>NZ_JBXAIT010000002.1:0-958752 GCF_058796495.1 Variovorax sp. GW823-FHT04B03
CCGCAGCGAAATCAAGGAGGAGCCGAAGGCGGGGGACATTCGCGGAGGGAAGTACCCGGTGGCCTGGGCACGCGCCCTGAACGAACGAACCCAAGAGAAACTGAGAAGATCCAAAAATGACCCCCGACCAAAAAGCCCTCACCGAAGCCCTCATCGCCGCACGCCAGGCCAACCGCACGCTCGACGCAACGCCCTGGACTGACGCCCTGCCAGACGCAACGCAAGCCTACGAAGTGCAAGACGCCGTAGCCGCAGCCCTCGGCTGGTTCAACGGTGTTCCGAAGACCTGGAAGTCCGGCGGCGGCTCCCGCAGCGCCACGCTCACGCACGCCCCGCTGCCCCCGTCCGGCGTGCGCCAGAGTCCCGCCAACTTCAGCGACCTCACATTCCACACCCCCGGCATCGAGGCAGAGATTGCATTGCGACTCGGCCAGGACGTCACCCCCGCCCAAGCCGCCGCACTCGACCACGACAACTCGGCAGCCCTCATCGACGCCATGGCCGTCTCCGTCGAAATCGTCGATGCCCGCTGGCAAGACCTGGCCGCCACACCCGCCCTGTTGCGCCTGGCCGATTCGCAAGTCCACGGCGCACTCGTGCTCGGCGAGTGGCAACCGTACGCCGCCGTCGACTGGGCCTCGCAGCGTTGCGAAACGAAGATCGGCGACGCAGAAACGGTCGTGCGCGAAGGCACGCATCCGCTGGCCGATCCAGCCTGGCTGCTGCCCATCTGGTTGCGACACCTCACGCGCCACGGCCAGACCGTGCCCGCCGGCACCGTCGTCACCACCGGCTCGTGGGTCGGCGTGCTGCCCTGCCGCCGCGGTGATCAGGTGACAGCCGAGTTTCCCGGCATCGGCGCCGTGCGCTTGAGCGTGTAACGCCCGCCGCCCACGCCCGAACACGCCACCAGGAAGTCGAGCACCGCCCGCACCCGCGCGGGCAGCGTGCCGGCCTTGCCGATGTACACCGCGTGGATCGGCTCGATCTCGCCCGGGTTGAACTCCTCGAGCAGCGGCACCAGCCGGCCGGCATCGATGTCGTGCTGGATGTGATACAGCGACAAGCGCGCCACACCCGCCCCCGCAATCGCCAGTTGCCGCAGCGTCTCGCCATCGCCCGCGCGCACCGGCCCCGCCACCGGCAGCATCACCATGCGGCCGTCGACACGCAACGGCCAGTCGGGCGTGTTGCGCCGGTAGCTCCAGCCCAGCCGGTTGTGCGCCTCCAGCTCCTGCGGCGTGCGCGGCGTGCCGTATTTCGCCAGGTAATCTGGCGCGGCCACGATGGCCTGGCTCGTTTCGCCCAGGCGCCGCGCCACCAGGTCGGACGACGGCAACTGGCCCCAGCGGATCGCGATGTCGGCGCGCTCGTCCATCAGGTCGACGATGCGGTCGGTCAGCGCAATGTCGAGCGTGATCTGCGGATGCATCTCGAGCAGGCGCGGCACCAGCGGCACCAGCTTGTGGTGCCCGAAGGACACGCTGGCATTGATGCTCACCCGCCCGCGCGGCGCCGCACCGGCCGCGGCACAACGCTCCGCCTCGTCCATGTCGGCGAGCACGCGCGTGCTGCGCTCGTAGAAATGCAGCCCCTCGGGCGTGAGCTGCAGCTTGCGCGTGGAACGGTGCACCAGCTGGATGCCCAGGCGCAGCTCGAGCCGCGCCACCAGCTTGCTGACGGCCGAGGGCGTCATGTCCAGCAGCCGCGCCGCCGCCGAGAAACCGCCCGCCTCCACCACCTGCACGAAGGCCTCCATTTCGCCGGAGCGGTTGACGTCGATGCGCGGCATGGGCTTCCTTGGTTGTGACTTGAATTCACAAGTGCATGTACTGGCGGCATTCTAGTCATCGAGGCCGATCGTCCGCACAGTACAGGCATCATGCCCATCGCTCTCCTTGCCCTCACCGCCGGTGCCTTCGGAATAGGCACCACCGAATTCGTCATCATGGGCCTGCTCCTGCAGGTGTCGACGGACCTTCACGTCTCCATCACGGCCGCCGGCCTGCTGATCTCGGGCTACGCGCTCGGGGTCGCGGTCGGCGCGCCCGTGCTCACCATCGCCACCCGCAAGCTGCCGCGCAAGACCGTGCTGCTCGCGCTGATGGCGATCTTCACGCTCGGCAACCTCGCCTGTGCGCTCGCGCCCAACTACGAAATGCTGATGGCCGCGCGCGTCATCACCTCGCTGGCGCACGGCACCTTCTTCGGCGTCGGCTCGGTGGTCGCCACCGGCCTCGTGGCGCCCGAGCGCCGCGCCTCGGCCATCGCGATCATGTTCACCGGCCTCACCGCCGCCACGCTGCTGGGCGTGCCGGCCGGCGCATGGCTGGGCCTGCAGCTGGGCTGGCGCTCGACCTTCTGGGCGGTGACCCTGATCGGCGTGCTGGCCTTCGTGGTGCTCGCGGCCTTCGTGCCCCGCATGAAGGGCGAAGCCAAGCCGGCACCGCTGCGCGAAGAGCTCGCCGTGCTCGCCCGCCCGCAGGTGCTGCTCGGCCTGGCGATGACGGTGCTCGGCTTTGCCGGCGTGTTCGTGGTCTACACCTACATCCAGCCGCTGCTGACGCAGGTCACCGGCCTGTCGGAATCGGCCGTGTCGCCGGTCCTGCTGGTGTTCGGCGGCGGCCTGGCCGTCGGCAACATCCTGGGCGGCAAGCTGGCCGACCGCGCGCCGATGGCCGCCGTGCTCGGCACGCTGGTGGCGCTGGCCGTGGTGCTCGGCGCAATGCAGTTCACCATCGGCACGCCGTTCACCGCCGTGGTCTTCGTCGGCCTGCTCGGCGTGGCCTCGTTCGCCACCGTGGCGCCGATGCAGCTGCGCGTGCTCGAGAAGGCTTCGGGCGCGGGCCAGAACCTCGCCTCGAGCCTGAACATCGCGGCCTTCAACCTCGGCAACGCACTGGGTGCCTGGGTCGGCGGCGTGACCATCGACCACGGCCCGGGGCTGCGTGCCCTGGGCTGGGTGGCCGCGCTGCTCACGCTCGTGGGCCTGGCGATCGCGCTGTGGAGCCGCGCGCTCGACCGTCGCGCACAGAAGACCGGTCAGCTGCCGGCCGACGGCGCCTCGGCACGGGCCTGATCCTGCACCCCAAGGCGGCGCGCGAAGAACGAAAGGATCTCGTCGCGCGCCGCAATGGTCGGCTGGCCGGCCTCGTCGATCAGGTGCGCCGTCACCACGCTGTGCGGGCTGGCCACCACCTGCGAAAAGAACGACGGCAGGTCGCGCGTGTTGGCCGCGCTGTCGGGCAGCACGCGGGCCACGAAGCGGTCGCCCAGCGCGTCGGCATAGGCCGCGAAACGCTGGGCCCGGCAGAAGCGGTCGCCCTCGAAGCGGTAGGCCATCACGGTCAGGTCGTCGCGCTCCAGGCGCTGGCGCACCTGGGCGATCTCTTCCTTCGAGATCTCGATGCCGCCGGGGTTGTCCAGCGGCAGCGACGGCTGCGACAGCACGGGCGCCAACACCGCCGGTTCCAGCATCATGGTGAGCGCGAAGTTGCCGGTGAAGCACATGCCGATGGCGCCCACGCCCGGCCCGCCGCATTCCGCATGCGCCAGCCGCGCGAGCGCGCGCAGCCACTGCGTCACCAGGCTCGAGGCGTTGCCCGCGAAGGCGCGGAACTCGGCGCTCACGCAGGCGCGCTGGAACACGGCCTTGCCCTCTTCCGCGTCCGGCACGGCGCCGTCGCGGCCGAACATCGACGGCATGTAGACCGTGAAGCCGGCCTCGCGCACCCAGCGGGCGAAACGCGCCACGTGCGGGCTGATGCCGGGCATCTCGGTCATCACGATCACGGCCGGGCCGGTGCCGGCCACGTAGACCGCCTTGGTGGCGCCGTCGAGCGTGATCTCGCGGCGGGTGAAGTCGTCGAGCGGGTCGGTCATGGCAAGGCCTTCCGGGCGTGCAGGGGAGCGCCGTGAGGCACAAGGGCAAGGATGTGGGACACGAAAGCACTTTCGGTGTTGCGACGATGCCCATTGCACCCGAGCACGCACTAGACTGCCAGTGTCCATTCAGACGCCTATCGGGCGTTTTCTGCCATGCACGATTTCACCGTCCTCGTCCTTCCCGGCAGCTTCGCCACCAGCACCGCCGTCACGCTCGACGTGCTGGCGGCAGCCGCCACGCTCGCGCCGCGCCACCAGATGCCCCGCCCCACCTGGCGCGTGGTGTCACCCGATGGCGGCAGCGTGCCGCTGAGCAACGGCCTGCAGATCGGCACCCTCGCCATGCCCCGCCGCGCGCGCACCGACGGCTCGACGTGGATCGTGCCCGGCCTCGGTGTCGACAAGCCGGCCGACCTCGCACTGCGGCTGACCGACGACCACGCCCGCGCCGCCATCGATGCGGTGCGGCGCCATGCCGCGCGCGGCGGTGCGGTCGCGGCCTCGTGCTCGGCCGTGTTCCTGCTGCAGGCGGCCGGCCTGCTGGCGCAGCGCCGCGTCACCACCTCGTGGTGGCTGGCACCCGAGCTGCGCCGGCTCGAACCGGCCTGCCACGTCGATGCCGACCGCATGGTCTGCGCCGACGGGCCGGTGAGCACCGCGGGCGCGGCCTTTGCGCAGTCGGACCTCATGCTGCACCTGCTGCGCACGCGCTTCGGCCCCGCGCTGGCCGAGGCCGTGAGCAAGGTGCTGCTGATCGACGGCCGCCAGGCGCAGGCCCCGTTCGTCGTGCCGTCGATGCTGTCCAACGGCAACGAACTGGTCGCGCGACTCACGCGGCGCATCGAGGCCGCGCTGCCCACGCCGCCCAGCGTGGCCGCGCTGGCCGAGGAGTTCGCGATGTCGCAGCGCACGCTGGCCCGGCGCGTGCGCGCCGCCACCGGCCTGGGGGCGCTGGCGCTGGTGCAGAGCGTGCGGCTGAACCGCGCGCGCCTGCTCATCGAGAGCAGCCGCATGACCATCGAGCAGGTCGCGGCACAGGTCGGCTACGAAGACGCCACGGCGCTGCGGCGGCTGATGCGCAAGTCGGCCGGTGCGCCGCCGAGCCGGTTCCGGTCAGCGCTGCAGGCGGCGTGAGGCGTTTGCCGCAGAATGCGCCGCACCATGAACCGTCCACCCGTCACCCTTCGTCCCGCCACCGCAGCCGACGCGCACACGCTTGCCGCGCTCGCGATCCAGGTCTGGCTCGACACCTACGCCACCGACGGCGTGAACGACGTGCTCGGGCGCTACGTGCTCTCGACCTTCACGCCGGCCGCGTTCGCCGCGTGGTCGGAGTCGCCCCATGTCGCGCTGCGCGTGGCGCAGGTCGGCGACCAGCTCGTGGGCTATGCGCTGCTGCAGTTCAGCGCCGCGCAGCCGCTGGTGCCGGGCTGCGACACCGAGCTGCGCACGCTCTATGTGCAGTCACCCTTCCAGCGCAGCGGCGTCGGGTCGATGCTGCTGCGCGAAGCCCGCAGCGCCGCGCACGCACGCACGGGCAGCGACGGCCTGTGGCTCGCGGTGTACGCGAAGAACCCGCGCGCCGTCGCGTTCTACGAAAAGCAGGGGCTGATGGCGATGGGGCTGACGCAATTCATGCTCGGTGGAACGTCGCACGACAACCACGTGATGGCGACACCGGGCCGCTGATCAGCCCAGCGGCAGCTCGATGCACGCGGCCAGCGGCACCTCCGTGACGCGCTCGCTGCTCGCCACGACCACCGCCCGCCCCGGCTGCGCAACGCGCCGCTCGATCGCCTGCCACAGGCCGTGGATCGAACGCGCGTCGAGCGCGCCCACCGGGTCGTCCAGCAGCACCACGGGCCGTCCCGATGCGAGTGCGGCGGCCAGCCCGACCTTGCGGCGTGAACCGGTCGACAGCATGAACATCTGCTTTTCCAGGTGCGGCACGAGCGAGAACGCGTCGACGAGGCGCTGCCACTCGGCCTTGTCGAACCCCGCATCGCCCTCGCCCAGCAAGGCCGTGCAGGCCTGCACGCTGAGCGCGTCGAAGGCTTCCGACGCCGGCTCGCAGAAGAAGACCTGGCGCCGGTAGGCCGTGGGCTCGGCGTCGAGCGCCACGCCGGCCGCGCGCAGTTGCCCGGCCGACGCGGGCTGCTGCCCCGCCAGCACGCGCAGCAAGGTCGACTTGCCGCTGCCGGTGTCGCCGTACAGCAGCGTGACGCCCTCGCCGATGGCGGCGGACCAGCGGTCGGCCAACGCAGGCTGGTCGGGGTACGCGAAGCGCAGGTTCTGGATCTCGAGGAGAGAGGGAGCTATGGAAAGCCTCATGCGGAATATGTATCTGTAACGCTAGACTGAACGCCATTTGTAACCGCACCCGCCGCGAGTCGGGCAGGACAGGACACAACGCCGTGAGTCTCTCCGATCTTCTAGGCAGCGCCTGGCAGGGCCTGCACTCCGCATCGAACCCCGACGAGACGCCCGCCGCCGAAGGCCTCGAGGACTGCCTCGTCTTCTTCGCCTGGAGCGACGGCACGACGCAGGCACGGGTGCTGTCCGGACGCGGCATGGACCTCGAAGCCGCCTGGGCACAAGGCACGCGGGCGCTCGAGGCGCAGGCCACGGGCGTGCCGCGCGACCTGCGCGTCGACTGGGTCCGCCGCCTGCGTCCGCTGCGCTGGGCCACGTTCAAGGACGGCCTGGACTTCCCTGCCACCGAAGGCCTGGCCTTCGACGCGCGATGCGAGTCCGCCCTGCTCGCCCCGCAGGTCGACAGCCAGCGCCGGCGCCTCCTCAACGCCCCCACCGACGACGACACCACCGTGTGGGCCTTCCAGACCCGCGCGGTGCACGTGGACGCCAGTGGCGTGCACGTCCTCGCCGCCGACGGCCATCGCGAACTGCAGCCCATCGACGTGGCCTTGCTGCGCCGCCTCGTCGCGGCCGGCGCGGACCATCTCGCCGCCCGCGTGCAAGCAGACGGCACGCTCGCACCGAGCACGCCCGATGCCGACGCCCCCCGCGCCGCCGACCACGCGCACGCCGTGCGCGCGCTGCTGGAGGCCTGGGACCCGGCGCAGGCCGAAACCCGGCAGGCCGCAATCCACCGCGCGCTCGCGCGGCTGACGCGCACACTGATCCGGCCGGCCGCGCTGCCCAACGGCACGCACGTCGCCTGCCTCGTGGAGCCCGGCAGCAACGACACCTCGCTGGGCGCCAACGCCGCCTGCATCGGCGCGCTGGTGCGCTACACCGAGCTCAGCCGCGACCGGCGCTACCTGCCGCTGCTCGACCAGCTCGCGCGCACCGTGCTGCACATGCAGGACCCGATCTCCGGCCGCTTCGCCCACACGCTGCACCACCCGTCGATGGCCGAGAAGGCCGAAGCGCCCGGCGATGCGCGCGAGGACGACCAGGCCGTCGTCGCGTTGCTGCGTCTGTACGGCCTCACGGGCAACCGCCGCTGGTTCGGCGCCGTCGAAAAAGCCTTCGAGCACTTCGTCGCCGCCAGCTACGCCAACGCGCAAGACCACGCGCTGTGCCGCGCCACCAGCGCGTTCGTGCGCTACCGGCCCGAGCCGCGCCACTTCCAGTTCGGCCTGCAGAACCTCCACGCGTCGCTCGACTTCGCGCTGGCACAGACCACCGCCGTGGCGGCGCTGCCGGCCCAGCTGGCGGCCGGTGCCGAACTGGTCGCGCGGCTCGACGCCAACCCCGCCCAGCAGCCGCTGCTCGACGGGCTCGATCGCGCCGCACTGCACCGCGCGCTGCTGCATAGCATGCAGCGCCTCGCCGACAGCCACACGGGGCCCGAGCGCGCGATGTTCTTCGCGCAGCCGGCGGCCGCCGAAGGCCGCTTCTTCGGCGGCACGGCGCAGGCGCTTGCCGACGCCATGGCCTGCCTGAAGCTGCTGCAGTCGCCGGCCAGTGCACCATTGCGCGACGAGGCCCTGGCCGAGGCCGTGCGCACCGCTGCACGCCAGCCGCTGGCCGACGCGGTGCTCGATGCCGTGCCGCGCGACGTCCGCTTCACCCACCCGCTCACGCTGGGCCCGCTGCGCCTGCTCGGCGCGCGCGTGCGCCCGCGCGAGATGACCGGCCCCGGCCCGCTCACCGTCGAGACCTGGTGGCAGGCCGACGCGCCCGTCGACACCGACTGGCGCCTGGACATCGGCACGCGCCCCGCCACCTGCGTCACCGCGCCGGCCTGGGGCCTGTCGACCGGCCACGCGCCCTGCCAGGGCCGCCATCCCGTCAGCCGGTGGACGCCGGGCAAGGTCTACCGCGACGTCCACGTGCTGCGCCCGCCGCTGGCCACGCGGCTGTACGACGTCGACATGCAGATGGAAGCCGGCCTGATCGGCCCCGGCCAGCGCATCGAACGCCTGCGCATGCCGCGCTTCTTCGACTTCGTCGTGCAGGAAGGCAAGGCCTCGCCGGCGCCGATGTGGCGCTATCCGCCGGTGCCGCGCTACCGCGTCGTCGCGCCCGCGTCGCTGCCGCCCGACCAGCCCGGCGAGCCGCGGCAGACCTGGAACGCCGCGCAGATCGAAGCCGTGACGGGCGGCGCCTGGCATGTGGCCCCACCACCGGGCTGGTTCATTCGCTCGCTCACGCGCGGCGAAGGCCACACGCCGCTGGTGCCGCCGCCCACGATGTTCGTCGCCTCCGACTACTGGACCCTCGCGACCCACGAGCGCTTCGGCGACAACGAGAGCGAGCGCAATTGGGACTGGTCGGAGTCGGTCGCGCGCATGCAGCCCACGCTGGCCGGCGCGGTGCTGCGCAAGCCCGTCCCGGGCCTGGCGCCCGACTTCCCGGTGCTGCTGGTCGACGACCCGATCCAGGCGCTGGTCGAGCTGGGCATTGCCGCGCGCGAGCGACTCCAGGGCAAGGTCATCGGCATCACGGGCAGCGCGGGCAAGACCTCGGTGTGCCACATGCTCGACCACGCCTTCGCGCCCACGCACACGCGCTTCGCGACCATCGACAACTACAACTCGCGCGTGGGCATGCTGTCGATGCTGGCCAACACGCCCGCGCAGACCGACCTGGTGATCCTGGAGGTGGCCGTCAGCGCGATCAACGCGGTCGACTACCAGAACATCAAGCGCGTGCGGCCCGACCTGGCCGTGCTCACGAACATCACCGCCTCGCACCTGGGCGAAGGCGAAACCGTGATGGACGTCGCGCGCCGCAAGGCCAACATCTTCGAGGGCATGCAGCCCGGTGCCTGGGCCGTGATCTGCACCGACACCGACCACTTCGACTACCTCGTGGAGCGTGCGCGGGCGCGCGCGCTGCGCGTGCTGACCTACGGCAGCGCCGCATCGGCCGACTTCCGGCTCGACGCGCACGACCCGACCACCGGCCACGTCCGCGCCAGCCGCCCCCACAGCGACGGCCAGCGCTTCGAATACACGCTCGGCGCCAAGGGCCGCCACATGGCCGTCAACAGCCTCGTGTGCTTCGCCGTGGCGCATGCGCTGTCGCTCGACAGCGGGCGCGTGCCCGAGCAGCTGGCCTCGTTCGCCGCCGTGAAGGGGCGCGGCCAGGAGCTGTCGTTCACGCTCGGCCACAGGCGCTTTCGCGTCATCGACGAGTCGTACAACGCGAACCCGCTGTCGATGACCGCGGCGCTCGCCTCGCTGGCCGACCAGCCCGGCGAACAGGGCCGCAAGCTGCTCGTGCTCGGCGACATGAAGGAGCTGGGCGACGACACGCAGCGCCACCACGATGCGCTCGTCGAGCCCATCGTCCAGTGCCATCCGGCGCGCGTGTTCCTGCTGGGCGAGTGCATGACGCGGCTGCACGACCGCCTCGCCGCCGCCTTGCCGCAGGGCGCCACCGTGCAGGCCTTCGACACGCTGGAGGCGCTGGAGCGCGCGCTGCTCGAACAGGTCGCCACCGACGACACCGTGCTCTTCAAGAGCTCCAACGGCACGGGGCTATGGCAGATCGTTCGCAACATGACCGAGCGGCAGGAAGAAGAAAAGGAAAAAGAGCAGCAACAACAGGCGCGCCTCGCGCGCGAACGCGCGGCAGCAGCGGCTGCTGCCGCGGCAATGCCGAAACCGCCCGCGCTTCCCCCCATGCCCCAACCGCCCACCGTCGTGATCCGGCGCACCGGTTCGCCGGCGGAGAGCGCGCAGCCCACGCCGAGCTGGGTGCTGTACGACCTCACGCACGACCGGCTGCTGACCCATCAGCCTTCAGAACACAGCTTTGTGCCCGCCTCGCTGTCGAAGCTGGTCACCGCCGCGCTGGTCGAGCAGAAGCTGCGCGACGACCGGCTCGACCGCCATGCCGAAGCCGTGCAGGTGCCCGTCGACCCCCTGCCCGCGCGCGACGATCCGTCGGCCGCGCTGTATGCGGCCGGTGCGCCGCCGCTGCCCGTGCACCGCCTGCTCGAAGCGGCGCTGGTCGTGTCGTCCAACAAGGCGGCGCTCACGCTGGCGTCGTGGCACAGCGGCGACTTCGACAGCTTCGTCGCGGCGATGAACCGCCAGGCGCAGGCCTGGGGCATGCACGACACGCACTTCGCCTGCCCCGCCGGCCTGGTGCGCACGGCGCGCACCACCGCGGTCGACATGCTCACGATGGCGCGCCATGTGCTGCGCGACTTTCCGGCGCTGCTCGAGATGGCCGGCAAGGACCGGCTCGACGGCGTGCCCGCCGAAGCCCCGAGCACCAACCTGCTGCTGGGCCGCGTGCCCGGCGTGGACGGCCTGAAGACCGGCTCGCTGCCGGGCCTGGGCGCGCACCTGATCGCCACCGCACAGCGCGACCAGCGCCGGCTGGTGTCGGTCGTGCTCGGTGCGCCGGATCGCCAGACCTGTGCGCGGTTGTCGGCGTTGCTGTTGCAGCGTGGGTTCGAGACGCCGGCGGCGCCTGGGCTGCAGTGAAATCAGCGCCGCAGCGTCAGGCGAACCTCGTGTTCCATCCGATGCAGACAGGCCTGAGCGAACGCCAAACGAACCACGGTCGACTCGGGCGCCGTGGTCAGGAACAGATAGCCCGGCCCCACCCGCGTTGGCATCAAGGTCATCCGTCCATCGCGGATTTCGTGCATGACCATGATGCCCCCAGGGTTCTCGCCGACCTTGCCCAGCGCCGCCAGATCGTCGCGCGTGATGCAGACCACGGACGTGTCGAACTCCGCCAGCATCTTCGTTCGATAGTGAGGCGGTGAACCGTACAAGACCGACACCGACGCGAAGCCGATGGCATTCCCCGGTAAAGGCTTCAGGCGCGCGAAGCGGTGCGTCAACGACGCCATGTCGCCCTCGAGTTCCAACCCCAGCCGCCGGGTCCGTTCTGGAAACGGGGTTTCGGTGTCCACCAGAAAGCGGCGATAGCCCTCGACCACCGACGCGGCATCTTTCGGCGTCGTGGCGCATCCGGCCATCGACAGCAATGTCACGGCGGCCAGCGGCAGCAGGAAAGGGAATTTCATGTCGCCGTGCCCAACGGCTGCAACCCCCTCACCCACTCGAACACCGCCGCCACGTTCGGATCGTCGCGCCGCGCCTGCGGGCACACCAGGTAGAACGGCGAGCCCTGCAGCACCGGCCCGAAGGGCTGCACGAGGTTGCCCGCGCGCAGTTCGTCGGCGATGAGCGCCAGGCCCATCAGCGCCACGCCCTGCCCCTGCAGCGCGGCCGAGACGGTGTGGGTCTCATCGGAGAACACGGGGCCGGCCGTCACGTCCAGGCCGGGCACCTGGGCCACCTGCTGCCACGCGGCCCAGGTGCCCGGCTGGGTCTTGCTGTTCGGCACGGCGAAATGCAGCAGCGTGTGCTTCACGAGGTCGGCCGGGCGGCGCAGCTTGAGCGCGGGGCTGCAGGCCGGCGCGAAGACGGTGTCGAACAGCTTCTCGGCTACGAGGCCCGGCCACTGGCCCTTGCCGTAGCGGATGGCGACGTCGGCCGTGAGGCCGTCCAGCGGCACCGCGTCGTGCGAGGCGTGGATGCGCAGGTCGAGCCGGGGGTGCGCCGCGCGCAGCGCCCCCACGCGCGGCAGCAGCCAGCGCGCGGCCACGGCGGGCGTGGTCGACAGCGTGATGGCGCTGCGCTCCGGTGGCGCCCGCAGGCGTGCCACGGCCTGCGCCATGGCTGCGAACGAATCACTCAGCACCGCCTGCAGTTCGCGGCCCTGCGGCGTCAGCACGAGCTGGCGCGGCTGGCGCACGAACAGCGCCACGCCCAGCGACTCTTCGAGCTGTCGCACCTGGTGGCTGATGGCCGTGGGCGTGACCGACAGCTCGTTCGCCGCGAGCTTGGCGCTGCAATGGCGCGCGGCGGCCTCGAAGGCGCGCAGCGAGGCCAGCGGAGGCAGGGAATGCAGGAGGGCCATGGCGTCGAATAGATGAATTTAATTTTCTGCAGAGAGAAAAATTCGTCGTTTGTCCGGCCACGGATGCTTCGATAGATTGGGAACCGTGTCAAGCAGACAGCTGAATTCCCTTCATCCAACCGAGGACCACGCCATGACCACCACCACCCTGCTCCACATCGATGCCAGCCCCCGTTCCGGCCGTTCGGGCGCCGTCGTCCACGGCTCGCATTCGCGCCGCCTGAGCCACCACTTCGTCAGCACCTGGCAGGCGGCCCGCCCGCAGGACGAGGTGATCTACCGCGACTTCGGCATCGCCCCGCCGCAGGCGGTCACCGGCGACTGGATCCACAGCGCCTACACGCCCGCCGAAGCGCGCGAGCCCTGGATGCACGAGGTGCTGGCCGAGAGCGACACCTTCATTGCCGAGCTGCGCCGCGCCGACGTGATCGTCATGGGCACGCCCATGTACAACTACAGCGCCCCGGCCACCGTGAAGGCGTGGATCGACAACATCGTGCGCGTCGGCGAGACCTTCGACATGGACCCGAGCCTGGACGACCCCTACGTGCCGCTGCTGGCCGAGCGCCCGCGGCGCACGGTGCTGCTCACCGCGCACGGCAGCAGCGGCTTCGGGCCCGGCGGCATGCAGGCGCATCTGAACTTTCTGGTGCCGGGCGTGAAGGCGGCGCTGGGCCTGGTCGGGCTGCGCGAGGTGCACGACATCGCGGTCGAGCATGCGGAAGACCGGGGCGACCTGCTGGAGCGCTCGATGGCCGAGGCGCTGTCGGGCATCGAGCAATTGGTGCGCGACCTGCAGGCGACGGTGCAGGCCGGCTGAGGTGGCCCGCGAGGGGCCGCCTCAGGAAGGGATCAGGCTGAGCGCAGCTGCTCGCGCAGCTTCTGGCCAATCTCGGGGCGCTCCAGGAACGGGTCGGCCGGGTTGGTGATCGACACGATGTTCTCCATGCGGCTCTTCACGTTGCCCAGCGCCTTGGGGTGGCTGAACACGTAGAACTGGTTGTCGCTGATGGCCTCGAACACCTTGTGCGCCACCTCGGCGGCCGTGATCTTGCCGCTGCTCACCGCCTTGTTGCTCATGGCCTGGCCGATGAGCTGGCTCTTGGTGAGCTCGGTGTCCTTCGGTGCGTTCGGACGGTTGCGCTCGCTGCTCGTGATGCCGGTGGGCACGAAGTACGGGCACAGCAGGCTGGCGCCGATCTGGTCGGTGACCAGGTTCAGGTCCTGGTACATGGTTTCGGTCAGGCTCACGACCGCCGCCTTGGCCGCGTTGTAGATGCCCATGTTGGGCGGCGTGAGCAGGCCGGCCATGCTGGCGGTGTTGGTGATGTGGCCGCGGTAGCTCGGGTCCTTGGCGGCGGCCTCGAGCATCATGGGCGTGAACAGGCGCACGCCGTGGATCACGCCCCACAGGTCGACGCCCAGCACCCATTCCCAGTCGGCCACGGTGTTTTCCCACACCAGGCCGCCGGCGCCCACGCCGGCGTTGTTGAACACGAAGTGCGGCGCACCGAAGCGCTCCTTGACGGCGGCGGCCAGCGCTTCCATCTGGGCCGCATCCGACACGTCGACCTTGCGCGCCAGCACCTGGACGCCCAAGGCTTCCATTTCTGCCTTGGCCTTGTCGAGTGCGTCCTGCTGCACGTCGACCAGCACGAGATTCATGCCGCGGGCGGCGCCGATGCGCGCGCATTCGAGGCCGAAGCCCGAGCCTGCGCCGGTGAGTACGGCGGTCTTGCCCTTGAAGTCCTGGATCATTTGCCGGTGTCCTTGTCTCTGACGTTGAAGCGGAAGCCGCTATTGAAATACGGAACGCGCGCCGGCGCAGTCACGAAGGTGCCCCGACCCGCGCCCGCGTCGGGCGTTTTCAGGCCTCTGCTTTCTTCAACACATACCCGATGCGCGGAAAGTGCACATGCACCGTGCCCGTGCGCTCGCTGCTGCGCTCCAGCGTGTAGTGCGTGCGCGTGGCGGCCACCAGCGTGCCCGCCGTCTCTTCGAGGCCGAAGCTCTCGGCGCGGATGGTGACGGCGCTGCCCAGCGCAATGCCGTGGTCGTCCTGGAAGGTGCTGTCGGTCAGCAGCGTGTGCGGCGTGGCGGCCTTGGCGACGGCAATGGCCTCGTCGCTGGAGAACTTCGACGAGGTGCCGTGGCCGATGGCCGCCATGCGGTCCATCCAGTCGAGCACCGCGGGCGTCAGGTCGAGGATGCCCTTCACCGCCTCGATGCGGCGCGTGTACCACAGCGGGTGGTAGGCCGAGAAGTCGGCGATGCACGGCACTTCGCCCAGCAGGAAGGGCTTGTCGTCGAGCATGTCGGACAGGCGGCGCAGGTACGACTTGTAGGCGCCGGTGGCGTCGGCCGGGCGCAGGCGCGTCATGTTGCCGGCGCTCATCTTGCCGCGGTCTTCGCCGAAGGCCTTGATGGCTTCGGGCGGCGCCTTGGCGAACACCTCGGCAGCGCCCTTGGGCTGCAGGCTCCAGGCCATCGCGGCCCAGAACAGCGAGGTGTCGGCCCACTGCGCGAGGATGCGCGACATGCCCTTCTCGGGCTGCGGGTAGAGCGTGGGCTCGGGCTGCAGGTGCTCCAGCACGTCGGCGATGAGCGCGCTGTCGCAGTACATGTCGGCGCCGATCTGCAGGAACGGCGTCTTGCGGTAGCCGCCGGTGAGCACTTCCACATCGGGCTTGGGCATGATCGGCGGAATGAAGACCGACTTCCACGGCAGCTTCTTCGCGCCGAGGATCGTGCGCACCTTTTCCGAGAACGGCGAGGTGGTGTAGTGGTGAAGGATGAGGTCGGCCATGGTGTCTTTCGTGGAGGTGTTCTTGTCGGGGCTCAGCGCGGCTGCGCCCGCTGGATGATCGAATCGAAATCGGTGCCCGCGCCCAGCGTACCGAAGGCCTGGCCCCAGTCGCCGCCCAGGCGCGAGGCGCAGAAGGCGTCGGCCACGGCGGCGGGCGCGGTCTGTACCAGCAAGGCGGCCTGCACGGCCAGCGCCACGTCCTGCGCGAGGCGGCGCGCCTCGGTCTCGGAGGCCATGGCCTCGATGCGTGCGGGCAAGGCGTCGGCCAGGCGGTCGAGGGCGGCCTGCTGGCCGCGCGCGGGGGCCAGCTCGTGCGCCAGCGCGGCCACGGCGTCGCCCTTGCGCAGGCCACGCAGCAGGTCGAGCGCCATGATGTTGCCGGCGCCCTCCCAGATGGAGTTGAGCGGCATCTCGCGGTAGATGCGCGCGAGGATGCCCTCGCCGCCCTCTTCCACGTAGCCGTTGCCGCCCAGGCACTCCATGGCCTCCTGCGCGAAGTGGCTGCCGCGCTTGCAGATCCAGAACTTGGCGACCGGCGTGAGCAGGCGCGCCATCAGGTTCTCGTGCGCGTCGGCTTGGCGGTCGAAGGCCCGTGCGAGGCGAATCGCCAGGGCGGTGGCAGCTTCGCTTTCGAGCGCGAGGTCGGCCAGCACGTTCTTCATGAGCGGCTGTTCGACCAGCGGCTTGCCGAAGGCCTGGCGCTGCGCCGTGTGGTTCAGCGCGATGCCCAATGCCTGGCGCATGAGGCCGCTGGTGCCGAGCGAGCAGTCGAGCCGCGTCATCGTGCCCATCTCGAGGATCTGCGGAATGCCGCGGCCCTCCTCGCCCACCAGCCAGGCGCTGGCGCCGTGGAACTCGACCTCGGAGCTGGCGTTGGCCTTGTTGCCGAGCTTGTCCTTCAGGCGCTGGATGTGGATGGCATTGCGCGAACCATCGGGCAGCACGCGCGGCAGGAAGAAGCACGACAGCCCGGCCGGCGCCTGCGCGAGGATGAGGAAGGCATCGCACATCGGCGCCGAGAAGAACCACTTGTGCCCCGTGATCGCGTAGCGCTCACCCCAGGCGTCGCTGCCGTCGCGCACCGCCTGCGTGGTGTTGGCTCGCACGTCGGAGCCGCCCTGCTTCTCGGTCATGCCCATGCCCATGGTCACGCCGGGCTTGTCGTGCAGCGGCTTGAGCGCGGGGTCGTACCAGAGGCTGGCGAGCTTCGGGCCCCAGTCGGCATGCACGCCCGCGTTGCCGCGCAAGGCGGGCGTGACGGCGTAGGTCATCGAGATCGGGCACAGGATGGACGGCTCCAGCTCGGTGAAGAGCATGAAGCCCGCCGCGCGCAGCACGTGCGGCGAGGCGGATGTGCCGGTCCACGGCGTGCCGTGCAGGCCCGCGCCCACGGCGGCAGTCATCAACGCGTGGTAGCTCGGATGGAACTCCACCTCGTCGATGCGACGGCCGAAGCGGTCGTGCGTGTGGAGTTCGGGCGTGTGGATGTTGGCCAGCCGCGCATGCGTTTGCATGGCGGCCGAACCGAGGGTGGCGCCCAGCTCGTGCAGCTGCGTGGTCTGCAGCGCGGGCGCGTTGAACTTCAGCGCATCGCGCAGGGGGCGGTGGGTGTCGAAGAGGTTGTAGTCGACCAGCGGCGTGGGCTGGTTGAAGACCTCGTGCGTCATGTCCATGTCCGGCCTCCTTGCCGTGCGTTTCAGTGCATCAGATCAGCTTGACGAGTTGCTTGCCGAAATTCTTGCCCTTGAGCAAACCCAGGAAGGCTTCAGGGGCGGATTCGATGCCCTGCGCGATCGACTCGCGCGGCTTGAGCTTGCCGGTGCCCACCAGCGTGCCGAGTTCGGTCAGCGCCTCGGGCCACACTTCCATGTGCTCGCTGACGATGAAGCCCTCGATCTTCAGGCGGTTGATGAGGATCAGCGCCGGGTTCGCCAGCGGCAGCGGCTGGCCGTCGTAGCCCGCGATCATTCCGCACAGCGCCACGCGCGCGAAGGCGTTGGTGCGCAGCAGCACGGCGTCGAAGATGTAGCCGCCGACGTTCTCGAAGTAGCCGTCGATGCCGTTCGGGCAGGCCTCCTTGAGCGCGGCGCTCATGGTCTTCACGTCGGGGTGCTGGCGGTAGTCGATGCAGGCGTCGAAGCCGAGCTCGTCGGTCACGTACTTGCACTTGTCGGGGCCACCCGCGATGCCGACCACGCGGCAGCCGCGCGCCTTGGCCAGCGCACCGAAGGCGCTGCCCACGGCGCCGCTGGCGGCGGTGATGACCACGGTTTCACCGGCCTTGGGCGCGATGATCTTCACGAGGCCATACCAGGCCGTCACGCCGGGCATGCCCACGGCGCCGAGGTAGTGCGACAGCGGCACGTGCGTGGTGTCGACCTTCTTCAGCGCGCCGGGCTGCGAGCCATCGACCACGCTGTATTCCTGCCAGCCGCCGAAGCCCACGACCTTGTCGCCCACGGCGTACTTGGGGTGCTTGCTCTCGACCACTTCGCCGACCGTGCCGCCCTGGAACACCTGGCCCACGGGTTGCGGCTGCGCGTAGCTCTTCGCGTCGTTCATGCGCCCGCGCATGTACGGATCGAGGCTCATGTAGTGGTGGCGCACCAGCACCTGGTTGTCGGCGAGCGCGGGCGTCTCGACAGTCACCAGCTTGAAGTTGCTGGCCGTGGCTTCGCCCTCGGGGCGGTTGTCGAGGTGGATCTGCTTGTTGGTGGGCATGAAAGTCTCCGGGGGAATGGGATGTCAGTCGGTGGATGGCGGACGCATCGCGTTCGCGCTCGCGGGGCCGGTCGGCAGGCGGCGCTTCACGTACTTGAAGGTGCCGGTGGCATGGGCGCACACGCGCTCCTGTTCGTCGTAGATCTTGGCTTCGGTGAAAGCCAGCGTCGCGGTGCGGTGCAGCAGCGTGCCGCGTGCGTGCAGCGGGCCGACCGACGGTTGCATGAAGCTGGTCTTCATCTCGATGGTGACCACGCCGGTCTCGGGCGCCACGCTGCGCGCAGCGGCCGCCATGGCGATGTCGAGCAGCGTCATGCAGGCGCCGCCGTGCGTCACGTCGAAGGTGTTCAGGTGCTCGGGCTTGGCGGTGTAGATGATCTCGGACTGGCCGTCCTCGAACTTCGTGAGTTCGAAGCCGAGGTGGCGCGCGAACGGGATCTGGCTCGTGTACGAGCGGATGTTGATGTCGCTGGACTTTTCAGGCGAATCGGACATGTCAGGCCGCACCCAGCACCACGCTCACGCCGCCGTCGACCGCCACCCACTGGCCGGTGATGTGCTTGCCGGCATCGCTCGCGTACAGCAGCGTCAGGCCCTTCAGGTCTTCGTCGTCGCCCAGGCGGCCCAGCGGCGCCGAGGCGGCCATGTGCTCTTCGCCCAGGGTCTTGATCAGGCCGGCTGCCATCTTCGTCATGAAGAAGCCCGGGCAGATCGCGTTCACGTTGATGTTGTACTTGCCCCATTCGGCGGCCAGCGTCTTCGTGAAGCCGATCACCGCGGTCTTCGAGGTGTTGTAGGCCAGCGTCTGCATGCCGGGCGGGTTGCCGTTCAGGCCGGCGATCGAGGCGATGTTGATGATGCGCCCGCGCTTCTTGGGGATCATGTAGCCGTTGGCAACCTGCTGCGCCAGGATGAAGTAGCCGCGCACGTTGAGGTTCATCACCTTGTCCCAGGCTTCGACCGGGTGGCTCTCGGCCGGCGAACCCCAGCTGGCGCCGGCGTTGTTGATGAGGATGTCGACGCCGCCCATGCGCTGCAGGGTCTCGTCGGCCAGGCGGCGGGTGTCTTCTTCCTTGGAGCAGTCGGCGGCGATCCAGCGCGCGTCGATGCCGGCAGCCTGCAGCTCGGCGGCGGCCTGTTCCAGGTCGTCGGCCTTGCGCGAGCTCAGCATGATCTTCGCGCCGGCTTCGCCCAGCGCATGGGCCATCTGCAGGCCCAGGCCGCGCGAGCCGCCGGTGATGAGCGCCGTTTGACCCGTGAGGTCGAACAGCTGTTGGGTGGTGCGGGGCTTCGTCATGTCGGTGTCTCCGGTGTGGATGATGAAAGAAGAGGGTTGCGTTGGCGCTGGAGGCGGTGGCTTCGGGCTGTCAGGACGCGGTGTCGTCCGCCTCGACCGCGGCGGCCTTGCCGGCGGCCACGGCTTTTTTCAGCCGGCGCCAGTCGGCCTGGTTCACGTCGGCATAGCCTTCGGCGAAATCGGCGAGCGCCGTGTTGAAGCTCCTGGAGCGCCCCAGGTAGCCGTCGATGGCCCAGGCGTCGCCGCCCTTGGCATGCGCGCGGGCCAGGCTGTAGCCGCAGGCCTCGGCGAACTCGAGCAGGTCGACCGGCTTGAAGTCCTCGAGCTTGTAGGAGGCCTTCATGTCGCGCAGCTGCCGCACGTAGAAGCCGCGCCCGCCCGGTCCCTGGGCCCAGCCCAGGAAGACGTCGCTGGCGGCCTGGGCCAGCCGCTGGCCCTGCACCACGCGCTGGCCTGGCGACGCTGCGCCAGGTGCCGCGCCCAGCGGGGCTTCGAGCACCGACTCGCCGGCCTCCTTGCACTGCAGGAACAGCGGGTGCGCGCGGTCGGCCACGAGCAGCAGCAGGAAGCAGCGCCGGCCGACCGAGCCGACGCCGGGCGTGAGCACCGCGACGTCGTGCAGCTCGTAGCGGTCGAACAGCCGCTGGCGCTCGGGCGGCAGGCTGGCGCGGTACTGCGCCAGGAAGGCCGGCAGCCCGGCGCGGAAGCGCTTGATTTCACGCGCGGTCGCGCGGGCGTCGTGGTACACGAACGGCGGCTGGTCGCGGATCATGAGGCGGCCGTCGACCGTCTCGGTCGCGCTGTCGGCGAACACGCGCGAGGTGCTGCGGCGCGCCTTCTTGATGACCGCGAGCTCGGTCGCGTCTTCGGCGCCGAGCTTCAGCAGGGTTTGCGAGGTGAGCCGCGCGTACCAGGCCTCCAGCGTGTCCATGCGCGCGAAGGCCCGCATGCGGTCGCGGTAGGCCTCGGCCAGCTGCTGCACGGCCTCGCGCCCGATGCGCGGCTTGAAACCCCGGTCGCGCGCGGCCACCACGAACGAGGTGGCCAGCCGGCGCACGTCCCAGTCGAAGGGCCCTTGCAGGGTTTCGTCGAAATCGTTGATGTCGAAGACCAGCGCGCGCTCGGGGCTGGCAAAGAAGCCGAAGTTCGCGAGGTGCGCATCGCCGCACAGCTGCGTCGCGATGCCGCTGTGCGGCAGCCTGGCGAGGTCGTTCGCCATCAGGCTGGCGGCGCCGCGGTAGAACGTGAAGGGGCTGGCCAGCATGCGGCCGTGGCGCACCGGCACCAGCTCGGGCACGCGGCCGCGGTTGGACGCCTTCAGCCAGCCGAGCGGATCGCGGTCGGTGGCGTCGGGCCGGGGCACCTGCGCCCACTGGCCAAGCGCACAGCGCTGGCGCTGCGCACGGCCGAACGCCCGCCGCTCGGCCGGTGAGGCCGTGGCGTCGGGCGCGTGGGGTTCAGAGCTCATAGTCCATGCACTGGCGGGCTTCGCGCACGGCGCCGATGAAGGGCTTGAGGGCCACGTGCTGGGGATGGTCCGCATAGGCCGCCAGCGCGGCGGCGTCGGTGAATTCCGAGTTCAGGATCAGGTCGTAGGTGGCCTCGAGCCCGGGCTGGGCGATGACCACCTCGAAACGGTGCGTGCCGGGCGAGAGCGTCGCGCAGGCATCGAGCAGCGCCTTGGCCTTGAGCAGGTTGGTCGCCTTGTCGGCGCCCTCGGCGTGCTCCTTGAACTTCCACATCACGATGTGCTTGAGCATGGTCGGTCCTTGCCTTGTTCTTACTTGAGCCGCGAACGCACGTAGATGAGCACGACGCCCACCGCGGCGACCACGACGCCGGGCACGGCCATCGACCAGCCTAGCGCGGGCTCGGTGCGGCCCGTGGCCACCCCCAGGATCACGAGAAACAGGCCGCCGTAGATCAGGATCCAGATCCACTTCTCCAGCCGCGCATGCGGCTTGGGTGGTTTCGGCGGTTGGGCGGCGGGCGGGGGTGAGTTCGGGGCGGCGTTGGCCATTGTCAGAAAGCGTCCTCGGGCAAAGCGGTACAGGTCGGGTCACGGGTTTCGACCACCTGGAGCCAGGCACCGATTTTCGGCAGCTCGTAGTGGAAGAAATAGTCCGTGGCGCCGATCTTGCCAGCTGTTACCGCCCTCGCCTTCTGTGCGTCGATTTCCAGGGCCCGCAGCGCCACGTCGAGCCAGATCCAGGCCAGCACCGTGTGGCCGAAGGCCTGCATGTAGGGCACGGCGTTGGCCAGCGCGTCGGCCGGGTCGCCGGTGGACCAGGCAGCCTCCGTGGCGCTGCCGATGCGCTGCAGCGCGGCGCCCAGCGCCTTGGCATGCGGCGCCAGCGCCGGCACCTTGCCCGCGCGGCCGATGGTCTCGGTGACGCGCCCGGCCAGCAGCTGCAGGCCGCGGCCCTTTTCCATCAGCACCTTGCGGCCCAGCAGGTCGGCCGCCTGGATGCCGTGTGTGCCCTCGTGGATCATGTTCAGGCGGTTGTCGCGCCAGTACTGCTCCACCGGAAAGTCGCGCGTGTAGCCGTAGCCGCCGTGCACCTGGATCGCCAGCGAATTCGCCTCCAGGCACCACTCGCTGGGCCAGCTCTTGGCGATGGGCGTGAGCACCTCCAGCAGCAGGCGGGCGTCGTCGGCCTGCGCGGCATCGCCGGTCTTCTGCGTGTCGACCAGGCGGGCGCAGTACAGCTCCAGCGCCAATGCGCCCTCGCAGTACGCCTTCTGCGCGAGCAGCATGCGGCGCACGTCGGCGTGCTCGATGATGCGCACCTGCGGCGCGGCCGAGTCCTTGGCCACGGCCGCGCCGGCGGCTTCGGGTTTCTTCACCAGCCGGCCCTGCGGGCGGCTCTTGGCGTAGTCGAGCGAGGCGTAGTAGCCGGCCATGCCGAGCATGGTGGCGGCGGTGCCGACGCCGATGCGGGCCTCGTTCATCATGTGGAACATGCAGTGCAGGCCCTTGCCGGGCGCACCGACCAGGTAGCCCACCGCGCCGGCCTTGCCGCCGACCGGGTACTTGCCTTCGCCGAAGTTCAGCAGCGTGTTGGTGGTGCCGCGCCAGCCGAGCTTGTGGTTCAGGCCTGCCAGCGCCACGTCGTTGCGTTCGCCGGTGAGTTCGCCCTGCGTGTCCACCATGCGCTTGGGCACGATGAACAGCGAAATGCCGCGCGTGCCGGGAACGAGCTTGCCGTTCTCGTCGGGAATCTTGGCCAGCACGATGTGCACGATGTTCTCGGTCAGCTCGTGGTCGCCGGCCGAGATCCACATCTTGTTGCCCGTGAGGCGGTAGCGCGGGCCCAGCGGGTCGTCCTGGAAGTCGGCGCCATCGGGCACGGCGCGCGTGGCCACGTCGCTCAGCGACGAGCCGGCCTGGGGCTCCGACAGGCACATGGTGCCGGCCCAGCGGCCCGAAAATTCGTTCTTGGCGAACACCTCTTTCTGCTTCTCGGTGCCGTGCACCATGAGCAGGTTGGCGTTGCCGCTGGTGAGCATGTTCGAGCCGATGCTCACCGAGGCCATCGCGAAGAAGCTGTTGGCCGCGGCCTGCACCGTGTAGGGCAGCTGCATGCCGCCAATGTCGTAGTCCTGTGCGGCGCTCAGCATGCCGGACTCGACGAAGGCCTTGTGCGCATCGTGCGTGGCCTGCGGCAGGATGACCTTCTCGCCGTCGAAATGCGGCTCCTGCATGTCGACGGTGCGGTTGAACGGCGCGTACTTTTCGCGCGCGATGCGCTCGCAGGTGTCGAGCACGGCGTCGAAGGTTTCGCGCGAGTGGTCGGCAAAACGCTCGCTCTGGTTGAGCTTCTCGGCGTCGAGCCAGTCGTAGAGCAGAAAGTCGAGGGTGGGACGCAGGCTCATGGTGATGTCTTCTTCAGGCTACGACTTCGCGGGCGACGAAGTCTTCTTCGGGGAATCGGGCAGCTTGGCGATGGTGCCCTGCGCCAGCGCGCAGAGCTTCTCGGTGCCGTCGTCGGCCACCGCCACCACCTCGCAGGTGCACACGGCCTGCGAGCTGCCGGTGTGCACGGCCCGGGCGCGCGCAATCAGCCGCTGGCCGATGGCGGGCCGCACGTAGTTGATCTTGAATTCGGAGGTCACGACCGGCACGCGCAAGGCGCTGCCGCCGGCAAAGGTCAGCGCGTTGTCGGCCATGTAGCTCACGATGCCGCCATGGGCGAAACCGTGCTGCTGCTTCAGCTGCGCGCCGAGCGGCAGCTGGAGCTCGGCATGGCCCGGCGCGAGTGCGTGCAGCTCGGCGCCGATCAGCACGCTGAAGGGCTGCGCGGCCAGCACGCTGCGGCCGTAGGCCAGGACGGCTTCGGGCGAGACCTCCTGGTCATTGCCCAAGCCGGACATGGTTACAGGACCTCGAACACGCCCGCGGCGCCCATGCCGCCGCCAATGCACATCGTGACCACGACCTTCTTGGCGCCGCGGCGCTTGCCCTCGATGAGCGCGTGGCCCGTGAGACGCTGGCCGCTCACGCCGTAAGGGTGGCCCACGGCGATGGCGCCGCCGTTGACGTTCAGGCGGTCGCCCGGAATGCCCAGCTTGTCGCGGCAGTAGATGACCTGCACGGCGAAGGCTTCGTTCAGCTCCCACAGGTCGATGTCGTTGACCGTGAGGCCCAGGCGCTTGAGCACCTTGGGAATGGCGAAGACCGGGCCGATGCCCATTTCGTCGGGCTCGCAGCCGGCCACGGCGAAGCCGAGGAAGCGGCCCAGGGGCTTCAGGCCCTTCTGTTGTGCGTACTTCTCGTCGACCACCACGCAGGCGCCGCCGCCGTCGGAGAACTGGCTGGCGTTGCCGGCCGAGATCAGGCCACCGGGCATGGCCGAGCGGATGCCGCTGATGCCTTCCTTGGTGGTGCCGGGGCGGATGCCTTCGTCGTTCTCGATCGTGACTTCCTTGGTGCGCAGGCCCATCACGGGGTCGGCCACGCCGGCCAGCACGGTGATGGGGGCGATTTCAGCCTTGAAGAGGCCGGCTTCGAGCGCGGCGGTGGCGCGCTGCTGGCTCTGCGCGCCGTACTCGTCCATGGCGTCGCGGCCGATGTTGTAGCGCTTGGCGACCTGCTCGGCGGTCTGCAGCATGTTCCAGTAGATCTCGGGCTTGTGCTTCACGAGCCACGGGTCGGCCAGCATGTGCGTGTTGGCTTCGTTCTGCACGCACGAGATGCTCTCGACGCCGCCGGCCACGTACACGTCGCCCTCGCCCGCGATGATGCGCTGGGCGGCGGTGGCGATGGTCTGCAGGCCCGACGAGCAGAAGCGGTTGATGGTCATGCCCGAGGTGGTGACCGGCAGGCCGGCGCGCAGGGCGATCTGACGCGCGATGTTGGAGCCGGTGGCGCCTTCAGGCGTGGCGCAACCCATGATGACGTCGTCGACCGAGGCCGGGTCGATGCCGGCGCGTTGCACCGCGTGCTGCACGGCATGGCCGCCCAGCGTGGCGCCGTGGGTCATGTTGAAGGCACCCTTCCAGCTCTTCGCGAGCGGCGTGCGGGCGGTGGAAACGATGACGGCGCTGGTCATGGTGAGGTCCTTTGAAGATGGAAGGGAAAAGAGGGTGTGGTCGTCATTGCGCCGGAGCAGCGTTGGTGTTGCTCAGGAGCTGGTGATAGAAGCCGATCATCTCGCCGTAGTTCGAGATGGCCAGGCGTTCGTTGTTGCCGTGGAAGCGCGCCAGGTCTTCGCTCTTCGCACGGAACGGCGAGAAGCGGAAGACAGCGTCGCTCACGAGGCTGAAGTGGCGCGAATCGGTGGCGGCGGTCATGAGGCCGGGTGCCACCACGGCATCGGGGAAGCTCTGGCGCACGGCCTGCTGGATCGCGCGGTAGCCGGTGCTGTCGGTCGGCGACACCGGCGAGGGCTCCGAGTTGCCGGGGTACGGCTTGATCTTGATGTCGTCGTCGCCCAGCGCCTTGCGCAGATGCGCCTCGACGCTGGCCAGCGTGTCGCCGGGCAGCACGCGGAAATTGACGGCAGCCTCGGCGCGGCCGGGCAGCACGTTGTCCTTGTTGCCGGCGCGCACGATGGTCAGTGCGGTGGTCGTGCGCAGCATGGCGTTGCTGCTCGGGCTCTTCTCGAGCTGGCCGCGCACCAGCGGCTCGGTGAGCCACAGGTTCGACAGCATGACGCGGTTGACGCCGCCCATCTCGGGCGCGAGCGCACCGAACATCTGGCCGGCCACGCCCTGGATGCCGCCGGGCATCGGCGTTGCTTCGAGCCGCGCGAGCGCGGCGCTCATGCGGCCGATGGCGCTTTTTTGCGGCGGCATCGACGAGTGGCCGGGCGCGGTATCGAGCGAGAGGAAGAAGGTGCCGTAGCCCTTCTCCGCCAGGCCGATGAGCGCCGCGGGCTTGCTCAGGCCGGGCAGCACGCCGTCGAGCACGAGCAGACCTTCGTCGAGCACCCAGTCGAGCTTCACGCCGCGCGACTTGAGCAGTTCGGCGATGGGCTGCGCGCCGCGCAGGCCGCTCACCTCTTCGTCGTCGCCCATCACGAGGTAGACCGTCTGCTTCGGCTGGAAGCCGCTGCCGATGAGCAGCTCGATGGCTTCCATCTGCGCAAACAGGTTGCCCTTGTTGTCGAGCGTGCCGCGGCCCCAGACGAAGCCGTCCTTGATCTCGCCCGCGAAGGGATCGACCGACCAGGCCTTTTCGGTGCCGGGCGCGATGGGCACCATGTCCTGGTGCGCCATGAGCGCGATCGGCTTGGCCTGCGCGTCGGTGCCGGCCCAGGTGTAGAGCAAGGCCTTCTGGCCCACCACTTCCTTCTTGAGGGTGGCGTGGACCTTCGGGTACTGCTGCGCCAGGTAGGCGTGCAGCTTGTCGAACTCGGCCAGGTTGGCAGCCGGGTCCTCCAGGCTCGACACCGTGCGGATCGGGATCGCGCCGGCCAGCCGCTTCGCAGCCGCCTGCAGGTCGATCTCGAGCTTCGGTGCGGGGGCCACCGCGAGTTGCTGCGATGGCGTGGTCCAGGTCTTGACCGCCACGGCCGCCACCAGTGCCAGGAGCACCAGCAGCAGCCCGAGGAAGATGCGTTTCAACATGGGCGGTCTTGATCCTGGGTCAGTCTCAGCTGAAGGACTTGCCTTCGGCCACCAGCTTCTGGATCAGCGGTGCGGGCTGCCAGAACTCGGCGTCGTCGCGCGGGTTCTGCGCAAAGCGCTTCATCGTCTCGGCCACGTTGTACAGGCCGACCTGCGAGGCGTAGTGCATCGGGCCACCGCGGTAGATCGGGAAGCCATAGCCGGTGAGGTACACCATGTCGATGTCGCCCGACTTGGAGGCAATGCCGTCTTCCAGGATGTGCGCGCCTTCGTTGACGAGGGCGAACACCAGGCGCTGCACGATTTCCGTGTCGGAGATCTTGCGCGGCGTGATGCCGAGTTCCTTGCGGTGGTCCTCGATCATCTTGTTGACGAGTTCCGACGGGATGGCGTCGCGCTTGCCGGCCTGGTAGTCGTACCACCCTGCCCCGGTCTTCTGGCCGAAGCGGCCCAGTTCGCACAGCTTGTCGGCCGTGCGGCTGTACTTCATGTCGGCGCGCTCGACGGCGCGGCGCTTGCGGATCGCCCAGCCGATGTCGTTGCCGGCCAGGTCGCCCATGCGGAACGGGCCCATGGCAAAGCCGAACTTCTCGATGGCCTTGTCGACCTGCTGCGGCGTGGCGCCTTCGTCCAGCAGGAAGCCGGCCTGGCGGCTGTACTGCTCGATCATGCGGTTGCCGATGAAGCCGTCGCACACGCCCGACACGACGGAGGTCTTCTTGATCTTCTTGCCGATGGCCATCACGGTGGCCAGCACGTCCTTGGACGTGGCCTTGCCGCGCACCACTTCGAGCAGCTTCATCACATTGGCCGGGCTGAAGAAGTGCATGCCGACGACGTCTTGCGGACGGTCGGTGAACGAGGCGATCTTGTCGACATCGAGCGTCGAGGTGTTGGAGGCCAGGATGGCGCCCTTCTTGGCGACACGATCGAGTTCCTTGAAGACCTTTTCCTTGACGCCGATTTCTTCGAACACGGCTTCGATGATGAGGTCGGCGTCCTTGAGGTCGTCGTAGCTCAGGGTGGTGCTCAGAAGCGCCATGCGCTGCTCGTACTTGTCCTGCTTGAGCTTGCCCTTCTTGACCTGGGCTTCGTAGTTCTTCTTGATGGTGGCAATGCCGCGGTCGAGCGCCTCTTGCTTCATCTCGAGGATCTTGACGGGGATGCCCGCGTTCAGGAAGTTCATCGAGATGCCGCCGCCCATGGTGCCGGCGCCGATCACGCCCACAGCCTTGATGTCGCGCTTGGGCGTGTCTTCGGGCACGTCGGGAATCTTGCTCGCGGCGCGCTCGGCCATGAACAGGTGGCGCAGGGCCAGCGATTCGGGCGTGAACATCAGCGCGGTGAACAGGCGTCGTTCTTCGGCCATGCCGTCGTCGAACTTCATCTTGGTCGCGGCCTGCACCGCGTCGACGCACTTCAGCGGCGCAGGGTAGTTCTTCGACATGCCGCCGACCATGTTCTTGGCGAACTGGAAGTAGGCATCGCCTTGCGGGTGCTTGCACGGCAGGTTGCGCACCAGCGGCAGCTCGCCACCCTTGGCAGCGACCGACTTGGCGAACTCGACGGCTTCGTCGAACACCGACTCGGCCGAGGCGGCCAGCTTGTCGAACAGCTTCTGGCCCGGCAGGCTGGCGAGCAGTTCGCTCTTCACGGGCTCGCCGCTGACGATCATGTTCAGGGCGGTTTCCACGCCGATCACGCGCGGCAGGCGCTGCGTGCCACCGGCGCCCGGCAGCAGGCCGAGCTTGACTTCAGGCAGTGCCACGCTAGTGCCCGGTGCGGCCACGCGGTAGTGGCAGCCCAGGGCCAGCTCCAGGCCGCCGCCCATGCACACGGAGTGGATGGCTGCGACGATGGGCTTGGGCGAGGCTTCGAGCGAGAGGATCACGCTCAGCAGGTTGGGCTCTTGCAGCGCCTTGGGCGTGCCGAATTCCTTGATGTCCGCACCGCCCGAGAACGCCTTGCCGGCGCCGGTGATGACGATGGCCTTGACGGCGCTGTCGGCATTGGCCTTGGACAGGCCGTCGGTAATGCCGATACGTGTCGAGAAGCCGAGACCGTTGACCGGCGGGTTGGTCAGGGTGATCACGGCGACATCGCCGAGCACTTTGTATTCAGCCGTCATGCTGCGTTCCTTGGTGTGTGAAGAAAAAGAAGAAAAAGCACGAGTGTTCTTTTTCGAAGATTCTAGGCGTTTTGCGTGGCCGAACAATGGCACGCAGTCGCTGTCGGGACAAGGGCCTCAAGAGAGAGCCGGACTTTCCAGGAACACCGCGGAACCGGCTTTGCCGGGCCGCAGGTGTTGCCCCCTGCAAGGGGGTTGGCGCGCGCGACACGAAGTACGCGAAGCCTGGGGGTTTGCTTAAACCTCCAGCCACTCCCTGCGGGTGGTGCCGTCGGCGCGCAGGCTGTCGGGCGTCCCGTCGAACACGATGCTGCCGTGGCCCATGACGAGCGCGCGGTCCGAAATCTGCATCGCGATGGTGAGCTTCTGCTCGATGAGGAGCACCGAGATGCCCTTGTCCTTCAGCGTGCGCAGGTACTGCCCCACCAGCTCGACGATCTTGGGCGCGAGGCCTTCGGTCGGCTCGTCGATGATGATCAGGTCGGGGTCGCCCATGAGCGTGCGGCACAGCGTGAGCATCTGCTGCTCGCCGCCCGAGAGCACGCCGGCCTCGGTGTGCTGGCGCTCCTTCAGCCGCGGGAACATGCCGTACATGTCGTCGAACGACCAACGGCTGCCCTTGCCCGAGCCCTTCTGCCCCAGGAGCAGGTTCTGGTGCACCGTGAGCTTGGGGAAGATGTCGCGGTTCTCGGGCACGTAGCCGATGCCCATGTGCGCGATCTCGTAGGCCTTGCGACGCAGGATGTCGCTGCCCTTCCACTGCAGCGTGCCTTCGGCATGCACCAGGCCCATGATGGCCTTGGCGGTGGTCGAGCGGCCCGAACCGTTGCGGCCCAGCAGGGCCACGATCTCGCCCGGGCGGACGTCGAAGGAAACGCCATGCAGCACATGGCTCTTGCCGTAGTAGGCGTGGATGTCGTGAAGCTTCAGCATGTCAGTGTCCCGCCCCTTGTGCATCGGCCACGGAAGAACCCAGGTAGGCCTCCTGCACGCGTGCATTGGCGCGCACGGCAGCCGGCGTGTCGAAGGCGATGACTTCACCGTAGACCACCACGGCAATCTTGTCGGCCAGCCCGAAGACCACGCCCATGTCGTGCTCCACCGTCAACAGTGTCTTGCCGACGGTGACGTGCTTGATGAGCGAGATGAAGTGCGAGGTCTCGGTCTTGCTCATGCCGGCCGTGGGCTCGTCCAGCAGGATGACGCCGGCGCCGCCGGCGATGGTCACGCCGATCTCGAGCGCGCGCTGTTCGGCATAGGTGAGGTTCACCGCATGCACGTCGCGCTTGCGCTCCAGGCCGATCTGCTTGATGAGCTCTTCGGTGCGCGCGTTGGCGTCGTCCAGGTTCGAGAGAAAGCGCAGGAAGGTGTACTTGTAGCCCAGGCTCCACAGCACGCCGCAGCGCAGGTTCTCGAAGACGCTCAGCTTCGGGAAGATGTTGGTGATCTGGAAGCTGCGCGACAGCCCCAGGCGGTTGATTTCATAGGGCTTCTTGCCGTCGATGCGCTGCCCGTTGAGCAGCACCTCGCCGCTGGTGGGCGTGAGCCGCCCGCTGATCAGGTTGAACAGCGTCGACTTGCCCGCGCCGTTCGGCCCGATCACGGCGATGCGTTCGCCGGCCTTCACCGCCAGGTCCACGCCGCGGATGATTTCGGTCTTGCCGAAATTCTTGCGCAGCGCCTTCAGTTCCAATGCGTATTGCGCGCTCATTTACGCCGCCTCCCGACGTTTGATTTCTGCTTCGATCTCTTCCTGCGCCTGGCCCCAGACCCGCACGAAGCGGCGCCGTGCCACCTCGAGCAGGCCCAGGCCGACGGCCAGGATCGCGATGGCGCCCAGCCAGCTGGTCACGCCCGCCGTGTTCAGCATGGTGCCGAAGAACTTCAGGTCCGGGCCCATCGCCGCGTTGAGCTGGATGTGATAGATCATCTCGATCAGCGCGGCAGCGCCGACCACCACCGGCACCAGGGCCACGGCGAGCGCGGCGTACAGGCCCCAGAAGCGGTTGAACTTGCCGAACTTGGCCACGCGCAGGTTCATCATGACCAGGCTGGCGATGCCGCCGGGGGCGAACATCACCATGAACACGAACACCAGGCCGAAGTACAGCTGCCAGGCCTTCGACAGTTCGGACAGCAGGATCGAGGCGAACACCAGCAGCACCGCGCCGATGATCGGGCCGAAGAAGAACACCGCGCCGCCCAGGAAGGTGAACAGCAGGTAGCCGCCCGAGCGGATGGCGTTCAGGCTGTCGGCCGCGTTCACGATCTCGAAGTTGATCGAGGCCAGGCCGCCGCCGATGCCGGCGAAGAAGCCCGCGATGATGAACGCGAAGTAGCGCACGCGCTGCGTGTTGTAGCCGATGAACTCCACGCGCTCCGGGTTGTCGCGCACCGCGTTCAGCATGCGGCCCAGCGGCGTGCCGGTGAAGGCATACATCAGGGCGGTGCACACGAAGCAGTACGCGGCGATCAGGTAGTACACCTGGATCTGCGGACCGAAGGTGAAGCCGAAGAAGCTCGGGCCATACACGCGGTCGGTGGTGATGCCGCCCTCGCCGCCGAAGAAGCTGGGGAACATCAGCGCCATCGAGGCCACGAGCTCGCCGATGCCCATGGTGATCATGGCGAAGGTGGTGCCCGACTTCTTGGTGGTCACGAAGCCCAGCAGGATGGCGAAGAACATCCCCGCCAGCCCGCCGACGAGCGGAATGAGCACCAGCGGAATCGTCGGGCCACCCTTGGTCGCCATGTTCATCGCGTGGATGGCGATGAACGAGCCCAGGCCGGTATAGACGGCATGGCCGAAGCTCAGCATGCCGCCCTGCCCCAGCAGGATGTTGTAGCTCAGGCAGATGATGATCAGGTAGCCCATCTGCGAGAGCATCGTCAGCGCCAGGCTGCTCTTGAACAGCATCGGCGAGATGATCAGCACCAGGGCGAACAGCGCCCAGACCAGGTAGCGCCCGATGTTCCAGGGCTTGAAGCGGTAGTACCGCGTCGGGGTCGTCGGTGAAGTGGTGGTTGCGGTGGTCATGGTGTCAGTCCTCCCGGGTGCCCAGAAGACCCTTCGGGCGGAAGATGAGGATCAGCACGAGGAACAGGTACGGCAGGATCGGTGCGACCTGCGAGATGGTGAGCTTGAGCAGCTCGTAGCCGAAGGTCTGGTCGCTCACGGCCACGCCCAGGGCCTGCAGCGCGGTGGCCAGCGAGTGGTCCAGCGCCACGGCGAAGGTCTGGATGATGCCGATCAGCAGCGACGCCAGGAAGGCGCCGGCCAGCGAACCCATGCCGCCGACCACCACCACCACGAAGATGATGGTGCCGACCGAGCCGGCCATGGCCGGTTCGGTGACATAGGTGTTGCCGCCGATCACGCCCGCCAGGCCAGCGAGCGCGGCACCGCCGCCGAACACCAGCATGAACACGCGCGGCACGTTGTGGCCCAGCGCCTCGACCATGTCGGGGTGCTTCAGCGCCGCCTGGATCACCAGGCCGATGCGGGTGCGCGTGAGCAGCAGCCACACGGACACCAGCATGAGCATCGCCACCAGCATGATGAACGAGCGCGACTTGGGGAACTGCGTGCCGTACAGCGAGAACAGCGGGCCCTGCAGCGCCTCGGGCAGGCCGTAGGGCACCGTGGAGCGGCCCCAGACCAGCTGGACCAGCTCGAGGATGAGGTACGAAAGACCGAAGGTCACCAGCAGCTCGGGCACATGGCCGAACTTGTGGACCCGGCGCAGGCTGTAGCGTTCGAAGGCTGCGCCCAATGCACCCACCAGCAGCGGCGAGAGAAAGAGCGCGGGCCAGAAGCCGACGATGCCTGACAGGGTGTAGGCGAAATAGGCGCCCAGCATGTAGAAGCTGGCGTGTGCAAAGTTGAGCACACCCATCATGCTGAAGATCAGCGTAAGGCCAGAGCTCAGCATGAACAACAGCAGGCCGTAGCTGACGCCGTTGAGCAGTGAGATGACGAAGAATTCGACGTTCATCGGTCTTCCGTGTCGGTTGAAAAAGAAAGAGGCCCGAGTGTTGAAGTCGGGCCTCGACCGGTCAGGGGGCGATCAGCAGGCGATCAGGAGGCGCCGCCGGGTCGCTTCATCTGGCACGAGGTGGGCGTGCTCGAGACGTAGGGCTCGTAGTACTTGACCGGTGCCAGCGTGTAACCGGTGTTTTCCGGGCTGTACGGGCTCTTGGCGTCGGCCTTCTGCCAGCGCGTGATCCACAGGCCCTGCTGCAGCTGGTGGTCGGACTTGCGCATCTCGACGTCGCCGTTGAAGCTCTTGAACTTCATGCCTTCCATGGCGGCGGCCACCTTGACGGGGTCGGTCGACTTGGTGCGCACGAAGGCTTCGGCGAGCATCGCGTACACGGTGTACGGCGACGTCGTGTACAGGTCTTCGTTGAAGCGCTTCTTGAACTCGTTCATCATCGGCGCGATCGGGCCCGGCGCGTTGTAGTGGCTGTAGCCCACCATGTAGACCTTGCCGTCCGAGGCCGCGCCCATGGCGGTCGGCGTGCCGTTGGTCACGGCGTAGTAGGTGTAGAACTTGACGTTCAGGCCCGCGTCGTTGGCCGACTTGATGAGCAGCGCGAGGTCGGAGCCCCAGTTGCCGGTGATGACGGTGTCGGCACCCGAGGCCTTGATCTTGGCGATGTAGGGCGCGAAGTCGCGCACCTGGGCCAGCGGGTGCAGATCGTCGCCGACGATCTGCACGTCGGGGCGCTTGGTCTTGAGGTTGTCCTTGGCGTACTTCGCGACCTGCTGGCCGTGCGAGTAGTTCTGGTTGATCAGGTAAACCTTCTTGATGTCGGCCTGGTCCTTCATGAAGGTGGTCAGGGCTTCCATCTTCATGGAGGTGTCGGCGTCGAGGCGGAAGTGCCAGTAGCTGCACTTGCTGTTGGTCAGGTCGGGATCGACTGCCGCGTAGTTGAAGTACACGACTTCCTTGCCCGGGTTGCGGGCGTTGTGCTTTTCGAGCGCGTCCATGATGGCCAGCGCCGGGCCGGAGCCGTTGCCCTGCACCACGTAGCGCGCGCCCTGGTCCATGGCCGAGCGCAGCGCGGCGGTGGTTTCCTGCGGGCTGAGCTTGTTGTCGATGCCGATGACCTCGAACTTCACGCCGGCCACGTTCTTCTTGTTGAATTCTTCGGCCAGGAACTGGAAGGTCTTGAGCTGGTTGGTACCGACGGCCGCCATCAGGCCCGACAGCGGGTCCAGCCACGCGATCTTGACGGTCTCACCCTTCTGGGCAAGGGCACCGGTGGCACTTGCCGCGAGCACGGCGGCGGTAGCGATCTTCAGAGCGAACTTCAATCTATATCTCCTGGTCAAACCGATATCAAAAACGCTGCACAAGCGTACAAGTCTTTGCCACCCCACCCCTCAGGGAATGCCCGTAAGGAAGGGGCTGCAAAGGCACGTATCTATCGCGCAGGCGACAGTGCATTTCCTTCTTTTGCTACCCGGCGGTAGGTATCTTCTACCGATGGGTAGGAAATGCGCTCACAAAGACGCCTAGGGGCGCTTCATCTGGCAGGTCGTGGGCGTGCTCGCCACATACGACTCGTAATACTTCACGGGGACGTTGGTGTAGCCGGTGTTCTCGGCGTCGTAGGGGTACTTGGCGCTGGCCTTCTCCCAGCGCGAGATGTACAGGCCCTGCTGCAGCTGGTGGTCGGCCTTGCGCATCTCGACTTCGCCGTTGAAGCTCTTGATCTTCATGCCTTCGAGCGCCGCGGCCACCTTGACGGGGTCGGTCGACTTGGTCTGCACGAACGCGGCATCGAGCAAGGCGAAGGTGTGATAGATCGAGGACTGCGTCAGGTCGTCGTTCATCTTCTTCTTGTAGCCCGTCAGCAGCCGCTGGATTTCGCCGCCCATGTTGTAGTGGGCATAGGCCACGGTGTAGACCTTGCCTGACGAGGTGGCGCCCATGGCCGTGGGCGTGCCGGCGCCCGGTGCGTAGTACGTGAGGAACTTGACGTCCAGTCCCGAGTCGTTCGCCGCCTTGATGAGCAGCGAGAGGTCGGAGCCCCAGTTGCCGGTGATGACCGTGTCGGCGCCCGAGGCCTTGATCTTGGCGATGTACGGCGAGAAATCGCGCACCTGCGCGAGCGGGTGCAGGTCGTCGCCCACGATCTGGATGTCGGGGCGCTTGGTCTTGAGGTTGTCCTTGGCGAACTTGGACACCTGCTGGCCGTGGGAGTAGTTCTGGCCCAGGATGTAGACCTTCTTGATGTCGGCCTGGTCCTTCATCCAGGTGGTCAGCGCTTCCATCTTCATGGAGGTGTCGGCATCGAGGCGGAAGTGCCAGTAGCTGCACTTGCTGTTGGTCAGGTCGGGATCGACCGCCGCATAGTTCAGGTAGAGCAGTTCCTTGCCGGGATTGCGTGCGTTGTTCTTCTCGACGGCGTCGATGATCGCGAGCGCCGGGCCCGAGCCGTTGCCCTGGGTGATGTAGCGCGCGCCCTGGTCCTGCGCCGAGCGCAGCGCCGCGGTGGTCTCCTGCGGGCTCAGCTTGTTGTCGATCGCGATGATCTCGAACTTCACGCCCGACGCATTCTTCTTGTTGAACTCGTCAGCCAGGTACTGGGTCGTCTTGAGCTGGTTGGTGCCCACGGCCGCCATCAGACCCGACAGCGGGTCCAGCCAGGCGATCTTGACGGTTTCGCCCTTCTGGGCGAACGACGCTGAAACACTCACCAACATGGCGCAGGCGGCCACTGACTTGATACCGAAGTGCATGAAGAGTCTCCTGGTTGAAAGGCGGGACGCCAGCGTACAAGCGCCCTTTTCTTCGCCGCACAGGGAATGCCCGGAAGGAAAGCCGCCGGGGCGGCCTTCCTATCGCGTGCGCGACAGTGCGGGTGGGCTTTGGCCGTGCTTCAGAGGCCCGGCAGCTTGTAGTCCTTGAGCAGTTCGCGAAGCTTGGTCTTGAGGATCTTGCCGGTGGCGCCGATCGGAATGGCCTCCACGAACACCACGTCGTCCGGGATCTGCCACTTGGCGGTCTTGCCCTCGTAGAACTTCAGCAACTCCTCGCGGGTGACTTCGGCGCCGGGCTTCTTCACGACCGCGATGATCGGGCGCTCGTCCCACTTGGGGTGGAACACGCCGATGCAGGCCGCCATGGCGATGGCCGGGTGCGCGACGGCGATGTTCTCGATGTCGATGGAGCTGATCCACTCGCCGCCGGACTTGATCACGTCCTTGCTGCGGTCGGTGATCTGCAGGTAGCCCTCGGCGTCGATGGTGGCCACGTCGCCGGTGGGGAACCAGCCCCGGCCTGCGGCGTCGGCGACCAGCGGGTTGCCGCCCTCGCCCTTGTAGTACTCCTTGACGACCCAGGGGCCCTTGACCAACAGGTCGCCGTAGGCCTTGCCGTCCCAGGGCAGCTCGTCGCCATTGCCGTCGACGATCTTCATGTCGACGCCGAAGATGGCGCGGCCCTGCTTCATGCGGATCTGCAGCTGCGCGTCGGCGGGCAGCGACAGGTGCTTGTTCTTCAGCGTGCACAGCGTGCCCAGCGGGCTCATCTCGGTCATGCCCCAGGCATGCAGCACCTCGACGTTGTAGTTCTCCTGGAACGCCGTGATCATGGCCGGCGGGCAGGCCGAGCCGCCGATGACGGTGCGGTTCAGCTTGCTGAACTTCAGGCCGTTGGTCTGCATGTGGCCCAGCATCATCTGCCACACGGTGGGCACGCCGGCCGCGAAGGTCACGCCTTCGGACTCGATGAGTTCGTACACCGACTTGCCGTCGAGCGACGGGCCCGGGAACACGAGCTTGCAGCCCACCAGCGCGGCCGAGTACGGAATGCCCCAGGCGTTGACGTGGAACATCGGCACCACCGGCAGCACCGAGTCCTGCGCCGAGATGCGCATGACGTCGGGCAGCGCGGCAGCGTAGGCATGCAGCATGGTCGAGCGGTGGCTGTACAGCGCGGCCTTCGGGTTGCCCGTGGTGCCGCTCGTGTAGCACATGCTCGAGGCCGAGTTCTCGTCGAAGGTGGGCCAGTCGTAGGTGGTGGACTGCGTGCCGATCCAGGCCTCGTAGCTCACGAGGTTGGGCACGCCGCTGTCGGCAGGCAGCTTGTCGGCGTCACACAGTGCAACCCATTTCCGGATCGTGGGACAACGCGCGTGCACCGCCTGCACCAGCGGCAGGAAGCTCAGGTCGAAGCACAGGATCTGGTCTTCGGCATGGTTGGCGATCCACGCGATCTGGTCGGGGTGCAGGCGCGGGTTGATGGTGTGCAGCACGCGGCCGCTGCCGCTCACGCCGTAGTACAGCTCCAGGTGGCGGTAGCCGTTCCAGGCCAGGGTGGCGATGCGGTCGCTGAACAGCAGTTGCTCGCCATCCAGCGCATTGGCCACCTGCCTGGCGCGCGATGCGATGTCGCTCCAGGTGCAACGGTGGATATCGCCCTCGACACGGCGCGAGACGATCTCGCCGTCGCCGTTGTGGCGCTCGACGAACTCGATCAGCGACGAGATCAAAAGCGGTTGGTCTTGCATCAAACCCAGCATCTACGGACTCCTATGTGAAATGACTTCAAAAAGCGTTGCGAACGAGAGATTCACGCAAGCTTCGGCCACTTGCACAATGACACAAACCCGCACTGCATGATTGAACGAAGCGGCTCAAGTGGGCGCCTTCGGACCAGTGCCCGCGGGCACCGTCACCACGTTGGTGCGGCACGGCTGGCGCAGCGTCTTGCCGCACTCGGGCAACGCGGCCGCATGCGGGTAGGCGACATAGCCCAGCACGATGCTCGACGCGTTCGCGCCCTGGTGCCACAGCGTGTTGGTCGAAGGCCTCGTGTCGTTGCCGAACAGCCAGAAGCCGGTCTGCGACGGCGAGTCCACCGTCACGCGGATGCTGGAGCCGGCGCGAAAGACATGGGCGAACTTCTGGATCTCGATGCGCACCAGGTTGGCCTGGCCGGACTGCAGCGGCGCTTCCTTCGGCTGGGTGAAATCGCCGAAGGGGCGCAGCTCGGTGGAGCGGCTGGCGTCGAGCGCCCGCTTGGAGGCGCGCAGCCAGCCGCGCTGCACGAACATCTCCTTGCCGTCGGGCCGCACTTCCGACACCGTGACCTGCAGGTCGGTGCTGTCGGCGGTGGCGCTCAGGTACAGGTCGGCCGAGCCTTCCCCGTAGAAGCTCAGGTCCTCGGGCAAGGCGGCGGTGGTGAAGGTGAGCTGGCCGTCCTTTTCCGCGTCGGCCACGGCCTGCCAGCCTTCGGCGGCCGGGTTGTTCACCACCGGGCTCTTGGCCGGATACCGGTAGTCGGACGAGGCCGCGCCGGCGGTCGGCTTCGCGTCGGCGAGCCCGCCGCCCGGCTGCATCCACAGGCGCATCGGCTTGACCTTGACCGGCAGGCGGTCGAACTCGGCCACGGCCGTCTGCTTCAGCTTGGCGGCGCCGTTGATCGCCTTCTGGTCGGTCTGCTGCATTTCCTGCAGCAGGCGCACGTGCGGCTCCTTCTCGAAACCGTTGTCCTCGCCCTTCACGAAATGGGCCAGAAAGCGCTTCAGCGTGCCATCGATGTAGTCGGAGGTGACGTTGGTGTGGTGGTCGCCGTTGGAGCTGATGAGCCACATCTTTTCGGGCGCCATGGTGTCTTCGTAGTAGCCCGAGCGCGGGCCGATCTGCTCGTCCTGCCACGACTGGGTGCCCAGCGCGGGAATGTCGATCTTGCCGGTCTCGTAAAACGCGCTGCGCTTCACGTAGAGGCCGTCGGCGTACGGGTTCTCGAGCCACTTGGTCAGGTCGAGATCGGGGCGCTTGAGCTTCTCGATGTTGTCGGCCACGGTCTTGGCGCACTCCGTGTCGCCGTCGAGCTTGGCGGCCAGCGCGGCCGCGCGGTTCCAGGTGGCCGGGAAGCCGCCCCACCACTGCGCGGGAAAGCCGACGTTCTTGATGCCGCCCGGGTAGCCCACGTCGCGGTACGGATCGGTCACGTTCTTGCTGGGCGTGATCGCCAGCAGGCCCTTGGGCCGGTGCGCGGCCACCCACAGCTGGTTGTAGCCCGAGTACGAGTAGCCGATCATGCCGATCTTGCCGTTCGACCATGGCTGCTTGCCGGCCCATTCGAGGGCGAAGGCACCGGCCGCGCCGGTGCTGGCGTCGAAGACCTGGTCTTCGCCCGTCGAGCAGCCGGTGCCCGGCACGTTCAGGCCCATCACCGCATAGCCCTCGGCCAGCCAGCGCTGGCCGATGTTCGGGGCCGAGCCCGAGCTGTAGCCGTCGTACTCGACCAGCAGCGGATAGGTGGCGCTGCCTCCGCTGGGCAGCAGCAGCGAATAGCGCATCCGGTTGCCATCGGGCAGCGTGATGTAGCCCCACTTGCGGACCGGGCCCGTCTCGGGCGTGACCGGCGGCTGCGCGGGCGGCGTTTCGGCGGCGGACGGAAAGAAGCTGAACCCGCTGCCGCCCGACGAACCGCCACCGCAGGCCGCAAGGCCCGCCGCGATGGCAAGCAGCGACGCGGCAAGGCGCCATCGGCGGGGGTGCATGGAAATCCTCATGGTGTTGTCTCTGTGATCGTTCTGGTGGATGGCATGCGTTGCCCAGGCGCGTCTCGGGGCACGACGGCGATCCCCTGTATCAGGGCGCGGCGGTGATCTTCGTGGCGGTGGGCGTGGCGTCGAGCAGCAACTGCGAGGGCCACGTTCCCCAGGTGGCACCGAGTTCGGGCGTGTTCGGATCGCCGTTGCGCATGAAGGCCCCGACGCTGGCCATGACGGCCTTCGACAGCGCCACGCGCCCCTTCTCGTTGGCCTTGCCGCCCATCACGTTGCTGAGCAGCGACCCCTCGAAGTTGCCGAACACGAACGGCAGGTCGAAGGCGTGCGCGGCGCCGTACACGTCGTTCCACGGCGCGGCCTCCTGCGACCAGTCGAGGCGGTAGTGCCAGATGTTCGACTGGCGCGTCTTCATGGTGTTGAGCAGGTTGTCGCGATTGGCGCCGAACAGGCCCTTCGTGACGATGTCGGTCGCTGCGTTGTAGCCCGTGCCGGGAGTACCTACCGGAAGGTAGGATGCGTCGATGATTTCGTTCACCGTGAGCGTGGGGGCGGCGTCCGGATTGAAGTTGAACATCATCGAGAAGCGCGCGTCGTCCTTGACGATCCAGCCCGCCTTCAGGCCCGGGATGCCCAGCGATCCCAGCAGCGACGCGAAGAGCTTGCCCTCGTCGCGCGTGTTGCCCGCAAGCATGGGCACCTTGACGTACTTGTCGGCCGCGATCGCACCGATCGGGTCCAACGGCAGCACCGTGCCGTCGGGAATGGGCGCAACGGAACCCTGCCCGGCAGCAGTGACCTTGGTCAGCAGCGCCCCACCCTCCTGCGCACGCAGGTACTCGGCGATCTGCGCCGGCGAGCGCGTGCCGATATACACCTTGGCCGCCGCTTCATCGGCCACGGTGCCGTCGGCGACAAGCAGCTTTTCGAGGATCGTCTGGCCCTGCGTCAACGAGGCCGAAGCCGGCTGCAGCGTCGGCAGCGTCCCGGGCGGCAGATTGGTCTTGAGCGAAATGCCGCCGCTCATCTCGAAGGCCTTGTGGAACAGGCCCTTGGCCATCGGCGAGGTCATCACCGCCAGCAGGTTGGTCGCGCCGGCCGATTCGCCCGACAGCGTGACGTTGCCCGGGTCGCCGCCGAAGTTGGCGACGTTGCCTTGAATGAAGCGCAGCGCCGCCATGTTGTCCAGCAGCGCGAAGTTGCCCGAGTCGTCGCCCGCGCTGCCGCCCGGCCGCAGCTGCGGCATGTTCAGGAAGCCCAGGATGCCCAGGCGGTAGCTGGCGGTGATGACCACCGCGTTGGTGGCCTTGGCCAGCGCCGCGCCGTCGTACAGCGGATCGGCTGTGTAACCCGAAATGTTGCTGCCGCCATGGATGAACAGCAGCACCGGCAGGTTCTTCTCGGTGGTGGCCGGACGCCAGATGTTGACGAACAGGCAGTCTTCGCTGCCGACCGGCTTGCCCAGGTTGGTGCCGATGGTGGCGTCGTAGGTGTTGCTGGTGCCGGGGCTGAAGATCCGGCCGATCTGCAGGCAGGCGTTGCCGAAGGCCTTGGCCGGGCGGATGCCGGTCCAGGCTTCGGGCTCGACCGGTGCGCGCCAGCGCAGCGCGCCGACCGGCGGCTGGGCGAACGGAACACCCTTCCAGGACCAGGTGCCGTTCCTGGCGCTGTCGTCCGAGCCCTCGACCTTGCCGGCCGTGGTCTGGCGCACCATCGGGCCGTCGGCGGCGGGTGCCGGAGCGGGCGCGGGTGCCGGAGCCGGTGCAGGCGGCAACACGGGAAAGGCGGTCGCCCCGGACGAGCCGCCACCGCAGGCTGCAAGCGCCGCCGCGGCGGCCAGCGTGGCCATGGTGGCGATGGCGCGCGCCATCGCCGTCTGTCCTGCCGCACCCTGGTTTTGTGCTGTTGTCGTTGTCTTCATGTTTTGTCTCCACACCGGGTTAATCGGAATTCCTGGCTTGGCGCGCGGCACCCATACTCCGGGCCGCCGTGCACTGGAAAAATTCTAGGAACCGGCTCCGTTTTCACCGCTATCGCAAGCGAGCCAATCGAATGACTTCAGAAGCCTCCCTGCCGCGCCATTCGCGCCGGCCGTCGCGCCGCCCCGGATGTCCGCAGCCGGAGCTGCGCACCAGCTCGGCCGCATGGCTGGAGGGGGTGCTGTCGATGTTCGAGGCCGAGGGGCTGAACGTGCCCACGCTGCTGCGCGATGCCGGCTTCGACCCCGACTCGCTGCACCGCCAGAACGCGCGCATCCCGGTCGACGAGATCTCCGTGCTGTGGCAGGTGGCCGTGGCGCATGCCGGGCGGCCCACGCTGGGTCTGGACCGCGACCTGGCCGCCACGCACAGCAAGCTGGGCACCGTGGGCCACGCCATGGCCTGCAGCCCCACCCTGGGCGCGGCGCTCACGCGGCTCACGCGCTACATGGCCGTGATCTCCGACGCCACCGCGTTCTCGCTGCAGTCCGACGCGCGCGGCTGCTGGATGGTCATGGAGCACACCGGCGGCAGCCTGCCGATTCCGCGCCAGCGCGTCGAGTACGCCCTGCTGACCGTGCTCATGCAGTGCCAGTGGCTCACGCGGCGCGAGCTGCAGCCGCTGGCCATGGAGTTCGTCTACCCGCCGCCGGCCAACGACCGGCTGCACCGCGAGGCCTTCGGCTGCGAGATCCGCTTCAACGCGCCCGCCAACCGCGTGCTGCTGTCGTCGGCCGACATGACCATGCCGCTGCCCACCCACCACCCGGCGCTGGGCGAGATGCAGGAGCACCTGCTCGACGACCAGCTCAACCTGCTGGGCCAGACCACCACCGCCAGCCTGGTGTGCGCCGAGATCGCGCGCCGGCTGCAGCACGGCGAGCCGCGCCGCCAGGACGTGGCCTCGGGCCTGGGGCTGGCCGACCGCACGCTGCAGCGCCGCCTGCAGGAGGAGTCGGTGTCGTTCCAGGCGCTGCTCGACCGCACCCGCCGCGAACTCGCCAGGCAGTACCTGGCCGAACAGCGCCACACGCTCGCGGACGTGGCCGACCGGCTGGGCTTCGTGGACGTCAGCAACTTCTTTCGCGCCTGCAAGCGCTGGTTCGGCCTGCCGCCGGCCCAGTACCGCGCCAGCCTCGCGCTCGACGGCGCCGGGGCGCTGCGCGGCGCGCTGCTGAACTGATCGGCGGCATCCTCCCCACGCGCCCGATGGCCTCCGTGGCCAGGGGTTTCGCGCGCTGCCGGACAATCCAGGCATGAGCTTGTTAGCCGAAGACACCCCGGTCGCCGACCTGGGCCTGCGCTGGAAGCCCGGCTTTTCGACGCTGGGCCCCGCCTTTTTCACCGAACTGCGCCCCACGCCGCTGCCCGACCCGTACTGGGTCGGCCACAGCGACGCCGTGGCGCGCGAGCTGGGCCTGCCGCCCGGCTGGCGCGAGTCGGACACCACGCTCGCCGCCCTCACCGGCAGCCTGCCGGTCGCGGGCACGCGGCCTTTCGCCACGGTCTACAGCGGCCACCAGTTCGGCGTCTGGGCCGGGCAGCTGGGCGACGGGCGCGCGATCCTGCTCGGCGAGACCGAAGGCGGGCTCGAAGTGCAGCTCAAGGGCGCGGGGCGCACGCCCTACTCGCGCGGCGGCGACGGCCGCGCCGTGCTGCGTTCGAGCATCCGCGAGTTCCTGTGCAGCGAGGCCATGCATGGCCTGGGCATTCCGACCACGCGCGCGCTGTGCGTGACCGGCTCCGACGCCCGCGTGCGCCGCGAAGAACTGGAAAGCGCCGCCGTCGTGACCCGCGTGGCGCCCAGCTTCATCCGCTTCGGCCACTTCGAGCACTTCGCCGCCAACCAGCGCGAAGACGAGCTGCGCGCACTGGCCGACTACGTCATCGACCGCTATTACCCCGAATGCCGCGCCACCGCGCGCTTCAACGGCAATGCCTACGCAGCCTTCCTTGAGGCCGTGAGCGAGCGCACCGCCGCCCTGCTCGCCCAGTGGCAGGCCGTGGGCTTCTGCCACGGGGTGATGAACACCGACAACATGAGCATCCTCGGGCTCACCATCGACTACGGCCCGTTCCAGTTCCTCGACGGCTTCGATCCGCGCCACATCTGCAACCACAGCGACACCCAGGGCCGCTACGCCTTCAACCAGCAGCCCAACGTCGCCTACTGGAACCTGTTCTGCCTGGCGCAGGCGCTGCTGCCGCTCATCGGCGACCAGGAGATCGCCTTGGCCGCGCTGGAGTCGTACAAGACCGTGTTCCCCAACGCCTTCGAAGACCGCATGCGCGCCAAGCTGGGCCTGGCCACGCCCGCCGAGGGCGACCGCGCGCTCATCGAGGGCGTGCTCAAGCTGATGGCCGCCGAGAAGGTCGACCACACCATCTTCTGGCGCCGCCTGTCGAACCACATGGCCGACGGCAACGTGGAGCCGGTGCGCGACCTGTTCCTCGACCGGGCCGGCTTCGATGCCTGGATGCTCTCTTTTTCGGAGCGCCACGCACAATCGCAGCGCGCCGAAGCGGCAAAATTGATGCTGCAGTCGAACCCCAAGTTCGTGCTGCGGAACCACCTGGGCCAGCAGGCCATCGAAGCCAGTCAGCAAAAGGACCACGCGGGTGTGGCAACCTTGCTGACGCTGCTCCAAACCCCATGTGAAGAACACCCCGGTGCCGACGACTACGCCGGCTTCCCGCCCGACTGGGCCTCCACGATCGAAATCAGCTGCTCCTCATGACCACGCCCGTACAGAAAACCGACGCCGAATGGAAAGCCCTGCTCGCTGAGAAGGGCGCCGAACCCGCCGCCTTCGAGGTGACGCGCCACGCCGCCACCGAACGCCCCTTCACCGGCAAGTACGAAGCCCACTGGGACGACGGCACCTACCACTGCATCTGCTGCGGCGCCAAGCTGTTCGAAGCGGCCACCAAGTTCGACGCCGGCTGCGGCTGGCCCAGCTTCTCCGAAGAAGCGGTGCCCGGCGCCATCCGCAACATCGTCGACCGCTCGCACGGCATGGTGCGCACCGAGAACGTGTGCGCCAATTGCGGCGCCCACCTGGGCCACGTGTTCCCCGACGGCCCCACCGAAACCGGCCTGCGCTACTGCATGAACTCGGCGTCGCTCGACTTCCAGAAGAAGAAATGAAACTGCTCCTCGACTTCTTTCCGATCCTGCTGTTCTTCGGCGCCTACAAGTTCGCCGACATCTACACCGCCACCGGCGTGCTGATGGCCGCCACCGTGGTGCAGATGGCCGTCATCTACGCCATGGAACGCAAGCTGCAAGCGATGCAGAAGGCCACGCTGGTGCTGATCCTGCTGTTCGGCACGCTCACGCTGGTGCTGCACGACGACCGCTTCATCAAGTGGAAGCCGACGGTGCTGTACGGCGCCATGGCCGTCGCGCTGGCGGTGGCGCTGTGGGCGCTGAAGAAGAACTTCCTGAAGATGCTGCTGGGCGCACAGCTCGAGCTGCCCGAGCGCATCTGGGGCCGGCTCAATGTGGCGTGGATCGGCTATTGCCTGTTCATGGCGCTCATCAACGGCTACGTGGCGGCCTACTTCACGACCGAGGCCTGGGTCAACTTCAAGCTCTGGGGCTACGTGTTCCCGATCGTCTTCCTGGTGGCGCAGGGCCTGTACATCGCGCCGCACCTCAAGGAAGACAAGCCGACCGCATGACGACCACCACCATCCCCCTGCCCACCGTGGCCGCACTCGAGGCGGCGCTGCGCGCCTCGCTTTCGCCCACGCAGCTCGAAGTGATCGACGAAAGCGCCGCCCACGCGGGCCATGCGGGCGCCAACGCCGAGGGCTACGGCACGCATTTCCGGGTGCGCATCGCCTCCCCGCTGTTCGACGGAAAGCCCCGCGTGGCGCGGCATCGGCTTGTGTATGATGCCCTCCAAGTTTTTATCGCACAGGGTCTGCACGCCATCGCCATCGAGGTGCTCTGAGTCGTCCAATCGGTTGCTTGCCGCGTTCGCCGCGGCCGCCCACCCTCTCCTTCTTTTCTCCTGATTCCTGCTTTCTTTCCCGCGCCTTTTCCTACACGCGCATTTCCTCTCCAGCCTGATATTCATTTCATGAAAAAACACATCTTGCAGGCCGTTGCGGCCGCAGCGCTGATCGGTGCACTCCCCCTGTCGGCCCTGGCGCAGAACGCAGCCATCGTCAACGGCAAGCCGGTGCCCAAGGCCCGCATGGACGTCCTGGCCCAGCAGCTGGCGGCAGCCGGCCGCCCGGTGACGCCCGAGATGCAAAGCCAGCTGCGCGAGGAAATCGTGGCGCGCGAAGTGTTCATGCAGGAAGCGCAAAAGCAAGGCCTGGACGCCACCGAGGACTACAAGAACCAGCTCGAACTCGCCCGCCAGGCCATCCTGATCCGCGCGCTGTTCGAGAACTACCGCAAGACCAACGCGGTGTCCGACGCCGACGTGAAGGCCGAGTACGACAAGTTCGTGGCAGCCAACGGCGGCAAGGAATTCAAGGCCCGCCACATCCTGGTCGAAACCGAAGACCAGGCCAAGAAGATCATGGCCGACCTGAAGAAGGGCGCCAAGTTCGAAGACATCGCCAAGAAGCAGAGCAAGGACCCGGGATCGGGCGCCAACGGCGGCGACCTCGACTGGGCCAACCCCGCCAGCTTCGTGCCCGAGTTCTCGGAAGCGATGATCAAGCTCAAGAAGGGCGAGACCACCCCTGCCCCGGTCAAGACCCAGTTCGGCTATCACATCATCCGCGTCGACGACATCCGCCAGGCCCAACTGCCGAAGCTGGAAGAAGTGAAGCCGCAGATCACGCAGCAGCTGCAACAGCAGCGCCTGCAGAAGTACCAGGAAGACCTGCGCGCGAAGGCCAAGGTCGAGTAAGCCTGCGGCCCATCGCCCAAGAAAAAGCCCCGCAACTGCGGGGCTTTTTCATTGCGGCGTGATGTTGAAGTCTTTGACGAACCGGGCGTAGTCGTTCGACTCCTTGCGCACAAAGCTTGTGAAGTCCGCCGTCGAGCCGCCGATGACTTCCAGGCTGAGGTCGGTGAACTGCTTTTGCGTGTCGGCGTTCTTGAGCAGCGCCTGCACCTGCTCGTTGAGCTTGGCGATGACCGGTGCGGGCGTTCCGGCCGGCGCCACCAGGCCGACCCAGCCCATGAAGCGGTAGCCCGGCACGCCGGACTCGGCCACCGTCGGCACGTCGGGCAAGGTCGAAACGCGCTTGTCGCCCGTGACCGCCAGCGCCTTCAGCTTGCCGCTCTTGGCATAGGGCACGGCGGTCGGCGAGGTTTCGAACATCATGTCGATCTGCCCGCCGACGAGGTCGGACAGCGCGGGCGCCCCGCCCTTGTAGGCCACGTTGAGCAGATCGGTGCCAGTCATCTGCATGAAGCGGCGCGCGGCCACGTCCTGCGGGCCGCCCACGCCCGAGGTGCCGACGCTGAGCTTGCCGGGGTTGGCCTTGGCATAGGCCACCAGCTCGCCGACGTTCTTGAACGTCCACTTGGGATTCATGATGAGCACGTTGGGCTGGTCGGCCACACGGATCACGGGCGCCAGGTCCTTGATCGGGTCGTAGGGCAGCTTCGCGAACATGTGCCCATTGGAAGCCAGGCCGGTGTGCACCATCAGCAGCGTGTAGCCGTCCTTCGGGGCCTTGGCGACGTAGTCCATGCCGATGTTGCCGCTGGCGCCGGGACGGTTGTCCACCAGCACGGGCTGGCCCAGGGCCGTCGAGAGCTTCTGGCCGACCAGGCGCGCCGTCATGTCGATGCTGCCGCCCGGTGGGAACGGCACGACCATGCGGATCGGCTTGGACGGATAGGCGTCCTGCGCGTGGGCGACGGACACGATGCACGCCAGGCCGGCGGCAAGACAGACAAGCGAGGCGAGCGGGAAACGGAAGCGCTGGGTCATGAGGTTCTCCGGAGTTTCTTGAGGGTGGGCAGACGGGTCAATCGGCGGTGGCGCGCAGGGTGCGTTCGATGTCGGCGGCCCAGGCGAGCAGCGCGGCGTCGCGCATCGGCAGGCCAGCAAGGCTCAGGCCCACGGGCGCTTCGCCGGCCGCGTGGCAGGGCAAGGAGATGGCGCAGCCGTCCATGAAGTTGACGATGGAGGGGTTGCGCAGCATCGCGGCGTTGACGGCGACGTACTGCGCCTCGTCGGCTTCGAGGACCTCGATACGCGGCGCCACCAGCGGCACGGTCGGCATGAGCCAGCCGTCGAATTCGCCCAGGCGCGCGGCCACGCGGCGCTGCCAGTCGGCCCGCTGCGCCTGCAGTGCGAGGTAGGCGCGCGCCGTGAAGTCCTTGCCGCGCAGGATGCGGCTGAGCACGCGCGGGTCGTAGTTGCGGCCGCTGCGTTCGATCAGCTCGGCATGCCACGCCCATGACTCGGCCGCGCTGAAGCCGCCTGCGGCGTTGATGGCTGCGAGCTCGTCGAACTCGGGCACCGCCAGCTCGACCAGCTGCGCGCCGGCGGCCGAGAGGCGCTGCAGCGCGCGTTGGAAAGTTGCGGCGACGTGCGCGTCCATGCCGTCCTGCACCAGCGTGGTCGGCACCGCGAAGCGGGCCTGGCGCAGGTGCTGCGTTCGGGGCACCTCGGACACGCCGGACAGCACCGCATCCATGGCCACGCAGCCGGCCACGTCGAGCGCCATCACGCCGACCGCATCGAGGCTGTGCGACAGCGGCACGAGCCCGGTGCCGGGCATGCGGCGCGCCGTCGGCTTGAAGCCGGTGATGCCGCACAGCGCCGCCGGAATGCGCGCCGAGCCGCCCGTGTCGCTGCCGACGCTGGCGACGCACAGGCCATCGGCCACTGCCACGGCCGCGCCCGAGGACGAGCCGCCGGGAATGCGCCGTTCGCCGCGCTGCCACGGATTGGCCGGCGTCCCGTAGTGCGGGTTGAGGCCGAGGCCGGAGTACGCGAACTCGGTCATGTTCGTCTTGCCGACCAGCACCGCGCCGGCCGCCAGCAGGCGCCGCACGGCCTCGGCGTCGTGTGCGGCGGGCGGCGCGTCGCGCAGCACGACGGAGCCGGCGGTCGTTGTTTCACCGGCCACGTCGAACAGGTCCTTGACCGAGACCGGCAGGCCTTCGAGCGGCGAGCGCACGACGCCGGCTTCGCGCAGGCTGTCGGAGGCGCGCGCCAGGTGCTGGGCACGGTCTGCGAGCACGCGCGTGAAGGTGCGTGCGCCTTCGCCGGCAGGATCGGCGATGCGTTGCAGCGCCGAGGCGGTCAGCGCGGCGGAGGTGGTGCGGCCCGCGGCCAGGTCGGCGCGGGCGGCAGCGAGGGAGATCGGGGCGGGCATGTGCGGTCCCTCGTGCGTCAGGCAACGACGGGCAGCGAGACCGCGCGGTACTCGTGCGCGATGCGGCGGCCCGTGTGCTCGTCCACCAGCTCCATGCGAAAGCGCGCCGCCGGGCGGATGCCGCCGATGGCGCCGACGGTGCCGCAGGTCATCGCGAAGCCGTCGGCCGGTTCGCCGTCGGCGGCGGCGCAGCGCGCCAGCAGATCGGCCGGCGGGCGCAGCGCGGCCAACGTGCCTTCCTGGTACAGACGCCATTCACCGCCCTCCTCGATCCAGGAGCGCAGCACCAGCGTGTCCCAGCGCTCCTGCACGTCGGCCAGCCGCCAGGCGCTGCGCGCCACGGGCTTCACGCAGATCTGCTTGGACAGCGCCACGCTGTGCGCTTCCAGCGCGCGGTCGGTGTGGTCCGAGCCGATCGAGACGAAGAACTCGCCCTCGTGCAGGAACAGCAGCGGCTCGACCTCGCCCGAGGTGTCGGCCCCCACCACCTGCACGACATCGGCCTGGCTCAGCTGCTGGGTGGCCACCCGGTAGAACAGCGGCACGGTGCTGGGCGCGGGCACGCCCAGCTCGGCGAGTTCCTCGATGTGGTGCTCGATGGCGGCGGTGTCGCGCCCGGTCCAGCCGGCGATCACGAGGTGCCGGGCCTCGAAGCTCAGCGTTGACGGGGCACTTCCCTCGGGAAGTTCGAAAGACAGTTTCATGGGTGGCAGCTCGATTGAAGTTTCTGTGAAATTTCACAACGATATTACAGTGAGTCCACAGAAACTTCAAAGGGATTTCCCGCAGGTACCATCGGGGAACTCCACCATGACCCTCCCGCCCCGATGAACGCAGCCACGCCCGCCCGCAAAGCCCCCGTCCGGCGGCCCGAAGCAGCCATCTCCCTCAACGAAACCGCCTACCTGCGTCTGAAGGAAGCCCTGGTGACCCTGGCTTACAAGCCCGGGGAATACCTCAACACCGCCCAGGTGATGGAGCGGCTGGGCGTGGGCCGCACGCCGGTGAACCAGGCGCTGCACCGCCTGTCGGCCGAGGGCCTGGTCCGCATCATTCCGCGCAAGGGCGCGATGGCTTCGCCGCTGTCGATCAACGACGCGCTGGAGCTGATCGAGGTCCGGCTGGTGAACGAGGTGCTGTGCATGCGCCTGGCCGCGGCGGCCATCACCGAGGCCGAGCTGGCCGAGCTGCAGGCCATCGCCGAGCAGTTCGAAGCGGCAGCGCAGCGGCGCGATGCGATGTCGGTGATGAACCTCGACCGCCTCTTCCACGAAAAGATCGCTGCGGCGGCGCGCAACGCGATGCTGCAGGACATCCTGAGCGTGCTGCACGCACGCTCGCAGCGCTTCTGGGCGATTTCACTGGCCGCCGAGGGACACCTGGCGGAGGTGATTGAGGAGCACCGCACCATCGTCGCCACGCTGCAGCGGCATGACGCCGACGCGGCGGCCGAAGCGGCGAAGACGCATGTGCTGTCGTTCAAGGCGTCGATGCTGAACAGCCAGCGCTGATTGCTGGCACCTCAAGCGCGTCCTCCATGAAAAATGCCCTCCAGGCCCAAGCCTGGAGGGCATTTCTTGTTGACCTGACTCAGGCCGTTTGCACGGACTGAGGGCGCCCGATCAACCCACCCACTTGCGCGCGTTGCGCCAGATCTGCATCCACGGGCTCAGGTCGCTCTTGTCGCCCGAGGTCCAGCTCGTCTGGATGTTGCGGAACACGCGCTCCGGGTGCGGCATCACGGCGGTGAAGCGGCCGTCCGGCGTGGTCACCGAGGTCAGGCCGCCGGCGCTGCCGTTCGGGTTGAACGGGTACTGCTCGGTCGGCTGCCCGTGGTTGTCCACGAAGCGCATCGCGCCGATGGCCTTGGCGGCGTCGCCGCGGTGCTTGAAGTTGGCATAGCCCTCGCCGTGCGCCACCGCGATCGGCAGGCGGCTGCCGGCCATGCCCGCAAAGAAGATGCTGGGCGACTCGAGCACCTCGACCATCGACAGGCGCGCCTCGAAACGCTCGCTCTGGTTGGTGGTGAAGCGCGGCCAGGCCTCGGCGCCCGGGATGATGTCGGCCAGCTCGGCAAACATCTGGCAGCCGTTGCACACGCCCAGGCCGAAGGTGTCGGCGCGGCCGAAGAAGGTCTTGAACTGCTCGGCCAGCTTCGGGTTGAAGGTGATGCTGCGCGCCCAGCCGATGCCTGCGCCCAGCGTGTCGCCGTAGCTGAAGCCGCCGCAGGCGACCACGCCCTTGAACGCGGCCAGGTCCGCCCTGCCCGTCTGCAGGTCGGTCATGTGGACGTCGTAGGCCTCGAAGCCCGCTTCGGTGAACGCATAGGCCATCTCGACGTGCGAGTTGACGCCCTGCTCACGCAAGATCGCGACCTTGGGCCGCGACTGCAGGATGGCCGGTGCCACCGGGGCGTTCGGCAGGAACACATGCATGCCCGGGTCGTTCGGCACGCCGGCCGCGGCGTGCTCGGCATCGGCGCAGGCCGGGTTGTCGCGCTCGCGGGCGATCTTCCAGCTGACCGAATCCCACACCTGGTGCAGATCGTGCAGCGAGGCGCTGAACACCGACTTGGCATCGCGCCAGACTTCGAGCTTGCCCTTGCCCGCGTCCATGGCCGAGCTGGCCGGGCGCGTCTTGCCGACGAAGTGGCTGTGCGTGCTCAGGCCGTGGGCGCGCAGCACCTGCATGACGTCGTTGCGCTCGGCGGTGCGCACCTGCAGCACCATGCCCAATTCTTCGTTGAACAGCGCCTTGAGCGTGAGCTCTTCGCGGCGCACGCTGACCTGCTGCGCCCAGTTCTTGGCGTCGCCGGTTTCCATGCGGCTGTCGGAAATGCCGTCGCCTTCGGTGACGAGCATGTCGACATTCAGTGCCACGCCGACGTGGCCGGCAAAGGCCATTTCGCAGGCGGTGGCGAACAGGCCGCCGTCGCTGCGGTCGTGCATCGCGAGGATCTTGCCGTCGGCGCGCAGTGCGTTCACGGCGTTGACCAGCGCGACCAGCTGCGCCGGGTCGTCGAGGTCGGGCACGGTGTCGCCGCTCTGGTTCAGCGTCTGCGACAGGATGCTGCCGGCCATGCGGTGCTGGCCACGGCCCAGGTCGATCAGCACGAGCGTGGTGTCGTCTTCCGTCGCATCGAGCTGCGGCGTGAGCGTGCCGCGCACGTCGGCCAGCGAGGCGAAGGCGGTGACGATCAGGCTCACGGGCGAGGTGACCTTCTTGGCTTCGCCGTTGTCCTTCCACTGCGTGCGCATCGACAGCGAATCCTTGCCGACCGGAATCGACACGCCCAACGCCGGGCACAGCTCCAGGCCCACGGCCTTCACGGTCTCGTACAGCGCGGCGTCTTCGCCGGGTTCGCCGCAGGCGGCCATCCAGTTGGCGGACAGCTTGACGCGCGACAGCTCGATCGGCGCGGCCAGCAGGTTGGTGATGGCCTCGGCCACGGCCATGCGGCCCGAGGCCGGCGCATCGAGTGCGGCCAGCGGAGTGCGCTCGCCCATGCTCATCGCTTCGCCAGCAAAGCCCTTGTAGTCGGCCAGCGTCACGGCGCAATCGGCCACGGGCACCTGCCACGGGCCGACCATCTGGTCGCGATGCGTCAGGCCGCCCACGCTGCGGTCGCCGATGGTGATGAGGAAGCGCTTCGAGGCCACGGTCGGGTGCGCGAGCACGTCGATGGCGGCCTTCTGCAGGTCGACGCCCGTGAGGTCGAGCGGCTTGAAGCTGCGGGCCACGGTCTTCACGTCGCGGTGCATCTTGGGCGGCTTGCCCAGCAGCACGTCCATGGGCATGTCGACCGGCTGCACCGCAGCGCCTTCGTCGGCCACCAGCAGCTGGCGCTCTTCGGTCGCCACACCGACCACCGAGAACGGGCAGCGCTCGCGCTCGCAGAAGGCCTTGAACTGTTCGAGCGACTCGGGCGCGATGGCCAGCACGTAGCGCTCCTGGCTCTCGTTGCACCAGATTTCCTTGGGCGCCATGCCCGACTCTTCGAGCGGCACCGCACGCAGGTCGAAGCGTGCGCCGCGGCCAGCATCGTTGGTCAACTCGGGGAAGGCATTGCTCAGGCCGCCCGCGCCCACATCGTGGATCGCCAGGATCGGGTTGGCCGCGCCCTGCTGCCAGCAGTGGTTGATGACCTCCTGCGCGCGGCGTTCGATTTCGGGGTTGCCGCGCTGCACCGAGTCGAAGTCGAGCTCGGCCGCGTTGGCGCCGGTCGCCATCGAGCTGGCGGCGCTGCCGCCCATGCCGATGCGCATGCCGGGGCCGCCGAGCTGGATCAGCAGCGAACCGGCCGGGAACAGGATCTTCTTGGTCTGCGTGGCGTCGATGCTGCCGAGGCCGCCCGCGATCATGATGGGCTTGTGGTAGCCGCGCTGCACGGTGTCGAGGTCGCTCGTCACCGCCTGCTCGTACTCGCGGAAGTAGCCCAGCAGGTTGGGTCGGCCGAATTCGTTGTTGAACGCGGCACCGCCCAGCGGGCCCTCGGTCATGATCTGCAGCGGGCTCGCGATGTGCTCGGGCTTGCCGTAGTGGCCGTCTTCGGGCCAAAGCTTGGAAACCGTGAAGCCGGTCAGGCCCGCCTTGGGCTTGGAGCCGCGGCCCGTGGCACCTTCGTCGCGGATTTCGCCGCCCGCGCCGGTCGAGGCGCCGGGGAACGGCGAAATCGCGGTCGGGTGGTTGTGCGTCTCGACCTTCATCAGCACATGGCTCAGGGCGCTATCTTTTTGATAGCTCTGCGAGCCGTGGGCCGGAATGAAGCGCTCGATGGTCGCGCCTTCCATCACCGAGGCGTTGTCCGCATAGGCGATCACCGTGTGCTGCGGGTTCTGCTTCTCGGTGTGGCGGATCATCGAGAACAGGCTCTGCGGCTGGGCCACGCCGTCGATGGTGAAGTTGGCGTTGAAGATCTTGTGACGGCAGTGCTCGCTGTTGGCCTGCGCGAACATCATCAGTTCGACGTCGCTGGGGTTGCGGCCCAGGCGGGTGAAGGCTTCGACGAGGTAATCGATTTCGTCTTCCGCCAGCGCCAGGCCGAAGCCGGTATTGGCTGCCACCAGGGCTTCGCGCCCACCCGTTTGCACGTCGACCTGCGCCATCGGCTGGGCCGGGAGTTCGCTGAACAGGCTGGCCGCCTGCTCGACGGTGGCCAGCACCGATTCGGTCATGCGGTCATGCAGCGGGCCGGCCACGGCGGCCAGGGCGTTGCCCTCGAGCACGGGGGCCTTGCCGATCAGCGGCGTCTTCAGCTTCAGGTGGTACTGGGTGACGCGCTCCACGCGGCGCAGCGCCAGGCCGCAGTTGTGGGCGATGTCGGTGGCCTTGGAGGCCCAGGGCGACACCGTGCCCAGGCGGGGCGTGACGACCACCGAGGCGCTCGCCTTGGCTGCCGGGGCCTCGAAGGGCTCGCCGTAGGTCAGGAGCGCGGCAAAGCGCTCGCGGTCGGCGTCGCCCAGCGACGCATCGGTAACCACCAGGTGGACGAAACGGGCCGAAATGCCCTCGATGCGCGGCTCGATGGCCTGCAGCTTCGGCAGCAATTGCCGTGCACGGAAGTCGCTGAGTGCGCTGCCGCCCTCGAACATGGTTACGACAGGAAGGGCTTGAGGTGCGGGCTGCGTCACGGTCGATGAGGCCTCGGGGGGCGCGTTGGAAATCAAGGAATCGAGGCGGATGGCCGCTGACTGGGGTCATCCGCGTTAACCCGGAATTTTAGCTTGCCGAATGGGATAATTCGGGGCATGAGCATTACCTACAAAGACGCCGCAGGCATCGAAGCCATGCGGGTCGCCTGCCGCCTCGGGTCCGAGGTGCTGGACTACCTCACGCCCTTCATCAAGCCCGGCATCACGACCAACGACGTGGACCGCCTGGCCGCCGAGTACATGGTCAAGCAGGGCACCACCTCGGCCACGGTGGGCTACATGGGCGCCAGCAGCGTTCCGTTCCCGAAGTCGCTGTGCACCTCGGTGAACCACGTGGTGTGCCACGGCATCCCCAATGACAAGCCCCTGAAGAAGGGCGACATCATGAACGTCGACGTCACCGTCATCAAGGACGGCTGGTTCGGCGACAACAGCCGCATGTTCGTGATCGGCGACGCCTCCATTGCCGCCAAGCGCCTGTGCAACGTCACCTTCGAAGCCATGTGGCACGGCATCCTGCAGGTGCGCCCCGGCGCCCACCTGGGCGACGTGGGCCATGCGATCCAGAAATTCGCCGAGGGCCAGGGTTTCTCGATCGTGCGCGAGTTCTGCGGCCACGGCGTGGGCCAGCGCTTCCACGAAGAGCCCCAGGTGCTGCACTACGGTCGCCCGGGCACCATGGAAGAGCTCAAGCCCGGCATGATCTTCACGATCGAGCCGATGATCAACGCCGGCAAGCGCGACGTGAAGGAAGACTTCAAGGGCGGCCAGTACGACGGCTGGACCATCGTCACGCGTGACCATTCGCTGTCGGCCCAGTGGGAGCACACGGTGCTGGTCACCGAGACCGGCTACGAGGTGCTGACGCTCTCCGAAGGCAGCCCGCCGCTGCCGGCCTTCGTCACCTCCACCAAAACCTGACGCGCCACAGCGCGCCCCCGCCGTGATCGAAGCAGCCAAGATCGACGTGGCGACGCTGCGCGAAGCCTATCGCGCGAAAAAGCTCGCCCTTTTCGACACCCTGCGCTTCGCACGCGCGCCCACCCGCAGCGTCCACACGGTGCTGCGCCAGCTCTCGGCGCTGGCCGACCAGACGCTGACCGCGCTGTGGAACGAAGCCGGCTTCGGCGACGCCTTCGCGCTGGCCGCGGTGGGCGGCTACGGACGCGGCGAGCTGTTTCCGTACTCCGACGTCGACGTGCTGCTGCTGCTGCCGCCCGAGGGCCAGGACAGCGGCGTCGAGCCGGCCCGCATCGAGGCCTTCATCGGCCAGTGCTGGGACGCCGGCCTCGAGATCGGCTCCAGCGTGCGCACGCTCGAGGAGTGCCTGGACGAGGCCACCAAGGACATCACGGTCCAGACCTCGCTGCTCGAATCGCGCCTGATCACGGGCGACAAGAAGCTCTTCGCGGCCTTTCGCCGCCGCTTCACGCAGGCCATCGACCCGCAGGCCTTCTTCGTGGCCAAGTCGCAGGAAATGCGGCACCGCCACCAGAAGTTCGACAACACGCCCTACGCGCTCGAACCCAACTGCAAGGAATCGCCCGGCGGCCTGCGCGACCTGCAGACCATCCTGTGGATGAGCAAGGCCGCCGGCTTCGGCAGCCGCTGGGACGACCTGGCCAAGAACGGCCTGGCCACGCCCTTCGAGGCGCAGCAGATCAAGCGCAACGAGGCCCTGCTCTCGCTCATTCGCGCCCGCCTGCACGTGATCGCCAACCGGCGCGAAGACCGGCTGGTGTTCGACCTGCAGACCGCCGTGGCAGCGAGCTTCGGCTACGAGAGCGAGTCGCAGCGCAAGTCGAGCGAGGCGCTGATGCGCCGCTACTACTGGGCGGCCAAGGCGGTGTCGCAGCTCAACCAGATCCTGCTGCTCAATATTTCCGAGCGGCTGCAGCCCATCGACGAGCAGCCCACGACCATCAACGAGCGCTTCTACGAGCGTGCCGGCCTGATCGAGATCGCCAGCGACGACCTGTACGAGCGCGAGCCGCACGCGGTGCTCGAGACCTTCCTGCTGTACCAGAAGACCATCGGCGTGAAGGGCCTGTCGGCGCGCACGCTGCGTGCGCTGTACAACGCGCGCCATGTCATGGACAGCAAGTTCCGCAACGACCCGGTCAACCACGTGACCTTCATGCGGATCCTGCAGCAGCCCTACGGCATCACGCATGCCTTCCGGCTCATGAACCAGACCTCGGTGCTCGGGCGCTACCTGCGCGTGTTCCGCAGCATCGTGGGGCAGATGCAGCACGACCTGTTCCACGTGTACACGGTCGACCAGCACATCCTGATGGTGCTGCGCAACGTGCGCCGCTTCTTCATCGCCGAGCATGCGCACGAGTACCCGGGCTGCTCGCAGCTCGCGGCCGGCTGGGACAAGCCCTGGATTCTCTACGTCGCCGCCCTCTTCCACGACATCGCCAAGGGCCGCGGCGGCGACCACTCCACGCTCGGCGCGCGCGACGTGCAGCGCTTCTGCAAGCAGCACGGCATCGCCCGCGAAGACGCCAAGCTCATCGAGTTCCTCGTGGCCGAGCACCTGGTGATGAGCCAGGTCGCGCAGAAGCAAGACCTGGGCGACCCCGAGGTCATCGGCGCCTTCGCCAAGCGCGTGGGCAACGAGCGCTACCTCACGGCGCTGTACCTGCTGACGGTGGCCGACATCCGCGGCACCTCGCCGCGCGTGTGGAATGCCTGGAAGGGCAAGCTGCTCGAGGACCTGTACCGCTTCACGCTGCGCGCCCTGGGCGGGCGCATGCCCGACCCGGACGCCGAGGTCGAGGCCCGCAAGCGCGAGGCGCTGGTGCTGCTCGCCCTGCACGCCCAGCGCTTCGAGGCGCACAAGGCGCTGTGGGACACGCTCGATGTCGGCTACTTCATGCGCCACGACGCCACCGAGATCGCCTGGCACGCCAAGCAGCTCTCGCGCTTCGTGCCACCGAAGAACGTGCCCATCGACCCGAAGACGCTGCCCATCGTGCGCGCGCACCTGTCGCCGGTGGGCGAAGGACTGCAGGTGGTGGTCTACACGCCCGACCAGTCCGACCTGTTCGCGCGCATCTGCGGCTATTTCGACCAGGCCTCGTTCAGCATCCTGGACGCCAAGGTCCACACCACGAGCAACGGCTACGCGCTCGACACCTTCCAGGTGGTGACGACCTTCCAGCCCGACCATTACCGCGACCTGATCAGCATGGTCGAGACGGGCCTGGCGCAAACGCTCACCGAAGCCGGCGCCCTGCCCGCCCCCAGCATGGGACGCGTGTCACGCCGGGTGCGCAGCTTTCCGATCAAGCCACGCATCAGCCTCGTGCCCGACGACAAGGCGCAGCGCTGGCTGCTCAGCATCTCGGCCAGCGACCGCGCGGGCCTGTTGTATTCGGTGGCGCGCGTGCTCGCGCGGCATCACCTGAACCTGCAGCTGGCGAAGGTGACGACCCTGGGCGAACGGGTGGAAGACACGTTCCTGATCAGCGGACCGGAACTGCAGGGCCAGAAGACGCAGCTGGCCATCGAGACCGACCTGATGGAGGCGCTGGCCTCCCAGTGAGGCCGCTGAATGGGCGTGTGCGGCTCAGCCGCAGTACGCGCCGAGGATGCGACCCGTGGGATCGACCTGCGCGTTGAGCCGCGTCGCGTCCTGGGCCGGGTCGGCCGGCGCCGTGGCCGGCACGGTGCGGGCGGTTTTCGCGCCGGCGCGCTGGCGCATTTCTTCCAGCAACGGACGCGTCGCCTGCATACCGAGCGCAAAGCGCACTTCCGGCGCCTGGCAACTTTCGGGCGGGGGCGCGAAGCTCGGCGGCGCCGGCACTTCGGAGGTGAGCGGCCGGTCCTTGGGCGGGGCCTCGCAGCCCGCGAGCACCGCAGCCAGGGCCGCAGCCGTCAGAAGAAACCCGTGCCGGCCAAACGTCATGCGCATCTTGTCTTGCTCCTTGAAACCAGCCTGAAGCTTAGCCGCCCGCGGTGGCCCGCTCATGACCCCTTGCGCTGCAGCGGCGACAACAGCCCCAGGCGGATGCCCGTGATCACGGCCTCGGTGCGATTGTGCACACCCAGTGCCTGGAACAAGGTGCCGATGTACTCCTTCACCGTGTGCTCGGACAGGCCGAGCTCGCGCGCGATCGACTTGGTCGGCAGCCCGCGCGCCAGGCCGTGCAAGGTATCTGCCTGGCGCGGGCTGAGCGTCGGCCTGGCGGTGCTCTTCGACCCCAGGTGCAGGATTTCCTGCGGCAGGTAGACCTCCCCCGCCAGCACGGTCTCGAAGGCCCGCTTCAGGAAGTCGGCCGGCATGCTCTTGGGCACGAAGCTCATGGCGCCCGCCTCCAGGCAACCGCGGATGATGTCGACATCGGTCGAGGCCGACACCACCACCGCCGCGATGTCGGGCGCGGCCGCCTTCAGGCGCACCAGCGCATCCAGACCGTACTCGCCGCGCAGTTCGAGATCGAGCAGGCAGATCGCCAGATCGGGATGGCGCAGCGCCAGGGCGCAGGCCTCGTCGACCGTGGCAGCTTCGAAGATTTCGGCACTGCGTTCCATGCTCTCCAGCAGCATGCGCAGGCCCGCGCGAAACAACGCGTGGTCGTCCAGCGTCATCACTTTCATGGCACACCCCCTTCGGCCTTTCTGGCCGATATGCACCCTCATTCTGACGCTGGTGCCCACGGGTGCAGCCGCCGCGCGTCGGAACTAGATCACCCTCTACGCAAAAAAACTACCAGCCCCTGCGAAGGAGGGGTTGGGTGCCTGGCGCGTTTCGAGGAAATTCAGAGCCGACCGCTGTTGTCGCCAAAGGGGGCCGACCATGAACGCCAGCTTTCAAGACCGCCTGATCTCGCTCGTCGCCGGATCGCGGCCTCAATGGAAATCCGAGCTCGCCCGACAGTGCGGCGTCAGCGCCCCCACCGTGATCCGCTGGCTCACCGACCGCCACAGCTGCGCAGGCACCCTGCACCTGCATGCGATCGCCGCGTACTTCGAGGTGCCGGCCCGGTGGCTGGCCACGGGCGACGGCCCGGAGCGGGTCCGCACGCGGCGCTCACATTGAAAGGGTTGTAAGCGGACCTCTGTGAACGGGCGCGCAAGTGGCAAGCCGGCCGCGCCCATGGCGTATGCTGAAAGGCCGCGCACGGCACCGCCGGCGCGCTCCCTTTCATCACCCGCTTTCGACATGAGCACCTCTTCCCATCCCCTCGCGGGCCAGCCGGCCCCGTCTGATCTGCTGGTGGACGTGCCGCGCCTCGTCTCGGCCTACTACACCGGTCGCCCCGACCCGGCGGTGCCCAGCCAGCGCGTGGCCTTCGGTACCTCGGGGCATCGCGGCTCCTCGTTCGACGACGCCTTCAACGAATGGCATGTGCTGGCCATCAGCCAGGCCATCTGCGACTACCGCGAGCAGCAAGGCATCGACGGTCCGCTGTTCCTGGGCATCGACACGCACGCGCTGTCCACGCCCGCCTTCGCCAGCGCGGTCGAAGTGCTGGCGGCCAACGGCGTCGAGCTGATGCTGTCGAAGGACGACGAGTACACGCCCACGCCGGCCGTGTCCCACGCCATCCTGGTCTACAACCGCGGACGCACCAGCGGCCTGGCCGACGGCATCGTGATCACGCCTTCGCACAACCCGCCCGAAAACGGCGGCTTCAAGTACAACCCGCCCAACGGCGGCCCCGCGGGCACCGACATCACCTCCGCCGTCGAAGCCGCCGCCAACAAGATGCTGGCGAACAAGCTCGACGGCGTGAAGCGCATGCCGCTGGCACAGGCGCTGAAGGCGTCCACCACGCACCGCCACGACTACCTCAACACCTACGTCGAAGACCTGGCCCAGGTGCTCGACATGGACGCGATCCGCGGCGGCACCGTCGACCTGGGCGTCGATCCGCTGGGCGGTGCCGGCGTGCACTACTGGCCCGCCATTGCCGCGCGCTACAAGCTCCAGCGCCTGAACGTGCTGAGCCAGGCGGTCGACCCGACCTTCCGCTTCATGTCGCTCGACTGGGACGGCCGCATCCGCATGGACCCGTCGTCGCCCGACGCGATGCACGGGCTGGTCGCGCTGAAAGACCGCTTCGGCATCGCCTTCGCCTGCGACACCGACCACGACCGCCACGGCGTGGTCACGCGCAGCGCGGGCCTGATGCAGCCGAACAACTACCTCGCGGTGATGGTCGACTACCTCTTCACGCACCGCCCGCACTGGCCAGCGCAGGCGGCCGTCGGCAAGACCGTGGTCAGCAGCCGCATGATCGACCGCGTGGCGGCGCGGCTGGGCCGCCCGCTGTACGAAGTGCCGGTGGGCTTCAAGTGGTTCGTCGACGGGCTGGTCGACGGCTCGCTGGGCTTCGGCGGCGAGGAAAGCGCGGGCGCCACCTTCCTGCGCCACGACGGCAGCGCGTGGACCACCGACAAGGACGGCATCGTGCCCGCCCTGCTCTCGGCCGAAATCGCCGCACGCACGGGTCGCGACCCCGGCGAGCGCTTCACCGAGCTGACGCAGGCGCTGGGGCGCCCCGTGTCCGACCGCGTCGACGCGCCCGCCACGCCCGAGCAGAAAAAACGCCTGTCGGCCCTGTCGCCGCAGCAGATCACCTCGACCACGCTGGCCGGCGAGAAGATCGAGAACGTGCTGAGCCACGCCCCGGGCAACGGCGCGGCCATCGGCGGCGTGAAGGTCGTCACCGAGAACGGCTGGTTCGCCGCGCGGCCGTCGGGCACAGAGAACATCTACAAGATCTACGGCGAGAGCTTCCTCGGCGACGACCACCTCGCGCGCATCCTCGGCGAGGCGCAGCAGGTGGTCGACAAGGCGCTGTCGGCGAGCTGACGCGAGGCAACAGCGCGTGGACACGCTGGTGCTGCGTCTGCAACCGGGCGACGACCTGCGCGCGGCGCTCGACGCCGTGCTGAAGCAACCCGGCATCGGCGACGCGGCCTTCGTGGTCTCGGGCATCGGCAGCCTGCGCGGCGCGAGCATCCGTTTCGCGGGTGCGGAGACGGCGACGCGGATCGAAGGCGACCTTGAAATCCTCACGCTCGCCGGCACGCTGTCGCCCGACGGCTCGCACCTGCATCTCAGCGTGTCGGACGGCGACGGCCGGGTGTCGGGCGGCCATGCCGCGCCGGGCTGCGTGGTGCGCACCACGGCCGAGATCCTCGTCGCGGTGCTGCCCGCGTGGCGCTTCTCGCGCGAGCCCGATGCGCAGACCGGCTACGCCGAGCTGGTGCCCAGGCGCCGCTCGAGCCAGACGCTGTAGCGCGACAGCCCGAAGCACAGCAGCCAGTAGACAGCTGCCACGAACAGGTAGCCCTCGAGGTAGAACGGCCGCCAGACCGGGTCGCCACCCAGCGCCAGCCCGAGCGCGCCGGTCAGCTCGAACAGGCCGACCACGGTGACCAGCGAGGTGTCCTTCAAGGTGCCGACCACGCTGTTGGTCAACGCCGGCACCACGAGGCGCAGCGCCTGCGGCAGCACGATGTCGCGCTGCACCGGCCAGCGGCCGAAGCCCAGCGCCATCGCCACCTCGGTCTGCCCGCGCGGCACGGCCTGCAGGCCGCCGCGGATGATCTCCGCAAGATAAGCAGCGACGAACAGCGTGAGGCCCATGAGCACGCGCACCAGCACGTCGGGCTGCCAGCCCGCGGGCCACAGCAGCGGCAGCAGGAACGAGGCCATGAACAGCACCGAGATCAGCGGCACGCCGCGCACCAGCTCGATGTAGCTCGCGCTCAGCGTGCGCACCACGGGCCATTCGGAACGCCGCCCCATCGCGAGCAGCAGCGCCAGCGGAAAGGCCAGCGCCAGCCCGACCACCGCCAGCCCGATGGTGAGCGGCAGGCCGCCCCAACGGCTGGTCGGCACCACGCTCAGCCCCGCCACGCCGCCGTGCATCAGCCCGACGAACAGCAGCAAGGCCACGCCCCACAAGGGCGCCAGCCACCAGTGCCAGCTGCGTGGCCAGGCGCTGAGCACGGTCACCGCGGACAGCACGACCACCGCGATGGCCGGGCGCCATTGCTCTTCGTACGGAAAGCGACCGAACAGCATCGGCCGCCACTTCTCGGCCACCACGCCCCAGCAGGCACCGTGCTGCACCGCGCGGCAGGCGTCGGCGTCGGGGCGGAACACGGCATGCACCACGCCCCATTCGAACGCGTGGAAGCCGGCCCAGGCCAGCAGGCCCAGCAGCAGCACCGTGGCCAGTGCGCGCAGCGGCGACCCCCACAGCTCGCTGCGCCATGCGATGGGGCCTTGCGCGACGTTTCTCATCGCCAGCCTCGCAGCGCGACGCGCGCGTTGTAGCGGTTCATGCCGAAGGAGATCACGAGCGACAGCAGCAGGTACACCGCCATGATGATCGCGATGCACTCGAAGGCGCGCCCGTTCGAGCCGATGGTGGTGTTCGCCACCGACACCAGCTCCGGATAGCCCACGGCCACGGCGAGCGACGAGTTCTTGGTGAGGCTCAGCAGCTGGTTGGTGAGCGAGGGCACGATCACGCGCAGCGCCTGCGGCAGGATCACGAGGCGCAGCTGTTGCACCGACGACAGGCCCAACGCCTGCCCCGCCAGCACCTGCCCCTGCGACACCGAGAGAATGCCGGCGCGCACGATCTCGGCGACGAAGGCCGCCGAGTACAGCGACAGCCCGGCGACGATGGTCACGTACTCCGGGCTCAGCGCGGCGCCGCCGCTCACGCCGAAGTCACCGCGCTCGGGCCATTCGAAATGCGTCGGCCACCCGCCACCCTCGCCCGCCACGGGCCAGGGCACGCTGAGCCCGCCCTTGCTGAGCCACACGCCCGGCAGCAGGTGCACGGGCTCGGTCGGATCGGGCAGCAGGTTGGCCATCGCGAACGCCAGCATCAGCAGCTGCACCAGCAGCGGCACGTTGCGCAGCAGTTCCACGTACGCGGTGCAGATGCCGCGCAGCAGCACGTGCGGCGCGAGCCGGCCGATGCCGATCAACGTGCCGAGCACCACCGCGAAGACGGCCGCCGGCACGGCCGCGCGCACGGTGTTGATCAGGCCCGCGAGGAACGCGCGCCACGACGGCTGGCTGGCGTCGAAGTCGAGCCAGCCCTCGCTGATCGAGAAGCCCGCGGGCTCGGCGAGGAAGTCGAAGCCCGAACGCACGCCGCGTGCGCGCAGCACCTCGAGCGCATGGTTCACCACCCAGAAGGCGCCGGCCACGACGGCCAGCACCAACAGGGCCTGCACGAGCCAGGCCAGCCAGGCGCCGCGGCGCGAGGCCTGCCGACTCATCGAACAGGAGGTGCGTAGATCAGGCCGCCTTTGCTCCAGAGGTTGTTGGAGCCGCGCGGCAGCTTGAGCACCGACTTCGGTCCGACGTTGCGCTCGAACATCTCGCCGTAGTTGCCCACGGCCTTGATGGCGCGATACGACCAGTCCTTGTCGAGACCGAGCAACTTGCCGAGGTCTTCGCCGGCGCCGAGCAGGCGCTGCTGCGCCGGGTCTTTGCTGCCGGCCTTGAGCTGGTCGGCATTGGCCTGTGTGACACCGAATTCTTCGGCCTCGATGAGCGCGTTGGGCACCCACTTGGCGATGGCGAACCACTCGTCGTCGCCGCGGCGCACCAGCGGCGCCAGAGGCTCCTTGGAGATCAGCTCGGGCAGGATCAGGTAGTCGTCGGGGTTGGTCGCTTCCTTGTTGCGCAGGCCGGCCAGCGCCGAGGCGTCGGTGGTGAAGGCCTGGCAGCGGCCCGAGAAGAAGGCCTTGAACGAGGCCTCGAAGCTCTCGAACACGACGGTCTTCACCGGGATGTTCTGTGCGCGGAAGTAGTCCGACACGTTCTTCTCGTTGGTGGTGCCCGACTGCGTGCAGATGGTGGCGTTCTTGAGCTGCTTGGCGCTCGTCACCTTGAGCTTCTTGGGCACCAGGAAGCCCTGGCCGTCGTAGTAGGTGATGGTGGTGAAGTTGAAGCCCAGCGACGCGTCGCGCGTGAGCGTCCAGGTGGTGTTGCGCGCGAGGATGTCGATCTCGCCGGCCTGCAGCGCCGAGAAGCGCTGCTGCGAATTCAGCGGCACGAAGTCGACCTTCTTGGGATCGCCCAGCACGGCCGCGGCGATGGCGCGGCAGGTGTCGACGTCCAGGCCCGACCAGTTGCCCTGCGTGTCGGGGGCCGAGAAACCGGCCACGCCGTTGGTCACGCCGCACTTGACGGTGCCGCGTTGCTTGACCGCGTCGAGCGTCTTGCCGGCAAAGGCCGGGGCCGCGGTGGCCAGCGCGAGAACGGAAGCGGCGGCGAGCAGTGCCGGGCGCAGTCGGGTGGTTGGGGTGGTCGTTGTCTTCTTCGTCATTGGTGTGTACTCCTCAACAGTAGGCAAAAGGCAGTGTACGGGGCGATGCAGGCCGACGACAAAGAACCCTGCGTTGGATACATATGTCGATCCGCTCGCGGGCGATCGGTTGGCGGCGCGGCCAGTTTCACTACCATACGGCCCTTTCATCACTCCCGAACAGGAATCACACCATGGTCAAGTCCGACGACACCGGCAAGCTCATCCTGCGCGTTGCGCTGGGCATCCTCATCCTGCTGCATGGCATTGCCAAGGTCGGCAAGGGCGTCGACGGCATCGGCGGCATGCTCGCGTCGCACGGCGTGCCCGCGGTGCTGGCCTACCTGGTCTACGTGGGCGAGATCCTGGCGCCGGTGCTGCTGATCGTCGGCCTGTTCACGCGGCCCGCCGCGCTGGTCGTGGCCATCAACATGGTGGTGGCGATCTGGCTGGCCCACCGCAAGGACCTCGGCGCGCTGAACGGGCAAGGCGGCTGGGCGCTGGAACTGCAGGGCATGTTCCTGTTCGCGGCGATCTCGCTCGCGCTCACGGGCGGCGGCCGCTTCGGGCTCAACAACAAGTAAGCAACGAGGCGGGCAGACGAATCAGTCGTCGTCGGCCGCATCGAGGCCCGGGAACAGGACCTCGGTGTAGCCGAAGCGCGAGAAATCGCGCACCCGCATCGGGTACAGCTTGCCGAACAGGTGATCGACTTCGTGCTGCACCACGCGCGCATGGAAGCCATCGGCGGTGCGGTCGATCGGGTCACCGTACAGGTCGAAGCCCGTGTAGCGGATGTGGGCGAAGCGCGGCACCACGCCGCGCAGGCCGGGCACCGACAGACAGCCTTCCCAGCCCTCTTCCTCTTCATCGCCCAGCGGCGTGATGACGGGGTTGAGCAGCACGGTGCGTGGCACCGGCGGCGCGTCGGGGTAGCGTGGATTGATGGTGTCGGTGCCGAAGATCACCAGTTGCAGGTCGACGCCGATCTGCGGCGCCGCAAGGCCGGCGCCATTGACCGCCTGCATGGTCTCGAACATGTCGCGCACCAGCAGGTGCAGTTCGTCGGTGTCGAAAGCGGCGACCGGCTGCGCGGTGCGCAGCAGCCGGGGGTCGCCCATCTTGAGGATTTCGCGGAAGGCCATCGCGCGATTATCGCGAGAGCCTCAGGCCACGATCAGGGGATACCCCCTTGGTTGTCCTTCGAGTCCGGCGAGGTCCACAGCCGCGCAGGGCCGCGGGGCATCTGCTGCGGATGCGAGGGAGTGATGCCGGGCACGCCACCCCCGCCGGGCCGCACCGGCGGCACCACGGCAACCGGCGGACGGCCACCGCCCCAACCCGGGCGGGTCGTCGGGTACGAGGGTCGCACGCCGGGGTACGGGTAAGCCGGCCGACGGCCGTCGTAATAAGGACGCCGGTCGTAGTACGGGCGGCGGTTGTCGTAGTAGCCGCCACCCTGGATGTAGACCGGCGCCGGCACCACCACGGGACCCGGGTCGGAGTAGTACGGTTCGGAATAGCCGCCGGAGTAGTACGGATCGCCAGGGACGGCTACGCAGCCGCTCAGCAGCGCGATGCCGCCGAGTGCGAGGCTGGTAGCGAGAACACGAATTTTTTGCATGAGGGACTCCTTGTCGGCCTTCTGTAGTCGTTCAACGCCCGCTTGTAGACCCTGTTGACTGCGCTGGTGTGAAGTCGCGTAACGGCCGGTAAAGGCCTGGATCCCGGGCGCCGGGCGACTCAGGCGTCGGGTGCCGGCGGAACACCGCTGGCGAGGATCTCCAGCATACGCGCCTCGTCGATCACCGTGACGCCGAGGTCGCGCGCCTTGTCCAGCTTGCTGCCGGCCTCTTCCCCGGCCACGAGGTAGTGGGTCTTCTTGCTGACGGAGCCGGCCACCTTGGCGCCGGCTGCCTCCAATTTATCCTTCGCTTCGTCGCGGCCCAGCGTAGGAAGGGTGCCGGTGATCACGAAGGTCAGTCCCGCCAAAGGCTTGGGCGCGCGGGCCTCGGGCTCGAATTCGTCCCAAGTCAGGCCGCAGGCGCGCAGCTGCTCGACCACCTCGCGGTTGTGCGGCTGGTCGAAGAAGGTACGCAGGCTCTGCGCCACCACCGGGCCGACGTCGTTGACCTCGAGCAACTGCTCCTCGGTCGCATCCATGATGGCGTCGAGCTTGCCGAAATGCTTGGCGAGGTCTTTCGCCGTGCTCTCGCCGACGTGGCGGATGCCCAGGCCGAACAGGAAGCGCGGCAGCGTGGTCTTCTTCGAGGCTTCGAGCGCATCGACGAGGTTCTGGGCCGACTTCTCGGCCATGCGGTCCAGCCCCGCCAGCGTGACGAAGCCGAGCTTGTAGAGATCGGGCAAGGTGCGGATCAGGTTGGCGTCGACCAACTGCTCGACCAGCTTGTCGCCCAGCCCGTCGACATCGACCGCGCGCCGCGCCGCGAAATGCAGGATGGCCTCCTTGCGCTGTGCCGCGCAGAACAGGCCGCCGGTGCAGCGGTAGTCGACCTCGCCCTCCTCCCGCACCGCCTCGGAATCGCACACGGGGCACTTGTGCGGCATGGTGAAGACCGCGCCGCGCTGGTCGTCCGGCTTGGCCAGGCTGTCGGGCGCCACGCCCACCACTTCGGGAATCACGTCGCCGGCGCGCCGCACGATCACCGTGTCGCCCACGCGCACATCCTTGCGGCGGGCTTCGTCTTCGTTGTGCAACGTGGCGTTGGTCACGGTCACGCCGCCGACGAACACCGGCGCCAGCTTGGCGACCGGCGTGAGCTTGCCGGTGCGGCCCACCTGGATCTCGATGCCGACCACCTCGGTCAGCTGCTCCTGCGCCGGGTACTTGTGGGCCACGGCCCAGCGCGGTTCGCGCGAGACAAAGCCCAGCTGGCGCTGCAGCTCCAGGCTGTCGACCTTGTAGACCACGCCGTCGATGTCGTACGGCAGCGCATCGCGCTGGCGGCCGATGGTTTCGTGGAACGCTATCAGTTCAATAGCACCGGTCGCTCGCGCGGTCTGCGTGGCCACCGGAAAGCCCCAGGCGTGGAACTGCTGCAGCCAGTCGAACTGCGTCGCGATGTCGGGGCCGCCTTCGGTCGCGGGCGAAACCTCGCCCAGGCCGTAGGCAAAGAAGCTCAGTGGGCGCTCTGCCGCGATCGCCGGGTCGTGCTGGCGCACCGCGCCGGCCGCCGCGTTGCGCGGGTTGACGAACACCTTCTCGTTCTTCTGCCCGGCGGCGATCTTCTGGCGCTGGCGCTCGTTGAGGGCGTCGAAATCGGCGCGCTTCATGTAGACCTCGCCACGCACCTCGACCACGGGCGGGGCGGCGCCCTTGAGCTTGAGCGGAATCTCGCGCACGGTGCGGATGTTCTGCGTGACATCCTCGCCCACCTCGCCGTCGCCGCGCGTGGCGGCCTGCACCAGCACGCCGTGCTCGTAGCGCAGGCTCATGGCCAGCCCGTCGAACTTGAGTTCGCAGACATAGCTGATCTGCGGCGCGTCTTCGGCCAGGCCCAGTTCGCGTCGCACCCGCGCATCGAAGGCGCTGGCGCCGGCGGGCGTGATGTCGGTCTCGGTGCGGATCGATAGCATCGGCAACCGGTGGCGCACCTTGGCCAGGCTGTCGAGCACGGTGCCGCCCACGCGCTGCGTCGGCGAATCGGGCGTGCGCAGTTCGGGAAACTCGGTCTCCAGCACCTGCAGGCGCTGGAACATCTTGTCGTACTCGGCGTCGGGCAGCTCGGGGGCATCGAGCACGTAGTACAGATGGGCGTGGCGATGCAGCTGCTCGCTCAGTGCGGCGGCTTCGCGTGCCGCTTCGTCGCGCGTTGTCATGGGGTGTCCCTCGGGAAAAAGACGGATCAGCTGAAGAGGCGTCGCGCCAGTGGCGAGCCCGCGGCGAGGTCGCGTGCGTCGAGCGTGTCGTACAGCTGCTCGAGGTCGGTGCCGATCACGTCCATGGTTTCGTCGCGCAGCAATTGGCCGTCGCTGTCGGTCACCACGCCGTCCATCTCGCGGGCGAGCGTGGCGGCGGCTTCGCGCATGCGTCGGAACGGCTCTTCGCCGCGATCGACCTGCGGCACGTCCAGGCTCAGGCTGAGCTCGCGAATCGCCGATTGCGCCGGATCGTCGGCCAGCGCGGCCTGGGTGTCGAACGAGAGCCCGAGGATCGGCGGCAGGCCGGCCTCGCTGGTCGGCAGCACCATGCGGCCCGGAATGATCCCGGCCACGAAGCCCAGCCGCGCGGCGTTCTGCTGCACGTAGCCCGGACTCCAGGCGGCGTGCAGCGCGCGCAGCACGAAGCCCAGTTGCGCGTCGTGCGCGCTGGCGAACTGGTCGAGCTCGCGGGCGCGCGCCACTTCGTCGAGCATCTCGGGAAACTCGGGCGCGCCGTTCACGGCATCGGCAAAGGCCTGCGCCTTGACCACGAACTCGGAGTACTCGATCTCGTTGAGCGCCCCGGTGCGGTTGGCCAGCTGCACGCCGACCTGGAACGCGCGGTAGCGCTGTCCGGGCGCCGGCGGCTCCCACTGGCTGGTGAGGTCGTTCAGGCCTTCGATGGCCACCGGCTTGCTGCCGGCGCGGCGCGTCGACGGCATGGACGCGAGCGCGGCATCGCCCGAGGCCAGGCCTTCGAGCGAAATGGGCGCGATCACGTCGATCAGCGGATCGAGCCCGCCACGGCGCTCGCCGGTGGGCACGGGCACGCCGCTGGGCGCGGGCAGGTCGGGGTCGAACAGCGGCTCGTGGCGGTCGCTGCCGGCCACCTGGCTCGGGTCGGCATGGAGCATCGGCTCCACGCCGCCATCGCTGCCGCCGGCCAGCGCGCGCTCGGCTTCGGCCAGGGCGACATCGACCGCATCGGGCTGGCGCGGCGCGTTGCGGCGCGACATCAGGGTGTTGTAGGCCACGACGGCCGCGAGAACGAGGCCGCCGAGGATCGCCAGGGCGAGGGTGAGATTGCTCATGCGCGCGCCTGCCTTATGCCGCTTCGACCATCGAGACCGCCGACTCCATGTCGACCGCAACGATGCGCGACACGCCCTGCTCCTGCATGGTCACGCCGATCAGCTGTTCGGCCATTTCCATGGCGATCTTGTTGTGGCTGATGAAAAGGAACTGGGTTTCACGGCTCATGGCGGAGACGAGTTTGGCATAGCGTTCGGTGTTGGCGTCGTCCAGCGGCGCGTCCACTTCGTCCAGCAGGCAGAAAGGCGCCGGGTTCAGCTGGAAGATGGCGAAGACGAGCGCAATGGCCGTGAGCGCCTTCTCGCCGCCCGAGAGCAGGTGGATGGTCTGGTTCTTCTTGCCGGGCGGCTGGGCCATGACCTGCACGCCGGAATCGAGGATTTCGTCGCCCGTCATCATCAGCTTGGCGTTGCCGCCGCCGAACAGCTCCGGGAACATGCGGCTGAAGTGCTCGTTGACGATCTTGAAGGTGCCGCCGAGCAGGTCGCGCGTTTCGGCGTCGATCTTGCGAATGGCGTCTTCGAGCGTGCCGATGGCTTCGTTCAGGTCGGCCGACTGCGCATCGAGGAAGATCTTGCGCTCGCTCGCAATCGCGAGTTCGTCGAGCGCGGCGAGGTTGACGGCGCCGAGCGCGACCACTTCGCGGTTCAGGCGATCGATTTCGCTTTGCAGGCCGGTCAGGCGCACCTTCTCGGTCTCGATCGACTGCGCGACCGCCTCGAGGTCGGCACCGGCGTCGTCCAGCAGCTGTTGGTACTGCTCGACGCCCAGGCGCGCGGCCTGCTCCTTGAGCTGGAACTCGGTGATGCGCTGGCGCAGCGGATCGAGTTCGCGCTCCAGCTGCAGCCGGCGCTCGTCGCTGGCGCGCAGCTTGAGCGTGAGGTCGTCGTACTGGCTGCGGGCCGCGCCCAACGCGGTCTCGCGCTCCAGCTTGAGCGACAGCGCATCCTGCAGGCCGGCCTGCGCGGCGGCATCCGACAGGCGGCTGAGCTCGGCGCGGGCGCGCTCGTCTTCGTCGGTCAGCGCGACGGTCTGCTGCGAGGCGGTTTCGATGCTGCGGTTCAGTTCGCCGCGGCGCGCTTCGAGCGTGCGCTGCGAGAAGGTGGCTTCCTGCGCCTGCCGCTCGAGGCTGCGGTGCTGTTCGCGGCTGGCCGTGAGCGCGCGGCCGGCTTCGATCACGCGCTCGTCGAGTTGTGCATGCCGCTCCTGGCTGTCGGCCAGTTGCATATCAAGCTCTTCGAAGCGGCCTTCGGCGGCGATGCGCTTTTCCTGCAGTTCTTCGAGCTGGGCATCGACCTCGCCGAGGTCGGCGGCCAGTTGCTGGCTGCGCGCGCGGGTCTGTTCGGCGAGCTGCGTCATGCGCAGCGTTTCGACCTGCAGCTCATGGGCGCGCGACTGCGTTTCGGCGGCTTCGCGGCGGGCCGTGACGAGGCGCTGCGCGGCATCGCCGTAGGCAGCTTCGGCACGGACCAGCGCGGTGCGCGCCTCTTCGTTGATGAGCGTCTGGGCCTTGAGCTGGCGCTCGAGGTTTTCCATTTCCTGCTGGCGGGCCAGGAGGCCGGCCTGCTCGGAATCGGGCGCGTAGAAGTTCACGCTGTGCGACGACACGGCGTGGCCGCTGCGCACGTAGATCACCTCGCCGGGCTGCAGCGTGGCGCGCTGGGCCAGCGCCTCTTCGAAAGTCTCGGCCGTGAAGCAGCCGTGCAGCCAGTCGTTCAGCAGCGCTTGCTGGCCGGCGTCGTTCAGGCGCAGCAGACTCGACAGCTTGGGCAGCGCGCCGGCGCCCTGCGGCACGCCAGCGGCGGGCGGGCTGTAGAAGGCCAGCTTGGCGGGAGGTGCGTCGTTGCCGAAGGCACGCACCATGTCGAGCCGGCTGACTTCGAGCGCGCCGAGGCGCTCGCGCAGTGCGGATTCGAGCGCGTTCTCCCAGCCCTGCTCGATGTGGATGCGGCTCCACAGGCCCTGCAGGCCATCGAGGCCGTGCTTGGCGAGCCAGGGGGCGAGCTTGCCGTCGGTCTTGACCTTCTCCTGCAGCGCACGCAGCGCTTCGAGGCGGGCCGAGAACTCGGCATGGCGGGCGCCCTCGGTGTTGACGGCCTGCTGCTTGGCGCGGCGGTCTTCGTCGAGCTGGGGCACGGCCTCCTGCAGCTCCTGCAGGCGGGCGTCGGACTCGCTGGCGGTTTCCTGCGCCGCGGCCAGCTGCTCCTGCATCTCGGTCAGCCGGTCTTCGTCGGGCGCGGCCAGTGCGTTCTGATCGGCGCGCAGGCGTTCGCTGCGCAGCGTGAGCTGGCGGCTCTGGTCTTCGATGTTGCGCTGGTCGGCGGCCAGCACCTGAATCTGCTGCTGCACCTGCGACACGGTAGCGCGCTGGGTGTTGGCTTCGTTCTGCGCACGCTGCACGGCCTCTTCGAGATCAGGCAACCGTGCGTCGTGCTCTTCGAGCTGCGCAGCCAGCAGGATGGCCTGCTCTTCGGCATCGACGCCGGCACCGGCCAACGTCTCGATCTCGGCCTCGGCCTCTTCGCGACGGCGGCCCCATTGGCCCATCTGTTCGCGCAGTTGCACCAGGCGTTGCTCGACGCGCTGGCGGCCTTCGACCACGAAGCGGATCTCGCCTTCAAGCCGGCCGACTTCAGCGCTGGCTTCGTACAACTTGCCCTGTGCCTGATTCACCAGGTCGCCAGCGCCGTAGTGGGCCTGGCGCACGGTTTCGAGTTCGGATTCGATGCGGCGCAAATCGGCGGTGCGCGATTCGAGGTCGTTGATGGCCTTTTCCGAATCGGCCTTGATCTTGGCCTGGTCGGCATCGCTTTCGCCGCGCTTGAGGAACCACAGCTGGTGCTGCTTCTTCGTGGCGTCGCCCTGCAGCGCGTTGTAGCGCGCCGCCACCTCGGCCTGCTTCTCGAGCTTCTCGAGGTTGGCGTTGAGTTCGCGCAGGATGTCTTCGACGCGCGTGAGGTTCTCGCGCGTATCGCCCAGGCGGTTCTCGGTTTCGCGACGGCGCTCCTTGTACTTGGAGACACCGGCGGCTTCTTCGAGGAACAGGCGCAGCTCTTCGGGCTTGGATTCGATGATCCGGCTGATCGTGCCCTGGCCGATGATGGCGTAGGCGCGTGGGCCCAGGCCGGTGCCCAGGAACACGTCCTGCACGTCGCGGCGGCGCACCGGCTGGTTGTTGATGTAGTAGCTGCTGGTGCCGTCGCGCGTGAGCACGCGACGCACGGCGATTTCGGTGAACTGGTTCCACTGGCCGCCGGCGCGGTGGTCGGCGTTGTCGAACACCAGTTCGACGCTCGAACGGCTGGCCTGCTTGCGGGTGGTCGTGCCGTTGAAGATCACGTCCTGCATCGACTCGCCGCGCAGTTCCGACGCACGCGACTCGCCGAGCACCCAGCGCACGGCATCCATGATGTTCGACTTGCCGCAGCCGTTCGGCCCCACCACCCCGACCAGTTGGCCCGGCAGCAGGAAGTTGGTGGGTTCGGCGAACGACTTGAAGCCCGAGAGCTTGATGGAGTTAAGACGCACGACTTGTCGCCCTGCCTTGGCATAGCGCCAAGGTATTGATTTGTAAGGAAAATTGCACGGGCCCGCAGCTTGAAGCGGGCCGCCGCCCCAGCCGTGGATGATAACGTCAGGGCATGAGCGATTCCCTGGCTTCTCCCCTCGCGGCGCGACGCACCTGCCTGCTGGCGGGCACCGCGGCCGCCCTGCTCGCGCCGCTGGTGCTGACGGGCTGTTCCTCCTTCCGTTCCACCGAGCGCGCCGAGCCCTACGGCAACCAGGAATGGCTGCAATCGGCCACCAACCGCATCGCCAACCTGTCGCTGCGCGACAACCTGCAATCGGTGCGCCGCGTGCAGACCACGCTGTACCGGCGCAACCCGCGCGAATGGCGCAAGTCGGCCGCCAGCATGGAAGAAGCCACGCAGCGCACCTGGGACGCGGTCCTGCAGGGCACGCCGTTGCCCGAGCTGCGCGGCGCCACCGGCATCGACGCCATCCGCCTGGCCTTCGAGACCGGCCCGCAGGCCTACCAGGGCGACCGCGTGGCGGCGCTGGTCGTTGGATGGGCCTCGATGCTCAAGCAGGCCAACGGCAACACCTGGGACCAGACCATGATCGACGGGGTCGACGCCGAGAACAGCTACCGCACGGCGCGCAACTTCGAGATTTCGCTCTGGCTCATTTCTTCCAAGACCGGCCCCGACGGCCAGCCGCTGCTGCTGGCCACCGAGATCAGCGAGCGCGGGCGCAACCTCGTGGCCGACCGCGAGCTGTCGAAGGTGGTGGCACGGCTCGACCTGCTGGCCGCGCAGGCCGACGAGAAATACCGCCGGGCGGCCCTCGATTTCGGGCAGAACTGGGTGATGGGCGTGGTCATGCCGCTCTTCACGCTGATACCCAAGTAGGCTCTTCGCATCGGAAATATGTTTCCGAAATAGGCATTTGCGGTAATATCTTTCCGTGGACAAGCAGGAACTCATCACCGCCCTCACGGCGCGTCGCGGGGCCACCGGCCTCACGAACGCGGAGATCGCCCTGCGTTCGGGACTCACCGAACGCTCGGTGCGCAATGCCCTGAGCCTGAAGGGCAATCCGCAACTGTCGTCGCTGCTCGCGCTGGTCGATGCGCTGGGGCTCGAACTGCAGCTCGCGCCCAAGGGCTTCGGCGAAGGCACGGCCGTCGATCCCGGCTACCGCCCGGTCGCCACGCGCGTCGGTCGTGCGCTGGCCGAAGCGCCTGCCGCGCCGCCCTACGTGCGGGGCCGCCGCTCACCGCCATGAACGTCAAGATCCTCGAGATTTCTCTCGGCGCGCACCGCCTCGGCAAGCTGTTCCAGTACGCCGATCTGTGCCGTTTCGTGGCGGAGCCCGAGCTGATCGCCAACCCGCCGCCCGGCGTGCTTTCGCTGTCGATGGTCGCAAGCGACCCGGCAGCCCAGGCCGCGCTATGGAGCGACGTGAAGAACCCGCTGTTCAACGCCCAGGGCGGCCAGTTGCCCGGCTTCTTCCAGAACCTGCTGCCCGAGGGCGTGCTGCGCAGCCACATCGCGCAGCTGCGCGGTTGCCGCGAGAACGATCACTTCGAATTGCTGGCGGCCTGCGGCGGCGACCTGCCCGGCGCCGTGGCCGCGCGCCCGGTGTCGGTGGACCGCGGCACGCTGCAGCGGCTCATCACGCAGGACCAGGACGCGCTCGAGATGTCGGTGGTCGAGCTGCCGATGCCGCAGGGCATCTCGGTCTCGGGCGTGCAGCCCAAGCTGGGCCTGCGCCGCCAGGGCGGCCGCTACGTGGCGCGCGTGCGCGCCGGTGCCAGCACGCGCGTGATCGCCAAGCTGCCGGTGGCCGGTCGGCCGCACATGCCGCAACTCGAGATGCTCTCGCTGCAGATGGCCGGGGTGGCGGGTGTCGAGGTGTGCCATGCCGAACTCGCGCCGCTGTCGGCCATTGCGGCGGAGCACAGCTATGCGCTGCCGGACGAGCCCGAGTTCCTGGCCGTCACGCGTTTCGACCGCGATGGCGCGCGCCGCATCCATTTCGAAGACTTCGCGCAGGTGCTGGCGGTCGACCCGATGCACAAGTACAGCGGGAGCTACCTCGACATGGCGCTGGCGATGCGCGCCTTTCCGTCACTGGGCGAAGACGCCGTGCTCGAACTGGTGCGCCGGCTCGTGGTCAACGACCTGCTGGGCAACCCGGATGCCCACCTGAAGAACTTCGGCGTGCTGTATCCCGATGGCATTGCGCCACGGTTGGCGCCGGCCTACGACATCGTGGCCTATGCGGCGCTGCAGGGCGTCGAGGGCCATGCGCTCCCGCTGTTGCCGGCTCCGGTTAGCGCCACCGCTGCGCGTCGCACCGCGATGTTCACGCCCGCCAACGTGCGCGCCTTCTGCTTCTCGACCGGCGTGCATGAGCCGCGCGTGCGGCGCGTGGTGGCCGACACGGCCCGCCTCGCGCGTGACCAGTGGCCCGCGATGATCGACGCGTCCGTGCTGCCGGCTCCGTGGAAGAAACGGCTGCAGCAGCGCCTGCAGGCACATCCCTTGCTGCAGGGCATGAGCAAGCGGGGTCGCTAGCCACAGTGGCGTGACAGGCGACCCCTAGAATGAATCCGCCCTCCTCCACCCCTCAACCCATTCGAGGCAGCAACCACTCATGAGCTCCATCAACTTCATCGGCGGCGAAAAAGGCGGTGTCGGCAAATCGGTCACGGCACGCGTGCTGGCCCAGTACTTCATCGATCGCAGCCGGCCTTTCACCGGCTTCGACACCGACCGTTCGCACAGCTCCTTCACCCGCTTCTACGAGGGCTTTGCCTCGCCCGTGGTGGTCGACAGCTTCGAAGGCCTGGACACGGTGGTGAACGGCTTCGAGACCAACCCGAAGCAGAGCGTGATCGTCGACCTCGCGGCGCAGACGCTGGCGCCGCTGTCGCGCTGGATCAAGGAATCCGACCTGTTCGACGTGTTCGAGGAGATCGACGTCACGGTCAACTTCTGGCACGTGCTGGACGACGGCAAGGACTCCACCGACCTGCTCGGCACGCTCATCGACACCTTCGGCAATCGGCCCAACTACATCGTGGTGCAGAACTACGGGCGCGGCAGCGACTTCGGGATGCTGCTGGCTTCGCAGTCGCTGTCGAAGGCCAATGCGAATGGGGCGCGTGTGATTGCCCTCCCGCGTTTGCATGAGGCCAGCATGCGCAAGATCGATGCGCAGAACACGAGCTTCTGGAAGGCGGTGAACGACCGCGAAGGGCCGCATGCGCTTGGATTGCTGGAACGACAGCGCGTGAAGTCTTGGCTGGCTACGGCCTACGCTGCGTTCGATACGCTGCCTCTTTAGGCCGTTTGGGAGCGCCCGACAGGCGACACGGCGTGGTCGGGCCCACTGTGCCGGCCGCTTCGCGGCTCCCCTGCGGTGCTCGCGTTTCGCGGGGTCTCGCAGAACTCGCCTTCGGCTCAAACAGCTGCGAGCCCTGATCCGCGAAACGCTGCGCTCCTCGGCGACACAGAGGGGCCGCCCACACCGCACCGCCTGTCGGGCTCCGGGGTGAAATGGATGCCCTGCTCTTCGCCAGGAAGAACGAAGCAGCCGGGCCTCAGATCATCCCGCCGTTGATCGAGATCACCTGACCCGTGATGTACGCGGCTTCATCGCCTGCCAAGAACGCCGCCAGCGCCGCCACTTCCTGCGGTGTCCCGGCGCGCTTCACGGGCACCATCTGGTTGATGAGCGCGGGATCGAACACCGCATCGGCCATCGGCGACGCGATGATTCCCGGCGCGATCGCGTTCACGGTCACGCCGCGCGACGCCACTTCGAGCGACAGCGCCTTGGTCGCGCTGTTCAGCGCGCCCTTGGCCGCGGCGTAGTTCACCTGCCCCTTGTTCCCCGCGATGGCGGCGACGGACGAGATGTTCAGCACGCGCCCCCAACGGGTGCGCATCATCGGCAGCAGCAGCGGTTGGGTCACGCGGAAGAAGCCGTTGAGCGACACGTCGATCACCTTGTGCCATTGCTCGGCGCGCATGCCGGGCAGTACGGCATCGTCGTGCACGCCTGCGTTGTTGACGAGGATCTGCACCGCGCCGCCTTCGAGGATGCGTGCGCAGCCGGCCGCGCAGGCCTCGTCGCTGCGCAGGTCGAACACATGGCATTCCGCCTTGCCGCCGGCGGCGGTGATCGACGCGGCCAGCTGCTCGATGGCCTCGGGCCGCGAGTTGGCGTGCAGCAGCACGGTGGCGCCGTCGCGCGCAAAACGCTCCGCCATGGCCGCGCCGAGCGCGCCGCTGGCGCCGGTGATCAGTGTGCGTTTTCCTTCGAAACTCATGACGGTGTGCTTTCGGTGTCCGCCAGCGGCGTGTTCAAGACCACCACGGCCCGGCCCTCGGCCAGCAGGCGGCCGTCGTCGGCCGCCACCGTGAATTCATACAAGACCTGCCGGTCGTCGCCGGACAGGCGCTTCGCGCGCACCTGCAACGCTCCGGCGATGTCGTCCAGCCGCGCCACCGCCAGCTTCACGTTGCGCGCACTGGCCAGGAAGCCGGCCGACGGTGTGCTGCCCTCGACGGCCAGCAGGCCGCCGTGCAGCGCCATGGCCTGCGCCGCGTACTCGATGGCGTTGGGCGCGAGCAGGCCGCTCTCGGTGCGCAGCGGGTTGTCCACCTGGCTGTGCGTCGTGGTGCTGCAATGGATCGATTCGCCGTCCCAGCCTTCGAGGCGCTCCAGCAGGCACATGCTGCCGCTGTGCGGAATGCGTGCGGCGATGCCCGCGCGGTCGAGCGTCTGCGGTGCCGTCAAGCGACAGTCTCCAGATCGGCCACCAGCAGCACGTTGGCAAACGGCGTGCCTTCGCTCATCGGCATGCTTTGCACGCGGAAACCCAGGCGCTGCAGCACGGCGATCCACTCGGCCAGCGGGCGGCCCCAGGTCGGGGAGACCTTGTGGCCGCGGATGCGCGTCACGGTGCGATCGACCCACTGGCTGATCGCGAAACCGCGCGTGCTCGACGCGTCGCCCACGCGCAGCAGCAGGCGCGCCTTCGGGTTGCCGCCACGGCGCAACGCGTCGCGCACGCGGGTCAGCACGCCTTCTTGCGCCGCGAGGTCCACGTAGTGCAGCACGTCGAGGATCACGACCAGATCGCAGTCGGGCAAGGCGGCCGAGCACATGTCGGCGCACACCAGCCGCGGCTTGGGCTTCAGGTGCCCGACCGACGCCTCGGCGCGCGCCACGTCCTTCGGCATCAGCTCGATGCCCGTGTAGTCCGCGGCAGCGGGCGTGGCGGCCCAGGAGGCCGGCCAACGTCCCTGTTGCTGCATCGTGCTCATCGACGCCAGCAGGCTCACGAAGAGGCCCTGTCCGCAGCCGATGTCGACCACGCGCCGGTGCTGCGCGTCGATCAGCCCGCGTTCGAGCAGGCCGCGGAACACCGGGTCGCGCCCGAGCTTGCCGCGTGCGAACTGCCAGGCGAAGGTGCCGCCCTTCTTGTAGGGCACGGTCGCGGCTTCATGCAGCTCGCGCCAGGCTTGGTCGGTGGTCATCGTCGATGGCATCACGGCGCTCATGCGGTCTTCAATCCTTCAGGCAGGGTCACGGCGCGCAATCCATCGGTGCGCAGGCGTTGGAGCAACAAGGGCAGGACTTCCAGCAAGACGGGTTGCCCCGCCGCGGTGCGCGCGGCATTGCCGTCGTGCAGCAGCAGGATGTCGCGCGCCTGCAGATGGCGGGCGAGGCGCGCCATCACCTTGGCGGCGTCGCCTTCGCGGGTGTCGAAACCGCGCCGCGTCCAGCTCACGAGCGAGAGGCCGAGGCGGTGCAGCACGGGTTCGAGGAAAGGGTTGCGCAGGCCGGCGGGCGCGCGGAAACAGGTCGGGCGCTGGCCGGTCACGTCGGTCAGGATGTCCTGCGCGCGCGCGATCTCCGCCGCGAAGCCGCGCGGGCCGAGGAAAGAGAAGTTGTGCCGATGTCGCGCCGTGTGGTTCTGGATGCTGTGGCCGCGCGCGACGATCTCGCGCGCCAGCGCCGGATGCGCCAGCACGCGCTCGGCGATGCAGAAGAAGGTGGCGCGCTGTCCGTGGGCGTCCAGCAGGTCGAGCACGCGGGGGGTGACCTCGGGCTCGGGCCCGTCGTCGATGGTGATCGCCACCTCGCGACGCGCACCGGCCGCCTCCGGCAGGCGCGTGACGTTCGGGCCGAGCAGGTTGCTGCGCGGCGTGAGCCCGGCGCCGGTGATCAGCGCATGGTTCAGCACCACAGCGCCGAGCGCCCAGGGCCATGCGCCCGGCACCAGCACGCCCGCGCCCAGGGCCGCCACATGCACGGCCGCGCTGGCGCGCATGGCCGGCGGCCAGGGCCAGGATTCGGTAGCGGCGACAGGGGCGGAAGGCGGCGACATGGTGGGTCCGGATTTTCCCATCAGCGCGACCGCTGCGGGCTCGGGCCCTTCCCGGGCGCCACGTTGCGCGCGAACGCGGCCGACAGCAGCAGCGCCAGCAAGGCACCCGGCGCGACCACGCGGCCGATGGACGACAGCGCCGGGATGTCCGAGATCGCGATCAGCCCGAACGACACCACCGTCGTGAGGTTGGCCAGCATCAGCGAGGCCAGCGTGTCTTCGTCGGCGCGCCCGGTCGTGCGCAGCTGGTCGAAGAAGAGCGCGTAGTTCGATCCCACCGCGACGATCAGCAGCAGCCCCACGAGGTGCAGGATGCCGAGCGCCGCCTGCGCCAGCGCCATGCCGCCCAGCGTGAGCACCACCGCGAACAGCAACGGCTGGCACACGGCCAGCAGGCGGCGCCACGAGCGCAGGTAGACGCCCAGCAGCACCACCACCGCCAGCGCGCCCAGCAGCACCTGCACGAAGGCCTCGTGCAGGTAGCGCTGGTAGAGGCCACCGAGTTCGCGGCCGACGTCCACCACCTGGACCTCGGGCAGCCCGGCCAGCGCTTCCTCGAGGCGCGCCTGTTCGAAGCCCGGGCCGGGATGCAGCACGACCAGCGTGGACCAGCCACCGCCCGGTCGCTCGTACATCAGCGTGTTGACCACGGAGCCCAGCGGCCCGCCCATGAGGTCGGCGCGCTGCACGGGCGCCTGCTTGCGCGCGGCCTCCACGTCGGCCACGAAGGGGCCGAGCCGCGATGCCGGCAGCGGCAGGCCCTTGGTCGCCTCGGCCAGGTTGGCGCGCAGCGTGTCGGCGTCGGGCAGGCTGGCCTGGCGCGCCGTTTGCGCGGCCACGCTGGGCAGCACGCGGGTCACGGCTTCGTAGCCGCTGAGCTCGCCCTTGTCGACCAACGCATCGAGACGCGCGGCCGCGGCTTCGGTGTGGCGCAGTGCGGCCTGTTCGTCGTCGCCGAAGGCCACCACGAGCACGCCGCCGTCGCTGGCGCCGATGTCCTTGCGCAGCATCTCGTCGAGCTGCTGGGCCGAGCGCGGCACGGGGCTCATCGCGCTCAGGTCGGCACGCCACAGGTGGCCGCCCTGCCACAGCACCAGCGCGAGCGCCGCCACGCCGAGCGCCGCCAGCGGCCAGCGCAGGCGCGGCAGGCCGCGCACCAGCAGGCCGGCCAGGCGCGCCATGTGCCGGCGCATGCCCATGCCGGTCGCGCCATCGGGTGCCAGCACAGGCAGCACGTAGCGCGTGGCCAGCGCGGCCGACACCAGCCCGGCGATCGAGAACACGCCCAGCTGCGCCAGCCCCGGAAAGCCCGAAAACACCAGCGCCGCAAAGCCGCACACGGAGGTCAGCAGGCCCAGCCGCACCGTGGGCCAGTGCACTTCGCGCCAGCGCTGCCAGCCGGTGCCGGCCACGGCCGCGCCGCGTGCCTGGATCAGGTAGTAGATGGCGTAGTCGACCGTCTCGCCGATCAGCGTGCTGCCGAAGCCCAGCGTGAGCCCGTGCACCGAGCCGAACACCAGACTGACCGACGCGGTGCCGACCACCACGCCGGTGGCCACCGGCAGGAAGGCGATGACCAGCGCACGCGGCGAGGCAAAGGCCAGCAGCAGCAGCACGCTCATCACGATGCCGCCCACCACCGCGAGGTGGATGGCTTCGGTCTTGATCTTTTCGCGGCTCATGACCGAGAACACGGGCGGCCCGCTCAACAACAGCTTGGGCGCAGCCTCGCCCATGCCGCGCGCAGCGGCTTCGTAAGCGGCCTGCACGCGGGCGATGGCGACGGCCTGCGCGTCGAGGTCGCCGCCGGCCGCGCGCGTGGTGGCGATCATGAGCGCACGCGGCGCCTCGCGCGACATCCAGACGCCGGCCTCGCTGCGCGGTGCGCTGGCCGGCACCAGCTCCATCGCGATGCGCTGGGTCTCGCCCGTCGGGTCGCTGTCGAGCAAGGGCTTGATCGCGTTGCCGGCCGGCGTGCCGAGCATCGACAGGGTGTCGACGATGGCCTCGCGCAGCCCTTCGGCCGTGAACTGCCCCGGCATCACGCCGGACGAGAGTTGGTAGCGGTGCTGGAACACCCAGGTGCCGGCCTCGCTCCAGTCGCTCACATCGCCGTTCTGCACCAGGTCGAAGAGCTTGCTGTCGCGCATCGCCTTGCCGACGGCGCGCGAGACTTCAGCGCGCTGTTCGACGCTGCCGCCCTCGAAGCCCAGCATCAGCGTGCGCGAGGCCACGCCGCTTTGCAGCTGCTCGATGAGCACGCGCTGGCGCAGGTCCGGGCTCTTGGGAAGAAAGGCCGACAGGTCGGCGCCGATCTGGGTCCGCGCGATGACGACCGCGCCGAGGGCCACGACCAAGAGCCACGCCAGCAGAACGACGATGCGGCGCGACCACCCCGGCGGGCCGCCCGCCTGCGCCAGGCTCACGGTGTCGCGCGCCCGGGAGCGCCGGCCGGCAGCGCCGACGGCGGCGCATTGGGCGAAATGTGCATGACCGAGCGGTCACCGCCCACGAACTCCATCTCCAGCCCCAACACCTCGCTGTTGCGGCCGGTGATGCGCATGCTGCGCACCTGCGCGGCCAGCCGGCTGTCGTTGGGCGTGAGGTCGAGCGTCCACTTGCCGGCGGCGCCGGTCACGGTGCTCTTGAAGTAGCGCTGCAGCGTGGCGCCGTCGCCGCTCAGTGTGCCGCGCATGGCTTCGACCAGGCCCAGCAACTCGGGCATGCTGTCCAGTGCCAGCGTGCGGTTGCGGTTGCCGCGCGACAGGGTCAGCGTGTTGCCGTCGACGGACATGGTCTCGATGCGCGGCGACAGCGTGCGGCGCACCAGCTTGTCGGGCGCCTCGAAGCTCAGCGTGCCGCTCGCATCGAGCGGGCCTTCGAGGCCGTGCACGAAGCGCTGCTCGGTGAAGCGCGCCTCGCCGCTCTTCTGCCGGGCCAGCAGGCCCATCAGTTCGGGCAGGTCGAATGCCGCCCAGGCCGGCGCGGCACAGAAAGCCACCGCCAGCACCACCACCCTGCAAAGCCGATCAAGCCGCATCTTCGAGCCAGAAATCATGAAAGTTGAACCAGTTGTACGGGTAGGCGCGGCACAGCGCCTCCAGGCGGGCCACATAGGCTTCGACCGCGCTTCGGATGCGGCGTTCACGCTCCGCGGCGTCGACGAACGGCGTGCCGAAGTCGGCCAGCGGGTCGAACCGGACATCGTAGCGGGCACCGCCGCCGTACATGCCGGCCATGAAGAACACCTTGCGACGCAGCAGCGCCGCCAGCCGGAACGGGCCGTCGTTGAAGACAGCCGGCTGGCCCAGGAAAGGCAGCACGATGTTGTTGCCGCGCTGGTTCGCCGGCTGCTCCTCGCTGCCCGGCAGCGTGCGGTCGGCCAGCATGCCGCCGAGGCCGCCGCCGTCGAGCCAGTCGCGCAGCGCGAGCATCGAATGCGGCCGGCCGAGCGCGATCACATGGGGCCGCATCTCGGGCAGCGCGATGGCGTTCAGGATGGCGGTGATGCGCTGCGCGTTGTCCGGGTACATCAGCATCGCCAGCCGCATGCGGTTCTGGTGCTTTTGCTGCTTGCAGGCGCCAAGCACCTCGAAGCTGCCGATGTGGGCGCCGAGCAGGAAGGCGCCCCGCCCTTCGGCCGCCTCGGCCTCGATCGGGGCGTTGCCTTCGATCTTCAGCTTGAACAGGTCCATGCGCCCGCGCAGGAAGTACACGCGGTCGAGCACGGTGGAGGAAAACGCGTGCAGCAGGCGGTAGCCGTCGACCCAGCCCGCGCGCGGGCCGATGGCCCGGAACAGGTAGCGCTTGATGTAGCGGCGCGGCGCCGGCGCGAACAGCAGGAAGTACAGGCTGATCGGCGGCAGCAGCAGCCGCGTGACGTGCCGCCCGCACACCAGCGCCATCAGGCAGATGAAGCGCAGCGCCAGCATGTTGCTGCGCTCGGGCGCGCGCGCCCAGTCGCCCTGCTGGGCCGCCGGGCGGGCTGTCTGCCGCGCCGCTTCGTCCACGGCGCGCGTTTCGGCGTCGGTGTGCTTCATCCCGCCGACTCTGGCACAGCCGTCCAGCGGCCGGTGACAGCCGCCACGCCGTCACAGCGCACGTCGAAACGCACGCCACGGCCGGTTCCGGCCTCGGGATGCAGCTCGATGGACAGCGTGCTGCCGGGCCGCACGGGCGCCAGGAACTTGGCGGCCGCCAGCGTCGGGCTCGCGCCGAGCCGTGCCGACAGCGCTGGCACACGCCGCACGACCTCCATGACCTCGGCCAGCAGCAGCGCGCCGGGCACCAGTGGCTGGCCGGGGAAATGACCGGCAAAGGCCGGATGGTCGACCGGCACCGTGTGCGCCATCTGCACCGGGGTCTGGTCGTCGGCCAGCTGGGCCAGCGCAAATTCGCGCAGCGCCCGCACCGTGAGCTTGCCCGTGCCTTCGCGCGGGAAGGCCTTGACCTGCACCACGCGGCGCGGCACGAACACCGGCTCCAGGCGTTGCCGCAGTGCAGCAATGATGTCCGCCGCCGTCAGCGTGGGCGCGACCACGAACGCCACCGGCCGCACCACGCCGTCGGCCACCTCGTCGGGCAGCCAGAAGGCGCCGTCCTCGACACCCGCGATGCTGTTCAGGTGGTAGTTCAGGTGCGCGAGCGAACTGCGCCGGCCGGCGACGTGGATCAGGTCGTTGGCACGGCCGAACAGGCGAAAGCGCCGTGCGTCCAGCAGCTCGAGCACGTCGGCCATGGGCGTCGGCTCGGGAATGAAGTCGCCGCTGAAGATGAAGCGCTCGGGGCCGTCACCCTCCCCCGGTTCCGCATGCACGCGGATCTCGCCGAAGGTTTCCCAGATTTCGCTCTCGGTCGTGCGGCGCGTGGCCACCTGGCCCGATTCGGTGCTGCCGTAGATTTCGAGCAGCACGCCGCCCAGCGCCTGCTCGGCCTGCGCGGCCAGCTGTGGTGACAGCGGCGCGGTGGCCGACAGGATCAGGTCGACCGGCGGCAACTCGATGCCCGACAGCAGCAGCGTCTTCAGGTGGAACGGCGTGGTCACCAGCGCGCGCGGACGCGGCACCGAGGCCAGCGCCTTCGCCACGTCGGCCGGAAAGAACGGCCGCCCGGTTTCGAAGGCGGCGCCACCGAGCATCGCAAGCAGCACCGACGACTCCAGGCCGTAGCTGTGCTGCACCGGCACGGTCGCCACCAGCGTGAGCCCTTCGAGCGTGGGCCGCTGCAGCACGCGGCACAGCCGCTCGACGGCCACTTCGACGTCGCCGACCAGCGTGCGCCAGGCCTTGGCATGCGGCTGCGGCACGCCGGTGGAGCCCGACGTGAGCAGGCTGGCCGCATGCCGGCCGCCGTCGACGGCGGGCACGGGCGCATCGCCGGCCGGGCCGGGCACGGCCTCGACCTGCAGGCGTCTCATGCCGGGCGTCTCGAGCTTGTCGTCGTCGGTCAGCGCGAACAGGTGGGCGCCGCCGGTTTCGGTCAGGCGCGCCAGCGTGTCCGGCCGTGCATCGGGCGGCAGCAGGCTGGCATGCCCGCGCACCAGCGCGGCGCCCAGACTCACGGCGAAGGCGTAGCGATCGAGGCAGAGGTTGACGGCAGGCCCCTCGGCAGGCAGTGCGGGCGCCAAGCGCGCGACGTCGGCCAGGAACTGCCGCGTGCTCACCGGCTGGCCGGCGCGCCAGGCCAGGGGCGCATCGGGGTTGCGGTCCGCGAGCAGCGGCAGGAAGGAAGAAGAAGCGGTGTCGGGGGTCACGCGGGCTGTGCCTGTTTCATTGGCCGCCAGCGCCGTTGTCCACCGTCGAGGTGCCGTAGAACGCGCGCACCGCATCGACCAGGCGCGTGCGTTCGAATTCGGGATGCAGGCGGTAGCGCACGAGGTGCTCGCCCACGAAAAGCAGCGCCACGCTCAGCGGCGACAGCACGTTGGCCAGCAGCGACCAGGCCGAGAACGGCATCGTCAGGTAGACCACGATCGACGAGACGACCACCACGGCGAAATACACCGTCCACACCTGCGTCAGGTGCGTCGTGTAAGACAGCATGTGTCCCTTCAGCGGGTGCACGCGCTGCGCGAACTGGGTGATCAGCGGCAGGCCCTTGCCACGCAGCGTCGAGCCGAACCAGCCGCACAAGGCACCGTTGATGCCGATGTGCTGCAGCACATACAGGCGGTTCGTGTCGCCCGCCTCACCGAGGAAGACGAGCGAGAAGCCGCCGATGCCCAACGCCGCCGCAATGGCCAGGCCCCAGCGGCCGAACCAGCTGGCGGCGCAGCCCATGGCCGCGATCCACAACGGGCCGAGCAACACCACCACAGCCCAGGGCTCGGTGGCGTGGAACAGCGTCATCCAGTGGGAGAGGCCGGCATACGTGACCCCTACCAGCAGCAGGAGTACGAGTCGCCATCGGGACATGGATCAGGTGGCGCTGCGGTGCTCGGCGACGTGGGTCGCGAGCGTACGCAGCGACTGGAAGATCTGCTGGTTGCGCTCGTCGTCCGAGCGCAGCTGGAAACCGTAGCGGCGCGAGACTTCGAGCGCGACTTCGAGGATGTCGATGGAGTCGAGGCCCAGACCTTCGCCGTACAGCGGGTCAGTGGGAACGATCTCTTCAGGTGCGACCTCGAGATTGAGCGCGTTCACGAGCAACACGGCCAGCTCTTTTTCGATCGGCGACTGTTCGGATGCATCGCCAGTGGCGGGAATGGGGGGCTGAGCAGTCGATGACAAAAAAACCTCCTGAACTTTTTTCCTGAACGACCGTGCGGGGTCGTGAATTATAGGAGTGGCGGTTGATTAGACTGCGCGCTTCGATACGACCCGGAGCGCCCCATGGCCGACCCCCTTCTGATCGCACGCCACGACACCATCGAGTGCACCCTCCTGCCCGGCCTGGCCAACCGCCACGGCCTGATCACCGGCGCCACCGGCACCGGCAAGACCGTCTCGCTCCAGACCATCGCCGAACAACTGTCGAACATCGGCGTGCCGGTGTTCATGGCCGACGTCAAGGGCGACCTGACCGGCATCAGCCAGAAAGGCAGCGTCAGCGAGAAACTGGCCGCCACGCTCAAAGAACGCGGCATCGACGTGCCCGAGCCGGCCGCCTGCCCCGTCACGCTGTGGGACGTGTTCGGCGAACAGGGCCACCCGGTGCGCGCCACGGTGTCCGACATGGGCCCGCTGCTGCTGGGCCGCATGCTCGACGTGAACGAAACCCAGGCCGGCGTGCTGAACCTGGTGTTCAAGATCGCCGACGACAGCGGCATGCTGCTGCTCGACCTGAAAGACCTGCGCGCCATGCTGCAGTACGTGGGCGAGAACGCAAGCCAGTTCACCACCGAGTACGGCAATATCAGCGCCGCCAGCGTGGGGGCGATCCAGCGCGGCCTGCTGCAGATCGAGACCCAGGGCGGCGACAAGTTCTTCGGCGAGCCGATGCTCAACATCACCGACTTCATGCAGACGGTGGGCGGCAAGGGGGTGGTGAACATCCTGGCGGCCGACAAGCTCATGAACTCGCCGCGCCTGTACGCCACCTTCCTGCTGTGGATGCTGTCGGAGCTGTTCGAGCAGCTGCCCGAAATCGGCGACCCCGAGAAGCCGAAGCTGGCCTTCTTCTTCGACGAGGCCCACCTGCTGTTCAACGAAGCGCCCAAGGCACTGGTCGAACGCATCGAACTCGTGGTGCGGCTGGTGCGCTCCAAGGGCGTGGGCGTGTATTTCGTCACGCAAAACCCGCTGGACATTCCCGATTCGGTGCTGGCCCAGCTGGGCAACCGGGTGCAGCACGCGCTGCGTGCCTTCACGCCGCGCGACCAGAAGGCCGTGAAGGCCGCTGCCAGCACCATGCGCCAGAAGCCCGGCCTGGACATCGAGACCGCCATCACCGAACTCGCCGTGGGCGAGGCGCTGGTGAGCTTCCTGGACGCCAAGGGCCGCCCGAGCATCACCGAGCGCGCGTACGTGCTCCCGCCGGGCAGCCAGCTCGGCCCGATCACGCCCGAGCAGCGCAAGGCGCTGATCGCAGGCTCGCTGGTGGCGGGCGTGTACGAAAAGACGGTCGACCGCGAATCGGCCTACGAAAAGCTCAAGGGCCGCGCCGAGAGCGCGCCCGATGCACCGGCCGCCGGCGCCAAGGGCGGGGCCGCCGCGGAAGAGTCGTCCGGCATGGGCGGCATGCTCAACGACATGCTCTTCGGCAGCACCGGCCCGCGCGGCGGCAAGCGCGACGGCCTCGTGCAGACCATGGCCAAGTCGGCGGTGCGCACCATGGGCACGTCGGTGGGCAAGGAGATCCTGCGCGGCGTGCTGGGCGGGATCTTCGGCAGCAAGAAGCGCTAAGAGAAAGCGGCCGCGCTACCAGCGCAGCAGGCGCGGCCCCAGTGCCGCGCCCAGCAGCACCGGCACCGCGATCCCGCTCACGTACCAGACCGCGAGGAACGGCGCGGTCAGCTCCATGCAGTGCAGCGCGTAGACCGACGCACCCACGCCGCCGGCCAGCGCGCCGGCCGCGGCCCCGGCCAGCGCGGGCCGCGTCGGTGCCAGCCCGCGCAGCGCCACGAAGGTGGCCGCGAACACCGGCAGCGCCATGAAGCCGATGCTCAGGGCGCAGATGCGCCACGACTGGCCCATCAGCAAGGGCATGCGCTCCTCGATCGGCACCGAAAACCAGACGAACGCCGCCAGCCCCCAGATCCCCAGCACCGGCAGCACCCCGCCCCACCACGCGTGGCGCATCCGCACGCCGGGCCGGGCCAGCCGCTGCACCGTCACGAAGGCCGCCGCCGCGATGCACAGCGGAAACAGCACCTTGACCCAGAACATCGGCCAGAACATCGCCTGCACCAGGTCGGGCCGCAGCCCGTACTCGCCGAACAGGATCACGAAGGACACCGGCAGCGCGGCCAGCACCGCCAGCCCGATGCGCCCGCTGGCGCTGCGCCGCGGCACCGCCACCTCGCCGGCGGCCAGCAGGTTCACGAGGTCGTCGGTTTTCATGGCGCGGCGCCTCCCCCGAACTTCGCGGCCAGGGCCTTCAGGCCCCGGTGGATGCCGACCTTCACCGCCGATTCCGACATGCCCGTGAGGCTGGCCGTCTCGGCCACCGAGAGGCCTTCGATCTTCACGTGCACGATGGGCAGGCGCTGGCGTTCGGGCAGGGTCTGCAGCAATCCGCCGAGGTCGCGCTTCGCATCGCTGGCCTCGGTGGCCGACGCCGCGAACACGGCCAGGTCGTCGTCCAGCGGGTCATGCAGGTCCTCACGGACCGACTTGGCGCGCAGCAAATCGATCATCTTGTAGCGTGCAATGGCATGCACCCAGGCCGTCAGCGGCTGGTCGCTCTGGTAGGTGTGGCGCTGGTTGTGCATGGCGAGCAGGCATTCCTGGACGAGGTCTTCCACTTCATCGGGCCAGCCGAACAGGCGCTTGCCCAGAAAAGCACGCAGGTGCGCGCTCAGTTTCTGCAGGAACTCGCGGTACGCGCCGGCGTCGCCATCGAGGCCGCGAAGGAACAGGCGGCGCAAGGCCGCTTCCGCGTCGCTCGGTGTCGTCCTGCTGCCTACGGTGTTTCGTGCCATCGGGCCGGCCGGTTACAGCCTGGTGAAAAAAGATTGCAAGGGATTGTGCCGCGCCCCCACGGCGGGGCTTGGGCTAAGCTGCGCCGATGCTGGCCGGACTCGTCTCGCACCCCTGGGCCTACCCGGCGCTGGAGGCGGCGCACATCGTGGGCATCGCGCTGCTGTTCGGCGGCCTGCTGGTGTTCGAGCTGCGCGCCCTCGGCCTGGCCCGCGAGCTGCCGGCGCCGCTGCTGGCGCGCCTCACGCTGCGCCCCGCCCTGCTGGGCTTCGGCCTGTGCGCACTGACCGGCCTGACCATGTTCGCCAGCCAGCCGGGCGAGTTGCTGAGCAACACGGCCTTTCGCGTCAAGCTGCTGCTGATCCTGCTGGCCGGCCTCAACGCCGCCTGGTTCCACCTGCGCGGTGACCTCGGCGGGCAGAGCGGGTTCGCCAGGTTTCAATGCCTCCTGTCTTTGGGGTTTTGGCTCGCTGTCATCATCTGCGGGCGCTGGATTGCCTATGTCTGACCAAGGAGAACGCGATGCTGCATCGACGCATGTTCGTGACCGGTTCGATCGCACTGGCCCTGCCCGCCTGGGCCCACCACGGCTGGAGCAGTTTTGACCAGGAGCGCCCGCTGTACCTGGAAGGCCGCGCCACCAAGGTGAGCTGGCGCAACCCGCACGGCGAGCTGGAGATCGAGCTGCCCGAGAACCTCGCGCTGCCGCCCGACCTGAAGCAGCGCGTGCTGCCCAAACAGAGCGCAACGGTGGATGGCGCGGCGCTGCTGGCCAAGGCGCAGCTGCCGACGCGGCGCGACCGCCAATGGCAGGTCGAGCTGGCCCCGCTCACGCGGCTGCAGGCCTGGGGCGTCGAGGAGATCAAGCCCGGCACGCCGGTGGCGGTGCTCGGCTTCACCTTCACGGGAGAGAAAGGCGACGCGGTGCTGCGCGCCGAGTACCTGTTCGTGCACGGCAAGACCTACGGCCTGCGCTCGTCGCCTGCCTGAAAGCCAGTGCGGCCAGGCCGCGCGGGCCCTCGCTTGCCAGCCGCACAAGTGCTCGGTACATTGCATTTTTTGAGGGCCTCAAATGTCCGCAGACAGTACCGCGATCCCTTCCGCCTTGCCGACAGCGACTGGCGCGAGCCCGACGCAGAACCCTCCGCTTCATCCCTCGTCCTCGACCGGCCACATCCGCCTGACCTCGCATGCCGGCGGCTTTGGCGCCCTGCCCATCCATTGGAGCGCGGCCACCGCTGTCGAGCGTGGCCCCGTGGTCGGCACGACCACCAAGCGAGCACACCGCAACGTCATCGGCACGCACAGCGGCTCGTACAGCGTGTACCGCGCACTCGCCGTGGCGGCCGGCGCCCTGAAGCGCGAACACAAGGCCGACCTCACCAACACCGCGCCCACCGACGTCATCGGCCCCTATCCGCAGTGGAGCGAGCCCGGGCGCATCGTCTCGCTCGACCCCTGGGGTGCGCTGGTGGCCGACGTGTTCTCCACGGAACTCGCGGCCGGCTACGACATCCGCCCGACCATCGCGATCACCAAGGCCCACGTGATCCTGCCCGAGGTGATCGAGGCGCTGCAAAGCGGGCGCCTCAAGGCCGACGGCCATTTCCTCACCACGGGCGGCGCCGCGATGGTGACCAAGGCGGCCATCGAACCCGTGTGGTACCTGCCCGAGGTGGCGCGCCGCTTCGGCTGCTCCGAAACCGACCTGCGCCGCACGCTCTTCGAAGAGACTGGCGGCATGTACCCCGAGCTGGTCACGCGTTCCGACCTCGAGGTGTTCCTGCCGCCCATCGGCGGGCAGACGCTCTACATCTTCGGCAACCCGCGCGACCTGGCCAACCCCGAAGTCGAACTCACCGCGCGCATTCATGACGAGTGCAACGGCTCCGACGTGTTCGGCTCCGACATCTGCACCTGCCGCCCCTACCTCACGCACGCCATCGAAGAATGCATCCAGGGCGCGCAACGCGGCGGCGTGGGGCTCATCGCCTACTCGCGCAAGGAAGGCCGCGCGCTCGGCGAGGTGACCAAGTTCCTCGTCTACAACGCCCGCAAGCGCCAGGTGGGCGGCGACACGGCCGACCAGTATTTCGCGCGCACCGAGTGCGTGGCCGGCGTGCAGGACATGCGCTTCCAGGAGCTGATGCCCGACGTCTTCCACTGGCTGGGCATCAAGAAGATCCACCGCCTCGTGTCGATGAGCAACATGAAGTTCGACGCCATCACCGGCTCGGGCATCGAGATCGGCGAGCGCGTGAACATTCCCGACGAACTGATCCCGGCCGACGCCCGCGTCGAGATGGACGCCAAGATGGCGGCCGGCTACTTCACCCCCGGCCCGGTGCCGGACGCAGAGGAACTGAAAAAGGCCAAGGGCCGGGGATTGAGCGAATGAGCCGAAGCACCGACATCGACCTGCCCGCCGACGGTTCCGGCAGCCTGCGCCCCGGCGGCGCGGGCAATGTCGACCCGTCGATCGAATTCACACCCGACACCGGCCACCCGGCCGGCGCCGCCAGCCTGCTGCGCACCACCACCGCCATCCGCCAGCGCGCGGGCGCCCTGCTGGCGCGCGCGCGCCGCGGCGAATCGCAGTGGTTCCGCATCGGCAGCGACGACGCGCTCGAGGACGCGGCGCGCACCGTGGCCGAGGTCACGCGCGAGCGCTACCCCTGGGACACCATCCCGTACCACAGCCGCTGGCGCCACTTCGAGGCCGGTGGCGTCGACCGCCGCCTGCAGCTCGACGCGCTGCTCGGCAAGGGCCTCGACGCCCGCCAGCGCGCCCGCGCCCACATCGACCTGACGCTGGTGAGCGTGCTGCTCGACGCCGGCGCCGGCCCGATCTGGCACTACACCGAACCGGCCACCGGCCTGCGCTTCACGCGCTCCGAAGGCCTGGGCGTGGCGTGCTTCCATGCGTTCACCAGCGGGCTCTTTTCGTCCGACCCGAACCACCCGCTGCAGGCCGACGCGGCCGGCCTGCGCGGCCTCGTGACCGAGCGCCTGGGCGACGCCTTCCAGGTGAGCGAAGTCAATCCGCTGGTCGGCCTGTCCGGGCGCGCGGTGCTGCTGCGCCGCCTCGGCGAGGCCATGAGCGAGCAGCCCGAAACCTTCGGCGACGACGGCCGGCCCGCCGGCCTTTTCGACGCGCTCGTGGCCCCGCTGGGCGCGGCCTCGCCGCCCACGGCCGAGATCACGGCGCACCAGATTTTGTCGCTGCTGCTCGATACGCTCTCGCACATCTGGCCCTCGGCCAACGCCATCGACAGCCTGGCGGCCGACGGCAGCGACAACGTCGGCGGCTCCGGCGACCCGGCCTTCGCGCTGGGTGACTGCTGGCGCCACAGCGCCGTCGCCGGCCCCGGGCTCACCAACGGCTGGATGCCGTTCCACAAGCTGTCGCAGTGGCTCACGTACTCGCTGCTCGAGCCCTTCGAATGGGCCGGCGTGAAGGTGCGCCACCTCGACGCGCTCACCGCCCTGCCCGAGTACCGCAACGGCGGCCTGCTGATCGACAGCGGCGTGATCGTGCCTCGCGAGGCGGCCTTTCTCACTCGCCGCTGGAAGGCCGGCGACGAGTTCATCGTCGAATGGCGCGCCCTCACCGTGGCGCTGCTCGACGAAATCGCCCCGCGCGTGCGCAAGGTGCTCGACCGCACCGAGGAAGAGCTGCCCCTGGCCTGCGTGCTCGAAGGCGGCACCTGGGCCGCGGGCCGGGTGCTGGCACAGCGCTTGCGAAACGGTGCGCCACCGCTGCAGATCGAGAGCGACGGCACCGTCTTCTAGTCTTTTAGACTCTCCTGTTTTCCGCAACGGCACACCAAAAGAAGACTCCAATGAGCAACGTCCACCTCGTCGACCACCCCCTCGTCCAGCACAAGCTCACGCTGATGCGCCGCAAGGACGCCTCCACCAACAGCTTTCGCCGGCTCTTGAACGAAATCAGCATGCTGATGGCCTACGAGGTCACGCGCGACATGCCGATGCAGGACATCGAGGTCGAGACCCCGCTGGAGACCATGCAGGCCAAGGTCATCGACGGCAAGAAGGTGGTGCTGGTGTCGATCCTGCGTGCCGGCACCGGCATCCTGGACGGCATGCTCACGGTGGTGCCGGGCGCGCGCGTCGGCCACATCGGCCTGTACCGCGACCCGAAGACGCTCACGGCCGTCGAGTACTACTTCAAGATGCCCGGCGAGATGGAGAACCGCGACGTGATCGTGGTCGACCCCATGCTGGCCACCGGCAACTCGGCCGTGGCCGCGGTGGAACGGCTGAAGGAACTCAACCCCAAGTCGATCAAGTTCGTCTGCCTGCTGACCTGCCCCGAAGGCGTGAAAACGATGCAGACCGCGCACCCCGACGTGCCGATCTACACCGCCGCCATCGACCGCGAGCTGGACAGCCATGGCTACATCCTGCCGGGCCTGGGCGACGCCGGCGATCGCATCTTCGGCACGAAGTAAGGCTCGCCCCCAGGCTTCGCGCACTTCGTGTCGCTGCTCCTTCCCCCTACCGGGGGCAACACCTGAGGCCTGGCGAAGCCAGTTCCTCGGTGTTTGCTGGAAGGGAGCCCGCCTCAAGGGCGGGCTCGACTTAGTGGGCACGGGGATTGCAGCGCTTGTTTTTTTACAGACCGAGGAGAAGACCGTGACAGCACGCCGTCAATTGATCGTTCGTTCCATCGCCGTTGCCGCAGCGCTTGCGGCAGGCGCCCCGGGCCTTGCGCTCGCGCAGGCCAAGCTCAAGGTGGCTGCCGTGTACACGGTGCCTTTCGAGCAGCAATGGGTGGGTCGCATCCACAAGGCGCTGAAGGCGGCCGAGGCGCGTGGGGAGATCGAATACAAGGCGACCGAGAACGTGAGCAATGCCGACTACGAGCGCGTGATGCGCGAGTACGCGACGGGCGGCAACCAGCTGATCCTGGGCGAGGTGTTCGGGGTGGAAGCGGCGGCGCGCAAGGTCGCGAAAGACTTTCCCAAGGTGGCGTTTCTCATGGGCTCGTCGCTGAAGCCGCAGGCGCCCAACTTCTCGGTGTTCGACAACTACATCCAGGAGCCGGCCTACCTCAGCGGCATGGTCGCGGGCGGCATGACCAAGAGCAACCGCATCGGGATGGTCGGCGGTTTCCCGATTCCCGAAGTCAATCGCCTCATGAACGCCTTCATGGCGGGCGCGAAGGAAACGAATCCGAAGGTGGAGTTCAGCGTGAGCTTCATCAACAGCTGGTTCGACCCGCCGAAGGCCAAGGAAGCAGCCTTCGCGATGATCGACAAGGGTGCCGACATCATGTACGCCGAGCGCTTCGGCGTGTCGGACGCGGCCAAGGAAAAGGGCAAGCTCGCCATCGGCAACGTGATCGACACGCAGGCCCAGTACCCCGACACGGTGGTGGCCTCGGCGCTGTGGAACTTCGAGCCCTCGGCCGACCGCGCCATCAAGCTCGTGAAAGAAGGCAAGTTCGCCGCCGAAGACTACGGCGTGTACTCGCACATGAAGCACAAGGGCTCCGAACTCGCGCCGCTGGGCACCTTCGAGAAGAAGGTGCCGGCCGACGTCGTGGCCAAGGTGAAGGCCAAGCAGGCCGACATCCTGGCCGGCAAGTTCACCGTGAAGGTGGACGACGCCCAGCCGAAGTCCACCGCCAAGTAACCAGCAGACAGACAAGCGAGCAGACCCGAACCCATGAAGCGTGCGCGATGGCAGACCGCAATCCATGGCGTGGCCATCGCGGCGTTGGCCGCCGGGCTCGCCGCCTGTCAACCTGAGCCGGCGGCCACGGCCACCGCCCCGGCGGCCGAGGTGCCCGCATCGGCCGCCTCGGCACCCGCTGCCGTTGCACCGCCGGTGGTCGCGGCGCCGGTCGGCATTCCAGCCGCATTGCAGGTGCGCGCCGACGCCCTGCTCGCCGCGCACCGCCAGATGATCGTGCTGATGACCGGCGAGCGTGCGCTCGAGGCGGCCGAGAAGCGCGCCGTCAGCGCCGTCGGGCAGCAGCTGTTCCACGAGATGCAGGAGCGCCAGCAGGCGCTGATCGCCCAGGCCGCGGACATGACGGACCCCGCTGCGGTGGCAGGCCTGAACGCGCTGCTCGACCGCATCGAGAGCGAGCCCAGCTGGTTCGACGCCGACCGGCTGGCGTTCAAGGAGTTCCTGTCGGAGCTGAGCACGCGCTACAGCCAGGCGCAGTCGCTGTCCGGGCTCAAGCTCGGCCGCCGCGCCAGCGAAGACCTGGCCGTGCTCGCCGAGATCGAGCAAGCCTACGACCGCGAGCTGAAGGACGTGTTCGGCCGCTTCGCGCAACGCGGCATCGAGCCCAAGCGCGAGAAATGGGCCGACTACGTGGCCAAGCTGCAGGGCCTGTACTCGCGCGAACAGATCCTGAAAGACTTCGGCGCCATCGTTCCCTACACGCAGCCCCCGGGCGGCGCCAAGGAAAAGGACAACGCGGACGCACGCGAGATCTTCGGCACCTCGCTGCCCGCCAAGACCGTCGTGCTCACCTTCGACGACGGCCCGCACGCCAAACACACCGACGAGATCCTGGAGATATTGAAGCGCTACGACGCGCCCGCCATCTTCTTCCAGCTCGGGCGCAACCTGGGCAAGCTCGACGCGCAGGGCAAGGCCCAGCTCGGCGCCACCGGCGCGGCGGCCAAGCGCGTGCTGGCCGCCGGCCATGTGCTCGCCAACCACAGCTTCAGCCACGGCATGATGGCCAAGATGACCGACGACGCGGTGCGCGTCGAAGCCAGCGAAACCGAAGCGCTGCTCGACGCCACCGGCCGGCCGCAGTCCACCCTCTTTCGCTTTCCCTACGGCGCACGCAACGAAGCCAAGCTGAGCACGGTCGAGGCACTCAAGCTGCGCTCCATGATGTGGACCGTCGACTCGATGGACTGGGCCGACCCGGTGCCCAAGTCGATCGCCGACCGCGTGCTGGCCGAGGTCGACAAGGCCAAGCGCGGCGTCATCCTGTTCCACGACATCCAGGGCCGCACCGTGCAGGCCCTGCCCACGGTGCTCGACCAGCTGGTGGCCGACGGCTACCGCTTCGCCACCTGGCGCGACGGCAAGTTCGTCGTGAGCGCCTCGAAAAAGGCTGCGCCCGACGACGGCGTGGCCGCCACCTCGGGCGACACGCTCTACCGCGAAAGCCACGCGCTGGTGATCGGCATCGACAAGTACGCCAAATGGCCCGGCCTGCACCACGCCGTGCCCGACGCCAAGGCGATGGAGCAGCTGCTCGTGACGCGCTTCGGCTTCAAGCCCGAGAACATCACGGCGCTGTACGACGACCAGGCCACGCGCGCCAACATCCTGCGCGCGCTGAATGAAAAACTGACCGACGGCAAGCGCGTGAAGCGCGACGACCGCGTGCTGGTGTTCTTTGCCGGCCACGGCAGCACCCGCAAGCTCGCGAGCGGGCGCGACGTGGGCTACATCGTGCCGGTCGACGCCACGCTGGACAACCTGCCGTCCGACGCCATCTCGATGCCGCAGCTGCAGGAGGTGGCCGAGGCGCTGTCGGCCAAGCACGTGCTGTTCCTCGTGGACGCCTGCTACTCGGGCCTGGGCCTCACGCGCGGCGGCGCGGCGCAGGGCAACAGGAATTTCCTGACCGACAACGCGCGCCGCATCGGCCGCCAGATGCTCACCGCCGGCGGCGCCGACCAGCAGGTGGCCGACGACGGCCCCGGCGGCCACTCGGTCTTCACCTGGACGATGCTGCAGGCGCTGTCGGGCAAGGCCGACCTGAATGGCGACAACGTCATCACCGGCACCGAACTCGCGGCCTACGTGGCGCCGGCGGTCTCGGCCATCGCGCGGCAGACGCCGGCCTTCGGCAGCCTGCCGGGCTCGGAGGGCGGCGAGTTCGTGTTCGCGCTGCCCGTCGAGCGCGAAGGCCTCAGCGGCGACAGCCTGCAGCTCGACGCCGCCGCCAGCCAGGTCAACAAGCGCATCGACCAGGCCAACGAGCAGGCCGTGCATGCGGCGGCCGTACCCAAGACGGCCAAGGCGGCCAAGACCGGCCCGGCCGCCGTCGAGGTGGTGGTGAAGAACCTCGAAGGCGCCGACACCAAGCTGACCATGCCGGCCGCCGCGCCGCTCACGCCGCGCGTGGCCGCGCAGCGCGCCAACGACCGCGGCCTGCAGCTGTACCGCGAGCGCCGCTACGACGAGGCCGAAGCCGCCTTCACCGAGGCGCTGAAGCTGCAGCCGCGCTTTGCGCTCGCGGCCAACAACCTAGGCTTCGTGTACTTCAAGCGCGGCAAGCCGGTCGAGGCCGCGCGCTGGTTCGAGCAGGCCATCGACATGGACGGCAGCCGCGCCCTCGCCTACCTGAACCTGGGCGACGCCTACCTGCAGGCCGGCAACGACGCCAAGGCGCTCGCCGCCTACACCACCTTCGTCGGCCTGGCACCGAAGCACGCGCGCGTCGCCGCGCTGCAAGCGTGGATCGCCACGCCCGACGCCGAACACCGCCCCTCACTCCCGCCCACCAACTCCTGATGACCATGACGAACACTTCCTCGCTTCTCCAGCGCCTGCGCGGCCCGGTCCTGGCCGCCGCGCTCGGCCTCGTGCTGACGGGCTGCGTCGGCGTCTACAAGTCGGACGTCGTCAGCATCAACAGCAGCACGCGGCTGGACGACACGCCGCGCCTGGCCGTGATCTCGGCCTTCGAGCCCGAGCTCAAGCTGCTGCTCACGCGCCTGCAAGGCCCCCGCAAACACAGCGTGAACGGCGTCGAGTTCACCACCGGCACGCTCGAAGGCAAGCCCGTGGTGCTGTTCCTCTCGGGCATCAGCATGACGAACGCGACCATGAACACGCAGCTGGTGCTCAACCGCTTTCGCATCACCGGCATCGTGTTCAGCGGCATCGCGGGCGGCGTGAACCCCTCGCTGCACGTGGGCGACGTGACGGTGCCGGCCCAGTGGGGGCAGTACCTCGAGGTGCTCATGGCGCGCGAGACCGCGCCCGGCAAGTACAGCGCGCCGCCCTTCATCACCGACGCCACGCTGCCCAACTTCGGCATGAACTTCCCGCGCCCGGTCGAGGTGCGCTCGGCCGCCAAGCCGGGCATCGAGCGCAAGTTCTGGTTCGCGGCCGATCCGAAGATGCTCGAAGTAGCGCGCAGCATCCGCAACGTCGAGCTGGCGAACTGCGGCGCCGGCAAGTGCCTGCCGCGCAAGCCGCAGCTGGTGGTGGGCGGCAACGGCGTGTCAGGCCAGGCCTTCATGGACAACAAGGCCTACCGCGAATACACCTACAAGACCTTCCAGGCCAACGTGCTCGACATGGAAACCGCCGCCGTGGGCATGGTCGCCTACAGCAACGGCGTGCCCTACATCGCCTTCCGCTCGCTCAGCGACCTCGCGGGCGGCGGCGACGGCGAGAACGAGATGGGCACCTTCATGAGCATCGCGGCCGACAACTCGGCCAAGGTCATGCTGGCCTTCCTGGCCGCGTGGAAGTGACGGTGGCGCCCGGGCGCCTGCCTCGTCTTGTGTTGCTGCCGGGCATGGACGGCACCGGCGATCTCTTCGCGCCGCTGGCGCAGGCCCTGGGGCCGCAGGCCACCATCGACGTCGTGCGCTACCCGGGCCGCGAGGTGCTGGGCTACGACGAACTCGAAGCGATGGTGCGCGCGCAACTGCCAACGCATCAGCCCTTCGTGCTGCTCGGCGAATCGTTTTCCGGGCCGCTGGCCATCTCCCTTGCAGCCTCGCGTCCGCCGGGGCTGCGCGGCCTCATCCTGTGCTGCAGCTTCGCGCGCCGGCCCGCGCCCGGCCTGGCGCTGATGCGCGCGGGCCTGCTCGACCTGTCGATGCGCCTGCTGCATTCGAAACTCATGCGCGCGCCGATGCGGCACCTGCTGCTGGGCGGCTCGGCGTCGCCGCAGCTGTCGGACATGCTCCAGGCTTCGCTGAAGCAGGTGTCGGTGGCCGTCATGACCCACCGCATGAAGGAAGTGCAGCGCGTCGACGTGCGCGACAAGCTGCCGCGGGTCGGCGTGCCCGCGATGTACCTGCAGGCGCTGCAGGACCGCGTGGTGCCGCGCCGCGCGGTGGCCGCCCTCCAGCGCGGGCTGTCGGCGTTGCACCTGGTGCAGCTCGACGGCCCCCACGGCCTGCTGCAGGCCTCGCCCGCCGCCTCCGCCCGGGCCATCGAGAATTTCTGCCGCGACCTGCCGTCGCCACCTGTCTGCCCATGAACCCCACCGTGCTCCGCCTCCAGGGCATCACCAAGCGCTTCGGCCCGCTCGTGGCCAACGACGCCATCTCCCTCGACCTGCAGGCCGGCGAAGTGCTCGCGCTGCTGGGCGAGAACGGGGCCGGCAAGTCGACGCTGATGTCGATCCTGTTCGGCCACTATGTCGCCGACGAAGGCCGCATCGAAGTCTTCGGCTCGCCCCTGCCGCCCGGCAACCCCAAGGCCGCGCTGGCCGCCGGCGTGGGCATGGTCCACCAGCACTTCACGCTGGCCGACAACCTCAGCGTGCTCGACAACGTGACGATGGGCACCGAGCCGCTGTGGCGCCCGGTCTCGCGCCGTGCGGCGGCACGCGCGCGGCTGCTCGAGGTCGCGCAGCGCTTCGGCCTGCCGGTGCAGCCCGACGCGACCATCGGCAGCCTCTCGGTCGGCGAGCGCCAGCGCGTGGAAATCCTCAAGGCGCTGTACCGCGGGGCGCGCATCCTGATCCTCGACGAGCCCACGGCCGTGCTCACGCCGCAGGAGAGCGAGGCGCTGTTCGCCACGCTCGCGCAGATGGTGGCGCAGGGCCTGTCGGTCATCTTCATCAGCCACAAGCTCGGCGAGGTACTGCGCGTGTCGCAACGCATCGCGGTGCTGCGCGGCGGCAAGCTGGTCGCCGAGGCGCGCACGGCCGACACCACGCAGGCGCAGCTCGCGCTGTGGATGGTCGGCCATGCGGTCGAGGCGCCGCAGCGCCGGCCCGCGAAATCGGTGGGCGACGCGGTCTGCGTGCTCGACCACGTGAGCACCGCATCGACGAAAGACGGCGGGCAGGACCGCCTGCGCGAGGTGTCGCTCACGCTGCGCGCGGGCGAAATCACCGCCATCGCCGGCGTTTCGGGCAACGGCCAGGTCGCGCTGGCCGAGCTGCTGAGCGGCACGCGCCGCGCCGTCTCCGGCAGCGCGCAGTTCATGGGCCGCGCGCTGCCGCCCTCGCCCGCCCGGCTGGTGCAGCGCGGCGTGGCGCGCATCCCCGAAGACCGGCACGCGGTCGGCGTGGTCGGCGACCTGCCGGTGTGGGAGAACGCCGTGTCCGAGCGGCTGCGCAGCCCTGTCTTTTCGCGCTGGTCGTTCATCGTCCGGCGTGCGGCCGCACGGCTCCATGCCCGGCGCATCGAGAAAGCCTTCGACGTGCGCGGTGCCGGCCTGATGTCGCCGGCCCGCTCGCTCTCTGGAGGCAACATGCAGAAACTGATCCTGGGGCGGGCGCTGCTGGCACCCGAGCAAGTGGAACAAGACACCGATAACAAGAAATACCCGAACCGCGCGCCGCGCCTCATCGTGGCGCACCAACCGACCTGGGGCCTGGACATCGGCGCCGTCGCCTACGTGCAGCAGCAGCTCATTGCCGCGCGCGATGCCGGTGCGGCGGTGCTCGTCATTTCCGACGACCTCGACGAAGTGCTCGCGCTCGGCGACCGCGTGGCCGTGATGCACGGCGGCCACCTCGGCGAAGCGCGCCCGGCCGCGGCCTGGACGCGCGAGGCCATCGGCCTGGCGATGGCCGGCGCTACCGCGCCGCAACGCCCGGGAGCCGCCGCATGATGCGCCTCGAACGACGCCACGAAAGCTCGCGCGCCGCGCTGGTGCTGGCCCCCATCGGCGCGGTCGTGTTCACGCTGCTGGTGAGCGCGCTGCTCGTGCGCTGGGCCGGTGCGCCGGTCGGGCGCACCTACGCGCTGCTGCTGCAGGGCGGCTTCGGCTCGGTGTTCGCATGGAGCGAGACGCTGACGCGGGCCATTCCGCTGATCCTCACCGGCCTGGCCGCCACGGTCGCGTTCAAGGCGCGGCTCTTCAACATCGGCGCCGAGGGGCAGCTGTTCGCGGGCGCGCTTGCCGCCGTGGCCGTGGGCGGCATGCACGGCGGCACCGGCTTCGAACTCTCACCCTGGCTGCTGTTCCCGCTGATGATGCTCGCCGCAGCAGTGGCCGGCGCGCTGATGCTGCTGGGCCCGGCGCTCATGAAGAACAAGCTCGGCGTCGACGAAGTGGTCACCACGCTGCTCATCAACTTCATCGTGCTGCTGGGCGTGTCGGCGCTGCTCGACGGGCCGATGAAAGACCCGACGGCGATGGGCTGGCCGCAGAGCGTGTCGCTGCAGACCGACCTCGAGCTGGGCAAGCTCATCGCGCAGACGCGCGTGCACACCGGGCTGCTGTGGGCGGTGTCGCTCGCGGTGATCGTGTGGGCGATCTTCAAGTACACGGTGCTGGGCTTCGACATCCGCGCCGTGGGCGCCAATGCACGCGCCGCCGCCTTCGCCGGCGTGCCGGTGACGCGCACCGTGGTGATGGTGGCGCTGCTCTCGGGCGCTCTGGCCGGGCTGGCCGGCGCCATCGAGGTGGCGGGCCGCACCAGCTACGTCACGCTGGACATGTCGCCGGGCTACGGCTACACGGGCATCGTGATCGCGATGCTCGCCGGGCTGCACCCGCTGGGCGTGATCGCCGCCGGCGTGTTCGTGGCCGGCGTGCTCGTCGGCGCCGACACCATGAGCCGCGCCGTGGGCGTGCCGACCTACATCGCCGACGTGATCGTCGCGGCCTCGCTGATCGCGGTGCTGGTGGCGACGCTGCTCACGCAGTACCGCGTGCGGATGACGAAATGACCGACCTGCTCGACATTCTTTCCAACCCCGCCTTCTGGGTCGCGGTGCTGCGCATCGCCACGCCGCTCATTTTGGGCACGCTGGGCGTGCTGCTGTGCGAGCGCGCGGGCGTGCTCAACCTGGGCATCGAGGGGATCATGGTCGCGGGCGCCTTCACCGGCTGGCTCGCGGTGTATGCCGGCGCGCCGCTGTGGGCCGGTGTCGGCGTGGCCGCGCTCACGGGCATGGTGTTCGGCTTGCTGCATGCCTTCCTGACCGTCGGGCTTGCGCTGTCGCAGCACGTCTCGGGGCTGGGCATCACGCTCTTGGCCACGGCGCTGAGCTACTTCGGCTACCGCGTGAGCTTTCCGAAGGTGAACACGCCGCCGACCATCACGCCCTTCGCGCCGATGGACTGGCTGCCCGTGCCCATCCTCGGCGCGCAGACCGCGCTCACGCTGTTCGCGCTGCTGCTGGTGCCGGCGGTGGCCTGGGTGCTGTACCGCACGCCGCTGGGCCTGGCGCTGCGCATGGTGGGCGAGAACCCGCAGGCGGCCGAGAGCCAGGGCCTGTCGGTCGCGGCCACGCGCACCGGCGCCATCGTGGCGGGCTCCGCGCTGATGGGCGTGGCCGGCGCGTTCCTCACGCTGTCGGCCTTCAACGCCTTCTTCTTCAACATGGTGAACGGGCGCGGCTGGATCTGCGTGGCGCTGGTGGTGTTCGCCTCGTGGCGGCCCGGCAAGGCCCTGCTCGGCGCGTTGCTGTTCGCCTTCTTCGACGCGCTGCAGCTGCGGCTGCAACAATCGGGCGATGCCGTGCTGCCTTACCAGCTGTACCTGATGCTGCCCTACCTGCTGTCGATCCTGGCGCTGGTGCTGGTGGCGCGCAAGGCCAGCTACCCGCAGGCGCTGATGAAACCCTACCGCAAGGGAGAACGTTGACATGCCGATGACGCGGCCCCGCCTTTGTCGCCTGCTGGCCACCGCGCTGCTCGCCCTGGCCGGCGGCGGCGCCCACGCACTCGGCGCCGACTACGGCCCCGAGCGCTTCGCCACCCACGACGCCGTCACCTGGGTGCAGACCTGCGGCACCTGGGGCCCCGACCACCACGGCACCTACCGCGTGATCCACGCCGAAGCCTTCGCCCAGTCGTTCCTCTACGTGCAGTGGATGGCGCGCGGCGAGGCCGACCGCAGCTACAGCCTGTACGCCGTGCACACGACCGCCATCGCCGAGCTCGACAACGACCACGCGGAAATCTCCCTGAGCGAACTCACCTGCCGCGCCACACCGCGCGGCATCGTGGTGACGGCCAAGGCCGACTCGGGCCACGACGACAAGCTGCGCCGCGTGACCATCGAGGTCGGGCCGGCCGCAGGGCAATACCGCTTCCGCGCGCAGCGCACGCGCTGAGCGCCCCTCAAGAAAAACACCCACCGATGCTCGACCTCCTCATCACCAACGCCACCCTCCCCGACGGCCGCACCGGCATGTCGGTTGCCGTGCAGGACGGCCGCATCGCCGAGGTCACGCCCGGCCTGGCCGCGCCCGCGCATGAAACACTCGACGCCCAGGGCCTGCTGCTCGCGCCGCATTTCGTCGACCCGCACTTCCACATGGACGCCACGCTGAGCTACGGCCAGCCGCGCGTCAACCAGAGCGGCACGCTGCTCGAGGGCATCGCGCTGTGGGGCGAGCTCAAGCCGCTGCTCACGGCCGACGCGCTCATCGAACGTGCGCTCGCGTATTGCGACTGGGCCGTGGCGAAGGGCCTGCTGGCGATCCGCTCGCACGTGGACACCAGCGACCCCAGCCTGCTCGCGGTCGATGCGCTGCTCGAGGTGAAGCGCCAGGTGGCGCCCTACATCGACCTGCAGCTGGTGGCCTTTCCGCAGGATGGCGTGCTGCGCTCGCCGGGCGGCGTCGACAACCTCACGCGCGCGCTCGACAAGGGCGTGGACGTGGTCGGCGGCATTCCGCATTTCGAGCGCACCATGGCCGACGGCGCCGCCAGCGTGAAGCTGCTGTGCGAGCTGGCCGCCGAGCGCGGCAAGCTGGTCGACATGCATTGCGACGAGTCGGACGACCCGCTCTCGCGCCACATCGAGACCCTGGCCGCCGAGACGCTGCGCCTGGGCCTGCAGGGCCGCGTGACGGGTTCGCACTGCACCTCGATGCACTCGATGGACAACTACTACGTGAGCAAGCTGCTGCCGCTCATCGCCGAGAGCGGCGTGAGCGTGGTGTCGAACCCGCTCATCAACATCACGCTGCAGGGCCGCCACGACAGCTACCCCAAGCGCCGCGGCATGACGCGCGTGCCCGAGCTGCTGGCGGCCGGCGTGAACGTCGCCTTCGGCCACGACTGCGTGATGGACCCGTGGTACGGCATGGGCTCGGGCGACATGCTCGAGGTGGCCCACATGGGCCTGCATGTGGCGCAGATGACCGGCCAGGCCGGCATCCACCAGTGCTTCGAGGCCGTGACCACGCGCGCGGCGCGCGTGATGCACCTGGACGGCTACGGCCTGGAGGCCGGCTGCGATGCCAGCTTCGTGCTGCTGCAGGCGCGCGATCCGGTCGAGGCCATCCGCCTGCGCGCGACGCGGCTCAAGGTGTTCCGCAAGGGGCGGTTGCTGGCGGAGACGCCCGCGGCCACGGCCGCGCTGCACCTGCCGGGACGCGGCGACCGCACGCGCTGGATGCTCGGCGAGCGCTGACCCGGCGGCGGCTGGACAGGCGCCGCGCCTACCGTGAACATCCGGGTTCCCCGATGACAAGGACACACCCGACATGAGCGCCCCACCCCTGCTGCGCACGCTGTTCCAGTACCACGCGTGGGCCAACGACGAACTGCTGGACCGCATGGCCAGCCTCGACCCCGTGCAGCACGCCGACGCCCGGCATGCCGCGATCCGCGTGGTCAACCATGCCCATGTGGTGAACCGGATCTTCGCGGGCCACCTCACGGGCACGCCGCACGGTTTCACCGACGACAACACGCCCGAAACGCCGATGCTGGCCGACCTGCGTGCGGCCGTGGCCGAGTCCGACCGCTGGTACCTCGCCTACCTGGACACGCTCACGCCGGCGCTGCTGGCCGAGCCGCTGCCCTTCGTGTTCACCGACGGCGACAAAGGTCGCATGACGCGCGAGGAGATGCTGGCCCATGTCGTGACGCACAACGGCTACCACCGGGGCGAAGCCGGCCGGCTGCTGGCGCAATGCGCGGTGCGCCCGCCGCGCGACACGCTGGCGGTGCACCTGCACCGCAGCGAACCCGCGCGCCGCGAACGCGGCTGATGCAGCCGATTCAGGCGGCGTGGGTGGTCGCGACGGTCATTTCGACCTCGACCGTCGCGTTCTTCGGCAGCGCATAGACGCCGACCGCCGTGCGCACATGCACGCCGGCCTCGCCGAACACGCGGTGCAGCAGGTCGGACGCGGCATCGGCCACCTCGCTTTGCTGCGTGAAGTCGGCCGTGCACTGCACGAACACGCCCACGCGCAACACCTTCTCGACCGCATCGAGCGAGCCGAGGGCGCGGCGCAGCAGCGCGAGGCTGCGCAGCGCACAGATCTGCGCGCCTTCGCGCGCGGTGTCGAGCGACACCGCATCGCCCACGCGGCCGGTGACGACCACCGTGGTGCCCACGCGCGGCACCTGGCCGCTGAGGTAGACGGTGCGGCCGTCGCGCACCAGCGGCACGTAGTGGCCGCCGGCCAGGATCTCGCCGTCGAAGCGGTGGCCCAGTTCGGCGGCAATCAGGTCAGCGATCTGGTCGCGGCTGTGTGGTTCTGTCATCGGATGTCCAGGAAAACGGGCCGCCATTGTCGCCAACCGGTCCGGCGCGAACCGATACAGATCGCGCCCGCCGCAGGCAGAACAGTTCAGCCTTCGAACGCCAGGAACACCCGCCCGCCTTCGATCTTCACCGGGTAGGTGCGCAGGTCTTCGGTGAGCGGCGCGCACATCGCCTTGCCGCTGCGCACGTCGAAGCGGCCCTGGTGCAGCGGGCATTCGATCTCGTGGCCTTCCAGGAAACCGTCGCACAGCCGCGCATGGCCGTGCGTGCAGATGTTGTCGGTGGCGTGAATGCCGTCGTCGGTGCCGTACAGCGCGATGTCGCGCCCCTGCACCTCGATGCCGACCACGTCGTCGGCGGGAACGTCGTCGACCGCCGCGGCGTCGACCCAGGTCATCGTGCTCATCGTGTGCTCCCTTTGCTCAATCGGGCTTGAGGCCGGCGCGGTCGATCACCGGCTTCCAGCGGCGCAGTTCCTCGTCCATGAACTTCGACAGGCCTTCGGGCGTGCTGCCCACGGGGTCGAAGTACGCGGTCTGCAGGCGCTTGACCGTGTCGGGGTCTTTCAGCGCAGCCGCAATCTCGCGGCTCATGCGCTGCACCACGTCGTTCGGCGTGCCCTTGGGCGCCATGTAGGCGAACCATGGCACGGCCTGGATGTCGGGCAGGCCCGACTCACGCAACGTCGGCAGCTCGGGCAGCAATGCCGAACGCTCGGCCGAGGTGACGGCCAGCGCCTTCAGGCGGCCCGCCTTGGCCTGCGGCATCACCGTGACCGGCGGCAGGCAGGCGTACTGCACGTCGCCCTGCACGATGGCCGTCACAGCCTGGCCCGACGACGCGTACGGGATGTGCACCGCGAACGACTGCGTCTTGGCCTTGATGAGCTCCACGCCCAGGTGCGAGATCGAGCCGTTGCCGGTCGAGGCGAAGTTGAACTTGCCGGGGTTCTTCTTCATGGCGGCCAGCCAACCCTTGACCGAATCGACGCCCATCGAGTTCGAGACCGCGCAGACGTTCGGCGTGGTCGCGGCCAGCGACACGGGCACGAGGTCCTTGAACGGGTCGTACGGCAGGTTCTTGTAGAGGATGGTGTTGTAGACCAGCGGCGCATTCACCGACAGCAGGAAGGTGTAGCCGTCGGGCTGCGCCTTCGAGACCGCGTCGGTGCCGCTGTTGCCGCCCGCGCCGGGCTTGTTCTCGACGATGAGCGGCTGGCCGATGCGCGCCGCGAGCTTGTCGTTGACGATGCGCGCCAGGATGTCGGGCGACGAGCCCGCCGCGAAGGGCACCACGATGCGCACGGGGCGCTGCGGCCAGTCCTGCGCATGGGCGGCCGCGGCCAGGGCCACGGCGGTGAAGGCGACGAAGAGGCGTGCGCGCGTCATGGCTGCACCTCCACGTCGACCATGCCCAGATGGTCCTGCTGCTCGCGCGCGATGAAGCCCGCGATGAGCGCGCGGTAGGCGGCCTCGACCACCTCGGGGTAGGCGCCCTCCTTCTCGGCCAGCGCCTTCACCTTGTCGATCACTTCCTGCTGGCGCTGCGGCGCCGACACCTGGAAGGCATCGCGCTTGAAGCGCGCGGCGTCCTTCACGTAGCGGCCGCGCTCGGCCAGCAGCGCGACGATCTGGCGGTCGAGCCGGTCGATGTTCTCGCGCACCTCGGCCAAGTTGGCGCACAGCGGCACGTAGGCCGGGTCGGTGAAGCGGCGCAGGGGCGCACCGTGGGTCTCTGGTTCTTTTTCTGGCATGGCTCGGTTTCAGATGGGGTAAATGATGGAGTTCGGGATCATTTCGCTGTCGAACACGCACAGGCGCGACGCGAACTTGAGGCCCTCGGGCGTGGAAACGACCTTGTCGATGTAGCGCCCGACATTGAACACGGTCGAGGGCCCGTCGAGCTTGGTGCGGAACACCGCGTAGTTGGCCTCGCTGTGAATCGCGCCGTCGTCGTCGACACGGTGCACCAGCGGCAGGCCCACCACGTGGCGCTGGTAGTACGGGTCGTGAAACAGCGTCTCCTTGATGCCGTAGACGCGGTCTTCGAGCATGCCTCGGCTTTCGAACGAGAGCGTGGCCAGCGGCAGGCCGCGTTCGTGGTTCTCGCGCGGCTGCAGGCGGTAGCTGCACGCTTCGGTGAAGAACGCGGGCCACAGGTCCCAGTCGCCCGAATCGACCGCATGCGCGTACGCCGCATACAGGCGCGACAGGTCGAGGTAGGTGGACGTGTCGAGCGTGCTCATGCGGCCTCCATCACTTCGCGCCAGTAGCGGTACATGCCGCGGATCAGCGTCTCGGTCACCATGTGGTCGGTGTTCTCGACCTCGCGCCCGCCGAGTTCGGCCAGCGTGCGGTGGTAGGGCTTCTGCTCGAAGCCTTCCTGCGAGAACTCGATCACCTCGCCGTCGTCGGCCGACACGAAGCCGGCCGGCCCGAAAAGGTTGGCCTGGCGCAGGCGGCGCTGCGTCATCTCGGGCGTGTCGTCCTCGAAGCCGAAATGCGTCCACACGAAATCGAAGGCGTCGTGGCCCACGGGCTGGATGTGGCGCGTCGACACGCTGTTGACCTGCTGCTGCAGGATGAGGCTGGGGAACAGCGTCATCATCACCGCCGTCGGCCCGCCCCACCAGGGCTCGGGCACGATGTCCAGAAAGCGCGGGTCTTTCAGCTGCATGCTCTCCTTGAAGCTCGACACCTGCGTCACCTGCGCGGCCTTGCCGGCGCTGCCGCGCGTGGAGATCATCGCGGCGTGGCGGCCGCGCGCGTCCATCTTCAGCTCCGACTTGTTGTCGGCGCGCCAGAGCCCGAAGGTCACGAACCAGGTGTGCAGCAGGCCCGGGTGGTACGGGTCCTTGATGTTCTCCTGCATGAGCTTCCAGTTGCCCGGAATGCGCTGACGGCTGTAGCCCAGGATGGTGAGCTTGCGGCCGTCGAACAGGCGGTCGAAGTAGTGAAGGATGTCGGGGCCGAGAAAATCTTCGAACGATTCGATGTCGTGGTCGAACGACGCGAACACCACGCCGCCGCGTGACGCGACCTTGAGCTTGTTCAGGCCGTGGTCTTCGGTCTTGAAGTCGGCCGGCATGCCGCCGTGGACCTTGCCGTCCTGCTTCACGCCACGGCGAAACGGCACGCCCTGCAGATCACCCTTGAGCGTGTAGTTCCACTGGTGGTAGGGGCAGACGAACTCCTTCTTGTTGCCATGGCGCTCGCGGCAGAACTGCATGCCGCGGTGGGCGCAGACGTTCTCGAACACGTGGATGGCGCCTTCTTCGTCACGCGACAGGATGACCGAGCGCTCGCCGATGGCGGTGCGCTTGAAGTCGCCCGGGTTCGGAATCTCGGCTTCGAGGCCGACATAGCACCAGTGCTTGTCGTAGAAGAAGCGCTGCAGCTCTTTCTTGTGCAGCGCCTCGTCGGTGTAGGCCATGAAGGGAATGCGGCTGGTCTTTTCGCTCTCCCAGCGCAGTTCGATGGGGAAGACGGCAGGCGTGGTCATCGGGTCTCCTTTTCTCTTGTTCGGTTCTTCAGGTGCCTTGCAGGTAGAAGGCATCGGCATGCGTCTGCTCGGGCGCCAGGCCGTGCGCCTGCACCAGCCGGCTCGCGGCCTCCACCATGGGCGGCGAGCCGCACAGGTAGGCACGCCAGCCGTCGAGCCCCGCGGGCAGGTCGGCGCGGATCGCGTCGGTGATGAGCCCCAGCCGCTGGCCGTCGCGCGCGGGGCCGGCGACCACCACGACGTGCACCTTCAGGCCCGGGTGCTGCGCCTGCAGTTCGCGCAGCTCGGGCAGGCCGTACACGTCGGCATCGGAACGCACGCCGAGGTAAAGGTGGATCGGCTGCACGAGCCCCGCCGCGACCGCGCCGCGCACGATCGACAGGATGGGCGCGAGCCCCGTGCCGCCCGCCGCGCAGAGCATCGGCCCGCGGTGCTTGGTGCGCAGGTAGGCGGTGCCCAGCGGGCCGCTCACGCGCACCGTGTCGCCCACGCGCAGCTGCTCGAAGATGTGGGCGGTGACGCGGCCGCCCGGCACGCGGCGCACATGAAATTCGAGCTCCGCGTCGCGGCTCAGCCCGGCCATCGAATACGGGCGCGCCAGCTCGGGGCCGAACTGCAGTTGCGCGTACTGGCCCGGCGAGAACTCCAGCGGCTTGTTGGGCTTGAGGCGCAGGCGGCGGATGTCGTGCGTGAGCACGTCGATGCCCGTGACCGTGGCCTTGAGCACGCGCGCCGGGTGCACCACCACCTCGTCGGGCTCGGGAATCTCGATGGTGCAGCTTTCGGTCAGCGTGCTCTGGCAGGCCAGCACGTAGCGCTCGCCCTGCCCGTCGGGCCGGATCGCGTCCTGGCCGCCGTCGAGCAGCTGACCCGACACCACCTTGCAGCGGCAGGTGCCGCAGCGTCCCGACATGCAGCTGTACGACACCGGCACCTGGTGCTCGCGCAGCACCTCGAGCAGGTTCGCGCCGGGGCGGACCTCGAGGGTGCGGGCAAGGGGGTGAATGTGCAGGTCCATCGTCGGGCTCTCTTTTTCTGGCGCCGGCGGCAGGACCGGCTTGTCTCTGGGCACGGATGATGCGCGGCCTCTTCCGATTGACCAATAGAATCTGGTGAATCGGCTGTATCACCGGCATGAATAAAGGTGCGCCATGCAACTCAAGGACATCGACCTCAACCTGCTGCTGGTGTTCGACCGCATGCTGGCCGAGAAGCGCGTGTCGGCCGTGGCCGAGTCGCTGGGCCTGTCGCAGCCCGCCATCAGCAACGCGCTGGCGCGCCTGCGCAAGCTGCTGGGCGACGAGCTTTTCTTGCGCACCGCGCGCGGCATGGAGCCCACGCCCTTCGCGCTGCAGCTGGCCGAGCCGGTGGCCTACGCCATGGGCGCGCTGCACACGGCACTCAACCAGCAGGTGGTGTTCGACCCCGCCACGAGCACGCGCAGCTTCACGCTCGCCATGACCGACATCGGCGAGATCTACTTCACGCCGCGCCTCATGGAAACGCTCTCGGCCGCCGCGCCGGGCGTGACCATCAGCACGCTGCGCAACAACACCGCGACCCACCTGCGCGACGACCTGGAGGCCGGCCATGTCGACATCGCCATCGGCCTGCTGCCGCAGCTCAAGTCGGGCGTGTTCCAGCGCCGGCTGTTCCTGCAGCGTTATGTGTGCCTGTTCGCCGGTACGCACCCGCTGGCGCGCAAGCGCAGCGTGTCACTGAAGGACTTCAGCGCAGCGGACCACGTGCAGGTGCAGGCCGCCGGCACGGGCCACGGCAAGGCCGACGACGTGATGGCGGCGCAGGGCATCCAGCGCCGCATCCGGCTCAAGGTGCCGCACTTCGTGGCCATCGGCCACATCCTGCAGTCGAGCGAGATGATCGCGACCGTGCCCGAGCGGCTCGCGCGCAGCATCGCCGAGCCCTTCGGCCTGGTGTGGCGACCGCACCCGGTGGCGCTGCCGCAGATCGCGATCAATCTGTTCTGGCACGCGAAGGTGCACCGCGACCCGGGCAACCAGTGGCTGCGCGGGCTGCTGTTCGATACGTTTGCCGATCAGGACGGCGCCTAGGCGGCCACCTCGGCGGGCCAGCGGCCCAGCACCTCGTGCGCGCCCTCGCCCACGTGGCTGTCGATGAGCACCAATGAATGGGCGGCCCACCGCGCGGGCGCTTCGAGCGCGTGCTTTTCGAGCTTGCGCCGTGCATAGGCGATGGTCATGTGCGGCGTGAACGTGCGCGAGGGCTTCAGGCCGACATCGGCCAGCGCCTCGCCCAGGCGTTGCCTGAACGCGCGCAACGCCGCAACGTTGGCCTCGTCGTCGGCGCACAGCACCAGCGCGCCTTTGGCGTAGCTCATGGATTTTTCGAAGACGACATCGAGCGCCGGCACAGACACCGCGGCGGCGGCGGTCGATGCCTGGGCCACCTTGTCGGCCGGCACCTGGTCGTGGTTGCCGAGGTCGAACAGCGTGACGTGCAGGCGCTGCGCCTCGACCGCCGTGCCCTTCAGGGCGTGTTGGGAGTTCATGCGCGCGCCGAGCGCGGCGATGGTTTCGGCGTCTTGCGGGGTGGGAAGCAGTGCGAAGAAAAGCGAGTGCGGCAGCGGCGCCTTGCGAGGGGCCTGGGTGCCGCGAGGCCGCGGTAGGGGCCGCGGCGGGGGATCGATTCCGGGAAGAAGAAGCTGGGCTGACATGTGTCGATCATCGCCCATGGCAAGGGCCCTTCATGAGGCCTTCAGCAAACGCGAAGCTCGTCTTCAGATTGGTTTTTGAGAATCGTCGGACGGTGGCGGCAAGGCGAACAACGACACGCCGCCCATCCACGCATTCATTCAATCGATCAATCAACCAACAGGATTTCATCTTGACGAAAACGCAAGCCCGCCTCGCACTCGCAGCCCTCTGGCTCGGCACCGCCTCCGTCGGCGCCTTCGCCGCCGGTTTCGACAAGGACACCGGGCTGTATGTCGGCGGCGCCATCGGCCGCTCCAGCTACAGCCTGTCGTCCTCGAAAAACGCCCCCGTGCCCGTGCCCTGGGGCGGCAAGAAGGCCGACAAGAGCGGCACGTCCTACAAGCTGTACGGCGGCTACCGCCTCACCGAGCACTTCGGCGTGGAAGCCGGCTACGCCCGCCTCGGCAGCGTGAGCCAATGGAGCTCGGCCTACGGCGGCTCCAGGCTGCAGACCGGCACCGGCCAGGTCTTCTACGCCGCCGCCACGGCCCGCATGCCGCTGGGCGACGCCTTCGCCCTCAACGGCCGCCTCGGCGTGGCACGCGGACGCATCTCCGGCGACAACAAGTGGGCCCCGGCCAACCAGCGCCTTTCGGGCAGCGGCACGGGTCTGATGGTCGGTGTCGGCGCCGAGTACCGCATGACGCAGAACCTCGCGATCACGGCCGACTACGACTACTTCGGCAAGCTGTCGAAGCAGGCCAAGGGCGGGATGTTCACGGTGGGTTTGAAGGCGAGCTTCTGATCATCGGGTCACCCGCCAAAGAAGAAAGGCGCCTTGCGGCGCCTTTCTTCTTTTCAGGAACTCATTCCCACTCGATCGTCGCCGGCGGCTTGCTCGACACGTCGTAGGTCACACGGTTGATGCCGCGCACCTCGTTGATGATGCGGCCCGACACCTTCTTGAGCAGCGCGTACGGCAGCTCGGCCCAGTCGGCGGTCATGAAGTCGCTGGTCTGCACGGCGCGCAGCGCGACGACGTAGTCGTAGGTGCGGCCGTCACCCATCACGCCCACGCTCTTCACGGGCAGGAACACGGTGAAGGCCTGGCTCGTGAGGTCGTACCAGGTCTTGCCGGTTTCGGCGTCGGTGAAGTTGCGCAGCTCTTCGATGAAGATGGCGTCGGCGCGGCGCAGCAGGTCGGCGTATTCCTTCTTCACTTCGCCCAGGATGCGCACGCCCAGGCCGGGGCCGGGGAACGGATGGCGGTAGACCATCTCGGGCGGCAAGCCGAGGGCCACGCCGAGTTCGCGCACTTCGTCCTTGAACAGGTCGCGCAGCGGCTCGAGCAGCTTCAGGCCGAGCTGCTCGGGCAGGCCGCCCACGTTGTGGTGGCTCTTGATGGTGACGGCCTTCTTGCTCTTGGCGCCGCCCGACTCGATGACGTCGGGGTAGATGGTGCCTTGCGCCAGGAAGGTCGCGCCCTTGTGGCCGCCGTCGCCCGCCTTGAGCTTGGCAGCCTCTTGCTTGAACACAGTGACGAACTCGCCGCCGATGATCTTGCGCTTGGCTTCGGGGTCGCTCACGCCGGCGAGCTTGCCCAGGAACAGGTCGCTGGCATCGACGCGGATGACCTTCGCGTGCAGCTTGCCTTCGAACATCTCCATGACCATGTCGCCTTCGTTCAGGCGCAGCAGGCCGTGGTCGACGAACACGCAGGTCAGCTGGTCGCCGATGGCGCGGTGGATGAGCGCGGCGGCCACGCTCGAATCGACGCCGCCCGAGAGGCCGAGGATGACCTCTTCATCGCCCACCTGTTCGCGGATCTTCTGCACGGCTTCGGCGATGTGGTCGCGCATGACCCAGTCGGGCTTGGCCTCGCAGATGCCGAGCACGAAGCGGTCGATGATGGCCTTGCCCTGCACGGTGTGCGTGACTTCGGGGTGGAACTGCAGCGCGTAGTAGCGGCGTGCCTCGTCGGCCATGCCGGCGATGGGGCAGCTGTCGGTGCTGGCCATGAGCTTGAAGCCGGGCGGCAGCTCGGTGACCTTGTCGCCGTGGCTCATCCACACGTTGAGCATGCCGAAGCCCTCGGGCGTGGTGAAGTCGGCGATGTCTTTCAGCAGCGCGGTGTGGCCATGGGCACGCACGGCCGCGAAACCGAACTCGCGCTTGTGGCCGCCTTCGACCTTGCCGCCGAGCTGGTGCGCCATGGTCTGCATGCCGTAGCAGATGCCGAGCACCGGAATGCCGAGGTCGAACACGGCTTGCGGGCACTTGTCGGTGGTCTCTTCGTACACGCTGGCGTGGCTGCCTGAGAGGATCACGCCCTTGAGGTGGCCGTCGGCGGCGTATTCGCGCACCCACTCGTCGGTGACGTCGCAGGGATGCACTTCGCTGAGCACATGCGCTTCGCGCACGCGGCGTGCGATGAGCTGCGTGACTTGCGAGCCGAAGTCGAGGATGAGGATCTTGTCGTGTTGCATGGCGAGAGGACTCAGAGCGTTGAAATGTCGAACAGCTTGACGCCCGCGTGCGGCGCCGCCTGGATGAGGTGCTCGTCGAACGTGGCGAGCGGAAGGTTGAGCGATTTGGCGAGCCAGAGGTAGCCCGCATCGTAGAGCGAGACGCCCGCGTCGATGGCCACGGCGAGCACAGCCTTGTGCTGGGCCGGCGCGAGGTCGTGCAGCTCCACGCGGTGGCGGATGGCGTCGAGCACGCTCCACAGGCCTTCGACGGCCGATGCCGGGATGCGGCCGCTGCGCACGCCGTTGGCGAGGATGTTGGCGCACTCCCACTGCCAGGCGTTGGGCGCCTGTGGCTCGACCTCGTCGCGGCGGATGGCGGCGTAGAGCCTGCGGGTGTGTTCGCTGGCCTGGTCGGGCAGCAGCCAGGCGGCGGTGACCGAGGCGTCCATGACGAAGGCGGTCATGGCTGGCGTCCTTGGTCCAGGAGCTCGCGGGTCGTGGGGCCGGGCTGGATGGTGGCGTGCAGCGCGTCGATCTGCCCAAGCTCGCGGGCGATCTGCTCGTCGGTGATGACGGGCTTGCGGCGCACCGGCAGCATGCGCACGACTTCCTTGCCGTGGCGGGTGATGCGAACCTCCTCGCCCTTTTCGACCAGGTCGATCAGGGCCGAGAAGTTGTTCTTGGCTTCAGCGATGCCGATGGATTGCATTTGGGCCAGAAAATTTGAATCTGGCCCAAATTTTAAGCCGAGTCTGGCCTGACTTTCAAGGTCTGGCCAGATTGGGCTTACTCAGCGCGGTAGTTCGGGGCTTCCTTCGTGATCTGCACGTCGTGGACGTGGCTCTCACGGATGCCGGCCGTGGTGATCTCGACGAACTCGGCCTTGTTCTGCATGTCCTCGATGGTCGCGCAGCCGCAGTAGCCCATGCTGGCGCGCACGCCGCCGGCCATCTGGTAGACGATGGAGACGATCGAGCCCTTGTAGGGCACGCGGCCTTCGATGCCTTCGGGCACGAGCTTGTCGGTGTTGGGGTTGCCGGTGGTCGATTCCTGGAAGTACCGGTCGGCACTGCCCTGCTGCATCGCGCCGATGGAGCCCATGCCGCGGTAGCTCTTGTAGCTGCGACCCTGGTACAGCACGATTTCGCCCGGCGCCTCTTCGGTGCCGGCGAACATGCTGCCCATCATCACGGTGCTCGCGCCGGCGGCGATCGCCTTGGCGATGTCGCCCGAGTAGCGCACGCCGCCGTCGGAGATCAGCGGAATGCCCGTGCCCTGCAGCGCGGTGGCGACGCTGTCGACCGCCATGATCTGCGGCACGCCCACGCCAGCGACGATGCGGGTGGTGCAGATGGAGCCCGGGCCGATGCCGACCTTGACCGCATCGGCGCCGGCGTCGGCCAGTGCACGCGCAGCGTCGCCGGTGGCGATGTTGCCGCCGATCACGTCGACCTGCGGGTAGTTCTTCTTGACCCAGCGCACGCGCTCGATCACGCCGGCGCTGTGGCCGTGGGCGGTGTCCACCACGATGGCGTCGACGCCGGCCTTCACCAGGGCTTCGACGCGCTCTTCGGTGCCGTCACCCACACCGACCGCCGCGCCCACGCGCAGGCGGCCGTTGGCATCGCGTGCGGCATTGGGGAAGCTGGTCTGCTTGGTGATGTCCTTGACGGTGATGAGGCCCTTGAGCTCCCAGTCGCCGTTGATGACGAGCAGGCGCTCGAGCTTGTGCTTGTTCAGCAGCGCCTTGGCTTCGGCCAGCGTGGTGCCGTCGGGCACCGTGATGAGCCGGTCGCGCTGCGTCATGATTTCGCTGACGGGTACGTCGTAGCGGTTCTCGAAGCGCAGGTCGCGCCCCGTGACGATGCCGACGACCTTGCCGCCGTCGATCACCGGGAAGCCCGAGATGCCGAGCTGGTCGGACAGTGCCATCACCTGGCGCACGGAGTGCGTCGGCGTGATCACCACCGGGTCGCGCAGCACGCCCGACTCGTAGCGCTTGACGCGGGCCACTTCGGCGGCCTGCTGCTGCGCGGTGAGGTTCTTGTGCACGATGCCGATGCCACCCTCTTGCGCGATGGCGATCGCGAGGCGGGCTTCGGTCACGGTGTCCATGGCCGCCGAGACGAGCGGCAGGTTCAGCGTGATGTTGCGGGAGAACTTGGTGGCGAGAGACGTGTCCTTGGGCAGGACTTGGGAGAATGCTGGCACCAACAACACGTCGTCGAAGGTGAGCGCTTTGCCGAGAAGGCGCATGGGTGAGGCTCCAAAAGACGGATTGTAACGAGGGCTCCGCCCGCTTCGCCGGCGCGGGTTTTTTCTGACCGTTGCAAAACCGCCTACTACGGATGTTGCAAAAAGTAAGGCACAGCTAAACTCCGCGCATGAATTTCCTGCATTGGCTGGTATTGGGTTGCGCGTGTGCGCTGCCGCTCTCGGCGAGCGCGCAATGGCAATGGGTCGACAACAGCGGCAAGAAGGTCTTCAGCGACCAGCCGCCGCCCACCGACATCCCCGAAAAGAACATCCTGCGCCGCGCCGGCCCCTCGCCGTCGGCCCGGGCGCCCGCCCCGGCCACACCGGCCCCCGAGGGAAGCAGCGACACGGCCGCAGCCCCCAAGGCCGCGCCGCCGCCCAAGCCCACCGGCGTGGACAAGGAACTCGAGGAAAAGACCAAGAAGGCCGAGGCCGAGCAGAAGGCCAAGGAAGCGACTGAAGCGGCCAAGATCGCCAAGGCCAAGGCCGAGAGTTGCGCCCGCGCACGCGAAGGCAAGACCACGATCGACAGTGGCATCCGCCTCGCCAAGGTCAACGCCAAGGGCGAGCGCGAAATCATGGACGACGCTGCGCGTGCGGCTGAGCAGAAGCGGGTTCAGTCGGTCATCGACAGCGACTGCAAGTAAGCCCGCGACGGCCGCTCAGTAGCCGTCCTTGCCACCCTTGCGCTTGTTCGCGAACAGGCCCGTGCCGCGCGCGCCTTGCCGCTGGAAGCGTTCACGGCGCGCCACCTTCGGATCGACCGTGAGCGGACGGCACAGCTCGATGCGGTCGCCGTCCTTCAACGGCTGCTCCCACGCCACCGCCCGGCCCCAGATGCCCGGCGTCATGGCATGCCGCCAGTCCAGGTCGGGAAAGCGCTGCATGAGATCGCTGGCCTTCACCGCCTCGGCCACCGCGGTGCCGAGCGCGAGCTGCAGGACCTGCTCGAACACCTCGCGCGCCGCCGGCGAACAGCTCAGCGTGACCTCGATGCGGCGATCGGCCATCAGCCTTCGCCGTAGACCTGTTCGGCGCGCTTGACGAAGGCTTCGACCAGGCTCGAGGCGATGGTGTCGAACACCGGCCCCACCAGGGCCTGCAGCGCGAAGTTGCTGAAACCGTAGCTCATCTGCAGCTCGACGCGGCAGGCGCGTTCGCCCTGCTCGCCCACGGGGTGGAATTTCCAGGTGCCGTCGAGGTTGGAGAACGGCCCGTCGACCAGCTTCAGCTGCACCTCGCGGCCTGCGATGTGCGTGTTGCGGGTGGTGAAACTCTGGTGCAGCCCGGCGAAGGCCAGGCCGACTTCGGCGGTCATGCCGCCCTCGTCCTGCTCGATGACACGCGACTTGTCGCACCAGGGCAGGAACTGCGGGTACTTCGCCACATCGGTGACGAGCGCGTACATTTCTTCGGCGCTGTACCAGATGAGGACGGACTTGTGGACTGTTTTCATAGAATCGGCACAGCGTGCGCGACGGATTGTATTGAAGCCATGCGCCCCCAACTTCTCGAGCCATGGCCACCAAGAAACAAGACACCTCCTCCCGCATCGCCGACAACAAGAAGGCCGCCTACAACTATTTCTTCGAAGAACGCTTCGAGGCCGGCATGGTCCTCGAGGGCTGGGAAGTCAAGTCGCTGCGCGAAGGCAAGGTGCAGCTGACCGACGGCTACGTGGTGATTCGCGACGGCGAGCTGTTCGTGGTCGGCTGCCAGATCAACCCGCTCAAGAGCGCCTCGACGCACGTCAATCCTGATTCGGTCCGCACCAAGAAGTTGCTGCTGCACAAGGAAGAGATCAAGCGCCTCGTCGGCAAGGTCGAGCAAAAGGGCTACACGCTGGTGCCGCTGAACCTGCACTGGAAGGCCGGCAAGGTGAAGTGCGAGATCGCGCTCGCCAAGGGCAAGGCCGAGCACGACAAGCGCGACACCATCAAGGACCGCGAAGGCAAGCGCGAAGTCGAGCGCGCGATGAAGAGCCGCAACCGCTGATTTTTCTTTTTTGGGCGGCATGGAATAAAACGCGCGCTGCGGGCGTTTGTGCGGTGTCATCGATCCTCGATGCCATCAACCCAGGAGTCTTTCCATGTCGCCTCTTCGCATATCTTCCGTCGGCATCGCCGCCGCACTGCTCGGCAGCCTGCTCGCCCTCCCCGCGTTCGCCCAGCCCAAGGCCGCCGATGGCGCGCTGGTCGGTGCGAACGGCATGACGCTCTACACCTTCGACAAGGACACGGCCGGCAGCGGCAAGTCGGCCTGCAACGGCGGCTGCGCCACCAACTGGCCGCCCTTCATGGCAGCCGACAGCGACAAGCCCAGCGGCGACTTCACCATCGTCACGCGCGACGACGGCAAGAAGCAATGGGCCGCCAAGGGCTGGCCGCTGTACTACTGGGTGAAGGACACCAAGCCGGGCGACAAGACCGGCGACGGCGTCAACGGCACCTGGAAAACCGCCAAGCCCTGAGACGGACAGGCTCCCGGCCTACCCATGGACGCCCGCCTGCTGGTCGAGCACATCCCGAGCCTGCGCCGCTATGCGCGCGCGCTCACGGGCAATGCCTGGGCGGCCGACGACCTGGTGCAGGACACGCTCGAGCGCGCCTGCGGCAAGTGGCGGCTCTGGGTGGTGGGCACCGACCTGCGCGCCTGGCTCTTCACGGTCATGCACAACCTCTTCGCCAGCCAGGTGCGGCGTCGGCCGCCACCGCATGCGGTCGTGCCGCTGGAGGAGGTAGCGCCCGAACAACTGCAAGGCGGCGCCGACCCGAGCCTCGGCCTCGACCTGCAGCGCTGCCTGATGCAACTGCCCGAGGAGCAACGCGCCGTGCTGCTGCTGGTGACGCTCGAAGACCTGTCCTACGCCGAGGTGGCGAAGGTGCTCGGCATTCCGATCGGCACCGTGATGTCGCGCCTCTCGCGCGCCCGCCTTCGCCTGCAGGAACTGATGGACGGCGCCGCCGCGTCCAGCCGCCCCGGCCTGCGCCGCCTCAAGTGACGTGAAGCACCCCGCCATGAACCGCCCCCCCCTGCCCCCCACCGACGACGAGCTGCACGCCTGGGTCGACGGCCAGTTGCCGCCCGAACGCCGCGAGGCGGTCGAGGATGCGCTGGCGCGCGATCCGGCCGTGGCGGCCCGCGTGGCGGCCTGGCATGCCCAGCGCGACGCGTTGCGTCGCCTGCACGGCGGCCTGCTCGACGAACCCGTGCCTGCGCCGCTGATGGGCGTGCTCGAACGGCGCCGTGCCGAGGCCGGTCGCTCGACCCCCTGGCTGCGCTGGGGCGGCATGGCCGCCGGCCTGCTGGTCGCCTTCGCGGCCGGCTGGCTCGGCAATGCCCAGTGGTCGGGCGCGCCGCGCGCGGCCGGTGCCTCCTTGGCGCGCGCACCGGCCGTGCGTGAGTTCGTGCGCGACGCCTCGGTGGCCCACGTCGTCTACACCCCCGAGAAACGGCACCCCGTCGAAGTGGCCGCCGCCGAGCAGCAGCACCTGGTGCAGTGGCTGTCCAAGCGCCTCGACCACCCGCTCAAGGTGCCCGACCTGTCCTCGCTCGGCTACACGCTGGTCGGCGGACGCCTGCTGCCCGGCGAAACCGGCGCGCGCGCGCAGTTCATGTTCGAGGACGCGGCGGGTGAACGCATCACGCTGTACATCGGCACGCTCGACGCGCAGGCCGCGGACGCCGCTGCCTCGCGCGAAACCGCCTTCCGTTTTGCTTCGGACGGCGCCGTGCCGAGCTTCTACTGGATCGACCGGGGTTTCGGCTACGCCGTGGCCGGTCGCCTGCCGCGCGATGCGCTACTGAGACTCGCGACCCTGGCCTACCGCGAGTTATCGTAGCGACGGCATAAACTGCCGGTTCGCGCATTCACCTGGCTTGTTTTCGCGATTGATTTTTCAACTGAAGGAGAAACTGCATGAAATTGCTCAGCGCCTCGATCCTCGCAGCGGCACTGCTCGCCGGCTGCGGCGGCATGTCCACCAAGACCGCTGGAGCGCCCGACACGCCCACCCGCACCGCCGACGGCGTGCTGGTCGGCCCGAACGGCATGACGCTCTACACCTTCGCCCGCGACACCGCCAATGCCGGGACCTCCGCCTGCAACGGCCAATGCGCCACCAACTGGCCGCCGCTCGCCGTGGCCGACGCCGCCAAGCCCATGGGCGGCTACACCATCATCGTGCGTGAAGACGGCAAGAAGCAGTGGGCCTACAAGGGCTGGCCGCTGTACTACTGGGCCAAGGACACCAAGGCCGGCGACAAGACCGGTGACGGCGTGGCCAACGGTGCCTGGAAGGTTGCCCGTCCCTGATACCGCTGATGTGATGGCGTCGGTCTGAACCGGCGCTTTCAGCGACCCAAGCCTCGGCATCTGCCGGGGCTTTTTTCATGGTGCACGGCAGAATGGCCCGATGACTTTTGCCGACACCACCCCGGATGCCTTCCACGCGCTTGTGTCTCACGGCCTCATCACCGACGCGCAGCACGATGCCGCGCTCGCGCATCCCGAGGCCCCCGCCCTGCCACCGATTCCCGGCCCCGCGCATGCGCTGGCCTGGATGCGCCTCAAGAATCTGATCGCCGAGGAAGAACTGGATGCAGCGGTGGAACGCCTCGAAGCCGCCTCGCCGGCCGTCACGGCGTTCACCGAAGCGGAAGACATCGCCTACGACGCGGACGACCTGCTGGACCTCGGCAAGACCGGCATCACGCACGAGGCCGTGATCGCGCTGTTCAACGAAGGACTGATCGACACCGAGACCCGCGACCTGGCGCTGCGTGCCGCGCCTCTGACCGGCGCGCCCGCCGCCCTGGGCCCCACGCTGGGCTGGCTGGTGACCGACGGCCTGCTCGACACGGCGCCGTTCGAAGCGCTCCGCACCCGGGTCGCCGCCGAGCCGGCCTTTGCGACGGCAGCCGACCATCGGCGCATCCTCGACGAGGCCCAGGCGATCGTCGCCGCCGACGAGCAGGAGACCGCCGACATGCTCAAAGAGTTCGCGCGCAGCCAGCAAGCCAGCTGGCGCAACTTCGGAATGATCGTGGTGGCCGTCGTGATCGTGATCGGCTGGTACCTCTTCGGCCGTTGAGGGCGGCGAAAGGTCAGTGCGCGCCCGGCAGCGCGCTGTCCGCCAGCGTGGTGCGACGCCCGCGCAGCGCGAGCAGCTCGTTGAACACCAGCGCGCCGATCACGAGCACGCCGCCCGTCAGCACGCTGGCTGCGGGCGTCTCGCCGGCGCCGAGCCAGGCCAGCGCGATGCCGAAGATCACCTCGAGCAGCGCCAGCAATGCCACCTCGGGCGCCTTGAGCACCTGCGCGCACAGCACCGAGAGCACGCAGGGAATCGCCAGCTGAAACACACCCAGGAAGGCCAGCAGCCCCAGGTCATGGGGGCCGGCATGGAACGGCCAGGCCAGCGGCAAGGTGACGAGTGCGGAGAGAGTCGCGCCGATCAGCACCGCGGGCACGAGATCGACATCCTGCCCCTTGGCGTGCGCATGCTGCACCACGGTCCATTGCGTCGCGCCGGCCAGCGGCACGCACAGCGCCACCAACGTGCCGACGAGCGACCCGCCACCACCGCCCAGCAGCTGCGTGCCGTACATCCAGCCGATGCCCAACCCCGCGACCACGATGGCCGCCCAGGTGCGTGCGGGCAACCTGTGCCCGATGAAGAGGCGCGCGGCCAGTGCGGTGAACAGCGGCCCGAGCGACATCGTGACCAGCACGCTCGCGGTGGAGGTGAGGGTCAGCGCCACCATGAAGGCCGTGAACATCACGGCCCAGCAGACGCCCGAGATCCAGAGCGAACGCCCGCCGCGGCGCAGCAGCGAGAACACCGCCCGCCCCCGCCAAAGCGGCAAGATCACCAGCAGCGCCAACATCGTGAAGAGGCTGCGCCAGAAGGTGATCTCGAAACTGTGCGCCTGTGCCAGGTGCCGCGTGACAACGCCCGCCGTGCCCCACATGAGGGTCACGGCGACCATCAGCCCGACTGCGGCGCCGTGCGTCAGGCGCATGGCCGATCGAAGGCGATCAGCCGTTCGACGTGTCGCGGCCGGCGCGCTTGCGGTCGCTTTCCTTCAGGAAACGCTTGCGCAGGCGAACGCTCTTGGGCGTGATTTCGACCAGCTCGTCGTCCTCGATGAACTCGACGCCGTATTCCAGCGTGAGGTCGATTGGGGGCGTGATCTTGATCGCGTCTTCCTTGCCCGAGACGCGGAAGTTGGTCAGCTGCTTGGTGCGCGTGGCGTTCACGACCAGGTCGTTGTCGCGGCTGTGGATGCCGACGATCATGCCTTCGTACACCGGATCGTTCGCCTTCACGAACATGCGACCGCGGTCGTCCAGCTTGCCCAGCGCGTAGGTGAAGATTTCACCGTCGTCCATCGAGATCAGCACGCCGTTCTTGCGGCTGCCGATCTCGCCCTTGTGGGCTTCGTAGCTGTCGAAGATGTTGCTGATGAGGCCCGAGCCACGCGTCAGGTTCAGGAATTCGTTCGTGAAGCCGATGAGGCCACGCGCCGGAATGCGGTACTCCAGGCGCACGCGGCCACGGCCGTCCGGTTCCATGTTGACCAGCTCGCCCTTGCGTTCGCCCAATGCCTGCATCACGCCACCCTGGTGGGTTTCTTCGATGTCGGCCGTGACCAATTCGATGGGCTCGTGCTTTTCGCCGTTCACGGTGCGGAACACCACGCGCGGCTTCGACACGGCCATTTCATAGCCTTCGCGGCGCATGTTTTCCAGCAGGATGGTCAGGTGCAGTTCACCGCGGCCCATGACTTCGAAGATGCCTTCTTCGTCGGTCTCGCTCACGCGCAGTGCCACGTTGTGCTGCAGTTCCTTTTGCAGGCGGTCCCAGATCTGGCGGCTGGTCACGAACTTGCCTTCGCGGCCGGCCAGCGGGCTGGTGTTCACACAGAAGTTCATGGTCAGGGTCGGCTCGTCGACCTTGAGCATGGGCAGCGGCGCAGGCTTGTCCTTGTCGGTCACGGTGACGCCGATGCCGATGTCGGCGATGCCGTTGATCAGCACGATTTCACCGGGGCCGGCTTCGGTCGATTGCACGCGGTCCAGGCCCTGGAAGGTCAGCACCTGGTTGACGCGGCCCTTGACGGTCTTGCCGTCCGGACCTTCCATGACCAGCACGTCGGTCATGGGCTTGAGCGTGCCCTGGCTGATGCGGCCCACGCCGATGCGGCCGACGAAGGTCGAGAAGTCGAGGGCGGAAATCTGCAGCTGCAGCGGCGCGTTCGGGTCACCCTTTTGCGACGGCACGTGCTTCAGGATGGTGTTGAACAGGGCCGACATGTCGGGGCCCCACTGCTCGCCAGGAGCGCCTTCTTCGAGCGACGACCAGCCGTTGATGCCCGAGGCGTACACCACGGGGAAGTCGAGCTGTTCGTCGGTCGCGCCGAGCTTGTCGAACAGGTCGAAGGCGGCGTTGACCACCTTGTCGGGGTTCGCACCGGGCTTGTCGACCTTGTTCACGACCAGGATGGGCTTCAGGCCCAGGGCCAGCGCCTTCTTGGTCACGAAGCGCGTCTGCGGCATCGGGCCTTCCTGCGCGTCGATCAGCAGCACCACGCCGTCGACCATCGACAGCGCGCGTTCCACTTCACCGCCGAAGTCCGCGTGACCCGGGGTGTCGACGATGTTGATGTGCGTGCCTTCCCAGGTCACGGCGCAGTTCTTGGCCAGGATCGTGATGCCACGTTCCTTTTCGATCGCGTTGTTGTCCATCACCGTGTCGACGACCTTCTCGTGCTCGGCGAAGGTGCCCGACTGGCGCAGCAGCTGGTCGACCATGGTGGTCTTGCCATGGTCCACGTGGGCAATGATGGCGATATTGCGGATTTGCTTGGTACTCATGGTGTCGCTTCGGTCTGTGGTGCGTTCAAAAGAATTTGCTGAATTTCGATGGGGTTCAGCAAGCGCCCCGGGATCAGTTCGCCGGCGCTCACGTGGGCGGTGCCCAGGAACGCCTGCGGGTCGGTGCCGAACACGGCCACCGCCTCGGCATCGGCCCAGCCGCCACGGCGGCGCAGGCCCGAGAGAAAACGTGCGGCATCTTCGGCCGCGAGCGTGACGCGGCTGTGGCCGTCGACCAGCGCTTCGGGCGGCAACAGGCGTGCCAGGCGCTCGTCTTCGGTCATGGCTTCGAGCGCTTCGATGGTGACGCACTGCGCCTGCCCGAAGCCGCCCGTGGCCGTGCGGCGCAGCGAGGTCAGGTGCGCGCCGCAACCCAGTGCCTCGCCGATGTCCTCGCCCAGGGTGCGAATGTAGGTGCCCTTGCTCACGCTCGCCACGATGCGGATCGTGGTGTCGTCCAGCCGGGTCAGCGCAAGCTGGTGAATGACGACGTCGCGCGGTGCGCGCTCGATCTCGATGCCTTCGCGGGCGTACTCGTACAGCGCCTTGCCGTCTTTCTTGAGTGCGCTGTGCATCGGCGGCACCTGGCGGATCGGGCCGGTGAATTGGGCCTGGACGCGGGCCAGGTCTTCTGGCGACACCTGCACTGGGCGTTCGGCGATCACCTCGCCTTCGGCGTCACCCGTGGTGGTCTTGACGCCCAGGCGCGCGACTGCCTCGTAGGTCTTGTCGGCGTCCAGGTGCAGTTGGCTGAATTTGGTGGCGGCGCCGAAACACAGCGGCAGCACGCCTGTGGCGAGCGGATCGAGCGTGCCGGTATGGCCCGCTTTTTCGGCGCGCAGCAACCACTTGGCCTTTTGCAAGGCCTGGTTGCTGGAAAACCCCAGCGGCTTGTCGAGCAGCAACACCCCATGCACAGGGCGCCGCTGCACCCGTGTGCGTGGCGCGTTCATCGCTAGTCGTCTTTCGAGCGCGAAGCAACGGCCTGTGCGATGAGCGCATTCATGTCGGCCGCACGCTCGGTGGTGCGGTCGAACAGGAAGTGCAGCGTCGGCACGGTGTGGATGTGCAGGCGCTTGAACAGGCCGTTGCGCAGGAAGCCTGCGGCCTGGTTCAGCGCTTCGGTGGTCTCGGCCACGTCGCCCGTGAGCAGGCTGAAGAAGACCTTCGCATGCGCATAGTCGGGCGTGACCTCGACCGCCTGGATCGTGACCATGCCCACGCGCGGGTCCTTCAACTCGCGCGCGATCAGCTCCGTCAGATCGCGCTGGATCTGGTCGGCGACCTTGAACGCGCGGTTGGGTGCGGCTGCTTTTCTTTTCGGCATGGCCTCTTTCGCGTCGAACGCTTACAGCGTCCGGGCGATTTCCTTGATCTCGAAGAATTCGAGCTGATCGCCCTCTTTGATGTCGTTGTAGTTCTTGAGCTTGATACCGCACTCAAAACCTTCGCGGACTTCGCGGACATCGTCCTTCATGCGCTTGATCGAGTCGACTTCGCCGGTGTAGATCACCACGTTGTCGCGCAGCAGGCGGAAATGCGCGCTGCGGTTGACCGAGCCCGAAGTGACGTACGAGCCGGCCACGGTGCCGATCTTCGAGGCCACGAACACCGTGCGGATCTCGGCCGAGCCGATGATCTCTTCGCGGCGCTCCGGTGCCAGCATGCCCGACATCGCGACCTTGATCTCGTCGACGGCGTCGTAAATGATGCTGTAGTAGTTCAGCTGAACGCCATTGCCTTCGGCCAGCTTGCGCGCACCGGCATCGGCACGCACGTTGAAGCCGATGACCACAGCCTTCGACGCGATCGCGAGGTTGATGTCGCTTTCGCTGATGCCGCCGACGCCGGCGTACACGATCTGCACCTTGACTTCTTCGGTCGCCAGCTTGAGCAGCGACTGGGCCAGTGCTTCCTGCGAGCCCTGCACGTCGGCCTTGATGATGATGCGCAGCGTCTGCACTTCGCCCGCCGACAGGTCGGTGAACATGTTCTGCAGGTTCGCGGCTTGCGCCTTGGCCAGCTTGGTGTTGCGGAACTTGCCCGCGCGGTAGGTGGCGATTTCGCGCGCACGGCGCTCGTCGGCCATCACCATGAACTCGTCACCTGCCTGCGGCACTTCGGTCAGACCCTGGATTTCGACCGGGATCGACGGACCTGCCGACTTGGTGGCCTTGCCGTCTTCGTCCAGCATGGCGCGCACGCGGCCATAGGTGGAGCCGGCCAGCACCACGTCGCCGGTCTTGAGCGTGCCGGACTGCACCAGCACCGTGGCGACCGGGCCGCGGCCCTTGTCGAGCTGCGCTTCGATGACCAGGCCCTTGGCGGCGGCATCCACCGGCGCCTTGAGTTCCAGCACTTCGGCTTGCAGCAGCACCTGCTCGAGCAGGTCGTCGATGCCCTGGCCGGTCTTGGCCGACACCGGCACGAACGGCACGTCGCCGCCGTACTCTTCAGGCACGACCTCTTCGGCCACCAGTTCCTGCTTCACGCGGTCCAGGTTGGCGTCGGGCTTGTCCACCTTGTTGATCGCAACCACGATCGGCACACCCGCCGCCTTCGCGTGCTTGATGGCTTCCTTGGTCTGGGGCATGACGCCGTCGTCGGCCGCCACCACCAGGATCACGATGTCGGTGGCCTGCGCACCGCGGGCACGCATGGCGGTGAACGCCTCGTGACCCGGGGTGTCGAGGAACGACACCATGCCGCGTTCGGTTTCGACGTGGTACGCACCGATGTGCTGCGTGATGCCGCCGGCTTCGCCCGCGGCGACCTTGGCGCGGCGGATGTAGTCCAGCAGCGAGGTCTTGCCGTGGTCGACGTGACCCATGACGGTCACGACCGGTGCGCGCGGCAGGGCTTCGGCCTGTTGCGCCGACACGTCCTCGTCGGTGAAGGCTTCGGGGTCGTCCAGCGCGGCAACCACCGCGTTGTGGCCCATTTCCTCCACGATGATCATCGCGGTGTCCTGGTCGAGCGACTGGTTGATGGTCGCCATCATGCCCAGCTTCATCAATTGCTTGATGACTTCCTGCGCCTTCACGGCCATCTTGTGCGCGAGCTCGGCGACCGTGATGGTCTCGGGCACGTGCACTTCGAGCACGCGCGCCTCGACCGGTGCGGCCGGTGCGTGCTGCTCGTCATGACCGCCACGGTCGTTGCCGCGACGGCCACGCGGGCCTCCGCGCCAGTTGCCGCGGCTGACACCCCCGCTGGCATCGCCGCGGGTCTTGATTTCCTTCTTCTTGGCAGGATCGCCGGCCCAGCTCGACGAAAGCTTGGCGGACTTGACTTCCTTGCCAGCACCGGCGGCGGCCGGCGCTGCGGCGCCAGGGGCCGCAGGGGCGCCCGGGCGGCCCGGCGGCGTGGCCGGCTTGTGCAGCGTGCCCTTGACCGTCGACTTTTCAGGCTGCGGCTTCTCCGGCGCCTTGTGCGGCACCAGCACGCGGGCCGGTGCGTTCATCATGGCGCGGATGGCTTCGGCTTCGGCCAGGGCCTTGCGGCGACGCTCGTCGAGGTCCTTGGCGCGGGCGGCTTCTTCGTCGGCACGGGCCTTCGATTCGGCGGCGGCCTTGGCCTTGGCGTCTTCCTTGGCCTGCGTGGCGGCGTTCTGTGCGGCCAGCTTGGTGTCGGCAGCCTGCTTTTCGGCAACGGCAGCGGTCTCTGCAGCAGCAGCAGCGGCAGCCACGGCAGCCGGTGCGGCCGGGGCAGCCACCGGCTGCTTCGCGGCTTCCTTGGCCGAAGCGGCGGCGGCTTCAGCGGCCTTCTTCTCGGCGGCGATGCGCGCAGCTTCCTGCTCGGCCTGTTCGGCGCGCTCGGCCTTTTCGGCCTGCTCGCGCTCACGGGCTTCGGTTTCTTCGCGCTGGCGACGCTTCTCGGCCAACTCTTCTTCCTGGCGGCGGATCAGCTCGGCCTGGCGGCGTGCGTCTTCCTCGCGGCGGGCCAGTTCGGCTTCGTCGATCTGGGGCGCAGCCGGTGCGGCGGACGTTTCGGCCGCCTGCTGCTGCGCGCCTTCGGCCGTGGCCGGGTGGCCTTCATCGCGCTGGATGAAGGTGCGCTTCTTGCGCACTTCGACCTGGATGGTGCGGGCGCGACCGGTGGCGTCGGCCTGCTTGATCTCGCTGGTCGACTTCTTGGTCAGCGTGATCTTCTTGCGCTCGGGCTCGGCGGTGCCGTGGCTGGCCTTCAGGAAGCCGAGCAAGCGCTGCTTGTCGGCCTCCGTGAGTGCATCGGTGGCGGCCGCTTTGGGCACGCCTGCGCTCTTGAGCTGGTCAAGCAAGGTTTCGGGAGTCTTCTTGAGCTCGTTCGCGAACTCGGCGACAGTGGTACTGGACATATTGCTTTCGTGCCTCCATACCGTCACTCTTGGCCGGCGAACCAATGTTCGCGGGCTTTCAAGATGAGGGCTTTGGCGTCATCGGCGCTCAGGCCGGTGATTTCGGTGAGTTCATCGACCGCGAGGTCGGCCAGGTCGTCACGGGTGTTCACACCCGCTTCAGCCAGCTGCGGAATCAGGTCGGGATTGAGGCCTTCGAGGTCGCGCAGGTTCTGCGAGACGGTTTCGACACCTTCTTCCTTGGCGATTTCCATGGTCAGCAGCGCATCCTTTGCACGGGCGCGCAGCTCATTGATGGTGTCTTCGTCGAAGGCCTCGATCTCAAGCATCTCGGAGATCGGCACGTAGGCCACCTCTTCGAGGCTGTTGAAACCTTCCGAAATCAGGATGTCGGCGATTTCCTCGTCGACATCGAGCTTTTCCATGAAGAGCTTGCGGCTGGCATCGGTCTCGGTCGCCTGCTTCTGGGCCGACTCGTTCGCGTCCATGATGTTGATCTTCCAACCGGTGAGGTCGGAAGCCAGGCGCACGTTCTGGCCGCCGCGGCCGATGGCGATCGCGAGGTTTTCCTCGTCCACCACCACGTCCATGGCGTGTTTTTCTTCGTCGACCACGATCGACGAGACATTCGCCGGCGCCAGGGCGCCGATCACGAACTGGGCCGGGTCTTCGCTCCACAGCACGATGTCCACGCGTTCGCCGGCGAGCTCGTTCGTGACGGCGTTGACGCGGGTGCCGCGCACGCCGACGCAGGTGCCGATCGGGTCGACACGCTTGTCGTGCGAGAGCACGGCGATCTTGGCGCGCGAACCGGGGTCGCGGGCACAGCTCTTGATCTCGAGCAGGCCTTGTTCGATCTCGGGCACTTCCTGGCGGAACAACTCGATCATGAACTCGGGGGCCGAGCGCGACAGGATGATCGGCGCGCCGCGCAGCGTCAGGTCGACCTCCATGATCATGGCCCGCACGCGGTCGCCGTTGCGCAGGTTTTCCTTGGCGATCATCTCGCTGCGGCGCAGGCGGCCTTCGACGCGCCCGGCTTCCACGATGATGTCGCCCTTGTCCAGGCGCTTGACGGTGCCCACGAAGATCTTGTCGCCGCGCGACATGAAGTCGTTGAGCAGCATCTCGCGCTCGGCGTCGCGGATCTTCTGCAGGATCACCTGCTTGGCAGCCATGGCACCGATGCGGCCGATCGGCACCGAATCGACGGATTCCTCGATGTATTCGTCGACCTCGATGTCGGGCATCTCCTCACGCGCCTCGAAGAGCAGGATCTCCTGGTCGGGCAGTTGCAGGCCGGCCTCGTCGGGAACGACGTGCCAGCGGCGGAAAGTTTCGTAGTCGCCGCTGTCGCGATCGACCGCCACGCGGATATCCACGTCACCCTGATGGAGCTTCTTGGTGGCTTGCGCCAGTGCGGACTCGACCGCGCCGAAGACCACGTCGCGCTCGACGTTCTTCTCGCGCGAGATCGCATCCACCAACATCAACATTTCGCGATTCATGCCACCACTCCTCTTGTTCAGTCCGGAACATTCGTTCCGTCGTCAATATCCGAAAAACCCGGTTGGGTTTTGGCCTTGCGGCCCTTGAAATCCACAATCGGCGCGAGCCGCGCATCGCGCAGCTCGTCCAATACGAAGCCCAGCGCATGCAACGGTGCAGGCGCGCGCTTCTTGCTCACTTTTTGACCCGGCTTGGTCTCGGGCGCATCGCTCCAGACGATCTGCCAACCCGAACCGCCTTCAGCACGCTCCAGCGTGCCGCGAAACTTCTTGCGATTGGCCGACACCTGGCCCGCCGCGGCAGCGCCCATGGGCGCCTTGAGGGTGATGTCGATCACCGCGCCCACGAATCGCTCGAAATCCTGTTCATTGCGCAAGGGGCGATCGATACCGGGCGAGGAGACCTCGAGCCGCTTGTAATCGACCGCATCGACTTCCAGCGCGAATTGCAGCTGGCGCGTGACCTTCTCGCAGTCTTCCACCGTCACGAAGGGTTCGGGCACGCCGGCCGCTACATCTTCAGAGGTGGGGGGCGTCCAGGGCAAATCAATCGTCACGCGCAGCAATCCACCGGCCGAGCGCTCGACCTCGACCAGGTCGTAGCCGAGACCGGCCACGGTTTGTTCTACTGTTTGCTGCAATGCCACGTGTTTGAAAGCGCCTTCTGAATCAATGCCCAAGCCGCAGCACCCGCCCACCACGGATGCCACGACGCCAAATAGTTGCTGCTTGAGAATGCATAGACCAAAAAAAACGGGCGGTTGGTACCCGCCCGTTTGGTCGTGAGCCTCGAATTATATGCTATTCGCGTGCATAAATGAAGGACATCGGTATTCAGGCGGCCACAGGGCGCCGGTATTTCGACCAGACCACGGCAAACAGCACCGCGCCCAGGGCCAATGCGGCCGCCGCCACCAGCAAAGGCAGCTCGAAAGAACCGGTGCGCTGGGCCAATGGCGCCGCAAACAGCGGCCCGATGATCTGCCCCACCCCGTAGGACGCCGTGGCATAGCCGATCAACCCGGCCGCGGCATTCCCGCGCAGCCGGCGGGCTTCCCGCATGGCGAAAAGCGTGATGGCGGTGAAAGGCATGCCGAGCAGCAGGCTGCCGAGTGCAAAACCCGCAATGGTCGGCCAGGCCACCGAAAACACGACGCCCAGGGCCTGCAATGCATAAGCGGCGGCCAGCAGCAGCCGGTTGTCCCAATGCACCGGGGCGCGGGCGCCGATCAATGCGCCCGGAATGATGGCCGCGCCGAACAGCGGCCAGAAGAAATCCGGCCACGGCGATCCCGGCAGCGCCTGCCGGGCGATCACGGGCAGGAAAGTGGCCGTAATGATGTAACCAAAGCCTGCCAGCCCATAGAGCGCGACCAGCCAGATCGCATCGCTGCGGGCCGACCCTGATCCCGAGGCGCTGCCCGTTGCAACAGCCGGACTCGCCGCCGCCCCGCCTGCCGCAGCCCCCGCCCGCTCGCCGTCATCGAACACCCGCCAGATCACAGCGATCAGCACCACGGCCAGCAACCCGAGACCGATCCAACCCGCCTCCGAACCCCAGCGGCCGAGCGCCCCGCCCAGCAACCCGGTCATGGCGATCCCGATGCCCGGCCCCGTGTAGATCACGCCGGCCAGCATGGGCGAATTCGTCTCGGCCAGCCGGCGCAGCCCCCAGCCCGAGGCGAACACGAAGACCCAGGCGCTCATCACCCCGGCCGCCGCACGCAGCACGCCCCAGCCGACGAAGCTGTGCAGCAGCCCCATGCCGACCAGCAAGGCCGCCGTGGCCAGCAGCCCGCCGCGCACCATGCTCGACGCCTTGATGCCGATGGCCGCGCAGCTGACCGCGCCGAAGAAATAGCCCAGGTAATTAAGAGACGCCAGCAAACCGCCGCCGGCCAGCTCGAGCTTTCCCTCGCTCAGCATGATGGGCAGCATGGGCGTGAAGGCGAAGCGCCCCAGGCCCATGGCCACCGCCAGCGTGACCATGCAGGCCAGCGCCGCGCGCCAGGCACCGCGCCGGTCGTGTCCGATATTCGACATTTCTACCCGTCTCCGTTTTTTTATTCCAGCAGCGCCGCCGCCACCAGCTTCTGTGTGTAGGGATGCTCGGGGGCGTCGAGGACCCGCAGGGCCGGCCCGGATTCGAGGATCGCACCGTCTTTCATCACGATGACCTGGTGCGCCATGGCGCGGATCACCTCGACGTCGTGGGTGATCAGGAGGTAGCTCAGCCCCCGCTCGCGCTGCAGCCGCTGCAGCAGGCCGAGCACCTGCTTCTGGATGGTCACGTCGAGCGCGCTGGTGGGCTCGTCGAGCACCAGCAGCTGCGGATCGACGATCAGCGCCCGGGCGATCGCCAGCCGCTGGCGCTGCCCGCCCGAGAACTCGTGCGGATAGCGGTCGAGCAGCGCGGGAAACTGCGCCTCGCTCAGTCCCACGTCGGCCAGCGCCGTGAGCGCGCGCGCCCGGCGGGCGGCGGCGTCGAGCTCGGGCGCGTGCACGCGCAGCCCCTCGCCCACGATCTGCTCGACCGTCATGCGCGGCGAGAGCGACGAGAACGGGTCCTGGAACACCACCTGCATCGTGCGGCGCAGCGCGAGGTCGGAGGCGCGGTCCACCGCCCAGCCCTTCCCCGTCACCTGCAGTTCGCCCCGGTGCTTGAGCAGGCCGAGCGCGGCCAGCGCCAGCGTCGACTTGCCCGAGCCCGATTCGCCGACCACGCCCAGCGTTTCGCCCGGCGCGATCCGGAAATCGGCGCCCTGCACGGCGACGAACTCGCCCTTGCGGAACCAGCCCGCGAAGCCGGGACGCGACACCGGATAGCTCACGCGCAGCGCCCGGGCCTCCAGCACCGGCGGCGCCGCGCCGTCGGCGGCCGCCTCGGCCACGTCGCGCGCCGGATGGCTGTCGATCAGCTTGCGGGTGTAGGCATGCTGCGGCGCCTCGAACACCGTGCCCACCGGGCCATGCTCGACGATGTGGCCGCGCTCCATCACCGCCACCCGGTCGGCGAAACGGCGCACCAGGTTCAGGTCGTGGGTGATGAGCAGCACGGCCATGCCGTACTTGCGCTGCAGCTCGGCCAGCAGCTCGAGAATCTGCGCACGCACCGTGACGTCGAGCGCCGTGGTCGGCTCGTCCGCCAATAGCAGGCGCGGCTTGCAGGCCAGCGCCATGGCGATCATGGCGCGCTGGCGCTGCCCGCCCGAGAGCTGGTGCGGATACGACCTCGCCCGCCGCGCCGGTTCGGGAATGCCGGTGTCGGCCAGCAGCTGCACAGAAGCCTCTTGCGCGGCGCGGGCCGACAGCCCTTCGTGCAGTTCGAGCACCTCGGCGATCTGATCGCCCACGGTGTACAGCGCATTGAGCGCGGTCATCGGCTCCTGGAAGATCATCGCGATCTCCTTGCCGCGGATGCCGCGCAGTTCGCGCTCCGGAATCGACAGCAGGTCGCGCGCACCGCGCTGCGCCTGCGACCCCGACAGGGTCGCCACCCCGTCAAGGTCGGCGTTCTGCACCAGCCGCAGCAGCGACAGCGCCGTGACCGTCTTGCCCGAGCCCGACTCGCCGACCAGCGCCAGCTTTTCGCCGGCCGCGATCTGCAGGTCGATGCCATGCACCACCGGCTTGCCGCCGAAGGCGACGCGCAGCCCCTTCACGTCGAGCAAGGGCTGGTTCTTCGTCGTGTCGCGTGTCGTCGTCATTTGTCGGCCTTCCGGGGGTCGAGCGCATCGCGCAGCGCGTCGCCCATGAAGGTCAGCAGCATCAGCGTGACGACCAGCACGCAGAAGGTGGACAGCGAAATCCACCACGCATCGATGTTCCCCTTGCCCTGGCTCAGCAGTTCGCCGAGCGACGGCGTGCCGGGGGGAACGCCCAGGCCGAGGAAGTCGAGCGAAGTCAACGCGAGGATGGCCGCGCTCATGCGGAACGGCAGGAAGGTCACGACCGGCACCATGCTGTTGGGCAGGATGTGGCGCCACATGATCTGCAGGTTGCCCACACCGAGCGCGCGTGCGGCGCGCACGTAGTCCATCTGGCGGTTGCGCAGGAACTCGGCGCGCACGTAGTCCGACAGTCCCATCCAGCCGAACAGGCTCAGCAGGATCAAGAGCAGCGACACGCTCGGCGTGAAGATCGCGCTGAAGATGATCAGCAGGTACAGCTCGGGCATCGCACTCCAGATCTCGATCAGGCGCTGGAAGGTCAGGTCGATCTTGCCGCCGAAGAAGCCCTGCACGGCGCCGGTCGCGATGCCCAGCACCACGCCGACCACCGTGAGCGCCAGCGCGAACAGCACGCTCACGCGAAAGCCGTAGATCAGCTGGGCCAGCAGGTCGCGCCCGCGCTCGTCGGTGCCGAGCAGGTTCGCGTGCGAGGGTGCGGCGGGGTTCGGCGGCTTCGAGAAATAGTTGAGCGTGGCCGGACCGTAGCGGTTTGGCGCATACAGCGCCCAGTTGTCGCCCTGCGTGATGCGCTGCTCGATGAAGGGGTCGAGGTAGTCAGCCGGCGTTTCGAAATCGCCGCCGAAGGTCTTCTCGGAATAGTCGCGCAGCACGGGGAAGTAGGTCTGGCCTTCGTAGCGCACCACCAGCGGCTTGTCGGTGGAGAGCACGTCGGCGAACAGGCTCAGCACCACCAGCGCCGAGAAGACGACCAGGCTCCAGAACCCCAGCGGGTTGCGGCGGAAACGGCGCCAGGCACGGCGCCCGGGGCTCACGGACACGGCGGCGGCTTCAGTCAAACTTCACCCTCGGATCGACCCAGACGTAGCAGAGATCGGAGATGAGCTTGGTCACCAGCCCGATCAGCGTGAACAGATAGAGCGTGCCCAGGAACACCGGGTAGTCGCGCCGCAGCACGCTCTCGTAGCTCAGCAGGCCCATGCCGTCGAGCGAGAACAGCGTCTCGATCAGCAGCGCGCCCGAGAAGAAGGCGCCGATGAAGGCCGTCGGAAAGCCCGTGATGATCGGGATCAGCGCATTGCGGAACACGTGTTTCCAGAGCACCTGCCGCTCGGCCAGCCCCTTGGCCCGCGCCGTCAGCACGTACTGCTTGCGGATTTCCTCGAGGAAGGAGTTCTTGGTGAGCATCGCGGTGATCGCGAAGCTGCCCAGCACCATGGCCGTCACCGGCAAGGTGATGTGCCACAGGTAGTCGACGATGCGCGCACCCCAGCTCAGCGACTCCCAGTTCGGCGAGGTCAGCCCGCGCAGCGGGAACCACTGCAGCTGGCCGCCGAAGATCACCAGCAGCGCCACGCCCAGCACGAAGCCCGGGATGGCGTAGCCGACGAGCACCAGCAGCGTCGTGAAGAAGTCGAAGCGCGAGCCCGCCCGCACGGCCTTGGCCACGCCCAGCGGCACCGCGATGAGGTAGCTGATGAAGAAGGTCCACAGCCCCAGGCTGATCGACACCGGCAGCTTCTCCTTGATGAGCTGCCACACGTCCTTGCTCTGGAAGAAACTCTTGCCCAGGTCGAAGCGGGCGAACTGCTTGAGCATCTGCCAGAAGCGCTCGGGGGCCGGCTTGTCGAAACCGTAGAGCGCCTTGATCTCGGCCACCTGCTTGGCGTCGAGCGTGCGGCCGGTGGGGCCGCCCGAGATGCGGTTCTCCTTGTTGGTGAGTTGCGAAAGCAGCTGCTCGGCCGGACCGCCGGGCACGAACTGCACGATCGCGAAGTTGAGCAGCAGCACGCCGAACAGCGTGGGAACGATCAGCAGGAGGCGTCGGATCAGGTAGGCGGCCATGCGTGTTCTTGTTCTCTTACTTGGCGCTCGGCTCGATCCACCACATCGTCAGCATCGCCGACCCCGCCAGCAGGCGCTGCGGCAGTGGCGCGTCCGGGCGACGCAGCTTTCGCTTGTGGGCAATGAAATACTGCTTGCCGTAGTACATCGGGGTCATGTAATGCTGGTGGAGCAAGTAGCGGTCCAGCAGCCGCGCGGCCGCCGCGAGCGAGGCGCGGTCGTGGCTGTTGACGATCACCTCGACGATCTCGTCGACCACCGGGTCGCTGATGCCGCTCAGGTTCTGGCTGCCCTTCTCGCTCGCCGATTTCGAGCCGAAGTCGTCGTACAGCTCGTTGCCGGGACTCGACGAGCCACCGACGAGGCTGATGGCCATGTCGAAGTCGAAGTCGTCCAGCTTCTTCTTCAGCAGGCTCGGGTCGCGCAGGCGGTAGTCCAGCCGGATGCCCAGCTTGCCGAGGTTGCGCGCATACGGCGCGAGCACCACGCCCGAGCTGCGATCGGCGATGTCGATGGTGATCACGAACGGCGTGCCGGCCTTGTCGCGCAGCGCGCCGTCGCGGTAGGTCCAGCCGGCCTCCTTGAGCAGTTCCTGCGCCTTCACGAGGTTGCGCCGCAGGCCCTCGGCGGTGTCGCCGCTGCTGTCGGGGCGCGGCAGCTCGCCCTTGGTGTTGTCGAGGTAGCGCTGCCGGGTCTTGAGCTTGTCGATCAGCGCCTGCTCCTCGGGACTGACCTCGGGCTGGGCCATGAGGTCGTCGCTGTTCTGGAAATAGCTCTGGGTGCGCCCGCGGCGGCCGTAGAACAGGTGGGCGTTGAGCCAGTCGAAGTCGAAGGCCAGCGCCAGCGCCCTGCGCACGCGCATGTCGGCGAAGCGCGGCTGCCGCAGGTTGGGCGCCAGGCCCTGCATGCCGGTGAAGCGGCGATGCGCGATCTCTTCCTTGACCAGCTCGCCGGAGTCGAAGCGGCGGCCCTTGTAGCGGCGCACCCACGCGATGATCGAGCGCTCTTCCATCGCGTCGAGCGCGCCGGCCTTGAGCGACTCTTCTTCGCCGAGCGAGTCCTTGAAGTACTGGTACGACACCGTGTCGTAGTTGAACATCCCCTTGCGCACCGGCAGGTTGGCGGCCCAGTAGTCCGGGCGCCGGCGGTACGAGATGAACTTGCCGAAATCGACCCTGTCCACCATGTACGGCCCGCTCGCGATCGGCGCCTCGGTCACGATCTGGTCGAAGGGCTTGCCCTTGCCCCAGGCGCTGGAGAACACGGGCAGCCCGCCGATGATCATGTGCAGCTCGGCGTTCTGGCGCACGAAGTCGAAGCGGATGGTGCGCTCGCCCGTCACCACGGCCTCCTTGATGTCGGCCCAGTACGAGCGGAAGGTTGGTCCGGCGGCCTTGCTGCGCAGGGTGTCGAAGGAGTACTTCACGTCTTTCGCCAGCACCGGCGAGCCGTCGGAAAAGCGCGCCTTGGGGTTCAGCCGGAACGTGACGCTCAAGCGGTCGGGCGCCAGCTGGATGTCCTCGGCCAGCAGGCCGTACTGCGAGAAGGGCTCGTCCTCGCTCGGCGTGGTCAGCGAATCGAAGAGCAGGCCGTACTCGGAGAACACGAAGCCGTTGGCGCTGTAGCCCATGCCCACTGGCGGCACGCCGCGCAGGGTGAAGGGGTTGAGCTTGTCGAAGCTGCCGGCGGCCGACAGGGTCAGGTCGCCGCCCTTGGGGGCGTTGGGGTTCACGTAGTCGAAATGCGTGAACGACGCCGGGTACTTGGGCTCGTAACCCATGCCCAGCCCGTGCGCTGCCCACGAGGGCAGCGCCAGGAGCGCCAACATCCAGAGCAGCCAACCTCGCATGCGAGAATTCTGCCCAAGATTTTCACGAGGCAACTTCATGGGCTTTCTTTCCGGCAAGAAACTGTTGATCACCGGTGTGTTGAGCAATCGCTCCATTGCATATGGCATTGCCAAGGCCTGTCACGACCAGGGCGCGGAACTCGCCTTCAGTTATGTCGGCGAGCGATTCAAGGACCGTATCACCGAATATGCCGCAGACTTCGGCTCGAAACTGATTTTCGACTGCGACGTGGGCGACGACGCGCAGATCGACAAGCTCTTTGCCGACCTCGCGCAGACCTGGCCCAAATTCGACGGCTTCGTGCACAGCATCGGCTTCGCCACGCGCGAGTCGATCGCCGGCGACTTCCTGGAAGGCCTCTCGCGCGAAGGCTTCAAGATCGCGCACGACATCAGTGCGTACAGCTTCCCGGCCATGGCCAAGGCGGCCCTGCCCTACCTCAACGACAAGTCGGCCCTGCTCACGCTGACCTACCTGGGTGCCGAACGCGCGCTGCCCAACTACAACACCATGGGCCTGGCCAAGGCCTCGCTCGAGGCCTCTGTGCGCTACACCGCCGCCTCGCTCGGCCCGAAGGGCATGCGCGTGAACGGCATCAGCGCCGGCCCCATCAAGACGCTCGCCGCCAGCGGCATCAAGAGCTTCAGCAAGATCCTCACGGCCGTGGCCGACGCCTCGCCGATCCGCCGCAACGTGACCATCGAGGAAGTCGGCAACGTGGCCGCCTTCCTGCTGAGCGACCTGGCCAGCGGCGTGACCGCCGAGATCACCTACGTGGACGGCGGCTTCAGCAACGTGGTCGGAGGCATGGCGGAGTAATTTCCCCTCTCGGCTCCCAGCGCCTGCCACCGTGTTGAACCGACGCTCCCTCCTCCTGCTTGCGGGACTGGGCGCAGCCCTCTCGGGCCGCGCCGCGTTCGCACGCGCCGCCGCACCCGCCCTGATGCTGGCCGAGGTGTACCGCCCCGGCATGTCGCTCGCGGGCTACTGGGTCAGCGAGAAGTTCGACGGCGTGCGCGGCTACTGGGACGGCCAGAAGCTCTGGACCCGTGGCGGCGAGCCCGTCATGGCACCGGCGTGGTTCACCGCCTCGCTGCCCAAGCAGCCGCTCGACGGCGAACTGTGGGCGGGACGTGGCCGCTTCAACCACACGATGTCGACCGTGCGCAGCCAGACGCCCAGCGACACCGCCTGGCACGAGATTCGTTTCATGGTGTTCGACCTGCCCGCCCAGGGCGGCGACTTCAACACCCGCCTCGCGGCGCTGCGCAAGCTGCTGCCGATCACCGACGCGCCCTGGGTGGTGGCCGTGCCGCAGCAGCCGGCGACCACGCACGAGGACCTGCAGGCGCTGCTCGACAAGACCGTGAAGATGGGCGGCGAAGGCCTGATGCTGCATCGGGGCGCGTCGATGTACCGCGGCGAGCGCAACAACGACCTGCTCAAGGTCAAGCCCTTCGAAGACGCCGAGGCCCGCGTGGTCGCGCACCTGCCCGGCAAGGGCAAGCACCACGGCCGGCTCGGCGCGTTGATGGTCGAGATGCCCGACGGCCAGCGCTTCCGGCTCGGCACCGGCCTGACCGACGCCGAGCGCGACCAGCCGCCGCCGATCGGCAGCCTGGTGACCTACCGCTACAACGGCACGCACCCGAGCGGGTTGCCCAAATTTGCCCGCTTCATGCGCGTGCGCGAAGGCTAGCCCCGCCTTCGCAGACCGTGCCCCTCACCGGGGCACGTCCCTTTCTCAACTTGCCTGACGCACGCAGTCCGCGTAGTACCGCTTCTTGCCCGTCTCGTCGATGCGCGCCACGAGGCCGTGGATGTCGGTCTCGAAGCCCGGGCACTGCAGGTTGAACTCGCGCGAGAACTTGAGGTAGTCGACGATCTTCTTGTTGAACACTTCGCCCGGGATGAGCAGCGGAATGCCCGGCGGGTACGGCGTGATCAGACTGGTGGTGATGCGGCCTTCGAGCTCGTCGATCTCCACGCGCTCGGTCTTGCGGTGCGCGATGTGGGCGAAGGCGTCGCTGGGCTTCATGGCCGGCGTCAGGTCGCTCAGGTACATCTCGGTCGTGAGGCGCGCCACGTCGTAGCGCGCGTACAGCTGGTGGATGTGCTGGCACAGGTCGCGCAGGCCCAGGCGCTCGTAGCCCGGGTGCTGCTGGCAGAACTCGGGCAGGATGCGCCACATCGGCTGGTTGCGCGCGTAATCGTCCTTGAACTGCTGCAGCGCCGTGAGCAGCGTGTTCCAGCGGCCCTTGGTGATGCCGATGGTGAACATGATGAAGAAGCTATAGAGGCCCGTCTTCTCCACGATCACGCCGTGCTCGGCCAGGAACTTGGTCACCACGCTGGCGGGGATGCCGGTCTCGGCAAAGTTGCCTTCCAGGTCCAGGCCCGGCGTGACGATGGTCGACTTGATCGGGTCGAGCATGTTGAAGCCGTCGGCCAGTTCGCCGAAGCCGTGCCAGTTGCGCGGCGACTTCTTGCTCTTGGGCTTGCCGTTCTTCTCGCCGTGCATGATCCAGTCTTCGGCGCGGCCGATGCCCTCGTCGACGAGCTTCTCGGGGCCCCAGACCTTGAACCACCACTCGTCCTTGCCGAACTCTTCCTCGACCTTGCGCATGGCGCGGCGGAAATCGAGCGCTTCCAGGATGCTCTCTTCCACCAGCGCGGTGCCGCCGGGCGGCTCCATCATGGCGGCGGCCACGTCGCAGCTCGCGATGATCGCGTACTGCGGGCTGGTCGACGAGTGCATCAGGTAGGCCTCGTTGAAGAGGTCGCGGTCGAGCGCGCGGTTCTGCGAGTCCTGCACCAGCACGTGGCTGGCCTGGCTGATGCCGGCCAGCAGCTTGTGCGTCGACTGCGTGGCGAACACCAGCGATTCCTTCGGGCGCACGCGGCGCTTGCCCATCGCGTGGTAGGCGCCGTAGAACGGGTGGAAGGCGGCGTGCGGCAGCCAGGCCTCGTCGAAGTGCAGCGTGTCGACGTAGCCGTCGAGCATGTTCTTGATGGTCTCGGTGTTGTAGATCACGCCGTCGTAGGTCGACTGGGTGAGCGTCATCACGCGCGGCTTGACCTTGTTCGGATCGACGTCGGCCAGCAGCGGGTTGGCCTTGATCTTGGCCTTGATGGCGCTCTGCTCGAACTCGCTTTTCGGAATCGGGCCGATGATGCCGAAGTGGTTGCGCGTGGGCTTCATGAACACCGGAATCGCGCCGGTCATGATGATCGCGTGCAGGATCGACTTGTGGCAGTTGCGGTCGACCACCACCACGTCGTCGGGCGCCACCGTGTGGTGCCACACCATCTTGTTGCTGGTGCTGGTTCCGTTGGTCACGAAGAAGCAGTGGTCGGCATTGAAGATGCGCGCCGCATTGCGCTCGCTGGCCGCCACCGGGCCGGTGTGGTCGAGCAGCTGGCCCAGTTCTTCCACCGCGTTGCAGACGTCGGCACGCAGCATGTTCTCGCCGAAGAACTGGTGGAACATCTGGCCCACCGGGCTCTTCAGGAACGCCACGCCACCCGAGTGGCCCGGGCAGTGCCACGAGTACGAGCCATCTTCGGCGTAGTCGATCAGCGCCTTGAAGAACGGCGGCTGCACGCCTTCCAGGTAGCTCTTGGCCTCGCGGATGATGTGGCGCGCCACGAATTCGGGGGTGTCCTCGAACATGTGGATGAAGCCGTGCAGCTCGCGCAGGATGTCGTTCGGGATGTGGCGCGAGGTCTTGGTCTCGCCGTAGATGTAGATCGGCACGTCGGCGTTCTTGCGACGCACCTCGCCGATGAAGCTGCGCAGGCTCAGCACGGCCGGGTCGAGGTCGGGGCCGACCGAGAACTCTTCGTCGTCGATCGACAGGATGAAGGCGCTGGCGCGGCTTTGCTGCTGCGCGAACTGGCTCAGGTCGCCGTAGCTCGTGACGCCCAGCACCTCGAAGCCCTCGCTTTCGAAGGCCTGCGCGAGCGCGCGGATGCCGAGGCCCGAAGTGTTTTCGGAGCGGAAGTCCTCGTCGATGATGACGATGGGAAAGCGGAATTTCATGAGCGGGGCTCCGGACAGGCAGTCAGACAGGCAATGAGCGAGGCGCGAAGTGTACGGAATTCGGATGACGGATTGCGTCGGGCGCCTGCAAGCCCCGTGGGGTGCGCCGGCCGGGACGGCCCCGGCGGGCGCCATATCCCTACGCGACACAGGCGCATGGCGCGCCATGCCGCAGAATGGCGAAGGTCCAAGTAACAAAAGAAGAGAGGAGTTGCCATGGGAAATCCCACCTTCTGGTGGTTGATCGCAGGCGCGGCCATCGTGGCCGAGTTGTTGTCCGGCACGGTGTACCTGCTGCTGCTGGCCGCCGGCTTCGCCGCCGCAGCCATCGCCGCGCACCTGGGCTTCAACCTCGTCACGCAGCTGCTGGTGGCCGCCGTGGTCGGCGTGGGCGCGGTCGTGACCTGGTACCTGATCCGCCGCAACCGCCCTGCCGAGCCCTCCAGCGAGGCCAACCGCGATCTCAACCTGGACATCGGCGAGAGCGTGTACGTCGATGCCTGGAACCTCGACGGCACCGCCACCGTGCGCTACCGCGGCTCGCAATGGACCGTCGTGCTGCGCGCGGGCCATGCGCCCTCCACTGGCGAACATCGCGTGGTCGAGGTGGTCGGCAGCCGCCTCGTGGTCGACAAGATCTAGCAGAGATCTAACAGTTCAATCGGTCAGTCAGAAAAACGCATTCGAAAAGGAAGCACACCATGGAATTTTCAGTTCCTCTCATCATCCTGGTCATCGCGATCATCTTCATCAGCCAGTCGGTCAAGTTCGTGCCGCAGCAGAACGCATGGGTGCGTGAGCGCCTGGGCAAGTACCACGGCACCATGACGCCCGGCCCGAACTTCCTGATCCCGTTCATCGACCGCGTGGCCTACAAGCACAGCCTGAAGGAAATCCCGCTCGACGTGCCCAGCCAGATCTGCATCACGCGCGACAACACGCAGCTGCAGGTCGACGGCATCCTGTACTTCCAGGTGACCGACCCGATGCGCGCCAGCTACGGCTCGTCGAACTACATCGTGGCCGTGACCCAGCTCGCACAGACCTCGCTGCGCAGCGTGATCGGCAAGCTCGAGCTCGACAAGACCTTCGAAGAGCGCGACGTCATCAACGCCCAGGTCGTGGCCGCCATCGACGAGGCCGCACTCAACTGGGGCGTGAAGGTGCTGCGCTACGAAATCAAGGACCTGACGCCGCCCAAGGAAATCCTCTTGGCCATGCAGGCGCAGATCACCGCCGAACGCGGCAAGCGCGCGCTCATCGCCGCCTCGGAAGGCCGTCGCCAGGAACAGATCAACATCGCCACCGGCGAACGCGAAGCCTTCATTGCCCGCTCCGAGGGCGAGAAGCAGGCGCAGATCAACAACGCGCAAGGTGAAGCCGCTGCCATCACGGCCGTGGCCACCGCCACGGCAGACGCCATCGAACGCGTGGCCGCGGCCATCCGCCAGCCGGGCGGCGAACAGGCCGTGCAGCTGAAGGTGGCCGAGCGCGCCGTCGATGCCTACGGCAAGGTGGCCGCCGACTCGAAGACCACGCTCATCGTGCCGAGCAACATGACCGAGACGGCCGCGCTGATCTCGTCGGCCATGCGCATGATCCAAACCGGTAAAAGCTCTGGCCCGACCTGAAAACGGCTGAAAACCCGCGCTACAATCGTGGGCTCAGGAGCGGTGGATGAGCGGTTTAAGTCGCACGCCTGGAAAGCGTGTGAGGGTTAATAGCCCTCCGCGGGTTCGAATCCCGCCTGCTCCGCCAAAACGATGCCCCAGTAGCTGCCAAGCTGCTGGGGCTTTTTGTTTGTTGGGCACCCGCAATGGGTTTGCCTGTGCCTTGCGGACATCGGGCATGCCGTTGCGCGACCTCCTCCGCTTCAGCTGAACACGCTTTCGAGATCGACCTCTTCCGCGCTGTCGTCCAGCTTCAGGCTCTGCTCGATGTGGTCGAGGTGATGCAGCATCAGCTTCTCGGCGCGTGCGGCGTCGCCGCGGTTCACGGCAGCGACGATCTCCTCGTGCTCGTCGGCGCGGCAGCTGGTGGCCGTGGGGGCGTCGTACAGCGAGATGATCAGGCAGGTCAGCACCGACAGCTCGCGCATCGAGCGCGCCAGCGCCGAGTTGCCGGCCAGCTCGGCCAGCAGCACATGGAACTCACCCGACAGCCGCACGATGGCGCGCTTGTCGTCGCGGCGCCGTGCGTCGGCCTCGAGCTCGATGTGACGCTGCAGGCGCTCCCGCTTGGCGTCGTCGAGCGTGCGGATGAGGCGGCGCAGCACGCCGGGCTCGATGAGGCGGCGCGCCTCGAACACGTCCTGGGCCTGCTCGATGGTGGGCTTGGCGACGAAGGCGCCGCGCTGCGGCACGAGTTCGACGATCTGCTCGTGCGCCAGCCGGGCCAGCACCTCGCGCACCTTGGCGCGGCTGGTCGCGAAGATCGTGGCCAGCCGGTCTTCGCCCAGCTTCGTGCCCGGCGCGAGACGGTGTTCCAGGATGGCGGCCGAGATCTTCTCGGCGATCTCGTCGACGCTGTGTTCGCGGGCAGGGGTGGCACCGGTCGTGCCGGTGGCGCCAGTCGCGCCGTTCGCGCTGGTCTTGCGGGCTGGGGCTTTGGTGGGCATCGGCGCCGATTCTATCGACGCCCCCTCGAGGCTGCAGAGCGTCACGGGGCCCGCGACCTCAGCCTGGCGTGCGGGCGCCGTCGCGTGCCAGCAGCCGTGCCAAAGCCTCGGGCAGCCCGTGGTTCGGCTTGATCGGCGGCGGCGCAAAACTGCCCAGGCGCGCCGGTGCAGGTGCCAGCGACACGAGCGTCTGCGCATGGCACACGGCGCTCGACACGCCGTCGACCACGGGCACCGGAATGCGGTCCTTGATGGAACGCGCCAGGCCCGCCAGCGGCGCGCCGGCAATGATGATCACGTCCGCGCCGTCGTCCTCGATGGCCGACATGCACAGGGCCTCCAGGCGCTGGCCGTGGTCGTCCTGCACGTGGCCGATGTCCTTGAGCGGACCGTCCAGGCTGCGGATGCTCGCCAGCCGGTCGATGAGGCCATTGGCCTGCACGCACTCTCGGTACCACGCCGTGATGCGGCGCGAGATCGCGACGATCGAGAAGCGCTTGCCCAGCAGGCATGCGCTCATCAAGGCGGCTTCGGTCATGCCGACCACGGGGATGTCGAGCGCCTCGCGCAGGCCGTCGATGCCGGGGTCGCCGAAGGCCGCGACCACGATGGCATCGTGCCGCGTGTGGTGCTCGGCCGCGAGCGTGGCGGCGGCGTAGGCGCCGATCAGCGATTCGAAGCGCGTCTCGATGTAGGCCACGCCGAAAGGCGCCGTGAGCACCTCGATGTGCGTGTCGCTCGCGGCCGCGCGCCGGGCCTCGGCCGCGATCAGGTCGGAGACGCTTTGCGAGGTGTTGGGGTTGATGAGCAGCAGGTTCATGGCGATGGCTCCAGGTTCAGGCAGGTCGGCGGCTGGGCAGCAAGGTGGGCTCGCCCCGGCGCAGGAATTCTCCGCGTCCGGCGCGCGGATGGAAGCGTTCGCCGTCCCACACGACCTCGCCGCGCGCCAGCGTCAGCGCCGGCCAGGCCTTCACCTCGATGCCCTCGTAGGGCGTGTAGTCGACATCGTGGTGCAGGTCGGCATTGCGGATGGCACGCGGCGTGGTGCCCCAGACCACGAGGTCGGCATCGGCGCCCACGGCGATCGTGCCCTTGCGCGGGTGCAGCCCGTAGGCCTTGGCGGGGTTGGTGGACGTCAGCTCGACGAACTTGTTGATGGTGATGCGCCCGTCGAGCACGCCGTGCGAGAACAGGAGCGGCAGCCGCGTCTCGATGCCCGGAATGCCGTTCGGGATGTGCCGGAACGCCACCTCTTCGCCGCCGGGCTTCTTGCCCTCGGGGGCGTCGTAGCGGAACGGCGCATGGTCCGACGAGAAGATCGTGAACAGCCCGTCGGATAGGCCGTTCCAGATCACCTGCTGGTTCTCGCGGTTGCGCGGCGGCGGGCTGCAGACGCAACGCGCGCCCTGGTAGCTGTCGTCGATGCCCAGGTCTTCGGCGGTCAGGAACAGGTACTGCGGACACGTCTCCGCGAACACGCTCAGGCCGTGCGCGCGCGCCCAGCGGATCTGCTCGACGGCTTCGCGCCCCGACACGTGCACGATCATGATCGGCACGTCGACCAGCTCCGACAGCGCGATGGCGCGGTGCGTCGCCTCGCGCTCGACCAGCATCGGCCGCGAATGGGCATGAAAGCGCGGCGCGGTGCGCCCGCTGGCTTCGAGCCGCTTGGTCAGCCACTCGATGCAGTCGGCGTTCTCGGCGTGGATCATGGCCATCGCGCCCTGCTCTCTCGCCACCGACAGCACGTCGAGGATCTGGCCGTCGTCCAGCTTCAGATCGTCGTAGGTCATGTAGATCTTGAACGAGGTGTAGCCCTCGGCGATGAGCTGCGGCAGCTCGTGCTTGAGCACCTCCTCGGTCGGGTCGCTCACGATCAGGTGGAAGGCGTGGTCGACGTGGGCGCGGCCCTCGGCGCGCTGGTGGTAGTCCTGCACGGCGGCGCGCAGCGACTGGCCCTTCTGCTGCGCGGCGAACGGGATCACGGTGGTGGTGCCGCCGCAGGCGGCGGCGCGGGTGCCCGAGCCGAAGTCGTCGGCCATGCGCACGGGCGGCTCCATCGGCTGGTCGAGGTGGCAGTGGGCGTCGACGCCGCCCGGCGTCACGTAGCGGCCGGCGGCGTCGATCTCCTGCCGGCCTGGCGGCAGGCCGAGGCCGAGCTGCACGATGCGGCCGCCGGCGATGCCGATGTCCGAATCGAAGGTGTCGCTGGCGGTGGCAACGCGGGCGTTGCGCACCACGAGATCGAGGTCGCGGAAGGTCATGGTCTTTCTTTGCTTTTCTGTCTGTTTCGTGGGCAGTGGCGAACGCTCAGGCTGTTGCGTCGAACAGCCGGCCCCAGCCCTTCACGGCGCCCGGCGCGACGCCGACCGTCTTCAGCGCGCGCCAGACCACGGTGGCCACCGAGTCGTAGATCGGGATGCCGAGCTCGCGCTCCATCTCCTCGACCAGCTGCGCACCGCTCAAGTTGGTGCACATGATGGTGATGGCGTCGGGGCGCTGCTGCGCCACTTCGCGCAGCATGCGGCGCAGCGTGTCGGGCTCGACCTCGCTGAACGAGAAGTTCACCGTGAGGTCCAGGTGGCGCTCGGCCACGCAGTCGATGCCGATGCCCGCGTAGTTGGCGACGATGCGCCGCTGCACGTCCTCGACGTACGGCGACACCAGCCCCAGCGTGCGCGCGCCCTGCGCGGCCAGCAGTTCGTTGAGCGCCAGCACCGAGGTGGTCGCCGGGATGCCGGTGGCTTCGGTGATGCGCGCGCACAGCGCCTGGTCTTTCTCGAAGCCGAGCCAGCTGGCCGAGGTGCCGCTCCAGCAGATGGTGTCGACGCGCGCGTCGGCCAGCAGCCGCGCGGCCTCGAGGATCTTGCTGTCGTCGAACTGGTTCAGCGACGCATCGCGCATCGAGATCTCGGTGACGGTGAAGCGCGAGAAATGCGCCGAGACGCCGGGCACGGCCGCGACCATCGCACTGGTCAGCGGTTCGAGCGCGGTGTTGGAGGAAGGCGTGAGCACGCCGATGAGTTTGCGAGGGGTCATGTGATGGACGTCGGGGTGGTTGGCCTCAGACCGGCAGCTTCTTGCTGTAGTCGATCAGCATCGTCGAGCAGACGAACAGGCCCGCACCGGCTGCGGTGAACAGCATCAGCGCCATGAAGTACGAGCCCGTGGCCTGCACGATGAGGCCGACCACGATCGGCACGCCGATGCCCGCCACGTTGCCGCCCAGGTTCATCGTGCCGCCCAGGAAGCCGACCCGGGCACGCGTGCCGAGGATCGACGGCACGCACCAGAACAGGCCGCACCAGCGCAGGAAGAACAGCGTGACCGACAGCAGCACCACGACGGCGACCGGGTCCGTGATCCGCGTCACCATGAAGATGGCGATGGTCGCGATGATCGACGAGATGCCGAACAGCGTGCGCAGCACCTTGCTCTGCGACGCGCCGGCCGCCATCCATTTGTCGGCCAGCCAGCCGCCGAACATTTCGCCGACGAAGCCCGAGAAGAACATGATGAACACCGCGCCGCCCATCTGCTTGATGTCGAAGCCGTGCACCTTCGACAGGTAGTTGGGCATCCAGGTGAGCAGGCCGTAGAACAGCGCGTTGAAGCACATCCAGCCGAAGAACATGCCCCACACCGAGCGGTAGCGGAAGAAGTCGAGCACGCGGCCGCTGGCATTGGCCGATTCCTTGGCGGCATCGGCGGCATGGCTGGCCTCGATGTAGCGCGCCTCGGCTTCGTTCACGTCGGGATGCTGGCGCGGATGGTTGCGGATGTAGCGCCAGGCGAAGTAGCCGGCGATGACGGTGCCGACGCCGGCGATCACGAAGGCCAGGCGCCACGAGCCGAGCACGGCGATCAGCGCCGAGATCAGGATCGCGCCCAGCGCCGCGCCCAGGGGCGCGCCGCCGTCGAGCAAGGTGGCGCCGCGCCCGCGTTCGGTCTGCGTCATCCAGATGCCGTTGAGCTTGCCGCCCGCCGGGTAGATCGGCGCCTCGGCGGCGCCCAGGCCCAGCCGCGTCAGCAGCAGGGGCACCCAGCCGGAGCAGGCCGCGGCGATGGCCTGGAAGAAGCCCCAGCCCACGGTGGCGCCGGCGATGACGACGCGCGGGCCGAAGCGGTCGGCCAGCATGCCGCCCGGGATCTGCATCAGCGCATAGGTCCAGAAGAAAGAGCTGAGCAGCAGGCCCTGCACGGCCGGGCCGATGTCGAATTCCTTGGCGATCAGCGGCATGGCCACCGAGAGCGAGGCCCGGTCGATGTAGTTGATCGAGATCAGGAACAACATCATCAGGAAGATCTTCCAGCGCACCTTGGTGGGCTGGAGGGCGGCGTCGGGCGCTGCGGCGGTCGCCTTGGCGCCGTCCGTCATGGTGTTTTGCATCGGTTTGTCTCCTTGCAGTGGCACGGATGCCAGCTTGCAAGGAAACGACCCGGCACGCTGGCGAACTTTGCAGTCGCGGGTCGGGCTGGTCCGGTCCAGTGCACCACCGAGGCTGTGGAGCGGAATTTAGGCTTTGTCGAAATTAACGTCAACATCAATGTTTACAATCTTGTTGACGATAATGGCAAACACCTAGACCGCAGCCCCTTCCCGAGGGATCACGCGGCGTCGACGGCCGGTGTTTGCGCAAAGTACGCCATGGCCGCCAGCACCCCGCTGCCGGCCACCGGCACGCCCGCCAGCTTGAAACCCATCTCGATGCCGGTCAATGCGGCCATCAGCGTCAGGTCGTTGCAGTCGCCCAGGTGCCCGATGCGGAACATGCGGCCCCGCAGCTTGCCCAGGCCCGCGCCCAGCGAGAGGTCGAAGCGCTGGTGGATGAGGCGGCGCAGCGCGTCGGCATCGACGCCCTGCGGCGTGATGACGCCGGTCAGCACGGGCGAGTGCACGCGCTCGTCGGCGCACTGCGTCGGCAGGCCCCAGGCCTGCACGGCGGCGCGCACGCCCCGGCCCCAGCGCTGGTGGCGCGCGAAGATCACGGGCAGGCCCTGTTCGAGCACCATGTCCAGCGCCTCGCTGAGGCCGTACAGCAGGTTCGTGCTCGGCGTGTAGGGCCAGTAGCCGCCCTGGTTCATCTCGATGATCTCGTCCCAGGCCCAGAAGGCCTTGGGCAGGCGCGCCGTCTTCGCCACCTCGAGCGCCTTGGGCGACACGGCGTTGAAGCTGATGCCCGGCGGCAGCATGAGGCCCTTCTGCGAGCCGCTGACGGTGACGTCCACGCCCCACTCGTCGTGCCGGTAATCGGCGCTCGCCAGGCCCGAGATGGTGTCGACCATCAGCAGCGCCGGATGGCCCGCCGCATCGATCGCGCGGCGCACCGCGGCGATGTCGGAGGTGACGCCGGTCGAGGTCTCGTTGTGCACCACGCACACGGCCTTGATGTGGTGCGTGGTGTCCTGGCGCAGGCGCTGCTCGATCAGGTCGGCCTGCACACCGTGGCGCCAGCTGCGCGGCAGGCCGGTCTCGTCGGTGCCTTCGAGCGCGAGGAACTCGGGCTCCAGACCGAGGCGGCGCGCCATCTTCTGCCACAGCGTCGCGAAGTGGCCGGTCTCGAACATCAGCACGTGGTCGCCCGGGCTCATCACGTTGACCAGCGCCGCCTCCCAGGCGCCGGTGCCCGACGCGGGATAGACGACGACCGGGTGCCGGGTCTGGAACACCTGCTGCAGCCCGCCGATGACCTTCTTGCCCAGCGTGGCGAACTCGGGCCCGCGGTGGTCGATGGTCGGCAAGCTGATGGCCCGCAGGATGCGGTCGGGCACGGGGCTGGGGCCCGGAATCTGCAGGAAGTGGCGGCCGCTGGGGTGGTTGTCGAGCGCGATCATGGGGGTTGTCTCCGTTTTGGATGGGTTGTGGAAATTGCTAGAGCTGCACCGACGCGTGGCCGATGCCGGGGAATTCGGCGGTGACGAGGTCGCCCTCGCCCGCTTCGAGAATGCCGACCCAGGTGCCGGTCGTGACCACGGTGCCGGCCGCGACGGTCTGGCCGTGGCGCGTGGCATGGCGCAGCCACGCGGGCAGCAGCCAGGCGGGGTCGCCGAGCGAATGCGTGCCGCGGCGCACCACGCTCACGCGCGCGCCGATGCGCACCTCGCACGCTTGCGCGGCCCAGTCGCGGGCCACGAACGGCACCCACTCGCCGAGCACCAGCGCGCCGTGCGATTGCAGGTCGGCCAGCTTGCACAGCGCGGGCGCGTCGAGGGCCTCCTGCCAGCGGGAATCGACGATCTCGATCGAGACCGTCATGGCGTCGACCAGGGCGCGTGCGCTGTCGACATCCAGCGTCGATGCCAGGGCCGCATCGACGTCGCGCCCGAGTCGCAGTGCGATCTCGGCCTCGATGCCGCGGAGGTGGAACGGCCAGTCGCCGGCCCTGGCCGGGCTGGTCCACACGCCGCGCGGCGGCAGCGGCGCATGCGTCAGCACGGCATCGCGCGACGGGCCGCCGGCCTTCCAGTACCGGGGCGACGCCGCACCGAACCAGCCGAGCGCCTGCGCCACCTGCTGCTGCACGGCGTAGGCCTCGTCGGCCTGCGCGAGCCCTCCGGCCACGTCGGCCGCCGGGCTCGCGACGTGCGCGCCGCGCGCACGCACCAGCGCCTGCGCGACCGCGTCGATCGTTGAATGGGACATATCGGGTTCCTCCAGTGATCCCAGGAAAGAAATCAGAAGCGCGCGTGCAACGGCGCGAGCCCCTTCACTTCCGCCCGCACGGCCGTGCCCTGCGAGGCGAACAACATGCCGGTGCATGAACCGGTCGTCACGACCTGGCCGGCCCGCAGGCCTTGGCCCCGGGCTGCGCCTTCGTTGGCCAGCCACACGAGCAGCGCGCCGACGTCGGGGTGCGTGTGCTCCCCGACCGTGTGGGCGACGACCTGCGCGTCGAAATGCATCACGACCTCGGTCTGTGCGAGGTCGAGCCACGCACGCTCGAAAGGCGTGGGCTCGCCGAGCACGAGGCCGCCGTGGCACAGCAGGTCGGCCAGCAGCGCCGAGGGACTGGCGTCGAGCCAGTCGATGAGCCGGGTCTCCGCCACCTCGATCACGGGCAGCACCGCGTCGATGGCACCGGCGACCTCGTCGCGCGTATAGGGCAACGCGCGCGGCGGCAGGTCGGTGCCGAGGCGGAACGCGAGCTCGGCCTCGACGCCGCGCAGATGCCATGCACCGCCGACCAGCGACGCGCCGCCGGGCACCAGCCCCGCGGCCGGCAGCGGCGCGCACACGGGCTCGCGGCCCGGCGCGCTCGCGCCGACCTTCCAGCCGCCGACGGCGCCAAGCGCCGCCAGCGTCGCGTCCTGGATGGCGTAGGCGGCGTGCCGATCGTGCGACGGCAGCAGCGAGGACATCACGCGCCGCCCGTCGCGCCGCGCGCGGCACAGCGCCTGCGCGGCCTCGGCCGGCGCGAGCTGCGCCGCCACGGCCTTGGCAAGCGTCACAACGCGGGGAAGCGCCGCCACGGATGGGCCTGTTCGAACGAGCGCGCGAGCGCGAGCAAGGCGTCGTCCGCCCCTTCGCGCGCCACGAGCTGCACGCCGACCGGCAGCGGCCCCGCAAAGCCGCACGGCAGCGCGATGGCGGGCAGGCCCACGGCGTTCGCGAAGCCGGCGAACACCGCATGGCCGCGCGGGCCGACCTCGCGCCCGTCGATGCGCGTGGGATGCGTCTCGCCGGCGGGCCAGGGCAACGCAGCGGCGGCGGGCGTGAGCAGGAAGTCGTAGCGGTCGAACAGCTGCGCCAGCGTGTTGCGCAGCCGCTCGGCCTCGTACAGCAGCTCGAACAGCTCGCTCGCGCTGGCCTTGCGGCCGTTCTCGGCGTTCGCCTGCATCGCGGGGCCGAACAGCGACGCGTCGAAAGGCCGGCTCGACAGCTCCTGCGGATGCGCCACCAGCCAGGCCAGCCCGACCTGCGCCAGCAGCGACCAGCGCTGGTTGACCGCCTCGGCGATACCGAAGTCCTGCACCGTCGTGACCTCGTGGCCGAGTGCGGTCATGTGGCGCGCAGCCGCTTCAGTGAGCGCCGCGATCTGCGGATCGACCGGGTGATCGCCGAAGCGCGGAATGAAGAGGATGCGCGCGCGTCGCGGGCCCGCGCCCTCCTCCACCGGCCGGTCGCCGATCACCTGCATCACCGCCGCCACGTCGGCCACGCTGCGCGCGATCGGGCCCGCGACCTCGAAGCCCAGGAAGATCGGCGGCAGCCCGTCGCCGCGCGGCACGCGAGCGCGCGAGGGTTTGAAGCCGACGAGGTTGGTGTGCGAGGCCGGCCGTCGGATGGAGCCGCCGCCGTCGGTGCCCAGCGCAATGGGGCAGCCGCCCGCGGCCACCAGCGCCACCGCGCCGCCCGACGAACCGCCGGGCGTGAGCGCCGGGTCCCACGGGTTGCCGGTCGGGCCGAACACCGGGTTGTCGGTGTAGCCCTGCATCGTGAACTCGGGCACGTTGGTCTTGCCGAAGATCACGGCGCCGGCCTCGCGCAACCTGGCCACCGGCAGCTCGTCGCGCTCGGCCACGCCACCGGCCAGCGCGCGGCTGCCCCAGTGCGTCGGCAGGCCGCGCACCTGCAGGTTGTCCTTGATGGTGACGGGCACGCCGTCGAGCGCGCCCAGCGCCCGGCCGCTGCGCCAGCGCGCGGTGCTTTGCTCCGCCGCGTGCGTGGCGCCTTCGCTGTCGAGCGTGATGAGCGCATTCAGCCGCGGGTTGACCTCGGCGCTGCGCTGCAGGCAGGCATGCAGCGCGTCGGTCGGGGTGAACGCCGCATCGCGAAAGCCTGCGGCGAGCTCGGTCGCGGTGAGTTGCCAGAGCGATGGCATACCGGGCTACTTGAGACCGACCACCGGGCCGACGACCTGCTTCCAGGTGGCCGAGCACTTGTCGTAGGACTTGTCGCAGAGTTCGCTCCAGATCGGCAGCGACACCGTGGTCAGCGCGTCGCGGATCATCTGCTGGTCGCCCGGCTTCACCGGCACGTCCTTCATCGCGAACTTCTTGACGGTCTTGCACGGCTCCTTGCCGACATTGCAGCGCGAGGCGTCGTCGAACAGTTCCTTCGAATAGCCCCACACCTCGGTCTCGAACTTGCGGAAGGCGTCGGTGAGCTTCACCTTCTGCTCGGCGCTCAGCGCGTTCCACTTCTGCAGGTTGATCGCATACGCGTTGAGCGCGATCTGGAAGCCGATCGGCATGAAGTGCGTGGTGACCTCGGGCCAGCCCGCCGAGTTGGCCGAGCTCGGGCCGGTGATGGCGCAGTCGGTCACGCCGCGCTCCAGCGCCTGCTGCGTCTCGCCGAAGGGGATGGTCACGGGGATGCCGCCGAGCTTCTCGATGAACTTGGCGAGCGACTGGTCGTACACGCGCACCTTCTTGCCTTTCAGGTCGGCCAGGCCGCCGATCGCGACCTTGCAGAACACCACCTGCGGGCCGAAGGGATAGATGCCCAGCAGCTTGCCGCCGTGGCGCTCCTGCAGCCGCTTGTCGAAGGCCTCGCGGTAGGCATCGACCACCTTGCGTGCCACCTCGTAGTCGGTCGACAGGCCCACGATGTCGGGGCCGAGGAAGAAAGGCTCGTCGCGCGACACCTGCGCCAGGCGCAGGGTGACGATGTCGAACAGGCCCGACTTCAGCACGCGCAGGCCGTCGGCATCTTTCACGCCCAGCACGTCCATCGGCTTGTAGTCGGCATCGATGGGCAGGCCCGTGTTCTTCGCGAAGTTCTCGAAGAAGGGTTGCTCCTTGGTCTGCTGGATCAGCCCGGTGGCCACCAGGTTGCCGGCCACGCGCAGGCGGGCGTTGTCCGCCTGCGCCGGCAGTGCCAGCGCCAGGGTGGCCGCGATCAGCGGGAGAACGAATTTCAGTTGCATGCCTGACTCCTTGAAAGGTTGAAAGGTGGTTCGAGAGCGGGAGAAAAAGGGGCCGTCACTTGCCGAACAGCAGGTTCGGCAGGTAGGTCGCGATCCAGGGGTTGTGGATCAGGATCGCGGTCATCACGACCATGGCGACGAAGAAGGGCAAGGTGCCCTGGAACACGTCGTTGATCGAGCCTTCGCCGCGCACGCCCTGGATCACGTAGAGCGTCATGCCGATCGGCGGGCTGATCAGCGAGATCTCGCACATCAGCACCATGAAGACGCCGAAGAACACCGGGTCGATGCCCGCGGCCTGCACGATGGGGAACACCACCGGCAGCGTGCCCACGAGCATCGGCATCGTCTCCAGCGCGATGCCCAGCACCAGATACAGCGCCGCCAGCATCCACAGCAGCATGATGGGCGACACGTCGGCCGACTTGATGAGGCTGGCCAGCGCCTGCGGCACGCCCAGCATCGAGAGCACGAAGTTCAGGTACAGCGCCGCCACGAGGATCAACGCCGTCATCGCGGTGAGCCGCATGGTCGAGCGGAAGCACTCGTGCAGCATCGAAACGTTCAGCTTGCGGTAGCCCGCCGCGATGGGCAGGCAGACGATCACGCCCAGCGCCGCGCTTTCGGTGACGGTGGCCCAGCCCGTGTAGATGCCGCCCATCACCACCGCGAACACGGCCAGCGGGCCCAGCAGGTGCACCGAGTGGCGCAGCTTCTCCGCCAGCGCGGTGCGGCCCTCGCGGATGCCCGCCACCGACGGGCGCCACACGCAGATCGCCAGGATCGTGAGCAGGAACAGCACCGTCATGATCGCGCCGGGCAGGATGCCGGCCATGTACAGCCGCGCCGCCGAGGTGTTGGTCATCGAGCCGTAGATGATGAAAGCCACCCCGGGCGGAATCAGGTTGCCCAGGCTGGCGCCGGCGGCGATGGTGCCCAGCACCATGCGCTGGTCGTAGTTGCGGTTCTTGAAGGCGGGCAGCGCGACGGTCGAGATGGTGGCCGCGGTCGCCACCGACGAGCCCGACACCGCGGAGAACAGCGCCGATGCACCGATGTTGGTGTGCAGCAGCCCGCCCGGCATGCGGTTGAGCCACTGGCCCAGCGACTGGTACATCTTGTCGGTGGCGCCGCCGCGCATCAGGATCTCGCCCAGCAGGATGTACAGCGGGATCGACAGCAGCAGATAGTCTTCGCCGGCCGCCCAGAGCTGCTCGCCGACGGCGTTGATGGCGGGCATGCCGAAGTGGATCAGCGACCCGAGCAGGCCGACGACCAGCATCGTGGTCGCGACATGGAAGCCCAGGAACATCAGACCCAGCATGATGGCCAGGCCGGCCAGGATTTCGAGCGGCCCGATCACGAGGCGACTCCGGTGGCGTTGGCCACGGTGGCGGCAGCATGTTCGGCCGGCGGCTGCGCCGGACTCTTGATCTGGACCTCGGTCTCGGCCTCGATCTCTTCCTCGAGCGTCTGCGGCCCGAAGCGCTCGTTGAGCTCGCCCGTGCGGCGTCGCACGAACAGGCGCAGCGCATCGAAGGCCGCCCAGGCCGCGACCAGCGCGAACATCAGGTAGCCGCCGAGCCAGATCGATTGCGGAATCCACATCGGCGTGGCGAGCGGCGTGGCGGCCGTGCTTTGCAGCTCGATGCTCTCGACCACGACGTTGTAGCCGCGCCAGAGGCACAGCACCGCCAGCGCGGCGAGGCTCACCATCGCGAGCATGTTGAGCAGCGCGCGCGTGCCGACCGAGAAGCGCGACAGCAGGAAGTCGACCCGCGTGTGGCTGCGCGTGATCAGCGTGTAGGCGAAGCCGAAGGCGCCGACGATGCCGTAGGTGTAGGAGCCGATCTCGTCGATGCCCTGCAGGCTGAACGAGAACACCTTGCGGCCGAGCATTTCGACGCAGGTCATGACGGACAGCGCGATCAGCCACCAGCCGCAGGCGATCACGGTCCAGTCGCAAACCCGCGTCAGCGTTCGGCTGATGCCGTGCTGTGGAAGCAATGTTTTCATGGTTTTGTGCAAGGAGGTGCGGTTGAAGGGCAAGCCATTGGAGCGCGCGCCGCACGCGCGCAGCGGACTATCCCGCTGCGCGGGACGGTCGGAAAAACGGCTTAGGAATCAAGCACTTGGCGCGCTGCGCCAGTGGAATGCGCGCGCCTCAGCGGGCGCGTCCGCCGTAGGCGGCGGTGATCTCGTCGGCGGCGGCGCGCACGGTGGCGCCCAGGTGCGGGAAGTCGGTGCTCTTGATGCGCTGCGTCGGGCCGACCAGCGAGATCGCCCCGAAGGGCTGGCCATGCTCGTCGCGGATGGCCGCGGCAATGCAGCGCAGGCCGACCGCGTTCTGCTCGTCGTCGATTGCATGGCCCGCGCGGCGCACTTCGCCCAGCGTTTCGTGCAGCCGCGAGGCGCGCGCGATCGTGTTGTTCGTGAGCTTGGGCAGGCCGTAGGTGCGCAGGTACTGCAGCACGTCGTCTTCCGACATCGCCGCCAGGATCGCCTGCCCCATCGCGGTGCCATGCAGCGGCGCACGGAAGCCCGGCTTGCCGATGGCGCGCATGAGTTCGCGGCTCTCGACCTGCGTGACGAACACGATGTCGCCCAGGTCGGCAATGCCCAGGTTGATGCTCTCGCCCGTGCTGTCGCGCAGCCGGCGCATCACCGGCAGCGCCAGGTGCGCGATGCGCCGGCGGCGCCCGAAGGCCGCGCCCACCGAGAAGCAGCGCACGCCCACGTACCAGAGGTTGGTCTCGCGATCGAACTGCACGAAGCGCCGCTGCTCGAGCGTGGTGAGCAGCCGGTGCGCGGTGGACGACGACAGGCCCGTGTGCGCCGCGATGTCGACCAGCCGGAAGCCCTCGTCGTCTTCGGCCAGAAGTTCGAGCAGCTGCATGGCGCGCGTGAGCGACTGCACGGTGCTGTCGTTGTCGCGGTCGATGCGGGTGACCTTGGGGGCCTTGGCGGAGGTGCGCGGCGAGCTGGCTGTCATGGCGTGCCTTGTGCAAATTGCGTGCCATCCGGCCTGCCCGTCCGGCACGCGATCTGGCCGCCGATGGTCTGCGACAAACGATCTGTCAACCACGGTGTTTGCACCAATGTCGACATTTCTTGATACAGCGATCACCCGATGCGCCCCGCAGGCGTGCATCGCGCCCGTCCCCGCGGTGCGCCCGCACGCACGGCAGTGCCCTACCATCGCGGGCATCTTCTTCCCGCCCGCTCCGATCACCCGGATGCCATGATGCCCAGCGATCTCCCGCGTTTCTTCGGCTTCGGCGCTTCGCGCGCCACCCCACGCGGTGTGATCAGCCTGCTGAACCGCTACCAGCGCGCGCTGCTGTACGTGGGCGGCGCCGTCACCTCGCTCGTGCTGCTGGCCGCCACCGGCGTGATGCTCTCTTCGCAGGTGCGCGACTACGTGGCCGAGCGGCAGGCCGAATTCAATGCGCGCAAGGCCCTGCTCCACCTCGAACTCTTCGTGCGCCAGGGCTCGGCGCGGATCAACATCTTTCACGAGGAAGGCGCCTGGGAGCGGCGCGCACGCGCGCCGCAGTCGCTGGTCGACGCCTTCGCCGCGCACGAGGGCCGGCTGGTGCTGCCCAGCAACAAGGACTTCCCGCCGATGCTGCTGCTGGGCGACCTCTCGGCGCAGCGCCCGGCCGACAGCTTCGCGCAGTACCTCGGGCTGGCCGAAGAGGTCGGCTACCGCTCGGCGGCCTACACGAAGACGCTGACGCTGCACTCCAGCTACTTCTACGCGCCCGACCTGCGCTTCCTGGCCGTGGTGCCGGCCCCCGCCGCGGCCGACCTGTTCGAGCGCCACGGCGCACGCACCACCGAAGACCTGCTCCAGCGCATCGCGCCGCCCGAACTCGGCGACCTGAACGACCCCGCCGTCGTCGCCCGCCTGCGCGACAGCGGCACGGCCGTGTGGCTGCCGCCGGCCGTGAGCCCCTTCACCGGCGAGACGGTGCTGCGGCTGGCGCAGCCCGGCTTCCACGACGGCAAGCCCTTCGTCGTGCTGGTGAACGACTACCCGCTGGACATCATCACCGCGCACCTGTCGAACGAGCGCCACGACGAGGCCTCGATGTTCGTGGACCCGTCGGGCCGGGTGATCGCCGAGACGCACGGCCCCAGCGGCACCGAGGGCCTGCAGGCGCGCGCGCTGCAGCTCTCGCAGCCGTCGCTGGCCGCGAACGGCGCGACGCTGCAGTACCGCGACGGCCTCTTCACGCTGCGCGCCCCGATCGCTGACGCCGACTGGACCTACCTCTACGCCTTTTCGTGGCGCACCATCGCGTCCGAGCTGGGCCTGCGGCTGGCGCTCTATGCGGGCGCCATGCTGCTGCTCATCGCCTTCGTCTGGGCCGCGCTGCTCCTGCTCGACCGCAAGGTGTTCCGGCCCGGCTATGCGCGCTCCCAGCGCATCGTGGAAAGCGAGAACCTCAACCGCACCATGGTCGCGACCACGCCCTCGGGCCTGGCGCTGCTGCGCTATCCCTCGGGCGAGGTGCTGCTGCAGAACCAGGTGATGCAGGCTTGCACCGACAACGCGCGGCCCGAAGACCCGCCCCTGCCGCAGCGCCTGCTGCGCCTGTACGACGACGCCCCCGGCGCTCCCGAATGGCTGCCCGACCTGGAACTGCCCGTGACGCTGGCCGGCGGCGAAGTCACCGAACTGCTCGTGAGCGTGGTGCGCACCAAGTACCAGGGCAGCGACGTGCTGCTGTGCAACTTCTCCGACATCACGACGCGCAAGAACGCCGAGCGTGCACTGGAAAGCGCGCGCGAGGCCGCGCACCAGGCCAACCATGCGAAGTCGGCCTTCCTGGCCATGATGAGCCACGAGATCCGCACGCCGCTGAACGCGATCATGGGCAACCTCGAGCTGCTGCAGCGCTCGCCGCTGTCGGCCGCGCAGAACGAGCGGCTCGGCGCCGTGACGTCGTCGTCGACCGCGCTGCTGGGCATCATCAACGACATCCTCGACTTCTCGAAGATCGAGTCGGACCAGATGCGCCTGGAGTCGATCCGCTTCGACCTCGCGGACACGGCGCGGCAGGTGATCGCGGTCTTCACGCCGCTGGCGCAGGCCAAGCGCCTGGCGCTCGACTGCGTGATCGACGACGCCCTCGCCCCGCACCACCTCGGCGACCCGACGCGCATCCGCCAGTTGCTCATGAACCTGCTGAGCAACGCCATCAAGTTCACCGACACCGGCGACGTGCTGCTCGAGGTCTACCTGAAGGACGACGCCGACCCCGCCTCGCCGGTGGTGATCGGCGTGAGCGACACCGGCATCGGCATGACGGCGGCGCAGCAGAAGGCGCTGTTCGAGCCCTTCACGCAGGCCGACAGCAGCATCGCGCGCCGCTTCGGCGGCACGGGCCTGGGGCTGGCGCTGTGCCGCCGGCTGGCCGGGCTCATGGGCGGCGACATCCAGGTGGTGAGTTCGCCGGGCAAGGGCAGCACCTTCCTGGTCACGCTGCCGCTGCCGGCCGCGCCCGCCCTGCCCCCACGCACGCCCGCACCGCCGGCGGCCGGCGCCGACACGGCCGCGCCGGCGGCGCACATCCTCGTGGTGGACGACCATCCGGCCAACCGCGAGCTGGTGAAGATGCAGCTCGAGGCGCTGGGCTACACCTCCGACCAGGCCTCGGGCGGCCTGCAGGCGCTCGACCTGTTCGCCCGGCGGCGGCACGACCTCATCATCACCGACATCAACATGCCGGGCATGGACGGCTACACGCTGGCACGCGCGCTGCGCGCGCAGGGCTCGCGCGTGCCCATCGTGGCGCTCACGGCCGACGTCGCGGTGCGCGAACGCGAGCGCTGCGAATCGGCGGGCATCGACACCGCGCTGATCAAGCCCATCCTGCTCGACACGCTCGAACGCACGGTGCGCCAGCTGACCCTGCGCGACCCTGATGCCGTGCCATCGGCCGGCGCCCGGCGGCAGGACATCGCCCAGGGCACCCTGCCCGCGTCCGTGCACCGGCCGCTCGTGCAGTCGCTGGTCGACACCGCGGCGGCCATCCGCGCGTCGCTGGACGCCGGCGACAGCGCCGCGCTCGGTGCCGGGCTGCATTCGCTGCGCGGCGCCTTCGCGCTGATCCACGAAGCCGGGCTCGCCGCCGACTGCGTCGCCATGGAAACGCAGCTGCGCGACGCCGACCTGCCCGCGCTGGCGCAGGCCTTCGAACGCTTCGAACCGGCGGCGCGCGCCGCGCTCGCACGCCGGGCGCCCGAGGGCGCGGCCGCGGCCTGAAGCCGCCCGGGTCCGAACCCGTTTTCGGACCCGATCTGATCCGGAAAAGGTGCGGGTCCTAGCCCCGGGCACCCCGCGTCTTACAAATTAGGACGGGTCCTATGCATTGGCGGCCCGCTATCGGATCAGGCCGCTTAACGCAGGACCGACGCCCTCCTAAAGTCCAGTCATCCCCTGCTGGCATCGCCCGAGGCACCCGCCACCGGCCCCTTTTTCAGACGTCCCCGACGCCGGGGGCCGGGCGTTCGACAGCAGCCCTTCCTGCACGCGGCGCGCGCAGGTTCGATCCCTCTGTGTTCCACAGGTCCGCCATGAAGCCATTCAATCTCCGCGTCCTGATCGCGGACGACCATCCCGCCGTTCGCATCGGCATCGAGAGCACGCTGCGCGAAAGCCAGGCGGTCACCGTCGTGGGCGCCGCGCGCGACTCCACCGAGATGATGGAGATGCTCAAGCTGCACGACTGCCAGATCCTGGTGTCCGACTACGCCATGCCCGGCGGCCTGCATGGCGACGGCATCGCGCTGTTCGCGCTGGTGCGCCAGCGCTACCCGCGGCTGAAGATCGTGGTGATGACCATGCTGGACAACCCCGGCATCATCCATTCGCTGCTGGACATCGGCGTGCCCTGCATCCTGAACAAGGCCGACTCGGTGAGCCACCTGCTGCCGGCCGTGCATGCGGCCTACGCGAGCGGACGCTACCTGTCGCCCAGCATGGCCGAGATCGCCGCGCGCACCGCGCCGCACCGCACCGACACCCAGCCGCACGCCATGCTCTCCAAGCGCGAGCTCGAGGTGGTGCGCATGTTCGTGTCGGGCCTCACGGTGACGGAGATCGCCGAGCGGCTGCATCGCAGCAAGAAGACCATCAGCACGCAGAAGGGCTCGGCCATGGCCAAGCTCGGCATCCTGCGCGACATGGACCTCGTGCGCTACGGCATGGAGACGGGGCTCATGAGCACCTCGGCGGCCCCGCCGCCGCCACCGCCGGGCCTGCCGGCGCTGCCCTGGCCCTGAGGCCACACACGGGTCAGCCTTGCGGCGCGCCCGTCACCGTGGCCGTCAGGCCGTTTTCGAGCGCATAGCGCAGCAGGTCGACATCGCGCTCGATGCCCAGCTTTTCCATCGCCTTGGTCTTTTGCGTGCTGATGGTCTTCTTGCTGCGGTGCAGCTGCTCGGCGATCTCGTTGATCGTGAGCCCCGACGCATACAACCGCACCACCTCCGACTCGCGCTGGCTCAGCACACCCGCGGCGTTGCGGCTGCGCACCTCCCAGTCGATGGAGCGCACCACGGCATCCATGGTCGGCGAGTAGTACGTGCCGCCGGTGCGGGCGGCGTGGATGGCGGGGATGAGGTGCGCTTCCCAGGAACGGCCCACCCTTCAAAGATCGTCCATCCCTGATCAATTGCACCTCCATCATGGAGGATGTTTCCACCGCCAGAACATTCACATTCCCCGTATCGACAGTGGACTGCGGCACCCCATTGATCAGAAGTTGCGCAGAAATTCCTGACACATTGGTTTCCGTCAGTGCAACGCCCGCAGGCTCGATACCACCACCATTTTTTGGATAGACAACCACTCTCCAGAACGAGCACTTGGGCTGACCGCACAGCTGCTGCGGCGTGATGTAGTGGCGCGCCACGATCGCGCCCTTCGGTGCGAGGCTTGGCAACGTGATGTTGCTGCTGAAAGCGACCACTGTCCCCCCTCGCAGCATGCTGTCGCTGGCTTGTGCCATGCTCACAGTCGCAACCATCGACAGCAGCACGACAACCCAGGCGCTGCGCAGGCAGCAATCCGGCCGGTTCCAGTAGCTGGTGGCCGACACGGTCGCCTGCAACTGGCCGCCGTTGTCGCCCAGCTGCTGGCTGAAGGTGGCCTGCGCGCGATTGCGCTGCCGGCTCACCGAGTCGATGGACAGGCCGCGCTCGGCCGCATCGCGCGCGCGCAGTGCGGTGTTGAGGTCCATGTAGCCCTCGGTCGAGTAGCGGTACGCGGCCAGCGCCCAGGGCGGCCAGGAGGCACAGCGTGCGGAACGTCTTCTTCATGGTGTCTCTTTCTTTTCTCGTGGGGTGGTGGGTGTGTCGGGTGGTGCGGAATGCCCGCTCCTGCCAAGCCGTCTCCAGTGGGGCCTGAAACGGCTTGAAAGGCCTGGGAATTCGGCCCGACTGCCCCGTGGGGCAGCCTGGTGGCGAAAGGACTTACTCGTAGGCGATCGTGTAGCTGACGCGCGACTTCACGGCGCCGGCGGTGGCTGCACCGGTCGAGTAGTACTCGACGTAGTACGTCAGGTCGACGTCGCCCGAGACCGGCACCGACACGAAGGTGGTGCCCTGCGCTTCGGCACCGGCGGCCACGGGGGCGAAGCTCTCGTTGAGCAGTTGCAGGTCGACGTTGGCGGCGCCGCTGGCATCCGCGACCAGGCGACCTGCGCCGTTGGTCGAAGGACCCGACTCGAAGTGCGCGCGGACCTTGCTGCCCGCCGTGCAGTTGGACAGCGAGATCGACACCGGCACGCGGCCGGCGGTCTTGCCCGTCACGTCCAGGGCCTTGGTCGACACCGGCGGCAGCGTGACCGTGAAGCTGGGCGCGCCGCTGTTGATGGTGCAGGAGCTGGCGATGACGCTGCCCGTGAATTCGATCTGGCCGTCGGCTGCGTGGGCGGCGGGAGCCAGGGTCAGCAGGCCGAGGGTTGCGGCGGCGGCGATGGAGATCAGGTTCTTGTTCATGGTGACTTTCAAAGTAGATGGTGAATTGAAGGAGCGCCACTCGAAGCTGCCATCGCGCAATTCATTTCAGACACTAGGTATTTCGAATGAGCGAATGAAGTTTATGAGTCGATCGTCCATTCAATAATCGGACGATTCCCAAAAGAATAGGACCACGCATAAGACGAGTCCGATAACCAAAGCTTGCGCGTCCGTGATGCGAATACTTCGTGAACTGGGGGTTCCGCCAGACTTCACTCGCAAGAGACTGAGACTCAAGCGATGGGACGGAGAAAGCGTCCTGCCGATACTGACCCTGCCATTGAATAAATATCGGAGCGCGGCCGGGCCTGGAATATGCACGGAATTTCGCAAGCCTAATTCTTTCCGCCAGATCGGGGCCGGGCATAGGACCAGTCCTATAAACAAAAGGACACCCGGGAATAATTAAAGAATTCGCGCAAATCGCCCTACCATTTGCGCCGGCAACTTCCCGCACACACCATTTCCATTTCTTTTTTCCCGCCATGTCCCCGCCCGCCCTCCCCGCCAGCGCCCCTGCGGCCCCGACACCTTCCCGGCGGGCCCAGGAGCTGGACCTGCTGCGCCGCTACCAGCACGCCCTGCTCTATGGCGGCGGCGCGCTGCTGTCGCTGCTCATCGTGCTGGCCGCGGGCCTCGTGCTGTACAACGCCGCCGCCAATGCGCTCGCGAACCTGCGCACCACGCTGGCCGCGCACAGCGCGCAGATGCAGCTCGACATCGAAGAAAAGCAGGCGGCGATGCGCCGCGGCGTGGTGAATGCCGAGCTGCTCTGGAACAGCCAGGCCCCGCCGGCCGCCGGCACGCTGGAGGCCTTCGTGCGCGACGGAGGCCAGGTGGTCCTGCAGGCCGGGGCGCAGCTGACACCCGCCATCGCAGCCGTCGACCCCGCCGGCACCCCTGACCTGCACGCGTTCGCGCCCTACCTGGGCATGCTCGAAATGCAGGCCTACAGCGTCACCGCCGTCGCACAGCTGCGCAATTCGCCGCTGGGCGCCTACGCCTACACCCCCGACCACCGCCTGCTCACGCTGATGCCCGCGCCCAAAGGCGGCCTGCAGGGCGTGCTGGCCCGCACCGGCCTGCCGGACACCGCCGCGCTCATCGCGCGTCTGAGCTACGACATCGGCGACCTCGCCGGCGACCCGGCGCTTGCCGCGCAGTGGCGCACGCAGCGGCGCGTCGCCTGGCAGCCGCCGGCGCCCGACCTGCTGGCACCGGGGGCATCGCCCTTCAAGCTGGTGCAGCCCGGTTTCGACATGCAGGGTCGTCCTTTCATGGTGTTCGTGAGCAACCTGCCGTCCAGCGTGCTGCACAACCGCCTGCGCCACACGCCGCAAGACACGGCCGCCCTGCTGGTCGACGCGCAGGGCCGGGTGCTGCTCTCGGCCGACCGCACGGGCGACGCCATCGACGGCGGCGCGCTGATGGCCACCGCGCTGGCCCACAGCCTGCGCCAAGCCGGCCCCGCCCTGCCGCGCGAAACCTACCGCGCGGGCGTGTTCAGCCTCTCGACGCCGCTGGCCGGCACCGGCTGGTCGCTGGTGTACGCCTACTCGTGGCGCACCGTCTTCACCACGCTGAAGCCGCAGCTGCTGCGCTACGGCGGCGCCACGCTGGTGGTGCTGGGCACGCTCTGGGGCCTGCTGCTGCTCTTCAGGCGCAAGCTGCTGGAGCCCGCCTACCGTCGCTCGCAGCGGGTGTTCGAGAGCGAGCAGCTCAACCGCGCGATCATCGCCACCTCGTCGTTCGGCGTCTGCCTGATCGCGCTCGACGACGAGCGCGTGCTGCTGCAGAACACCCTGATGGAACACTACGCGGCGGCCACCGCGCCGCCCGAGCCGCTGCACCGCCAGATGGCCGCGCTCTACCGCGAACGCGCCCAGGGCGGCACGCTGCATGACGCCGGCATGCCGCTGGCCCTGAAGAACGGCCAGGCCTGCGAGCTGCTGCTGCAATGCACGCGCACGCGCTACCAGGGCGCAGACGCCCTGCTGTGCAGCTTCTCCGACACCACCGAGCGCAACGAACTCGACAAGAAGCGCGAAGAAGCCCGCGAGGCAGCCGAGGCGGCCAACCGCGCCAAGTCGGTGTTCATCGCCACCATGAGCCACGAGATCCGCACGCCGCTGAACGCGGTGCTGGGCAACCTCGAACTGCTCGGCCAAGGCGCGCCGCCCGAGGTGCAGGCCCGGCGCCTGCAGTCGGTGCGCCAGGCCTCGCGCACCCTGCTCGAGATCGTCAACAACATCCTTGACCTGTCGAAGATGGAATCGGGCCACCTCAAGCTCGAAACCACGCGCGTGGCGCTGCCCGAGATCGTGCAGGCTTGCGCGCAGATGTTCGAGCCTTCGGCACACGCCAAGGGGCTGCGGCTCGATTGCGTGGTGCACCCCGGCCTGGCCGCCGGCTACGAGGGCGATCCGACACGCATCCGCCAGATCGTCGTCAACCTGCTGAGCAACGCGATCAAGTTCACGGCCTCGGGCGCGGTGACGCTGGAGGTCGGGCCGCTGTCGCCGGGGCAGGCCTCGCCGGTGGCGATCCGCGTGACCGACACCGGCATGGGCGTGCCGCCCGAGCAGATTCCCCAGCTGTTCGACATCTACATGCAGGCCTCGGCGTCGACCGCGCGCGAGTTCGGCGGCTCGGGGCTGGGGCTGTCGATCTGCCAGCGGCTGGCGCGCAAGATGGGCGGCACGATCGCCGTGCGCAGCCAGCCGAGCGCGGGCTCGTGCTTCACGGTGACCTTGCCGCTGGTGGCGCTGGCGCCCGAAGTTGTCGCGCCATCGGACACCCGTGCTGCCCTGCCCTTGCGTCCCGTGCGCCTGCTGGTCGTGGACGACCATCCGGCCAACCGGGCGCTCATCAGCGACCAACTCGACGCGCTCGGCGTCGCCGCCGACGTGGCGCCCGACGGCGAGGCCGCGCTGGCCCTGTTCGCCGCGCAGCGCTACGACCTCGTGCTGACCGACCTGAACATGCCCGGCATGGACGGCTACACGCTGGCCCGCCGGCTGCGCGAGCGCATGCCGTCGATCCCGCTCATCGCCATCACGGCGCACCTGGAGCAGGAGGGCTACCAGCAATGCTCGCTGGCGGGTTTCGCGGGGGTGCTGCTCAAGCCGGTGCTGCTGCCGGCACTGGAGCAGGCGATCCTCAAGACGCTGGGCGCGGCTGCGCCGCCACGGGTGGCCAGCGCCCCGGTCGCGCCTGCGCAAGCGCCGCACGCGCCGCTGGACGCGCGCCTGCACGACGCGATGGTCTCGTCGCTGGCGTCTTCCGCGCAGCAGGTCCGCGAGGCCCTGGCGACCGGCGACCGGCGCGCGATCGGCGACGAGTTGCATGCGGTGCGCGGTGCCTTCGCCATGATCGGCGAGCCGGCCATTGCCGCGATGTGCGGCCGGCTCAGCGTCCTGGTGAAGCAGGAAGCGATGGCGGTGATCGCCCCCGATTGGACGGAACTGCAGGCAGCCGCCGAAGCGGTGCTGGCACGGCGCGCCGCCTGAGCGCGCCTCAACCCGCGTCGGGGTTGTGCGGCGCCTGCGGGCGCCCCGCCGCATACCGCAGCAGCGCTGCGTACTGCACGAAGGCCGACTCGGCCATCGGCGCGGCGTGCTGCGCACCCTGCGTGAAGTGGCACCCGAGGCTGCGGGCCAACGCGAGGTCACGCTCGCCGTCGACGCCCTTCACGAGCAGCGTCGCGTGCTGTTCGCGCGCCATCGCGATCACGCTCGCGAGGATGTGGCGGGCATGCGGGTTCTCGCGCGCTTGCGCGAGCTGGCGCGCGTCGATCTGGAGCTCGCTGAACGGCACCTTGAACCAGCGGCTCAGGGTCGAGTCGCCCTGGCCGAAGCGGTCGATGGCGCAGTGGAACCCGCGCAGCCGCAGGTGCGCGACCGCGCCGGCCAACACCTCGTTGCAGCGCGCGCCCCCGTCTTCGGCGATCTCCAGCACGAGCTGGTCGGCGGCGATGCCGGCGCGTTCGGCCTGCTCGGCCACGCCCTGCGCCCAGGACACCGAGGCGGCCACCGACGCGGGTACGCGCACGCCCAGGCGCAGGCCGTGGTCCTTGTGCATATAGCCGAGCAGTTCGAAGGCGCACTCGAGCATGCGCTGCACCAACGCCTCGTGCAGGCCGACCTGCGCAATGGCGGGCAGGAAGTCGGCCGCGGGCAGCCAGGTGTCATCGGGCCGGTACCAGCCCGGCTGCAGCTCGGCGCCGCGCAGCACGCCCGTGCGCGCGCAGTGCCGGGGCTGGAAGTGGGCGGCGATCTGGCGCGTGGCCAGCGCCTCGCGCAGGACCGCTTCCGTGAAGGCCGGTGCGCCGTTCGCAGGCGGGGCGCTCCCGCACCGCAACCCGGCCCGGTGGCGCCGTTCGCGCGCCATGGCTTGCGCCGCCGAGGCCATCGTGACCATGGTGCGCGGCTTGGCGATGGCCGAGAGCACGCGCGCGCCGCGGGCCCTGGCGTAGTCTTGCGCCGCCTGCAGGATGCGCGGCGGCTGCGCGCTCATGAGCACCAGCGCCGCGGGGCTGCCGGCCTCGACCACCGCGTCGATCATCTGCAGGCCCGTGACTTCGGGCGTGTCGATGTCCACCACCAGCAGGTCGTGGCGCCGGTGCAGTACCGCCTCGACAAAGCCATGGCCGCTGCGCGTCACGTCCACGCGGGGAATGCCGGCGTAGCGCATGAAGGTGGCCAGCGCGAGGCCGGTGCGTTCGACCTGGTCGATCACGAGTGCGTGTCTGATCATGGCGAGCCTTGGAGGGGGAAGAGGATGTTCTGCATCTTCCCGGGGGCGGCAAAAATCCCCCATCGGCCCAGTCCGAAACTCGCGGCCGATTCCGTAGGACTTCGGCTGACCCCTGTTGCCACGCAGCAACTGTTGCCAATCCTTAGCAAGGCCGCATCTGGCGGTACGATGCGCGGAATCGAATCGACCGACATTCCACCCCACTTCGCCTGCCGCAAAGGAGCCTCGATGGCCGGACCTTCCCCCACCTTGACGCGCGGCACCACCTCGCTGGACAAGACCCTGAAAAAGAGCGAACAGGTGGCCGCCGATGTGCAGCGCGCCTCGGACAACCTCGCCGTCGTGAGCACCGTGCTGGAACAGGAACTGCCGGACGAGGTCCAGGTCGGCGAGGTGGCGCAGGCCATCGAGCACACCAGCCAGCTCGAGGAAAAACTCGCCCAGTCGGCCGAGAAACTGGCTGAAGTGAATGCGGCGCTGAGCGAGGAAATCGAGAAGCGCCTCGAAGTGACCGCCGAGCGCGACGAGAGCCAGGCGCTGGCCGAGCAGCTCAAGGCGCGCATCCGCACCCAGGCGACGTCGGACAAGCGCTGATCGCCGTTGTTTCCGCACGGTTTGCGTGCGTCGTTCTCCCTTCTCCTACGCGGAGACCGCTTGCGCCACGCTACGCTATTGGTTCACACATCAAAACCGCGGCATGGCCCTCATCACGTTCCTCGTCGAGGACAACAAGACCATCAGGGACAACCTGGTCCCGGCCCTCGAGGACCTCGTCAACGGCCATGTCGTCGGCTATGCCGAAACCGAATCGGGCGCCCTCGCCTGGCTCGCCGCCCACCCCGATGCCTGGCAGTTGCTCATCGTCGACCTGTTCCTCAAGGAAGGCTCGGGCCTGGGCGTGCTGTCGGGCTGCCGCGAGCGCGGCCCGCACCAGCGGGTCGTGGTGCTGAGCAACTACGTCACCCCGGACATCCGCACGCGCTGCCAGGCCCTGGGCGCCGACGCGGTGTTCGACAAGTCGCGCGACCTGGACGCCTTCATCGAGTACTGCAACGCGGACCGTCCCTCGGGCCTGGCCGCGCTCTGAAGGCCGACCCGCGCCACGGCGGCGCGCACCCCTGAATGAAAAAAGGGCCCGAGGGCCCTTTTGTCATGGAACGACCCGGTGAAGGGTCGTTGGCTGCAATGCGATCAGCGCACCACGGCGATCTGCGTGCGCACGCCACCCTTGTAGGTGAAGAGCGTCAGGGCGCCGTTCTTGATGTCGCCCTTTTCGTCGAAGGCGATCGGGCCGGTCACGCCCTTGTATTGCACCTTGCCGACTTCAGCCAGGTACTTTTCCGGGTCGGACGAGCCGGCCTTGGCCATGGCTTCGGCCAGCACGTTGACCGCGTCGTACACGTACGGTGCGTAGATCTGCACTTCGACGCCGTTCTTGGTCTTGAACTTGGCCTTGAAGTCTTCCAGCGGCTGCTTGAAGTCGCCGTCGACACCGCCGGCTTCGGCGCAGACCACCATGTCTTCACCGATGGCGTCGCCTGCCAGCTTCGGCAGTTCGCCGGTGCACAGGCCGTCGCCGCCCATGAACTTGACGTTCAGGCCGAGCTGCTTGACCTGCTTGAGCATCGGGCCGCCCACGGCGTCCATGCCGCCGAAGAACAGCACGTCGGGCTTGGCAGCCTTCAGCTTGGTCAGGATGGCGTTGAAGTCGGTCGACTTGTCGGTCGTGAACTCGTGGCCCACGATGGTCGCGCCGGCGGCCTTGGCAGCCTTCTCGAACTCTTCGGCAACGCCCTGGCCGTAGGCCGTGCGGTCGTCGATCACGGCGATGTTCTTGCCCTTGAGCGTTTCGACGGCGTACTTGCCGAGCGTGCCGCCCAGCTGCGTGTCGTCAGCCACCACGCGGAACGTGGTCTTGAAGCCCTGGCGGGTGTACTTGGGGTTGGTGGCCGACGGCGAGACCTGCGGAATGCCGGCGTCGCTGTACAGCTTGGAAGCGGGGATCGTGGTGCCCGAGTTCAGGTGACCGACGATGCCGTTGACCTTTTCATCGACCAGCTTCTGGGCGACTGCCGTGCCTTGCTTCGGATCGCCAGCGTCGTCTTCGGGAACCAGCACGAACTTGGCAACCTTGTCGCCAATCTTGAAGCCCTTTGCATTCAGGTCTTCGATGGCCATCTTGGCACCGAGCTCGTTGTCCTTGCCGAGGTGGGCAATGGGACCGCTGGTCGGGCCGACGTGGCCGATCTTGACGACCAGGGCATCAGCAGGAGGCGCAGCAGGGGCCGGAGCCGCAGCCGTGGGTGCCGGTGCCGCCGGAGCAGCAGCTTCTTCCTTCTTGCCGCAAGCCACGAGCGTGAGTGCAGCCAGTGCGACCGCAGTCCATTTCAATTGCATGAGAACCTCCAGAACTTGGATGAAAAGATATAAAAACCGGTCGTTCGATCCGGGCGTTCAGACCTCGCAAGTTTCGCGCCGCAGACCAGCGGCACCCTCACGCCATTCCGACCTGCGGCGCAGTTTAGCCGAGGATTTATGCGCCGGAAGTTGGCGTAGACCCTGTGTTTTCCCCTGTGTTTTCACAGAGTTCAGCGGCCATGGATTCGATGACGAGCGCGCGCAGCACGGCCTCGATTTCGCCGCGCAGACGCGGCACCATTTCGTCGAGCTGATGCTGAACGGCAGCTGACACGGCGTCGCTCAATCGCTCTTCCAGCGACAGGTCGACGCGCTGCAGCACGCGGTGCAGCAATTGCTCTTCGAGGCTGACGATTTCGGCCGGCGTGAGCGACACCGACGGCGGCAACGCCACGGCGCTCGCGGGGTCCGGCGGCGGGGGCTGCGACACCGGCGCACCCGCGGGTCGCACCGTCTCGGCGACCGGCACGGGCTCGGCCGGAATCTCGAGCACGGTCGTCAGCGTCGGGACGAACCGGGGCGGCGTGCGCAGCGTGCTGGCCATCAGGAAGCGCTCCTTGCGAAATCGTGCGGCTGGATCGTGTAGCCCCGGTCGGCGTAGTGGCGCCAGCGGGTGCGGCCGACCTGCCGGTCGTTGGCCTCGTCGCTCACGATGTCGATCATGCGTTCGAAGCGCTCGAAGCCGGCTGGCACCTCGAGCCCCAGGTTGACCAGCATCTCGCGGTGCGGCAGCGAGGCCGCGTCCGAACCTTCGGCGCACAGGATGACGGGCGAGCGCGCGACCACATGGGCCGGCGCATCGGCGCGGCAGTGCGCGACGAAGTCGACCGGCGACAGCTGCCAGAGCGCGGCATCGACCGTGTCGAGCGCGCGCGCATCGCCCACCACCACCACGCGCAGGCCGCGTGTGTTCACGGCCTTGCGAACCAGCCGGCAAGCGTAGGTGAGCTTGTCGGGCGCGTTGTAGTGAAAGCCGATGTCGGTCACTGCGCGGACCGGGCCTTTCGGGCCGGCTTGGCCGGGGCCTTGGGCGCAGCGGCCTTCTTCACAGGCTTGGCAGCCTTGCCGGCCTTCGGTGCGGCGGCAGCGGCGTTGCTGCTGCCCGCGCGGTTCGTCAGGTACGACACCAGCAGGCCGACGGGCCGGCCGGTCGAGCCCTTGGCCGCCCCGCTCTTCCAGGCCGTGCCTGCGATGTCCAGGTGCGCCCAGGCGTAGTCGGCCGTGAAGCGCTGCAGGAATTTGGCCGCGGTGATCGCGCCGCCGGCACGCCCGGCGATGTTGGCCACGTCGGCGAAGTTGCTCTTGAGGCCTTCGGCGTAGTCGTCGTCCAGCGGCAGGCGCCAGCAGCGGTCCTGCGAAGCCTCGCCGGCCGATTCCAGCGCGGAGGCCAGCGACTCGTCGCTCGCGAACAGGCCGCTGCGCACGCCGCCCAAAGCCACCACGCAGGCGCCTGTGAGCGTCGCGATGTCGATCACGGCGGCGGGGTCGAAGCGCTTGGCGTACGTGAGCGCGTCGCACAGGATGAGACGGCCTTCGGCGTCGGTGTTCAGGATCTCGATGGTCTGCCCGCTCATGCTGGTGACCACGTCGCCGGGCTTGACGGCCTTGCCGTCGTTCATGTTCTCGCACGAGGGGATCAGGCCGACCACGTTGATCGCCGGCTGGATCGCGCCCAGCGCGCGGAAGGTGCCGAGCACGCTGGCGGCGCCGCACATGTCGAACTTCATCTCGTCCATCTCGGCCGCGGGCTTGAGCGAGACGCCGCCGGTGTCGAAAGTGATGCCCTTGCCCACGAGCACCACGGGGGCCTCGTCCTTGGCGCCGCCCTGGTAGCGCAGCACGATGAAGCGCAGCGGTTCGGCCGAGCCCTGGGCCACGGCGGCGAACGCGCCCATGCCGAGCTTCTCGACCTCTTTCGGGCCCAGCACTTCGCACTTGATGCGCGGCAGCTTCGCCAGCCCCTTGGCGGCTTCGGCCAGCAGCGTGGGCGTGGCGTGGTTGGCGGGACGGTTGCCCCACTCCTTGGCCAGCTCGATGCCCGCGACCGTGGCGCGGGCGTCGTCGAAAGCCTTGGTGATGGCGGGGCTGGCGGCCTCGGCCACGCCCAGCGTCAGGTGGCGGATGCTGCGCGGCTCGGCCTTCGACTTGGTCGTGGTGTAGACATAGCTGGCATCGGCCGCGGCCGTGACGGCGGCGGCCACCGCGGCGGCGTCGGCCGGCTGCGCGAAGACGATCACGACGCGCTTGGGGCCGTTGGCCTTGGCGGCGGCAACCGCCGCGCTCACGGCGCTGCGCACCGAAGCGGCCTTGCCGTCGCCGATGGCGGCCAGCAGCACGCGCGAGGGCACCACGGTCTCGGGGCGGTACAGCGCGAGCAGCTTGCCGGCCTTGTCAGGCAGGTCGCCGGCCTTGCGGGCGCTGGCGGCGAGCACGGAAACGGGGTCTTTGGCGGTGGGGAGAGCGCTGCCGACGAGCACGATGAGGAGGTCGGATTTCTCGGCGGCGGCCTGGGCGACGGTGAGGGTCTTGAGTTGAAAGTCCATAATCCTTTTTTTCCTCGAACGATGTTATTCCATTCTTCCCTACGCAAGGAGCTGTCGCGCAGCTTCGGAGCGACCCTCGTCGTCCTGGTCACCATCGTGATGACCATGATGCTCATCCGTACGCTCGGGCTGGCGTCCAAGGGCAGCGTGAACCCGCAGGAGGTCTTCCTCGTGATGGCGTACACGGTGCTCGGCTACATGCCGACCATCCTGAGCCTGAGCCTGTTCATCGCCATCGTCGGCACGCTCTCTCGCATGTACCGCGACAGCGAAATGGTGATCTGGTTCTCCAGCGGGCGCGGCCTGGCCGATTTCGTCCAGCCGCTGTTCCGCTTCGCCTGGCCTGTGCTGCTGCTCATCGCCGCCATGGCGCTGGTGGGCTGGCCCTGGGCCAACTCGCAGACCATCGGCATGCGTCAGCAGTACGAGCAGCGCAGCGACATCGAGCGCGTCACGCCCGGTGAGTTCCGCGAGTCCTCGGGCCGGCTGCGCGTGTTCTTCATCGACAAGGACACGCCCGACGGCGCCACCGCCACCAACGTGTTCATCTGGGCCGTCGAGCGTGGGCTGCAGATCACCACGTCGGCGCGCAGCGGCCGCATCGAGGACATCGACAACCACCGCTTCCTGCTGCTGAGCAACGGCCAGCGCCTGGAACGCCCGTTGTTCACGGAATCGGGCCTGAAGATCAGCGAGTTCAAGACCTACGGCACGCGCGCTGGCGGCAGCTCGAACGCCACCGGCGACAGCACGCCCACGCGCGCCCGTTCCACGCTCTCGCTGCTGCGCGACCGCAGCGATGCCAGCCTGGGCGAGCTGGGCTGGCGCTTCGGCATGCTGCTGGCCGCCATCAACTTCGTGCTGCTGGCGCTGACGGTGTCCAGCGTCAACCCGCGCGTGGGACGCAGCGGCAACCTCGTATTTGCGCTGTTCGCCTTCGTCGTCTACTACAACCTGCTGAACCTGGGCCAGAGCTGGATCAGCTCGGGCCGCTACGGCATGGGGTCCTTCATGCTGCTGCTGCACGGCGGCGTCTTCCTCTTCGCCACGGCCTGGCTCACGCTGCGCAACAACAACTGGTCGGCCCGCCGACAGGCCCGCGCCAGCGCCGCCACGGTCGGCGCCCTGCCGGCCGTACCGCCTTCCCGGATCGACCCGACCTCGTGAAAACCATCCGCCGACTGATCTACGTCGAGGCACTGAAGGCCGTGGCCTTCGTGACGCTCGGCTTCCTGAGCCTGTTCTTCTTCTTCGACTTCGTCGACGAGCTGCAGTCCGTGGGCAAGCCCGAAAGCCTGGCCTACGGCCCGGTGCAGGCGCTGATCTACGTGCTGCTGCTGGTGCCCAGCCACCTGTACGAGCTGCTGCCGATCACGGTGCTGATCGGCTGCATCTTCGTGATGGCGCGGCTGGCGCAAAGCTCCGAATACACCATCCTGCGCACCAGCGGCCTGGGCCCGTGGCGCGCTCTGCGCACGCTGCTGCTGCTGGGGCTGGGCTTCGTCGTGCTCACCTTTGCCATCGGCGACTACATCGCGCCGCTGTCGGGACGCACCGGCCAGCTGCTCAAGTCGCGCTACCAGGGCACCTATTCGCTCGTGGGCAACACCGGCGCCTGGCTGAAGGAAAAGCGCGGCGATACCTCGTATGCGGTCAACGTGCTGTCGATTTCGCGCGACGGCTCGCTGCAGAACACGCGCATCTTCGAGTTCGACGGCAACGGCTACGTGAGCAAGCAGCTCATGGCCAAGTCGGCCCGCATCCTCGACGAGAAGTGGGTGCTCTCCGAGGTCGAGCAGCAGGACTACGAAACCCGCACCGCCGACAAGGCCCGCATCACGACCACCCATGTCGAGAAGATGGACTGGCCCACTTCGCTCACCGCCGAAATGGTGTCGGTCGCGCTGCTGCGGCCCGACCGCATGAGCACCATCGACCTGTTCGACTACATCCGGCACCTGAACGCCAACGGCCAGACGGCGCAGCGCTACGAGATCGAGTTCTGGCGCAAGGTGTTCTATCCGTTGTCGTGCCTGGTGATGGTGGTGCTCGCCCTGCCCTTCGCCTACCTGCACTTCCGCCAGGCCGGCATCACGACCTACGTGTTCGGCGGCGTGATGATCGGCATCAGCTTCTTCCTGCTGAACAACGTGTTCGGCTACCTCGGCAACCTGAGCAACTGGTCGCCCTGGCTCACGGCGGCGGCGCCGGGGCTGATCTATTCGGTGCTGTCTCTCACAGCCTTCAGCTGGCTGGTCCTGAGGCGATGACCACGCAGGTGCGGGGCACGGTGCTGCTCGCGCACGGCTCGCGCGACGCGCGCTGGCGCGAGCCCATCGAGGCGGTCGCCGCCCGCATGCGCGAGGACGACCCCGCCGTGCGCGTGCTGTGTGCCTACATGGAACTGGCCGCGCCCGACCTGCCAACCGCCGCCGCAGCCCTGATCGCCGACGGCGCCACCGCGGTGCACGTCGTACCGCTGTTCCTGGGCATGGGCAAGCACGCCCGCGAAGACCTGCCGCTGCAGCTGGACGCCCTGCGCCAGCGCTGGCCCGAGGTGGACTTCTCGCTGGCCCCGATCGTGGGCGAATCGCCTGAACTGGTCGCTTTGCTGGCCCGGATTGCCATCAAATCCTGAAGTCCCGGTCATTTTTATAGACTTCAAAGGCATAATGAATTCCGCAATCAGACGGAATTTGATATGAATCTGCACCAGTTCAAGTTTGTTCAGGAAGCCGTGCGGCGCAACCTGAACCTCACCGAGGCGGCCAAGGCGCTCCACACCTCGCAGCCCGGCGTCTCCAAGGCGATCATCGAACTCGAGGAAGAGCTCGGCGTCGAGATCTTCGCCCGCCACGGCAAGCGCCTGAAGCGCATCACCGAACCCGGCCAGCACGTCATCGCCAGCATCGAACTCATCATGCGCGAGGTCGGCAACCTCAAGCGCATCGGCGAACAGTTCAGCGCGCAGGACAGCGGCACCCTCTCCATCGCCACCACCCACACCCAGGCGCGCTATGTGCTGCCGGTGCCCGTGGCCAACCTGCGCGAGGCTTACCCGAAGGTCAACGTGAGCCTGCACCAGGGCTCGCCCGACCAGGTGGCGCGCATGGTGATCGACGAGATCGCAGAGATCGGCATCGCCACCGAATCGCTCGACGGCTACGCCGAGCTGGTCACGCTGCCCTGCTACGAATGGCAGCACGTGCTGGTGCTGCCCAAGGACCACCCGCTGGCGGCCAAGGAGCGCGTGTCGCTCGAAGACCTCGCGAGCGAGCCGATCATCACGTACCACCCGTCGTTCACCGGGCGCACGCGCATCGACCACGCCTTCGCCCAGAAGAAGCTCACGCCGCGCATCGCGCTCGAAGCCATCGATTCCGACGTGATCAAGACCTACGTGCGCCTGGGCCTGGGCGTCGGCATCGTGGCCGAGATGGCCGTGCGCGACGAGTCGAACGCCGACCTCGTGGTGCGTCCGATGGGCCACGTGTTCGGCCAGAACATCGCGCGCGTCGCCTTCAAGCGCAGCGCCTACCTGCGCAACTTCGTCTTCAAGTTCGCCGAGCTGCTCTCCGACCGCCTCGACCGCAACCTGATCGCGAAGGCCCTGAGCGGCCACCAACAAGACTACGAACTCTGACCTTTCGCTTTTTCCCCCGCGACGACCGACCATGAGCACCGCCACCCCTTCGTCTTCTCCCCGCACGCCCGAGATCACCACCAAGCTGCCGGCTGTCGGCACCACCATCTTCACCGTGATGTCCACGCTCGCGGCCGAGAAGAACGCCGTGAACCTCGGCCAGGGCTTCCCCGATTTCCACTGCGATCCGAAGCTGCTCGAAGACGTGACCGCCGCCATGGCGGCCGGCCACAACCAGTACCCGCCGATGCCGGGCATCCCGTCGCTGCGCGATGCCATCGCCGCCAAGATCGAGGCGCTCTACGGCCGCAGCTACAGCGCCGCGACCGAGATCACGGTCACGGCCGGCGCCACGCAGGCGATCATCACGGCCATCCTGGCCATCGTGCGCCCCGGCGACGAAGTGATCGTTCTGGAGCCCTGCTACGACAGCTACGTGCCCAACATCGACCTGGCCGGTGGCAAGGTCGTGCGCGTGCCGCTCGTGCCCGGCACCTTCCGCCCCGACTTCGACAAGATCGCCGCCGCGCTCACGCCGAAGACGCGCGCGATCATCATCAACACGCCGCACAACCCGAGCGCCACGGTCTGGACCGAGGCCGAGATGCGACAGCTCGAAGACCTGCTCGCGCCCACCGACGTGTTCGTGATCAGCGACGAGGTCTACGAGCACATGGTGTTCGACGACGCGCGCCATGAAAGCGTGGCGCGCTTCCCCGGCCTGGCGGCGCGCAGTTTCATCGTCAGCAGCTTTGGCAAGACCTACCACGTCACCGGCTGGAAGGTCGGCTTCGTGGCTGCGCCCGCGCCGCTGATGGCCGAGTTCCGCAAGGTGCACCAGTTCAACGTGTTCACGGTGAACACGCCGATGCAGCACGCGCTGGCGCAGTACATGGCGCGGCCCGAGCCCTATCTGGAGCTGCCGGCCTTCTACCAGCGCAAGCGCGACCTGTTCGCGGCCGGCCTGGCCGAGAAGACCCGCTTCAAGCTGCTGCGCAGCGAAGGCAGCTACTTCCAGTGCGTGGACATCTCGGCGGTGAGCGACCTGTCGGAGGCCGACTTCTGCCTCTGGCTCACGCGCGAGATCGGCGTGGCGGCGATCCCGCTGTCGGCCTTCTACGGCGACGGCTTCGACCAGCGCGTGGTGCGGTTCTGCTTCGCCAAGAAGGACGAGACGCTGCTCGCCGCGCTCGACCGCCTCGCGAAGCTCTGACGCCGGCGGCCGCTATCCAGGCACCGCGATGACGATGAACCGGCCGCGCTGGATTCTGCTGGCCCTGGCCCTCTCGTTCCTCGTGGCGGGCATCGCCGACGCGTTCCTGCCGCCGCTGCGCGGCAAGGACTACACCGCGCTGGACGTGGCGCATGTGTTCCTCATCTCGGCGCTGTGCTACACGTGGTGCCGGGCCGACGGCCTCGCGCGCGGCGTGCCCGCGCCCGGCCGGTCGGCGCTGCTCGCGGGCATCTTTCCGTTGCTGGGCATCCCGGTCTATTTCTTCCGCACGCGCCCCTGGCAACGGGCCTTGCTGGCCACGCTGGGGGCCGTGGGCTTCCTGGTGTCGAGCCTGGTGCTGGCCGCCGTGGGCACCTTGTCGGCCGAGTGGATGCGCAACTGAAGCCCACCTCAATGAACCCCACCCGCCTCATCACGCGCATCTTCACGCTCGTCGGCGCGCTCATGCTCATCGGCGGCTGGCTGCTCTACCAGAACACCACGAAGTTCATCACATCGGCCGGCAAGGCGCAGGGCGAGGTGATCGCGCTGCAGTCCGCGGGAAGTTCGAGCCGCAGCAATTCGCCGACGTGGCGCCCGCGGGTGCGCTTCACGCTGCCGTCGGGCGCGATCGTCGAGTTCTCGCCGTCGAGCAGCAGCAACCCGCCTGCGTACGACAAGGGCGAAGTCGTGGGCGTGTTCTTCAACCCCGCGAACCCGCAGGACGCCCGACTCGACGGCTTCTTCGACCTGTGGGGCGGTGCCGCCATCGTCGGCGGGCTGGGCGCCATCTTCCTGGCGGTGGGCGTGGCCATGCACTTCCTGCTGGCAGGCGCACCGGTAAAGCGCCGACGCCCACGGTAGGACAGCCCTGACCGCGTCAGGGGCGGCTCTCCGGCGCTCGCGGCGCCCCGGGACGATGAGCATGGAGGCTCGTGACAACAACGTCCCAGGAGAAAAAACATGTCCCTCTCGTTCATTCTGCTGATCGTCCTGATCCTGCTGCTGATCGGCGCGCTGCCGAGCTGGGGTTACAGCCGGTCCTGGGGCTACGGGCCCAGCGGCGGCCTCGGGCTCGTGGTGCTGGTCCTGGTGATCCTCGTGCTCATGGGCCGCATATAGCGCCCGCGCCATCATGAAAAAAGCCCGCGTCGCCGCGGGCTTTTTTTACGCCTGAAGCTGCGCCCAGGCCTTGTCGAGCCGCTTCACGCTCACCGGTTGCGGCGTGCGCAGCTCCTGCGCGAAGAAGCTCACGCGCAGCTCCTCGAGCAGCCAGCGGAATTCGAGCATGCGCTCGTCCACCACACCCTTGCGCTCGGCCACGAGGCGCCAGTAGCGCTGTTCCTGCGGCTTCAGCTCGGCCAGCTTGGCCGTGTCGCGCGCGGGGTCGGCGCGCAGCTTGTCCAGGCGCAGCACGATGGCCTTGAGGTAGCGCGCGAAGTGCTGCAGCTGCGTCCACGGCGCGTCGGCGATGAAGCGTTTGCCGACGAGCTTCTGCAGCTGCTGCGCTGCGTCCTGCACCGCCTCGGGCTGGACCTTCGTGTCCTTGATCTTGCGCGCCGCCGCTGCGTACTCCACGAGGATGACGCCCGCGAGCCGCGCCACCTCGTTGGCGATCAGCGTGAGCCGCCCGCGCCCTTCCTCGAGCCGCTTCTTGAAGGCGAACTCGTCGGTCGGCAGCGGCTCCTGCAGGAAGGCGCGGTCGATCGCCACGTCGATGATCTGCGTGCGCAGTTCTTCCGACGTGCCCAGCGGCATGTAGGCGACCGACATCTTCTGCAGGTCGGGGATGTTCTTCTCGAGGTACTTCAGCGCGTCCTTCAGCTGCAGCGCGAACAGGCGGCGCAGGCCGGCGCGGTGCTTCGCGGCCGCCACGGCGGGCTCGTCGAACACCTCGATGGTCACGGCATCGCCCTCGTCGCGCAGGGCCGGGAAGCCGATGAGCGACTGCGAACCGCGCCGCACTTCCATCAGCTCGGGCAGCTCGCCGAAGGTCCAGCTCGTGTAGCGCTGGCCGGCGGGCAGCGTGGGTGCAGCCTTCTCGGGCGCGGCGTTCTTTGTTGCCGGTGCCTGGCCCCCGTTCGCAGGCGCGGCCTTGGGCGCCGGCGACGCCTTCACGTTGAGCCCCGCGAGCGCCTGGAAGGCACCGCGCGCCTGCGCGCCCAGCTCCGCCTTCAGCGCGCCGAGGTTGCGGCCCATGCCCAGCTGGCGGCCGTGCTCGTCGACGATGCGCAGGTTCATGAACAGGTGCGGCGGCAGCATGTCGAGCTTGAAGTCGGCACGCTTCACGTCGATGCTCGTGAGGTCGCGCACGCGCTTGAGCAGCACGTCGGTGAGCGAGCCGGTGCCGAACAGTTCGGGCGCCGACAGCTCCTCGGCCAGCTTCGAGGCCGACTCGGGCAGCGGCACCAGCCGCGAGCGCGGGCGCTGCGGCAGGCTCTTGAGCAGCGCCTGGATCTTGTCCTTGAGCATGCCGGTCACCAGCCACTCGCAGCGCTCTTCGTTCACCTGGTTGAGCACGAACAGCGGCACGCTGACCGTGAGGCCGTCTTTCGCATCGCCCGGTTCGTGCAGGTAGCTCGCGGCGCAATCGACACCGCCCAGGCGCAGCGTGGGTGGGAACGACTGCGTCGTGATGCCGGCCGCCTGGTGGCGCATGAGCTCGTCGCGCGTGAGGTACAGCAGGCGCGGCTGGTCCTTCGAGGCATGGCGGTACCAGTTCTCGAAGGTGATGCCGCTGGCCACGTCGGCCGGCAGCTGCGCGTCGTAGAAGGCGAAGATCAGTTCGTCGTCGACCAGCACGTCCTGCCGGCGCGCCTTGTGCTCCAGGCCTTCGACCTCGCGCACCAGCTTGCGGTTGGCCGTGAGGAACGGGAACTTGCTTTCCCACTGCCCGCCGACCAGCGCTTCGCGGATGAAGATCTCGCGCGCCGACACCGGATCGACCTTGGTGAAATCGACACGCCGCCCGCTGTAGACCACGAGGCCGTACAGCGTCGCGCGCTCCAGCGCCGAGACCTGCGCGCCCTTCTTTTCCCAATGCGGATCGAGCAGCTGCTTCTTCAGCAGGTGCCCCGCCACCTGTTCGAGCCACTGCGGCTCGATGTTGGCGATGCCGCGCCCGAACAGCCGCGTGGTCTCGACCAGTTCGGCCGCGACGATCCAGCGCCCCGGCTTCTTCTTCAGGTGCGCGCCGGGGTGCTTGTAGAACTTGATGCCGCGCGCGCCGAGGTAGGCCTCGTCGTCCTCGAGCTTCCAGCCCACGTTGCCCAGCAGGCCCGCGAGCATCGACAGGTGCAGCGGCTCGTAGCCGGCCGGCGTGGCGTTGATGCGCCACTTGTGCTCGGTGACCACCGTGAGCAGCTGCGAATGGATGTCGCGCCATTCGCGCACGCGGCGGATGTTGATGAAGTTCTGGCGCAGCAACTGCTCGTACTGGCGGTTGCTCAGCTTGTGCGTGTCGCCATGGCCACCGCGCGCGTCGGCAATCCACTTCCACAGCCGCAGGTAGCCGCTGAACTCGCTCTTCTCGTCGTCGAACTTCGAGTGCGCCTGGTCGGCCTGCTGCTGGGCTTCCATCGGGCGGTCGCGCACGTCCTGCACGCTGAGGGCCGAGGCGATGATGAGCACCTCTTCGAGCGCACCGCGCGTGCGCGCTTCCAAAATCATGCGGCCCACACGCGGATCGAGCGGCAGCTTGGCCAGCTCCGCACCGGTGGCCGTGAGTTCGTTGGCGTCGTCGACCGCGCCGAGTTCATTCAGCAGCTGGTAGCCGTCGGCAATCGCGCGCGGCGACGGCGCTTCGAGGAACGGGAAACGCGCCACGTCGCCCAGCCGCAGCGACTTCATGCGCAGGATCACGCCCGCGAGCGACGAGCGCAGGATTTCCGGGTCGGTGAAGCGCGAGCGGCCCGCAAAGTCCTTCTCGTCGTACAGGCGGATGCAGATGCCGTTCGCCACGCGCCCGCATCGGCCCGCACGCTGGTTGGCCGCGGCCTGGCTGATCGGCTCGACCAGCAGCTGCTCGACCTTGCTGCGGAAGCTGTAGCGCTTGACGCGCGCCGTGCCGGTGTCGATCACGTAGCGGATGCCCGGCACGGTGAGCGAGGTCTCGGCCACGTTGGTGGCCAGCACGATGCGCCGGCCGTGGTGGCTTTCGAAGATGCGGTCCTGCTCTGGGCCCGAGAGCCGGGCGAACAGCGGCAGCACCTCGGCGTTGCGGAACAACGGCTGGTGGCTGACGTGGCGGCGCAGGTGGTCGGCCGCCTCGCGGATTTCGCGTTCGCCGGGCAGGAAGATCAGGATGTCGCCCGCGTTGTGCGGGTCGCGCCAGAGTTCGTCGACCGCGTCCGCGATGGCGTCGTTCAGGTCGTGCTCGCGCGACTCCTCGAACGGGCGGTAGCGCTGCTCGACCGGGAAGGTGCGCCCCGACACCATGATCGTCGGCGCGGGGCCCTTGGCCGAAGCGAAGTGCTGCGCGAAGCGGTCGGCATCGATGGTGGCCGAGGTGACGATCACCTTCAGGTCGGGCCGGCGCGGAAGAATCTCGCGCAGGTAGCCCAAGAGGAAGTCGATGTTCAGCGAGCGCTCGTGGGCCTCGTCGATGATGAGCGTGTCGTAGGCCTTGAGCAGCGGGTCGGTCTGCGTCTCGGCCAGCAGGATGCCGTCGGTCATCAGCTTGACCGAGGCGTCGCGGCTCAGGCGGTCCTGGAAGCGCACCTTGAAGCCGACCACGTCGCCCAGCGGCGTCTTCAGCTCTTCGGCAATGCGCTTGGCGACCGAACTCGCGGCAATGCGTCGCGGCTGCGTGTGGCCGATGAGCCGGCCCTTGCCGGGTTCGGCATTGAGCTTGCCGCGCCCGAGCGCCAGCGCGATCTTCGGCAGCTGCGTGGTCTTGCCCGAGCCCGTTTCGCCGCAGACGATCACGACCTGGTGCGCCGCAATGGCGGCCATGATCTCCTCGCGCCGGCCGGAGACCGGGAGCGATTCGGGAAACTCGATGCGCAGGGGGGCGGGAGGTGTGAGGGTCGTCAAGGCAAGGCAGTCGTCGGTCGTTGCGCGCGGCGGCAGGCGGGCAAACCGCCAATTATCGCGGGGCCCCGGCGCTGTTGCATGGCATCCACAGCGAGGCCGCATGCAGCAGGTGGCGCAGAAAATTTCGTAAAGACTCTTTACTCTACCGCATGCCGCCGCTACGATCGCGGCCATGACCTCCTTCCTTGCCCCCCTTTCGATGCGCATCCGCTGCGCAAGCCGCGTCCTTGCACGCGGCGGGGTCAAGGCGACCCGCCCGGCCTGACGAAGCCCGCGCGCCGGCTTCAGCTTCCTTCGCGGAACTGAACGCCCACCGCTCGCGCTTCACTTCGGTCGAAGCGCGCCAGCCTGACCCGCACAGCGCCTGCACCACCGCCCTCCTCGCATCTCGCGTGGAGAAGCGGCCGCATTCCTGTTTCCGTGTCCCGAATCATTCGAAGAAAAAAAGAACCTCATGTCGCATCCAGACATTTCCCGCGACCTGCACACCACGCTGGCCGAGCGCACGCGCCACCTGCAGGCCATTGCCCATTCGCTGAAGGCCGAGCTGTTCGGCATCGACGAGATCATCGATCGCGTGATCGATTCGCTGCGCGCCTGGTACGTGCTGCCGCAACTCATCAGCCGCCCGGTCGTCATCTGCCTGTGGGGCCTGACCGGCACGGGCAAGACGCAGCTCGTACGGCGCCTGGCGCAGCACCTGGGCTTCTACGACCGCTTCATCGAAGTGCAGATGGACGGCTTCAGCCACGGTTCGGGCCACCGCACCGCGGGCTCCATCTCGGCCATGCTGGCCGAGTCGGGCATTGCCGAGGGCGCGCCCGGCATCCTCGTGCTCGACGAGTTCCAGCGCTTTCGCACCGTGGACGCCAGCGGCAAGGAAGCGCGCGTGGAGCGCTACCAGGACGTGTGGGCGCTGCTCTCGGACGGCCGCCTGCCGCCGTCGCTGTCGGTGCTCAGCGAGATCGAGTCGTCGCTGGCCTGGGCCGAGTACGACCAGGACCGCCGCACCGATGATGACGACGAGGAAGACGAAGAGGACGGTGCCAAGGCCGGCAAGACCAAGCGTAAGCGCCGCCTGCAGCTCTCGCCCTGGGAGGCGCAGGAGTTCAAGCGTTGCCTGAAGCTGCGCGAGTCGCTGCTCGAAATCATGACCTGGAAGCCCGACGAGATCCAGGCGCGGCTGCGCGCCTTCCGCGCCTCGCAGGACAACTGGGAAACCGATTACTCCAAGCTGCTGGTCTTCGTCTCGGGCAACCTCGACGAGATGTACGCCGAGACCGCCAAGCGGGTGGAAGACTGCGACACCGACGCCGACATCTTCCACGCGCTGACGAAGAAGCTCTCGCTCATCGATGTGAAGAAGGCGCTGGCCGAACGCTTCAAGCCCGAGCAGGTCGCGCGGCTGGGCAACAACCACGTGATCTACCCGTCGTTCAGCCGCGCCACCTACGTGCGCCTGATCCTGTCGATCTGCGACCGCTACGTGGGCGAGATCCAGGAAAGCTCGGGCGTGCGCTTCGTACTCGACGCGAGCGTGTACGAGCAGATCTACGCCAACGCCGTGTTCCCGGCGCAGGGCACGCGCCCGCTGTTCTCGTCGATCCACGCGATCCTGAGCGCGACGCTGGTCAACGCCGCGCTGTGGGCGCTCGAACAGGGCGCGCACGGCAGCGAGCCCGTGTGGCTGATGCTCGACCCCGGCGAAGTCACGCCCGGCGGCCCGCGCCTGGTCGCGCGCTTCCGGCTGGCGCGGCGCGAGTTCCCGGTGGCGCTGGAGCTGAACCGGCTCAAGCAGCGCGCCAACGCCGACTTCCGTGCGCTGCTCGCGGTGCACGAAGCCGGCCATGGCCTGGTGTACGCCCTGCTCTTCGGCCGCGCGCCACAAGAGATCCGCATCAACGTGGCCTCCTTCGAGGGCGGCTACAACAGCTACGTGAAGCGCAAGGCCTGGTCCAAGCGCAACCTGCTGGACAGCGTGTGCGTGAGCCTGGCCGGCCGCGCGGCCGAGCGGCTGGTGTTCGGCGAATCGGGTTGCACCACCGGCGCCGAGCGCGACCTGATGCAGGCGACCGCGACGGCGGCGCGCCATGTGCGCCACCTGGGCTTCGGCACCCGCTGGAGCCGCACCGACGTGACGACCGATGCGAACGACAACCTCAACACCGACGTGGCCGCCACCAACCGCGAGATCGAGGCGATCCTGGCGCGCGAACACACCCGCGCGCTGGGCCTGCTCGAAGCCCACGCCACCGCCTTCATGGCGGTGGTCGACGCGCTGATGGCACAGGGTTCGATCGCACCGGACGAGCTCGCCGCCCTGCTCGGCCTGCCGCTGGCGCCGGCCGCGCCGGCGCCAGCGGCCGAGGCGGCGGTGGAGCCGCTGGACGCCTACGCCGACCAGCTCGAGGCCTTCAAGGCCCGCGGCACGCCCGCCGCGGCCGGGGCCGGCCGGCTGCTGCGCGCCCTGGCATGACGCGCTGCACCAAAACCTTGCCAAGAATGCACAATCACGCCCCATGTCCACCGTCTTCAATTTCACCTTCGTGCCCTGGTTCCGCTCGGTCGCGCCCTACATCCACACGCACCGCGGCAAGACCTTCGTGGTCGCGCTCGCGGGCGAGGCCATCGCGGCGGGCAAGCTGCAGAACATCGCGCAGGACCTGGCCCTGATCCAGAGCATGGGCGTCAAGATCGTGCTGGTGCACGGCTTCCGCCCGCAGGTCAACGAGCAGCTGACGGCCAAGGGCCACGAGGCGAAGTACTCGCACGGCATCCGCATCACCGACGCCGTGGCGCTCGACTCGGCGCAGGAGGCCGCGGGCCAGCTGCGCTACGAGATCGAGGCCGCCTTCAGCCAGGGCCTGCCCAACACGCCCATGGCCGGCTCGACGGTGCGCGTGATCTCGGGCAACTTCATCACCGCGCGCCCCGTGGGCGTGGTCGACGGGGTGGACTTCAAGCATTCGGGCCTGGTGCGCAAGGTGGACGCGGCTGGCATCCGCCGCACGCTCGACTTCGGCGCGATGGTGCTCATGTCGCCCTTCGGCTTCTCGCCGACCGGCGAGGCCTTCAACCTGACGATGGAAGAAGTGGCGACCAGCGTGGCCATCTCGATCCAGGCCGACAAGCTGATCTTCCTGACCGAAGTGCCGGGCATCCGCGTGGACAGCGAGCTGCCCGAGAGCGAGGACAACCCGATCGACACCGAGCTGCCGCTGGCCGCCGCCGAGAAGCTGCTGGCCTCGCTGCCGCCCGCGCAGAAGCCGACCGACACCGCCTTCTACCTGCAGCACTGCGTGAAGGCCTGCAAGGGCGGCGTGGAACGCAACCACATCCTGCCGTTCGCGCTCGACGGCTCGCTGCTGCTCGAGATCTACGTCCACGACGGCGTCGGCACCATGGTGATCGACGAGAAACTCGAGAGCCTGCGCGAAGCCACCGTGGACGACATCGGCGGCATCCTGCAGCTCATCGAGCCCTTCGAGCGCGACGGCACGCTGGTCAAGCGCGACCGCACCGAGATCGAGCGCGACGTGGGCCACTACACGGTCATCGAGCACGACGGCGTGATCTTCGGCTGCGCGGCGCTGTACCCGTACCCCGAGGCGAAAACCGCCGAGATGGCCGCGCTCACGGTGTCGCCGCAATCGCAGTCGCAGGGCGACGGCGAACGCATCCTCAAGCGCATCGAGCACCGCGCCAAGGCCATGGGCCTGGAAAGCATCTTCGTGCTCACCACGGTCACGATGCACTGGTTCCTCAAGCGCGGCTTCCAGCAGGTCAACCCCGACTGGCTGCCCGAGGCGCGCAAGCGCAAGTACAACTGGGACCGCAAGAGCCAGGTGCTGGTCAAGAAGATCTGAAGAAGAAACCCATCCGAAGAAAGACGCCCCGATGACGCTCGCCACCGCCCTGCTGTTCGCCATCGTGGCCTTCGCCGCCATCGCCACGCCCGGCCCCACGGTGCTGCTGGCCCTGAGCAACGGCTCGCGCCACGGCGTGCGACGGGCGCTGCCGGGCATGCTCGGCGCGGTGCTGTCCGACTTCGTGCTGGTCGGCGCCGTGGCGCTCGGCCTGGGCGCGCTGCTCGCGGCGTCGGAGTTCTGGTTCTCGATGCTCAAGTGGGTCGGCGCGGTCTACCTGGCCTGGCTCGGGCTGCGCATGCTGCGCTCCCAGGGCGGCTTCCAGCTGCCGAGCGCGGACGCCGCGGCCGCCGTCACGGCGGTCGAAAGCCGGCGCATCTTCTTCAAGTCGTTCCTGGTGGCGGTGACCAACCCCAAGGGCTACATCTTCTGTTCGGCGCTGCTGCCGCAGTTCATCGACCCGGCCGCCGCGCAGGCGCCGCAGTACCTGATCATTGCGCTGATCTTCGCGGGGCTGGACATGACGGTGATGCTGGCCTACGCCTTCGTCGGCGCCCGCGCGATCCGGCTGCTCACGGTGTCGGCCACGCGCTGGATCGACCGCGCCTGCGGCGGCATGCTGCTGGCGCTGGCAGGCTCGCTCGCTTTCTACCGGCGCAGCGCGGCCACCGCCGTCTGACCCATCCCGCCCCTCGACCGCTGTCCTCAGACAGCGGCGCTCCTCCCCACGATGTTTTTCCGGCAAGCCGCCGTCCCGCGGCCTGCCCGTGCTGTTTTTTTTCAATGGAGGAAATGAAAGAATGAAGAACTACCAGACCCTGCTGGGTGCCACCCTGGTCGCCGTGTCGGCGCTCGTCGCGGGCTGCGGCGACAAGGTGGACAAGACGGCCCCGCCCGCTTCCGCCGAAGCCAAGCCAGCCGCCCAGGCCGGCAACGACCAGCAGCAGCTCGTCGAGAAGTACAACCTCTACGTCGACGTGTCGAACAACCTGCGCACCTCGTTCCAGGAAGCCCGCGAAAGCTACGTGACCGGCCAGGTGCCGCTGCTGCAGGCCAAGGCGCTGCTCACCAGCCTGCGCATCCAGAACGACATCCTGGTCGACCGCTCGGCGAAGAAGCTCGATGCCGCCGCCGCCATCGCCGCGCCGCTGCCCGAGATCGACGAATCGGCCAAGGCCTTCTCGGCCGCGCTCAAGGTGCTGTCGCCGCTGAGCCGCGAGCTGAACGACTACGCCAATTCCAAGGGCTACCTCGCCGACAACGGCGACAAGGCACGCCAGATGAGCGCCGACTACCTGGCCGCGCTCACCACCGTCGCGCAGGCCGAAGCGGCCTTCGACAAGGGCCTGAGCGCCCGCGACCGGGCGCTCACCAGGGAAGCCTTCGAGAAGGCGCCCAAGGACACCGCCGCCTACTACCGCGCCGGCCTGATCTACCACGGCAAGCTCAACCACGCCGACGCCATGGCGCTGTTCGCCGCGCCCAACGACCCGCAGGCGCTGGCCGCCTTCGAGGCCTCGCTGGCGCTGGTCGCCGACTCGGCCGCAGGCTGGAGCAAGAAGACCGCCGAGCAGTCGACCCAAAACGGCAAGAGCTGCAGCGGCGGCATGCTGCAGATCAACGAGTTCATCGGCCAGTCGCGCTCGGTGATCAAGGACGCCAAGGACGGCGCGTTCAAGCGCAAGGAAACCGGTGCGATGGCCCGCATGGGCCGCTCGGCCATCGTCGACGCGGCCAACCGCTACAACCAGAACTTCGCCAACATGATCGGCCAGTTCAACCGCCCGCTTTGCTGAGCGGGCCAAGGGGCGCAGGGCGTGCGGGCCGCCCTGCCCGTCGCCGATAATCCGGGGCATGAATCCCTTGCTTGCCAAATTGCAGCCGTACCCGTTCGAGCGGCTGAAGCAACTGTTCGCGGGCGTCACGCCCGCCCCCGAATTCGCCCCCATCAGCCTGGGCATCGGCGAGCCCAAGCACGCCACGCCGGCCTTCATCAAGGATGCGCTGAGCGCCGGCCTCGGCGCCCTCGCCGCCTACCCGGCCACCGCCGGCGAGCTGAAACTGCGCACCGCCTTCACCCATTGGCTGCATCGCCGCTACAGCCTGACGCTCGATCCGGCCACCCAGGTGCTGCCGGTCAACGGCTCGCGCGAGGCGCTGTTCTCGCTCGCCCAGACCGTGGTCGACGCCAGTGCGAACCCGAAGCCGGTGGTGATGTCGCCCAACCCGTTCTATCAAATCTACGAGGGCGCGGCCCTGCTCTCGGGCGCCGAGCCGTACTACGTGCCCAGCGTGCCCGCGCGCAACTTCGCCGTCGACTGGGACAGCGTGCCCGACGAGGTCTGGGCCCGCACCCAGCTCGTGTTCGTCTGCTCGCCGGGCAATCCCACGGGCGCGGTGATGTCTCTGGACGAGTGGAAGAAGCTCTTCGCGCTGTCCGACCGCCACGGCTTCGTGATCGCCGCCGACGAGTGCTACAGCGAGATCTACTTCCGCGACGAGCCCCCGCTCAGCGGCCTGGAAGCCTCGATGAAGCTCGGCCGCCCCGACTTCAAGAACCTCATCGCGCTCACCTCGCTCTCGAAGCGCAGCAACGTGCCCGGCCTGCGCAGCGGCTTCGTGGCCGGCGACGCGGCGCTCATCAAGGGCTTTTTGCTCTACCGCACCTACCACGGCAGCGCCATGAGCGGCGCCGTGGCCGCCGCCAGCATCGCGGCCTGGGGCGACGAGTCGCACGTGGTCGACAACCGCGCCCAGTACCGCGCCAAGTTCGCCGCCGTCACGCCGCTGCTCGAACCCGTGCTCGACGTGCGCCTGCCCGACGCCAGCTTCTACCTCTGGGCCGGCGTGCCCGAAGTGTGGGCTGGCGACGACGAAGCCTTCGCCCGCGCGCTCTACGCTCAATACAATGTCACGGTTCTGCCGGGGAGCTATCTGGCGCGCGACACCGACCACAGCGCCAACCCGGGCCGCGGTCGCATCCGCATGGCGCTGGTGGCCGAAACGGCCGAGTGCGTCGAGGCCGCCCAGCGCATCGTCCGGTTCGTCAAAGACGGCCGCCGCTGACCCCCTGTCGCCCCCGCTTCCCTGCCCCTTTTTCACCCGAGACTCTCTCCATGACACAGCAACTGCAACAAATCATCGACGCCGCGTGGGAAGACCGCGCCAACATCTCGATCAACGCCGCCCCCGCCGAAGTGCGCGACGCCGTCGAGCACGTGATCACCGAGCTGAACAACGGCAAGCTGCGCGTCGCCACCCGCCAGGGCGTGGGCCAGTGGACCGTGCACCAATGGATCAAGAAGGCCGTGCTGCTGTCGTTCCGCCTGAAGGACAACGAGCAGATCCAGGCCGGCTCGCTGGGCTTCTACGACAAGGTGCCGACCAAGTTCTCGCACCTGTCGGCCGCCGAGCTGAAGGAATCGGGCGTGCGCATCGTGCCGCCGGCCGTGGCCCGCCGCGGCAGCTTCATCGCCAAGGGCGCGATCCTGATGCCCTCGTACGTGAACATCGGCGCCTACGTGGGCGAAGGCTCCATGGTCGACACCTGGGCCACCGTGGGTTCGTGCGCGCAGGTCGGTGCCAACGTGCACCTGTCGGGCGGCGTGGGCCTGGGCGGCGTGCTCGAGCCGCTGCAAGCCAACCCGACCATCATCGAAGACAACTGCTTCATCGGCGCGCGCTCCGAAGTCGTCGAAGGCGTGATCGTGGAAGAGAACTCGGTGCTGGGCATGGGCGTGTACCTGGGCCAGAGCACCCCGATCTTCAACCGCGACACCGGCGAGATCTCGTACGGCCGCGTGCCCGCCGGCAGCGTGGTCATCAGCGGCAGCCTGCCCAAGAAGACCAAGTCGGGTCAGGACTACAGCACCTACGCCGCGGTCATCGTCAAGACGGTCGACGCGCAGACGCGTTCGAAGACCAGCCTGAACGACCTGCTGCGCGACTAAAACGCACCCACCACCGGCCGCCTGCTTCAACGCGCGCGGCCGGTTCGCTTCTTCCCTGAGAAAAAAACAGCACCGAGGAGAGAGACCGATGAACATGATGGAACGGATTCTTCGTTTGATGGCCGAGCGCAAGGCCTCCGACATCTACCTCTCGGCCCACTCCCCGGTGATGATCCGCATCAACGGCAACTGCCTGCCGATCAATGCGCAGGTGCTGCCGCCGACCGCGCCGCTGGCGCTGCTGTCGGAAGTGGTGCCCGAAGCCCGCATCCAGGAACTGGAAAACACGGGCGAACTCAACATGGCCGTCGCCCTCGAAGGCGCCGGCAACTACCGCATCAGCGCCATGCGCCAGCGCGGCAGCTACGCCGTGGTGGTGCGGCACATCGCCTCGGTCATCCCCAGCTTCGACGACCTGAATCTGCCCGACATCCTGAAGTCGCTCATCATGGAAAAGCGTGGGCTGATCCTGATGGTGGGCGCCACCGGCGCGGGCAAGACGACCACGCTGGCCTCGATGCTCGACTACCGCAACGAGCACGCCAGCGGCCACATCCTCACGGTCGAGGAGCCGATCGAGTTCACCTACACCAACAAGAAATCGCTGGTGAACCAGCGCGACGTGGGCAGCGACACCACCTCGCTGCAGGTGGCCCTGAAGAACGCACTGCGCCAGGCGCCCGACGTGATCCAGATCGGCGAAATCCGCGACCGCGACACCATGACGGCCGCCATTGCCTACGCGCAGTCGGGCCACCTGTGCGTGGCCACGCTGCACGCCAACAACAGCTACCGCGCGCTGAACCGCATCCTGAGCTTCTTCCCGGTCGAGGTGCGCCCCACCCTGCTGGGCGACCTGGGCTCGGCGCTGCGCGCCGTGGTGTCGCAGCGCCTGCTGCGCACGCCGGCCGGCGGGCGCGTGCCCGCGCTCGAAGTGATGCTGAACACCGCGCTGGTGGCCGACCTGATCGAAAAGGGCGACTTCTCCGGCGTCAAGGAGGCCATGGAGCAATCGATGGCCGAAGGCTCGCAGACCTTCGAGGAAGACATCGCCCGCCTCATCACCGAGGAACGCGTGACCCGCGAAGAAGGCCTGGCCAACGCCGACTCGCCCACCAACCTGATGTGGCGCCTGCAGAACCGCGACGCGCCCAAGAAGCAGGCCGAGGATCGCGACCTGACCGACCAGCTCGACGAACCCACCTTCACCGACATCACGCTAGACGTGAAGTTCTGACCGCCCCTTAATCCCCGCTCCCTCGATGTCCCGTACGCTCCAGCTCGCCGAACAACTGATCTCGCGCCCTTCCGTCACCCCCGACGACGCGGGTTGCCAACAGATCCTGGGCGAACGCCTCGCCGCGCTGGGCTTCACGCTGGAAACCATCGAGAGCGGCCCGGCCGATTTCCGGGTCACCAACCTCTGGGCCGTGCGCCGCCCCACCAACGGCAAGGCGACCAAGACGCTGGTCTTCGCCGGCCACACCGACGTGGTGCCCACCGGCCCGCTCGACCAGTGGAGCAGCCACCCGTTCACGCCCACGCACCGCGACGGCAAGCTCTACGGCCGCGGCGCCTGCGACATGAAGACCTCGGTCGCGGCCTTCGTGACCTCCATCGAAGAATTCCTGCAGGGCGAGCCCGACCCGACCCTCACGCTGGCGCTGCTGCTGACCAGCGACGAGGAAGGCCCGGGCGTCGACGGCACCGTGATCGTCTGCAACGCGCTGGCCGCGCGCGGTGAAACCATCGACTACTGCATCGTCGGCGAACCCACCTCAGTCGCGCGCTGCGGCGACATGATCAAGAACGGCCGCCGCGGCACCATGAGCGGCAAGCTCACGGTGAACGGCGTGCAGGGCCACATCGCCTACCCGCACCTGGCGAAGAACCCGGTGCATGCGGTGGCGCCCGCGCTGGCCGAGCTGGTGGCGATCAACGCGGCCGGCGGCTGGGACGCGCAGAGCAACCCCTACTTCCAGCCCACCAGCTGGCAGATCAGCAATTTCCACGCGGGCACCGGTGCGAGCAACGTCATTCCGGGCAGCGCGGTGATCGACTTCAACTTCCGCTTCTCGACCGAGTCCACGCCCGAGTCGCTGCAGCAGCGCGTGCACGCCGTGCTCGACGCACACGGCGTCGACTGCACGCTGACCTGGACCGTCGGCGGCCTGCCCTTCCTGACCACGCCCGGCGAACTCGTCACGGCGGTGCAGGCGGCGATCCGCGAAGAGACCGGCCTGGACACCGAGCTGTCGACCAGCGGTGGCACCAGCGACGCGCGCTTCATCGCCAAGATCTGCAAGCAGGTGGTCGAGTGCGGCCCGGTGAACGCCAGCATCCACAAGATCGACGAGCACATCGAGGTGGCCGAGATCGAGACGCTGAAGAACATCTACCTGCGCACGCTGCGCGGGCTCGACGCGGCGCTTGCGCAAGGCGCCCGATGAGCACCGTCATCGAACTCATCGAAGCCGGCGCGAAGCGGCTCGAAGAGGCCGGCGTGGCCTTCGGCCATGGCACCGCCAACGCCTTCGACGAAGCCGCCTGGCTCGTGCTGTGGCGCCTGAAGCAGCCGCTGGACGACATCGACGCCGTGGCCGACACCCCCGTGTCGCCGGCCGACGCCGCCAAGGTGGCGGCCCTCATCGACGAGCGCATTGCCACGCGCAAGCCCGCCGCTTACCTCACGAAAGAAGCGTGGCTGCAGGGCGTGCCCTTCTACGTGGACGAGCGCGCCATCGTGCCGCGCAGCTTCATTGCCGAGCTCATCGCCGACGGCAGCATCGACTACTGGCTGGGCGAACACACGCAGCGCGTGCTCGACCTGTGCACCGGCAACGGCAGCCTCGCAGTGCTCGCGGCGCTCACCTACCCGGATGTGACGGTCGATGCCGCCGACTTGTCGACCGAAGCGCTCGAAGTGGCCGCCATCAACGTCACGCGCCACGCGCTCGACGCCCGCGTCACGCTGATCGAATCGGACGGCCTGAAGAACGTGCCCGGCACGTACGACCTCGTGCTGTGCAACCCGCCCTACGTGAACAGCGCCAGCATGGCCGCGCTGCCCGCCGAATACCGCGCCGAGCCCGAACTGGCGCTGGCCGGCGGCGCCGACGGCATGGATTTCGTGCGCCAGCTGTTCGCCGACGCGCCCGCCCGCATGAGCGAGCAGGCCGTGCTGGTGCTGGAAATCGGCAACGAGCGCGATTACTTCGAAGCGGCGTTTCCGCAGCTCGAGGTGGTCTGGCTCGAAACCTCGGCCGGCGAAGACCAGGTGTTGCTGGTCACCCGGACGGCGCTGCTGGCCGGCGCCGGCGCGCGTTAGCGACGCCCGCCGCCCCCGCTTCACCGCCTTGCACGCAGCCTCCGGGCTGCGCCCCCTTTCATCGGGCGATGTCCGCCTTTGCCCCTTCGCGCCGGGTCGCCGAAGGCCGGGCGGGATAATCGCCCCTACGGTTCCTCACTCATGATCACTCTCAAAAACGTCATTCTTCGCCGCAGCGCCAAGAAACTGCTGGACGGCGCCACCGTCAATCTCAACCCCGGCGAAAAGGTCGGCCTGGTGGGACGCAACGGCGCCGGCAAGTCGTCGCTGTTCGCGCTGTTCAACGGCACGCTGCACGAAGACGGCGGCGACTTCTACATTCCCAAGCAGTGGCGCATGGCCCAGGTCGCGCAGGACATGCCCGAGACCGAGGAGTCGGCCACCGACTTCGTGGTCGGCGGCGACACCCGCCTGACCGAGCTGCGCGCCACGCTGGCCGCCATCGAGGCCGCCTACGCCGAGAACCCCGACGACGCCGACATCGGCATGGAGCTGGCCCACGCCTACACCGACCTGGCCGATGCCGGCGAGCACGACGCCGTGCCGCGCGCGCAGGCGCTGGTGCTCGGGCTGGGCTTCAAGTCGCACGAGCTCGACGAGCCCGTCAACAGCTTCTCGGGCGGCTGGCGCATGCGCCTGCAACTGGCCCGCGCGCTGATGTGCCCGAGCGACCTGCTGCTGCTCGACGAACCGACCAACCACCTGGACTTGGACGCCCTGGTGTGGCTCGAAGCCTGGCTGCAGAAGTACCCCGGCACCATGATCGTCATCAGCCACGACCGCGAGTTTCTCGACGCCGTGACCGACGTCACCCTGCACATCGCCAACGCCCAGCTCACGCGCTACGGCGGCAACTACAGCAAGTTCGAGGACATGCGCGCGCTGCAGATGGAGCAGCAGCAGGTGGCCTTCAGCAAGCAACAGGACAAGATCGCCCACCTGCAGAAGTTCATTGACCGCTTCAAGGCCAAGGCCAGCAAGGCCAAGCAGGCGCAAAGCCGCGTCAAGGCGCTGGAGCGCATGGAAAAGGTGGCGCCGCTGCTGGCCGAGGCCGACTTCACCTTCGAGTTCAAGGAGCCGGGCAACATCCCGAACCCGATGCTCTCGATCGACAACGCGAGCTTCGGCTACGAGATCGAAGGCGAAGCCCCCAAGACCATCCTGCGCGGCGTGAGCCGCTCGGTGCTGGCGGGCCAGCGCATCGGCATCCTGGGCGCCAACGGCCAGGGCAAGTCGACGCTGGTGAAGACCATCGCGCGCGAAATGGGCGCGCTGGCCGGCCAGGTCACCGAAGGCAAGGGCCTGAACATCGGCTACTTCGCGCAGCAGGAACTCGACGTGCTGCGCCCGCAGGACAACCCGCTGGAGCACATGGTGCGTATGGCGCGCGAACTGGGCAGCAATGCCAAGGAAGCCACCGGCGAGCAGGCCCTGCGCGGCTTCCTGGGCAGCTTCAACTTCAGCGGCGACATGGTCAAGCAGCCCGTGGGCACCATGAGCGGCGGCGAAAAGGCCCGCCTCGTGCTCGCGATGATGGTCTGGCAGCGCCCCAACCTGCTGCTGCTGGACGAGCCCACCAACCACCTGGACCTGGCCACCCGCGAGGCCCTGGCCGTGGCGCTCAACGAGTTCGAAGGCACGCTGATGCTGGTGAGCCACGACCGTGCGCTGCTGCGCTCGGTGTGCGACGAGTTCTGGCTCGTGGGCCGCGGCGTCGTCACCGACTTCGACGGCGACCTGGACGACTACCAGCGCTACCTGCTCGACGAATCCAAGCGCCTGCGCGAAGAGGCCAAGGTGGCCGTGCGCGAAGCGGACGCCGTGGCGGCGGCTGCTGCGGCCGCAGCTGCAGCTGCAGCAGCGCCAGTGAAGAGCAGCAGCACCCCCGAGCAGCGCAAGCAGGACGCCCAGGAGCGCCAGCAGCGCAGCGAGCAGGCCAAGCCGCTGAAGAAGGAAATCGCCAAGATCGACGAGCGCATGGCCGCGGCCAGCGCCGAGCGCAGCACGCTCGAAGCCCGGCTGGCCGAACCGCTGCCGCCCGCGGAGATCGCCGACGCCGGCAAGCGGCTGAAGGCGCTCAACGACGAGATCGCGCAACTCGAAGAACGCTGGCTGGCGCTGTCCGACCAGCTCGAAGCGCTGGCGGCCTAAGCCCCCTGCCCGCGCGCGGCTGGCAACCCGCCGGCCGGCACGGGCCGGGTAGCATGGCACGCTCAGGGAACCCGCCAAGGAGCCACGCTGCATGCCTTCTTCGATCGAACTCGCCCGGGGCGATGAAAAACTCATCGCGGCCATCCACCGCAGCCGACGCCTGATCGGCCGCAAGGCCCTCATGGCCGCCGCCGCCAGCGCCGTGCCGCTGCCCGGCGTCGACTGGATGGCCGACGCGGCGCTGCTGTCGCGCCTGGTGCCGCAGATCAGCGCCGAGTTCGGCCTCTCCGTCACCCAGGTCGAAAAGCTTGCGCCGCACCAGCGCGAGCGCATCCAGAAGGCCGCGACCACGCTCGGCGCCCTGCTTGTGGGGCGGCTCGTCACGCGCGAGTTGCTCATGAAGCTGGCCCGGCACGCCGGCATCCGCCTCACCGCCAAGCAGGCCACCAAGTACGTGCCCATCGCCGGGCAGGTCGTGTCGGCCGCGCTCGGCTATGCCGCGCTGCGCGCGCTGGGCGAACAGCACATCAAGGACTGCGTGCGCGTGAGCACCACGCTGGCCCTGACGCCGCCCGAACCCGCCGAACGGCTCAAGCCGGCCTGATCCGGCCACTTCCGGGTCAGTTGCCGGCTCAGTCGCCGGCTGGCGGCGGTCCGTAGTGCGGGGCCGGCCGCAGCGCCTCCTCCTTCATGCGCTGCTCGTAGGCGGCCAGCAGCGCGACGTAGTGGCGCGACATCACGTCGCTCACCCGCCCCAGCCCGATCTTGCTGACCGTGGGCTGCGGAATGCCCGTGCGTTCCTGGATCTGCTTTTGCGTCAATCCGAGCGCCCGCAGCGCCTGCACCAATTCGCGTGGCTTCATATCGATCCTCCCTTTTTTTCCTATTTTAGAGTCCAATACGAATATTCATCTGCGCTTGAATCTCCACCCCATGGAGACTATTGCTTCACGTGCCCTGGCCGCACGCAAATTCGCCAAGATGACGCAGAAGCAGGCCGAGGCCGCTTCGGGCGTCAAGCAGTCGAGCATCTCGAAGATCGAGCGTGGCGACACCAGCCGGTCGATGAGCGTGCTCGCCCTGGCACGCGCCTACCGCGCCGACCCCAACTGGCTCGACACCGGCGACGGCCCCGCCCCGTGGGACGAGGTGCAGATCCGCCTGGCACGCGACAACGCCCACGAGCCGCCCGGCCCCTACCGCGTCACCCGCATCGCGCCCGTCGGCCCGGCTTTCGCGCCCCAGACGCCCGGCACCGTGCCGCTGATCTCGTGGGAGCAGGCCGGCGAATGGCGCGGCGCCGAATCCCCGCCCCGGCCCACGCTGGCCGAACGCTGGATTCCCTGCATCGCGCACCACAGCGCCGGCACCTACGCGCTGCGCGTGCGCGGCGACAGCATGACCTCGCCGCACGGGCACCTGAAGAGCTACCCGGCCGGATCGATCGTCTTCGTCGACCCGCAGCACACCACGCCCGACGACGGCGAGCGCGTGGTCGCCAAGCTCGACGACGACATCCGTGGCGAAGTCACCTTCAAGGTCTACAAGGAAGACGCCGGCCGCCGCTGGCTGCTGCCGCTGAACCCCGCGCACGAGGCCGTGCGCGTGCCCTTCACCGTGCTGGGCACCGTGATCGGCAAGTGGGAAGACGAAGACTGAAGGCCCAAAGGGCCTCTTTTCGCGAGGTCAGGTTGCGTACAGATTCGCCGGGCACAGTGAGGTTTCTCCCGGTGGCTTGCACCTCTGATCCTCCCTCCTCCAGCAAGTCACCTTCCGGCCCGCCCTCGTGCGGGCTGTTTTTTTGCCTGCACCGCTGCGCGCCGGTCAGAGGCTTTTGATGGGGCCGATTCTTTCTGGTATATAATTCGCGGTTGCCCGAAACGATCGGGCATTTGCCTGGCCAGGCAAGCTGAATCTCATACCAGCGCGTCGAAGTCATAGCGACGAGAAAAACAACAATGACTTCCGCAAACGAATCTTTGCCGTAGCGTGGACCGCGTAAGAGTTCACGACCACATTCCGACAAAAGCCCTCCTCGCGAGGGCTTTTTCATTTCTGCGCGCCAGTGGCCCCGAGGCGTCCGCCTTCCGTCAACCCCTCTTCTTTCCTACACGGTGTAACGGAATGCGACCTACGCAGTACCACGCGGGCCCAAGAGACGATTCGTTCACTGTCAGCACAGGGAACAAAGGGAATCACATGAGCCTCAGGGACATCCGCGAACGCTACGGCGTCAGCTTCGAAAGAGGAGCCCGCGTCATCTGCGGCGGCCGGCTCGGCACCGTCGCCGGCGCGAGCAATTCGCACATCCGCATCAAGTTCGACGGGCGCCAGATCAGCAGCCCGTGCGATCCCCTGGAGGTTCAGCCCTGCCACGAAGGCGCCGTGAACCTCTCGCCGCAGACCACGCAAGACTGGCACGCCCCGGCGTAGCCCTGTCTGCGTGCCCCATGGGGCACATCTTCCTTGGCGTCCACGGTGTGGCGCAGCCGTCGCGTAGCATCGGCGCGCACCCTCACACCGCCAAGGAAACCCATGAAGACTCTGAAGAGGACACTCGCACTTGCGACGATCGGCCTGGCAGCCGTGGCCACGTCGGCGCAGGCACAGACGCAAGCGCGACCCGTCGTGCAGTTCATCGCCACGGGCGGCACCATCGCGATGAAGATCGACCCCGTCACCAAGGGCGTGGTGCCCGCGATCTCGGGCGACGACCTGATGCAGACGGTGCCCGATGCCGGCAAGTACGCCACCATCGAGGTCAACAACTTCTCGGCCATGTCGTCCAACTACATCGAGGCGAAGTGGTGGACGCGCCTGACCAAGGCCGTCGACGACGCGCTCGCACGCCCCGAGGTGGCCGGCGTCGTCATCGCGCACGGCACCGACACCATGGAAGAAACGGCCTACTGGCTGGACCTGACCGTCAAGTCCGACAAGCCGGTGATCCTGATCGGTGCGCAGCGCAATGCCTCCTCGCCCGACTTCGACGGCCCGCGCAACCTGCTCAACGCCATCCGCATCGCCACCACGCCCGAGGCGCGCGGCAAGGGCGTGATGCTGGCGATGAACAACCAGATCAACGCGGCGCGCAACGTCACCAAGACGCACACCGCCAACGTCGAGACCTTCAATTCGGGCGACTTCGGCTTCCTGGGCGAGGTGTGGGACGACAAGGTCGTCTTCACCCGCGCGCCGCTGCGCCGCCAGCACATCGACATCGGCACCGCCGAGATGCCGCGCGTGGAAATCGTCGCCATGTTCGGCGGCGCCGACGGCTCGCTCATGCGTTACGCCGTCGACCAGGGCGCCAAGGGCATCGTGGTGCAGGCGGTGGGCATGGGCAACATGAACGTCTCGATGTTCGAGGCGCTCAAGTACGCGCTGTCGAAAGGCGTGCCGGTGGTCGTCTCCACGCGCGTGCACAACGGCCGCACGCGGCCGGTCTACGGCTTCGTGGGTGGCGGCAAGACCAGCGACGAGGCCGGCGCCGTGATGGCGGGCGACCTGAGCCCGCAGAAGGCACGCCTGCTGCTGATGCTCCAGCTGCACCGCGGCGTCACGGGCAAGGCCGAGCTGCAGGCCGCGTTCGACCGCTGAGCCCCGCGCACCGCGTCAGGCCGGCGCGCCGGCCAACGCATCGATCAGGGCGCGCGAGGCGGACGACAGCCGCCGGTGCGGCGCATAGATCACCGACACCGGCCGCGAGCGTCCACATGCCAGCGCCAGCACCTCCACCGCGCGGCCCTGCGCGAACAGCGGGCGCGCGATGAAGTCGTAGGTCTGGCAGATCCCGAGCCCGCTCAGCGCGAGCGCAACCACGCCCAGCACATCGTCCGACACCTGGAGGCTGCCGTGCGGCGTCCAGTCCACGTCGCGCCCGTCCTCCTGAAGAATCCACGGCGCCACGCGGCCGGTGCTGGGCATCACGAAAGGCAGGCAGGCGTGCTGCGCGAGGTCGCCGATGCGCGCCGGCACGCCTGCGCGCGCGATGTAGTCCGGCGCGGCCAGCAGGCACATCGGCGCGTCCTCGAGCTTGCGCCCGACCAGGCCGCTGTCGGGCAACGGACCCATGCGGATCGCGAGGTCGTAGCCCTCGGCCACGAGGTCGACGTTGCGGTTGGTGATGTTCAGCTCCACGCGCACCTGCGGGTGGCGGGTGCAGAAAGGCTGCAACAGCGCCGGCAGCCGGTGATGGGCGTAGGTGGTGGGCACGCTCAGGCGCACGCTGCCCGTCAGCTCGTCGCCCTGCCCCTGCATCGCGCGCTCGGCATCGTCGATGAGCGCGAAGGCCGCGCGCGACTGCTCCAGGTACAGCCGCCCCTGCTCGGTAAGGCTCAGGCGCCGCGTCGTGCGGCGCAGCAGCTGCACGCCCAGCCGCGCCTCCAGGCGCGTGATCGCGCGGCTGAGCACGGAGGGCGTCGTCGCCAGCGCCACGGCGCCGGCCGTCATCGAGCCCTTCTCGACCACGGTGACGAAGGTCTCCACATCCCCGAGGTGATCGAATCGTCGGCTCATCTTGCCTCCTGAAGAACAAATGTTTTCCTGACTGGCCAGTTTATCGCCGATGAGGCAATCAATACATTCGATCTCAAGGGCCACATGGCCCGGCCTCTTCACCCTTCTCCAGGAGCTACAGATGACTTCCACCACCACCGCGCCGTCGATCCGCCCCGTCCTGATGGTGCTCACCAGCCACGGCACCAAGGGCGCCACCGGCGGCGAGCCGACGGGCTTCTACCTCGGCGAACTGACCCACCCGCTGGCCGAGCTCGAAGCAGCCGGCATTGCGTTCGAACTCGCGTCCATCCAGGGCGGTGAGCCGCCAGTCGATGGCCTGGACCTCGGCGATGCGGTCAATGCGCGCTACTGGAACGACAGCGCCTTTCGCGAGGCCCTGCGCCACACGCAGCGCCTGGGCGATGTCGATGCCTCGAAGTACAGCGCGATCTTCTTTGCCGGCGGACACGGCGCGATGTGGGACTTTCCGACCAGCCCCGACGCAGCGCGCGTGACCCGCGAGGTCTACGAAGCGGGCGGCGTGGTGGGCGCGGTGTGCCACGGCCCGGCGGCGCTGGTCAACGTGACGCTGGGCAACGGCGCCTACCTGGTCGCGGGCAAGAACCTCAGCGCCTTCACCGACGACGAAGAACGCGCCGTCGGCCTCGCGCAGACCGTGCCCTTCCTGCTCGCCAACACGCTCGTGCAACGCGGTGCGCACCACCATCCGGCGCCCGACTGGACGGCGCAGGTCGTGGTCGACGGCCGGCTCGTCACGGGGCAGAACCCGCAGTCGGCCGCAGGTGTCGGCGCGGCGATGCGCGAGCTGCTGCTGCGCCAGAACTGAAAGGAAAGAACGCCCATGAACTCGCTCCACAAACTCGCCGCGGTCGCAACCCTCGGCCTGGCCGCGCTCGGCGCGCAGGCCGCCAACGTGCTGGTCGTGCTGTCGGATGCCGACCACCTCGACCTGAAGGACGGCAAGGTCTTCGCCACCGGCTTCTATCTGAACGAGCTGATGCAGCCGGTGAAGCTGCTGCTCGACGCCGGCCACCAGCTGACCTTCGCCACGCCACAGGGCAACGCGCCCACCGTGGACGCGTCGTCGGTCGACAAGATGTATTTCGATGGCGACGAAGCCGTCCTCAAGCAGCACAAGGCACTGCTCGACAAGCTGAAGCTCACCTCGCGCACGGACTCGCCGGTGATCAGCCTGTCGCGCGTGGCGCAGATCGGCTACGCCCGCTTCGATGCCGTCTACGTGCCGGGCGGCCATGCGCCCATGCAGGACCTGCTGACCAGCCCCGCGCTGGGCCGGCTGCTCGCGGACTTTCATGCGCACCACAAGACCACGGCCCTCGTGTGCCACGGCCCGATCGCACTGCTCTCCACCTTGCCCGACGCACAGGGCTTCACGAACCGGCTCGCGGCGGGCGGCACGGTCGAGCAGCGACCGGACTGGATCTACGCCGGCTACCGCATGACCGTGATCAGCAACCAGGAAGAGGAGCTTGCGAAGGCGGCGCTGCAGGGCGGCACGATGAAGTTCTATCCGCAGACCGCGCTGCAGCAGGCCGGCGGCGCCTACAGCAGCAACCAGGCGCCGTTCACGCCGAACGTGGTGATGGACCGCGAGCTCATCACCGGGCAGAACCCGGCATCGGCGCTCGGTGTGGGGCGTGAACTGCTCAAGCGGCTCCGGCAACAGCCGGCGTCCTGACCGCCTGCCTGGCGTCGGACCCAAGAAAAAAGCCAGCTGTCGGGTGACAGCTGGCTTTTCATATTTCGCATGGCTCGGTGGTAGGACGTACTGGATTCGAACCAGTGACCAACGGATTAAAAGTCCGCTGCTCTACCAACTGAGCTAACGTCCCGGAACCATTTTTCTTGCTTCTTGCCGACGTTGAATCCAGCAAAGCCTTGGATTATAGCGTGGTGTTTCTCGCAATTTCGTCGAGCACCCAGCCTGCCGCACATTGACCGAAGGTGGCGGTCACGCTGACCACCGATCCGTAGCCGTGGCAGTTGAGCGAACCGTCGCCCGCGTCGATCTGGCAGGACGCATCGGGCGGTGCAACGCTCTCGCGGCTGAACACGCAGGCCAGGCCGATCTTGCGGCCTTCGCGCGGCGCGCCGTGCAGCTTGCGCAGCCGCTGGCGAAGCTGGGCCAGCAGCGGGTCGTGGGTGACGAGCGACAGGTCGTCGATGTCGACCTTGTGCGCCTGTCGCTTGCCGCCCGCCGCACCGACGGTGATGAACGCGGTGCTGCGCGACACGGTGCGTGCCCAGGCGGCCATGGCGAGCTTGGCCTTCACCTGGTCGCAGGCATCGATGACCGCATGCACCGGCCCGTGGGCGGCCTGTGCGGTCTCGAGCAGCGATGCCCAGTTGTCGGGCTCGACGAACTCGTCGATGGCGAGCACCTGGCAGTCGGGGTTGATCTGCGCGATGCGCTCGCGCATGGCCTCGACCTTGGCCTGCCCGACGGTCGAGTCGAGCGCGTGGATCTGGCGGTTGATGTTCGACTCCGACACGTGGTCGAGGTCGATGAGCGTCAGACGCCCCACTCCACTGCGTGCCAACGCCTCGACCGCCCACGAGCCCACGCCACCGATGCCGACGACCAGCACATGCGCGTGGCGGATGCGCGCGGCACCGGCCACGCCGTACAGGCGCTCGAGGCCGCCGAAGCGGCGCGCAAAGTCAGGCGCCGCGGTGTCGGTGAGGACATCCGCGGCGGCCATGGGGAGGGACGAGGCTTCTTCAGCCGAAGGCGTCATCGAAGCACTCTCAAGCGGAACACTCCGCCGAAACGGTCATTGCATCAACGCAGGCGCGACAGACGCTCGCGGCCGGCCTGTGCGGCTTCCGACTGCGGGTAGGCCTTGGTCAGGTCTTCCAGCGTGCGGCGTGCGGCGCGCGTGTCCTTCAGTTCGATCTGGCAGTTCGCGATCGACAGCACGGCTTCGGGCGCCTTGGCATGGTCGGGCGCGAGCGAGAGCATCGAGCGGAAATTGGCGATGGCTTCGTTGTAGTTGCGCGTGGCGTACTGCGCATTGCCGAGCCAGAACAGCGCGGACGCGTTGTAGCCGCTTTGCGGGTAGCGCTTCACGAACTCGGCGAAGGCGGTCTGGGCCTGGGCGAACTGGCCCGAGCGGAAGACGCCCAGGGCGGCTTCGAAGTCGGCCTTTTCCTTCGGATCGGCATTGAACTCGCGGCCGTCGATCGAGACCTTGGAAGGCTCGTTCTGCTTGAGCTTGTCGTCGATCGTGGTCTGGCGCGACTGCATTTCGCTCAGCGTGCGCGTGAGCTGCTCGTTCTGGCCGGTCATGCGTGCCAGTTCGCCGCGCATCTGCTCGATCTGGCTTTGCAGGTCGAGCAGGCTGCGACGCAGCTGGCCGTTTTCGTCGGCCAGGCGCTGGTCGGTCTGCTGGCGCATGGCTTCGACGCGCTGGCGCAGGTCGAGGATGGCGCGGCGCGCCTCGTCGTCCTCGAACAGCGCCGCCTGCGAGCCGGCCGACGCGCAGAACAAGGCGGCGGCGAGGGCCGCGCCTCGCCACAGGGCACGTGGCTGCATCACCGGGTGTAGCGGATTTCAGCGCGGCGGTTCTGCGCCCACACCTCTTCACCCGAGCCTTGGGCCGCGGGCTTTTCCTTGCCGAAGCTCACGGCTTCGATCTGGCTGTCGTTCACGCCCAGCAGCGTGAGCGCACGGCGCACGGCTTCGGAACGCTTCTGGCCGAGGGCCAGGTTGTACTCGCGGCCGCCGCGCTCGTCGGTGTGACCTTCGATCGAGATGCGACGTTGCGTGGCGCCCTTGAGGAAGCGCGCGTGGCCGTCGATCACCGACTGGAACTCGGGCTTGACCGTGTAGCTGTCGTAGTCGAAGTACACGATGCGTGCCACGCCGACCGGACCTTGCGCCGTGTTGGCGTTCGGGTCGATTGTCACCGGGGCCACGGCGGTTGCGCCGCCTTGCTGGCCGCCGGCCGTGCCGCTGCGGTCGGTGACCGGCGTTTCGTTGAGCTTGGTGCCCGACGAGCAACCGGCGATGAGCGCCACGATGGCGAGCGAATAGATCGTACGTTTCAACATTTGCGAACTCCTCAAGTAAATTTATCTGGTCAATGCTTATTGCTTCTGAAACGGACCCCAGTCCGGTTCACGGATGTCTCCCGCCTGGCCCGCGAGGCGGGCCTTGATCTTTCCGTCCAGCGTGGTCGTCATGAGCGCCTCGCGGCCTTGCAGGTGCGTGGCATAGACGATCAGCTTGCTGTTGGGTGCGAAGCTCGGGCTCTCGTCGGCCGTGGTGTCGGTGATCGCGGCGACATTGCCGCTGGCCAACTCCATCACGTGGAGTTTGAACGCACCGCCGACCCGCGAGATGTAGGCCAACCACCGGCCATCGCCGCTGACAGATGGAGAAATGTTGTAGGTGCCGCTGAAGGTGACCCGCGTCGGGTTGCCCCCGCTGGCGCTCATCTTGTAGATCTGGGGCGCACCGCCGCGGTCGCTCACGAAGTAGATCGTGCTGCCGTCGGCCGAGTACACGGGCTCGGTGTCGATGCTCGAGCTCTGGGTCAGGCGGCGCGGTTCGCCGCCGCTGGCCGGGATGGTGTACAGCTGCGAGCCGCCATCGCGGCTGAGCGTGACGGCCAGCGAGCCGCCGTCGGGTGCCCAGGCCGGGGCGCTGTTGGAGCCCTTGAAGTTGGCGAGCAGCCGGCGCTGGCCGCTGGCCACGTTGTGCACGTAGACCACGGGCTTGCGCGACTCGAAGGACACATACGCCAACTGCTGGCCGTTGGACGACCAGCAGGGCGAGATGATCGGCTCGGGGCTGGCGAGCGCGGCCTGTGCGTTCTCGCCGTCGGCATCGGCCACCCACAGCGAGTAGCGGCTGCCACCCTTGGTGACGTAGGCGATGCGGGTCGAGAAGATGCCCTTCTCACCGGTCAGCTTCTCGTACACGTAGTCGGCGATGCGGTGAGCGGCAAGGCGCAGGTCACCCTGCGGCACGGTGTAGCTCTGACCGCCGAGGTCGCGGTCTTTCACGACGTCCCACAGGCGAAAGCGCACGTCGTAGCGGCCGTCGCCCAGCCGGCTCACGCTGCCCACCACGAGCGAATCGGCAGTGCGCTGGCGCCACAGGGCGAGGTCGGGACGCGAGGATTCGTCGAGCGCCTGGCCCGAGGCATCGACGCCGCGGAACTGGCCGCTGCGTTCGAGGTCGGCCTGGACGATGTCGGAAATCTTCTGAGGCGAGGCGTCCTGCCCCCGGAAAGGCACGAGCGCGATCGGCAACTGCGTCAGCCCCACGCCCGACACCTCGACCCGGAACTGGGCCATGGCGGGAAGCATGGGAGAGACAGCAAGGGCCGCGATGAGGCTGCGGCGTGCAATCAACGATGAAGAAGGAGTTGGGGAAAGATCTGGCAACGGCTTGTTCATGCGGTTCGGAGAGGTTTCCGGGTAAAAAGTTTCTCCCCGGCGTTTCACGGGCCACATGTTACACACTGGGTTGAACCCGCCGTCACAAAACGTTTATCCGGCGAAATGGTCCTACAGCCCCTCCAAAAGGCGGTCGGAGCCGCCCCGTAAAATCCGCCGCCATATGCAAGCATCCCCCGGCAGCGAGAGCGCCCGCCCTCCCCTCATGCGCCGGCTGGCGCGACTCATGACCTGGTTCGGCAGTTCGCGCCAATGGTGGGCCGTGGGGCTGATCGGCGCCCTGCTGGCCGCGCTCACCGAGCCGCTCATGGCCGCCCTGCTCAAGCCACTGCTCGACCGGGGCTTCACGCGCGGCGAGATGCCGCTGTGGTTCATTCCGGCCGCCGTGCTGCTGCTGTTCGCGGTGCGCGGCATCGCGCAATTCATTTCGCAGTACGCGCTCTCGCGCATCGCCAACGAAGGCATGCAGAAGCTGCGCCGCGTGCTGTTCGAGCGACTGCTCGGCGCCGAGCTGGCGCTGTTCGCGCGGCAGTCGGCCAGCGCGCTGTCGAACACGGTGGTGTACGAGGTGCAGACCGGCGCCATGCTGTTGGTGCAGGCGCTGCTCGGGCTGTCGCGCGACGGCTTCACGCTCATTGCGCTGCTGGGCTACCTGGTCTACCTGAACTGGAAGCTCACGCTCATCGTCGCCTTTCTCGTGCCCAGCATCTCCTGGATCATGAAGGTGTTCTCCAAGCGCCTGTACAAGCTCACGCAGCAGGGCCAGCAGGCCACCGACGAACTGGCCTACGTGGTCGAGGAAAACGTGCTGGCCCACCGCGTGGTGCGGCTGCACGGCGCGGAACAGGCGCAGGAGCGCCGCTTCGAACAACTGAGCCAGCGCCTGAACCGCCTGGCCGTGAAATCGACCATCGCCCAGGCCGCCACCACGCCGCTGACGCAGATGATGGCCTCGCTGGCGCTGTCGGTGGTGGTGATGATCGCGCTGTGGCAAAGCGGCAAGCAGGGCTTCACTGTGGGCGGCTTCGTCGCCTACATCACGGCCATGCTGATGCTGATCGCGCCGATCCGCCGCCTGGCCGAAGTGGCCGGGCCGATCACGCGCGGCCTCGCAGCACTGGAGCGCGGCTTGATCCTCATCGACGAAGTCGCGCCGGAATCGCAGGGCACCTTCAGCATCGCGCACGCCCAAGGCCACATCGAACTGCGCAACGTGCAGGTCAGCTACCGCGGCGACGACGAACAGCGCGCGCTCGACGGCGTGAACCTCGTCATCGAGCCAGGCCAGGTGGTGGCCTTCGTCGGCCCCTCGGGCTCGGGCAAGACCACGCTGGTCAACCTGCTGCCGCGCTTCGTGCAGCCCAGCGGCGGCCAGGTGCTGCTCGACGGCCACGACACCAGCGAATGGCAGCTCAAGAGCCTGCGCGCCCAGTTCGCGATGGTGAGCCAGGACGTGGTGATGCTCAACGACACGCTCGCCGCCAACGTGGCGCTGGGCGGCGACATCGACCTCGCGCGCGTGCAGTCCTGCCTCGAGGCGGCCAACCTGAGCACGCACGTCGAGACCCTGCCGCAGGGCATCGACACCGTGCTGGGCCACAACGCCACACAGCTGTCGGGCGGCCAGCGCCAACGGCTGGCGATTGCCCGCGCGCTCTACAAGAACGCGCCCGTGCTGCTGCTCGACGAAGCCACGTCGGCCCTGGACACCGAATCGGAACGGCTGGTGCAGGACGCCCTGCAGCGCCTGATGCAGGGCCGCACCACGCTGATCGTGGCGCACCGCCTGTCGACCATCCAGCATGCCGACCGCATCATCGTGATGGAGCAAGGCCGCATCGCCGAGCAAGGCAGCCACGAGCAGCTCATGGCGAGCGACGGGCTCTATGCACGGCTGCAGACGCTGGCGGTGCGCAGCGCGGCGCCGGGGCAGGACCCGACGCTCTGACGCCCCTCAGCGCGCAGTGCCTGCCGCGCTGCGCGCCTTCTTCGCCGCCGGCGCGGCGTTCTGCGGCGGCAGCGTGCCATCGGACACCAGCACGCCCGTCGACAGGATGAATTCCGCGGCGCTTTCGATGTCGCCCTGCAGCGCGGCCCGGGCCTTGGCGCCGTCGCGGCGCTTCAGCGCGGCCAGCAGCGCCGCGTGGTGCGACATCGCCACCTTGTCCCCGACGCGGCGCGAGCCGGCCCGCAGGTCGTAGTTGAGGATGGGGCCGATGCGCAGCCACAGCGCCTCGATCATCTGCAGCAACACCGGCATGTCGGCGGCGGCGTAGACCGCGAAGTGGAACTCCTTGTTGAAGGTGACGAGCTTCGAGCCGTCGGGGCTGGCCGCATTCATCTCGGCCGCGAACTCGTCGTGCCAGCGCGTGATGTCGCGCAGCGCCACCGCGCCCGACGCCGAGGCCGCCAACTCCGTGGCCAGGCCTTCGAGGTTGGTGCGGATGGTGGTGATTTCCTTGAACTGCGCCGCCGTCATCCGGGGCACGCGCAAGGTGCGACTGGGCGTGAGTTCGAGCGCCTGCTCGGCCACCAGGCGCTGCATCGCCTCGCGCACCGGCATCACGCTCACGCCCAGCGCCTCGGCCGCGCTGCGCAATGAAATCTGCTCGCCCGGCATCATCTGCCCGCTCATCACGAGGTCGCGCAACTGGTCGTAGACGTTGGCGCTGAGCGTCTGGCGCTTCAGGGGGGTGACGAGATCGGTGAGGCTCATGCGTCGAAGTATATGGCCGGGGTATTCCCTATGAATTATCTGTGATCACAGATATACGATCCCCATCATTCCGAAATCGACCTCAAGGATCTCTTCAGCATGTGGAACAACAACTCCCTCGCCGGCCGGCGCGTGCTCGTCACCGCCGGTGCCAACGGCATCGGCCTGGACATCGTGCGCAGCTTCGCGGCGGCGGGCGCCAAGGTCTTCGTCTGCGATGTGCAGGCTGCCAGCCTCGACCAGCTGGCGCGTGAGCTGCCCGAGGTGGGCCGCTGCGTCGCCGACGTGTCCAACGAGGACGACGTGGCCCGCCTGTTCGAGGCCGTCGACCGCGAACTCGGTGGCCTCGACGTGCTGGTGAACAACGCCGGCGTGGCCGGCCCCACCGGGCCGGTCGAGACCGTCTCGCTCGCCGACTGGGAGCGCACGATGGCCGTCAACGTCACCGGCCAGTTCCTCTGCGTGCGGCTGGCCGTGCCGCGGCTGCGCAAGGGGCGACTGCCCGCCATCATCAACCTGTCCTCGGCCGCCGGGCACCTGGGCATGCCGGGGCGCTCGCCCTACTCCGCCTCGAAGTGGGCCGTCATCGGTTTCACGAAAACGCTGGCGCTCGAACTCGGCGCCGACGGCATCCGCGTCAACGCGATCCTGCCGGGCGCGGTCGACGGTCCGCGCATCCGTGCCGTGATCGCCGCCAAGGCCGAGGCGCTGGGCAAGCCGCTCGACGAAGTGACGCGCGCCTACACCGCGCAGGCCGCACTGGGTCGCATGGTCACAGCGACAGACATCGCGAACATGGTGCTGTTCGCTGCCAGCGACCTGGCCGCCAGCGTCACGGGCCAGGAGCTCGTGGTGGACGGCCACACGCAGGCGCTGAGCTGATCCGCTCGCACGCCCCTTCTTTCCCTCTTCTTCTTTCCGGACACCTCATGGCCCAACGCCTCAAAGCCATCATCACCTGCGCTCCCACGGGCGCCATCCACACGCCCAGCATGTCGCCGCACCTTCCCGTGACGGCCGACGAGATTGCGCAAGCTTCGATCGAAGCCGCCCGCGCCGGCGCCGCGATCCTGCACCTGCATGCGCGCGACCCGAAGGACGGCCGCCCCTCGCAGGACCCGGACCTGTTCCGCCCCTTCCTTTCGAAAATCAAGGCCGCGACCGATGCGGTGATCAACATCACGACCGGCGGCAGCCCGCACATGAGCGTCGAGGAGCGCATGCGCCCGGCCACCACCTTCAAGCCCGAGCTCGCCTCGCTCAACATGGGCTCGATGAACTTCGGCCTCTTTCCGATGCTGGAGCGCTTCAAGTCCTTCGCGCATGAATGGGAGCGCGAGCACCTGGAGAACAGCCGCAACCTGATCTTCAAGAACACCTTCGCCGACATCGAGAACATCCTCAAGCTCGGCAACGCCAACGGCACGCGCTTCGAGTTCGAGTGCTACGACGTGAGCCACCTCAACAACCTGCGGCACTTCCTGGACCGCGGGCTGGTGCAGGCGCCGGTCTTCGTGCAGACGGTCTTCGGCATCCTGGGCGGCATCGGTCCCGATCCCGAGGACCTGATGCACATGCGGCGCACCGCCGCGCGGCTGTTCGGCGACCGCTTCGAGTGGTCGATCCTCGGCACCGGCCGCAACCAGCTGCCGCTGGCCACCATCGGCGCGGCCATGGGCGCGCACGTGCGCGTCGGGCTCGAAGACTCGCTGTGGATCGGCCCGGGCCGACTCGCCGCGTCGAGCGCCGAGCAGGTGCTGCGCATCCGCGCCGTACTGGAGGCACTGAACATCGACATCGCGACACCCGCCGAGGCGCGCGAGATCCTCGGCCTCAAGGGCGCGGCGAACGTCGACTTCTAGCCCAGCGCCAGAACCACTGACCCGACTCGGCCCGGCCCACGACCGGGCCGCATCTGCACGCCCGCCGGCGCCCGCCGGCGACCTTCCGCCAGAACACGACAGGACAGGAGAGAGACATCCCATGCAACACCCATCCATCCCCGCCACGCCGCCGGGCCTGCGCGCCCGCCAGGCCGTCGACGAACAGGCCTCGCTCAATGCGCTGATCTTCCGCAAGCTCATGCCGCTGCTGGTGCTGGCCTATGTGATCAGCTTCATCGACCGCACCAACATCGCGCTGGCCAAGAGCCACATGGCCGTGGACATCGGCATCTCGGCGGCCGCCTACGGGCTGGGCGCCGGGCTGTTCTTCCTGAGCTACGCGCTGCTCGAGGTGCCCAGCAACCTCGTGATGCACCGTGTGGGCGCGCGCTGGTGGATCGCCCGCATCATGATCACCTGGGGGCTGCTGTCGGCGGGCATGGCCTTCGTCACGGGCGAGACCTCGTTCTACGTGATGCGCATCCTGCTCGGCGCGGCGGAAGCCGGCCTGTTCCCGGGCGTGATGCTGTACCTGAACTACTGGTTCGGCCGCAAGGACCGCGCACGCGCCACGGGCTACTTCCTGCTCGGCGTGTGCATCGCGAACATCCTCAGCGGCCCGGTCGGCGGCGCGCTGCTGCAGATGGACGGCCTGTGGGGCTGGCATGGCTGGCAGTGGATGTTCGTGCTCGAAGGCCTGCCCGCCGTGGCGCTGGCCTTCGTGGTCTGGCGCAAGCTGCCCGATGGTCCCTCCAGCGCCAGCTGGCTCACGCGCCCCCAGGCGCAGGCCATCGAACGCCAGCTCGCCGCCGAACGCGCCGAAGACGTGGCCAACGGCCAGGTCGGCGAGTCGTTCCGCGCCTGCCTGGTCGACCGGCAGATCTGGCTGGCGATCTTTGTCTACTTCTGCCACCAGATCAGCATCTACACGGTGATCTTCTTCCTGCCGAGCATCATCGGTACCTACGGCAAGCTCTCTCCCCTGGAGATCGGCGCGCTCAACTCGCTGCCCTGGGTGGCCGCCGCTGTCGGCGCCATTGCGCTGCCGCGGCTCGCGGTCACGCCGCAGCGCGGCCGGCTACTGCTGCTGGTCGGGCTGGTCTCGATGGCGGTGGGCCTGCTGATCGCAGCCTTCGCGAGCCCGGCCATCGCGCTGGCCGGCTTCTGCCTCACGGGCTCGATGTTCTTCGTGGTGCAGTCCGTGATCTTCCTGTTCGCGTCCTCACGGCTGGCCGGCGTGGCGCTGGCAGGCGGGCTGGCGCTCGTGAACACCTGCGGCCTGGTGGGCGGATTCATCGGCCCGTCGGTGATGGGCTGGATCGAGCAGAGCACGGGCAGCACGAAGAACGGGCTGCTACTGATCGCCGGCATGCTGGTGGCCGCCGCGCTGGCCAGCGTCTGGATGCGCCAAGGCCAGGAATCGAAGCGCTGACCCGTCGTTGCAACGGGCAGCGCCATCCACCCCTCAGAGCAGCACGATGTCGTACTGCCCCTGCCCGATCGCCGGCTCCGACTGCAGCGAGATCGGCTTGCCGATGAAGTCGCTCAGCCCGGCGAGGTGCTGGCTCTCCTCGTCGAGGAACAGCTCGATGACTTGCGGCGACGAGACGATGCGGAACTCGCGCGGCGTGAACTGGCGCGCCTCGCGCAGGATCTCGCGCATCACGTCGTAGGCCACGCTGCGCGCGGTCTTCACGATGCCCTGCCCGCCGCAGGCCACGCAGGGTTCGCACAGCATGTGGGCCAGCGATTCGCGCGTGCGCTTGCGCGTCATCTCGACGAGGCCGAGCTGCGAGAAGCCGCCGGCCGTGGTCTTCACGCGGTCGCGCGCGAGCTGCTTGCGGAACTCGGCCAGCACCTGCTCGCGGTGGTCGTCGCGGGCCATGTCGATGAAGTCGACGATGATGATCCCGCCCAGGTTGCGCAGGCGCAGTTGCCGCGCAATGGCCTGCGCGGCCTCCAGGTTGGTCTTGAAGATGGTGTCGTCGAAGTTGCGCGCACCGACGAAGCCGCCGGTGTTCACGTCGACGGTGGTCAGCGCCTCGGTCTGGTCGACCACGAGGTAGCCGCCCGACTTCAGGTCGACGCGCCGGCCCAGTGCCTTCGCGATTTCCTCGTCCACCGAGTACAGGTCGAAGATCGGCCGCTCGCCCTTGTAGTGCTGCAGCTTGCCCGCCGCCTGCGGCATGAATTCGAGGCCGAATTTCAGCAGCACCTCGAACTGCTCGCGCGAGTCGATGCGGATGGTCTGCGTGTCTTCGCTCGTCATGTCGCGCAGCACGCGCTGCAGCAGGCTCAGGTCCTGATGCAGCAGCGACATGGCCGGCATCCGGCTCGAGGCCTCGCGGATGCGCGTCCAGGTCTTGCGCAGGTAGGCGATGTCTTCGGCCAGTTCGGCATCGGCCGCGTCTTCGCCGTTGGTGCGCAGGATGAAGCCGCCCGTGTTCACAGGCACCACGCCGCCGCTCTCGGCGGCCGCGGCCGCCTCGATGAGCGCCAGCATGCGGTTGCGCAGCGACTCGCGCTGGTCGGGCGGAATCTTCTGCGACACGCCGATGTGGTTGTCCTGCGGCAGGAACACCAGCAGCCGACCCGCGATGCTGATCTGCGTGGACAGCCGCGCGCCCTTGGTGCCGATCGGGTCCTTGATGACCTGCACCAGCAGCGACTGGCCTTCGAACACCTGCTTCTCGATGGGCACCATCGGCCCACCGTTGCGGTGGTCGCGCTCGGGCGGCGTGGCGCTCGGGCGCGAACCCGGCGTGAACGGCGAGACGATGTCGGCCACGTGCAGGAAGGCGGTGCGCTCCAGGCCGATGTCGATGAAGGCCGACTGCATGCCCGGCAGCACGCGCGAGACCTTGCCCAGGTAGATGTTGCCGACCAGCCCGCGCTCGAGCGTGCGCTCGACGTGCAGCTCTTGCACCGCGCCGTGCTCGACCAGCGCCACACGGGTCTCCTGCGGAGACCAGTTGATCAGGATGTCTTGCATGGATGTCTTAAGTATTGAAACCGACGCCTCGAAGCAGCTGCGCGGTCTCGAACATGGGGAGTCCCATGATGCCCGAATAGGAGCCGCTGATGTGCTCCACGAACGCAGCCGCCGCGCCCTGAATGGCGTAGGCGCCGGCCTTGCCGAGCGGCTCGCCGCTGGCGGCGTAGGCCGCGACCTGCTTCTTGGTGAGCGTGGCGAAGCGCACGCGCGACACGCTCAGCGCCGCATGGCGTCGACGGCCGTTCTGCAGCGCGACCGCCGTGAGCACGCGGTGCGTGGCGCCGGACAGGTGCGTGAGCATGCGCTCGGCATCGCGCGCGTCCTCGGGCTTGCCGAGGATGGTGCGACCGAGCGCGACCGTGGTGTCGGCGCAGAGCACAGGCGCATCGGCCAGGCCGAAGCGCTTGCGGCGCGCAACGGCGGCATCGAGCTTGAGGGCGGTCACGCGCTGCACGTAGGCGGTCGGCGATTCGTTCGGCAGCAAGGCTTCGAGCGCCTCGGCGTCTTCGTCGGCACCGGCCAGCAGCAGTTCGTGGCGCACGCCGAGCTGGCCGAGCAATTGGGCGCGGCGCGGGCTTTGCGACGCGAGGTAGATGAAGTCAGGCAAGTTCAGGTCTCCGAGGTGGGCCCCACCGCCGGCCCCGTGGTCATTCCCGGTGGTACGGATGGCCCGCGTTGACCGACCACGCCCGGTAGAGCTGTTCGACCAGCAGCACGCGCGCCATGGCATGCGGCAGGGTCAGGTCGGACAGGCGGATGCGTTCGTGCGCCGCGGCCTTGAAGGCCGGGTCGAGCCCGTCGGGGCCGCCGATGACCAGCGCCACGTCGTCGCCCTCGCCCTGCCAGGTCTGCAGCCGTGCGGCCAGCGCCTTGGTGGTGAGCGCAGTGCCGCGCTCGTCGAGCACGACGATGCGCATGCCGCGGGCGATGGCGCCCTCGATGCGCTCGCGCTCGGCGGCATACAGCGTTTCGAGTGTCTTGGAGCCGCGCGGCTCGGTCTTGACGGCGCGCAGCTCGAGCTTCAGCTCGGGCGGGAAGCGCTTGGCGTAGTCGTCCCAGGCAGTCTGCGCCCAGTCGGGCATGCGCTGCCCGACGGCGACCACCAGCAGCTTCATGCGCGGCGGGCTGGCGCCTTCTTGGCCGGCGCCTTCTTCGCAGCGGTCTTCTTGGCGGCCGGCTTGCCGACCACCTTCACCGGCACGCGTGCGGTGCCCGTGGCGGACTTCTTCGCAGGCGCCTTCTTGGCGGCTGTCTTGCCTGCAGTCTTCGATGCGGCCTTCTTCGCCGGCGCCTTGGCGGCCTTGGCTTCCTGCTCGGCCGCGCGGATCGCGGTCTTGGCGGCGCTCGAACGGCGCAGGCTCGGCGTCTTGGCGGCGGCCGTCTTCTTCTCTTCGGCGCCCTTGACGACGGACGAGGCGGTGGCCAGCGCGGGCTTGGTGGCACCAAGCTTGGCGCGCACCGGCTTGTCGCCCCAGATCTCTTCGAGGTGGTAGTACTGGCGGATGGCGGGCTGCATGATGTGCGCCACGGCCGCGCCGCAGTCCACGATGATCCACTCGCCGTTTTCCTCGCCCTCGGTGCGCGGCTTGGCAAAGCCGGCTTCACGCACGGCGTCGCGCACGCTCGACGCGAGCGCCTTGGTCTGGCGGTTGGAGGTGCCCGACGCCACGATCACGCGCTCGAACAGCGGCGAGAGGTGCTCCGTGTCGAATACCTGGATGTCCTGCGCCTTGACGTCTTCGAGACCATCGATGATGGCTCGCTGGAGTTTTTGGATGTCTTTTTTGGCGGCGGCTTCAGTGGTCATCAGGCAGAGCGGTAGAGGTGGTGTTGGTCAATATAGCGTGCAACCGTGGGCGGAACCAGCGAGGAAATGTCCACACCCGACGCCACACGCCGCCGGATATCGGTGGCGCTGGTGTCCATGGCGGCAGGCAGTTCAAGCGCCTCGAAACGCGCGCCAGCCGGGAGGCCGGGCAGCTGTTTCGGATCAAAACGAGTGACGTCACCCGTCGATAGTGCGCGATACGCTACAGAAACGATAGCAATGCCGAGTATATCCTGCCAGCCGTGCCAGGTCGGCAAGGCCGCCGCCTGGTCCGCGCCCATCACCAGCACGAGCTGTGCGCCGGGCTGCTCTTTCTGCAATTCATGCAGCGTGTCGAGCGTGTAGGTCGGGCCGTCGCGCAACACCTCGCGGCTGTCGATGACGACCTTGCCTTGCAAGTTGCCGAAGGCCAGTTGCGCCATCGCGAGGCGGTCTTCCTTCGGCGTGAGCGTGCGGCTCTTGTGCCAGGCCTGCCCCGTGGGAATGACGTGCAACTCCGTCAGATCGAGTTGTGCCAATGCAGCTTCAGCCAGGGCGACGTGCGCGTTGTGCGGCGGGTCGAAGGCCCCGCCGAAGACGCCGATGCGCAAAGCGGAACCGGTGGGGCTCACACCCAGTCCCGGCGCACGATGAAGTCGCTGTACAGCGCGGCTTCGGGGCTGCCCGCTGCGGGCTGTTGCCGGTAGGCCCAGCTCGCGAGCGGCGGCATCGACAACAGGATCGATTCGGTGCGTCCGCCCGACTGCAGGCCGAAGTGCGTGCCGCGGTCCCACACGAGGTTGAACTCGACATAGCGCCCGCGCCGGTACAGCTGGAACTCGCGCTCGCGCTCGCCGTACGGCATGCCGCGGCGGCGCTCGACGATCGGCAGGTAGGCCTGCAGGAAGGCATCGCCGACCGAGCGGATCAGCGCAAAGCCGTTCTCGATGCCGCCCTCGGCGAAGTCGTCGAAAAAAATGCCGCCGATGCCGCGCTGCTCGTTGCGGTGCTTGAGGAAGAAGTACTCGTCGCACCAGGTCTTGAAGCGTGGGTACTTGTCGACGCCGAACGGTGCGAGCGCGTCGCGGCACACGGTGTGGAAGTGCACCGCGTCTTCTTCAAAGCCGTAGCACGGCGTGAGGTCCATGCCACCGCCGAACCAGCACACGGGCTCGCCGCCGCCCGCAGGCTGCGCGGCCAGCATGCGCACGTTCATGTGGACGATCGGCACGTAAGGATTGCGCGGGTGGAACACCAGCGACACGCCCATGGCCTCGAACGGCGCGCCCGAGAGCTCGGGGCGGTTCTGCGTGGCCGAGGGCGGCAGCTTGGCGCCGCGCACCTGCGAGAAGCCGACACCGGCGCGCTCGAACAACGCGCCGCCTTCGAGGATGCAGGTCAGGCCGCTGCCCTGCAGCGGCTCGCCAGGCTCTTTCTGCCAGGCGTCGCGCACCGCGCTGCCGCCGTCCGCCGCCTCGATCGCCGAGATGATCGATTGCTGCAGTCCGCGCAGGTAGTCGCCGACCGCCTTCGGCTGGGTGGCTGGCATCAGGATTGGGGCGTGTTGCGCGCGTTGACGGCGCGGTAGCCGATGTCCTTGCGGTACTGCGCACCGTCGAACTGCACGCGCGCCGCGACCTCGTAGGCGCGCTGCTGCGCCTGCTTGACGCTGTCGGCCAGCACGGTCACGCAGAGGACGCGGCCACCGCTGGTCTTGAGCTCACCGTTCTCGAGCGTGGTGCCCGCGTGGAACACCACGGCATCGGGTGCCTCGGCCGGGATGCCGCTGATGCGGTCGCCCTTGCGCGGCGACAGCGGGTAGCCGTGCGCGGCCATCACCACGCCCAGTGCCACGCGGCGGTCCCATTGCAGCTCGACCTGGTCGAGCGTGCCGTCGGTGGCGTGCCAGAACACCTCGAACAGGTCGGACTTGAGGCGCATCATGATCGGCTGCGTCTCGGGGTCGCCCATGCGGCAGTTGAATTCGAGCGTCTTGGGCTGGCCGGCCGCGTCGATCATCAGGCCGGCATAGAGGAAGCCGGTGAACGGAATGCCGTCCTTTTCCATGCCGCGGATGGTCGGCAGGATGATCTCGCGCATGGCGCGCGCATGCACCTCGGCCGTGACCACCGGTGCGGGCGAGTACGCGCCCATGCCGCCGGTGTTCGGGCCTTCGTCGCCGTCGAGCAGGCGCTTGTGGTCCTGGCTGGTGGCGAGCGCGGCGACGTTCTTGCCGTCGCACATCACGATGAAGCTGGCTTCTTCGCCTTGCAAGAATTCTTCGATGACGACGCGTGCGCCGCCTTCGTTGTGCGACACGCCAAACTTGTTGTCGACCAGCATGAAGTCGACGGCCTCATGGGCTTCCTGCGCGGTCATGGCAACCACCACGCCCTTGCCGGCGGCCAGGCCGTCGGCCTTGACGACGATCGGTGCGCCCTTGGCGTCGATGTACGCATGGGCGGCAGCGGCGTCGGTGAAGGCCTCGTATTCGGCCGTCGGGATCTTGTGGCGCTTCATGAACGCCTTCGAAAAGGCCTTGGAGCTCTCCAGCTGCGCAGCCGCCTGCGTCGGGCCGAAGATGCGCAGGCCGTGCGCGCGGAACTCGTCCACCACGCCGGCCGCCAGTGGCCCCTCGGGGCCGACCACGGTCAGCGCGATTTTCTCGGCCATCGCCCACTCGCGCAGCGCGGCGGGTTCGGTGATGTCGATGCAGTCGTAGCGTTCGTCGCTCACGGTGCCGCCGTTGCCGGGCGCCACGTAAACGCGGCTGACCCGGTTGCCCTGCGCCAGCCGCCACGCCAGTGCGTGCTCGCGGCCCCCTCCTCCAATCACCAGTACCTTCATTCGCGGGCTTTCGTTTGTCGCTGTGGATCCATCATTCATTCGTTCAGTCGGACAGTGCGGCGTTGTGATACACGTCCTGCACATCGTCCAGGTCCTCGAGCACGTCGAGGAGCTTCTGCATCCTGGCGGCGTCTTCGCCGGTCACGTCCACGGTGTTCTCGGCGCGCATCGTGATTTCGGCGGCGTCGGGCTTCAGGCCCGCGGCTTCGAGCGCGTTCTTGACGGCCTCGAAGTCGCCGATGGCGGTGAGGACCTCGATGGCGCCGTCGTCGTCGGTGATCACGTCCTCGGCGCCGGCTTCGAGGGCCACTTCCATGACCTTGTCCTCGCTGGTGCCGGGCGCAAAGATGATCTGGCCGCAGTGCTTGAACTGGAAGGCCACCGAGCCTTCGGTGCCCATGTTGCCGCCGTGCTTGGAGAAGGCGTGGCGCACTTCGGCCACGGTGCGCACGCGGTTGTCGGTCATGGTGTCGACGATGATCGCCGCGCCGCCGATGCCGTACCCTTCGTAACGAATTTCTTCGTAATTGACGCCTTCGAGGTTGCCCGTGGCCTTGTCGATGTTGCGTTTGACGGTGTCGATGGGCAGGTTGACCGCCTTGGCCTTTTCGACCGCCAGCCGCAGCCGGGGGTTGGCGCTGAGGTCTGCGCCGCCGGCGCGTGCCGCCACCGTGATTTCACGGATGGCGCGGGTCCAGAGCTTGCCCCGTTTCTCGTCCTGGCGGCCCTTGCGGTGCTGAATATTTGCCCACTTGCTATGTCCGGCCATGGCTTTCTCTCTCGCTGTCGTGTGTTTTCAAAGCAAGTGTGGAGTTTACTGTCCGGCGCACACAACGCTCCCCCGGCGCCCGGGATTTCGGCCCGGACCTTTTGGTGATAATTGTTCGATGACGCCATCGCCCATTGCCGGTACGGGAAATCCCGACGCCCTGCCGCCGCACGCCCCGCTGCCGCTGTACTACAACACCGAAGCGGAGCACCAGGCGTTCCTGCGGCGCATCTTCGACAGCACGGCAGCGGACTACGACCGCATCGAAGCCGTGCTGGCCTTCGGCACCGGCCCCTCGTACCGGCGCGATGCACTGAAGCAGGCCGGCCTCACGGCGGGCGCGCAGGTGCTCGACGTGGGCATCGGCACCGGGCTCGTCGCCCGCGAAGCCCTGAAGCTCATCGGCTCCACCGGCAAGCTCACCGGCGTCGACCCCAGCGTGGGCATGATGGGCCAGGTCCGGCTGCCCGGCGTCGAACTCATTCAAGGCGTCGCCGAGGCCCTGCCCCGGCCCGACGCCAGCTGCGATTTCGTGAGCATGGGCTACGCCATGCGCCACATCAGCGACGTGGCCGCCGCCTTTTCCGAGTTCCATCGCGTGCTGCGCCCGGGCGGGCGCGTGGTGGTGCTCGAGATCACCAAGCCAGAAGGCCGCATCGCCACCGCGCTGCTCAAGGGCTACATGCGCGCCGTGGTGCCGCTGATCGCCCGCGTGGTCGGACGCCGCAGCGACACCTCGGAGCTGTGGCGCTATTACTGGGACACGATCGAGGCCTGCATCCCGCCCGAGCGCGTCATGCAGGCCCTGGGCGCCGCCGGCTTCAGCGACGTGCGCCGGCATGCGAGCCTCGGGGTCTTCTCTGCCTACACCGGCCGCAAGCCCGAATCCACCGCCGACGAGGTTCGCTGAACGTGCGCCCCCAGGACGACCGCCTTCATTCCCCCCTGCGCGTGGAGCGCCTCTCGCTGCCGGACAGCCTTGCGCTGGCCACGCACAGCCATGCGCCCTTCGCCGCGCTCGGCTACGGCACGCCGCACGGTGTCGCCTGGATGCCCACGGTCAACGCGCGCGTGCTGTCACCGCAAGGCGCGATGGCCGACGTGTGGCACGTGGGGCACGCAGGTGACGGCACCCAGGTCCGGTCGGGCACCACCGGCATCGCGCGCTGGCGCACCGACGGGCACTGGCTGCTCGGCGCCATCGACCTCGATGAAGCCGTCGAAGGCCAGGGCCTGACCGAACTCGCGCAACGCGCCTACCGCGACCTGTTCCGCACGCTCGAGCAGGCGGGCACGCCGCACCTGCAGCGCATCTGGAACTACCTGCCGCGCATCAACGCGGACGGCGGCGGGCTGGAGCGCTACCGCCAGTTCAACCTGGGCCGGCAAGAGGCCTTCTTCGAGGCCGGCCGCGCTGCCTTCGAGGGTGCCCCGGCCGCCTGTGCGCTGGGCATCCGCCAGGGCGCACTGTCGATCCGTTTTCTCGCGGGACGTGCCGCACCGCTGCCGGTCGAGAACCCGCGGCAGGTGTCGGCCTACCGCTATCCCGAAACCTACGGCCCGCGCTCGCCGACCTTCTCGCGCGCCGCGCTGGCGGACATCGGCGACGGCCAGGTGGCGCTGTTCATCTCGGGCACGGCGAGCATCGTCGGGCACGAGACGGTGCACCACGGCGACGTGCGTGAGCAGGCCCGCGAAACGCTGCGCAACCTCGAGGCCGTGATCGCCTCCGCCCATGCGCAGACCACGGCGCGCTTCTCGCTCGATGCGCTCGACTGCGTGGTGTACGTGCGGCATCCATCGGACACCGACGCCGTGCGCGAGGTGATCGAAGCCGCGCTCGGCGCCCAGTCGCCGATGGCCCGCCATGCGGTGTACCTGGAAGCCGACATCTGCCGCAGCGATCTGCTGGTCGAGATCGAGGCCCACACGGTCGCCGCCGGCCGGCTGCAGGCCGCCTGAGCGGCCCGCCGTTCGCCTGCTCGACCGACACCACCCATGAACGTGCTGCGTCTTCTCACGTCGATCCCGCTCGCGCTGATGCTCTATGCGCTGCTGCTGTTCCTCGGCCTGATCTCGCTGGTCTGGAACCTGGTCGCCATGCTGCTGTACCCGGTGATGCCGGCCGCGCCGGCGCGCGCACTGGGCCGCATGACCATCGCCTTTGCCTACCGGATGTTCTGGTGGCTCGCGTCCGTCACCGGCATGATGCGCATCGACGCCTCGTGCCTGGACCCGATGCGCAACGAACCCGGCGTGATCTTCGTGGCCAACCACCCGACGATGCTCGACGCGCTGCTGCTGGTGGCGCGGCTGCCGCGCAGCGCCTGCATCATGAAGGCCGAGCTGATGGGCAACATCTTCCTTGGCGCCGGGGCCCGGCTGGCGCGCTACATCAGCAACAAGTCGGCCCGCACGATGGTGCGCCTGGCGGTCAACGACCTGCGCCAGGGCGGCCAGCTCGTGATCTTTCCCGAAGGCACGCGCACGGTGACGCCGCCGCTGAACCCCTTCCGCCCCGGCACCACGCTGATCGCCAAGCTGGCGCAGGCGCCGATCCAGACCGTGTTCATCGACACCGACTCGCCTTACCTCGGCAAGGGCTGGCCGCTGTGGCGCGTGCCGCCGCTGCCCATCGTCTTCACGCTGCGGCTGGGCAAGCGCTTTGCGCCGACGCAGGACAGCGATGCGTTGCAGGTCGAGCTGGAACACTATTTCCGTCAACACATGGAGCAGCGCGCCACCGACGCGTCCCCCGAATGCCAGCAGACGCCTCGCGCACCCACCTTGTCCTGATCCCCAGCTACAACACGGGCGAGCGCCTGTTCTCGACGGTCGCGGCCGCGCGGGCCCAATGGAACCCGGTGTGGGTGGTGATCGACGGCAGCGACGACGGCACGGGCGAGCGGCTGCAGCAGATGGCTGCTGGCGATCCGGGGCTGCGCGTGTGGGTGCTGCCGCAGAACCAGGGCAAGGGCTCGGCGGTGCTGCACGGCTTGCGGGCCGCGAAAGAAGCGGGCTTCACGCACGCGCTCACGATGGATTCCGACGGGCAGCATCCGGCGGACCTGATCCCCTCTTTCATGAACGCCTCGCTGGCACGGCCCGAGACGATGGTGCTGGGCCGGCCGGTGTTCGACGCCAGCGCGCCGCTGCTGCGGGTGCGCGGGCGGCGGGTGTCGAACGGCTGGACGCAGCTCGAAACTCTGTTCGCGGGCGTGGGCGATTCGCTCTACGGCTTTCGCGTGTACCCGGTGGTCGACCTGATCGCGGTGATGGCGCGGCAACCGTGGATGCGGCGCTTCGACTTCGATACCGAGGCGGTCGTGCGACTGGCCTGGCGCGGGGTCAAGCCGGTGAACATCGATGCGCCTGTGAAGTACCTGACGGCGGAGGAAGGCGGGGTGTCGCACTTTCGCTATGGGCGGGACAACGTCTTGCTGACCTGGATGCACACGCGGTTGATGGTGGAGTTTGTCTTGCGGCTGCCTGGGTTGCTCTTTCGCAAATTGCGGGGGGCGCCGCCGTTTCAGGCCTAGCCTCTTTTTGAGGGGCGCCCGGCAGGCGGTACGGCGCGGTCGGCCCCACTGTGCCGGCCGCTTCGCGGCTGCCCTGCGGTGCTCGCGTTTCGCGGGGTCTCGCAGAACTCGCTTCGCTCAAACAGCTGCGAGCCCTGATCCGCGAAACGCTGCGCGCCTCGGCGGCACAGAGGGGCCGCCCACACCGCACCGCCTGCCGGGCACCTGCCGTGACGTGAAAGCTCCTTGTTTTCCTCCCGCTACTCGACGATCGTGCCTCCGCCCAGTGTCTTGTAGAGCGTCATCGTCGCGTTGAGCTGGTTCAGACGGTTCTGCGCCAGCGAGACCTCCGCGGCGCGGCGCTTGTCCTTGGCGTCGAGCACGGGCTGCAACGCGGTGGCGCCGGCGCGGTAGCGCACTTCCGACAAGGCCTCCGCGCGTTGCGCTTGTTGCAGCGCCAGGGCGAGCTTCGCGCTTTCGCCTTGCAGTTGGGTCCGTGACGACAGCGTGTTTTCCACCTCGGACAGCGCGGTGTACAGCGACTGGCGGAAGCCGACGACCGCTTCTTCGTACTGCGTCTGCGACACGGCGACGGTCAGCCGCGCGGTGTTCCATTGCAGGAAGGGCAACACCAACCCCGCGCCCAGCGTGGCGATCGGGTTCTTCAGCACCTCGCCCAGGGCATTGCTCCCCGCACCCAGCGAGCCCGTGAGGCTCAGCACCGGATAGAAGCTGGTGCGCGTGGCATCGACGTTCGCCAGCGAGGACCGCAGGCGCTGCTCCGCGGCGCGCAGGTCGGGCCGGCGGCCCAGCAGGCTGGCGGGCAGTCCGGCATCGATCACGGGCAAGGCGGTGTCCGGCAGTTGTGAGGGCTCGTCTCTCGGGGCGTCGGGCGGCATGTCGAACAGGATCGCCAGTGCGTTGCGCGCTTCGACGCGCTGTTGCAGCAGCTGCGTGTGCGCGGCCTCCTGGCTCGCAAGGTTCTGGCCGGCCTGCGCGACGTCGAGGCCGGACACGGCACCCGCCGCGTACTTGGCGCGCACCAGCGCCTGGATGCGCCGCGCATCGGCCATGCCGGCCTCGCTCAGCGCGATGCGGTGGTTCAGATAGCCGGTCTGCCAATACAGCCCGGCCGTGGTGCCCACCAGCGCCAGCGCCGTGGCCTCGCGGTCGGACTGGGTGGCCTGCAACTCCCAGTCGGCAACGCTGCGCTGCGCCGACAGGCGACCCCACAGGTCGACTTCGTAGCTCAGGCTCAGTGAAGAGTTCGCGCTCGATGCGGCCACGCCGCCGCGCTTCAGGTCGAAGCTGCGTTGGGTGCCCAGTTGCCCCGTCACGCCCGGCGTGAGGTTGGTGTTCGCCAGGCCGGCCTGCAGCTGCGCCCGCTGCACACGGATGCCGGCAGCGGCCAGGTTGTTGTTGGTTCGCAGAGCGCTCTCGATCAGGGTGTCGAGCCGCGCGTCGTGGAAGGCGGTCCACCAGCGGGCCTGCGGCACGGCCGCTGCGTTCTGCGGCAGGGGCTGTTGCTGCTGCCACGCCTGCGGCAGGCCGAGCGGTCGGTGTTCGCGCCGCTCCGGCGCGAACAGCGTGCAGCCGCCGAGCGCCAGCGCGATGGCGAGGCCCGTCAGGGTCAGGCGTGCGCTACTCACGCGCCAGCGCCTCGATGGGGTCGAGCCGCGCGGCGTTGCGCGCCGGCAGGTACCCGAACAGCACGCCGATGAGCGACGCGCACAAGAAGGCCGACACCACGGCCCCGAGCGAAAAGATCATTTGCCATTGCTTCACGAACAGCGAGAACACAAAGCTGATGCCGTACGACAGCATCACGCCGATGAAACCGCCGACCAGGCACACGAGCACGGCCTCGGTCAGGAACTGCTGCAGCACGTCGCTCTGGCGCGCGCCCACGGCCATGCGGATGCCGATCTCGCGGGTGCGCTCGGTCACCGACACCAGCATGATGTTCATCACGCCGATGCCGCCCACCACGAGCGAGATCACCGCGATCAGCGACAGCAGCAGCGTGAGCGACTGGCTCGTGCGCTCGGCCGTCTTCACGATGCTGTCCATGTTGAAGGTGAAGAAGTCCTTGCCGCCGTGGCGCAGCGTGAGCAGCCGCACGATGCTCTCTTCGGCCGCCTTGGTGGGCTGGTCGTCGCGGATGCGCACGGTGATGCTGTCGAAGTGCTGCTGGCCGAAGAGGCGGCTCGCGCCCGTGCTGTAGGGCAGCCAGATGTTGAGCGACTTGTTCTCGCCGAACATGCTCTTCTTTTCCTGCGCCACGCCGATCACGGTGCACGGCAGGCTGCCCACCAGGATGATCTTGCCCACCGGGTCGGTGCCGTCGGGAAAGAGCTTGCGCCGCGTGTTCTGGTCGATCACCACCACCTGCGACTGGTGCCGCACGTCGTTGGCGTCGAAGTCCGTGCCGCTGGCCATCTGGATGTCGCGCACGCTGAAGAAGTTGTCGCTGACGCCGTTCACGTTGCCGTTCACGTCGGCGCTGCGGTAGCGCAGGCGCAGGCTGCGCATGGTGGTCGGCGTGACGCTGTGCACGTAGGGCTGCGCGGCAATGGCCTGCAGGTCGGCCGGCAGCAGCGTGCGGATGCTCGCGGCCTTGTCGTCGCCGAAGTCGTGGCCCGGGTAGATGTCGAGGGTGTTGGTGCCGATGGCCTTGATGTCGGCCAGCACGAAACGCTTGGCGCCCTCCCCGATGGCCACGATCGACACCACCGAGGTGATGCCGATGATGATGCCCAGCATGGTCAGCGCCGTGCGCATGCGGTGCGCCATCATCGAGCGCCAGGCCATGCGGAAGGCTTCGGAGAAACGCGCCCAGCCGGTGCTGAAGCGCGCGATGCCCAGCATGGGGCGCGTCATGGCGGGCGGCGTGGGGGTGTCGTCGCCGACCGTCTGCGCGGGCGCAGCCACGGTCGGCACGTTCGGCCGGTCGCCCACGATCGCGCCGTCGGCGATCTCGATGATGCGTTCGGTGCAGCGTGCCACCTGCATGTCGTGCGTCACGATGATGATCGTGTGCCCCTGCGCATGCAGCTCGCGCAGGATGCCGATGACCTCCTGGCCGCTCTTGCTGTCGAGCGCGCCGGTGGGCTCGTCGGCCAGGATGACCTGCCCGCCGTTCATGAGCGCGCGCGCGATGCTCACGCGCTGCTGCTGGCCGCCCGAGAGCTGGCTCGGGCGGTGCTCGGTGCGGTCTTCCAGGCCCAAGCGCGCGAGCAGTTGCCGCGCCCGCGCATCGCGCGCCGAGCCCTCGGTGCCGGCATAGACGGCGGGCACCTCGACGTTGCCGGTGGCCGTCAGGTGCTGCATGAGGTGGTAGCGCTGGAAGATGAAGCCGAAGTGCTCGCGCCGCAGCGCGGCGAGCGCGTCGCTGTCGAGCGTGCCGACGTCCTGGCCCGACACGGTGTAGGTGCCGGTGCTCGGCCGGTCGAGGCAGCCGAGGATGTTCATGAGCGTCGACTTGCCCGAGCCCGAGGCGCCGACGATGGCCAGCATTTCGCCGTGGCCGATGTCCAGGTCGACGTCCTTCAGCACCTGGACCTCCTGCTCGCCCGAGGGAAAGCTGCGGCCGATGCCGCGCAGGGTCAGCAGCGGCTGCGTCACTGGCGCGGCCTCCGGTTGCCGCTGTCATTGCCGTCGGTCTTCTCCAGCGCCGAAGCGTCGCCGGTGATGACGCTGTCGCCCTCCTTCAGGCCTTCGAGCACCTGGGCCTGGAAGTTGTTGCTGATGCCCACGCGCACCTGCCGCTTTTCCACGCGCTGGTCGGGCAGGAGCACGCGTACTTCGTGGCGGCCGTCCTTGTCGCGCGTGCCGAGCGCGGTGAGCGGCACGGTCAGCGCCTGCCTGGCCTCGCCCAGCAGGATGGCGACCTGCGCCGTCATGTCGACGCGCAGCGTGCGCTCGGGGTTGGGCACGTCGAACAGCGCGTTGAAGAACACGGCGTTGTTGATCTTCTCGGGCGAAGGCTGCACCGCGCGCAGCGTGCCGTGGTAGCGCGTGTCGGGGTCGCCCAGGATCGTGAAGTACACCGGCTGACCGGCCTTCACGCGCACCACGTCGGCCTCGGACACCTGCGCCTTCACGGTCATGGTCGACAGGTCGGCCAGCTTCATGAGCGTGGGCACCTGGAACGAGGCCACCACGGTCTGGCCTTCGAGCGTGCTGATGGACACCACGTCGCCGTCGATGGGCGCGACGATGCGCGTGTACGACAGGTTGGTCTGCGCCGAGGCCAGGGCCAGCTTCTGCTGGCGGATCTGCGCGTCGAGCGAGACGGCGTCGGCGCGCAGCGCGCGCAACTCGGTGTCGGCGCTTTCCAGGTCCTGGCGCGCGGCGGCGTCCTGCGCCAGCATCTCGCGCTGTCGCGCCCAGGTGAGCTCGGCCTGCTTCACGCGCACTTCCTTGGCGAGCTTCTGGGCCTGCAGGTTCTCGAGCTTGGCCTGCTCCTGCGCGAGCGTGTTCTGCGAGATGACGGGGTCGATCTCGGCCAGCCAGTCGCCCTTCTTCACCGTCTGGCCGAGCACCACCTTCAGCGACTTGAGCTGGCCCGACACCTGCGCGCCCACCTCGACCTGCTTGAGGGCCTGCAGCACGCCGGTGGCGAGCACCGCGTTCTCCAGGTCGCTGCGCTGCACGGTGGCGGTCAGGTAGTCGCTTTTCTTCGGCGGGCTCAGCCAGAAGAAGGCCGCGATGGCCAGCACGACGAGCAAGGCCAGGCCGACAAGGAGCTTGCGCGATCGTCGCGAAGGAGTGGTGGGCATGCAGTGAAGAAGTGGGATGGAACGGGCGGCGAGGCCCGGGAAGGGATGCGGTTCATCCTAGCCCCGGTTGCTGAAGGCCTGCTAAAGCATGCGTTTGGGCGGGCTTTTTTGCACGAGTCAACACAACGGCCCCTGAAAACGGCGTGGCCCGCTGCCCTCGAAGGACAGCGGGCCACGCCGCAGGAACTACTGAAAAAGAACTCAGCGCGCGGTGCGCCGGCGCAAGAGCAAGGTGAGGAGCAACAGCGCCAGCACCGTGAACGCGATGAACGACCAGTTCGCCAGCGTCAGGCCGAACAGCGACCAGTCGATCTTGGAACAGTCGCCGCCGCCGCGGAAGATCATCGGCAGCGCGCGCTTGAGCGGGAAGGTCTCGATCATCCCGTACAGGTCACGCCCGCACGAGACGACCTCGGGCGGATACCACTGCAGCCAGCTCTGCTGCGCCGCCGTGTAGGCACCGCCCACCGCCGCCGCCAGCGCCAGCACCCCGCCCGTCACCTGCAGGCCGCGGCTGTTGAACAGCGCCGCCAGGCCCGTGAAGAGCGCCACCAGCATCAGCGCATAGCGCTGCACGATGCACATCGGGCAGGGTTCGAGCCCGACCACGTGCTGCAGATACAGCCCGAAGGCCAGCATGAGGACACAGGCCAGGCAGATCAGCCCGAGCGCGCGGCGCGGCGCGCCGAAGTACCAATGGATCAAGGAGATACCCAATCTTCTTCTACGAACACCCTGGCCTTGCGGGGGTTGGCGACGACGGTGTCGCCTTCCTTCAAGCCCAGGTCGCGGAACTGTTGCGCAGGGAGTTGCGCTTCGATGATGGTTCCGGAGCCCGGATTATCTGGATTCGTTTCAGTGGGCTCAAGTTCCAGCCGCGCGATCGGTCCGACCACGATCGCACGCGACAGCGTGGCGACGATGCCGGTGGCGCCTGACACGTAGCGTGTCACATCCAGGTCATGCGGGCGCACGTAGGCCAGCGCCTTGGCGTCGCGCGCGCTGCTGTGCTCGGGCGAGTCGATGCGCATGCCGTCCAGTTGCACGGCGCCGTTGTCGGCCCGGCCGTGGAACAGGTTCACGTCGCCCAGGAAGCCGTACACGAACGGGCTCGCGGGCTTGTCCCACACGTCCTGCGGCGAGCCGACCTGCTCGATGCGGCCCTTGTTGATGACCACCACGCGGTCGGCCACTTCGAGTGCTTCTTCCTGGTCGTGCGTGACGAAGATCGAGGTGACGTGCAGCTCGTCGTGCAGCCGGCGCAGCCAGCGGCGCAGCTCCTTGCGCACCTTGGCGTCAAGCGCGCCGAAGGGTTCGTCGAGCAGCAGCACCTTGGGCTCCACCGCCAGCGCGCGGGCCAGCGCAATGCGCTGGCGCTGGCCGCCGGACAGCTGCGACGGGTAGCGGTCGGCCAGCCAGTCGAGCTGCACCAGCTTGAGCAGGTCGGTCACCTTGGCCTTGATCTGCGCGTCGCTCGGGCGCTCCTTGCGCGGCTTCACGCGCAGGCCAAAGGCCACGTTCTCGAACACGGTCATGTGGCGGAACAGCGCGTAGTGCTGGAACACGAAGCCGACCTGGCGTTCGCGCACGTGCACGTCGGTCGTGTCTTCGCCCGAGAAGTGGATGCTGCCGGTGTCGGCCGTTTCCAGGCCCGCGATGATGCGCAGCAGCGTGGTCTTGCCACAGCCCGAGGGGCCGAGCAGCGCGACCAGTTCGCCCGACTCGACGTCGAGGTTCACGTTGTTCAGCGCGCGGAAGTCGCCGAACTGCTTGCTGATGTTGCGGATTTCGATGCTCATGGTCTTGTTCTCTCGTCTTCTCAGGCCGCCGAAGGCTCGGGGGGACGCTCGGGCGGCAGCTCGGCGATGGCTTTCATTTCGCGCTCATGGCGCCACTCGATGACCGACTTGATCACCAGGGTGACCAGCGCCAGGATCGCCAGCAGCGAGGCCACCGCGAAGGCGGCCACCGACTGGTATTCGTTGTAGAGCACCTCGACGTGCAGCGGCATCGTGTTGGTCTGGCCGCGGATGTGGCCCGACACCACCGACACCGCGCCGAACTCGCCCATGGCGCGCGCGTTGCACAGGATCACGCCGTACAGCAGGCCCCACTTGATGTTGGGCAAGGTCACGCGCCGGAAGGTCTGCCAGCCGGTCGCGCCGAGCACGATGGCGGCCTGCTCCTCGTCGGTGCCCTGCGCCTGCATCAGCGGAATGAGTTCGCGCGCAATGAAGGGAAAGGTCACGAACACGGTGGCCAGCACGATGCCGGGCACGGCGAAGATGATCTTGATGTCGTGCTCCGCCAGCCACGGGCCGAACCAGCCCTGCGCGCCGAACACCAGCACGTAGATCAGGCCCGCCACCACCGGCGACACCGCGAACGGCAGGTCGATCAGCGTGGTGAGAAAGGCCTTGCCGCGGAACTCGAACTTGGCGATGGCCCAGGCCGCGGCCACGCCGAACACGAGGTTCATCGGCACCGCGATGGCGGCGGTGATCAGCGTGAGGCGGATGGCGCTCCACGCATCGGGTTCCTTCAGCGCCTCGAGGTAGGCATTGAGGCCCTTGCGCAGCGCCTCGACCGCCACGGCCGCCAGCGGCAGCACGAGGAACAGGAACATGAACGCCAGGGCGATGCCGATCAGCGTCCAGCGAACCCAGGCCGACTCGGTGGTGCCGGCCTGCGCGCGGCGGATGATTTTCGAAGGTGCGCTCATGTCAGGCTCCTGCGCGCTTGCGCTGCCAGGCTTGCAGGCCGTTGATGACCAGCAGCAGGATGAACGACAGCACCAGCATCACCAGCGCGACCGCGGTGGCGCCCGTGTAGTCGTACTGCTCCAGCTTGCCGATGATGATGAGCGGCGTGATCTCGGAAATCATCGGCATGTTGCCGGCGATGAAGATCACGGAGCCGTACTCGCCGATGGCGCGTGCGAAGGCCATCGCAAAGCCCGTCAGCAACGCGGGCGCGATCGACGGAAAGATCACCTTGGTGAAGGTCTGCAGGCGCGTGGCGCCCAGCGAGGTGGCGGCTTCTTCGAGTTCCTTCTCGGCGTCTTCGAGCACCGGCTGCACCGTGCGCACCACGAAGGGCAGCCCGATGAAGATCAGCGCGATCACGATGCCCGCCGGCGTGAACGCCAGCTTGATGCCGTGCGGCTCGAGCAGCTGACCGATCCAGCCGTTGCCCGCCAGCAGCGCCGTGAGCGAGATGCCGGCCACGGCCGTGGGCAGCGCGAACGGCAGGTCGACCAGCGCATCGACGATGCGCTTGCCCGGGAACTTGTAGCGCACCAGCACCCAGGCCACGAGCAGGCCGAACACCGCGTTCACCATCGCGGCGATCAGCGAGGCGCCGAAGGTCAGGCGGTACGAGGCCATCACGCGCGGCGCGGTCACCGACACCCAGAAGTGCTCCCAGGTCATCGTGAAGGTCTTGAAGACCAGCGCCGACAGCGGGATCAGCACGATCAGGCACAGATAGAAGACCGTGAAGCCGAGCGTGATGTGGAAACCGGGCAGCACGCGCTTGGCGCCCCCTGCCCGGTTGGCACGAGAAAAAGGCGCTCCCGCTGCCGGGAGCGCCGAAGAAGCAGCGCCGCTCATTTACTTCGCGCCAGGGGTGTACAACTTGTCGAACTGGCCGCCGTCGTTGAAGTGCACCTTCTGCGCTTCGCTCAGGCTGCCGAACAGTTCCTGCACCGTGAACAGCTGCAGCGGCTTGAAGGTCGAGGCGTACTTCTTGAGCACGGTCTGCGAACGCGGGCGCAGCGCATGCTTGGCGGCGATTTCCTGCGCTTCTTCGGAGTACAGCCAGTCGAGGTAGGCCTTGGCCAGCTCGCCCGTGCCCTTCTTCTTGACGGTGCGCTCGACGATGGCGACCGGGTTCTCGGCCACGATGGAGATCGACGGGTAGACCGAGTCGACCTTGCCGGTGCCGAATTCGCGGTCGATCGAGACCACTTCGGATTCGAAGGTGATCAGCGCGTCGCCGATGTTGCGTTGCAGGAAGGCGGTGGTCGCATCGCGGCCGCCGCGTGCCAGCACCGGCACGTTCTTGAACAGCTTGCCGACGAACTCGGCGGCCTGGGCGTCGGTGCCGCCCTTCTTCTTGATGTAGCCCCAGGCGGCCAGGTAGGCATAGCGGCCGTTGCCGCCGGTCTTGGGGTTGACGATCACGACCTGCACGCCCGGCTTGACCAGGTCGTCCCAGTCCTTGATGCCCTTGGGGTTGCCGTTGCGCACCAGCAGCAGCATGGTCGAGGTGGTGGGCGATGCGTTCTCGGGGAACTTCTTGTTCCAGTCCTTGGCGACCACACCGGCGTTGGCCAGGAAGTCGATGTCGGTCGAGGTGTTCATGGTGACCACATCGGCATCGAGGCCGTCGGCCACGGCGCGCGCCTGGGCGCTGGAGCCGCCGTGCGACTGGTCGATCTTGACGTCCTTGCCCGTGGCCTTCTTGTAGTTCGCCACGAAGGCCGCGTTGTAGTCCTTGTAGAACTCGCGGGCCACGTCGTACGAGGCGTTCAGCAGCCCGGTGCCTTGTGCGAAGGCGGTGCTGCCGGCGAGTGCGGAGGACGCCAGCGCGAGCACGGCGACGAAGGTCTTGATTCTGGAAGTCATGTGGTTGCCAGGTTTTCTGAAAATTCACGTCCCGCCGACCAGGCGGCGGGTTCGTCGGTCAACGATTGCAGCAGGGCCAGGCCGAGCGGCCAGTCTCCGTGCCCCGAATCGATGTTGATGTGCCCCGCATTCTGCATGCGCACGAACTCGCTGCCCCAGGCGCGCGAATAGGCGCCCGCCAGGCGGATCGGGCAATAAGGATCGTTGCTGCTCGCCACCACGATGCTGCGGTACGGCAGCGCCGCGTAGGGCACGGGTGCGAAGTCGGACAGCACCGCGCGGCGCTCGGGGTCGGCCGGCGCCACCAGCAGCGCGCCCTGGATGCGGGCGGCGGCCTCGGGCGGCAGGTGCGCCGTGGCGATGCAGCCCAGGCTGTGCGCCGCGATGACCACGGGGCCTTCGCTTTCGAGCACCAGCTTGGCCAGCGCGGGCACCCAGGCATCGCGCTTGGGCGAGGCCCAGTCGTCCTGCGCCACCCGCGCCGCGCCCGGAATGCGTTCTTCCCACAGGCTCTGCCAATGGCCGGGCCCGGAGTCGCGCCAACCGGGCACGATGACGACACGAGTCTGCATGACGGCGCGGTCCTGCGGCTTCTTACTTGTTGGGCTGCGGCGTGATGCGCAGGTAAGGCTTGACGGCCTTGAAGCCCTTGGGGAAGCGCTCGGCCAGTTCGGCCGGGTCCTGGATGCTCGGCACGATGACGACGTCGTCGCCGTCCTTCCAGTTCACGGGCGTGGCGACCTTGTGGCTGTCGGTGAGCTGCAGCGAGTCGATGACGCGCAGGATCTCGTCGAAGTTGCGGCCGGTCGACGCGGGGTAGGTGATGGTGGTGCGGATGACCTTCTTGGGGTCGATGATGTAGACGCTGCGCACCGTGGCCGTGGTCGAGGCGTTCGGGTGGATCAGGTCGTACAGGTCGGCCACCTTGCGGTCGGCGTCCGCAATGATCGGGAAGTTGACGGTGGTGTTCTGCGTCTCGTTGATGTCGCCGATCCACTCCTTGTGCTTGGTGGCCGGGTCGACGCTCAGCGCGATGGGCTTGACGCCGCGCTTGGCGAACTCGCCCGACAGCGCCGCCGTCTTGCCGAGTTCGGTGGTGCACACGGGCGTGAAATCGGCCGGGTGCGAGAAGAACACGATCCACGAATCGCCGGCCCACTGGTAGAAGTCGATCGGGCCTTCGCTGGAGTCCTGGGTGAAATTAGGGGCGGTGTCGCCGAGTCGCAGGGTTGCCATGGTCGCTCCAAGGAGGGGGTGAAGCCCTGGATTGTGCGAACCGCTGCTTCAATGGCAAACGAATATCTGTTTGTTTGGATATGACGTTTTTCGCATATAGAACCTGCGAAGACCCACTATGGCGCTATTTTTTAGATAGCAACCTGCCTCAAAACATCCGCATCTGCTCGCTTTGCAGGTGTTCGGACAGAAAGTCGATCAGCCGCCGCACCGCCGGCACCAGCGCCCGCCGCGCCGGAAACACCATGTGCGCCACCACCGGCGACGGCCCCCAGCCGGGCAGCACCCGCACCAGCCGGCCCGCCTCGATGTCGGCGCTGCACATGTAGTCGGGCAGCAGGGTCACGCCGACGCCGCCCAGCGCGCCGAACTGCAGCGTCGCGAGGTCGTCCGCCACGTAGCGCGGCGTGTGCACATGCACGTGGCTGCGGCCTTCCGGGCCTTCGAGGCGCCACTCCGAGCGCCCTTCCCCGTTGACCGACATGGCCGCCGTGGGCAGCTTCGCGAGGTCGGCGGGCGTGTCGACCGGGCCCTGGCTGGCCAGCAGCGTCGGGCTCGCGACCAGCACGCCGCGGCTGTGGCCGAAGGTCTTGGCCACCAGCACCGTGCTGTCCTCGATGGTCGGGCGCACGCGCAGCGCGATGTCGATGCCCTCCTCGATCAGGTCCACCGGCCGGTTGATGACGCGCATGTCGACGCGCACCGCCGGGTGGCGCGCCATGAACACCGGCATCAGCTGCGCCAGCCCGCTGTGGGAAATGGTGACCGGGCAGGTCAGCCGCACCAGCCCGCTCGGCTCGGTCTGCACCTGCGCCACCGCCTCGGCCGCCGCCTGGGCCGCGTCGCGCATGGCCGAGGCATGCCGCAAGTAGATCTCGCCGGCCGGCGTGAGCGACAGGCGGCGCGTGCTGCGCTGCATCAGCTGCACGCCCAGCCGTTCCTCGAGCTCGGCCACGCGCCGAGACAGCCGCGATTTGGGAATGCCCAGCGCCCGGCTGGCGGCGGCAAAGCCGCCCCGCTCGGCCACCTCGGCGAAGAACACCATGTCGTTGAGGTCTTGCATGGCTTCATTGTCCTGCAAACAGAACGATCTGATCAAATTTTGGCTACTTATCAGCCACTCACATCAAAAATAGAATTCTCCCAACGCCGGCCACTTCTCAGCGCCGACACCTTGCACAGAAAGTGATTGACTGACATGAAGCTGCTCCACATCGACTCCAGCATCCTCGCCGCCGGCTCCACCTCGCGCCAGCTGACCGCCGAAACCGTGGCCGCCTGGCGCGCCGCCCACCCCGACACCCAGGTCGAGTACCTGGACCTCGCCGTGGACGCGCCCTCGCACTTCGGCGTCGACGCCCTCGGCATCAAGACCGGCGTGCAGGCCCAGCCGACCGAAGCGCAGCTGCGCGAGAACGCCCTGTCCGAAAAGCTGGTGAGCCAGTTCCTGGCCGCCGACGTCGTGGTGCTCGGCGCCCCGCTGTACAACTTCACCATCCCGACCCAGCTCAAGGCCTGGATCGACCGCCTCGCGCAAGCCGGCCGCACCTTCAAGTACACCGAGAAGGGCCCCGTCGGCCTGGCCGGTGGCAAGACCGTGATCGTGGCCTCGAGCCGCGGCGGCATCTACTCGACCTCCGAAGGTGGCCAGGCCGCGGAACACCAGGAGAGCTACCTGAAGGTGATCTTCGGCTTCTTCGGCATCACCGACGTGCGCTTCGTGCGTGCCGAAGGCATCGCGATGGGTGACGCGCCCAAGGCCGCCGCCCTGGCCGCCGCCCGCGCCGACATCCTCGTGGCCACGACCGAAGCCGCGAACCAGAAGAGCGTCGCGCAAGCCGCCTGAAGCTTCCGCGGCCGGAACGGACTTGTCTGGCTGATGCAAAAGCCAACAGAACCAGTCGCTTAAGAAGCTGGATGTCATTGCCGCTTGGTTGAGCCCATGCAGCGTAGAGCTGTCTGGGCCAATCGAGCGTTCACTGTGCGCTACCTTCTGCAGACCCAAGAGCTTCAGCTGGAGAATCTTTTGCGGTAGTCCGCAGGTCCGACCCCGAGCCGCCGGTGAAACGCCCGGCGAAGACCGTCCCCATTGGCATAGCCTACTTCGTCGGCCAAACCCTTCAACGAAACGTTTGACTCCTCGATGCGCCTGCGCGCTGCGTCGATTCGAACGCTCTCGACATAGTCTGCTGGCGTCATGCCAGCCTCAAGTCGAAAAATCCGCGCAAAGTTCCGCTCACTCATCTTTGCTTGCAGGGCGAGCGCAGGCACGCTGAGGTCGGCCCGGAGGTTGCCCAGGACAAAGTCTTGAATCTCACGAATTGCGGAACGCTCGGCGGTCTGGGCCGCGAGGTGCGCACTGAACTGGGACTGGCCTCCGGGGCGCTTCAGAAACATCACCATCTCGCGAGCCACGCGAAGTGCCAGATCGCGCCCATGATCTTCCTCGACCAGAGCGAGCGCGAGATCCATTCCAGCAGATACGCCCGCCGATGTGTAGAGATTCCCATCTCTCACGAATATTGCGTCAGCGTCAACGTCTGTAGTTGGATAGTCCGCGGCAAGTCGGTCTGCTGCATTCCAGTGCGTGGCCACCTTCTTTCCGCTCAGAAGACCGGCTGCTGCCAACACAAAGGCACCGCTGCAAACCGAGCCGATGCGTCGCACCCTCCCACATTGCTGCCGAAGCCACGTCTTGAGCGCTTCGTTGCCCGTCACGCTGTGCACATCTGGACTCCCCGCAACCAGCAACGTGTCGATCGCACCTCGATGGCTGGCAATCGTGGCATCGATCATCAGACGCAGCCCGCTGCTGCTCTTGAGTGCCCCTTCATCTGGGGCGATGACCTGCACACGGTACGCGCGCGGATCTCCCAGCTGCCTCGAAGCCTCGGCAAAGATGTCAGCCGGGCCGACAACATCAAGCAGCTGAACACGTGGGAAAGCAAGGATGGCGATACGCATCGGGGTGGCTCCGTCATGCACGCCATGGGCGCGCCGTGCCGGAAGTTTGGCGGGATCTCACGGGATTGGCAATTCAAGCCACGGGGTTTGACCATGCTGCAACGAGGTCGGCTGTATCTGCTTGAACATTGGCAGAAAAGAACGGAGGACTGCAGCCCGCGCCCTCGCCTGTTGGCGGAAACTTTCGCACATGGCACTTTCAGCCAACATACGGAGCAACAAATGACCGCCGATCTCCTCTCTGCTGAACAGCAGTCCCGCCCTGCAGTAACTGGTTCCATTCGAAATCTTCCTGTGAACCTTTTCGGAGCTGTCATGGGCCTCTCAGGCCTTGCACTGGGTTGGCGCCTGGCCACCCAGTCTCTTGGCTTTGGCCCGCAAGTCGCGGATGCCCTGAGCATCTTTTCCAGCCTCGTTTTTCTGGCCATCACGGTCGCGTATCTTTTCAAGCTGGTGAAGCATCCCGACGCTGTCCTGGCCGAGTTCCGCCACCCCATCGCTGGCAACTTCTTCGGAACAATCACCATCTCGCTGTTGCTGCAGTCGGCCGTACTGGGCCACTACTTCGGGCAGGTGGGACTGGTGTTGTGGATCGTTGGCACCGTCACGACACTCCTGGTGAGCTACGTCGTCGTTTCCCGGCTGCTATCCGGCGGGGGTGACCCCTCGCACGCCGTGCCTGCCTGGTTGATTCCCGGTGTTGCCGCGCTGGACATTGCCGTGACGTTCGCCTACACCGATCTACCGGGCTCCGCCGAGACTTTGCGTGTCGCTGCCGGCATTGGCACTGCCCTCGCCTTGGTGATGTTCACGATGATCGTTGTGAGACTCGTGCAGCGAGAGCCGCTCGCTGCGGCCATGACGCCTTCTCTGATGATTCTCGTGGCCCCGTTTGAGGTTGGCTTCCTCGCCTACACCAATCTCACAGGCGAAGTCGACGCCTTCGCCGCAATGCTCTTTTACTTCGGTCTCTTCCTGTTTCTGGTTCTGGCGCCCAAAGTGTTTCGGCCGGGCATTGCGTTCGGTCCCGCTTGGTGGGCGATCAGTTTCCCCCTTGCCGCGCTCGTCAACGCTGCACTTAAATATGCGTCCGTGCAGTCATCACAGCCCCTGACGTGGCTTGCGTGGGGCTTGCTGATCCTGCTCACCGCGGCTCTGTCGCTACTGACTGTGCGGACCTTCCGTATCGTCTTCAACGGCAAGCTCCTTGCGAACTGAAGTGACCGAAACTCAGCGCTCACCGAGAGGGTCGCAGCCCCTGTCACGAAGGCAGTTTGAGCAGGCACGCGGTACGCACAGCCAACGGCTTCTTGATCTCCGAGCCGCTCACAGCTTGCCGGCAAGGCCTCCATACGCCGTCAGTTTCGAAACCAAGGAGTCGCTTTGGCTGCAGGGCCAGGAAGCCTTGCATGCACAAGGACTACGAGAAGAAGCGATTGGGAATGAAATCAGCAACTACGTTGCGATGGCTCCTGCACGCAACGAACTGATGGCGCGCATCACATTCGATCCCACGACTGGTCAACAAGAAGTTTCCTCAGCTTCTCGACGTGCCCAACAAACCGATGCCGAGCAGGCAACGGATCTGGTTTTCTGTGGGCATGCTGTAAGAGGCCAACTCAGTAAACGCGCGTTTGAGCACGGCACAGCATCTGAGCTCGTCTTGTATGTCGGATTTCACTTGACGGACCAACAGGCCGCTCACTTCTGCCTGTTCAGCAGCAAGGTGTCCTTTCACGTTGGTCGCTCAAAGCATCGTGTTGCTTCTGTGCCTTTGATCTTGCGCATGCGACTCGCAGCCGAATGGGCCCAATCATGAATGCGGTGACCGCATGGGTAGCGCTTTTTGCTGCTGGGGGACTCGAAATCCTATTTGCCGTCGGGCTGAAATCGGCCACGAGATTCGACCGCCCTTGGGTGTTGGCAGGCACGATCGCTTCGCTTCTCGGCAGCCTGTCACTGCTCACCTTCTCGCTGAGGCATTTGCCAGTCGGTTCTGCCTACGCCGTGTGGACAGGCATCGGTGCGGTCGGAACAGCGATTGTGGGCATGGTTCTCTTGGGAGAGTCGGCTTCGGCACTCCGGCTACTTTGCATTGGGCTGATTGTCATGGGCGTGGTCGGGCTTAAATCGCTCCACTAGCGGCCCCGAAGAAACCCCTCGTTCTGAGGGGCGAGGAATCTTGTGCAACAGCTAGATAGCTCCGACACCGGAACGAAAAAGCCGCCCTTGGGGCGGCTTTTTCATGGGCGATTGCCTTGCGATCAGGCCGCGGAATGGGCCTTGACCCAGGCCACGTACTTGTCCATCCAGCCCTGCAGGAATTTCTGCGTGCCTTCGTTGCCGATGTGGCCCTTGTCGTCGAACAGGCCTTCCTTGGCCTGCAGGAACACCTCGGGGCCGCCCATCGTGGGCGCGTCGAGATACGCCAGGATGTTGCGCAGGTGCTGCTGCGCCAGCGCGGTGCCGATGGCGCCCACCGAGATGCCGAGCACGCCGGTCGGCTTGCCGGCCCAGACGCTCTGGCCATAGGGGCGCGAAGCGTGGTCGATGGCGTTCTTCAGCACGCCGGGGATCGAGCGGTTGTATTCGGGCGTGACGAACAGCACGCCCTGCGCGGCGGCCACTTCGCTCTTGAGGCGCTTCACCTGAGCGGCCTGGTTGCCGTCGTCGTCCTGGTTGTACAGCGGCAGGTCGTCGATGCGCAGGGTCTCGAACGTGAAGTCCGACGGCGCGAGATGCGCCAGCGCCAGGGCCAGCTTGTGGTTGAACGAATCCTTGCGCAGGCTGCCGACGATGACGGCGATCCGGGTCTGTGCCATGGGTGGAACTCCTTGAAATGGAAAAGGCTGTCGGAATGACCGGGACGATTATGCGAAGCGCTCAAGACCTTTTCCAGAAAAGTTCATGACAACCGGCGCACCCGCCTGCGCGCGGCGCACGACCCCGTGGGCCAGCCGGTCCAGCCCGGTGCACAGCAGCCAGTAGATCGCGCCCACCAGCACGAAGATCTCCGCCGGATAGACCATGGTGCGCGCGTTCACCTGCGAAGCCACGAACGACAGCTCGCCCACGCCCACCACGTACGCCAGCGAGCTGTCCTTCACCAGCGTGACCCACTGGTTGACGAACGATGGCAGCATCATCCGCAGTGCCTGCGGCAGCACGACGTGGCGCAGCGTGCCCCAGCGCGTGAGCCCGAGCGACAGCCCCGCCGCCCACTGTCCCGCACCGATGCCGCGGATGCCCGCATGCACCGCGTGCGCCAGGTAGGCGCCGCCCACCAGCGACAGCGCGCACATCACCGACAACACGCCCGGCACGCTCACGCCCAGCGCGAACGGCAGCAGGAAGTAGGTCCAGAAGATCAGCATCAGCACCGGGATCGCACGCAGGAAGGCCAGCCCCAGCGCCAGCACGCGCTTCAGCGGCCCCCGCGCCATGGCCAGCCCGATGCCCCACGCCAGCCCCAGCAGCGCCGACGCGATGCCCGAGCCGGCGCTGAGCAGCACCGTGAGCGCCGCACCGCCCAGCTCGCCCTGCGGAAAGGCGCCCCACAGCAGGTACGGCAGGCTGTCCCACAGCATGTGCAGCGCATCGCTCATGCCGTCGCCCTCCCCGGCAGCTGCGATTGCCGACGCGCAGCCCACGCCGCCAGCAGTTCGATCACGCCGATGGTCACGATGTAGAGCAGCGTCGCCACGCCGAAGGCCTGGAAGGTCTTGAAGGTTTCGGCCTCGACCTGGCGCGAGGCATACGACAGCTCGACCAGCCCCACGGCCATCGCGAGCGAGGTGTTCTTGACGATGTTCATGTACTGCCCCAGCAGCGGCGGCAACGCGATGCGCAGCGCCTGCGGCAGCACCACCTGCGCCAGCACCTGCGCGCGCGTGAAGCCCAGCGCCTGTGCCGCCAGCGTCTGCCCCTCAGGCACGCCGCGGATGCCAGAGCGGATGTCCTCCCCCACGTAGGCCGCCGCATACAGCGTGAGGCCGAGCAGCGCCGACAGAAGTTCGAAGGAAATGAAACGCCCCGCCAAGAGCCCTTCGCGCAGCGCCTCGGGCAACAGGCTGGGCGCGCCGAAGTACCAGAAGAAGAGCTGCACCAGCAGCGGCGTGTTGCGAAACAGCGAGACGTACGCGCCGCTCGCGCGCAGCCACGCGGGCCGGCTCGACGAGCGCCCCGCTGCCACGACGACGCCCAGCAGCGTGGCGCCCGCCGCCACCAGCAGCGAGGCGCCCACGGTCACGAGCCACCCGTCGAGCAGCCAGCCGAGGTAATGGGGCGCGAGCAGGTGCTCGCGCAGGAAATCGCTCAAGGCCGCATCGATCCGGTCGTTGCGTGCCCCATCAGTTGGCGGCCACGCGCTGGTCGCCGATCTTCAACAGGCGCGGCAGCGGCGCCTTGCTGTTCGGGCCGAACCAGGTGTCGTAGATCGCCACGGCACGGCCGTTCTTCTCGCTGTCGACCAGCCAGGCGTTGAGCGTCTCGAGCAGGCGCGTCTCGCCCTTGGCCACGGCCGCGCCGAGGTATTCCTTCGACACCGTGATCGCCGGGATCTCGTACTTCTCCTTGTCGGGAATCGCATTCCACTGCGCCGTGAGCTTCACGCCGTCGTTGGTGATCGCCTGCACGTTGCCGTTGCGCAGCGCGGCCAGCGCAAAGGGCGAGTCGTCGTAGAGCACGACCTTGGCGTCGGGGTAGTTCTTGCGCAGGTTCGACTCCATCGTCGTGCCCTTCTCGGTGCCGATGCGGATGTCCTTGATCTGCGCGGCCTCCTTCAGCACGCCCTTCTTCGCCAGGAACTGCTGGCCGACCAGGAAGTACGGCGTGGTGAAGTCCACCGCCTTGGCGCGTTCGTCGGTGATGGTGAAGCTGGCGAACACCACGTCGGCTTTGCCCGAGGTGAGCAGCGGGATGCGGTTGGCCGGGTTGGTCGGCACCAGCTCGATCTTCACGCCCAGGCTCTTTGCGAACTCGGTCGCCAGGTCGATGTCGTGGCCCACCTGCTTCTTGCTGGCCGGGTCGATGTAGCCGAACGGCGGGTTGCCGTCGAACGCGGCCACGCGCAGCACGCCGGCCTTGCGGATGTCGTCGAGCTTGTCGGCCCAGGCGATGTTGCCCAGGGTGGTGAAGGCGCCGAGGGCCAGGGCCAGACTGGTCACGGTGAGATGTTTGGTGTTGCGGGTCATGCCTGCGCTTCGCTGGAAGTGGAAAAAGAGAGCGCGACTCTAGGCAGCGCCGCGTGCGGCGCCAACGAAGCAATTTCCTCTTGCATATGCAGCGATGAGTTGCGCATGAACAAATGACAAAAGCTTCGTGGCGCACGAAGGCGTCGATCCCTAGAGTGGCCAGCCTCTGCCTTCCGCCTGACTGCTTTTTTCTTCTTCGGCCGCGTGATGCGGCCCCGCTCTTCCCATGCACTTCCCAAGCACTTCCTCGCCCGCCGTCTCCCGGCGCCTTCTGCTTCGCGCCGGTGTCGGTGCCGCCGCCGTGGCCGCATCGGCTCCGCTGTTCGCCCAGACGCGCGCCCGCACGCTGCGCATCGGCTACCAGAAGTTCAACACGCTCAACATCCTCAAGGGCACGGGCCAGCTCGAGAAGGCGCTGGCGCCGGCCAGCGTGAGCGTCGAGTGGCGCGAGTTCCTCGGCGGCAGCCAGCTGTCGGAAGCGCTGGCGGCCGGTGCCATCGACTTCGGCCACGCCTCCGACGGCATCGGCGTGTTCCAGCAGGCCAGCGGCAAAGGCCTGGCCTACCTCGCGGCCGAAAGCCCCTACCCCGGCGGCGTCGGCTTCCTGGTGCCGCGCGACTCGCCGATCCGCAGCGTGCGCGACCTCAAGGGCAAGAAGGTCGTCACCGGCCGCGGCTACAACACGCAGTACGTGCTGATCCGCGCACTCGAAGCGGCCGGCCTGCGCTACGAAGACATCGAGCCGGTCTACATCGTCACGGCCTCCGACACCGTGGCCGCCTACCAGTCGGGCAGCGTCGCGGCCATCGGCCTGTGGGACCCGTTCCTGGCCGGCGCGCAGGTGGCGACCGAGTCGCGCCTGCTGTTCGACGGCACCGGCCTGAGCGGCAACCGCACCTACCACTTCGCGCAGCCCACCTTCGCGCGCGCCAACGCCGACACGCTGCGCACCGTGTTCGCCGAACTGCGCAAGGCCAACGACTGGGCCCAGGCCCACCCCGGCGAGGTGGTGGCCACGCTCGCGCCGCAGCTGAAGGTCGAGCCCAAGGTGCTGGCGCTGGCGACCGAACGGCGGCACTATGGCGTCGTGGCGCTCACGCCCGCCATCGCCCGCGAACAGCAGGGCCTGGCCGACGTGTTCGCGCAGCTGAAGCTCATTCCCCAGCCCATTGCGGTCAAGGATGCGTTTCTCGACCTGAACCTTGTGTGACGACGAAACCTCTCGCCCCGTGACCCGTTCCCCTACTCATTACGACGCGATCGTCATCGGCCTGGGCGCCCTCGGCGCGGCCACCCTCTACCAGCTCTCGCAACGCGGCGCGCGCGTGCTCGGCATCGACCAGTTCGCGCCGCCGCACGACCGCGGCTCCTCGCACGGCGACTCGCGCATCACGCGGCTGGCCGTCGGCGAAGGCGACGAGTACGTGCCGCTGGTGCACCGCTCGCACGCCATCTGGCGCGAGCTCGAGGCGCGCACCGGCCGCCCGCTGATGACCACCACCGGCGGCCTCATCCTCGCGCCGCGCGACCGCGTGGCCGAGCACCACGGCAAGTCCGACTTCGTGCGCCGCACCATCGCCTGCGCCGAGCGCTTCGACATTGCGCACGAGGTGCTCGACGCGGCCGGCATCCGCGCGCGCTACCCGCAGTTCCACCTGCAGGGCGACGAGATCGGCTACCTCGAGCGCGACGCCGGCTTCGTGCGCCCCGAAGACGCCATCGCCGCCCAGCTCGCCCTGGCCCGCGCCGACGGCGCACAGACCCGCACCGGCGAGCGCGTGCTGGGCGTCGAGCCCGTGGGCAACGGCGACACCGTGCGCGTGCGCACCGAAACCGCGAGCTTCACCGCCGACCAGGTGGTGGTCGCGGCCGGCGCCTGGCTGCCCGAGTTCCTCGGCCGGCAGGCGCGCACCGACTGGCAGGCGCACTTCTCGGTGCACCGCCAGGTGATGCACTGGTTCGACACCGGCCCCGCCGCCGAGGCCGACTTCGCGCCCGGGCGTTTTCCCATCTTCATCTGGATGTTCGGCGACGCGCAGGAGGACTACATGTACGGCTTTCCGGCCTCCGACGCGTCGCAGCCCGCATTGAAGGTCGCCACCGAGCAGTACGTCGACGCCACCACGCCCGACGCGCTCGACCGCGAGGTGAGCGCCGAGGAAAGCGCCGCCATGTACCGCGACCGCGTCGCCGGGCGCTTTCCGCAGATCGCGGGGCACGCGCTCAAGGCCCGTGCCTGCATGTACACCGTCACGCCCGACCGCCGCTTCGTGATCGACGCGCTCGACGGCCTGCCGAATGTGCTGATCGTCTCGGCCTGCTCCGGCCACGGCTTCAAGCACTCGGCCGGGCTGGGCGACGCCATCGCCGACCGGGTGCTGGGCCGCGAGAGCGCGCACGGCCTCGACCTGCGGCCCTTTGCCCGCGAGCGGCTGGCGACCTCGCAACACCCCTGAGGCGCCCGCGCGCGATCCGGGGCATCATCGCTTCCGATCTTCAGTTTCTTCGGAGGCAGCGCGCGATGCGATTCCTGATGGTGGGTGCGGGAGCACTCGGTGGTTACTTCGGCGCACGCCTGCTCGCGGCAGGCCGCGATGTGACCTTTCTACTGCGTCCCGGCCGCGCGGCCCAGCTGGCCACGACCGGGCTCGTGGTGCGCAGCCCCTTCGACGACCTCGACCTGCCCACGCCGAAGCACGTGCTGGCCGAGCAGATCGGCGGCCCGTACGACGTGGTCGTGGTCGGCTGCAAGGCCTACGACCTCGACGCCACCATGGATTCGTTCGCGCCCGCCGTCGGACCCGACACCGTCATCCTCCCGCTGCTCAACGGCCTGGGCCACATCGACCGGCTGGTCGCGCGCTTCGGCGAGGCGCGCGTGCTCGGCGGCCTGTGCATGATCTCCGCCACCCTCGACGACGAGGGCCGCGTGCAGCACCTGAACGACATGCACAGCCTGAGCTACGGCGAACGCGCCGGCGGGCGCTCGCCGCGCATCGACGCCATCGCGGCCCAGTTCGCCGGCGCGAACTTCACCGCCACCGCGAGCGAGACCATCGCGCAGGACATGTGGGAGAAGTGGGTCTTCATCGCCTCGGCCGCGGGCCTCACGAGCCTGATGCACGCCTCCATCGGCGACATCGTGGCGGCCGGCGGCGAAGACGTGGCGCTCGCGATCTTCGACGAGTGCTGCGCCATCGCCGCCCACAACGGCTTTGCCCCGCGGCCCGGCGCCGTCACGCGCGGCCGCGCAGTGGTCACGACCGCCGGCTCGCCCATGACCGCCTCCATGTACAAGGACATGGCCCGCGGCGCGCGCGTCGAGGCCGACCACATCCTGGGCGACCTGCTGGCCCGCGCGCCGCGCAGCGCCTCGGCCACACCGTCGGTGCTGCGCACGGCGTACGTGCACCTGAAGGCCTACGAGTTCCGGCGCGCCCGCGAGGCCGGTTGAACGGCAGCAAGCTCATGGCCGACACGCTCGCCTTCCTCCATACCGCGCAGGTGCATGTGCAGACCTTCGGCAGCCTGGCCCGCGAGATCGCGCCCGAGCTGCGCGTGCAGCACCTGGTGATGGAAGAGCTGCTCGCCGATGCGCGCACCCTGGGCGTCGACCACGCCGGCCTGGTGGCGCGCGTCCACGAAGCCATGCGCGACGCCGCCTCGGACGGCGCCTCGGTGGTCGTGTGCACCTGCTCGACCATCGGCGGCATCGCCGAAAAGACCGCCACCGGCGGCGCCTTCGCCGCCCTGCGCATCGACCGCGCCATGGCCGACCGCGCCGTGCGCAACGGCCCACGCGTGCTGATCGTCGGCGCCGTCGAAAGCACCATCGACCCGACCCTGTCGCTCGTGCTCTCCGCGGCCCGGCAGGCCGGCGTCGGCATCCGCGCCAGCACGCTGCTGGTCGAGGATGCCTGGGTGCATTTCCAGTCGGGCGACATCGCGCGCTACATCGCCACGCTGGCCGAATCGATCCGCGCCGCAGCCGACGGCACCGACGTGATCGTGCTGGCGCAGGCGTCGATGGCGCCGGTGACGGGGTTGCTGGCGGACCTCGGGGTCGATGTGCTCAGCAGCCCGCAGTTGGGGGTGACGCATGCGGTGGCAACGTTGCGGGCTCGGCACGCAGCGTTGAACTCTTGAAGATCTGACACTCTCGGGATCAAAAGTATCTATTCACGTAGGAATTCATTCGATTTGAGTTTCCCAATGGCGGGTGGGATAATTTATCTATTCACGTAGATATGCAATGCCGCCACCCACCTCGTCATCCCTGAGCGCTACTGCCCTCGCCTTCATCCGTTCGCAAGGCGCCGCCACGAGCGCCGAGCTGCAGGCGCGACTGGGCATCAGTCAGGCCACCGCCTCTCGCGCGTTGGCGCCGCTGGTTCGCAGCGCGCAGATACTGAAGGTCGGTGCGGCACGCTCCCAGATGTATGTGGCGCCACGGCACGTCGAACGCGTCGGTGCTGAGGTGCCAGTCGTCAAGGTCGATGCCGCCGGCCAAGCCTCGCCGTTCGGACGCATCGTGCCGCTGCAGGGCGGGCGTTGCTGGATGGACGAGCAGCAAGGCCGCAGCGCGCTGCATGACGGCCTCCCATGGTTCCTTGCCGACATGCGTCCCCAGGGCTTCATCGGCCGCGCCTTCGCGCAGGGGCACCCCGAACTCGGGCTACCGCCCAACCCCGAACATTGGAACGACGACGACGTGCTGCAGGCGCTCGCGCTGTGCGGCGAAGACCTGCCCGGCAACCTCGTGGTGGGTGCCGAATCCTTCCAGCGCTTTCATTCGCTGGGCGCACGCGCCGCTCGCCCTGTCTCCGTGAGCGACTACCCCGCCATGGCGGAAAGCGCGATGCAGGGCACCCTGCCCGGCTCGTCGGCCGGCGGCGAACAGCCGAAGTTCTGCACGGTGCGCGATGGCCGGCAGGTCATCGTCAAGTTCTCGCTCGCAGGCACGTCGGCCCTGGACCGGCGCTCGCGCGATCTTCTCGTCAGCGAGCACCTGGCACTAAGCACCCTGGCGCAAGCGGGCGTCGCTGCGGCCACCACGCGCATCTTCATCGAAGGCGGACGCGTGTTCCTGGAGGTCGAGCGCTTCGACCGCTCGGCCCGGGGCCGCGTCGGCATGGTGTCGCTGATGGCGTACGACGCGCAGCACGTCGGCAAGATCGACAACTGGGCCGCCACGGCCAACCGGATGGCCTCGCGCGGCCTGCTGCGTGCCGACGATGCACAGCGCCTGCGCTTTCTCGAAGCCTTCGGCCGCCTGATCGGCAACACCGACCGGCACTACGGCAACATCTCGCTGCTCATCGAAGGGAACGCGTGGCGTCTCGCGCCCGCCTACGACGTGCTGCCCACGCTGTATGCGCCGACGAGCGGCGAACTGCCGGCGCGCGACCTGGCGGCCACCGGGCTGGCGCCGACCGTGGACACCCTGCAGGAATGGCCGCACGCCCGGCAACTGGCCGGCGTGTACTGGGACACCGTGGCAGCCGACGACCGCCTCTCAGCGGCCTTTCGCACGCTGGCGCGGCAGAACCGGCGGCTCATCGCCGAACTGCCCAGCGCCTAACCCGCGCCTAGTCCGACTTCAGGATCGTCTCCCCCTTCAACGCCCCCATGTCGCGGATGTTGAAGCGGTGGCGCTTCCAGCCCGCCCAGGTGCGGCGGAAGTTGGCGAGGGAGATGCCGTAGTACAGCACCTTGAACATGCGCAGCGCGCCCCACATCGGCGTGCCCTTGTAGATGTCGCCGGCCAGCAGCGACATCAGCGCCTCCTTCACCCGGAACGGGTTGCCGGGGTACATGAACATGTCGCGGATGGTCGGGTTGGTCACGCGGTAGATGAACCACGAGTACTCGCGCGGGCCCTTGCGCATCATGGCCTCGAAGCCTTCGCGGGCGCGGGCCAGTTCGGCCGGCTGGTCGAGCGCGGTGGCCACCAGCTCGGCGCCGTCGAAGGCGCTGTGCATCGCCAGGTACACACCCGAGGAGAACATCGGGTCGATGAAGGTGAAGGCGTCGCCCAGCAGCAGGTAGTTGTCGCCGGTGGCGTGCGTGCTCGAGTACGAGAAGTTGCCCGTGGCGTGCACGGCGTCGTCGACCAGGGTGGCGTTCTTCAGGCGGTCGGCCAGCACGGGGCACAGCGCGATGGTGTCGTAGAAGAATTCCTTCAGCGATTTTTCGCGCGTCTTCAGGTAGTAGGGCCAGCACACCGCGCCCACGCTGGTCGTGCCGTCGGCCAGCGGAATGAACCAGAACCAGCCGTGCGGAAACCAGCAGATGCTGATGTTGCCTTCCTTCTTGCCCTCGAGCCGCTCGGCGTTCGTGAAGTGACCGAACAGCGCGGTGCTGTTGTGGTCGGGGTTCTTCTGCTTGCAGCGGAATTTGTTGGCCAGCAGCGTGTCGCGGCCCGTGGCGTCGATCACGAAGCGCGCGCGCCAGCTGCGCTTGGCGCCGTCGTCCATCACGGCCTGCACGGTGGCGCCGTCGGCGTCGAAGGCCACGTCGCGCACCTTGCAGCCTTCGAAGGTCTGGGCGCCGCGCGTGGCGGCGTTGCGGAAGAGCAGCTCGTCGAGCTCGGAGCGACGCACCTGCCAGGCGGAGTCGAGCGACTTGTCCCAGCCTTCGGCGAACTCCACGTAGCTGCGGTGCTCATGCTCGGGCGAGACGAACTCGATGCCGAACTTCGGCATGCCGATCTTCTCGACCTGGTCGCGCACGCCGAGCTTGTCGAACAGCTCGACGTTCGCGGGCAGCAGCGATTCGCCGATGTGAAAACGCGGATGGTGCTCTTTCTCGACCAGCACCACCCGGCGCCCCTGCTGCGCCAGCAGCGCCGCGACGGTCGAACCCGCGGGGCCGCCGCCGATCACGAACACATCGCAGGAATCGCTGACAGAAGAAGGAGCGCCGGAAGAAGAAACCTGAGGCTGGGACATGCGAAGACAAGCAGCGTGATGGACAGCGACAGAGCATAGCGCGCCCGCATCGCACGACGCAAAACGGGCTGGCGGCGCGGGGCCGGAGGCGGCACACTGGCGGCCCGTTCAGCCCCCTACCCCTTGCGCGCCATGACTCTGCATCGCCTTGCCCTGCTCGCCGCCCTCTGTGTGTCTGCCGCATGGAGCCATGCCGCGGGGTTCAGCTTCATCGAGGTGCCGGCCGACAAGGACGGGCCGGCCTTGCGCGGCGCGGTGTGGACGCCTTGCGAGGCGGCGCCCGGCGAGATCGCGTTCGGCCTGATCGCCATCTCGGCCACCAAGGACTGCCCCGTCGTCGGCACGGGGCTGCCGCTGGTGCTGATGTCGCACGGCTCGGGCGGCTCGTTCCTCGGGCACCACGACACGGCGGCGGCGCTGGCCGACGCGGGCTTCGTGGTCGCCGCCATCAACCACCCGAACGACAACTTCCAGGACATGGAGCGCCGGGGCCATCTCTCGACATTTGCCGCGCGGCCCGTCGACATGCGGCGGCTGGCGGATCACATGCTCAAGGCGTGGCCCGGCCACACGAAGATCGCCGCCGACCAGGTCGGCTTCTTCGGTTTCTCCAGAGGCGGCTACACCGGCCTCGTCGCGACGGGCGCGGTGCCCGACTTCAAGCTGGGCCTGCGCTTTTGCACGCCGGCCTCGAGGATTCCGTTCTGCGGCCAGATCCAGCGCCAGGAACTGCCCGCGCCGCCGGTGCGCGATGCGCGCATCAAGGCGGCGGTGATCGTCGACCCGCTGAGCTTTTTCGATGCCGAGGGGCTGAAGCAGGTCACGGTGCCCGTCCAGCTCTGGGCCTCCGCGCGCGGCGGCGACGGCGTGACGCTGGACGATGTCGAAGCGGTTCGCCGCCACCTGCCTTCCGCGCCGGACTGGTACGTGCCCGCGAACACCGCGCACTTCGCCTTCCTGGCGCCCTGCGCGCCGGCCATGGCCAAGGCCTTGCCGGAGATCTGCAGCGATGCGGGCGGCTTCGACCGCGTCGCCTTCCACGCCGACTTCAATGCCAAGGTGCTCGCCTTCTTCAGGCAGCACCTGGCATCGAAGCCCTGAGCCGGCTCAGCGCATGCGCCGCTGGCCGGCGAGCCGCCGCACCACCGTCACCAGCCGATCGATCTCGTCGAAGGTGTTGTAGAACGCCAGCGACGGCCGCACCGTGGTCTCGACGCCGAAGCGCCGCAGGATCGGCTGCGCGCAGTGGTGCCCCGTGCGCACCGCGATGCCTTCGTCGTTGAGCGCGTGGCCCACCTCCTCGGTGGTGTAGCCGTCGAGCACGAAGGACATCACGCTCGCCTTGTCAGCCGCCGTGCCGATCAGCCGCACGCCGGGAATCGCGCCCAGTTGCTCCATGCCGTACACCAGCAGGTCGTGCTCGTAGCGCGCGATGTTCTCGATGCCGACCTTGTTCACGTAGTCGATGGCCGCGCCCAGGCCCACGGCATCGGCGATGTTGCCGGTGCCGGCCTCGAACTTGTTCGGGATCGGCTGGAACACGGTCTTCTCGAAGGTCACGTCGGCAATCATGTTGCCGCCGCCCTGCCAAGGGGGCATGTCTTCGAGCACTTCGCGCTTGCCCCACACCACGCCGATGCCGGTCGGGCCGAACACCTTGTGGCCGGAGAACACGAAGAAGTCGGCGCCCAGGTCCTGCACGTCCACGCGCATGTGCGAGACCGACTGCGCGCCATCGACCAGCGCCTTGGCGCCTGCGCGGTGCGCCAGCTCGACGATCTCCTTCACCGGCACCACGGTGCCCAGTGCGTTCGAGACCTGCGTGACCGCGACGATCTTCGTGCGGTCGTTCAAGAGCTTGCGGTATTCGTCGAGCAGCACCTGGCCCGAGTCGTCCACCGGGATCACGCGCAGCTTGGCGCCCTTGGCGGCAGCGAGCTGCTGCCACGGCACGATGTTGGCGTGATGCTCGAGGTTCGACACGATGATCTCGTCGCCCTCGCCCACGTGCTGGCCGCCCCAGCTCTTGGCCACGAGGTTGATGGCCTCGGTGGTGCCGCGCACGAAGATCACTTCGTCGACTTCGGGTGCATTGATGAACTTGCGCACGCGCTCGCGTGCGCCTTCGAAGGCATCGGTCGCACGCGCGGCGAGTTCATGCGCCGCGCGGTGGATGTTCGAGTTCTCGTGTTCGTAGAAGTACGCGATGCGGTCGATGACCGACTGCGGCTTGTGCGTGGTAGCGGCGTTGTCGAACCACACGAGCTGCTTGCCGTTCACGCGCTCCTGCAGGATCGGGAAGTCGCGGCGCACGGCGTGCACATCGAACGGCGGATGCTGGCCGCTGCCGGCCAGCGGCACTGCATCGGGGCCGCGCGGATCGGGCTTGGCCGGCGTGACGAAGCCGTTGGGCAGGCGCGCCGCATCGACGAAGTAGAACTGCGCGTCGCGTCCGGCCGGTGCCGAAGGCGGGCCCGGTGGCAATGCGGGCTGCGCCGTCGGCGCGGCAAGGCCCGCGAACGGATCGTGGATCGCAAAGCCATCGCTGGCGGTGCCCGCCGTCGGATGCCCGTAGCTGTTGTTCAGGAAGTAGAACGGCGATGCGGAGGCTGCCTGCGGCGACACGGGCGCCCCCACCTGCTGCGGCACGCCCTGCACCACGCCGCCCGAGCGCGGCTCGAAGGCCGGCGCCACCGACAGCACCGAGTCCGGCACGCCGTTGCCCGCCACCGCATGCGGCAGCAAGGCCGGCGCACGGTTCGCGAGCGACGGCAGCTGGGTGGGCGATGCGGGCAGCACATTGGCACCCGGAATCTGCCCTTGCGGGATCGGCGTGCCCGGCACGCTCGGCCCGAAGCCGGCGGGGCTCACCAGCGGCGAGCCCGGCGGTGCGATGTTGGCGGGAAACTGCGCGCCCGGCGGCGCGGAGAACATGGCGCTGGCCATGCGCGCGAGAACGGCCGGATCGAACGGCGCCTCGCCCGGGAACGTGGGTGTGCTGCTCACCGCGGCTTACTTGTAGGTGTCGGGATAGTCGTGGTACTTGCCGATCTCGACGTCGTCGAGCACGGCCAGCGCGTCGGTGGTCAGCACCGCGAGCGAGCAGTACAGCGAGATCAGGTACGACGCGATCGCGTGGTTGTTGATGCCCATGAAGCGCACCGACAGCCCCGGGCTCTGTTCGCCCGACAGACCCGGCTGGAACAGGCCCACCACGCCCTGGCGCTTGTCGCCCACGCGCAGCAGCAGGATCTTGCTCTTGCCGTCGGCCACCGGCACCTTGTTCGACGGAATCAGCGGAATGCCGCGCCAGGTGATGAACTGCGAACCGAACAGGCTCACCGTGGGCGGTGGCGTGCCGCGGCGCGTGGCTTCACGCCCGAACGCGGCAATGGCCAGCGGGTGCGTGAGGAAGAACGCGGGTTCCTTCCACACCTTGGTGAGCAGCTCGTCCAGGTCGTCGGGCGTGGGCGCGCCGGTCAGCGGGAAGATGCGCTGCTCTTCGCTCACCTGCGCCAGCAGGCCGTAGTCGGGGTTGTTGATGAGCTCGCTCTCCTGGTTCTCCTTGATCGTCTCGATCGTCAGGCGCAGCTGCTCCTTGATCTGGTCGTGCGGGCTGCTGTACAGGTCGGAGATGCGGGTGTGCACGTCGAGCACGGTGCTCACGGCATTGAGGTAGTGCTCGCGCGGGTTCTCTTCGTAGTCGACGAAGGTGCGCGGCAGCTGGTTCTCTTCTTCGCGCGAGGTGCAGGTGACCTTGATCGACTCGGGGTTCTTGACCTTGTTGACGCGGTAGATGCCCGCTTCCACCGGCACCCATTGCAGCAGGTGCGTCAGCCAGCGCGGGCTGATGGTCTCGAGTTGGGGAACGGTCTTGGTGGCGTTGGCTAGCTGGCGGGCGGCGTTGTCGCCAAGGGCGGTGGTACCACCGACTGTTGCACTCATGGATCAAGGCTCCGTGGGTTGAGGAAAAAGTGATCGCCAGTGTCTGGCGACCACGGGTTTCCCCTCAACAGGCTATAGCCGCCAAGTTGATCCGCCGTGCAAGGCGCGACTGCTCCAGTTGCTCGCAACGCGCGAGCAGGTTGACGATGTTGATGCCCAGCGCGGTGGCCAGCTTCTGCGCCGTGACGATCGACGGAATCACGCGCCCACGCTCGATTTCGCCCACGTACGAGCGGTTCAGATCGGAACGCTCGGCCAGCTCTTCCTGCGACCAGCCCTGCCCTTCGCGCAGCTGGCGCACGGTGACGCCGAAGTCTTCGACAAAGGCTTTCATACGCCGCCCGCCTTCGGTGCGCTGTTGTTCTGCAGGCTGGCCTGCGTGACGCTGGCACCCGGCTTCACGTCGTCGGTGATCCACACGTTGCCGCCGATGACCGCGCCCTTGCCGAGCGTCACGCGGCCCAGGATGGTGGCGCCCGCGTAGATGACCACGTCGTCCTCCACCACCGGATGCCGCGGCAGGCCCTTCTGCAGGTTGCCTTCGGCGTCGGTGGGGAAGCGCTTGGCGCCGAGCGTGACGGCCTGGTACAGCCGCACGCGCTTGCCGATGACGGCCGTCTCGCCGATCACGACGCCGGTGCCGTGGTCCATGAAGAAGCCCGCGTCGATCGTCGCGCCCGGGTGGATGTCGATGCCGGTCTGCGCATGCGCCAGCTCGGCCACGATGCGCGCGAGCAGCGGCAGGCCGAGCTCGTAGAGCCGGTGCGCGAGGCGGTGATGGATCATCGCGAGCACGCCCGGATAGCACAGCAGCACCTCGTCGACGCTGCGCGCGGCGGGGTCGCCCTGGTAGGCCGCGAGCACGTCGCTGTCGAGCAGCCGGCGCAGGCCCGGCAGCGCGTTCGCGAACTGGCGCACGGCTTCGGTGGCCGCTGCGTCGATCTCGCTCGCGGGGCGCGGCGCCAGCCGTGCGTTGAAGTTCAGCTCGAGCCGGGCCTGCACCAGCAGCGCCTGCAAGGCGGCATCGAGCGTGTGGCCCACGTAGAAATCCTCGCTCTCGTGGCGCAGGTCCGGCGGGCCCAGTCGCATCGGAAAGAGCGCGCCCTTGAGCGACTCGACGATCTGCGCCAGCGCATCGCGCGACGGAAACTCGCGCGCCCCGGGCTCGCGTGAGCGGCGCTGCGAATCGCGCCATTCGTCGCGCACCTCGTGCAGGGCGCGCACGATGTCACTCACTTCGAATTGAGCCATGTGTGTTTTCCTCCCGTGTGTTTCTGTCTGTGTGGGTTCGGGGTTCAGTCCTGCACCCACGGCAGGCCATGGAAGCGCCAGCCGTCGGACCCGCCGCGATGCTGCCGCGCATCGATCTCGCCCTCGAAGCCTTCGAGCACGTTGAACACCTGCGTGAAGCCGGCCTTGGCCGCGGCCTCGGCCGCCAGTGCGGAGCGCTTGCCACTGCGGCACAAGAGCAGCACCACGGCCTCCTTGCCGCCGTCTTTCGCCAGCTTGGCTTCGAGCTCGCGCACGAAGCGCGGGTTGCGGGTGAGTGCGGTGCCCGTGGCCCAGGCCACGTGCAGGCTGTCGGGCACGTGGCCGACGAACTTGCGTTCTTCGCCGGAGCGCACGTCCACGAGCAAGGCTTGGCCGTCCTGCACCAACTGCCAGGCCACGGGGGGCGTCACGCCGCCGGCGTAGGGCCAGTTCTTTTCGATGGCTTGCGCGCGCGCCTGTTCGAGGGCGGGCGGCAAGGCGATGACATCTTCAACTTCCACGGACATGCGGTTCGGCTCCTGTTGTACGTTGGTCATTCCATCTTCCTTGATGGCGATAACCACCACTGTAGGAGTGCGAAGGCCAAGGTCAAACGACTCAAAAGTCGATTCTTAACAACCTTGTGATCTATGGGGTGCTGGGTCTGGGTGCTTCAGGGCGCGCTCACGCCGACGGGGTACCTTGCTCCGCGAATGTCCTCCGGGCTTCGCCCTCCCCCTTGATTTCGCTGCGCAAGGCACCCCATCGACGTGAGCGTGTTCAGTGCGGTGGTTGATCGACTGCACACCACCGCCGCGTCCCGTGCGCAGGACACCGGGTGCTTCCCGCAGCGAAATCAAGGGGGAGGCCGCAGGCCGGAGGACATTCGCGGAGGGAAGTACCCGGTGGCCTGCGCACACGCCCCGAACCAGCAGCGCTGAAACGAAAAACCCCGGCACCAAAGACAGCACCGGGGAATCGCAAAGCCCGAGGGTCCGTCAGAGCTTGGCGATCGAAACTTCGGTCGACTTCACGAGTGCGACCACGTCGGAGCCCACCTTCAACTGCAGCTCGTCGACCGAGCGCGTGGTGATGACGGAGGTGACGATGCCCCAGGCGGTTTCGACATCGACTTCGGAGACGACGTCGCCGCGGATGATCTCGCGGACCTTGCCCTTGAACTGGTTGCGGACGTTGATGGCTTGGATGGACATGGTGATTTCTCTTTCAGGGTTGACAGGGGTTGTGAGTGAAAACGGCCGGCGGTCAGACGATCTCGGCCACGTCGTCGAACGCCAGCCGGGGCCCTCGTTCGAAGGTGCCGGCGTGGTCGGCCACGCCGAGGTTGACGAGGAAGTTCGCGCGATAGCGGCCGTCGGGGAAGAAGGCCTTGTCGACGAGGTCGGCGTTGAAGCCCGACTGCGGTCCCGCGTCGAGCCCGAGCGCGCGCGCCGCCAGGATCAGGTAGGCGCCCTGCAGGCTGCTGTTGCGGAAGGCCGTGGCCTGCGCGGCGTCAGCGCTCTTCTCGAAGAAGGGCTTGGCGTCGTAGGCCGGGAACTGCGTGGGCAGGTGCTCGTAGAAGCGCGTGTCGTGCGCCACGATCACCGTCACGCCGGCCTGCAGCGTCTGCGCGGTGTTGCCCGACGACACGGCCGGCTTCAGTTTGGCCTTGGCCTCCTCGCTGCGCACGAACACGTAGCGCGCAGGCTGGGCGTTGTAGGCGGTCGGGCCCCACTTCACGAGGTCATAGAGCTGGTGGATCAGCGCGTCGGTCACGGGCACCGGCTTGAAGGCATGCACGGTGCGCGCCTTGCGGAACAGCTGGTCCAGCGCGGCGTCGGGGATGGCTTGCAGTGTGGTCATGACTTGGAACGCTGTCTCAGTTCGATGCGGCGGCCAGCGCCTGGTCGAGGTCGGCAATCAGGTCGTCGATGTGCTCGATGCCCACCGACAAACGCACCGTGTCTTCCGTGACGCCGGCCCGGGCCAGCTCTTCGGGCGACAGCTGCCGGTGCGTGGTCGATGCGGGGTGCGTGGCCAGCGAGCGCACGTCGCCAATGTTCACGAGCCGCGTGAAGAGCTTCAGCGCATCGAGGAACTTCGCCCCGCCCTCGCGACCCGCGCCGATGCCGAAGGTCAGCACGCCGCTGGACTTGCCGCCGAAGTACTTCTTCGCCAACGGGTAGTCGGCATGGTCTTCGAGCGCGGCGTAGTTCACCCAGTTGACGGCCTTGCTCTGCTTCAGGTGCTGCGCCACCGCCAGCGCGTTGCTGCTGATGCGGTCCATGCGCAGCGCCAGCGTCTCGATGCCCTGCAGGATCAGGAAGGCGTTGAACGGCGAAATGGCCGCGCCCGTGTTGCGCAGCGGCACCACGCGCGCACGGCCGATGTAGGCGGCCGGGCCCAGCGCCTCGGTGTAGACCACGCCGTGGTAGCTCACGTCGGGCTCGTTCAGGCGCTTGAAGCGCTGCTTGTGCTCGGCCCACGGGAACTTGCCCGAATCGACAATCGCGCCGCCGATGCTGGTGCCGTGGCCGCCCAGGTACTTGGTGAGCGAGTGCACCACGATGTCGGCGCCGTGCTCGATGGGCCGGCTCAGGTACGGCGAAGGCACGGTGTTGTCGACGATCAGTGGCACGCCGTGGCGGTGCGCAATGTCGGCGATGGCCGCGATGTCGGTCACGTTGCCCGCCGGGTTGCCCAGCGACTCGACGAACACCGCCTTGGTGCGCTCGTCGAACAGCTTCTCGAAACTGCTCGGATCGCGATGGTCCGCGAAGCGCGTCGTGATGCCGAACTGCGGCAGCGTGTGGGCGAACAGGTTGTAGGTGCCGCCGTACAGCGCGGTGCTGCTGATGATGTTGTCACCAGCCTCGGCGATGGTCTGGATCGCATAGGTCACGGCCGCCTGGCCCGAGGCCAGCGCCAGCGCGGCGATGCCGCCTTCGAGCGCGGCCACGCGCTGCTCCAGCACGTCCTGCGTCGGGTTGTTGATGCGGGTGTAGATGTTGCCCGGCACCTTCAGGTCGAACAGGTCCGCGCCGTGCTGCGCGCTGTCGAAGGCGTAGGCCACGGTCTGGTAGATCGGCGGCGCGACCGCGCGGGTGGTCGGGTCGGGCGAGTAGCCGGCGTGGACCGACAGGGTTTCGAATTTCCAGTTCTGCGACATGCGACTGCCTTTCAAAGGGGGAATGAATGAAACGACTCAGATCGCCCAGCGCAGGGCGTGGGCCTGGGGCGTGAGCCAGCTGGCATCGGTGCTTTCCACATCGGTCTCTTCGGACTTCTGCAGCACCCGGTCGAGGATTCGTTTTTCGATCGCGGCAAAGGCCGGGTCGCCCTGCGAGCGCGGACGCGCCAGCGCGATGTTCTCGTCGAGCGCGATGCGGCCGTCCTCGATGAGGATCACGCGGTCGGCCAGCGCCACGGCTTCCTGCACGTCGTGCGTCACCAGCAGCGCGGTGAAGCGGTGGCGCTGCCACAGGTTCTCGATGAGGCGGTGCATCTCGATGCGCGTGAGCGCGTCGAGCGCGCCCAGCGGCTCGTCGAGCAGCAGCAGGCGTGGGTGGTGCACCAGCGCACGCGCCAGGGCCACGCGCTGGCGCTGCCCGCCCGACAGGCGCGCCGGCCATTCGTTCTCGCGGTCGGCCAGGCCGACCTGCGCCAGCACTTCCTTGCCGCGCGCCTTGGCATCGTTGGGCAGGCCCAGCGTCACGTTGTCGAGCACGCGGCGCCAGGGCAGCAGACGCGCCTCCTGGAACATGATGCGCGTGTCGTCGTGCAGGCCGCTCACGGCCTTGCCGTCGGTGTAGAGGCCGCCGGACGTGGCTTCCTCGAGGCCCGCGATGAGCCGCAGCAGCGTGCTCTTGCCGCAGCCGCTGCGCCCGACGATGGCGATGAACTGGCCCGGCTCGATGGTCAGCTGCGTGTTGCGCAGCACCTCGCGCGCGCCATAACGCTTGTGCAGGCCGCGCGCCTCGAGGCGCACGCCGCCGGCAATGGCTTGGGGTTGGATGTCTTTCAGAACGGCACTCATGAATTCAGGCCCCGGGGTTGAACAGCGCCACATTCAGCGCATCGATTTTTCTGGGCAGCAGCTTCTCGGCGAAGAAGGCATCGGCGATGCGCTGCTGTTCGGCCAGCCCGCCGGCCACCACCGGCCGCACCGCGTAGCTGCGGCGGCTGTTGGCCTGCTCGATGGTCGGGGCGTCGAGCCCCCACACCGGCGCGAGCAGGGCCGCGGCCTCCTTCGGGTGCTGCTTGACCCACTTGCCGGTCTTCTCCAGCTCGGCGTAGACCACGCGCAGCACGTCGGGCCGCGCCTTCGCGAACTTGGTGCTCGCCAGGTAGTAGCGCTGGTACGACGCGATGCCCGCGCCGTCGGCCAGGATGCGCACCTTTGACTGGCGCTGGGCGGCGGCCAGGAACGGGTCCCACACCACCCACGCGTCGATGGCGCCGCGCTCGAAGGCGGCGCGGCCGTCGGCCGGTGTGAGGTAGGCGGGCTCGATGTCCTTGAACGACAGGCCGGCCTTTTCGAGCGCGGCGATCAGCAGGTAGTGCGCGCCGGCCGCCTTCGCGAAACCGACCTTCCTGCCCTTGAGATCGGCCACGGTCTTGAGCGGCGAGTCGTCGCGCACGACGATGGCCTGCGCGGCGGGCGATGGCGCTTCCTGCGCCAGGAAGGTCAGGTCCGCACCGGCCGCTTGTGCGAACACGGGCACGGTGTCGGCCACGTCGGCGCTGATGTCCAGGTTGTCGAGGTTCAGCGCCTCGAGCAATGGCAGGCCGCTGGTGAACTCGTGCCAGCTCAGCGAAACGTTGAGCGGCGCGAGCTGCTTCTCGAGCGTGCCCTGCACCTTCAGCAGTGCGATCAGCGTGGACGACTTCTGGTAGCCGAAGCGCACCGTGGCGGGCCGTTGTTGCTGTGCCAGCACGGCACCTGCGCTCAGCGCACCCAACATCGCAATGACGGTACGGCGATTGATGATTTGGTTCATGTGCCCTGCCCTCACTTCGCCGGCTTCTTCTGGTAGCCGGGGTGCCAGCGCAGCCACCATTGCTCCAGGCCGCGTGCGAACAGGTCGGCCAGCTTGCCGAGCAGCGCGTACAGCAGGATGCCCACCAGCACGATGTCGGTCTGCAGGAACTCGCGGGCGTTCATCGTGAGGTAGCCGATGCCGGCCTGCGCCGAGATGGTCTCGGCCACGATGAGGATCACCCACATCAGGCCCAGCGAGAAACGCAGCCCCACGAGGATCGACGACAGCGCGCCCGGCAGGATCACCTCGCGGTACAGCTGCCAGCGCGACAGGCCGTAGGTGCGCCCCATCTCGATGAGCTGCGGGTCGACGTTGCGGATGCCGTGGAAGGTGTTCAGGTAGATCGGGAAGAACACCGACACCGAGATCAAAAACAGCTTGGCCGACTCGTCGATGCCGAACCACAGGATCACCAGCGGAATGAGCGCCAATGCCGGGATGTTGCGCACCATCTGGATGGTGGAGTCGAGCAGCGTCTCGAAGAACTTCACCGAGCCCGTGAGCAGGCCCAGCGCCAGCCCTGCGCCGCCGCCAATGGCGAGGCCCGCGAGCGCGCGGCCCGCGCTCACCTTCACGTGCGTCCAGAGCTCACCGGACACGGTGAGCGACCACGCGGCCTTGACCACGTCCAGCGGTGCCGGCAGCACGCGCGTCGAGAGCCAGCCCAGCGACGAGGCGATCTGCCAGACGACGATCAGCCCCACCGGCACCAGCCACGGGATGAGCCGCTTCGCGACGTTGAGGCCGAAGCCCCGCAGCGCACTGCCTGTGTCCCCTGAGGTGTTCGATGCCGGCGCCACTGCCGGCAGTTCCTGTACTTGTTCGGTCATGCGAGTCCTCAGCTTTGGGAGACGAGTCGGGAAGGCGCGTCGAGGTTGGCGACGACCTCGCCGAAGGGGCCGCTCAGCGAGCCGCCTGCGAGCTGTGTCTTTGCCTTGCGCGAGAGCAGCGGGAACACCAGCTCGGCAAAGCGGTAGGCCTCTTCGAGGTGCGGGTAGCCCGAGAAGATGAACTTGTCGATGCCCAGTGCCGCGTACTCCTCGATGCGCGCTGCCACGGTCTTGGCGTCGCCGACCAGCGCCGTGCCCGCACCGCCGCGCACCAGGCCCACGCCCGCCCAGAGGTTGGGCGCGATCTCCAGGTCGGCGCGCCCACGCTTGGCGCCGCCGGCATGCAGCGCGGCCATGCGGCGCTGGCCTTCGGAATCCATGCGCGCGAAGGCGGCCTGGGCACGTGCAACGGTTTCGTCGTCGACGCGGCTGATGAGTTCTTCGGCGGCCTTCCAGGCGGCGTCTTCGGTCTCGCGCACGATCACGTGCAGGCGGATGCCGAATTGCACGCTGCGGCCCTGGCGTTCGGCGCGGGCGCGCACGTCGGCGATCTTCTTTGACACTTCCGCGGGCGGCTCGCCCCAGGTCAGGTAGGCATCGACCTGTTCGGCGGCCAGGTCGTGCGCCGCCGCAGAAGAGCCGCCGAACCACACGGGCGGATAGGGCTTCTGTACCGGCGGAAACAGCAGCCGCGCGCCCTTCACGCTCAGGTGCTTGCCTTCGTAGTCGTAGGTGCCGGTCTCGTGGCTGCGCGCGATGATCTCGCGCCAGATGCGGATGAACTCGGCCGACTGCTCGTAGCGCGCCGCATGGTCGAGGTACACGCCGTCGCCTTCCAGCTCGGCCTGGTCGCCGCCGGTGACGAGGTTCACGAGCAGGCGCCCGCCCGAGAGCCGGTCGAAGGTCGCAGCCATGCGCGCGGCCAGGCTGGGCTGGTGCAGGCCCGGGCGCACCGCCACCAGAAACTTGAGCTTCTTCGTCGCGCCGATCAGGCTGGACGCGATCACCCACGGGTCTTCGCAGGAGCGGCCGGTGGGAATCAGCACGCCTTCATAGCCGAGGTGGTCGGCCGCGCCGGCGATCTGCTGCAGGTACGGCAGGTCGACGGCGCGGGCGCCTTCGCTCGTGCCGAGGTAACGGCTGTCGCCGTGCGTGGGGAGGAACCAGAAGATCTGCATCGGAAACTCTCGATCGTTCGTTGGCTTGCCCGTTCAGACGGCAAGCAGGAAAGGAAGGCGGCGCGCCGCGGACACGACACCCCAGGCGCGCGCCGTGATGGCCAGCACGTGGCCGGCGCGTTCGTGCAGCGCAGTCGACACGGCGGCCATCACGCGATCCCCGCGCCGGCGGCTTCGAGCACGTTGATCTTTTTGGGAATCAGCTTGAGCGCGAAGAAGGTGTCGGCGATCTGCTGCTGCTCGGCCAGGATGGCCTTGGTGATCGGTCCTGTGCCGTAGGCGGTGCGGCCTTGCGACAGGTCGGCCACGGCCTTGGGCAGGCCCCAGATGGCCGACAGCTCGGTCGCCAGTTCGTTGCGGTGGGCGGCGCCCCACTGGTCGATCTTGTTGACCTCTTCGATCGCAACGGCCAGCACGTCGGCGTTCTTCGCCACGTAGTCGAGCGACGAGAAGTAGTAGGCGCGGTTGCCGACCACGCCCACGGCGTCGGCCAGGATGCGTGCGTCGAGCGACTGCTGCGCGGCGGCCAGGAACGGGTCCCAGATCACCCAGGCGTCGACCGAGCCCTTTTCGAAGGCGGCGCGCGCATCGGCCGGCGGCAGGTAGACCAGGTTCAGGTCGCTGTACGCCAGGCCGTGCTTCTCGAACAGCTTGACGATGAAGTAGTGGACGTTCGAGCCCTTGTTGAGCGCGATCTTCTTGCCCTTGAGGTCGGCCACGGTCTGGATGGCTGAGCCGTTGGGCACCAGCACCGCCTCGGTCTTCGGGCGCGGCACCGTGGCGCCCACGTAGGCCAGCGGCGCGCCGGCGGCCTGCGCGAAGATGGGCGGCGCTTCGCCCACGTCGCCGAAGTCGATCGAGCCGACGTTCAGCGCCTCGAGCTGCACCGGGCCGGCCGTGAACTCGGTCCACTTCACGGTGGCGCCCAGCGGTGCGAGCCGCTTCTCGAGCGTGCCGCGGGCCTTGAGCACGCTCAGGTAGCCCTTCTGGTGGCCGATGCGCAACTGACGCGCGGGGCTCTGCGCCAGCGCGGCGAACGACGATGGCAGCGCGAGGGCGGCGGCCGCGCCCTGGAGCAGGCGGCGTCGGGGAATGGCAATGCGGGTCATGGAATGGGGTCCTTCGAATCTGTTCAGGGCTGGGCCGTGACGACCGCGTCGCTGACCTTGATGGGCTTGGGAATGAGCTTCAGCGCGTAGAAGGTGTCGGCGATCTGCTGCTGGTCGGCCGCGACGGCGGCGGTGATCGGCTTCACGTTGAACTCGTAGCGGCGCAGCGCCAGCTCGACCACGTCCACCGGCAGGCCCTGCAGCGGCGCGATCAGCTCGGCGGCCTGGCGCAGGTTCTTCTTGAGCCAGATGCCCTGCTCGACCGAGTCGGCGAACAGCGCATCGATCACCTGCTGGTGCTTCTTCACGAAGCCGCGCTCGCCCAGGTAGTACTGGTAGTTGTTGACCACGTCCGGCGCGCCATCGGCCAGCACGCGGGCGCCGGTGGCTTTCTCGGCGGCGGCCTGGAACGGGTCCCAGATCACCCAGGCGTCGACGTTCTTGCTCTCGAAGGCGGCGCGGCCGTCGGCGGGTGCGAGGTACACGGGCTGGATGTCGGACAGCTTCAGGCCGTTCTTCTCCAGCTGCTTCACGAGCAGGTAGTGCACGTTGCTGCCCTTGTTGAGCGCGACCTTCTTGCCCTTGAGGTCAGCCACGGAGCGGATGGGCGAATCCTTGGTGACCAGGATGGCCTCGGCGCGCGGCGCGGCCGGGTCGTAGCCGAAGTAGACGAACTTCGCCCCCGCGGCCTGCGCGAAGATGGGCGGCGCCTCGCCGACATAGCCCACGTCGACCGCGCCCACGTTCAGCCCTTCGAGCAGCTGCGGGCCGGCCGGGAACTCGACCCACTTCACGCCGAAGCCCAGCGGCGACAGCTTCTTCTCGAGCGTGCCCTGCGCTTTCTGCAGAACGAACAGGCTGGCCGACTTCTGGTAACCGATGCGCAGCTCACCCTTGGCCTTCGTCTGCGTCTGGGCGTGTGCCGAAGCGGCGGAGATGAAGCTCACGATGAGCGCGATGGCGGTGACGACGATGGCGCTGATGGCCAGGTCGCGCAGCGCCTGCCAGAAGGAGCGCGGCGCGACTTCGAACACGGAGTCTTCGGGAGCGACGGGGTTCATGCGGAATTCCTTGGTGCAAAAACGTGAGGCAAAGCGATCCCCCGACCGCGCGCAGGCGGCTTCGAAAAACGGGGAACGGAAAGAGGTCTGGCCGGGGCCGGGTTCAGCGGGGAACCCGGTCGTCAGACGCTACATCGCACACGGGAGAAAGGAACCGGCTCGAAGCCATGGGTCGCCGGCAACTTGAGGCCTTCGGTCGCGAGCACCTCGACGGCCTCGTTCAGTCGCTCCGCCAGGTCGTGGTGCACCTGGTAGGCGTTCTCGGGCGTCAGCGCGATCTGCGAATCGCTCGCGTAGACGCCCGGCAGGATGTGGCGCGCCGACAGCGACTGCAGCACGGGGCGCAGTGCGTAGTCGAGCGCAAGCATGTGGTGCGGGCTGCCGCCGGTGGCCAGCGGCAGCACCGTCTTGCCCTTGAGCGCGTTCTGCGAGAGCAGGTCGAGAAAGACCTTCAGCACGCCGCTGTAGGCCGCCTTGTAGACCGGCGTGGCCACCACGATCACACGGGCCGCGGCCACCTGGGCAATGGCTCGCTCGATGGCCGGATGCGCCCACTCGGCCAGCAGCAGCGCCTGCGCCGGCAGGTCGCGGATCGCGAGCCGCTCGATGCGCGCATGGCGTTGGGCCAGCCGCTCGCCCACCGCGTCGAGCAAGGCGGTGGAGCGGGACGGGGCCGAGGGGCTGCCGGCAATCAGGAGAACGGACACAGGAAACCTTGGTTCGATGAAAAGGAGCGCTAACGCGTGGGGGCCGCCGCGCACGGCCGCCCGAAGCGGCCGGCCCGCCCCCGGCAGGGGGGTGGGCGAAGCGACACGAAGTGCGCGCAGCCTGGGGGGTTACTTTTGTTTCGGCGCGTAGATCTGGTCGAAGGAGCCGCCGTCGGCGAAATGCTCCTTGTCGGCCTTCGCCCAGCCACCGAAGGCCTGGTCGATGGTCACCAGCGTCAGCTTGGGGAACTGCTTGTCGTACTTGGCCTTGGCCTTGTCAGACGTCGGGCGGTAGAAGTTGCGGCCGGCGATATCCTGGCCTTCATCGGAGTACAGGTACTTCAGGTACTCCTCGGCCACGGCGCGCGTGCCCTTCTTGTCGACCACCTTGTCGACCACCGCCACGCTGGGCTCGGCCAGGATGGAGATGGACGGCACGACGATCTCGAACTTCTCGGGGCCGAATTCCTTCAGCGCCAGGAAGGCTTCGTTTTCCCAGGCCAGCAGCACATCGCCCACGCCGCGCTGCACGAAGGTGATGGTCGAGCCGCGCGCACCGGTGTCGAGCACGGGCACGTTCTTGTACAGGTTGCCGACGAATTCCTTGGCCTTCGCTTCACCGCCGTACTTGCGCTTGGCGAATTCCCAGGCGGCCAGGTAGTTCCAGCGGGCGCCGCCCGAGGTCTTGGGGTTGGGTGTGATCACCTGCACGCCGGGCTTGACCAGGTCGTCCCAGTCCTTCAGGCCCTTGGGGTTGCCCTTCTTGACCAGGAACACGATGGTCGAGGTGTAGGGGGCGGAGTTGTGCGGCAGGCGCTTTTGCCAGTCGGCCTTGACGAGGCCGCCATGCGTGGCCAGGGCGTCGATGTCGCCGCCCAGCGCCAGCGTGGCCACGTCGGAATCGATGCCGTCGATGATCGAGCGCGCCTGCTTGCCCGAGCCGCCGTGCGACTGCTTGACGCTCACGTCCTGGCCGGTCTTGGCCTTCCAGTACTTGGCGAAGGCCTGGTTGTAGTCCACGTACAGCTCGCGGGTCGGGTCGTACGACACGTTCAGCAGCGTCACGGGGCCCTTGGCACCCGCCGCACCCTGCGAAAACGACGGCAATGCCGACAGGGCCAAGGCACCGGCCACGCCGGCACCCAGGGAAAGCTTGATAAAGTCGCGGCGAAGGCTCATGGTGTCTTGCTCTTAAAAAGGCATATCAATGAAGCCACGTATTCTGAATACGACATATAGGAACTGGAACGACCAAGTTTTCAGTTCTTAATAGCCAAATCAACTAAGCAACCGCTTTCCCCCACAAGAGGCAATCAAATGGCACGCATGGTTCAGTGCATCAAGCTCGGCAAAGAGGCCGAAGGACTCGACTTTCCGCCGTACCCCGGCGACCTGGGCAAGCGCCTGTGGGAAAACGTCAGCAAGGAAGCCTGGGCCGCCTGGCTCAAGCAACAGACCATGCTGGTCAATGAAAACCGGCTGAACCTGGCCGACCTGCGCGCCCGCCAGTACCTGGCCCGCCAGATGGAAAAGCACTTCTTCGGCGAAGGCGCCGACGTGGCGCAAGGCTACGTTCCCCCTCCTGCGGCCTGAGTCCGGCGTGGCCGCCGACGGCACCCCGCTCGGCGCGCGCTCCGGCGACACCCCTCCCCTCGACAACGACACACCGGCGCTTTCGCGCCGTGTGTTTTTGGACGGCTGCGGCCTGCCCGCCGCCTGGTCCGGGCGCCCGCAATGGCGGATTCTCGAAACCGGCTTCGGGCCGGGCCTTCATTTCCTGACAACCTGGCAGGCCTGGCGCGCCGACCCGCACCGGCCGCGCCTGCTGCACTACGTCGCGGTCGACGCCCATCCGGCACCGGCCGGCGATCTGCTGCGCGCCGCTGAGACCGATCCGGCCCTGGCGCCGCTCGCTGCGGAACTGGCCGACCAATGGACCGGGCTGCTGCCAGGCTTCCACCGGCTGGCCTTCGACGACGGCCGCGTGCTGCTCACGCTGTGCGTGGGCGAGTTGCAGCCGATGCTGCGCGCGCAACGCTTCGAGGCCGACAGCCTCTTCCTCGACGGTTTCGGCCCGGCGATGGCCTCGCCCGACACGCTCAAGGCGGTGTCGCGCTTCGCCCGCCAGGGCACCGGCCTCGCGGCCCGCACCGACGACGACGGGGTGCGCCATGCGCTGGCGCAGAACGGATTCCAGCTCGACCTGGGCCCCGGCAGCCTGCGCGGCGTGTTCGCGCCCGCCTGGACCGTCCGGCGCCGCCAGCCGGTGCGCGAAGGCGTCGACGCGCCGGGCCATTGCGCGGTGATCGGCGCCGGGCTCGCGGGTGCTGCGGTCGCGGCCAGCCTCGCGCGGCGCGGTTGGCGGGTCACGGTGCTCGACGCGGCCGACACGCCAGCCTCGGGCGCGTCAGGCCTGCCGGTCGGGCTGCTAGCACCGCATGTGTCGTCCGACGACGCCTTGCTGTCCCGGCTCACGCGCGCCGGCATCCGCGCCACCTGGGCCGAACTGACGCAACGGCTTGAGAAGGGCCGCGACTGGGGCGCTCACGGCTCGCTCGAACGCCGACCCGATGGCGACGTGCGCGTGCCGCCCGACTGGAGCGCGCAAGGCCCGAACGAATCCTGGCCCGCACAGCCCGACCGGCTCGCGGCAGCCGGCCTGCCGCCCGACACGCCGGCGCTCTGGCATGCGCGCGCGGCTTGGGTGCGGCCGCACCGCCTGATCTCCGCGTGGCTGAGCCAACCGGGCGTCGAATTCCGCGGCAACTGCCACGTCGCGCGCCTCGCACGCACGGACTACGGCTGGCAACTGCTCGACGATGCCGGCGCCTTGCTCGCCGAAGCCGACCGCGTCGTCGTGGCCGCGGGCTTCGCATCGCACCGCTTCGCACCCGATCTGCCGCTGCAACCCGTGCGCGGCCAAGTCGCCTGGGGCCGCGCGGACCCCACCGCCCTGCCCGTCACCCCCATCAACGGCGACGGCCACCTGATCGCCGGCGTGCCCGACGGCCAGGCACCGCAGCCGCTGTGGCTGATCGGCGCCACCTTCGACCGCGACAGCACCGACCTCACCCCCACCGACGCCGACCGCCTCGCCAACCGCGAACGGCTCGCGCGCCTGCACCCGGGCGCAGCCACCGCGCTCGCGCCCGCCTTCGAACGCGAAGACGTGCATGCCTGGGTCGGCGTGCGCTGCGCCTCGGGCGACCGCCGGCCGCTGGTCGGCCCGCTGGCCCCGGGCGCCGACGAGGGCCTGTGGGCCTGCACCGCGCTGGGCTCGCGCGGCCTGAGCTTTGCCACGCTGTGCGCCGAGCTGCTGGCGGCGCAGTGGCATGGCGAGCCGCTGCCCTTGCCCGCGACGCTCGCCAAGGCGCTGGGCACGCAGCGGCTCTGGCCCGGATCGGACTGAATCGGCGCGTTCTGGCTTTCCCGTCACCCGAGGTCACGCGCGCACCGCACAATGCGCGCCATGGCCATCCAGTACGACATCACCCACACCACCGTCTACCGCTACAACAAGCCGGTGACCTTCGGCTTGCACCGCGTGATGTTCCGTCCGCGCGACAGCCACGATCTGCGGGTGCTCGCCACCGACCTGCAGGTGAGCCCGCAGGCCCTCACGCGGCTGATCCAGGACCCGTACTCGAACTCCGTCGCGCTGGTGCAGCCACTGGGCGAGGCGACCGAGCTGCGCATCGTCTGCTCGTTCACCATCGAGCACGTGCCGCCGTCGCAGCGCGACCTGCTCACGCTCGACCCGTCGGCCGAATTCCTGCCCTTTGCCTATTCGGTGCAGGAACGCCTGGACCTAGAGCACTACCTGCGCCCGCACCACAACGACGACGCCAACGGCACGCTGATCCGCTGGGCGCACCAGTTCCTGCATACCGACCAGCCCAACAGCACGCGCGATGTGCTCACGCGCATGAACGCGCACATCGGCCAGAGCTTCGAATACAAGGCGCGCGACGAGGAAGGCACGCAGACGCCGCTGGAGACGCTCGCGCTGGGCAGCGGCAGCTGCCGCGACTACGCCCTGCTGATGATGGAAGCCACGCGCCGTCTCGGCATCGCGACGCGTTTTGTCTCGGGCTATCTCTACGACGCGTCGCTCGACAACGACGCCACCGGGCAGGCGCCCGGCGAATCGGTCACCGGCGCCGGCAGCACGCACGCCTGGCTGCAGGCCTACCTGCCCGGCGCGGGCTGGCTGGCCTTCGACCCCACCAACAACCTCATGGGCAGCGGCCAGCTGATCCGCGTGGGCGTGGCGCGCGACCCCGCGCTGGCGGCGCCCATCTCGGGCAGCTGGTACGGCGACGCCGAGGCCTACGAAGGCCTCGAGGCCACGGTGGTGGTGAAGCGCCGCAAGGGCGGCTGAGCGCCCTCTTCCTTTCCGGATTCGACTCGCTTATTTCGGCTGCGCCGCGCGGTACGCCTTCACCGCGGGCACGGCCGTGGCCGCGCTGTCGGCAAAGAAGCCGTCGATGCCCGCATCGAGGAACGCCTTGATCTCGCCGGCGGTGTCGCCGTACACGGTCGGGTCGGTCTTCGGCGCCTTCTTCAGGCTGTCGGGCAGGAAGTTGTTCTCGGGCCGCACCGTGAAGATGTGGACCAGCAGCTTCTTGTCGTGCGCGTCCTTCACGAGCGTGGTCGGCGCGCCGAGCTTGCCGTCGACCACCGGGATCACGCGCGCCTTGGCCGGGCCGATGCCGTTCGCGTAGGTTGCGATCTCGGCCAGGCCCTCGGGCTTCACGAGGTCGGCGTAGGTGCGCTTGTCGTTCAGCGCCACGAGGTCATACGGCGCGCCCTGTCCGTCGATGAGCTGGACGATCTTCACCGTGCTCTTCAGGCGGATGTCCTTCAGGTTGCCGGTTTCGAAGGACTGCACGAACACCGGCGCGTCGGCCTTGTCGAGGTCGTGCTTGTGCAGCGTCTCGAGCAGCTTCTTCTCGAGCGGCAGGCCGATCGAGCGGAAGTACCTCGGGTGCTTGGTCTCGGGGTAGATACCGATCACGCGGCCCTTGATGACCGACTGCGCCTTGGCGAGCTGAATCACTTCGTCGAGCGTGGGCACCTGGAACTCGTTGTCGAAGGACCGGTTGGCCGGGCGCAGCGCGGGGATGCGTTCGCGCGCCCTCAGCTCCTTGAGCTCGGCGAGCGTGAAGTCTTCGGTGAACCAGCCGATGACCTGGCGGCCGTCGATGACCTTGGTGGCCTTGCGGTCGGCGAACTTCGGCACTTCGGCCACGTTCGTCGTGGCTTCGAGCACCTTGCCCGCGGCATCGACGATGGCGATGGCGTTCTCGTGGCGCGCGACCAGCTCGCCGTCCTTGGTGGGCACGAGGTCGGGCTCGATGAAGTCGGCGCCGTCGTCGATGGCCTGCTGGTACGAGGCCAGCGTGTGCTCGGGCCGCAGCGCAGGCGCACCGCGGTGGCCGATGACGAGCACGGCGGCGGCCTCGGCAGGTGCGGGTGCGGGTGCCGGGGCCGGCGCAGGTGCTGGCGCCGGAGGCGAGACCGGCACGATGGGCCACATCGGCACGCCACCGCCGCCATTGCCGCCACCGCAGGCGGCCATGAAAGCACACGCACAGGCCGCGAGAGCCGTGCGCGAGAAATTGAACAACTGCATTGAAATCCTCCCCTTTTGTATCCATCGAAATGGATGCGCCATCTTTCCGCCGTCAACGTGACGGGCGGCAGGCGCGGCGGATCATCAAGGGGAGATATGTCTGTCGCGTGACATGCGGGCAGGCACGCTGTCACGCGACGTCACACGATCGCACGTTCAGCCGCGCGCAGCCAGCTTCGCTTCAAGCTCGGCGATGCGCGCCCTCGCCTCGTCGCCTTCAGGAATCGGCCGGCCGCTGTCGCGCCACTGCACCGCGCTCTTGAAGCCTTCGGCCTCGGCCTGGCGGCGGAACCACATGCCCTCGGGGTTGTGGCGCGTGATGCCGTCGAACACGGTGGCGAACATCTGGGTCTGCTCCAGCCCCATCGAGTGCCAGACCTGGTTGACGACCATCTTGTGCATCATGAGATGCGAACTCGGCACGCCCGCGATGCGCTGCGCGAGTGCCAGCGTGGCCTCGTCGAGCTGCGCTGCGGGCACCGCGAAATTGGCCAAGCCCCAGTCGGCCGCCTGTGTGCCGGTGATGGTGTCGCCGGTGAACATGAGCTGCTTGGCGCGCAATGCGCCGAGGCGGTAGGTCCACATCGCGGTGGTCGGGCAGCCCCACACGCGCGTGGGCATGTAACCGATGCGCGCGTCGTCGGCCATGGTGAGCAGGTCGCAGCACAGCGCGATGTCGGAGCCGCCGGCCACCGCGTAGCCGTGCACCTTGGCGATGGTCGGCTTGCGGCAGCGCCACAGCGACATGAAGTCTTCGGTGTTGCGCTTCATGGCGGCGTAGTCGAGCATCGGGTCCCACGGCGTTTTTTCCTGCCGGCAGGGATGGTCGGCCTGGCCTTCGCGGCCGTGGCCTTCGGCGTAGTCGCCCAGGTCGTAGCCGGCGCAGAAGGCGCGGCCGGCGCCTTCGACCACGATCACATGCACCTCGTCGTCGGCCTCGGCCCATTCGACCGCGCGGCGGATGTCCGTCGGCGTACTGTCGCCGATGGCGTTGAGCTTCTCGGGGCGGTTGAGCACGAGGCGTGCGATGCGCGGGCGCTGCGGGTCCTTGTCGATCAGGACGGTCTCGAAAGCGGGCATGGTCGGTGGTCTCCTTCTGTTCTTGGGGGGTGATGCCGCTTCACTTGTAGCATCGCCCGCCGCCCGCTGGCAAACCCTTCGACCGCCGGCTTCAACGCCTTCAGCGCGCGGTTGCGCCCCCAAGCCGGAACAGGAACACCGCGCCCTTGCCCGGCTGCGGCACGAGCCGGATGTCGCTGCCGTGCAGCTGCAGGATGCGCTGCACGATCATCAGCCCCAACCCGCCGCCGCGCGCACCGCCGTCGGCAAAGGCCGGCCGCGTGAACAGGCCCTTCTGCAGCTCGCCCGGAATGCCGGGGCCGGTGTCGCTCACCTGCACCGCCACGCCGGCGTCGGACGGGCGCAGACGCACCTCGATCTCGCCGCCGGCCGGCGTGTGGCGGATGGCGTTGTCCAGCAGGTTGGTCAGCACGCGCTCGATCATGCCGAGGTCGGCCGACACCACGGGCAGGTTCGGCGCGATGTCGGGCTTGAGCTGCTGGCGCCGCGCCTCGGCCGCGAGCTCGAACTTCTGGAACACGTCCTGCACGAGGTCGGCGAGCGCGAAGTTCTCTTTCTCGGGCTTGACCACGCCGTACTCGAGCCGCGCCAGCTCGAACACCTCCTGCGCGAGCCGGCCCACCTTGCGGCTCTGGCCGAGCGCGATCTCCAGGTAGCGGCGGCGCTCTTCCTCGCTGAGCGTGCCGGCCTTGAGCAGCAGCGTCTCGAGGTAGCCGTGCAGCGAGGTGAGCGGCGTGCGCAGGTCGTGCGAGATGTTGGCGAAGAGCTCGCGACGCTGGCGGTCCTGCAAGCTCAGTTCGCGCCACTGCTCGGCGATGCGGCGCGTCATCTGCGCAAAGGCCTGCTGCAGCTGCGCGATCTCGTCGTCGCCGTGGCGCGGCGGCGCGGGCATGGGCGCTTCGCGCTCCAGCGCCGCGATGCCCTCGGCCTCGAAGCGCCGCACCGCCGCCGTCAGCTCGCGCAGCGGCCGCGTGATGAGGCGGAACGCCACCAGCCCGGCGATGAGCCCCAGCAGCGCCACCAAGGCCATCGACCACAGCGTGGTGCGCAGCACGGTGTCGGCCGACAGGTTGGCGGCCAGCGCGTCGTGGTCTTCGCCCTGCAGCACCACGTACACATAGCCGGCATCGCGCCCGCCCATGCGCAGCGGCGCGGCGCTGAAGACCTTGGCACCGTCGGGGCTGCGCGGGTCGTCGCCCGCGATGGGCAGCCGCTCGCCGGCCAGCAACCGGCGGATGGGACCGAGCGCCACCTTGTCGCGCTTGAGGTGGCCGGGCGGCGCGGCCTGGGCCTCGATGCGGCCGTCGAGCCCCAGCACGTAGACCTCGACGCTGGGGTTGACGGTCATGAGCTTGTCGAACAGGTCTTTCACCGCCACCGGGTCGAGCCCGCCGGGCTTCATGAGCTCGGTGTTCTGCGCGATGTGGGCCGCGAGCCCCAGCGACAGGCGCTGCGTCACCTCCTGCGCGTGCTGCGCACCGGCGCGCATCTGCAGCCACGCCGAGGCGCCGCAGCAGGCCAGCAGCAGCACCGCGAACGCGATCGACAGGCGCCGCGACAGCGTGGCCCAGGCCATCGTCATTGAAGCACCCTTGGCGCTTCGCGCCTTCCCGCCAGGCGGGAGCGAGCTTGCTTGGGGCGGCCCGGCGCGGCGCTCATACATCGCCCTTCGGTGCGGCGTCGTCCGCTGCGAGCTTGTAGCCACGCCCCCACACCGTGAGGATGCGCCGCGGCGCGGCCGGGTCGGCTTCGACCTTCGTGCGCAGCCGGTTGATGTGCGTGTTGACCGTGTGCTCGTAGCCGTCGTGCTGGTAGCCCCAGACCTGGTTGAGCAGGTCGAGGCGCGAGAACACCTTGCCGGGGTGGCGCGCAAAGAAATACAGCAGGTCGAACTCGCGCGGCGTGAGCTCGATCGGCTTGCCGTCGACGCGCACCTCGCGCGCCAGCGGCTCGATGTCGAGGTTGCCCAGCGTGAGGCTGCCCGACTCCAGCCGCGCGTTGCGCGCCAGCGCGTCGGTGCGCCGCAGCAGCGCCTTCACGCGCGCCACCAGCTCCAGCACCGAGAAGGGCTTGGCCAGGTAGTCGTCGGCGCCCAGCTCCAGCCCGAGGATGCGGTGCACCTCGCTCGAGCGTGCGCTCACGATGATGATGGGCGTGTAGCGCGCCATGGCGCGGGCGCGGCGGCAGATCTCGAGGCCGTCGATGCCGGGCAGCATGAGGTCGAGCACCAGCGCGTCCCACTGGCCGCGCTCCAGCGCGCGCAGGCCGGCGTTGCCGTCGGCGGCGTGCTCGACCGCGTAGCCCTCGTCGCGCAGGTGCATGCGCAGCAGCTCGGCAATGTGGGCGTCGTCCTCGACGATCAGCACGCGTTTGGCGGTGTCCATGGCCGCGATTGTCCCGCGAGACGCCCCTCGGAGTTATCACGAATCTTTGAACTTTGCGTGATGAATCGGCGAGGGGGTGCGCCCAACAATCCGGCCCATGCAGACACGCTCCGCCCCCCACCACCGACCGATCCACCCGCTGTGGATGCGTGTCACGCACTGGCTCAACGCGCTGGCCGTGCTGGTGCTGGTGACCAGCGGCTGGCGCATCTACAACGCGGCGCCCTTCTTTGCCTTTCGCTTTCCGGCCGCGATCACGCTGGGGGGCTGGCTCGGCGGCGCGCTGCAGTGGCACTTCGCGGCGATGTGGCTGCTGGTGTTCAACGGGCTGGTCTACCTGATGCTGAACCTTGCCAGCGGGCGCTTCGCGCGCAAGTTCTTCCCGCTCACGCCGGCCGGCCTCTGGCGCGATGCGCGGGCCGCGCTCGGCGGCAAGCTCTCGCATGCCGACCCGCGCCACTACAACCATGTGCAAAAGCTCGCCTACCTGTTCGTGATCGTCGACCTCGTCGCGATCGTGCTGTCGGGGCTGGTGCTGTGGAAGTCAGTGCAGTTTCCGCTGCTGCGCGAGCTGCTGGGCGGCTACGAAGCCGCGCGCCGCGTCCACTTCGTGGCGATGGCCGCCCTGGTGGCTTTCGTTGCCGTGCACCTTGTGATGGTGGCGCTCGTGCCCCGCACCCTGCTCACCATGCTGCGCGGTCGCGCGCCCCACACCCCATGAGCCTCTTTTTCAAACGCCCTCCCCTGGTCGGTGTCGACGGCGACGCCGTGGTGCGCGAAGCCCGCGCGCTCATCGAACGCCAGCTCGACGCGCCTTCGCGCCGCCTCTTCCTGCGCCGTTCGCTGACGCTGGGCGGCCTGTCGATGCTCACCGGCTGCAGCATCAGCGATGACAGCCACGTGGAAGCAGCGCTCGCGAAGGTCTCGCGCTTCAACGACGAGGTGCAGGGCTGGCTCTTCAGCCCGACACGGCTGGCGCCGACCTACACCGAAGCCGAGATCACGCGCCCCTTCCCGTTCAACGCCTACTACGGCGAAGACGAGGTCCGCGAGGTCGACGAGGCCACCTACCGCCTCGAAGTGAGCGGCATGGTCGCCGACAAGCGCCGCTGGACGCTCGCCGAGCTGCGCGCTCTGCCGCAGCAGGACCAGATCACGCGCCACATCTGCGTCGAGGGCTGGAGCGCCATCGGCAAATGGGGCGGCGTGCGCTTTGCCGATTTCCTGCGCCACGTCGGCGCGGACCTGAGCGCGAAGTACGTCGGCTTCCAGTGCGCGGACGACTACCACACCAGCATCGACATGCCGACCGCGCTGCACCCGCAGACGCTGCTGACACTGAGCTACGACGGCCAGCCGCTGCCGCCGAAGTACGGCTTCCCGATGAAGCTGCGCATGCCGACCAAGCTTGGCTACAAGAACCCGAAGCACATCCAGGCGATGTACGTGACCAACACCTATCCCGGTGGCTACTGGGAAGACCAGGGCTACAACTGGTTCGGAGGGAGCTGAGCGGCTGCCACAGCCGCTCGACTGCCGAAGAAAGCGCGAGGCCGAATTCCGACAGGGAACCAGGCCGATCTCGACAACAAGACCCAACCTCAACTCAGGAAGACCGACATGAACAAGCTCACCGCCACCCTCCTCGCCACCTGCATGGCCTTCGCCGGCGCCTCGGCCTTGGCCGCGGACGACATGGCCAAGGACGGCATGAAGAAGGACAGCATGGCCAAGGACGGGATGAAGAAAGACGCCATGGGCAAGGACGCCATGAAGAAGGACGGCATGGCCAAAGATGGCATGAAGAAGGATGCCATGGGCAAGGACGACATGAAGAAGGACGCGATGGGCAAGGACGAGATGAAGAAGTAAGCCGCTTTTTTCCCGGCCCCGCCGCCATTGACGGCCGGCGGGATCGGGATCACTGTCCCTTTCCTGCGCTCCCTACGAAAGACCGCCATGAAATCCTTCGCCATCGCCGCCGGCACGCTCGCCGCCGCCGCCTTCGCCTGGCACGCAGCCCCATCTTTTGCCGAGACCGCGCGCCGCGTGCCCGCGCCCACGGTCGACCTCACCGCACCCGCAGGCGCCACCACCGCCACCGCCGTGTTCGCGGGCGGCTGCTTCTGGGGTGTGCAGGGCGTGTTCCAGCGCGTCGAGGGCGTGAGCAATGCGCTCTCGGGCTACGCGGGCGGCGAGGCCCGCACCGCGCGCTACAACGAGGTCGGCTCCGGGCGCACCGGCCATGCCGAAGCCGTGCGCATCAGCTACGACCCGCGCAAGGTCAGCTACGGCAAGCTGCTGCAGATTTATTTCTCGGTGGCGCACGACCCGACCCAGCTCAACCGCCAGGGCCCCGACACCGGCCCGCAGTACCGCTCCACCGTGTTCGCCGAAAACGCCGAGCAGGCCCGCATCGCCAACGCCTACATCGCCCAGCTGAACCAGGCCAAGACCTTCGGCAACAAACCGCTGGCGACCACGGTCGAGGTGTCCAAGCCCTTCTATGCGGCGGAGGACTACCACCAGGACTACCTCACGCTGCACCCGAACCAGCCCTACATCGCGATCCACGATCTGCCGAAGATCGACGACCTGAAGAAGCTCTTCCCCGAGAGCTACAAGGCCACGCCGTCGCTGGTGCGGGCGACCAAGGCCAGCTGATCAGCGATTGACGACCAGCGCGTTGCAGCGCGCGGTAACGACCTTGCAGTCCTTCGCATGCGCGGAGCACTCCGCCATCGCTTCCGCCTGCGCCGCGCTTTGCAGCTTGTTGGCCTTCATCGACAGCACGTTGCGGCCCATCACGACCACGCCGCATCCTTCCTGCCAGGTCAGCGTCATGCTGCGGCAGCCGATGGCGGTGCCGCCGTTGCCCACGCACTGGGCAATGGCGTTGTTTTCGGCATCGGCCTGGGTCGCCCGGTTGTCGACCCCGCCGAAGGCGCCCTTCGACTTGTCGACGACGTACGCGCCCCATTTGTAGGAGAAGGTGGGGTCGGGCGGCGGCGGCGCCAGGTACTCGTCGGGGTCGCTGTAGCGGCCCGTGCCTCCGGGCAGTATGGGCACGGTGTCCCGGGGTGGCGGCCGGCTGTTGTGGGGCCAGCCCGGCGCATTCGGTGGCGGGCATCCCGGCTGGCCCGGTCCGCTGCAAGCGAACGCCTGGCTGGACAGCGCGCAGGCCGCGCCCAGCAGGAAGATGTGTCGCAACGAGATGCTCATCGCAGCGAATGTAGCCCGCGCCCGGGCCACGCAGGAGTGCCCTAAGTCACGCCCTGCGCCCCACGAAACTCACAGCAGCCTGGCTTGCTTCGCCTGCTCCGTCAGCTCCGCCCGGAAGCTCGGGTGCGCAATCGCGATCAGTTCCTGCGCGCGCTGCTTGGCCGACTTGCCGCGCAACTGCGCCACGCCATGTTCGGTGACGACGTAGTTGATGTCGTTCTTGCTCGTGCTCACATGCGTGCCGGGCGACAGCGAGGGCACGATGCGCGAAATGGTGTCGTCCTTGGCCGTCGAAGGCAGCACGATGAAGGCCTTTCCGCCGCGCGAACGGTTGGCCGCGCGCACGAAGTCCGACTGCCCGCCGGTGCCCGAGTACGGCGCGTGGCCCAGGCTCTCGGAGCCGCACTGGCCCAGCAGGTCGATCTGCATGGTGGCGTTGATGGCGATGAGGTTGTCGTTCAGCCCCGCCAGCGCCGGGTCGTTGGTGAAGTTCACCGGGTGCATCTCCAGCCCCGGGTTGCGGTCCATGAAGCGGTACAGCTTGCTGGAGCCCAGCGCGAAGGTCGCGACCGACTTGCCCGACAGGTAGTTCTTGCGGCGGTTGGTGACCGCGCCGCTTTCCACCAGCGTGAGGATGCCGTCGCCGATCATCTCGGTGTGGATGCCCAGGTCGCGCTTGCCCGTGAGCTGCATCACCACCGCGTCGGGAATGCCGCCGTAGCCGATCTGCAAGGTGGCGCCGTCGTCGATCAGGTCGGCCACGTGCTTGCCGATGGCTTCCTGCACCGGGCCGATCTTCGGCAGGCCGACTTCCATCACCGGCTCGCTGCTCTCGACCAATGCCGCCACCTGCGAGATGTGCACGTGGCAGTTGCCGTGCGCGTAGGGCACGTTGGGGTTCACCTCGAGCACGACCGCGCGCGCCTTCGCCACGGCGGCCATCGTGTAGTCGGGGCCCAGGCTCAGCGCGAAGTAGCCATGCGCGTCCATCGGCGAGGCCATGCTGAACACCACGTCGGCCGCGATCTGCCCGCGCTCGATCTGCGCCGGGATCTCGGAGAAGTAGTTGGGAATGAAGTCGATCCAGCCGGCCTGCCCGCCCGCGCGCGTGGCGCCGCCGAAGAACAGCGCGACGTGGCGCACGTGCTCGACCGTCTCGGGGTCGATGTAGGCGTACTTGCGCATCGCCAGGATCTGCGCCACCTTCACGTCGCGGAAGTCGCGGCGCTGCTCCGACAAGGCGGTGAGCAGCGAGGGCGGCTCGCCGACGCCGGTGGGCACGATGATCATGTCGCCGTTGCGCACCTGGCGCACGGCATCGGCGGCGGAAACGCGCTTTTGCGCGTACAGGGTCTGGGCAGTCATGCCTGCCACTATGCCTTCTTTTCGCCAGCGCCGAACTCGCGGTGTACCCAGTCGCGCAACACCACCGTCGCGGGCCGGCTGGCGGCGCGCGGGCTGTAGACCAGGTCGTAGCGGTAGCTCTCCACCGACAACGCGAAGGGCTGCACCAGCAGGCCCGACGCCAGCTCGTCGGCCACCAGCGCCAGGCTCAGCAGGCCGACGCCCTGCCCCGCGACCGTGGCCTGCACCGCGTGGATCTCTTCGGTGAACGACAGGCCGGCCTGCGCATCGACATCGGTGCGGCCCGCGCGCGCGAGCCAGGTGCGCCACACGGGCGCCAGCGTTTCGTCGCGCCCCGCGCGGCCCCATTCGAAATGGATCAGCGAGACGGCGCGCAGGTCTTTCTTGGCCGCGACCGCCAGCGCGGGGCTGCAGACCGGCGCGTAGTGGTCCTGGAACAGCGGCTCGACGACCAGGTCGGCGTAGCGGCCGTTGCCGTAGCGGATCGCCGCGTCGGCCTCGGTGTCGAGGTCGACGACCTGGTTGGTGGCGTCCAGCCGCAGCGTCCATTCGGGGTGCAGGTCGCGGAAGGTGCCCGCGCGCGGCGCCAGCCGCCGGGCCATGAAACCGACGGTGGACGACAGCGTGGCGATGCGCGTGCCCTTCAGGCGGCGCACGCCGTCGACGGCGCGCTCGAAGCTGTCGAAGCCGTCGCGCAGCGCGGGGAACAGCTGGTGCCCGGCGGCCGTCAGGTGCACCTGCCGCGTGCCGCGTTCGAACAGCCGCACCTCGAGCGTTTCCTCGAGCTGCTTGATCTGGTGGCTGATGGCGGTGGGCGTGACGTGCAGCTCGTCGGCAGCCGCCTTGAAGCTCAGCCGGCGAGCCGCGGCCTCGAACACGCGCAATGCGCCCAGGGGAGGAAGTCTTCGCATGCGGACAGATTAGCTCAACTCATCCATCGGCTGAAAAATCAGCCTTTGTCGGGCACCCTCTTCGTCCCTAAATTTCAGGGGTCGCGGGAAGAAACCACTTCCACGGCTGATCTGAAATTCACCATCAAAGGCACCTGTCATGCAACTCCAACCCAAGCAGATCCACACGCAACCCGACCCCTACGCGCCCTTCCTGCTGTCCCAGGCCATCCAGCTCGGCAACCTCGTTTTCGTCTCCGGCCAGGCCGCGATCGGCGACGACGGCGAGATCGTCGGCAAGGGCGACTTCGACCGCCAGGCCGAGCAGGCCTTCAAGAACCTCGACCGCGTGCTGCGGGCCGCCGGCACGGGCCTGGGCAATGTGGTCAAGGTGACGATCTTCCTGACCTCCATGGCGAACTTTCCGAAGATCGTCGAGTTGCGCCGTCAGTGGTTCTCGGCGCCCTACCCGGCCGACACCATCGTGGAGGTCTCGGGCCTGTACTCGCCCGACGCGATGATCGAGATCGAGGCCATCGCCGTCGCGCCCGGAGACGCCCGATGAGCACGCCGCTGCTCGCGCCGGCGACGCTGCACGGCCTGCAGCTGCCCAACCGGCTGGCCGTGGCGCCGATGACGCGCGTCAGCGCCTCGCCCGAGGGCCACGCCAACGGCACCATGGCCCGCTACTACGAGCGCTTTGCGCGGGGCGGCTTCGGGCTCGTCATCACCGAAGGCATCTACACCGACACGGCGTACGCGCAAGGCTATGCCCGCCAGCCCGGCTTGATCGATGGCGAACAGGCCCGCGCGTGGCGCCCGGTGGTGAAGGCGATCCAGGGCGCGGGCGGGCGCGCCATCGCGCAGCTCATGCATGCGGGCGCGCTGTCGCAGTTCAACCGCTTTCGCGACCGCACGGCGGGGCCGTCGGCCGTTCGCCCGCTGGGCACGCAGATGACGGCCTACCGCGGCGAAGGCGAGTACCCGGTGCCCCGCGCGATGACCGATGCCGACATCGCCGAGGCGATTCGCGGCTTCGCCCGGGCCGCGCTGCTGGCGATGGAAGTGGCGGGCTTCGACGGCGTGGAGATCCACGGCGCGAACGGCTACCTGCTCGACCAGTTCCTGACCGGCCACACCAACACGCGCACCGACCGCTGGGGCGGCGCCCTCGCGCAGCGCGTGCAGCTCACGGTCGAGGTGGTGCGTGCCGTGCGGCAGATGCTGGGCGCGTCGGCACCGGTCGGCGTGCGCATCTCGCAAGGCAAGGTCAACGACTTCGGCCACAAGTGGCCGGAAGCCGAAGCCGGTGCGGCGACGGTGTTCGGAGCGCTGGCACACAGCGGCATCGACTACCTGCACGTCACCGAGTTCGAAGCCTGGCGACCGGCCTTCGGCGATGCGGGACCGAGCCTGCTGCAGCTCGCGCGCCGCCACGCGCCGGGGATTGCGATCGTTGCCAACGGCAGCCTGCACGATCCGGGGCGCGCCGAAGCGGCGCTCGCGGACGGTGCCGACTTCGTGGCGCTGGGACGCGGCGCGCTGTCGAACCCCGACTGGCCGCGACGCCTGAAGGAAGGCCGCGCGCTCGCCGCCTTCGACCCGGCATTGCTGTCGCCCGTGGGGGACATCAAGCCGGCGGAGCAGCACCCCTAGATGATGTTTTTCTCGCGCAGCGGCCGGTTCTCGAGGATGCGCGCGAACGACAGCGGCGACAGGTCGAGGCTGCGGTAGCCGCCGAAGCGGATCAGCTCCGCGATGCCGCGCCCCGCCGCCGGGCACTGCTGCAGCCCGTGGCCCGAGAAGCCGTTCGCGAAGTAGAGGTTGTCGCAGTCCGGGTGCAGGCCGAGGATCGCGTTGTGGTCGAACACGTTCATCTCGTAGTAGCCGGCCCAGGCGCCGGTCATTCGGACGGCTTCGAAGGCCGGGATGCGTTCGGCCAGCGCCGGCCAGATGAAGCTTTCGAAGGCCTCGTGATCGACTTCGAGCGGTGCATCGTCGGGGTCCCGGTCTTCGGGCGGCGCAAAGCCGCAGATGAACAGGCGCCCTTCGGGCCGCAGCCAGATGCCCGAGGTATCGATGACCAGCGGGCAGCCCGGCAAGGCGCTCGGGCATGAAAAGCTGAACACGCTGCGGCGTCGCCCGTGCACGGGCAGCGCGATGCCGGCCCACTGCGCAACCGGCGCCGCCCACGCGCCCGCCGCGTTGACGACGATGTCCGCATGCAGCGTGTCGCCGCCGTCGAGCTGCACGCCGGTGACGCGGCGGCCCTCGCGCTGCAGGCCCGTCGCCTGCGCCTGCACATAGCGCACGCCTTGCGACACCGCCTTCTTGCGAAAGGCCTGCAGCAGGCTGTAGCCGTCGTACCAGCCCTCGCCCGAGAGGCCGAGCGATGCGAGTGCGATGCCCTCGGTCGAGAGCCACGGGAAGCGCGCCTTCAATTCCTCGGGCGTCAAGAGCGCCACGTCCACCGCATGCGCCTTCTGCATCGCGTGGTTCTCGCGCAGCACGTCGACGCCTGCCGGCGAGGCCAGGTACAGGTAGCCGGGCTCGACCAGGCCGATATCGGGCACGTCGTCATCGCCCACACGCAGGGTCTCGCCCAGCGTGCGGAAAAACTCGATGCCATAGAGCGACATCTCGATGTTGATGGCGGTGGAAAACTGCTGCCGGATCGAGCTGGCCGACAGTGCCGACGAGGCCTGCCGGTACGAGAAGTCGCGCTCCACCACCGTGATGTCGAAGGCCTCGCCTTTGGGGTCGGCGCCCAGGAAGTACGCGATGGCCGAGCCGATGGCCCCGCCGCCGATGATCGCCACACGCCGCATGTGATGCCTTTCCGTGTCTTCGATGTGCGGGCCCGGGCCGTTGCCCGGGCCGCGCAAGCTCCCGCCAGAATAGCGCGATGAGAAAAGACATTCCCAACCTCGGCGCGCTGCAGGCCTTCGAGGCCTCGGCGCGCCTGGGGAGCTTCACCCGCGCGGCGACCGAGCTGGCGCTCACGCAAAGCGCGGTCGGGCGCCAGGTGGCGATGCTGGAACAGCGCCTGGGCGTGCCGCTGTTCTCGCGCGTGCGCAAGCGGCTCACGCTCACCGACGTGGGCCGCGAGTACGCCGCGCGCATCCGCCGCCACCTCGACCAGATCCGCCGCGACACGCTGGAGATCAGCGCCGGCCACGAGATGGGCTTCGTGCTCGAACTGGCCGTGGTGCCGACCTTTGCCACGCAATGGCTCATTCCGCGGTTGCCCGATTTCAGCCGGCTGCACCCGAACATCACGGTGAACCTGTCGGCGCGCTCGCAGCCCTTCTCGTTCCAGGAAAACGCCTACGACGCGGCGATCTATTTCGGCGACCAGTTCTGGCCGAACACGCGCGGCGGGCTGATCTTTTCCGAAGGCGAGATGGTGCCCATCTGCAGCCCCGCGTTCCGCGACGCGCAGGCCCGGTGGGACGAAGCCGGCTTCGAGCGCTGCCGCCATGTGCACCTGAGCACGCGCGCCCACGCCTGGCGCGACTGGTACGCGCAGCAGGAATGGGAGTACACGGTGCACGCCTCGCGCGGGCCGCGCTACGAGCTGTTCACCATGGTCGTGGCCGCCGCGGCGGCGGGCATGGGCGTGGGGCTGGCGCCGCGCATCCTGGTCGAGCAGGAGCTGCGCACCGGCGAACTCGTGATTCCGGTGGACCGGCACCTGGACGTGCACCAGGGCTACTACTTCGCGTACCCCGAAGGCCGGCCGGCCTCCGGGGCGCTGGAGCAGTTCAAGCAGTGGGTGCTGGGGCTGACACCCGACTGAACCCGGTCAGACGGGGTTCGGGTTGCGCTCCTTGAAGCCCTGCTGGTGCCAGTACGGGTAGGTGCGCGTGGTCGCGCTGGCCGCGTCGAGCTCGGCCACCTGCGCCGGCGTGAGGTTCCAGCCCACCGCGCCGAGGTTCTGGCGCAGCTGCGCCTCGTCGCGCGCGCCGACCACCACGCTCGACACCGTCGGGCGTTGCAGCAGCCAGTTGAGCGCGACCTGCGGCACCGTCTTGCCGACCTCGGCGCCGACTTTTTCGAGTGCCTCGACCACGCGGTACAGCAGCTCGTCGGGCACGGGCGGGCCCATGTCCGCCGTCACGTGCAGGCGGCTGTTGGCCGGCAACGGCTGGCCGCGGCGGATCTTGCCCGTGAGCCGGCCCCAGCCCAGCGGGCTCCAGACCACCGCGCCCACGCCCTGGTCTTGCGCCAGCGGCATCAGCTCCCACTCGTACTCGCGCCCGACCAGCGAGTAGTAGGCCTGGTGCGCCACGTAGCGCGCATAGCCGCGCTGCTCCGACACCGCCAAAGACTTCATCAGGTGCCAGCCCGAGAAGTTCGACGCGCCCACATAGCGCAGCTTGCCCGCGCGCACGAGGTCGTCGAGCGTGGACAGCGTTTCTTCGACCGGCGTGCTGGCGTCGAAGCCGTGCAGCTGGAACAGGTCGATGTAGTCGGTGCCCAGCCGTTTCAGCGAGGCATCGACCGCCTGCACGAGGTGGTGGCGCGACGAGCCCACGTCGTTCGGCCCCTCGCCACTGCGGAAGGTGGCCTTGGTCGAGATCAGCAGCCGGTCGCGCGGGCGGCCCTTGATCGCCTCGCCCAGCACCGATTCGGCGGCGCCGCCCGAGTAGATGTCGGCGCTGTCGAACATGTTCACGCCGGCGTCCATGCAGATGTCGATCAGCGTGCGCGCCTCGGCCACGTCGGTGCTGCCCCATGCGCTGAAAAACTCGCCCTTGCCGCCGAAGGTGCCGGTGCCGAAGCTCAACACGGGGACCTTGAGGCCTGATTTGCCCAGATGACGGTATTCCAAAGTTCTACTCCTTCAATCAATGAACTGACGAACAAGATGAATGACGCGGCCATTGTTGGCCGCCGCGCAGAACCCCGTCGCGCGTCGGGCTTTGCGGCGCTTCGGCTCGCTACGATCGAACGATGCAGATCTCGATCGAAAACCCGAACCAGCCCGACGTCATCCAGCTCATCGACGACCTCGATGCGTACCAGAAGCCGCTGTACCCGCCCGAGAGCCACTACGGCATCGACATTGCCGCGCTGTCGGCAGCCCATGTGCTGTTCGCCGTCGCGCGCGACGCGGCCGGCACGGCCATCGGCTGCGGCGCTGTCGTCATGAACCCCGGCTACGGCGAACTCAAGCGCATGTACGTGCGCCCGCAGAACCGCGGGCAAGGCGTCGCGGCGAAGGTGCTGGGCTTTCTCGAAGCCGAGGCGGCGGCGCGCGGATGCGCGATGTTCCGGCTGGAGACGGGCGTGAGCCAGCCCGAGGCGTTGGCCTTCTATGCGCGTGCGGGGTATGCGCGGCGCGAGCGCTTCGGCGACTACCCGGACGATCCGTTGAGTGTGTTCATGCAGAAGACGGCGGCACCCCATACCCCCTAAGATCGCCCCGGCTTCCGCCACCGCGGTTCTCACCAACAAGGAACACCACATGCAGACAAGAGGGATTCTTCGCCGGCTCATGTTCACAGCAGGCTGCGCCCTGCTGCTGGGGTTGTCAGGTTGCGGCGGCGGAGGGGGTGGTGGGGGCGGCGGAGGCGGTGTGGCGATGCTGCCGTTGCCACCGGTCGGCGGCACGCCGACGCCGCCGCCCGCGGACACCGGGCGCGGGCGGGTGGTCAGCAGTTCGATGAAGTCGACCGCCACGGACGCGACCTACCCGATCCAGGTCTACCTGCCGGCCGGCTACGACGGCGCCACCGCGACCTACCCCACGGTCTACATCACCGACGGCGACGCGGTCTACAACCAGAGCGTGACGCGCTTCCAGAACTTCACCGACATCCTCGAGAAGGCCGGCAAGAAAGCCATCGTGGTCGGCATCGGCGGCACCTCGCGCCGCAACACCGACTACCTGATGCCGGGCGCCAAGGCGTACCACGAGTTCCTCACCGCCCAGCTGGTGCCGCATGTCGAATCGAACTACCGGGCCAACCCGGCCAGGCGCATGCTCTCGGGCCTGTCGAACGGCGGCGTCTTCACGGTCATCGCCTTCTTCACCGAAGGCGCGGCGGGCACGTTCGCCTTCCAGCATTTCTTCGCATCCGACCCGCCCGCCGCCGGCGCGCGCGGCCAGCTCGATCCGCTCGAAAGCCAGATGTACGCCAACAGCGGCACGCGCGACATTCCCGTGACTTTGCTGCTGGGCTATGCCATCAGCAACGTCGGCGGCCCGGAGATCACCGCGCTGCGCGACCAGATCGCCGCGCGCAACTACAAGGGGCTGCAGCTGAGCCTGAAGGGCTACGAAGGCGGCCACACGCAGATGGACCTGCCGTCGTTCCAGGACATCGTCGCGCGGTTCATCGATTGAGGCGCGGGGTGTGGGCTCAGGGTTTTTCCTGATCCTGCACCTGTCGAATCGCAGCGGGCTCATCCGACGTCATCACAGAGGGTCGTCCTCTGTACTTCATCAGGAGAAAGCAACCATGGCCACCAACACCGTCCGCCTGCACCGCGTGCTGCGCACCACCCCCGACAAGCTCTACCGAGCCTTCGTGGAGCCCGGCGCCTTCGAGCGCTGGCTGCCGCCCTTCGGCTTCACCGGCAAGGTCCACACCATGGAGCCGGTGGTGGGCGGCGCGTGGCGCATGTCCTTCACCAACTTCGGCACCGGCCACGGCCATTCGTTCGGCGGCAAATACCTGGAACTCGTGCCCGGCCAGCGCATTGCCTACGACGCGAGCTTCGACGATCCCCACCTGCCGGGCACGATGAAGACCACGGTGGTCCTGACCGCGGTCTCGTGCGGCACGGACATGTCCGTCGTGCAGGAAGGCATCCCCGACGTGATTCCCGTCGAGATGTGCTACCTGGGCTGGCAGGAATCGCTGATTGCACTGGCGCAGCTGGTCGAGCCGAACATTCCAGGTTGAGGATGGGTTTCAGGCTCGCCGCGCTTCGCAGCCGGCGAATCCCTTGAGCCCGGCCAGTTCATCGAGGATCGGGCATTCCGGGCGCCCGTCACCTTCGCAGCAATGCGCCAGGCGCTCCAGCAGGCGCTTCATGTGCGCAAGCTCTTCGATGCGCTGGGCCAGGTCGTCGGCGCGTTCGAGTGCGACGCGCTTCACGTCGAAGCTTGCACGACGACCGTCTTGCCACAGGGCGTGCAGTTCCACGACTTCCGGCGTGTCGAAACCCAGCGTGTGTGCGCGTCGCACGAAGCGCAGTGTCGACACAGCGCGCTCGTCATAACGGCCGCCGTGCGCCGTGTCGTCGAGCAGCCCGAGCGATTCGCAATCGCTCAGCAGTTGCGCGGATGCACCGGAGCGCGCAACGACATCGACAAGGGACAAGCGCGCCGCAGCAGCAGCCGGCGCCGTGGGATGTTCCATGGGGGTTCTCCTTCGAGCCAAAGCGCGAAGTCTCAACCTTCACACCATGAGAGAGTCAAACGCAAACGGCGCATGACCTTGGCACGCCAGGGGTCAGGCGTTCGACGCGCTTGACCTTCACACGATGCCAAGCTTGACACTGCGAGTCACTCTTTTGAAAGGACTCACCCCATGCAAGCGTTTGAAATCCAGTCGATGACCTGCGGCAGTTGCGCCGGCCGCATCACCCGCGCCATCAAGGACCTGGACCCGCAGGCCAGGCTCGAAGTGGACGTGAAGCAAAGAACGGTGCGCATCGACACCACCGAAGACCGCCCCTCGCTGGTGGCGGCGTTGACGGAAGCCGGTTACCCGCCGAGTCCTTCCGCCAACTGAGCATGTGGCGCGAACCGGGTTGCCCGGTTCGCCGCAAGGCCTTACTTGAAGATCCGCACGATCGCGTCGTCGAACGCGAGCACGTCCGTGCCCACGTGCGTGGAATTGAACTCCGTGTCGATGAGCTGCAGCCCCGTGTAGCCCCGCTCGGACATCCGCTTGTACATCGCCTTCACCGGCACTTCGTTGCAGCCGCTGGCGCAGTGCGCCAGGATCAGCGTCACGGGCAGCGGCCGGCCCGCGAGCGCGTCGAACATCTTCTTTTCGAGCGCGTTGTTCTCGGCCTCCTGCTGCCAGAAGGCGGCCTCGATGGAAATGAAGTACGAGAACACGAGGTTGTCGGGCGCCTCCAGGAACAACGCCGTGGCCGCAAGGTTGCCGCTGGTCGACAGGCCCGTGAGCATGCGTTTCTTCGGGTCGGCGCGGTACTTCGATTCGATGAACGGCACCAGGTCCTTCGTGAGGAAGGTGTGGTACGCGTTGGCGCCCGGAAAGTTGTAGTCCTCCTGCCGGCGCGCGGTGTAGCCGATGCCCACGAGGATGGCCTTGGTGCCGCGCTTGAGCAGCACGTTCTTGAGGTTGGTGAAGCGCGTGTCGGGCAGGCCGTTGGTCGCGTCGCCGTCGAAGGCGTAGATGATCGGCACGGTGTCGCTGCTGCTGTCGTAGGCGGCCGGAATGAAGACCTCGATCGGGTAGCGCACGTTGTTGACGCTCGACGTCACGGTGTCCGACACCACCCGGCCATTGGCCGACGGCGCCGGCTGCACCGGTGCCGTGCCCGTCGGCGGCAGGATCAACGGCACACCGCCCCCGCCACCTCCTCCGCCCCCACCCCCGCCGCAGGCGGACAGGGCCGCCATCAGCACAAAGCCGCCCATCACCGCGCACGCGCGGCGAAGCCATTCCTGTCTCATTTTTTGGTTCCTCGTTCCCCGGTGCCAATCGCACCGCTCGGGATACTCAGGGCTGGCCTGAAGGCCGTCAATGTGGCCATGCAACCCGGCCATCGCAGTTAATTCGTTCGTTTCCAAAGCCCCCGATCCCCCGCCCGTGGGGATGAAACGACAGCATCAGGGAAATCCCTGAAGACCGCGCCCCGACGGCCCCGAACACGGCGCCCCACAAGGGAAACACGCCCCTTCCGCCCCTTGCCAAAGCCCCTCGCGGCTGGCCCGCTACTTGCGATATCGCTCGGGAATGACAGAAAATTTTCATAACTGACATATATTTGTAAACTGATTTACATCACTCGCACCCTTCCCGGTGCATCGCCCGCCCCATGAGCACCAACGTCGACACCCCAGGCACCACCGTGGCCCAGCGCATTGCGCAGGCGCTGCCGCGGCTGACGCGTTCGCACCGGCAGGTGGCCGACTTCGTGCTCGGGCATCCGCTGCAGGTCGCGACGCTGCCCATCGACGAGCTTGCCGCCGCGGCCGGCGTGTCGGTGGCCACGGCCAACCGTTTTGCGCGCGCGCTGGACTTCGACGGCTACGCCGCCTTCCGCGCCGAGCTCGTGCGCGGCTTCGAGCCGCTGGTGGCGCCGGTCGAGCGGCTGCGCGGCAACCTGGAGCACCCGACCACGGTGGCCGAGGTGTTCGCCACCGCGCTCGACGAGAGCCGCCGCAACATCGAAGCCACGCGCCAGTCGCTGGACTACGCCGCCTGCGAGGCCGCGGTGCAGCGCATCCTGAAGGCCCGCTCGATCTACATCGGCGGCTTCGGCGCCAGCGCCTGGCTCGCGGGGCTGTTGCAGCACGGGCTCGATGGTTCCTGCAGCGACGTGCGCATGCTCTCCAGCGTGAGCGGCGTCACGCACTCGGCGCGCACGCTGATGCATGCGGGGCCGCAGGACCTGTTCATCGGCCTCACCTTTCCGCGCTACCTCACCGACACGGTGGCACTCGCGCAGATCGCGCGCGGCCAAGGCTGCGCGGTGCTCGCGCTGACCGACCGGCCCAGCTCGCCCATCGCACCGCTGGCCGACGTGGTGCTGTACGGCCAGACCGAAACCAGCTACCGCCCCAACTGCGAGACCAGCGTGCTCGCGCTGATCGAGGCACTGACCAGCGCCGTCGCCCTGCGCGCGCCCGGCGCGGCGCAGTCGGCCGGCCGCATCCTGCAGGCGGTGCGCCCGTGGCTGCACGGCGGGCTGGGCCAGGGCCATGCGCGCGGCGAAGTCTCCATGCCCTCCCTCCCCGCCGCCGTCGCTTCCGACGCCGGCAAGAAAAAGAAGAAAGCTTCCCGATGAAGAACGTCACGCCCGTCATCGCCATCCACGGCGGCGCCGGCACCATCAGCGCCTCGACGACCAACCCCGAGCAGGCGCAGGCCTACCACGACGCGCTGCAGGCCATCGTGCGCGCCGCGCAGGCCGCATTGCTCAAGGGCATGTCCGCGCTCGACGCCACCTGCCTGGCGGTCGAGATGCTCGAAGACTGCCCGCTCTTCAATGCCGGCTACGGCGCGGTGTTCACGCACGAAGAAACGCACGAGCTCGACGCCGCCGTGATGGACGGCACCACGCTCGCCGCCGGCGCCATCGCCGGCGTGAGCCACGTGCGCCGCCCGGTGCGCGCCGCGCGCGCCGTGCTCGAGGACGGCGCCCACGTGCTGCTGGCCGGCGCGGGCGCCGAGGCCTTTGCGCGCGACCGCGGGCTGGAGATGGTCGAGCCCTTCTTCTTCTCGACCGACGCGCGCCGCCAGCAGCTGTACCGCGTGCGCGACACCGGCCGCGTGGTCACCGACCACGAAGGCGCCGCCATGACCAAGCCGCCGCTGGACGAAGACAAGAAGTTCGGCACCGTCGGCGCCGTGGCGCTCGACATCCACGGCCACCTGGCCGCCGCCACCTCGACCGGCGGCATGACCAACAAGCGCGTGGGCCGCGTCGGCGACACGCCGCTCATCGGCTCCGGCACCTACGCCGACGACCGCACCGCTGCCATCTCGTGCACCGGCAGCGGCGAAATGTTCATCCGCGTCGCAGCCGCCTACGACATCTGCGCGCGCATGGCCTACGGCGGCGCCACGCTCGAAGCGGCCACGCACGCCGTGGTGCACGAGTCGCTGCCCGCCATCGGCGGCACCGGCGGCCTGATCGCCGTCGACCGCCACGGCAACCTGAGCCTGGCCTTCAACACCGAAGGCATGTATCGCGGCCATGCGCGCGGCGATGAAGCCCCGGTCACCGCCATCTTCGCCTGACGCCCGCCCTCTTTTTCTCCCGCATCCGCCATGTCCTCCCCTGCCCTGAACCTGCCCGACGGCCGCGTCCTCGCCGTCGACGACCTCACCGTGCGTTTCTCGACCTCCGAGCGCACGGTCGATGCCGTCAAGGAGCTGTCCTTCCACGTCGACCACGGCGAAACGCTCGCAGTGGTGGGTGAATCGGGGTCGGGCAAGTCGGTCACCTCGCTCGCGCTGATGCGGCTGGTGGAGCACGGCGGTGGCCGCATCCTCGGCGGCAGCATGGCCTTCCGCCGCCGCAACGGCGAGGTGCTCGACCTGGCGCAGGCACGCGACAGCACGATGCGCGGCATCCGCGGTGCGGACATCGCGATGATCTTCCAGGAGCCGATGACCTCGCTGAACCCGGTGTTCACCGCCGGCGACCAGATCGCCGAGGCCATCCGCATCCACCAGGGCAAGAGCAATGCGGCGGCGCGCGCCGAGGCGCTGCGCATGCTCGAACTCGTGCGCATCCCCGAAGCGCGCAACGTGCTCGACCGCTTTCCGCATCAGCTCTCGGGCGGCATGCGCCAGCGCGTGATGATCGCGATGGCGCTGTCGTGCAAGCCACAGCTGCTGATTGCCGACGAGCCCACCACCGCGCTCGACGTGACGATCCAGGCGCAGATCCTCCAGCTCATCCGCGAGCTGCAGAAAGAGATGCGCATGGGCGTGCTCTTCATCACGCACGACATGGGCGTGGTGGCCGAAATCGCCGACCGCGTGCTCGTGATGTACCGCGGCGACAAGGTCGAAGCCGGCAGCTCCGACACCGTGTTCGCGGCGCCGCAGCACCCCTACACCCGGGCGCTGCTGTCGGCCGTACCCAAGCTCGGCGCGATGCAGGGCACCGACCTGCCGGCCAAGTTCGAGCTCCTTCGTACCGAGTCCGGCACCGAAGACAGCACCGAGACCGTGCCCTGCACCTACACCACGCCGCAGACCACCGTGCGCCAAGACGCCGGCCCGATCCTGCGCGTGCGCGACCTCGTGACGCGCTTCGACGTGCGCAGTGGCATCTTCGGCCGCGTGAAGCGCCGCGTGCATGCGGTGGAAAAGATCAGCTTCGACCTGTACCCCGGCGAAACGCTGGCACTGGTGGGCGAATCGGGTTGCGGCAAGTCGACCACGGGCCGCTCGCTGCTGCGCCTGGTCGAGAGCCAGAGTGGCGCGATCGAGTTCGGCGGCAAGAACATCCGCGAGCTGCCCACGCGCGAGCTGCAGGCACTGCGCCGCAACATCCAGTTCATCTTCCAGGACCCCTTCGCCTCGCTCGATCCGCGCGTGACGGTGGGCTTCTCGATCATGGAGCCGCTACTCATCCACGGCATCGCCAAGGGCGCCGAGGCGCAGCAGCGCGTCGACTGGCTGCTGCAGAAGGTCGGCCTGCCGCCCGAGGTGGCGCAGCGCTATCCGCACGAGTTCTCGGGCGGCCAGCGCCAGCGCATCGCGATCGCCCGTGCGCTCGCGCTGAACCCGAAGGTGGTGGTGGCCGACGAGTCGGTGTCGGCGCTCGACGTGTCCATTCAGGCGCAGATCGTCAACCTCATGCTCGACCTGCAGCGCGAGCTGGGCGTGGCGTTCCTGTTCATCTCGCACGACATGGCCGTGGTCGAGCGCATCAGCCACCGCGTGGCCGTGATGTACCTGGGCCAGATCGTCGAGATCGGCCCGCGCCGCGCCGTGTTCGAAGCGCCGCAGCACCCCTACACGCGCAAGCTGATGGCGGCCGTGCCGGTGGCCGACCCGTCGCGCCGCCACAAGCCGCGCGCGCTGCTCGAAGGCGAGATCCCCAGCCCGATCCGCGCCGTGGGCGACGAGCCCGACGTGCCGCCGCTGGTGCAGGTCGCGCCCGGCCACTTCGTGGCACGGCATGCCATTGGCGGCGCCTTCTGATTCCGAACCGTTTTTTCACCCGCAGGCCCCCTGCATTTTTTCCACGAACCGACTGGAGTTCTTCCATGAAGCAATCTTCTTCCTCCCTGCGCTGGGCATCCGCATTGCTGGGCCTGGCCGCGCTCGCCGCCTCGGGCTCGGCACTGGCTGCCAAAGACGTGGTGCTGGCCATCGGCTACCAGCCGGAAACGCTGGACCCGTACAACACCAACACGACCATCACCACGGCCGTGACCAAGACCTTCTATGAAGGCCTGTTCCAGTTCGACAAGGACCTGAAGGTGCAGAACGTGCTCGCCGAGAGCTACGACGTGTCCAAGGACGGCCTGGTCTACACCATCAAGCTGCGCAGCGGCGTCAAGTTCCACGACGGCACCGACTTCAACGCCGAAGCCGTGAAGGTCACGCTCGACCGCGTGCTGAACCAGGACAACAAGCTGCTGCGCTACAACCAGTTCAACCGCGTGGGCAAGGTCGAGGCAGTGAACCCGACCACCGTGCGCATCACGCTGAAGGAGCCCTTCGGCCCCTTTATCAACTCGCTGGCCCACGCCTCGGCCGCCATGATCTCGCCCACCGCGCTGAAGAAGTGGGGCAACAAGGACATCGCCTTCCACCCCGTGGGCACCGGCCCCTTCGAGTTCGTCGAGTGGAAGCAGACCGACGCCGTCAAGGCCAAGAAGTTCGACGGCTACTGGAAGAAGGGCTACCCGAAGGTCGACAACCTGCAATGGAAGCCGGTGCTCGAGAACAACACGCGCGCCGCAATGCTGCAGACTGGCGAAGCCGACTTTGCCTTCCCCATTCCCTACGAGCAAGCCGAGCTGCTGAAGAAGAGCGACAAGCTCGAAGTGGTGGCATCGCCCTCGATCATCACGCGCTTCCTGGCCTTCAACATGCTGCAAAAGCCGTATGACAACCCGAAGGTGCGCGAAGCCATCGGCTACGCCATCAACAAGGAAGCGCTGTCGAAGGTGGCCTTCGGCGGCTACGCCTTCCCCGCGCAAGGCGTGATGCCCCAGGGCGTAAAGTTCGCCGAGAAGATGGCGCCCATTCCCTACGACGTGAAGAAGGCCAAGGCCCTGCTGGCCGAGGCCGGCTACCCGAACGGCTTCGAGTCGGTGCTGTGGAGCGCCTACAACAACACGACCAGCCAGAAGACGATCCAGTTCGTGCAGCAGCAGCTCGCACAGGTGGGCATCAAGCTGCAGGTGCAGGCGCTCGAAGTGGGCCAGCGCACCGAGCAGGTCGATGCCTGGCCCGATCCGAAGACGGCCAAGGTCCGCATGTACTACACGGGCTGGTCGTCGTCGACCGGTGAAGCCGACTGGGGCCTGCGTCCGCTGTTCGCTTCCGAGTCGTGGGCGCCCAAGCTCAACAACATGTCGTTCTACAAGAGCGACGTGGTCGACGCCGCGATCGCCAAGGCGCTCGTGACCGTGGACGACAAGGAAAAGGCCGCGCTGTACAAGACCGCGCAGGAAGAGATCCGCAAGGACCTGCCGCGCGTGCCGCTGGTCACCGAGCAGAACCTGTCGGCGCACGCCAAGCGCCTGTCGGGTGTGTTCGTGATGCCCGACGCGAACATCAACATCGATGCCATGTCGGTGTCGAACTGATCGCGGCTCCTTCGTTTCCCTGACTGACTGTCCGGCGGGCGCTGGCACCGTGCCATCGCCCGTTCGCGACAACCGTATCCCATGCTGAACTACTTCCTCAAACGACTGTTGGGCCTGATCCCCACGCTGCTCATCGTGGCAGTGCTGGTGTTCCTGTTCGTCCACATGCTTCCCGGCGACCCGGCGCGCCTTGCCGCCGGCCAGGATGCCGACGAGCAGACCGTGGCCATGGTGCGCGCGGAGCTCGGGCTGGACAAGCCGCTGCCGCAGCAGTTCGTGAGCTTCTTCACCCACATGGTGCAAGGCGACTTCGGTACCTCGATCCGCACGCGGCGGCCGGTGTCGACGGAGATTGCCGAGCGCTTCTTCCCGACGGTGATGCTGACCATCACCAGCATGGTGTGGGCGGTGATTTTCGGCATGGGGATCGGCATCGTGTCGGCGGTGTACCGCAACAAATGGCCCGACCGCATCGGCATGACGCTGGCGGTGTCGGGCATCTCATTCCCCGCATTTGCATTGGGCATGCTGCTGATGCAGATCTTCTCGGTGCAGCTCGGCTGGCTGCCCACGGTGGGCGCCGCGACCTGGCAGCACTACATCCTGCCCTCGATCACGCTGGGCGCGGCCGTGGCCGCCGTGATGGCGCGCTTCACGCGCGCTTCCTTCGTCGAGGTGATCCAGGAAGACTTCGTGCGCACCGCGCGCGCCAAGGGCGTGCATGAAACCAGCGTGGTGTTCAAGCACACGCTGCGCAACGCGCTGATCCCGGTGGTCACGATGATGGGCCTGCAGTTCGGCTTCCTGCTGGGCGGCTCCATCCTTGTGGAGGCGGTGTTCAACTGGCCCGGCCTGGGCCGCCTGCTGGTCGATGCCGTGCAGATGCGCGACTACCCCGTGATCCAGACACTGGTGCTGCTGTTCTCGCTCGAATTCATCCTGATCAACCTCGTGGTCGATGTGCTCTATGGCTACATCAACCCGACCATCCGCTACAAGTGAGCATGCAGCCATGACGCAAGCTACCGGCGTGTCTGCCGAATCCATCGTTCCACTGTCCCCCGTTGCCGTTGCGCTGACCGCCGGCAAGGTCCGCACGCCCTGGGGCGAATGCTGGCGCCGTTTCAAGAAGCAGCCCGTCGGCATCGTCGCAGCGGTGTTCGTGCTGCTGCTGGTGGTGATCGCGGTGTTCGCACCGTGGATCGTGCCCTTCGATCCCGAGAACTTCTTCGACTACGACATGCTGAACAGCGGGCCCTCGGCCACGCACTGGTTCGGCGTCGATCCGCTGGGCCGCGACATCTTCAGCCGCATCCTGGCGGGCACGCGCATCTCGCTGGCGGCCGGCTTTTTGTCGGTGCTGGTGGGCGGCATCATCGGCACGGCCTTCGGCCTGCTGGCGGGCTACTACGAAGGCTGGTGGGACCGCATCGTGATGCGCATCTCGGACGTGCTGTTCGCCTTCCCCGGCATTTTGCTGGCGCTGGGCGTGGTGGCCATCCTGGGCAGCAGCATGACCAACGTGGTGGTGGCGGTGTCGGTGTTCAGCGTGCCGGCATTTGCGCGCCTGGTGCGCGGCAACACGCTGGTGCTCAAGCAGCAGACCTACATCGAGGCCGAGCGCAGCATCGGCGCGTCCGACTGGACCATCATCGTGCGGCACATCCTGCCGGGCACGATCTCGTCGATCGTCGTGTACTTCTCGATGCGCGTGGGCACCTCGATCATCACGGCGGCCAGCCTCTCGTTCCTGGGCATGGGCGCGCAGCCGCCGACGCCCGAGTGGGGCGCGATGCTCAACGAAGCGCGCGCCGACATGGTGACCTCGCCGCACGTGGCGCTGTTCCCCAGCCTGGCCATCTTCTTCACCGTGCTGGCCTTCAACCTGCTGGGCGATGCGCTGCGCGACGCGCTCGATCCGAAGATCGACCGCCAGTAAGCCCGTTCTTCTTTTTCTTTCTTCATGGCCTCGACGACCTCCCTGCCCTTCATCGGCACGCTGCCTGCGGGCACGCGCGACGCCATCACCGACGTCGCGGGCGTCACGGTCGGCCACCGCACGCTGGCCGACGGCCCGGTGCAGACCGGCGTGACCGTGATCCGCCCGCATGCGGGCGACCCGTTCCGCGACAAGGTGCCGGCCGCGGCCGTGGTGCTCAACGGCTTCGGCAAGAGCGTGGGGCTGGTGCAGCTGGCCGAACTCGGCGTGCTGGAAACGCCGATCGCGCTGACCAACACCTTCTCGGTCGGCACCGTGGCGACGGCGCAGATCCGCCACTGCGCGGCGGCCAATCCCGAGACCGGCCGCGCGCTGCCCACGGTGAACCCGCTGGTCTTCGAGTGCAACGACGGTTTTCTCAACGACATCCAGCGGCTGGCCGTGACCGAGGCCGACTACCTGCAGGCGCTCGACGCCGCCGGGGTCGATTTCGAACAGGGTTCGGTCGGCGCGGGGCGCGGCATGTCGAGCTTCCAGCTCAAGGGCGGCATCGGCAGCGCGTCGCGCCGCGTGGCGATGGCCGACGGCACGACCCATACGGTGGGCACGCTGGTGCTCGCGAACTACGGGCGCCAGCCGCAGCTGGTGCTGGCCGGGCACGCGGTGGGCGAACGGCTCGCGGCATTGCAGGCAGCGAAGGAAGCGGCTGAGCCCGAGAAGGGCTCGATCATCATCGTCGTCGCCACCGACGCGCCGCTCGACGCGCGCCAGCTGCGCCGCCTGGCGCTGCGCGCAGGCGCGGGGCTGGCCCGCACCGGCTCGGTCTATGGCCACGGCAGCGGCGACCTCGTGCTGGCCTTCTCGACCGCCTACACGATCCCCGACCACGCGGACCGGCCCATGCCGGCCGTGGCGATGCTGCACGACACGCGGCTCGACGGGCTGTTCCAGGCCGCGGCCGACAGCACCGAGCAGGCCATACTTCATGCGCTGTGGCGCGCCACGCCGGTCACGGGCCGCGACGGCAACCACCTCGCGGCGCTCGGCGAACTGCTGCCGGCGTCTTCCCTTTCACCTCTCGCCTGAAACACACGTCCATGAAAGTCCTGATCTCCACCGACATCGAAGGCGTTGCGGGCGTCTACCACCACGAGCAGGCGCGCCAGGGCAACCCCGAGTACGAACGCGCCCGCGTGCTGATGGCGCAGGAGGCCAACGCCGCGATTGCCGGCGCCTTCGACGCCGGCGCCACCGAGGTGCTGGTGAACGACTCGCACGGCGGCTTTCGCAACATGCCGCCCGATGTGCTCGATGCACGCGCCCGTGTCGTGCAAGGCAAGCCGCGCTACCTGAGCATGGTGGCCGGCGTGGAAGAAGGCGTGGACGCGCTGTGCATGGTGGGCTACCACTCGCGCGCGCAGGGCCGGGGCATCCTGGCGCACACGATCAACAGTTTCGCCTTCGCGAGCATCTCGCTCGGCAACCAGGAACTGGGCGAAGCCGGACTCTACGGCGCGCTGGCCGGCGAGTACGGCGTGCCGGTGGTGATGGCCAGCGGCGACGACGTGTTCATCTCCGAGAACCGGGCGCTCTTTCCGCATGCGAGCTTCGTGCAGACCAAGAAGGCGACCGGCTTCAACAGCGGCGTGTCGCTCTCGCCGGAGCAATCGCGCCAGGCGATCCGCGCCGGCGTAATCGAAGGGCTGGCCTCGCGTGCCAACGCACGCCCGCTGGTCTTCCAGGGCCCGCAGGTGGTCACGCTGCGCACCCAGTCGCCGATGATGGCCGACCTGTTCTGCCAGTGGCCGAGCTTCGAGCGCGTCGACGGCGTGACGCTGCGCTTCAGCGCCGACTCGGTGGAGTCGGCGGTGCGCATGCTGAACTGTTGTTCGGCGATGTCGTCGATGCTGCGCTGAAGCAGCACCTTCTCAAGGCAATGCGAGGCTGAAGCGCACGTGACCGTCCTGCCCGGCGCTGTCGAGCCGGGCCCGGCCCCGGTGCAACTCGGCGATCTGGTGCACGAGGTACAGGCCGAGGCCAGCGCCCGGTGACCGCGCCGCCTGGCGGCCACGGAAGTACTTCTCGAACAGCCGCGGCACCTCGTCGTGCGGAATCGCGTCGCCGGGGTTGCTCACGCGGATGTTCAGGCCGCCCTCCCCATCCGGTCCCGCCGGCACCACGTCGAGCACGATGGCCCGGCCCGCCGGCGTGTGGCGATCGGCGTTGGCCAGCAGGTTGCGCAGCGCCACGCGCAGCAGCCCGGGGTCGCACACCAGCTGCGGCGGCAGATGGCTGCCCTGCCACACGACGCGGCCGTCGGGCCAGTCGGCCACCAGGTCCTCGAACAGCTCCAGCAACTCGTCGCGCTCGCAAGGGCGCGGTTGGAATGGCGTCTGGCCGGCTTCCATGCGATCGGAGGTCAAGTACTCGTCGACCAGCGCGGTCATGCGCTGCGCGGCAGCGCGCAGGTTCAGGCAGCGTGCCAGGGTCTTCTCGCGCGCGGCATCGAGGTTCTTGGCGATCTGCTGCGCGGTGGTGTGGATGATGGCCAGCGGCGTGCGGAACTCGTGCGACACCATGGCGACGAAGTCCACCTGCGACTGCTTGGCGCGGCGCTCGGTTTCCAGCGCCGCGCGCAGGTCGACCTCGAGGCGCTGGCGCTGCTCGATCTCGCCGCGCAGGTCGGCCGTGCGCTTGCGCACCTCGTCTTCCAGCCGGTCGTTCTGGCGCCCGACCACGTGCACCAGGCGCGCCTGCGCGGCTTCCTTCTCGCGGCGCAGCTGGTCGTAGCGGCGGTTCAGCCGCATGCTCATGAGCAGCAGGTGCAGCAGCGTGCCCACGGCGGTCGCGTTGTCGGTCCAGGCGCCGGCCGGCAGCCAGCCCTGGTTGCGCAGGAAGCTCACCATCACGCCCACGTAGTAGATGCCGAAGATGACGAGAAAGGCCCGCGCCTGGCCCTGGTCGCGCGGCAGCAACCACAGCGCGGCGGCGATCAGGTAGACGATGCACAGCATCGCCGTCCCCTGCACCGCCTGCATGGCCAGGCCATTGGCGCCGGCCAGCACCAGCGCCACCGCGATGGCGCTCACGAGGCCCACCACGCGCACCGCCACGCGGGTGAAGCGCGGCCACTGCACGTCGGTGCCCAGCTGCATGCCGGCGAAGCGGATGCCGATGGCCACGCCGGCGCAGATCGACAGGCTCAGCAGCAGGTCGGACAGCCGCGCGGGCATGGCCAGCAGCTGCTGCGGCAGCCCGGCCGTCAGGAACTCGACCAGCAGCGCGTTCGCCACATAGACCAGGTACCAGGCGCTCAGGCGCTCGCGCGTCATCTGCCAGAACAGCGTGTGAAAGGCGAGCAGCATCAGGCCGAATCCGAAGCCCAGGCCGTAGAAGAGGTACTCGCGCCGCGCGGTGCCCGCGTAGACCTCGGGCGCGGCGAAGCCGATGGTGGTCGACATGGCATTGCGCGACTGCAGGCGCAGCAGCAGCGGCGTGGGTTCGGTGCTTTCCAGCGTGAGCGGCAGTTGCACGTTGCGTGCGTCGACGGGCCAGTGCTCGCGGCCGATGTCTTCGCCCGAGTGCACGGCCAGCTGCCAGCGGCCGGTGTCGTCCCGGCGGTACAGCCGCACGTCGTCGAGCAGCGCGTTCCTGAACTGCGCCAGCCACCGCTGCTGCGGTGCGTCGGCCGGGCGCTGCACCTCGAGCTTGATCCACACGGCGTCGCGCGTGAAGCCCGCATTCACGGCCCCGGGCAAGGCCTTCCAGCCCGGGGCGGCGGCGGCTTCGTCAGCGCTGAGGCGCCCTTCGGGGTCTCGCAGCATCGACAACTGGCCGTGGCTGTCGACGCTCGCCGACGGATTCAGCCGCAGCACCCCTGCGGTGGCCGAGGCAGAAAAGAGAAGGCCCAGCACGGCAAGACAACCGCACCGCCACAGGCACCGAGCAAGGCGTTTCATGGGCGCGGATTATCGAGGCCGCACCTAGAATCTGCGCGCCCTTCGCCGCGCTTAGAAACGCTCAGATTCCCTCGGCCACCAGCCCCTACCCTGTTCCCATGCGTGATGTGATCCTGCTGGAAGATGAAGCCGTGCTGCGCGAAGAGTTGAGCGAGTTCCTGACCGGCAGCGGCTACCGGGTCGATGCCGAGGCGTCGCTCGAAGGCTTCCACCGCACCTACGACCCGGCCCGCCACGGCATCGCGCTGGTCGACCTCGGGCTGCCTGACGGCGATGGCCTGTCGCTGATCCGCGAGCTGCGCGAACGCGGCGAGCGCCTGGGCATCGTCGTGCTGACGGCGCGCGGCGGCGCGCGCGACCGCGTGACGGGGTTGGACATCGGCGCCGACTACTACCTGTCCAAGACCACCGACCTCGATGAACTGGCGGCCACGCTGGCGGCGCTGTCGCGGCGCCTGGGCGACTCGCCCGCCGCGCTGCCGGCCGACGCCTGGGTGCTGGAGCTGGGCCCGCGCCGGCTGTCGCCGCCGGGCTTTGCGCCCATTGCGCTGTCGGAACAGGACCTCACGGTGCTGCACGAGCTGATGCGCAGCGCCGGCGAGATCGCCAGCCGCCAGCAGATCGTGCAGGCCCTGGGCGAGCACTACCTGAGCTACGACCAGCGCCGCCTCGACACCCAGATCCGCCGCCTGCGGCGCAAGGTCAGCGAGGCCACGGGGCTGGTGCTGCCGATCAACACGGCGCGCAACGCCGGCTACCGCTTCCACGCCAAGACGCTCATCCGGCGCTAGTCCACAGCGGATCGGGCGCCGCTGCGGCGCTCAGAAACGCTCAGTTTCATTTCGATACCCGCCGCTAATCTGCGGCACAGGCAGCGACTTGAGGCACGGATGAAGGCATGAGCGATCTCGCCAGGACAACTTCTTATGTGGTCCCCTACGTGGTCCACGTCAAAGGCCAGAACTTCACTTTGAAGGATGTCATGGTGGCCGCGGACATCTACCGGCTGCGGATCGAGGAGCAGATCGGCGATCCGCTGCGGGTGGTGAAGTGCTTCCAGGCCTGGTCGAAGGAGCGCCACCACGGCATCGAGCACCTGAACCGGACCGAAGCCCGGCTGGCCCGGGAATGGCTCAATGCGCAACATCAGGCCGACAAGGCCGCCCGGCAGCTGCTGAGCTCGCCGCAGACCCTCGGCTTCGACTTCAAGCTGCGGTAGGCGCCCTGCGCGGGTGCCCCCGGGTTCCTAGAATCCAGCGTCCGGCGACCCCGCGCCGGCCGTCGCGCCTTATCCGGAATAAGCAACCAACCGCCTCGCAACCCGCATGGATGCTGGTGAATAAGCTTATCCGCATAAGACGCGAACCAAAAAATAGTTTGTTTCCATAAGGCGGGCTTTCAGAATCCGGGGCTTCTTGCTGGGGCGCCCCCGTTGTACGTGCGGCACCGCACTTCTTCAAGACACATACGCACGATGTACCAATACACAGAATTCGACCGCCAGTTCGTTCACCAACGCGCTGCCCAGTTCCGAGACCAGCTCGAGCGCTGGCAAAAGGGCCGCCTGCACGAGGACGAGTTCCGCCCCCTGCGCCTGCAAAACGGCTGGTACGTGCAGCGCTACGCGCCGATGCTGCGCGTGGCCGTGCCGTACGGCGAGCTGTCGAGCAAGCAGCTGCGCGTGCTGGCCCGCATCGCCCGCGAATACGACGAGCCCGAGGCCGAGGTCTACCGCAAGGCCATCGAGACCCAGGGCCTGCTCGGCAGCCACAAGCTGCCCACCCACTACGCCCACTTCACGACGCGCCAGAACGTCCAGTACAACTGGATTCCGCTGGCCAAGTCGGCCGACGTGATGGACCTGCTGGCTTCGGTCGACATGCACGGCATCCAGACCAGCGGCAACTGCATCCGCAACATCACGAGCGACGAGCGCGCCGGCATTGCGGTCGACGAGATCGCCGACCCGCGCCCCTTCGCGGAAATCATGCGCCAGTGGAGCACGCTGCACCCCGAGTTCGCCTTCCTGCCGCGCAAGTTCAAGATCGCCATCACCGGCGCCACCGAAGACCGCGCCGCCACCGGCTGGCACGACGTGGGCCTGCACGTGGTGAAGAACGAAGCGGGCGACATCGGTTTCCGCGTGCAGGTGGGTGGCGGCATGGGCCGCACGCCCATCATCGGCACCGTGCTGCGCGAGTTCCTGCCCTGGCAGCAGATCATGAATTACCTCGAAGCGGTGATCAGGGTCTACAACCGCTACGGCCGCCGCGACAACATCTACAAGGCGCGCATCAAGATCCTGGTGAAGGCCGAAGGCCAGCGCTACATCGACGACGTCGAGGCCGAGTACAAGCAGATCCTCGAGCACGACGGCGCACCGCACACCATCACGCAGGAAGAGTACGACCGCGTGGCCGCCTCCTTCGTGCCGCCGACGCTGGCCACCCGCGTGCTGCAAAGCGCCGAGAAGACCGACGCCGAGCTGCGCGCCCACGCCGCCGACGACGTCATGTTCGCCCGCTGGCTGGCCCGCAACGTCGACGCCCACAAGAACCCCGCGCTGCGCGCCGTGACGCTGTCGTTCAAGCGCCTGAAGCAGGCGCCCGGCGACGCCTCGGGCGACCAGCTCGACACCATCGCCGAGCTGGCCGACCGCTTCTCGGCCGGTGAAGCCCGCGTGACGCACGACCAGAACGTGGTGCTGCCCTGGGTGCACGCCGAAGACCTGCACGCGCTGTGGCTCGCCGCCCGCGCCGCCGGTTTCGCCAGCGCCAACGTGCAGCTGCTGACCGACATGATCGCCTGCCCCGGCGGCGACTTCTGCGCGCTGGCCAACGCCCGCTCCATTCCCATCGCCGAAGCCATCACCGAGCGCTACCAGGACCTCGACGAGCTCGACGACCTGGGCGAGATCGACCTGCACATCAGCGGCTGCATCAACTCGTGCGGCCACCACCACAGCGGCCACATCGGCATCCTGGGTGTCGACAAGGACGGCAAGGAGTGGTACCAGGTCACCCTCGGCGGCTCCGACGGCTCCGCGCTCAGCGGCGCGCCGCAGGCCGGCAAGGTGGTCGGCCCCTCGTTCTCGGCAGCCGAAGTGCCCGGCGTGATCGAGGCCGTGCTCACCACGTACCGCGACACCCGCGCCAACGGCGAGACCTTCATCGACACCCTGCGCCGCGTGGGCCACGACCCGTTCAAGGCCGCAGCCAACGGTGCGCGATTCAAGGTGGAGGAAGCAGCATGAAAAAGACTCTGAATATTCTTTCCGCCGAAGAACACATCGACGACGGCGACCCGAAGGTCCTGCAACTGGCCAACGACGCCGACCCGCTCGCCATCGAGGTGTGCCTGGCCGACATCGAGCGCATCGACCTGAACTTTCCGAAGTTCACCGACGGTCGCGCCTACAGCCAGGCCTTTCTGCTGCGCCGCCGCCTCGGCTTCACGGGCGACATCCGCGCCACCGGCGACGTGCTGATCGACCAGCTGGTGCAGATGGAACGCACCGGCTTCTCCAGCGCCGTGCTCAAGGAAGGCGTGGACGCCTCCGACGCACAGCGCCAGTTCGACCGCTTCGCCACGTTCTACCAGGGCGATGCGGTGAAGACCGTGCCGCACTTCGTCGCCGGCGCCTGAGCAGACAAGAGAGCCCCATGAGCATCGCCACCGACATCGACTTCGCACGCATCAACACCGAACTCGGCCGCAACGCCGAGGGCCTGGTGGACTGGGCCGTCGGCCTGGGCCAGCCCGCGATCATCACCACCAACTTCCGCCCCTTCGAGGCCGTGATCCTGCACATGGTCACGCGCGCCAAGCGGGACGTGCCGGTGGTCTGGATGGACAACGGCTACAACACCGAGGCCACCTACCGTTTTGCCGACGAGGTGACGAAGCTCCTGGGCCTGGACTTGCACATCTACCTGCCGCGCCGCTCGCGCGCGCACCGCGAAGCGGTCGAAGGCGCCACGCCGGCGCTGGACGATCCGCGCCATGCCGCCTTCACCGAAGAAGTGAAGCTGGAGCCCTTTGCCCGCGCGCTGCGCGAGACCGCGCCCAAGGTCTGGTTCACCGCGCTGCGGGCCACCGACACGGCCGTGCGCGCGCAGATGGACCCGGTCAGCGTGAACCCGGACGGCCTGATCAAGGTCGCGCCGCTGCTGCACTGGTCGTCCAAGGACCTGTACGAATACTGCGAAGCCAACGGCCTGCCCAACAACTTCGACTACGTGGACCCGACCAAGGGCGAGGACAACCGCGAATGCGGCTTGCACCTGTCGCACTGAACGATCGCTCTCCGCCTCCAGGACCCATCCGATGAACGCCCGTACCGAAGCCGACCTGCTGCAGCCGCCCATGCATTCACCCGCGAACCTGTCCAACACGCACCTCGACGCGCTGGAAGAAGAAACCATTTTCATCCTGCGCGAAGTGGCTGCCGCCTTCGAGCGCCCCACCCTGCTGTTCTCGGGCGGCAAGGACTCGCTGGTGCTGCTCAAGTGCGCCGAAAAAGCCTTCGGCGTCGGCCGCATTCCCTACCCGCTGCTGATGATCGACACCGGCCACAACTTCCCTGAAGTGACGGCCTACCGCGACCAGCGTGCGAAAGAACTGGGCGCCGAACTCATCGTGCGCAGCGTCGAAGACTCGATGAAGCGCGGCACCGTGCGCCTGGCCCATCCCGGCGAGTCGCGCAACGCGCACCAGTCGGTGACGCTGCTCGAGGCGATCGAAGAATTCCGCTTCGACGCGCTGATCGGCGGCGCCCGCCGCGACGAGGAAAAGGCCCGCGCCAAGGAGCGCATCTTTTCGCACCGCGACAGCTTCGGCCAGTGGCAACCCAAGGACCAGCGCCCCGAGCTGTGGACGCTGTTCAACACGCGCCTGGCTCCTGGCGAGCACTTCCGCGTGTTCCCGATCTCGAACTGGACCGAGCTCGACGTGTGGCAATACATCGAGCGCGAGAACGTCGGCCTGCCGTCGATCTACTACACGCACAAGCGCGAAGTGGTCGAGCGCCGCGGCCTGCTGGTGCCCGTGACCGAACTCACGCCGCCGCGCGACGGCGAGACCGTGCAGGTGCGCGACGTGCGCTTTCGCACCGTGGGCGACATCACGACCACCTGCCCGGTCGAGAGCCTGGCTGCGGGTGCGGGCGACGTGGTGCTGGAGACGCTGTCGGTCGACGTCAGCGAGCGCGGCGCCACGCGCATGGACGACATGACCTCCGAAGCTTCGATGGAAAAACGCAAGAAAGACGGTTACTTCTGATGAGCGCAACGATCGCAACCCCCGCCACGTCCGACGTCCACGGCGACACCGGCACCGCCCTGCGCTTCATCACCTGCGGCTCGGTCGATGACGGCAAGAGCACGCTCATCGGCCGCCTGCTGGTCGACAGCAAGACCGTGCTGCAGGACCAGCTGGCCGGCGTGCAGCGCGGCGGCGAAACCGACCTGGCCCTGCTGACCGACGGCCTCTCGGCCGAGCGCGAGCAAGGCATCACGATCGACGTGGCCTACCGCTACTTCTCGACCGCCAAGCGCAAGTTCATCATCGGCGACGCGCCGGGCCATGAGCAGTACACGCGCAACATGGTCACGGCCGTCTCGGCCGCCGACGCGGCCGTGGTGCTGGTCGATGCCACCAAGCTGGCCTGGGCCGCCGAGGTCGAAGACGGCACCGTGGTCAAGCGCGAGCTGCTGCCGCAGACGCGCCGCCACACGCTGCTGGCCCACCTGCTGCGCGTGCAGTCGATCGTGTTCGCGGTCAACAAGCTCGACGCCATCGACGACGCCGCCCTCGCCTTCGAGCGCATCTCGACCGCGCTGAACGCCTTTGCCGAAGCGGCCGGCGTGAAGGTCGCGGCCATCGTGCCGATCTCGGCCCTCAAGGGCTGGAACGTGGCCACGCGCCATGCCGACTGGGTCGGCTACGAAGGCCCGAGCCTGCTCGAGCTGCTCGAAGACCTGCCCGTGACTGCGCAGGACGAAGCCGTACCCTTTGCTTTCCCGGTGCAGTGGGTCGAGAAGTTCTCGGCCTCGGCCGACACCTCGCAGGGCCGCCGCGTGTTCTGGGGCCGCGTCGCCTCGGGCCACGTGGAGCCCGGCCAGCGCGTCACGGTGCTGCCCAGCAACCAGACCGCCACCGTGGCGCAGGTGCTGAGCCACACGCGCCAGCCGAAGACCGTGCATGCGGGCCACAGCGCCGGCATCGTGCTCGACCGCGAGCTCGACGTGTCGCGCGGCGACTGGCTGCTGGCGCCCGAGGCCTTCGAGCCCGTGCGCGAGATCACCGCCACCGTGGCCTGGCTCGATGACGAGCCGCTGGTTGCGGGCCGCGTGTACTGGGCGCTGCAGGGTCACCGCTGGGTCAAGGCCAAGGTGGCGCGCATCGTCGATCGCGTGAACATCACGACCCTCGAATCCGAGCCGGCGACCCAGCTGGAGGCCAATTCCATCGGCGATGTGGTGCTCGCGCTGCAGCAGCCGCTGGCCGTCCTGCCCTTCGCCCAATCGCGTGCGCTGGGGTCGCTGGTGCTGGTCGATACGGCCTCTCATCGCACCTCCGCCGCCGTGCTCGTGCAGCCGCCCGCCGCAAAGGCCTAAAATCTAGGGTTTTCCAGCCCCTTCTCCTGACGCTAAAAGACAAATGACCCACGTCGTCTCCGAAGCCTGCATCCGTTGCAAATACACCGACTGCGTGGACGTTTGCCCCGTCGACTGTTTCCGCGAAGGTCCCAACATGCTGGTGATCGACCCGGATGAATGCATCGACTGCGCCGTCTGCATCCCCGAATGCCCGGTCAATGCGATCTACGCCGAGGAAGACCTGCCGGCCGACCAGATCGCCTTCATCAAGCTGAACGCCGAGCTGGCCCTGGCCGACGGCTGGAAGAGCATCACCAAGCGCAAGCCCGCCCTGCCCGAAGCCGAGGAGTGGAAGGACAAGACGGGCAAGATCTCGGAGCTGGTGCGCTGAGCCAGGCGCCCGCACCGATCGAGACCGACGCGCTGATCATCGGCGCCGGTCCGGTCGGCCTGTTCCAGGCCTTCCAGCTGGGCCTGCTCGAGATTTCCTGCCACATCGTCGATGCGCTGCCCGCCGCGGGCGGCCAGTGCGTGGCGTTGTACGGCCACAAGCCGATCTACGACATTCCCGGCACCCCGGTCACCAGCGGGCGCGATCTGGCGCAGTCGCTGTTGCAGCAGGTGGCGCCTTTCAAGCCGCAATTCCACTTCGGCGAGCAGGTTTCTACCCTGGCCCGCCAGGCCGACGACCGTCTGCTGCTGACCACCTCGGCCGGCACCACCTTCCTCGCGAAGACCGTGTTCATCGCGGCCGGCGTCGGCGCCTTCGTGCCCAAGCGCATCGCGGTCGACGGCATCGCCCAATTCGAAGGCTCGACGCTGTTCTATCACCCCGATTCGCTCGACCGCTTCGCCGGCCAGACGGTCGTGGTCAACGGTGGCGACGACACCGCCCTCGAAACGGCCATCGCCCTCACGACCCTGGCCAAGCAGGTGACGCTGGTCCACCGGCGCGACGGTTTCCAGGCCGACGAGGCGAACGTGGCCGCCATGCGCGCCCTCGTGGCCGACGGCAAGCTGGCCTTCCGGGTCGGCCAGCCGAGCGCCTTCGATGGCCGGCAGCTGCAGATCACCACGCCCGACGCCACCACGGCCGAGCTGCCGCTCGACGCGCTGGTCGCCTGCCTGGGCATTTCGCCGCGCCTGGGCCCCATCGCCGACTGGGGCCTCGAGCTGGAGCGCAAGCAGGTGCCCGTCAACACCGAGAAGTACGAAACCCGCGAGCCCGGTGTGTTCGCGGTGGGCGACATCAACACCTACCCGGGCAAGAAGAAGCTCATCGTCTGCGGCTTCCACGAGGCCACGCTGGCGGCCTGGGGCGCTGCCGCGCGGGTGTTCCCCGGCAAGGCGATCCCGCTGCAGTACACGACCACCAGCACGCGCCTGCACGAGCTGCTGGGCGTGGCGGGCACTACCCCGCGCTGAGCAGCAGCGGCCGGTAGGCCTCGATGAAGCTGTCCACGGCGGCGACGTAGCGATCGATATCCTGCGCCGACAACGGCAGCGAGAGCACGACGAATCCACGCGGCGAGGTGTAGATCCCCTGGCTCAACAGGTGGAAGAACAGCAGCTGCCGCAAGCGCCCATCCACCGCCGCCAGGTCGGCCACGCGCCGCACCTCGCCCCGCAGGAAATGCGCATTCATGAGCGAGCCCACGCCGGTGAACTGCATCGCGACGCCTTCGCGTTCGCACAGCGCATTGAGCCGTGACCGCATCGCCTCGCCGCGCTCGGCCAATGCTGCTGCCGCCTCGGGCGTGAACAGCTGCGTGAGGCCCGCATAGCCGGCCGCCATCGTCATCACGTTGTTGTTGAAAGTGCCCGAGTGCGCGAGCGCCCCGGTGCGTGGGTCGAACTGCGCCATCACGTCCGCCCGTCCACCGAAGGCGCCGAAGGACATGCCGCCACCGATGTACTTGCCCAGCGTCGTGAGGTCGGATCGAATGCCCAGCCCGTTCGCCAGCCCGTGCGGCCCCAGCCGCGACGTCATCACCTCGTCGAAGACCGACAGCGCGCCGACCCGCGTGGCCCCATCACGCAATGCCTGCAGGAAGTCTCGCCGCCCCGGAATGCAGCCGCTCGCGCCCTGCATCGGCTCGACCAGGATGGCGGCGATGTCCGCACCGTGTTCGTCGATCTGCGCGCGCGCCGTGTCCGCGTCGTTGTAGGGCAGCACGAGGAAATCGAAGGGCACGGTGGTCGGCGACGGCTGGTCGCCGAAGCCGAGCACGCCGCCGTGATAACCGCCCGAGAACACCACGATCTTGCGCCGCCCCGTGAAGCGCAGCGCGGCCGTGAGCGCCATCAGGTTCGCCTCGGTGCCCGAGTTGGTGAAGCGCAGCTGCTCGACCTGCGGAAAGCGCTCGCAGATCGTCTGTGCGAGCCGACCTTCGAGCAGGTTGTGCCCCGTGAGGTTGATGCCGCCCTGCATCGCCTCGATGACCGCCTCGCGGATCTCGGGCGCCGAGTGGCCGTAGACGCCGGCCGTGTACTCGGCGATGAAGTCGGTGTAGCGATGGCCGTCCGCGTCCCAGAGCGCCGCACCCTCGCCCTTGGCGATGGTGAGCGGGAACGGTGCATAGAACAGCACCGATCGGCTGTTGGCGCCGGGCATGTAGCGCGTCTGTGCCTCGAAGCGGCGCAGGCTTTCGGGGTTGCCGTCGGTGAAGCGTTGATGGGCCTGGGCCAGGGCCTGATCGATGACGGTCGTCATGGGAGACATCCTTTGGGAATGGAACGTACCGGGAGCGTCCGGCCCATTTAATTGATCAATGCTCAATTAATAATATTTATACAATCAATTCACCCGTTGCACAATGGCCGCATCCATGAAGAAAAAAACCCCCGAGCCTCGCCCCCGGACGGCCGGCCGCCCTGCCGGCGGTGCGGCGCTGTCGAAGCAGCGCATCGCCGAAGCCGCGCTGGCGCACATCGACGCCTTCGGCCTCGGCGCCTTCAGCATGCGAGAGATCGCGGCGCAGCTCGGCGTGTACCCGGCCACCGTGCACTGGCATGTCAGCACGCGCGAGGCCCTGCTGGCCGAAGTCGCCGCCACGGTCATGGCGCAGGTCACGCCGCCCAAGGGCACGCTCGCCTGGCAGGACTGGATCGCCGAGCTGTTCCACCGCTGCCGCGCGGCGGTGCGGCAGCACCCGAACGTGGCGCAACTGCTCGGGGCGCAGCTGGTGTCCAACGGCAGCCTGCCGACCGAACTGGTCGAAGGCGTGTTGGCGGCGCTGACCGAGGCCGGCTTCGACGGCGAGCCGCTGCGCGAGGCCTACAACTGCGTGATCGCCGCGATGCTGGGCTTTCTGACGATGGAGTTTTCGCCCCTGCCTGCCGACAACACGCAGGCCTGGGCCGAAGAGCTGCGCGAGCGCGTCCACACGATCCGCCCGCTCGACCACCCCGTGCTTGCGCGCCACCTGCCGCAGCTGGCCAACAAGGCCTTCATCCTGCGCTGGGACAACGGCACCAGCGTGCCGCTCGACAGCAGCTTCGAGCGGCACATCCAGATCACGATCGACGGGTTGGAGGCTTTCGCGCGCAGGCTCAAGCCGGCGCAGTGAGCGCGATGCGCAGCAGCGCGTCTTTCAGCCACAGCACGCCCGCGTCGGAATTCGAGCGGCGGTTCCAGCAGACGACCGAGCGGTAGCCTGGCAGCTCGAAGGGCAGCGGGTGCACCGCGAGCCGATCGCGAAAGCGCTCGGCCACGCGCAGCGGCAGCACGGCCACATGGTCGGTCTGCGCCAGCAGGTCGACGATCTGGCCGAAGCTGGTCATCGCCACGCGCATGCTGCGCGTGCGCCCTTGCCGCGCCAGCACCTGGTCGATGAGGTCGTCGAGCGCCGAGCTGCCGTAGCCGAGGAACACATGCGGCGCTTCGCAGAACGCATCGAGCGTGGCCGCCTCGCCCAGCGTCGGATGGCCGCGCCGTACCGCGACCACGTAGCGGTCTTCGTACAGCAGCGCCGATTCGCAATCGCTCGGCGGCTGCAGGCGCGGCAGCACGGCCACGTCGAAGTCGCCCTTGCGCAGGCGCTCGGTGAGCGTGAGGAACGAGCTGGTCTCCCAGTGCAGGCGGATGCGCGAGCCGCAGGCCACGAGTTCGTTGGCGAGCGTCGGCAGCAGCAGGTGGCTCGCGTAGTCGCTGCCCGAGATGCGAAAGATGCGCTGCGACGACGCCGGCTCGAAGCCCTCGCCGGGCTCCAGCATCGCCGACAGGTCAGCCAGCACGCGCTCGACCTGACCGGCCAGCGCATGGGCGCGCGCGGTGGGCTCCACGCCGTGGGCCGTGCGCGTGAACAGCGGATCGTCGAAGGTGTCGCGCAGCCGGTTGAGCGAAGCGCTCACCGCCGGCTGGCTCAAGAAGAGCCGGGTCGCCGCGCGCGACACGCTGCGTTCGCGCATCAGGGCATCGAAGGTCCGCAGCATGCCGACATCGAGGCTGCGGATATCACGTTGGGCCATATCTCATATTCAAAGCTTCGAATTGCCCGCGGGGCAGGCTGTCCGTATCGTCCAGCGCACAAGTACAACACGACTGGAGACACGATGAATCGGTTCAGACCCTCGCCGCCCGAGGCACACGCGGCGAACAAGACGTGCACCACGCGCCGCCATGCACTCGGTGTGCTCGGTGCCGGCTTCGCGGCCCTCGCCGCAGGCCCGGCCTTCGCACAACCTGCGCCCTTTCCGAACCGCGTGGTGCGCATCGTGCCGTTCGGCTCGCCCGGCGGACCAATGGACGCCATCGCCCGCGTCTACGCCGAGAAGCTCAAGGCGCGCTGGAACCAGCCGGTGATCGTCGAAGCCCGTCCCGGCGCCAGCGGCACCATCGCGGCCGACGCCGTCGCCAAGGCCGCGCCCGACGGCTACACCGTGCTGCTCACGCTGCCGCTCACGCACATCAACAACGTGGTGCTGCAGCCCAAGCTGCCCTACGACCCGGTGAAAGACTTCGAGCCGCTGTCGCAACTGGCCACCGGCGGCCCGATGCTGATCGCCCGCGCCTCTGCGCCCTTCTCCACCGTGCGCGAATTCGTGGCCTACGCCAAGGCGCATCCCGGCGTTTCGTACGGCACCTGGGGCAACGGCTCCAACGCGCACCTGTTCGGCGAACTGCTGGCGCGCCAGAACCACATCGACCTCGTGCACGTGCCCTACAAGGCCGAGGCCGCCGCGCACAACGACATGTTCGGCGAGGCACTGGGCGTGGCCTGGGCCAACCCCGCGACCGCACGCGGCCTCGCACAAGCCGGGCGCATCAAGGTGCTGGGCATCACGGGCCGCCAGCGCGTGCGCTCGATGCCCAACGTGCCGACCTTCACCGAACAGGGCTTCGCAGGCTTCGACCTCGACAGCTGGATCGGCGTGTATGCGCCCGCCCGCACGCCGCAACCCGTGCTCGACGAATGGTCGCTCGCGCTGCGTGAGATCACGAAGCTGCCCGACATCCAGGAGCGGCTGGCCGGCTACGGCTTCGAGCCGCTGGGCAGCACGCCCGCCGAATTCCGTGCCGGCTACAAGGCCGACTTTCCCCGCGTGGCGGACCTGATCAAGGCCGCAGGAGTCACCCCCGAATGAGCGCCGTTGTCCCGCCCTCCGCCACCTCCGAGTGGCAACCCATCGCCTTCGACACCGGCACCGCCTACGGCCGCAAGGCGCCCAGCCACAAACCCGAGCTGACCGAGGTCGGCGCGGGCACGCCCATGGGCGAGCTGCTGCGCCGCTACTGGCACCCCATCGGCCTGGCCGCCGACGCCACCGACACGCCGCGCCAGGTGCGCGTGCTGGGCGAAGACCTCATCCTGTTCCGCGACAAGAAAGGCCGCGCGGGCCTCGTGCACTGGCGCTGCGCGCACCGCGGAGCGTCGCTCTACTACGGGCGCGTGGAAGAAGAAGGCATCCGCTGCTGCTACCACGGCTGGATGTTCGACGTGCAGGGCCACTGCGTCGACCAGCCCTGCGAACCCGATGGCGGTGCGCGCAGCCGCGGCCGCGTGCGCCAGCCCTGGTACCCGGTGCAGGAGCAGTACGGCCTGGTCTGGGCCTACCTCGGCCCGGCCGAGAAGAAGCCCGTGCTGCCACGCTACGACTGCCTCGAAACCATGGACGACGGCGAGACCCTGGAAGCCGACGGCAACAGCATCGGCGGCGGCGGGCCGCAGGTCATTCCCTGCAACTGGCTGCAGCACTACGAGAACGTGGCCGACCCCTTCCACGTGCCGGTGCTGCACGGCAGCTTCAGCGGCACGCAGTTCGTGGCGCTCATGGGGCAGATGCCCGACGTGAGCTTCGAGAGCACCGAGACCGGCGTGACGATCACCTCGATCCGCACGCTCGAGGACGGCAGCACCTTCCGCCGCGTGGCCGGCCCCGTGCTGCCGACGCTGCGCGTGGTGCCCAACCCGCGCGTGGCCGCCTACGGGCGCGTCGAATCGATCGGCTGGGTACTGCCGATCGACGACCACAGCTTTCGCATCTACACCGTCGGCCGCGTGAAAACCCCGGGCGATCTCGCCCGCGTGCGCTCGCGCCTGAACGGCAAGCTGTGGGAAGAGCTGAGCGAGGCCGAGCACCGCGCCTTCCCCGGCGACTACGAGGCGCAGGTGAGCCAAGGCGCCATCACCGCGCATTCGGAAGAGCACCTGGCCTCGTCCGACCGCGGCATCGTGATGCTGCGCCGGCTGCTGCAACGCCAGCTCGACGCGCTGCGCGAAGGCCGTGACCCGGCCGGCGTGAGCTTCGACCCCGCGGCGCCGCCCGTGCAGTTCGAGGCCGGCAACTTCCTCGTGCCCAAGGAATGAATGGCGTGTCGAGCGGCGCAGGCATCGCGGTGCGGGTGGCACGCAAGACGGTCGAGGCCGAAGGCGTGGCCGGCTTCAGGCTGGTACCCGTCGATGGCGAGCGCTTGCCGGCCTTCACGCCGGGCGCGCACATCGACGTCTCATTGCCCGGCGGGCTGGTGCGCCAGTATTCGCTGTGCAACGCATCGGCCCCTGACGGCGAGGGGCACTACGAGATCGGCGTGCTGCGCGACGCCGCCTCGCGCGGCGGCTCGCGGGCGATGCACGACGCCGTCCATGAGGGCTCGGTGTTGCAGATCGGCCCGCCACGCAACCTCTTTGCGCTCGACGAAAGCGCAACGCACAGCCTGCTGCTGGCCGGCGGCATCGGCGTGACGCCGCTGCTGTCGATGGCGCAGCGGCTGGCCACGCTGGGGGCCGACTTCGCGTTGCACTGCTGCAGCCGCTCGGCGGCGCGCGCGCCCTACCGGCGGCGGCTCGAAGACAGCGCGTTCGCGCACAAGGTGTTCTTTCACCACGACGACGGCCCGCCCGCACAGCACATCGATCTCGCGGCGACCCTCGGCCGTCCGGCGCCGGGCCGACACGTCTATGTCTGCGGCCCCTCGGGCTTTCTCGAGGCCGTGCGCACGACCGCACGCGCCCTGCATTGGGCGGACACGCAGGTGCACTTCGAGTCGTTCTCGGGCGCCGCAACGCCGGCTGACGGACAGGGCAGCTTCGAGGTCGAACTGCACCGCTCGCGCCGCATCGTCCACATCCCCGCGACGATGACGGTGCTGGACGCGCTCGCTGCCGAGGGCATCGAGATCCCGGTCTCGTGCGCGCAGGGCGTCTGCGGCACCTGCCTCACGCGCGTGCTCGCGGGCGAGGTCGCTCACCACGACCTCTACCTGACACCCGCCGAGCAGGCGGCCAACGACTGCTTCCTGCCCTGCTGCTCGCGGGCTCGCTCACCGAGGCTGGTGCTCGACCTCTAGCAACTCGTAAAGCACCATCCGCGTCTGCCGCCCGCGCAGTTCCACTTGCTTCTCGATGCGCCGCGTGGCCAGGCGCCCGCCCAGGCCTTCGAAGGTCGCCTCGGACATCAGCGTGCGCGTGCCCAGCTGTTTGTTGGTGCCCTCGATGCGGCTGGCCGCGTTGATCACGTCGCCCAGCGCCGTGTACGACAGCCGGTCGCTCGAGCCGAGCACCCCGGCGATCACGACGCCGGTGTGCATGCCGATGCGCGTGCGAAAGGGCTGCAGGCCCTCGGCCTGCCAGCGGCGGTTGAGCTCGGTCATCTCGGCGTGCAGTTCGAGCGAGGCCGCGCAAGCGCGGTACTCTGCGTCGGGCAGGTCGGTGGGCGCGCCCCACAGCACCATGATGCCGTCGCCCATGAACTTGTCGATCACGCCGCCGTGGCGCGCGAACACGCGGGTCGCGAGGTTGAAGTAGTCGGTCAGCTGCCGCATCAGCACGTCGGCCGGCATCGATTCCGCGATGGCCGTGAACCCTTCCACGTCAGTGAACATCGCGGTGATGCGGCGCGGCGACCCGTTGGGTTCGAGGGCATGCCCCTCGGCGATGAGCTGGCGGATCACGTCCACCGGCACGAACTTGCGAAAGGCCTGCAGGCTGCGCGCGGATTCGTCCAGCGCCTGGTTCAGGTGCTGGATCTCGAGCACGCGGCTCGACTCGCGCGGCAGGTCGTCGAGCTCCAGCCGCCCGATGCGCCGCGCCGTGCGCGAGAGGCTTTCGATCGGCGCGGTCACCAGCTTCGATAGGCGCAGCGAAATGAAGAGCGCGATCGCCAGGAACGCCAGCACCAGCAGCAGCGACCACAGCACGTTGCGATGCAGCGCACCCAGCAGCGCCTCTTCGGGCTCCCAGCTCACCAGATGCCAGTCGGTGGCCGGAATGCGCGAGGTCTGCACCTGGTAGTGCATGCCCTCGTGCACGAGCGCAAAAGCCATGTCCTCGGTCCAGCCGCGGCTGCCGTTGGCCAGCATGAGGGTGTGCAGCGCACCGAGCACGCCCTCGTCCGGGTCTTCGAGCACGCGCACGGAATGCGGGTGGTCGCTGCGCGCGATCACGTGGTGGTCGGCACTCAACAGCGCGCTGTGGCCGTGGCCCGTGCCGCCGAACAGGCGCACGAGATTGGAGAGATGCCCCAGCGACACGCTGGCGACCGCCACGATCGTCTGCGTGACGCCCTCCTCGTCCTGCCGCCGGCTCGGCCGCGCGTGGCTCACGCCCAGCTCCTTCATCGAGGGCAGCACGAAGGGCGCGGTCCACACGGCGCGCTGCGCCTTCTCGGCCTGCGTGAACCAGTCCTGGTGCACCGGGTCGTCCTCGCTGCGAAAGGCCTCGATGTGCGTCGTCTCGTAGCGCCGCCGCGGGTCTTCGTCGCCGTCGCTGTCGGGCGGCGACTTGTACTCCCAGGTCTCGGTGGTGAAGTCTTTCTCGCGCAGCACCTGCCGCACCACCGGCGCGGGGTGGCGCATGGCCATCAAAAAATGGCCGTCGTCGCTGCCCACGCCGATGCTGTCGATTTCGGGCGTCTGCTCCAGCGCGGCCCAGAGCAGCTCGGCGGTCTGCTCGCCGTCGTGGCCCGCCGGGTGCAGGTCGGGCGTGTGGGCGATGGCGCGCACCAGGCCCTCGGTCTTCGCGAGAAAGGCAAGGATGTTGTCTTCGACGCGGTCGTGGTTGACCTTGTGCGCCGACTCGCCCACCTTCGACACCAGCTTCTCCGCCCCCCAGTAGCCGAAGGCCACCAGCAGCAGCGACTGCAGCAGCGCGACCGCGCAGATGATGGTGCCGACATCGACCCGGAAGCGCCGCAGCCGCGCGTGGGGTGCGGGCGATGAGGCCGGTGGTTCCGGGTGCTTGCGGTCGTCTGTCATGTGCGGGGAGCCTCCAGGGCATTCGAAGGCGCCCTCGTGGCGGAGATTCTCACCCGGCCCGTGGGCCCGCGGACCGGCGCATCACGGGTCGGCCGACATCTGGACGATGACCGACCCGCTTGCCGCTACGCCGCAGTCTTTGAGAAGTCAGGGGCCCGCTTCTCGGCGAACGCTGTGAAGGCTTCGCGCGCTTCGGGACTCTGGAGGCGCTCCACGAACTGCGCGCCTTCGAGGTCCATCTGGGCTGCAACGGCCGCGCCCTGCTTCATCAGGCCCTTCGTCAGCTTCAACGAGCCCGCGGCACGGCTGGCGAGCAGCTCGGCAACCTTCTGCGCCTCGCCGTGCAGGTCCGACACAGGAACGACCCGGTTCGCGATGCCCCAGGCCAAGGCCTGCGCAGCGGACACCGGCAGGCCCAGCGCAAACATCTCGTAGGCACGAACGTGGCCGATGCGGGCAGGCAGCAGCAGGCTCGACGCCGCTTCGGGAACCAGCGCCAGGTTGACGAACGGCGTGGACAGCAGCGCATCCTCAGCCAGCACGACGAAGTCGCAGTGCAACAGCAAGGTGGTCCCCACGCCGACTGCGCGTCCGTTGACCGCCGCAATCACCGGTCGCGTTGAACTCGCCAACGCACGCAGGAAGCGGGCGACATGGCGCTCTTCGTTGCCGGCCTTCCCGGCAGCCACGGCAGCAAATTCGCCCAGGTCGTTGCCCGAGGTGAACATGCCACCTTCGCCTCGCATCACGATGGCCCGGACGGACGGGTCGCTCTCGGCGCCTGCGATGGCATCGGCCAGACGGCCATACATCGCATTGGTCAGTGCGTTCATCTTCTCCGGCCTGGCCAGCGTGAGGGTCAGGACACCCTGGGTGGATTCGACGGTCACGTGTTCGGTCATAGGTTCTCCTGGTTGCCCTCTCGCACCGTGCGAGAGGGATGGCATTTAATTCGCATGCGAAGTATATGCTTCGCGTGCGAAATAAATACGGATAAGATGTAACCTGCAGCGCCTTCGCCCAGGCCACAGGAATCCAATGAAAGCTCAAAAAAAATACAGGCTGGTGTTTCTTCTGAACGTCGCCCAGCGGGCGGTGCAGCGCTGGAAAGAAACCCGCGGCGACGCCCTGCCCGCGCTGTCGGCAGCCCAGGCCGGCACGATGTTTTTCCTGTCGACCAACGATGGCGCCCTGACGGGAGAAGTCGCGCAGGCACTGAACATCGGTGCACCGGCCATGTCCGGCCTTGCCGCCCGGCTCGAAAAAGCCGGCTACCTGACCCGCGCGCAAGACCCGAACGACGGGCGCGCATTCCGCCTGTACCAGACCGAGGAAGGACGGCTTGCCGGACAGCGTGCAAAGGCCGGGCTCGGCGCGTTGAACGCACGGCTGACCCAGGGCTTCAGCGACGAAGAGATGGCAATCGTCGGCCGGTGGCTCGAATCGGTGGTCGAGAATTTTTCCGCCGAGGGCGCGGGAAAGCACGAGGAATAGGCCCTCGGCCCCGGCACGCCATCGGTGCGGCGGGTGCAAGGCCCGCTGTGGCCGGATTCTTCCGTGCGCAGGAACTTTTCGGTGCGTCTGCGACACACGCGCCTAAAATGACATTTCGCTAGGGGTGCTGCACCGGTTTCGACCGGTGTGGCTGAGAAAGTCCCTTTGAACCTGACTGAGGTAATCCTCGCGCAGGGAAGCTGGTCCGGTGGCCTGTCGCGTTGTCTCGCGTGACGGCCGCGCCACTGGAGCCTCGCCCACCTGCCAAACCTTTTGCACTGGAGCAAACGGATGGCACACAACGACAACGACAGTTCCGCTTCGTCCGGCAACGAAGCGCTCACGCCCCTGCCCGCCTCCCGGCGCGTCTTCGGCTGGCACGACCACGCCTCGCTGTGGTTCAGCCTCGGCGTGGGGCTGCTGGTGATGCAGATCGGCGCCTACCTGGTGCCGGCCGTGGGCACGCGCGACGCGGCGCTGGCGATCGTGCTGGGTTCGCTGCTCGGCGCCGGGCTGCTGGCCTGGACGGCGCGGCTGGGCTGCGAAACCGGGCTGGCCAGCGCCGGACTGATGCACGCCACCTACGGCAGCGCCTTCGCGCGGCTGCCGGTGCTGCTCAACATCGTGCAGCTGGTGGGCTGGACCACCTTCGAACTCGTGATCATGCGAGAAGGCACGCAGGCCATCGGGCAACAGGCCTTCGGCGCCGCGCTGGGCACGGCCTGGGGCGGCGTGCTGACGACGCTGCTGTGGGGTGCGGTGCTGCTGGCGCTGCTGGCCGGCTCGATGGTGAAGCTGGTGCGCCGCTTCGTGAGCCGCTTCGGCCTGCCCCTGGTGGTGCTGTCGCTGCTGTGGCTCAGCTGGCAGTTCGCCACGCAGCTTCACGCCAAGGGCCTGGACGCCTTCTGGGCGCGGCCGGGCAACGGCAGCATGGGCATGTTCAGTGCGCTCGACCTCGTCATTGCGATGCCGGTCTCGTGGCTGCCGCTGGTGGCCGACTACGCGCGCCACGGCAAGCGCAGCGCCGCGGGCGGCCTGGGCAGCGCGTTCAGCGGCACCTGGATCGGCTACGCGCTCGCCAACATCTGGTGCTATGCGCTGGGCGTGATGGTGGTGAGCGTGGCCGAACCGGGCACCAGCCTGGTCATGGCGCTGCTGCTGGCGCAGGGCGGCCTGGTGGCGCTGGGCCTGATCCTCATCGACGAACTCGACAACGCCTATGGCGACGTGTACTCGGGCTCGGTGTCCACGCACAGCCTGCTGCCGCGCTGGAGCGTGAAGCGCTGGGGCCTGCTGCTGGCGGTGCTGTGCATCGGCCTCGCGCTGGTGCTGCCAATGCACACGCTCGAACCCTTCCTGCTGCTGCTGAGTTCGGTGTTCGTGCCGCTGTACGGCGTGATCCTGGGACGGCTGGGCAGCGGAAGTGCCGTGTCGGCGAACGGCACGCGCACCATCGACTGGGGCGCGGCGCTGATCTGGCTCGCGGGCATCGCGGCCTACCACGCGCTCGCCAAATGGGCGCCGCAGTTCGGCTCGGCGCTGCCGACGCTGGCGGCGACCTTCGTGCTGGCCTGGCTCAGCCGGCCGACAGCGGCAAGCGGTGGGTCGGCACTGGCGCAAAGCCGTGGTTGAGCGGACCGTGGCCCGCACCGACCAGCACATCCGCACCGGCGCGCATCGCGCCGAGGATGTACGTGCGTGCGCGCTCGACCGCCTCGGGCAGCGCCAGGCCCAGTGCCAGGTGCGCGGCGATGGCCGACGAGAGCGTGCAGCCGGTGCCGTGCAGGTTGCGGCTGGCGATGCGCTGCGACGCGAGCCGCTTGCGCGCGCCGCTGCGCTCCAGCAGCACGTCGACCACCTCGTCGCCGGGCAGGTGGCCGCCCTTGAGCAGCACGGCCTTGGCGCCGAGCGCGAGCAGTTCGTCGGCCGCGCCGTCGAGCGCGTCGATGCCGGCGATGGCGTGACCGACCAGCAAGGCGGCTTCGTCGAGGTTGGGCGTGACCACCACGGCGCGCGGGAACAGCTCGCGCACCAGCACCTGCACGGTCTCGGCCGCGATCAGGCGGTCGCCGCTGGTGGCGATCATCACGGGGTCGAGCACCACGTTCTTCAGCTGGTAGCGGTCGATGGCCCAGGCCACGACCTCGACCACCTCGGGCGCGTGCAGCATGCCGAGCTTGACGGCGTCGACGCCGATGTCTTCCACCACCGCCTGGATCTGCGCCTTCAGGAAGTCGGGCGGCACGCCGTGGATGCCCGAGACGCCCACCGTGTTCTGCGCGGTAAGCGCGGTGATGGCTGTCATGCCGTAGCAGCCGAGGGCCGCGAAGGTCTTGAGGTCGGCCTGGATGCCGGCGCCGCCGCCGCTGTCCGAGCCGGCGATGGAGAGCACGCGTGCGTAGCGCTGGGTGGGTGCTTGAGTCATGTCGAAAATTATCGGCGAGCCGACGGAGGTGCCGCATGAGCACACCGCATCCCCTGCCTTTCGGCTCGGCGGCGATCCTCGGCGCGGGCCTGATGGGCCGGCTGATGGCGGTCACGCTCGCGCAAGCTGGCTGCAAGATTGACCTGTACGAAGCCGGCAGCCCCGAGGCCGAAGGCGCGGCCGCGCGCGTGGCCGCGGCCATGCTCGCGCCGCTGGCCGAATCGGCCGTGGCGCCGGTGTCGGTCGTGCGCATGGGACAGCATGCTCTGTCGCGCTGGCCCGAGCTGCTGGCGCCGCTGGCGCAGCCCGTGTTCTTCCAGCGCGAAGGCACGCTGGTGCTGTGGCACCGGCAGGACGCCGCCGAGGCTACGCGGCTCGCGGGCGTGCTGGCGCGCACCGGCGCGCAGGTGCCCGAGCTGGCGCCGATGCAGGCACTCGACACGCCCGCCGCCATCGCCGCGCTGGAGCCCTCGCTGGGCACGCGCTTCGCGCGCGGCCTGTACCTGCCGGGCGAAGGCCAGCTCGACAACCGCGCGCTGCTGGCGTCGCTGCGCGCCACGCTCGAAGCCGATGCGCGCGTGACGCTGCACTGGCAGTCGCCGCGTGCGCCCTCCGACTTTTCGCCCGGCACGGCAGGCCAGCCCGACTGGGTGATCGACTGCCGCGGCCTCGGTGCCAAGCCGCAATGGAATGCGCTGCGCGGCGTGCGCGGCGAGGTGATCCGCGTGCATGCGCCCGAGGTCACGCTGCAGCGCCCCACGCGCCTCGTGCATCCGCGCTACCCGCTGTACATCGCGCCCAAGCCCGACCACCTGTTCGTGATCGGCGCGACCGAGATCGAGTCAGACGACCTGTCGCCCGCCAGCGTGCGCTCCACGCTCGAGCTGCTGAGCGCGGCCTACGCGGTGCACAGCGGCTTTGCCGAGGCGCGCATCGTCGAGATCGCGACGCAATGCCGGCCCACGCTGCCCGACAACCTTCCCGCCATTCGCCAGCCCCAGCCGCGCGTGCTGCAGATCAACGGCCTGTACCGCCACGGTTTCATGATCGCGCCCGCCCTGCTCGACGCGGCAATGGAACTGCTGGCGCACGGCCGCTCCACGCTCGCACGCGGCTTCGGCATGGACGTGCCCGACGCATGACGAGAACAACGACGACCCCGATGAACATCCTGATCAACGACAAGCCCTGCACGCTGCCCGAGGGCGCGCTGCTCGCCGACGCGCTGGCCGTGCTGCAGGCCGTGCCGCCTTTCGCGGTGGCGGTGAACCGCGAGTTCGTGCCGCGCTCGGCCTATGCCGCGCACCCGCTGCATGCGGACGACCGCGTCGAGGTGATCCGGCCGGTGACCGGCGGCTGAACGACGCCACCAGAGACAAGACGAAGGAGACGACAACCATGACGAACCCCGATCCCCTGGTCCTCTACGGCCAGACCTTCCACAGCCGCCTGCTGCTGGGCACCGCGCGCTACCCCTCGCCCGACGTGCTCGAAGCGGCTGTGCAGCGCGCGAAGCCCGCGATGCTGACCGCCTCGCTGCGCCGCCAGACCGCCAGCCAGGGCTCCGGCAACAGCGACCTCGGCAACGGCTTCTGGGAGCTGCTGCGCAAGCTGGCCGTGCCGGTGCTGCCCAACACCGCCGGCTGCCACAGCGTGCAGGAAGTGATCGCCACCGCGCAGATGGCGCGCGAGCTGTTCGACACGCCGTGGATCAAGCTCGAGCTCATCGGCGACGACTACACGCTGCAGCCCGACACGCTGAACCTCGTCGATGCGGCGTCGCAGCTGATCCGCGACGGCTTCCATGTGCTGCCGTACTGCACCGAAGACCTCGTGCTGTGCCAGCGCCTCGTCGATGTCGGCTGCCAGGCCGTGATGCCCTGGGCCGCGCCCATCGGCACCGGGCGCGGGCCGGTCAACCCGTATGCGCTGCGCCTGCTGCGCGAGCGGCTGCAGGTGCCGATGCTGGTCGACGCGGGCCTCGGCCTGCCCTCGCATGCATGCCAGGTGATGGAGTGGGGCTACGACGGCGTGCTGCTCAACACCGCCGTCGCGCTCGCACAGGAGCCGGTCGCCATGGCCGGCGCGTTCGCCGATGCGGTGCAGGCCGGCCGCGCCGCCTACCGCGCCGGCGCGATGGCCGCGCAGGACGCCGCGCAGCCCAGCACGCCCGTGCTCGGCACGCCCTTCTGGCACCACGCACCATGAACGCCATCGACACCTCCAACGCCCGCGCCGTGGCACAAGCCATCGTCGCGGCCCACGGCCTGCGCTTCGGCGCCGCAACGGCCACGGCCGTGAGCGGCGCGCCGCGCTTTACCTCCGACGACGCCATCTATCGGGGCGCCAAACAGGCCTGCACCGCGCTCGGCTTCATCGAGATCGACGCCGAATGCCTCGCCCATGCGTGGCGCGCGCAGACCGAACGGCTCAGCCAGTTCGACGCATCGGCATGGCCCGATGCACCGGTCGATTTCGGCATGGGCCCGTTTCCGCCCACCGCGCGCGCCGACGCCTTTCCGCCCTGCCCCGAACGGCTCGGCCTCTACGCCGTGCTGCCCGACGCGGCGTGGGTCGGCCGCATGGCGCGCGCCGGCGTGCCGACGGTGCAGCTGCGCTTCAAGTCGGACGACGCCGCCGCCGTCGCGCGCGAAGTGCAGGCCGCCGTCGATGCGGTGCACGGCACGGGCGCGCTGCTGTTCATCAACGACCACTGGCAGGTCGCCATCGCAGCCGGCGCCTACGGCATCCACCTCGGGCAGGAAGACCTCGACGCGCTGTCGCCCGATGAGCTTCAACAACTGCGCGCTTCCGGCCTGCGGCTCGGCGTGAGCACCCATGGCTACGCCGAGATGGTGCGCGCCGACGCGGTGAGCCCGAGCTACATCGCGATGGGCGCCATCTACCCGACCACGCTCAAGAAGATGGCGACCGCGCCGCAGGGCGTGGCGCGGCTCGCGGCCTACGCGCGGCTGCTGCGCGGCTACCCGCAGGTGGGCATCGGCGGCGTCGATGCCGTGCGGCTGCCCGAGGTGCTCGCCACCGGCGTCGGCTCGGTCGCCGTGGTGCGCGCGCTGGTCGCCGCCGACGACCCCGAGGCCACGGCCGCGCAATGGATGACGGCGATGCACGCCGCCCCCAGTTTCCCTGAACGCACAGAATGAACGCCCGACTTTTCTCGCACTCCCCGCTTTCGCGCGCGCTTGCCGCCGCCCTTCTCACTTTCAGTGCTTGCGGCGCGCATGCGCAATCGCAGGCCTTGCCCGAGGTCACCGTGAACGACGGCGCCGCCGCGCCGCAGGCCGAGATCAGCGGCTTCGGCGATGTGCCGCTGCGCGAGCTGCCGCTGTCGGCCACCATCATCGACAGCCAGCAGCTGCGCAGCAGCGGCGCACGCCGCCTCGCCGACCTGACGCAGTTCGATGCCTCGGTCACCGACGCCTACAACTCGGCCGGCTACTGGGACTACCTCACGGTGCGCGGCTTCGTGCTCGACAACCGCTTCAACTACCGGCGCGAAGGCCTGCCGATCAGCGCCGAGACGGCGATCCCGCTGGACAACAAGGAGCGCATCGAGATCCTGCGCGGCACCAGCGGCATCCAGGCCGGCACCAGCGCGCCGGGCGGGCTCGTCAACTACGTGGTCAAGCGCCCGACCGAGCAGGACCTGCGCACCATCCGCCTCGAAACCACCAGCCGCGGCAGCGTGCTGAGCGCGCTCGACGTCGGCGGGCGCTTAGGCGAGAACCGTCAGTTCGGCTACCGACTCAACGTGGCCGGCGAAAAGCTCAAACCGCTCACGCACAACCTCGACGGCAGCCGCCGCCTCTTCTCGCTCGCGGCCGACTGGCGCATCACGCGCGACTCGGTGCTCGAGTTCGAGGTGGAGCAAAGCCACAAGCAGCAGCCGAGCCAGAACGGCTACAGCCTGCTGGGCAACACGCTGCCCCGACCGGTCGATCCGCGCATCAACCTCAACAACCAGCCGTGGTCGCAGCCCTCGGTGTTCAAGGCGCTGACCGGTACGGTGCGCTTCAGCCAGGCACTGAACGCCGACTGGCGCTGGAGCGCGCAGATCGGCCAGCAGCGCCTGAAGACCGACGACCGGCTGGCCTACGCCTTCGGTTGCGGCGCCGAAGGCAACTACGACCGCTACTGTTCCGACGGCACCTTCGACGTGTACGACTTCCGCAGCGAGAACGAGCGTCGCACGCAGACCGCGGGCAGCCTGAACCTCAAGGGCAACGTGATGACGGGCAGCGTGCGCCACGAGCTGGGCTTCGGCCTGCTGCAAAGCCGCGTGCGCAACCGCTTCCAGGACCAGGCCTACAACTACGTCGGCACCGGCAACATCTGGGCCACCGCGATGACGCCGGCCGACCCGCGCCTGACCGACGCCAACACCAACCGCAACGAGCGCTCGACCGAGCTGTCGGTGCAGGACGCGATCCGCTGGAACGACCGCTTCACGACCTGGGTCGGCGCGCGGCACACGCGGCTGTCGCGCGACAGCATCCGCACCGACGGCTCGCGCCCCACCGGCTACAGCGACAGCATCACCACGCCGTGGATCGCGGCCAGCTACACGATCCAGCCCGGGCTGCTCGCCTATGCGAGCTGGGGCAAGGGCGTCGAGTCGCAGGTCGTACCGAACAAGAGTTCGCAGTACGCGAACGCGGGCGAGGCGCTGCCCGCGCTGCAATCGCGCCAGTGGGAACTCGGCCTGAAGGGCGGCGACACGGCGTTCAACTGGCAGCTCGCGTGGTTCGACATCTCGCGCCCGATGACCAACCTCGACCTGTGCGGCGAGTTCTGCACGGTGCGCAACGACGGCCGCGCGGTGCACCGCGGCCTCGAGGCCGGCGCGCAATGGGCCGGCGGCCCCTGGCGCCTGGGCGGCAGCGTGGCACTCATCGACGCCAAACGGCGCGGCAGCACGACCGCGCCCGAACTCAACGGACAGGCGCCCACCAACGTGCCCAAGCAGGTGCTGCGCGCGCAGGCCGCGTACCGCTTCGCGTCGGTGCCGGGCCTCGAACTCGCGGGACAGCTGTCGTACGAAGGCCGCCGTAACGTGCTGCCCGACGGCTCGATCCGGCTGCCGTCGTGGACGCGCCTGGATGCGGTGCTGCGCTACGACACCAAGCTGGCCGGCATGGCCACGAGCTGGACGCTGGCCGTCGACAACCTGTTCGATCGCCGCTACTGGAAGGAATCGCCCTACCAGTTCAGCCACGTCTACCTGTTCCCGGGCGCGCCGCGCACGCTGCGCCTGGGCGTGAGCATCGCGATGTGACGACATGAATGGAGCGCTTCGTCTTCGTCATCGCGGCGTCGTTGCCACGAATTCGTTGCGCCGGCGCCGCGTTGTTTTGGAAGCCCCAAAAATCACGCTATAATCTAAGGCTTGTTCGTTCCTCGATAGCTCAGTTGGTAGAGCGCCGGACTGTTAATCCGTAGGTCCCTGGTTCGAGCCCAGGTCGAGGAGCCATCACAAAGCCGCAAGGCCTCTGGAAGGCCCGCTACTCACAAGGTAGCGGGCCTTTTCATTTGTGAGACGACCGCCGAACGAAGACGCGTACCAAGCGATGGAAAGAAATCGCCCCGCGCACTTCGATTGGCAAAAATTGAGGGTCGCCGTTCAGAACGGCGATTCCATTGAATATAATTGAAGGCTTGTTCCTCGATAGCTCAGTTGGTAGAGCGCCGGACTGTTAATCCGTAGGTCCCTGGTTCGAGCCCAGGTCGAGGAGCCACCATTTGCTGAAGGCCCGTTACTCACAAGGTAACGGGCCTTTTCGCTTTGCGGCCCCTTTTGCTTTGGCGCCACATATCGGCCGCCGTCTGCCCGCTCGCGGGCCTGTCCGACACGCGGGCCCCGCCCTGCGTGCAAAACTCCCTCTTTGTTGACGGCTTGTGCTGCCCTGCTCCGGGCAAACCCGTGCACGCGACGCGCCGCTCAGGCGTTGTTTGAGCTCAGTCATTCACAAATAACAACCATCAAGGGCATCACGATGAAACTCACAAGAATTCTTCTGGCCGCCGCCGTGGCCGCCGCCACCTTGCCCGCCGTGGCGCAGGTGTCCGTCAACATCAACGTGCCCGGCCTGATCCAGGTCGCGCCGCCCGCACCGCGCTACGAGCCCGCGCCCCGCCCGCGCAGCGGCCAGGTCTGGGTGCCCGGCCATTGGCAATGGAACGACCGCGCCTACGCATGGCGCCCCGGCTACTACGTGGCGGCCCGCCCCGACTACGCCTACGCCCCGGGCGGCTGGGTGCGCGCCGACGGCGGCTGGCGCTGGCGCGAAGGCGACTGGCGCCGCGCCGAGCGCCGTGAGGAACGCCGCGAAGACCGCCACCACCGTCGCCATGACCACGACCGCTACGACCATGACGACGACCACCGCGGCGGCGGCCACTGCCCGCCCGGCCAGGCGAAGAAGGGACGCTGCTGATAGCAGCAGCAGGAGCAGCTTGCGCGCCTGCTGACGCGCAAGTCCTCAGTTCACCGTCACCCTGAACCGCACGCTGCCCGTGCCGCCGGGCGCGAGTTGCCCGGTGAACTTCCAGTCCAATGGCCCCGTTCCGCCCGGCGCTTGTGCGGCCGCGCATGCCACGGCCGGCGCAGGCAATGCATTGGCCGGCGTGCGCTTCGTGCATGCGGTCAGCGTCGCCGGGGTCGCGCCTTCCTGCGAGGCGACGAAGCTGGTGTAGACCGGCGTGACGTCGCTCACCGTCAGGCCGCTGATCGGCGTTGCGCCGTTGTTCGTGTAGGTGATGCGGTATTCGAGCGTCTCGCCCGACTTGGCTTCGTTGTTGAGCCCGAAGTCGCCGTTCTTCGTCAGGTTACGCACTTCCTTCTTGAGCTCCAGCGCCGTGCTCGACACGGTCGTGGTGTCGAGCACGAGGTAGCTCGCGCTCAACGCAGGTGACGCGTTGGTGAACACGAAGCTCGCCTGCACCGAGCGCTTGTCGTTGTAGCCGGCGAGCGCGCCCGCCGGAATGAACTCCTGCACCACCACGCAAAGGTTCTGCCCCGTCATTACGGGCCGGGGCACCGCCGGCGGATAGAGTACCGTAGCGCCGGCCTGCAAGGCACCGGTGCAGCCCGGGTCTTCGTAGATTTTTGCGCTCCAGCCGTCGATCGGCGGCGTGGCCACCGCGCCGGCCACGCCGAAGCTCACCGTCCCGCCGGTCTGCGCCACGAAGGTGTGCGCGTGGCTGACGCTGCTGCCGGGCGAGCCGGTGCGGGCGCTGTCGGCGCCGAAGCGGTTGAGAGCCACGTCGCCGAAGTTCAGCTCGCCGGCCCGGGCATCGTTCCATGCAAAGGCGATGTGGTCCGGCGCCCCTGCGGCGGTGCGCGCGTAGGTGTAGGTCCGCCCGCCCACGGCCACGCCCGCGCCGGAAGGCAGCGGCGTGCCGCCGACCGACGCCCCGGTGGACAGATGGCCCACCGGCGTCACCTCCTCGACGCACAGCGGATCGCCATCGGACGGCGACGACGGCTGCGACGGCACCTCCAGGCGGTAGTGGCCCGAGCCGTCGGTCACGGCCGTGGACCACACGCCCGCCGCACAGTTGGTGAGCCGCATCTGCACGCCCACGAGCCCCGCTTCGCCGCCGTTGGCCACGCCGTCGTTCGGCACGCCCGCACCGCTGCCGTTGTCGTTGAAGACGCGGCCGGTGACGGCATGCGCATCGCTGTTGACGAAGGTGCATTCAAGGTCCGCACCGGCCACCATCCACTCGGCAGGAATCTTCAGCACATTGCCGGCCAGCACCACCGGCGGCGCCGACGCGGCCGCTGCGGCCGGGCTCGAACCCGACACCCCGCGAATGGGCGATGGCGCGATGACGTCCTTCAGGTCGCGGCAGCTGGCGCTCACCGGGTTCACGGGCCAGCCAGCGGGCGACGTTTCGGTGATGGTGACCGGCACGCCCACCTTGCCGGTGATCGTCAGCGCACCGATACCCCGGCCCGGCGCGCTGACCGTGATGGTGTCGCGAGCCGCGCTCAGGCCCGACAGCGCAAAGTCGAAGCGATGGGTGCCGGAACCGCTGATCACTTCCTTGGCGATGCGAAGTTTCGGGTCCCCCAGGAGGACCGCGACCGGCCCCGTCGAGTCATCGCAGAGCGCTTCGTTCGGCAAGGTGGTGCAAAGCGGATCCCCACCACCGCTCAGGTTGATGGAGTTCGTACCACCCAGCGGCCCGACGGCCGTGGCGTCGACGTGTACAGGAATCTCGACAGAGAAGCCACCGGGCATGACACCCGCAGCCACGCTGCAGCGGACGACCATGGAGCCGGCGGGGGAACAACCGCTCAGGACACCCGTGGTATTGATCGCGACCAGCACGGGCGGTCCAGCCAGTGTGATGCCCTTGGGCAAGACGTCTTCGAGCACGAGCGGCGCTGTGGTCGCTGCAAAATCCACAACGACGTCGACCACGTAGAGCTGCCCCGGCGCCCCGACAATCAATGGGTGGGGCCTCGAATACTTGAATCCCCGGATGCGCGGCCCAGCAACCGATGTGATTGTCGTGCTCGCGCATGGACCGACACCGTTGCACGCGGGGTCCCCGCCCCCCACGGCCGTTGCCGCGTTGATCACGCGCGGCCTCGCAGCCGGCAGAGGCGTCACCGGGATGACGAACGACGCGGACGTTGCCATGCCCGCAGGCACCGTGCACGTCACGACCTGCCCGGCCCTGCTGCACCCCGAAGGCAGCGTGCCGATCGTCAAGGAGACCGGGACGGTGTCGGTGATGACAGTGTTCGCCGTCGTCATCCCGGCATTGGTGCTGCTCAGTTTCAGCGTGTAGCTGGCCGGCTCGGCAATGATGAACTCCGCCACATCAGCGATCTTTTCGAGTTTCAACGTCGCTTGAGACACCACGCGCGTGGGCGGCGTGCTCGCATCGCACGCCTCTGCTGGCGCCGTCGTACATGCGACATCCCCACCGCCGCTGAGATTCACCGTGTTCGTGCCGCCCGTTGCGCCCACGGCCGATGCGGCGACGTTCACAGGAATCCGTATTTCGAAGGTGCCGGGCGCGATGCCCGCCGCCACGCTGCAGTTGGTCGTGTTCGATCCCGAGGTCGGGCAACCACTCAGCACGCCGGTGGTCGTTCCCGCCACCAATGTCGGGGCCCCGCGCAGGGTGACGCCCGGCGGCAAGGTGTCCATCACCGAGATCGGCGCCGTGGTCGTGCCGCTGGCCACGGTAACGAGCACAGCGTAGAACTGGTTGGGCGCCCCCACCACCAGCGGGCTGGCGCTGACCGTCTTGGTCGAGGTGATGACGGGCGGAGACGCAGGGACCACCGGCGTGGTCACCGTGCTCGTGCACGCCCCCTTGGTGTTGCAATTGCGGTCTCCTCCGTCCAATGCCGTGGCCGTGTTGGTCACCTCGGGCACGGCGGAAGGCAGGGGCGTCACCGGAATGACGAAGGACACGGACGATGTGAGCCCTGCAGGCACTAGGCAACCGATGTTCTGGCCTATTCGGCTGCACCACGGAGGAAGCTCGCCGATGGTCAGCGAAGGCGGCACTCTGTCCTCCACCAGCGCATCGCCAGTGGTCTCGACGCCATTCGTGCTCGTCAGCGTGAGTGTGTAGCTGGCGGGCTGGCCCACGACCCATGGGGCTGCGCTGGCTTCCTTCTTGAGCGCCAACTGGGGGTCTGGCGCCACGAAGCACACCACGTTGTCCGACCCATTCGGCTGACCGTAGCTTGGCTCGTTCGAGAGCGTGACGGAAGACACGGATGTTCCCGAAACATAGGCCCATGCAGAGGCTCCAGAACTGGCTGTCGCCCCCTCAAGATTGCCGTCTGCATCGATTTTTACCGGCGCAAGGCTACCCATCTGTGCGGTCGCTGGACCGGGGGCAGGCGTCGTGATCTCCGCCGCAGTGAACGGATAGTGATTTCCGTTGACGGACACCACCATCTTCTCGCACCCATCTGCTGGGTTGCAGTTGAGCAGGTAAGTTCGAACGCTCACGTTCTTCACCGGCACAGAAAAGTTGAACGTGCATGCCTCCCGCACGTTGGGCTTTCCCAGCCGGAGATAAGTACCCCATGCGAACTTGTCCTCCACCCCGCATACGCCCTCCGTGGTGACAGCGATGCCCCCGTAGGTCCCGCTCTTCCATAGACAGAACTCTGCAGCCGTGGCCTGCGTGCCGATCAGGAGCGAGGTCAGTGCCAGAAAGAGGACGCCGCGCAAGGCATGAAAGAAGTGCGCCACGCCTCTCGCAAGTGCCATCGCACGCGTCCGCACGGGTAGGCAGCGAAGCGCCGTCGCGCAGCGCATCGAATCAGTTTTTTGCATTTTCATTGGCCATTCCTCCGCGACTTCATCGATCGGTCCGCTCGTCTTTCACGGGGGCTGCTGCGCCCGCCGACGCGGCACCCAGCGCCGTCTCGTCGAACTTGAAACGCAGCCGGATGTATGCGCCCTTGCTCGTGTAGTCGTTGGCCGCCAGGTCGCGGTCTTTCAGGCCCACGAAGTTGTAGCCCGCCGACACCCACAGGTCCTTCATGACCTGGTAGCCGACTTCGATGCCCAAGGTCTTCTGCAGGCCGCCGCCCTTGCCGCGCAGCAGGCCGGCCTGCACGCCGAGGTCCCAGCTGTCGTTGAGGTCTTGCGTGTAGCGCGCCTGCAGCAGGTGCGCCCAGTAGGTGCTGCGCAGCAGGCCGTCGTCGGCGCGCGACCACTTGGCGGCGTAGCGCCCGTTGATCACGGTGCCGGGGCGCGGGTTGTAGTTGAGGTGGGCCGAGACGATGTCGGCGCTGGTGCGCCCGGGCAGCGCTGCGCTGCCGTTGCCCGCACCGAAGACGCTCGCGCCGTCGAGTGCGCCGGTCGAACTGCCGGTGCCGGTGACGCGCTCGGAACGGCGCTCGTAGCGCATGAGCGCGTTCCAGCTGTCGGTGTCCACCGGACGGTAGGCCAGGCCGATCTGGTGGCGCGCCAGGTGGTGCGCGTTACCGGCGTTGGCGCCCTGCCCTTCGCTGGCGCTCATCACGCTGCGCGCCAGCAGGCTCCACGACGCATCGATCTTGAAGCCGAAGCCCGCGCTGAACAGGCGCGTGTCGGCGTCGTCGCCGTGGCGGCCTTCGAGGATGCCGCTGGCCTTGATGCGCGCGTCGGTGTATTCCACGCCGCCGGTGATGGCGGTGGAGTCGCCCGCCAGGCCGCTGGCGTGGCCGGTGCCGTTGTTGCCGCTGTTGCGCAGCCCGCCGATCTGGCGCGTGTGCTCGACGCCGCCGGTCAGGCGCCAGTGGTCGTCGACCCTGAAGGTGTTGCGCACGCCCGTGGCGGCCTGTGCCGCGCGCCCGTCGAGGCTGTCGGCCAGGCGGTACTCGCTGTACACGCGCCCGCCGTCCATGTAGGCGCTCTCGATGCCCAGGATGCCCACGTTGTTCGACTGCCCCGCGCTCAGCTCGTACGGCCCGTAGAGGCTGGAGACCAGTTCGTAGCGGCCGTACAGGCGCGTCTTGTCGGTGACGGCGTAGTTGCCGCCCACGGCGAGCACGTGGCGGTCGGACTTGCGGAGGTCCTGCTCGCCTTCGACGAACACGTGGGCCTGCGGCACGCCCGGCACCTGCGCCGACAGGCGGGCGCGCACGGTGGTCAGGTCGTCGTCGTTGGCGTTGGCCTGGGTGCCGGCGTTGGCTGCCGCGCCGAGCGCGGTGACGTTGTTGGCGGCCACGCCGCTGCCGAGGTTGCCGCTGTAGGTGGAGACCTGGCCGTAGTCGAAGCCCGAGCCGCTGCCCAGGCCGGTGCCGTTGTGGCCGTGGCGCAGGCCGAACTCGCCCACCAGCTGCTCTCCGAACTTTCGCTGCACGCTGGCGGTGATGCCGCGGCGGGTGCCTTCGCGCAGGGCGTCCTGGCCGTAGAGCAGTTCGCCGCGCAGGGCGGTGGCGGCGTCGAGCCGGTACTCGGCGCGGGCCGACGCTTCGGTGCGCCCGGCCGAGAAGCTCGCGCCGGGGTTGTCGAAGCCGGTGCTGGTCTTGCTCGCGAGCGCGGCCACGGCCAGGTCTTCGCTCTGGTGGCGCAACTCGACGCGGGCGCCGCTGCCCTTGCCGTTGCGGTCGGAGTCGGTCTGCACCCATTCGCCGGCGACGGTGGTGTGCTCACCCAGGCGCGCCAGGGCGGTGACGGCACCGAGCTTGCGGCGGTTTTCGGGGTTCTCGTCGATGGCCGCGACCACACCGACCTGCAGGTTCTTGGCCACCTTGAGCTGCACGTCGGCGCCGGCCACGGTGAACTTGGGGCCACCCGCGTCGACCTCGTAGGTCACGCGAATCGACTGCGGGTTGAGGTTCGCATCGACCGACGCGATGGCGCGCGTGAACAGCAGGCGGCGCGTGAGCGGCTCGACGGTGTAGTCGACGAAGCGCGTCACGGTCGAACGCTGCAGCACGAGGTCGGGCTGGTTGCGGTCGCGCACGACGATCTCGACCTGCTCGCTGTTCTCGACGAACTCGCCGCCCCTGGCGCCCAGGTAGTACGGGCCCGAGGTGCCGACCGCGCGGAACTCCTCGACCTGCTGGGTCTGCGCGGTGCGCGAGGCGTAGGTGGTGGTGCGCACCTCGCCGTCGTCGTAGACGTGCTTGAGGCCGGTGAGCGAGCGGCTGACCTGGCTCAGGCTGCGCACCTCGGTGCTGCTGGCGGTGCTGAAGTCGCCGTACAGCAGGTAGGAGCGGTTCTTGTCGATGCGCACGTAGAGCTTCTGCGTGCTCTGGGCGTCGAAGCCCTTCGCGGACGAGTCGCCGTACACGGGGTAGAACTCGTCGGGTCGGATGTCGCGGAACAGGCGGTCCTTGCGGGTCTTGTCGGAGTCGTAGGCGGCGGTGAGCAGGTAGTCGCCCTTGACGGCGCCCTTGAAGAAGAAGGCAGCGCGCGCGGCGGTACGGCGCTTGTCGTTGCCCTCGTCGGCCAGGCCGGACAGCTCGGCCTCGAAGGCCGCGCCCGCGGGCATCGCGCCCAGCGGCACCTGGCCGCGCTTCGTGAAGTCGAGCACGCCTTCGACGATGCCCACGCCGATCATGGGGCGCAGCTCGGGCAGCAGCGCCAGGCGCGCCTCGGTCGTGAAGCTCGCGGCCGTCACGCGCAGGCGGGCGTCGCCGGGTTCGCCGGGCGGCAGCAGGCGGAAGTCGGCCACGCCACCATCCATGAAGACCTGGGTGCCGGGCTCGGCGGGGTTCAGGTCTTCGTCGAGCCAGCGGCCACGGTCGGTCTCGAGCGTGAGCTGCGTGCGCGCGGTCACGGGCACGCTGGCCGCGTCGGTCAGGCGCACCTTCACGACGACGGGCGTACGCAGGTCGGCCTGCGCCGAGGCGGGCACGTCGATGTGGATGGCGCCGAGCTTGTCGGGCGCGGTGACGCTGATCTGCTGCGCGGCGCCACGCACGTTGCCGAACGGATCGACGGCTTCGAGCACCAAGCGGTTGACGCCGGGCCGCAGCACGATGCCGATGTATTCCCAGGCGCCGATCCGGCGGCTGGCCTGCTCGGTCTTCTTGCCGACGCGGCGCTCCTCGACGCCCTGGCCGTTGACGCTCAGGCGCAGCGCCAGGCCGGCTTCGCCCTTGACGCGCACGTTGAGCGAGGTCGAGGGCAAGGTGTCGCCGTCGCGCAGGTCGATGAAGCCGAGGGCGTTGCTTTCGATGCGGGGCAGCAGGGCCTCGAGGTCGATGGGGCTGGGGACGGCCTGCGGCGGCGCCACCGCGGCGGTCGGCTGCGCAATACCGCGGGACACGCGCATGCCGGAGAAAAGACTGCCCACGGGGGATGCGCCATCCACCGCGGCGCCGCCGGTCACCGCGCCGAGCGTGCTGCCCTGGCTGCCCGACGCGCCGCCGATGAAGCTGCTGGGCGACGCCGATGCGGCGGGCATCGCGATCAGCGGCGCCGAGCTGGCCTGCATGGAGGCGGTGCCGGTGCTGCCGCCCGCGCGCACCTCGCCGCTGGCAGGCAGCGCGCGCCGGTCGCCCACGGGGACGATCCGGCCCTCGGGGTCCAGGCGCATGCGCACCTGGGCTTCGGCCTCGGTGTCGGGCACGGCGGCGATGGCTTCGCGCCGCGCGATGACGTCGCTCATCACCGCCGGTGCGTCGCAGTTGGCGACGACGAAGTTGGCCTTGTGGAATTCGCCCTTCTTGAGATCGACGAAGCGGCTGCCGGGGCGCCCGGCATTGCGGTTGTCGAGCGCTTCGAGCCGCGCGCCGGCGGGCAGCGTGGTGGCATCGAGCCGCAGCACATGGGTCACCGGTTTGAGGCCGTACAGGCTCCACTTGCCTTCGACGTCGGTGATGACGTGCGTGCCGTCTTCCATGTACAGGCGCACGCCGGGCACGCCGATTTCGTCGACGCCCTGCTGGCGGCCGTCGCGCCGGCAGTCCATGTAGACCTTGCCGAAGAGGAAGGCATCGTCGGAGAACACGCCGCCGGTCACGCGCACGGTCCATTGGGCGAGGTTCGACTGCATCGGGCCAGAATTGGCGCGGGCACGGTTGACGGCATCGCCGTTCGTCGGTGCGCCGACCCCGACGCGCACGCGGTAGCGCACCGTGGCGGACTGGTCGATGCCAAGCGCGAGGCCTGGCTGGCGGAAGACCAGCCGGGGACCGGCCCCGCCCACGGGCTCGGCCGTGGCCGCGCCGTTGAGGCGTGCGCTGCCAGCCACATAGGCGAAGCCCGGCGGCAACTGGTCGGAGAGGCTGAGGCCGGTGACGGGAAAGCCGGTCTTGTTGGTGACGACGAGTGCGTAGTCGAGGAAATCGCCGAACTCGACCTGGCGCTTGCTGCCTTCCTTGCGCAGCACGAGGCCGAGCACGTTGCCCGGATCGAGCGGGATGTGGTTGTGCAGCACGTCGCAGGCCGCACCCGAAGGCTCGAAACCGGCCTTGAGCGAGAAGTGGTGCGTGGTGGGCTCCGCGCCCTGCGGCGACGCAGCGTTCGGGACGATGGCGCCGCAGCGCTCGAAGGTACCGGGCGTGGCGGGGATGAGCTGCGAAGGCGCCGCGTAGGCACTGCCCGCGGGCGGCGCCACACCCAGCGCATAGGTGCAACTGCCGGTGACCGGCGGCGACAGGAAATAGAACTGGTAGCCGCCGTCGGCGCCGGTGGTCATCGACAGGCTGCCGTCGGCGTTGGCGCGGTAGACGCCGCTGTCGCCGCCGAACACCTCGGCCAGGGCCATCGGCCGGGCAACGCCGTCGCTGCAGGACTGGCGGGTGAAGGTGACGACGGCACCGGCCACCGGTTGGCGGGTGACGGCGTTGTAGACCACGCCCTGCGGGTCGGCCAGCATCGAGGACGCACTGCTGGCGCTCGCGGTGACGAGCGCAGCCGACGACGCCGGGGCGGTGTTCTGCTCGAAGGCGGCCGCCCAGGCCTTGTTGGTGAACGGCACGCGGGCGCCGTTGCTGGAAGGCTTGCGGGTGACGCGCACGGTGAATTCGACGTCTTCGCTCTGGCCGGGTGCCAGGGCGCGGCTGCCGTCGGTGAGGCCGAGGGCGGCCTGCATGGGCAGCTTGAAGGGATCGGCGCTGGCGGCAGCCTCGCGGTCGCAGGCGGCGCGGCCGGTGAAGCCGGATGCGATCTGCAGCACGCCGTGGCGCACCTTGGGCGCGCCGACGAGTTCCCAGGCGGCGACGAGGCCTTCGGGCTTGTCCATGTCGAAGGTGCAATCGAGGTTGTCGATCACCCGCACGTTCGGGGCCGGGGCTGCGCCGGTGTTGCCGACCTTGAAGCGGTAGTCGAGTTCGTAAACGCCCTCCCCCACGCGGCGCGGCTGCGAGACGCTCTTCACGAGCGAGAGCACGGGCTGCTGCAGCGGCACCGGCGTGGGCGAGGTGTCGTTGCCGGGGTTGCCGTCGCCGTCGGCATCGGGGTTGCTGCCGTTGACGGAGTCGTCGAAGACGGTGGGCGGGCCGCCGGCGGCGAGCGCGGCCTGTGCGCGCACGGTGTTGAGCAGCGTGCCCGCGCGACCCGACACGTGAAAGCGCACGTCGAAACGCACCGTGAACTGGCCGCCCACGGGCAGCACCGCACCGGGTGCGAGCAGGTCCTGCGCGGAGGCCGTGCCGTTGAACGCGGCGTTGACAGCCGCGACCGTGCCCGCCACGCCGTTGCCCGGACTGCCGACGATGGCCAGGGTTCCAGGCACCACGGTGTACTGGCGCGCGCCCGGCACCGCGGCGGTCGTGCGGGTGCCGAACTGCGCGGCGCCCTGCCCTTCGAGCACGTCGGCCAACTGCACGCCGTGCAGCGCGGCCGTGCCGTAGTTGCGCACGTGGACGTCGAAGGTGACGGTGGCCGTGCCGTCGGGTTGGCCGTCCGCGCCGCGGTGCATGCGCGGCGTGGAGGCGGCCTTGGCGACGCCGATGCGGCCCTGGCCTTGCGGCGGCGCCATCGCGATCACCACCGTGTTCGACGGCGACGCGGCGGGCGCGACGCCGTCGTTGTACTGGCTGTGCGCGGTGTTGCGGATGTCGCCGGTGTGATCGGCCTTGACCTGCACCGCGAACTGCATGGCGATGGAGGCGTTGCGCGCGAGCGCGGTGGGCACGCCGATGGCCACTTCGATCGCCGCGCCGTCTTCGGCGGTGCGGTAGCTGAAGTCGGCGTCGCCGGGCATGCGGAACAGGCGCACCGCGCCGGCTGCCGTGCTCTGCAGGCTGCCAGCGAGGTCGCGCAGCAGCAGCAGGCTGCGCGGACTGCCGTTGACCAGCACCTGCGTGCCGGTGGGCGCGGCCGCGCCGCCGGGCTGCGCGTCGCGCGCGCCGGTGTTGGTGCCCGAGATGCTGAAGTCGATGCGCGTGCTGCCGGGCACGACGGCCCCCGCATGGCTGGCCGACTTGACCAGCGCGAGCACGGCGACGCTGCCCACGTCCACCGTGTCGCGATTGCTCGCGCTCGCGCCCTGCAGGGCGGTGGTCGCGCTCAGCACCACGCAGGCGCTGCCGCTGGCCGCGGCGGGAATGGTGCCCTGCACCAGCAGTTCGGCCGTCTGGCCCGGGTCCAGCGCGAGCGTGCTGGCGGCACCGGGCAGCAGCACCAGATCGGAGGCGTCGACGACGCCGTTGTGGTTGCCGTCGCGCGCCACGCGCAACGCTGACAGGTCGAGCCCGCCGGCCGGGCACCCCGCGCCGTCGTTGACGAGCCCCAGGGTGTAGCGCGAAGCCACGTTGCCGGTGTTGGTGAGCAGATGGCTCAGCGTGACGACGGTCCCGGGCGGGCGGTTCACGCGCTGATCCTGCGTGAGCGACAGCGCCTCCACGGGCAGCACGCTGGCGGTCACGGCATTGGAGATGGCCGTCTCGCTGTGCCCGAGGCCGGCCGGGACGTAGGTGCCCGTCGCGATGCTGCGGATCACGACGCCGCCAGGCGCGGGCGCCGCCTGCGCGATCGGTGCGAAGAACATGGCGAGTGCCACTGCGGTGGCGAGTGCGAGACCGAAGGCCGCCATCGCGCTGCGCGCGAACGCCACGCAGCCCCACCAGCGAGGCATGCCGGCACGCGAAGAAGAAAGAAGAAATGGCACGCGGTGAACCTTCCCTCGCACCTCCCGCTGCGGGAGATACGTCAAACAGTCGAAGAACTCTTTCCTCTGCCGCCTCGAGGGCCGGCAATGCACGGCTTGCACGCAGCGATGTGCGCGAAAGCGGCAGGGGAAACAGGCGAGGCGCCGGAGATGAACCCGGGCCTCGCGGGAAACAGCCGACGGCCCTGGCGGGACCGTCGGCGGCGCCGATGTCAGATCAGGGGTTGATCTGCACGGCGAAGGTCAGCGTGACCTTTCCACCCGGGGCCACGGTGTTGGCCGCGCTGCCGCAGCTCACCGCCGTGGCGGTCGATGCGAAGACCGGCGTCGTACCGCCAATGCCCGGCGCTTCGCACTGCAATGCAGGCTGCTTCGCGCTCAGGACGGTGTACGCCGGCAGTGCGTCGTTGATGGCGATGTTGGTCACCGGCACGATGCCTTCATTGGTGGCAACGACCTGGTAGACGATGCACTGACCCGGCTTCAGCTGCAGCGACGTTGCCGCGAACGCGGTATCTGCCACACCGTCGCAAGTCGCGTCGGCCGCCTGCGTCTTGAGGACGCGGATCTGGCCGGTGATCACGGCCGTGATGTCGGTGGCCGAGGGCGCACCGCAGTTGGGGGCCGGGTCGGTGAAGGTGGCCGTCACCGTCGTGGTGTTGCTGACACCCGCGCTCACGCCCCCCGGCGCGAACACACGCACCAGCAGCTTCTGCGCCGCACCGGCCGGCAGGCTTGCCAGCGGACCGTTCACCGGCGTGTCGCCAGCGTCGATCTGTCCGTCGCCGTTGACGTCGAGGTAGACCGCGGTGGTCCAGCCTTGCGCCTCATCTGCCGCAGGCACCTTGGCTGTCAGCGTGTACGCGCCGCAGCTCTGGGCGCCGATGTTGGTCAGCGTGTGGGCATACACCACGGTGCCGCCGGGTGCGACCTGGCCGTTGTTGTTCGGCGTGAGCGAAGCGCCCAGCTGAAGGGCCGTCGAGGTCACCGTCACGGCGTCGGTCTTGACGTCGGACGCGATGCCGCCGGTCGAGGCCACCGCAGTGGATTGCACCTTGAAGTAGATCTTCACTGCAGTGACTGCGGCTTGCGAGGAAGGCGGCGTGACGCACGCTTCGACCGCCTGCTGCCCCCCGGCGATGACCGCGAGGTTCGAGATGGCCGGCGATGCACAGGTGCCGCCAAACGCCACGAACTTGACCGTCCAGCCTGCCGGCAGCGCGCCCGGGAAACCGGTCGTCTGGCTGGCCGCAAGGTTGTAGGTCGCGTCGACCACGTCGTGGTTCTTCACCCACAGCGTGAAGACGGTGCCGGTGCCGGCCCCCGTGTCGTGGACCTGCGTCGGCAACGGGCTGGGGCCCGCGCCGAGGTCGCCGTTGGCGACGCTGCCGGTGCCTGTACCAATCTTCGTATTGGTCAGGTCGACCAGGGTCTCGATCACGCGCTCGAGGCGGTCTTCGGTCGCATCGATCTTCGTGTTGTCGTTCACGGAGCGACCGAGCACCGTGGCCACGTAGGCGCCACCCACCGTGCCCGGCGGCAGTTGCACCTGCGTCACGATGTTGAGGCTCACGCCGGCCGGAATCGGGCCGGTGTCGGGCACGCCGTCGCCGTTCGTGTCCAGCAGCGGTGCGCCGCTGTCAGCCGCGAAGAACTGGAAGCTCGTGCCGGCCGGGAAGGTGCTGGCGGAGATCGACAGGTTCACGGCATCCGAGGCGCCGCCCGTGTTGAACACGGTTTGCGGGAAACGGACACTGCCGCCCGTAACAGCCAGCGTCTTCGTGGTCAGGTCCTGGCCGGCGGGGTTCGGCGTGCCGGGTGTCGCGTCGAGTGCCGTTGCAGCCGTGGACGGGTTGGAACCCACCACGATGCCGAAACGCGCCAGGACGGTGTAGGCCGCCGGATTGGTGGTCGAGCCGACGGTGCCAATGGCCACCGCGGTGATCGCCGGAGGGGCATTGGCATCCGCGTTCGCGGGGTTGTAGCGGGCCACGTTGGTGGTGGTGGACGTGCCGACCGCCGCGGTGCTGTTCACCAGCACCACGAAGCTCAGCGTCTGCGTCACGTTCGGACTCAGCGAAGCCACCACGGCATTCAGCGTGTTGCCGGTCACCTGGAAGTCGATGCCCGACGGATCGCCGGCCGCACCGTCACCCAGCGCCGTGCCCGACGCACCGCTCCACACGGCCGAACCGGTGACGTAGGTCAACCCTGCAGGCAGCACGTCGGACAGCGCGAACTTGCCCGGCGCGCCGCCCGTGTTGTTGAACGTGAGGGTGTAGACCGAGTACTGGCAGTTCGCGTTCGATGCGAGACCGGCTGTCCAGCTCGTGGCGGTACAGGCAGCGGAAGAGCGCGGCCCGCTGGCCGACGGGGCCGGCCATGCGCCGCCGCCAGGTGCGGCGACCAATGGAACACCGATCGCCTTGGTGACATTGAACACCGCATCGGTGGCCAGCTTGACCTCGTCCTTGTCGGCCGCCGAGGTGTTCGGCGCGGTGTACAGCGCCGGGGTGCCCGGGGTGGCGGTGATGGTTGCCGCATCGAAATTGCCGGTGCCGCTGGCCGAGCCCGGGATCGTGTAGGCCACGACGAAGCGGAATGCGCCGTTGTTGCCGGGCACGCTCTGCGCCGGGGTCACCGTGCAGACGTCCGTGCCAGCTGCCGAGCAGAGCGCCGTCGTGCTGTCGGGTAGCCCGTTGCCGTCGGCATCGGCGAAGACCTCAACGCGCGAGAACTTGCCCGCATCGGCCTTGACCGTGAGGGCGAAGGTGTCGACGCCATTGCCGGTGTTGGTCAGCACGTGAGGCGCATAGACCGTGGCGCCGGCCGCGCCGGACTTGGTGTTGACGATGGTCGTCGTGACCTGGTTGACGCTGTCGAGCGTGAACGAGCCCACCTGGAGAACAGTGGTCTGCACCAGGTTGGAGGTGGCGACCTGGGTCGTCCCGGCGGCGTCCGAATAGCTGGCGGACGCCTGGTTGCCGATGACGGTGTTGGCGGGCGGCGACGCGGCAAATGCAGCCGGGCTTCCGAAAAGGAAGCCCAGCGTCAACGCTGCGGCGCCTGCCCAGGGCGCGCACGGCTTGCAGCCGCTGGCGCGTTGGGTTGGCTGGGTGGGAATCACGTAGTTTTCTCCTCTGTTGTCGATGAACGGGAACACGAAAGAACCTGGCCGGTACGTTTCGACGGGCGAACGCGTACCTGCCGACTGGCACTCGGAAACAAGGGATCGATGGAAAAGGCGGGCGCCCTCGCCTCTCGCAGCGCGCGAGGGCCGGCGCGGCCTTTACTTGCCGCGCGGGGGCGGCGTGGCGGGCGTGGGGGGCGTAGCCGTTGGCGACGCGACGGTTTCGACCTTGGCGCGCGCGCTCACGGCGATGCTGCCGCTGGCGGGCAACTGGCCCAGGCTCCAGCGCAGCATGCGGTACTCGCTGTAGGGAACGGGTTCGGTCTTGCCGCTGGCCAGCTTGCGAACGAGCGGCTCGGGCTCGAAGACGGCGGTCTTGGTGGCGGCTTTCACGAGGCTGGCACCCGGCTTGGCGCTGCGCGGCAGGTATTCCAGCCCCTCGGGGATCGGCAGATCCGCCACCAGCCCCTTGACCGGCTTGCCCGTGTTGTTGGTGTAGGTGGCCTTGTATTCGATGACGTCGCCCGGCTTGATGGTGGCCGCGTCCTGGAGCTGTTCATTGCCGTCCGGCCCCTTGACCACCTTCGACTGGGCGAGGACGACGGTCACGGCTTGGGCCGCGGCAGGTGCGCGCGGCGCCTCCAGCGAAGCGGTGGGTTGCGCGAACGCGACGGTCGCGGCGCCTGCGGCAAGCAGGACCAGGCCTGCGCGGATCAGCGGGTGGACCGCCCCTGCGCGGCCTCGCGACGACGACAAGAACAAGTCCCATGTGGATGCTGTCATTCAAACCCCAATTAACAATATTTGAAATTCACGCACAAAATTTACAATCAACTTCTTATTGCAAACAAATGACCAAGATTGCTTGCAATTGAAGGCAATCGGCCACTTAGATTTTTGCGTACTGAATTCTTATGTCTCGGGGCTTTTATGGCAATCAAACAAAAGAACAGAGGATGCGCAAATGAGACATATTGAACAAACAAAATGCATCCACCATTTCGTTCGACCTGAAGCCCCCTCAATTGAAGCTTTCAAGCTTCTGGGAGAATCAAAACAATTGAGATCGAATGACAACAACCGCAGCCTCAGGCGTGCTCCCTATTCATGAAATAATATTTTCAATGAATTCAAGCTCATAAAATTAATTTGAAATCACTCATTCGATGCGGCACAAGAAATTATTCATCGATGAATTTCGGAGAAATCTCAGCGACCAAGAAAATATCTAACTCGCAAAAAATCTCGTAAAGATGAGTGCTTGTCCACCCGTTTTCCATCACTCATTCACGTTGTCTCGAATCACAGGCTCTTGATTTCAATTCAGGCGTTCTACTGATTGAATCCAGAGATTTCACGGCAATTCCTCGCTGCACCCGTAGGGCCATAATTGGCCAATCTGGCCAGAATCCCCTACACTCGCGCCCCATGGCTCTCCTCTCGCCCCGTCGATACCCTGCGCGCGCAGCCCTGCCCATGGCAGCGGCCGGTCGTCGTGTGGGCGCCGTCGTCGCGGCGGCCACGTCGGTCCTCCGACGCACGTCCGCACATTCCTGAGCCCGGCGGTCCGCTACCTTCTTCTTGATGCGCACACCTTGACCGCCGGGCACCACACCGCGCGGTAGCGACCCTGTCTGTTGGAAAGGCGGGTTGCGTTCATCTGGAGTGCTTCATGCTTTCAACCGTTCACGGGGAGCGCACGCTCACCGAACTCGATTACGTCCGTCTCAGCAAATTCGCGGACACGCCGCTTCCCCCGGCCCTGGTCGATCTGCTCGACACAGCCGACATCCTTCCGTCACGGGAAATGCCCTCGGACATCGTGACGATGTACACCCAGGTGGAAATCGAAGACCTGCCCGCCGGACAGCGGCAGAAGATCGTGATCTGCTATCCCGCCGACGCGAACCCGACCACGGGCTTCATCTCGGTGTTCTCGCCCGTCGGCATCGGCCTGCTCGGCCAGAAGACCGGTGCGGTCGCGCGCTGGAAGACGCCCGGCGGCGGCGAACACAGCGCGCGCGTGATCGCCGTGCTGTTCCAGCCGGAAGCCAGCGGCGACTACACGACCTGAAAGTGCGCCGGCTCAGGCCGGAGGCCGGCGCCCCACCGGCCGGTCAGTGCTGCAACACGCCGGCGACGCCGGGGCCCCTGCTCTTCGCACTGTCGATGGTCGCGCTGACGGAACTCGTGTTGACCGCCAGCGCCACCAGCACCGCCCCCACGAACGACGGATCGGCGCTGCCGCTGTAGCCCGACGCCCCGGCAATGGCCAGGGCCTGCGCGACCTGCTGCGTCGTCAGTTCGACGGCGGCTTCTCCCACGATATTCCTCTTCTTTGTGGCCATCTGAAAACTCCTGCGAATGGAGTTCGGACTGTAACCAAGCCCCGACAAGCGCCACAAATGTTCCTGACCCTGTGACTTTCGACACTGGCCCGCGCATCGGGCGGCCCGTATCGTCGCGCGGGCGCGGCGCCCGCCGGTGGGGCGGACGCCACATTGTTTTCATTTGATGGACAGGGACATGCCTTTTTCCAAACTCTCTCTCGCCAGCGCACTCGCGGGCCTGCTCGCGCTTTCCGGTTGCCAGACCATGGACATGCAGATGGGCGCTCCGGCGGCCAAGACCACGGCCACGGGCAGCGCCGCCGGCGGTGCCACCTCGGGCGAGAGCAGCCAGCTCGAGCGCTGCGAATCGCCGCTCGGGACCGTGTCGCTGGTCGAGAACGTCAACGCCGGCTGGTACACCATCCTCACGGGCGAGTACCGCCTGCCGCCTACTGCAAATCTGTTGCGTTTGCTGGTGCAGCAGTCGAACTGCTTCATCGTGGTCGAGCGCGGCGCGGCCGGCATGAACGCCATGACGCGTGAACGTGCACTGCAGCAGTCGGGCGAGATGCGCGGCGGCAGCAACTTCGGCCGCGGCCAGATGGTGGCCTCCGACTACGGCCTGTCGCCCGAGATCGTGTTCAGCAACAACGACGCCGGCGGCATCGGCGGCGCGCTCGGCGGCCTCGTGGGCGGCGGCCGTGGCCGTGCCATCGCGGCTGTCGGCGCCAGCCTGCAGACCAAGGAAGCCAGCGCGCTGCTGACGCTCATCGACAACCGCTCCGGCGTGCAGGTGGCTGCCGCCGAAGGCAGCGCCTCCAAGACCGACTTCGCGGGCTTCGGCGGTCTCGGTGGCCGCGGCGGTGCCGGCGGCATCGGCGGCTACACCAACACCGCGCAGGGCAAGGTGATTGCCGCGGCCTTCATGGACGCCTTCAACCAGATGGTCCGTTCGCTGCGCAACTACAAGGCGCAGACGGTGCGCGGACAAGGCCTGGGCGGTGGTGGCCGCTTGGGTGTCGATGGGGGCGCTGCGCCTTCGCAGACCTCGGCGCCGGGCGCCGCCCGCCCGCGCCGCAAGTAAGCGCGGCCGTCCATCGTCTTCGAAGTGACCCGGGCCGAATGCCGGCCGGGTTCACAATTCATCCCTCTGGAGGTGAAACACGATGGATGGTTTGGAAGAGTCGGCGGAAGCAGCCAAGGGCAAGCTCGTTTATCCCTTTGCGGAACTTCCGCCACGCGGCAAGTCGATCGAGGTCGCCGACGGGGTCCACTGGATCCGCATGCCGCTGCCCTATTCGCTCGACCACATCAACCTGTGGGCGCTGGACGACGGCGACGGCTGGGCCGTCGTGGACACCGGCGTGCGCACCGAGGAAACGGTGGCGGTCTGGCGCGAGCTGTTCGCCAATTCGCCGGACACGCGCGGCCTCACCCGCGTCTTCGTGACGCACATGCACCCCGACCACGTCGGCATGGCCGGCTGGCTCACGCGCAAGTTCGGCGTGCGGCTGTGGATGACCCGCTCCGAATACCTCATGTGCCGCGTGATGGTGTCCGACACCGGCCGCGAAGCGCCCGACGACGCCATCGCCTTCTATCGGCGCGCCGGCTGGGGCGAAGCGGCCATCGAAACCTACCGCACGCGCTTCGGCAACTTCGGCAAGCACATCCATCCGCTGCCCGACAGCTTCCGGCGCCTGCGCGACGGTGAGGTGCTGCGCATCGGCGCGCACGACTGGCGCGTCGTCACCGGCAACGGCCATTCGCCCGAGCACGCGTGCCTGTACTGCCCCGACCTAAAGGTGCTGATCTCGGGCGACCAGATCCTGCCGCGCATCTCATCCAACGTGTCGGTCTCGCCCGTCGAACCCGACGCCGACCCGATGGCCGACTGGCTCTCCTCGCTCGCCAAGCTCAAGCGCGAAGTGCCCGACGACGTGCTGGTGCTGCCGTCGCACAACGAGTGCTTCCGCGGCCTGCATGCGCGCATCGACCGGCTGCAGCATGGGCAGGAGCGCTCGCTCGACCGCTTGCGCAACGCACTGAAGACGCCGAAGCGCGCGGTCGATGTGTTCACGAGCCTGTTCGCACGCAGCATCGCCGAATCCGACGTGCCGCTGCTGGGCATGGCCACCGGTGAAAGCCTCGCCTGCCTCAACTACCTGCGCCACCGCGGCGAGATCGCGTGCGACATCGCCGACGACGGGGTGGCCTGGTACCGGCTGACGTCCGCCGGCTGAGCGCCGGTCAGACCTCGAGCACGACCTTGCCGATGTGACTGGCGCGCTCGAGGTAGCGGTGGGCCTGCACCACGTCGTCGAACGCGAAGCTGCGGTCGATGCGTACGTGCAGCGTGCCATTGGCAAGCCCCGCATCGATGAAGGCCAGTGCCCGGCCCAATGCGCCCTCGTCGCGCGGCAATCCCATGGTGGCTGCGCCCGTGTGCTCCAGCACCTTGTAGACGTGGAAGCGCCAGCTCTTGCGGAACTGCGCAACTACCGGAAACCTGAATTCGGCGCCACCCGACAGGCCGTACAGCACATACCAGCCGCCATGCGCGACCACGTCGCCGAGCCGCTCGACCTGCGCGCCGCCCACGCCGTCGTACACCAGGTCGACACCGCGGCCCTCGGTGAGCGTCAGCACGCGCTCGACCACGTCTTCTTCGTCCGTCACGACCACATGCGTCGCGCCCGCGTCCCGCAGCGCGTCGCGCTTGGCGGCCGTGCGCGTGACCGCGATGGCGGCGATGCCCGCCGCGCGCGCCATCTGCAGCGCCGCGATGCCGGTGCCCGATGACGCCCCGGTGACGAGCATGACCTGGCCGCGCTGCAGCCGCGCCATCTCGAACATCGGGAAGTAGCCCGTGAGGTAGGCCATGTAGGCGCCCGCAGCCTGCGCGGCCGACAGGTTGGCGGGATACCGCACCACGTGCGTGGCCGGAAAGAGGATGCGGTCGCCGTAGGTCGGATACAGCCCCTGGCTCGCCCCCGGCAGCACGGCAACCCGGTCGCCCACGCCCAGTCCTTCGACGCCCTCGCCCACCGCGTCGACGACGCCGGCGGCTTCGTTGCCCAGCCCCGCCGGCAACGTCGCGTCTTCGATGTACAGGTTCTCACGCCACAAGGCGTCGGCCCGGTTCAGGCCGATGGCCTGCACCGCGATGCGCACTTCGCCGATGCCCGGCGCGGGCACTGCGACCTCTTCGAGCTTCAGCACCTCGGCACCGCCGAATGCGTGGAAGCGAACCATCCTGCTCATGACAACTCTCCTTCTTTCTTGAATGACCGATGGCTTCAATCTAGAGGCCGCAGCGTCATCAAGGAAATCGATTCGCGGGATAGTCGCTATGCGCACCATCGATAACGCCCCGACCCCGATGAAACCCATCGAACTCAACCGCATCGACCTGAATCTGCTCACCGTGCTGGCCGCGCTCATGCGCGAGCGCCACGTCAGCCGCGCCGCCGAGCGGCTGAACCTCGGCCAGCCCGCGGTGAGCCATGCGCTCGCGCGACTGCGCGAGCTCACGGGCGATCCGCTGCTGGTGCGCCAGGGCCGCGTGATGGAACCCACCGCACGGGCGCTCGCCCTGATGCAGGGCCTGGGCCCCGCCCTCGCGCAGATCGAGGCCACGTTCCGCGCGCAGGCCGACTTCGAACCGGCGCGCGCCGCGCCGGTGTTCCGCATCGGCCTGACCGACGACCTGCAAATCGCGATGCTGCCCCGCCTGCTGCGCGCCCTGAGCACCGAAGTGCCCGGCGCCAAGCTGGTGACGCTCACCGTCTGCTACCGCAACGCCATGCGCTACCTCGACCAGGGACGTGTCAGCGCGGTGATGTCCTTCCTGAAGGACCTGCCCGCCGATGCGAAGGTGCGCAAGGTCCGCACCGCGCGCTTTGCCGTGCTTCGCGCCGACACCGCGCCCGGCAGGCTGTCGCTCGACGACTACTGCCGCCGACGCCACCTGCTCGTGACCTATGCCGGCGACCTGTGCGGCACCGTCGACGAAACGCTGGGCGAACTCGGTCGGCAACGCGACGTGCTCTTCTCGGTGCCGCAGTTCGGCAGCCTGCCCGCCGTGCTCGCCGGCACCGACCTGCTGGCCACGGTGCCCGAGCACGTGGCACTGGCGCTGTCGGCGCAAAGCGGCCTGCGCTGCGAGCCCCTGCCCTTCGACAGCCCGAGCTACCAGCTGCGGATGGCCTGGCGCGCGGTGACCGACAAGGACCCGGCGCAGGCGTGGCTGCGCAAGGCCATGCTGCGGGCCGTCAACGATTAGGATGCAGATCCACTTCCCTGGAGGACCCCGCATGCCGAGCACCGAGACCCACTTCGAACTGACCGCCAACGACGGCCATCCGGTGGAGGCCCACCGCTGGCAGGGCACCGCGCCGCGCGCCATCGTGCAACTGGCGCATGGCATGGGCGAGCATTCGCTGCGCTACCGGCCGCTGGCCGATGCGCTCACGCAGGCCGGCTACGTCGTCTACGCGAACGAGCACCGCGGCCACGGCCCCGGCGCCGCCGCGCGCGACGAACTTGGCGAGTTCGGCCCGCGCGGATTCGCCGGCCTCGTGGACGACATGGCGCTGCTCAGCCGCCACGCACGCGCCGAGCACCCAGGGCTGCCGCTGGTCCTCGTCGGCCACAGCATGGGCTCGTTCGCCACGCAGTACTACCTGGTGCGGCACAGCGAGCTGCTGTCCGGCGCGGTGCTGTCCGGCACCACGGCGCTCGACCTGCTGGGCGGGGCGCTGCAAAGCGGCTTCCGTCTCGAAGACATGAACGCCGCGCTGCCCGACGTGCGCACGCCCTTCGACTGGCTCAGCCGCGATCCGGCCCAGGTCGACGCCTACATCGCCGACCCGCTGTGCGGCTTCACCGTGTCGGCCGAAGGCATGGGCTCCATGTTCGCCAGCTTGGACGAACTCACGCCCGCCGCGATGCAGACGCGCATCCGGCCCGAGCTGCCGCTGTACCTGTTCACCGGCGACCAGGACCCGGTCAGCAACAAGGCCGAGTGGTTCTATCCGCTGGTCCAGCGCTACCGCGAGGCCGGCCTGCGCGACGTGTCGTGCCATGTCTTCGGCGGCGCGCGCCACGAGACGCTCAACGAAACCAACCGCGACGAGGTCGTGGCCGTGCTGCTGGCCTGGCTCGCGCGCATCGTGCGATGAAGCTCCTCGCCTTCGACGAGAGCCTGGACCAGCGCCACATCCTGCCCTACGACCCGGCGTACGCCGAGGTGTTTGCGCAGGTGCAGCGCCATGTGCAGGCGCAGCTCGAGGGCGTGGAACTCGTGCACATCGGGAGCACGGCCATCGTCGGCCTGCGCGGCAAGCCGATGGTCGACATCGCGGCGATCACGCTTCATGACGACCTGCGCATGGCTCAGGCGGAATTCGAAGCCCTCGGGTTTCACCGCCGCCCCGTGTGGGTCGACACGGACGAGAAGCCTTACGTCTGCGCGTCCGTGCTGCACGACGGGCGCAGGTTCAACCTCAACCTGCACATCTGCCATCGCGGCGACCCGGTGCATGCCGATTCGCTGGCGTTCATGGAAGTGCTCGACCGGCGCCCGGACCTGCGCCAGAAGTACGAAGAAGCCAAGGACCGCGCCCACGGCATCGACCCGGCCGACCCGCAGGTCTACAACCGGGAAAAGGAAGCGGTGATCCGCGAGATACAGGCCCAGGTCGGGCGGGCCTAGCCTAGAGGCTCGCCAGTATCCCGGTCGATGTGGCCTCTGCGGCCAGCTTCCCATCGGGGTTGTAGAGCGCCGCTTCGAGGAACGCCACGCGCTTCCCGCGCCGGATCACGCGCCCCTCGACGCGGCCTTCGCCAGGACCGACCTTCTCGTAGAAGCTCACCTTGATCTCCAGGCTGAAGACCGTCTGCGCCTGCTCCGTGTCGTGCATGACCGCATGGGCCATGGCCGCATCGAGCCAGGCGGTGATGAAGCCGCCCTGGGCGATCGTGCCGTTCGTGTGGCAGTACTCGCGCCGCACGGTGAAGGCGGCCTTCAGCGTCTTGTGCTCGGCGTCCCAGCCGGTCACGTGGAAGTTGCCCATCGATTCGGACAGCGCCTGGCCCGAGCGGATGCGGGCTTCGAGTTCGTCGTTCATTGGTTTCGTTCGCAGCGGGTGAAGCAACGGGCATTCTCAGCCGAAAGCGTGGGGCCATCGGTCATCTCAGAGATAGCGCACCTCCGCCGGCGCCTCGAACCAGTTGTTGTGGCGACCGTCCATGTAGCGCACCGGCGCGGTGGACAGCTCTTCGAGCGTCGCGTCGTCCAGGCAGGCGACGTTCACGCTGACGTAAGCGCCGCCGATCTCCGGCACGTTGCCGCGCCCGAAGGACTTGACGCCGCAATGGCGGCAGAACAGGTGCTCGGCGCTGAACGAGCCGAACTGGTAGCTCGACAGGTCTTCTTCGCCCGACAGCAGCGTGAAGTCGGCCGGCTTGACGATGGCGCCCCAGCCGCGCGACTTCATGCAGATCGAGCAGTTGCACTTGCCGGTGCCCGCGGCGAGGTCGATGAGCGCCTGGAAGCGCACCTTGCCGCAGTGGCAGCTGCCGTGATAGGTCTTCTTCATGGTCGGTGTCCGTGGAAACGAGTGGAGGAAACCCAAGGCTACGACCCATTGCGGACAGATTCTGTCCTCGATCGCAGGCATGATGCGGCCCATGCTGTCCGCTTCCGCCCGCCTGCTTCGCCTGCTCGCGCTGTTCCAGGCCCAGCGCGCCTGGACCGGTGCCGCCCTGGCCGAGCGCCTGGAGATCACCGAGCGCACGCTGCGCCGCGACGTCGACCGGCTGCGCAGCCTCGGCTACACGGTCGACTCCACCTCGGGCGTGGCCGGCGGTTACCGGCTGGGCGCGGGCAGCGCCCTGCCGCCGCTGCTGCTGGAAGACGAGGAAGCCATTGCGGTGGCGCTGGCGCTCGGCCATGCCGGCACGGGCGAAGGCGACATCGGCAACGCGTCGATGCGCGCCCTCGCCAAGCTCGACCAGCTGATGCCGCCGCGCCTTCAGCGCCGCCTGGGCAGCGTGCGCGCCTCGGTGGTGCCGGTGATGCGAAGCAAGTCGGGCGTGCGCGTCAAGGCGGTGTCGATGTTCGCCGAGGCCTGCACCGAGCGGCGCGAGCTGCGCTTCGGCTACCAGGACCACCACCAGACCGCCACGGCGCGCACGGTGGAGCCGCACCGCGTGGTGCAGACCGGCCAGCGCTGGTACCTGCTGGCCTGGGACACGGCGCGCCAGGACTGGCGCACCTTCCGCCTCGACCGCATCGTCGACGCCGAACCGACGGGCGCGCGCTTCACCGCGCGCCGCCTGCCGCTGGGCGACGTCGAGGCCTACATGGAACACGCGCTCAAGGTCTCGCCCTACCTGCACCACGCGCGCGTGATCGTGCATGCCCCGCTCGCGGCGCTGGAACCGCACCTGGGCTGGGTGGGCGGCGTGCCCGAGGCCCTCGATGCGGGCCGCACGCGCGTCGTCACCGGCGCCAGCTCGCTCGATGCGCTGGCCGTGTGGCTGGGCTGCCTGGGCCATGCCATCGAGATCGAATCGCCTCCCGAACTGGTGCAGCACGTGGCGCGCGTCGCGACACGGCTGGACACCATCGCGCGCCGGCAGGGTACCCCCCTCCCCCGTCTATAGGATGGGCTCGCCAGATACCGGCCGATAGGCTTGCGGCACCTGCAACCTCCGAACGGAAACGGATCTGCCCATGCGCCTCGGCCCCGGTCTCGCCTGCGGAAGCCCGCCATGCCCCTGACCGCCACCCAGGTCGCCGTGGTCGAGGACGACAGCGGCATGCGCGAGCGCATCGCCCGCGTGATCGGCGCCGACCCCGCACTGGCGCTGGCCTTCAGCGCCTCGAACGCGGTCGACATCCTGAACTGGCTCACGGACAACCCGGTCGACGTGCTGCTGGTCGACCTCGGCCTGCCCGACCATCCCGGCCTGCAGGTGATCCGCCAGTGCCGCCGCATGCAGCCGGCCTGCGCGGTGATGGTGCTGACGATCTTCGGCGACGAGACCCACATGGTGCAGGCCTTCGAGGCCGGCGCGCGCGGCTACCTGCTCAAGGACGGCACCGAGGCCGACCTGGCAGCGCATCTGCGCCACCTGGGCGCCGGTGGCTCCCCGCTGCCGCCGGGCATCGCGCGGCAGCTGCTGCGGCGCTGGCAGGCCTCCGACGGCGCGCCCGGGCACCTCTCGTCGCGCGAGGCCGAAGTGCTCGACCGGGTGTCTCGTGGTTTCACCTATGCCGAAATCGGCGCGCAGATGGGAGTCTCCGCATCGACGGTTCAAACCCATATCAGAAACATCTACGGCAAGCTGGATGCGCCCCCACCCTCGGACGCCGTGTTGGCGACCCGCCCTCCAGGCCGGCTTTCCTAGCCGCGTGAGCCGCTCCTTCTTCTCCCGCATGCAAGCCGTGCTGCAACTGCTGCTGTGGCTGGTGCTCGCAGCCCCCTTCGCCCATGCGGCCACCCCGCCGGGCACCACCGATGTGGACTGGGCCGAAGCCAGCCTCGAACCCGACGGCCTGCCGCTGCAGGTGCGGCAGGTGGCGCTGCCCTTTCGCTGGGACCACGAGTTTCCGGGGCGCGGCGGCAAGGCCAGCTACCGCATCGTGCTGCCCCCGGACGCCGCCCGCGCGGACGACGCCCAGGCGCTGCTGATGTCGGGCCTGGGCAACCAGGCCGCCGTGTGGTTCAACGGCGCGCTGGTCGCCAACTACGGCGTGCTCGGCGACCCGGCCTACGACGCCGGCAAGGCCAACCTGCTGATCCCGCTGGCCGCCGCCCTGCGGCGCGGCGACGGCCAGCCGCAGGAACTGCTCATCCAGGCCACCATCCAGCGCCAGCGCGGCGGCGGACTGGCCAGCGTGCTCTACGGCCCCGAGGCCTCCCTGGCCCCGCTGCACCGCTCGCAGCAGAACTGGCGCAACACCTCGGCCATCGTCTACGCCGTGAGCCTGCTGCTGATGGGCGGCCTGGCCGCCGGGCTGTGGCTGCGCCAGCGCGATGCGCTCTACGGCTGCTTCGCGCTGGCCGCGCTCTCGGGCGTGGCGCGCAACCTCGACCGCGTGCTGACCGAAGGGCCCGTGCCCTGGCCGCTGTGGGGCGCCGTGGTGGCGGTCTGCTATGCCTGCCACATCGGGCTGATCGCGCGCTTCGTGCTGCTGGTGCTCGACCGCAACCCGCCGTGGCTGGTGCGCTCCATCTACGGCGCGCTGGCGCTGTCGGTGGTGCTGGCCTGCGCCTCCTTCGCCTTCGCGCTGCCGGCGCTGTGGACCACGGGGCTGGCGATCTTGCAGGTCACGAGCACCATCTGCCTGCCCTACGTGGTGCACGGCGCGCTGGTGGCGCGGCGGCGCATCGCAGGCGTGCTGATGGCGGCGGGCACACTGGCCATCCTGGCCGGCGCGCACGACCTGCTGCTGGTGCGCATGGGCCTGTTCGGCGGCGCCTACTACACGCTCACCTCGCACGCGATCTTCTTCTTCGTGATGATCCTGGCTGGCCTCGTGGTGGAACGGTACAGCCGCACCGTGGCCGACTACCGCTCGCTCAACGCCAACCTCGCCGCGCGCGTGGCCGAGCGCGAAGAGCAGCTGCGCGGCGCCTTCGAAACCGTGCGCAAGCAGCAGGAAGAACAGGCCGTGCTGCTGGAGCGCCAGCGCATCATGCGGGAGATCCACGACGGCGTGGGCTCGCAGCTCGTGGGCCTGCTCAACGTGGTGAACCAGCCTGCGCCCGACCGCGACGTGGTCGAGGAGCACGTGAAGCTGGCGCTCGACGAGATGCGCATGGCGGTCGATTCGCTGCAGCCCATGCACGACGACCTGACCACCGTGCTGGCCACGCTGCGCTACCGCCTGCAGCCCCGGCTGGACGCCGCCGGCATCGAGCTGGTGTGGGACGTCGCCCTCATCCCCACGCTCGCGCCCTTTGCCGCGCAGGCCGCGCTGCAGCTGCAGCGCATCCTGCTCGAGGCCTTCACCAACGTGCTGAAGCACGCGGGCGCCACGCGCATCGTGATGCATGTGGGCTGGCACGGCGAGCAGACGCCGCCGCTGGTGCGCATCGTGCTCACCGACAACGGCCGCGGGCTGCCGGCGAACAAACGCCCCGGTGGCCACGGCCTGGCGAACATGCGTTCGCGGGCGCAGGCCATCGGGGCGCGGCTGCAGATCGAGCGGGCCGACGCGCAGGCCGGCGGCACGCGCGTGTCGCTCGACTGGCCCTGCGCGCTGCCCTGAGCCCGGCCGGGCCGGTCAGCCCAGGCGCACCGGCACGAAGATCTTGTCCTCGCCGCGCTGGATCAATAGCGCCACCGACTTGTCGGCCTTGGCCACCGCCTGGCGCACCTGCTCCAGGCTCTTGGCCGGCGTGCCGTTGATGGCCAGCAGCACGTCGCCGGCCTGCACCCCGGCCATCGCCGACGGGCCCGCCACGTCCTCGATCAGCAGGCCGCCGTCGACCGAGGCTGCGCGCTGCTCCTGCGGCTGCAGCGGGCGCAGCGCCAGGCCGAGCTTGCCCTGCCCCGCCGTGTTGTCGGCCTTGGCGACCTGCGCCGGCTTGTCGCTCGCGTCGCCCAGCTTGGCCTGCAGCTCCTGGCGCTCGCCCTGGCGCCACACCTCGAGCGTGACCTTCTTGCCTGGCGCCTGCTGGCCGATGACCGCCGGCAGGTCACCCGACGACACGATCGCCTGGCCGTCGACCTTGCGGATCACGTCGCCCGCCTTCAGGCCGGCATGGTCGCCGGGGCCGCCCTTCTCGATGTTCGAGACCAGCGCGCCCTCGGGCTTGTCGAGCTTGAACGAATCGGCGAAGGCCTGGTTCACCTCCTGCACCGCGACGCCCAGGCGCGCATGCGTGGCCTTGCCGGTGGCGACGATCTGGTCCTTCACCTGCACCGCCACGTCGATCGGGATGGCGAACGACACGCCCTGGTAGCCGCCGCTGCGGCTGTAGATCTGCGAGTTGATACCGACCACCTCGCCGCGCGCATTGAGCAGCGGCCCGCCCGAGTTGCCGGGGTTCACGGCCACGTCGGTCTGGATGAAGGGCACGTAGCTGTCGTCGGGCAGCGAGCGGCCCTTGGCGCTCACCACGCCGGCCGTCACGGTGTTCTCGAAGCCGAAGGGCGAGCCGATGGCCAGCACCCATTCGCCGACCTTCAAGTCCTTGGTGTTGCCCAGCGCGAGCACCGGCAGGTTCTTGGCGTCGATCTTGAGCACCGCGATGTCGGTCTTGGCATCGGCGCCCAGCACCTTGGCGCGGTACTCGCGGCGGTCGGTCAGCTTGACGGTGACCTCCTTCGCGTCCTTCACCACGTGGGCGTTGGTCATGATGATGCCGCTCGGGTCCACGATGAAGCCCGAGCCCTGCGAGCGCACCGGCACGGCGCGCTGCTGCTGTTGCTGGCCGCGCGGTCCCATCTGCCCCTGGAAGTGGCGGAAGAACTGGAACATCGGATCGTCGGGGTCGATGCCCTGCAGCTGCGCCATCGTGTCGTCGTCCGGGGCCTTCTCGGTGCCGGTCACGCTGATGTTGACCACGGCGGGGCCGTCGCGCGAGGTGATGGTCGAGAAGTCGGGCAAGGTGACCATCGCGGCCGGCGCGGCCACGGCGGAAGTAGTGGCCGGGGCATTCACGGCACGGGCGCTGGTGTAGGCCCCGGCGCCGACGGCGCCGATCACGCCGGCGCTGGCCAGCGCGATCACGAGGGCACGGGGGGAAGTCAAGGCGGTTTTCATTCTTCGATTCCTTTCAATCCTGCGCCGAAGCGCAAACACGGTGAAAGGAATGTCGCGGCCTTGACTTAGGCGTCGCTTAAGCGGAATTCACTCTTTGGCGGGAGCGAACGTCACCCGCACGCACAGCCCACCGAGGCTCGTGGACTTGTCCAGCGCCACCGTGGCGCCGTGCAGGTCGGCGATCGACTTCACGATGGCCAGCCCCAGCCCGCTGCCCGGCGCCTGCGGCTCGCCCGAGCGGTAGAAGCGATCGAGCACGCGCGCGCGCTCGGCCTCGGGCAGGCCGGGGCCGCTGTCGTCCACGCGCAGCTCCACCGCGTCGGCGCGCTTCACAAGGCCGACGTCGACCCGCCCGCCTTCGGGCGTGTACTTCACGGCGTTGTCGATCAGGTTGCGCAGCAGCATGCGCAGCGCCTCGGGCTGGCCGCTCACGGTCGCGCCCGCGTCGGATTGCGCCACGCCGATGTCGATGCGGCGCGCCTGCGCGGCCGCCACCGCATCGGAGATCGCCAGGCGCGCCACCCCGGCCAGGTCGACCGTCTCGGGCTTCGCGCCCGCGGCCACGCTGGCCTCGTGACGGGCCAACGCCAGCATCTGCTCGACCAGGCGCGTGGCGCGGTCGATGCCGGCCGACAGCCGGCTCACGGCCAGCGTGCGCGCCGCGTCGTCGGGGGCGCGCTGCAGGCCCTGCACCTGCAGCTTCAACGCCGCCAGCGGCGAACGCAACTCGTGCGCGGCATCGGCCACGAAGTGCTTCTGCGCATCGAAGGCATGGCGCACGCGGCCGAAGAGCAGGTTGAGTTCCTGCACCAGCGGACGCACTTCTTCGGGCAGGTTCTCCTCGCTCACGGGCGAGAGGTCGTCGGCCTGCCGCGACGCCACCTGCCGGCGCACGCGCGCCACGGGCGCCAGCGACAGGCTCACCACCCACCACACGACCAGCATCAACAGCGGCGCCATCAGCGCCACGGGCACGATGGTGCGCAGCGCGAGCGAGCCGGCCATGTGGCGGCGCGCCGCCATGTCTTGCGCCACCTGGATCACCAGCCCGCGCGTCTGCATCGAGAACACGCGGTAGGTCGTACCGCGGGCGCGCACGTCGGCAAAGCCGAGCACCGCGAGCTGCGGCAGCGCGGCCTCTTCGGCCGACTCGAAGATGCGCACGCCGTCGACGGTCCACACCTGCACCACGAAATCGAAGTTCTGTTCTGCGCCGCCGAGCCCACCCACGGCCGCGCTCGGCGGCAGGCCCGCGCGCAGCGACAGCGCCATCTGCTGCATGTGGTAGTCGAAGATGTCGTCGGCCTCTTTCAGCACCGTGCGGTAGGCCACCAGCGCCTGCGCGCCGGCCGCGAGCACGATGGCCGCGAGCAGGAACACCAGCAGCCGCGCGCGCAGCGATCCGGTCCATCGCATCACGCGGCGCATCATGCCTTGGGCACCATGTAGCCGACGCCGCGGACGTTGCGGATCAACTCGGCGCCGAGCTTCTTGCGCAGCCCGTGCACATAGACCTCGACCGCATTGCTGCTGATCTCGTCCTTCCAGCCGTAGAGCTTTTCTTCGAGCTGGGCGCGCGAAAGCACCATGCCCGGACGGGCCAGCAGCGGCTCGAGCACGGCCCATTCACGCGCCGACAGCACCACGGGCTCGCCGTTCACCGCGACCTCGCGCGTGGCGGGGTTGATGCTCACGCCCATGTGCTCGTACACCGGTTCCGCGCGTCCGGATGCGCGCCGCAGCAAGGCGCGGATGCGCGCCAGCAGCTCGTCGAGGTCGTAGGGCTTGAGCACGTAGTCGTCGGCGCCGGCGTCGAGGCCTTCGATGCGCTGCTGCACCGAGTCGCGCGCGGTGGCGATGAGCACCGGCATGCGCTGCTTGCGCGCGCGCAGGGCGCGCAGCACTTCCAGGCCGTCGCGGCGCGGCACGCCCAGGTCGAGCAGCACGAGGTCGTACTGCTGGGTGCGCAATGCCGATTCGGCAGCGTCGCCGTCTTTCACCCAATCGACCGCGTACTGCTCGGCCCGCAACAGGTCGAGCACGGCCTCGCCGATCATCACGTCGTCTTCGAGAAGCAGGAGTCGCATGGTGGTGTCCGTTTCGGGGGTTCGAGGCCACGCCGGCGCCGAAAGTTCAGCGCGCCTGCGCTCACAGGAGGGAGCGCACCTCGCGCGCCGCTTCGAACAGCAGCGGCAGCATCTCGCGCTGCAAGGTCTCTTCCTGGTAGCGCGTGCCCGACAGCACCACGTTGAGCGCGGCCACCGTGTGGCCCTGCATGTCGCGCAGCGGCACCGCCAGCGCCTGCACGCCGAGTTCGTGCTCTTCGCTGGCGAAGCAGTAGTCGTCCTTGCGCACCTGCGCGATGCGCTGGCGCAAGGCGCGCGCCTGGGTGATGGTGTGCGGCGTGAGCCGCGCCAGGTGCCGGCCCTTGAGCCACTGCGTGAGCTGCGTGGCGGCCATGGCGGCCAGCAGCACGCGCCCGGTCGAGGTGGCGTGGGCCGGCAGGCGCGCCCCCAGGTGCAGGCCGTACGCCAGCACGCGCGTCGGCGTGCCGTAGCTGCCGCTGCGCGCGACGATGACCACCTCTTCGCCGTCGAGCACCACGGCCGAGAACGACTCGCCCGTCTGCGCCGCGAGCCGGTTCAGCGTGGGCTGCAGCGCGCGCGGGAGGCGCGACGAGGCCAGGTAGCTGCCCGAGAAGCGCAGCACCTTCGGCGCCATCCAGAAGTAGCTGCCGTCGGTTTCCAGGTAGCCCAGGTGGGCCAGCGTGAGCAGGTGCCGCCGGGCGGCGGCGCGCGTGAGGCCGGCGCGCTCGGCCGCCAGCGTGGCGTTCAGGCGCTGGCGCTCGGTGTCGAAGCTTTCGAGCACCGCCATGCCCTTGGCGATGCCCTCGATGAAGTCGGCGCGGGCGATGGTCATTCGTCGTCGGGAGTTCGTCGTGGATCGGTCGGCTGAAGAAGTGTTGCGCGATCATCGCGCACGCGTTCGCATGATCGCACAGAGCCTCTCCAGCCGCCGCCCCAACCGGCCGCCCGCGCCCTACGCTTGGCAAAACCCTTTCGGAGACACGAACATGCGCACCCAGGTCGCCATCATCGGCGCAGGCCCCGCCGGCCTTCTGCTCGGCCAGCTGCTGCACAAGGCAGGCATCGACAACGTCATCGTGGAGCGCCAGAGCGGCGACTACGTGCTGGGCCGCATCCGCGCCGGCGTGCTCGAACAGGTCACGATGGACCTGCTGGCGCGCGCGGGCGTCGACACCCGCGCCAAGGCCGAGGGCCTGCCACACGACGGCATCGAGCTGCTGTTCAAGGGCGCGCGCCACCGCATCGACATGCACGGCCTCACGGGCGGCAAGCAGGTCACGGTGTACGGCCAGACCGAGGTGACGCGTGACCTGATGGAAGCGCGCACGGCCGAAGGCCTCACGACGATCTACAGCGCGGCCAACGTCAGCCTGCACGACTTCGATTCGGCCAAGCCGCGCGTTCGCTACGAGAAACACGGCCAGACGCACGAGATCGAGTGCGACTTCATCGCCGGCTGCGACGGCTACCACGGCGTGAGCCGCGCCAGCGTGCCGGCCGACGCGATCCAGACCTACGAGAAGGTCTACCCCTTCGGCTGGCTCGGCGTGCTGGCCGACGTGCCGCCGGTGTCGCACGAACTCATCTACGCCAACACCGAGCGCGGCTTTGCGCTGTGCAGCATGCGCAGCGCCACGCGCTCGCGCTACTACGTGCAGGTGCCGACCGAAGAGAAGGTGGAGAACTGGAGCGACGAGGCCTTCTGGAACGAGCTGCGCGCGCGCCTGGACCCCGAGGCCCGCGAACGGCTGGTGACCGGCCCGTCGCTCGAAAAAAGCATTGCGCCGCTGCGCAGCTTCGTCGCCGAGCCGATGCGCTTCGGCTCGCTGTTCCTGGCCGGCGACGCCGCGCACATCGTGCCGCCGACCGGCGCCAAGGGGCTCAACCTCGCGACGGCCGATGTGGGGTACCTCTCGCGCGCCCTGGAAATTTTCTACAACGAGAAATCGGCCTCGGCGCTAGACCGTTATTCCGACCTGTGCCTGCGCCGGGTCTGGAAGGCCGAGCGCTTCTCGTGGTGGTTCACCTCGCTGATGCACCGCTTTCCCGAAACGGGCGCCTTCGGCCAGAAGATCCAGGAAGCCGAGCTCGACTACCTCGTGCATTCGCGCGCAGCGTCCACCGCGCTGGCGGAAAACTACGTGGGGCTGCCGCTCGAGGACTTCTGAGCGGCGGGCGACGACAACACCTCGTCGACCCAGCGCTGGTCTTCGTCGTAGATCCAGCATTCGCTGAGCTTGCCGTCCTTCACGGCGTAGCGCAGCTGGCGCTCCAGCTCGACCGGGCGCCCCTGGTGCTCGAACTGCTCGACGGCGACGATCAGCCCGAAATGCTCGCCGGCCAGCACGTCGCGGATCGCGACCAGCCGGCGGTTGGTGCGCTCCTTCACCTGCTTGAGCACCGCGAGGCAGGCCGCCTTGCCCCGGTGCGTGCCCGCGAGGGGGCTGCGGCCGAAGTAGTGAAAGACGACCTCGTCGTGGTAGCAGTCGACGATGGCCTTGAGGTCGTTGGCGGCCCAGGCCTGTGCGTAGCGCTGCACGACCGCCAGGATCTCGCTCGCGGCAGGGGTCGTCGGCGTGCTCATCGTTCGCTGGCTTTCTCCAGCGTCTTCTTCATGGCGGCGCCGCCCTGCGCCATCATGGGTTCGACGTAGGCCGCAAGCCCGTCGGGCAGCACGTCGGTGATCCAGACGAAGCGCGACCGGCCTTCACCGTGCGCGAACACCTGGGCCGATGCGTGGTGGTGCGTGGCCTTGCCGTCGGTCACGGTGTAGGCCAGCCGGCGGTTCTCTTCGTCGAGGGCCACGAGCAGCTCGCGCGCCACGAGGCCGTTGGCAAAGTGGACGATGCGGGCGCCCTGCCCGTCGAGTTCGCAGCCGGTGAGAAAGCCCGGCGCGAGGCGCGTGTGGACGGCGCCGAAGTCGCGCAGCGCGTCCCACACCTGCGCGGCATCGGCCTCGACGATGAATTCCTTGTAGACGGTGGCCATGGGGTCGGTGCCTTTCGTGTCAGGGACAGACGGCCTCGACGTTGTTGCCGTCGGGGTCGATGAGGAAGGCCGCGTAGTAGGTCGGGCTGTAGTCGGCGCGCGGCCCCGCGCCGCCGTTGTCGGTGCCGCCGGCTTTCAAGCCGGCCTTGTGGAAGGCGGCGACGGCCGCGTGGTCGGGCGCGCGGAACGCGATGTGCGTGCCCGGGCCCTTGGCGCCTTTCGCGGCATAGAGCCACAGCGCCGGTTCGCCGGCCGGGCCGAGGCCGGCGTAGCTGTCGTCGTGCGAGCCCAGCACGTGGCCGAGCGGCGCGAGCGCGGCTTCGTAGAAGCGCCGGCTCGCGGCGAGGTCTTTGACTTTCAGTCCGATGTGGTCGTACATGGCGATGACTTCCTGCTTGAAGGGTGGATCAAGCGGTCATCGTGAAGCAGCGCGGCCAGGCGGTCTTGGAAAATCTTGCGGTCGCCCTTGGCAGCGAGCCGGAAACCGCGCGGCGACACACCGGCCGCACGGTGGAAGGTGCGCACGAAGTTGCTCAGGTCGGCAAAGCCGGCCTCTAAGGCCGCCTCGGTCACGGGAAGGTCGCTGTCTGCCAGCAGGCGCGCCGCGCGGCGCAGCCGGGAACGCACGAGGTACTGGTGCGGCGTGACGCCCAGCACCTGGGAGAACAGCCGCAGGAAATGGAAGGCGCTCAGGCCCGTCTGGGCGGCCGCGTCTTCCAGGCCGATCTCGCCGGCGGCGTGGGCCTCGATCCAGGTCGCGGCCTCGACCGCGCGGCGGCGGTCGCGCGGCGTGGCTGATGGCGGCGGCGCCGCGGGTTTGCCGCGCCCTTTCACCACGTCGAGGAAACGGCTGGCGAAGCCCATCCCCAGCTCGTCGAGACCCACGTCGCTGCCGCCTTCGACCGCGACCTGCGCGAGTTCGCCCAGCACCATGAGTTCGGGCAGCGGCGGCAACGCCGAGGCATGCCAGCTGCGCCGATCGGCGCCGATCAGGTCGACGAAGCCCGGCGAGAAGTGAAACGACAGGCACTCGTCGCCACAGGCAAAGTGCTCGTGGGTGCAGACGTAGTCGTCGCCCGGTGCGCCGACCAGCACCGCGCCGGCCACCAGCTCGTAATCGCGGCCGAGCGCGCGGCAGCCGAAGCTGCCCTTGCGCACGTACGAGACCGAGTGCGTCTCGTGCATCTCGGTGAACGGCGCCGCGCCGACGCCCGCGTCGCAGCGGTAGGTCGAGACGCGGATCGCGTCGGTCTGCAGTTCGGTGGTGACGCGCATGATGACTTTCGTCGCCCTTCGATCACCGGCCGTGGCGCTCAGTCGATCGTCTGCATGGCCTGCCACACACGCGACGGGCTCAGCGGCATGTGCAGGCGGGGCGCGCGGGCGCCGAGGCCGTTGCGTGCGAAGGCGTCGGCCACCGCATTGACGATGGCCGGCGTGGCGCCGATGGTGCCCAGCTCGCCCACGCCCTTCACGCCCAGCGGGTTGTTCTTGCAGGGCGTCGATTCGTCCATTTCCATCTGGAACATGGTGTCGACGATGTCGGCGCGCGGCGCGGCGTAGTCCATGAGGCTGCCGGTGACGGGCTGGCCGGTTTCGCTGTCGTACACCACCTGCTCGTACAGCGCCTGGCCGATGCCCTGCACCGCGCCGCCTTCGAGCTGGCCGCGCACGATCATCGGGTTGACCACGCGGCCCACGTCGTTGACCGAGCTGTAGGCCACGACGCTGATCTCGCCCGTGGGTGGGTCGAGTTCGATCTCGCAGATGTGGCAACCGTTGGGCCAGCTCGGGCCGGCCACGGTGCTGGTGGAGTCGACGAAGATCTCGCGCCCCGGCTGCTTGGCGGCCAGGGTGAAGAGGTCGAGCTCGAGGTCGGTGCCGGCCACGATGAAGGTGCCGCGGCTGTAGACGATATCGTCGATGGAGGCCTCGAACTCCTGCGCCGCGAGTTCGCGCGCCTTGTCGATGGTGCGCTCGGCACCGATGCGCACGGCCGAGCCGCCCGTGAACAGCGAACGCGAGCCGGCGCTGCCGAAGCCGTCGCCGCGGTCGGTGTCGCCGAGCACGACGCGCACCTTCTCGATGGGCACGCCGAAGGCATCGACAGCCAGCTGCGCGAGCGAGGTCGCGATGCCCTGCCCCATGGCGTTGACGGCCGAGAACACCTCGATCACGCCGTCGGCCTGCACCGAGACGGTCACGCGCTCTTCGAACACGTTGCCGCCGGTCCATTCGAGAAAGGTGGCGATGCCCAGGCCGCGTTGCTTGCCACGCGCCGCCGACTCGGCCGCGCGGGCTTCGAAGCCCTGCCAGTCGGCCAGCTGCAGCGCCTGGTCCATCACTGACTCGAACTGGCCGGTGTCGTAGGTCTGCGCCATCGGGTTCTTGTAGGGCATCTGCTCGGGGCGGATGAAGTTGCGCCGGCGCAGCGCGATGCGGTCGATGCCGGTCTGGCGCGCGGCCTCGTCCATCAGGCGCTCGATGGTGAAGATGGCCTCGGGCCGGCCCGCGCCGCGGTAGGCGCCGGTGGGCGCGGTGTTGGTGAGCACCGCCTTGAAATGGAAGTCGATGGTCTGGATGTCGTAGACGCTGGTCTGCACCCAGGGGCCGATCAGCAGCTGGATCGCGACGCCGGTGCCGGTGGCGTAGGCGCCCACGTTGGCGAGCGTCTTGATGCGCAGGGCCAGGATCTTGCCGTCGGCGTCCAGCGCCATTTCGGCGCGCGCCTCGATGTCGCGGCCGTGCGCGCTCGAGAGGAACTCTTCGCTGCGGTCGGCCACCCACTTCACGGGCCGGCCCACCTGCAGCGCGGCGTAGGCGACCGCGATGTCCTCGGGGTAGGCGCCGGTCTTCATGCCGAAGCCGCCGCCGACGTCGCCCACGACCACGCGCACTTTTTCCTTGGCCAGGCCAATGGCCGCGCAGACCGAATCGCGCACGCCGGAGGGCATCTGGGTGCTCATGCGGATCGTGAGGCGGTCGGTCTTGCTGTCGTGCGTGGCGAGCACGGCGCGCGGCTCGATGGTGAGCGCGACGACGCGCTGATTGTTCACGTCCAGGGCGATCACGTGGGCGGCGCGCTCGAACGCGGCGGTGGCGGCTTCGCTGCTGCCGTGCCGCATCTCGGCGGCGATGTTGCCCGTGGCCTCCTCGCACAGGAGCGGCGCGCCTTCGGCGGTCGCGCCCGGCAGGTCGACCACCATCGGCAGCTCTTCGTAGTCGACCATGACGGCTTCGGCCGCATCGCGCGCCTGCTGCACGGTGTCGGCAATGACGGCCGCCACCGGTTCGCCGACGAAGCGCGCGCGCTCGTGCGCCAGGGCGCGGCGCGGCGGGCTGGCGCTGTCGCTGCCGTCCGCGCGCTTGAAGCCGGCGGCGCCGGGCATCGGCTTGACGCCGGCCTCGGCCAGGTCGGCCCCGGTGATCACGCGCAGCACGCCGGGCATGCCGACAGCCGCGGACGTGTCGATGGACACGATGCGCGCATGCGGATAGGGGGAGCGAAGGAAGACGAGGTGCGCCTGCTCGGAGAGCGTGACGTCGTCGGTGTAACGGCCGGCGCCTGCGAGCAGGCTTTCGTCCTCGAGGCGGCGCACCGCCTGGCCGCTGCCGAAGCGCGTGGGATTGGGTTCAGTGGTCAACGTGGTCCTCTTGTGCTGATCCCCGGCGCCCTGCACATGCCTGCCGGATCCGCTGTGGTACTGCGAAAGCAAGCTGTGCACTATAGGTTTTTCGACGGGTCTTGTGGGGTTGTCTCGCGTGCCATCGGCGGTGGCACCAGGGCCGCAGCCTTGTGGACTGTTCCCGTGTGAGCGGGATTTTCCCTCAACTGGCTTGCGTTTTCGAGAAGCCGTGTATACCTGCATCCATGCGACAACTGCCTTGGCTCGAACCCGGAGATGCACTGCCCGACCCCGCTTCGGCGTGGGACGAACGGGACCCGGTGCCCGGCCTGCTGGCGGCCGGCGGCTCCCTCGATGTCGATACTCTGATGCAGGCCTACAGCCGCTGCGTCTTCCCCTGGTTCAGCGACGACCAGCCCATCCTGTGGTGGAGCCCCGACCCGCGCATGGTGCTGCGGGTGAACGACTTCCGGCTGCATCGCTCGCTGCGCAAGACCCTGAGCCGCTTTGCCGCGACGCCCGGCTGCGAGCTGCGCATCGATCACGATTTTGGAACGGTGATCCAGGCCTGTTCGCAGTCGGCGCGCGCCGGCCAGTCGGGCACCTGGATCGTGCCGGACATGGTCAAGGCCTATACGCAATTGCACCGCGCCGGGCACGCGCACAGCGTCGAAACCTGGATCGACGGCGAGTTGGCGGGCGGGCTCTACTGCGTGGCGCTGGGCCGGGCCGTGTTCGGCGAGTCGATGTTCACGCGACGCCCGGACGCCTCGAAGATCGCGCTGGCCGGCCTGGTCGCGCTGTGCCGCCGCGCCGGCATCGCGATGATCGACTGCCAGCAGAACACCGCGCACCTGGCCAGCCTCGGCGCCCGCGAAATGCCGCGCGCGCGCTTCGTCGCGCACGTGGCCCAGGCCCGAAAACAGGAGGGCCCGCAGTGGCAATTCGACCCCGTATACTGGTCCGAACTCCTTTCCGAGCGACCTCCTCTTTCGACGTGACGTGACGTGACGCACCTCAAGGATCTTCCGCTTCACACGCTGCAGTTCTACGCGACGGCGCCCTATCCCTGCAGCTACCTGCCGGATCGCCAGGCCCGCTCGCAGGTGGCCACGCCCAGCCACCTGATCCACAACGACGCCTACTCCGACCTGGTGCTCAGCGGCTTCCGGCGCAGTGGCATGTTCACCTACCGGCCCTATTGCGACGGCTGCCGCGCCTGCATCCCGCTGCGCGTGCTGGCGCACAGCTTCAAGCCGAACCGCAGCCAGCGCCGCACCGCCAAGCAGCACGCCGACCTGCAGGCGCGCGTGCTCAAGCTGTGCTTCGTGCCCGAGCACTACCAGCTCTACCTGCGCTACCAGACCGGCCGCCACTCGGGCGGCGGCATGGACCACGACAGCATCGACCAGTACACGCAGTTCCTGCTGCAAAGCCGCGTCAACTCGCGGCTGGTCGAGTTCCGCGAAACCCTGCCCGACGGCAGCCCGGGCGCGCTGAAGATGGTGTCGATCCTCGATGTGCTCAGCGACGGCATCTCGGCCGTCTACACCTTCTACGAACCCGAGGACGGCGCCGGCTACGGCACCTACAGCGTGCTGTGGCAGATCGAGCAGGCCCGCAAGCTGGGGCTGCCGCACGTGTATCTGGGCTACTGGATCGAGCGCAGCCCCAAGATGCACTACAAGGCCCGCTTTTCCCCGCACGAAGTGTTGGTGGACGGCCACTGGCAGGCACCGAGCGATTTCACAAGGTAAAATGGCGCACGGTCATCACCGCATTGCGCCATGAGAAAAAACCTATCCGACGTTCCCGCCACTCCCGTCATCCAGGTCATCGAGCGCATGTTCTCGCTGATCGATGTCCTCGCGTCGCGCGAAGAGGCGATCTCGCTGAAGGAAATCAGCGAAAAGACGGGGCTTCACCCGTCGACCACGCACCGCATCCTCAATGACCTCGCGGTCGGTCGTTTCGTCGACCGCCCCGAAGCCGGCAGCTACCGCCTCGGCATGCGCCTGCTGGAGCTGGGCAACCTGGTCAAGGGCCGGCTGAACGTGCGCGACGCAGCCCTGGGCCCGATGCGCGAGCTGCACAAGCTCACGCAGCAGCCGGTCAACCTCAGCATGCGCCAGGGCGACGAGATCGTGTACATCGAACGCGCCTATAGCGAACGCTCGGGCATGCAGGTGGTGCGCGCCATCGGCGGCCGTGCCGCCCTGCACCTGACCTCGACCGGCAAGCTGTTCCTGGCCGCCGACGATCCACAGCGCGTGCGCAGCTACGCCACGCGCACAGGCCTGGCCGGGCACACCCGCAACAGCATCACCCAGCTGCCCGCGCTCGAGCGCGAGCTGTCGAAGGCGCGCCAGTACGGCATCGCCCGCGACAACGAAGAACTGGAGCTGGGCGTGCGCTGCATGGCCGCCGGCATCTACGACGACCAGGGCAAGCTGGTGGCGGGCCTGTCGATCTCGGCCCCGGCCGATCGCCTCGACGAAGGCTGGCTGCCCAAGTTGCAGGCGACCGCCAACGAAATCTCGGGCGCGCTGGGCTTCAAGGACGGCGTGGCCGCAACGCCTGCGTCGGGCGCGAACGTGACAACGGGCGCCTGAGCGCCCGTTTGCTTTCGACTCTTCTCTTGTCTCTTCTTCCCGGCGAGTCGGCCGGTTAGCCCTCGACGAGGGCAGCAGGCAGGCCGCTAACGGCCTCCCCGCTCAACCGATCTCAGCCGGCAACCTGGAAGCCGCGCGGACCCGACACGGCGTGCGTGGCCTCGACCCAGCGGCGAACCCGCTCGGCGTCGGCGATGCGGCTGAACTTGCCGGCCGAATCCAGGAACACCATGATCAGCTTGCGCCCGGCCACCTTGGCCTGCATCACGAGGCACTGGCCGGCTTCGGAGATGTAGCCGGTCTTCTGCAGGCCGATGTCCCATTCCGGGCTCTTCACGAGGCGGTTGGTGGTGTTGAACTGCAGCACGCGGTTGCCGACTTCGACCTGATATTCCGGCGACGTGGACAGCGAACGCACGGTGGCGTCGGAATAGGCCGCGTTGACCAGCAGCGCCAGGTCTTGCGCGCTCGACTGGTTGCGGCTGGACAGGCCCGTGGGCTCCACGTAGCGTGTGTCCTTCATGCCGAGCATGCGGGCCTTGGCGTTCATGATGCTCACGAAGGTCGTGAGACCGCCCGGGTAGGTGCGGCCCAGCGCATGCGCTGCGCGGTTTTCGCTGGACATCAGCGCCAGGTGCAGCAGCTCGCCGCGCGACAGCGTGGTGCCGACGGTCAGGCGCGAACGGCTGCCCTTTTCGGTGTCGACGTCGTCCTGCGTGATGGTGATGAGCTCGTCGTTCGGCAGGTGGGCCTCGCTGATCAGCAGGCCGGTCATGAGCTTGGTGAGCGAGGCGATCGGCAGCACGGCGTGGTCGTTCTTGCTGAACAGCACTTCGTGGGTGTCCTGGTCGATCACCAGGGCGACGCTCGACTTCAGGTCGAGTGCGTCGTCGGTGCTGTGCAGGCCGGCCATCTGGCCGAAGGACTGGCGGGCTGGCGTCTCGACGCGCACCACCGAACGGCGCTGCACGGCAACGACGGTCTTGCCGTTCTTCTTGTGGATGGTGGCCACGACATTGCGGCCGCCGCGCACGACCTTGTCAGCCTGCTCGGCGCGACCGCCGCGCGCCACCTTGGAAGCGGACGCATTGCGCTGCTTGGCTTCGGCGGGAGCCTTCGCCTTCTTGGCGACGGCGGACTTGGCGGCAGCGGGTTTTTCCTTCTTCGCGGCCTGGGCGCCAGGCAGCAAAAACGCCGAGGCGCACAGCGCCACGGCGAGGAACTTGAAGGCGGGTAGGAACCGCTGGATGGAAACTCGACGTAGACGGGTTTCAGGCATCAATAAATCTCCAGCGGCAACAAACGAGGACCGCAGTGTATCGAAATCAAAAAAGACACGCAATATCAGTTACTTGCATCCTCTTCTTCATTCGAATACCAAGGAACGCCTGAAAACCTAACCTTGTGCCGCCACTCTCTCAGCTTGGCTCTGTAACTTGTTGAGCGCACTCAAATAAGCCTTTGCCGAAGCGACCACGATGTCGGGGTCTGCACCCACACCGTTGACCACCCGCCCTGCGTTTTGTAACCGAACTGTAACTTCTCCCTGGCTTTCCGTCGAGCCGCTGATGGCGTTTACAGAGTAAAGAACCATCTCGGCGCCGCTCTTGACGTGGGCCTCGATGGCCTTGAGGGACGCATCGACCGGCCCGTTGCCGTCGGATTCGCTGGTGACTTCCTTGCCCTGGACCGTGAACACGATCTTGGCTTGGGGCCGTTCGCCGGTTTCGCTGTGCTGGGAGAGAGAGACGAAAGCAAACTGTTCACCAACGTGCGACAGCTCTTCCGCGCTGACCAGCGCCAGGATGTCTTCGTCGAAAATTTCGGACTTGCGGTCAGCCAGCTCCTTGAAACGCGCGAACGCGGCGTTGACCTCGGTTTCGCTTTCCATCGTCACGCCCAGGTCCTGCAGGCGCTGCTTGAAAGCATTGCGGCCGCTGAGCTTGCCCAGCACGATCTTGTTGGCGGTCCAGCCCACGTCTTCGGCGCGCATGATCTCGTAGGTGTCGCGCGCCTTGAGCACGCCGTCCTGGTGGATGCCCGAGGCATGTGCGAACGCGTTGGCGCCCACCACGGCCTTGTTGGGCTGCACCACGAAGCCGGTCGTCTGGCTGACCATGCGGCTGGCGGCCACGATGTGCTGGGTGTCGATGTTCAGGTCGAGCCCGAAGTAGTCCCTGCGCGTCTTCACGGCCATGACCACTTCTTCGAGCGAGCAGTTGCCCGCACGCTCGCCCAGGCCGTTGATCGTGCACTCGACCTGGCGCGCGCCGCCGATCTTCACGCCGGCCAGCGAGTTCGCCACGGCCATGCCCAGGTCGTTGTGGCAATGCACCGACCAGATCGCCTTGTCGCTGTTGGGAATGCGCTCGCGCAGCATCTTGATGAAGTTGCCGTACAGCTCAGGAATGGCGTAGCCGACGGTGTCGGGCACGTTGATGGTGGTGGCGCCCTCGTTGATCACGGTCTCGAGCACGCGGCACAGGAAGTCGGGGTCGCTGCGGTAGCCGTCTTCGGGGCTGAACTCCACGTCGGCGATCTGGTTGCGCGCGAAGCGCACGGCCAGCTTGGCCTGCTCATGCACCTCGTCGGGCGACATGCGCAGCTTCTTCTCCATGTGCAGCGGCGAGGTCGCGATGAAGGTGTGGATGCGCCCGCGTGCCGCACCCTTCAGGGCCTCGGCCGCGCGCGCGATGTCGCGGTCGTTGGCGCGCGAGAGGCCGCACACAGTCGAGTCCTTGATCGCATTGGCGATGGCCTTCACGGCCTCGAAGTCGCCGTTCGAACTGGCCGGAAAGCCGGCTTCGATGACGTCGACCCTGAGCCGTTCCAGCAGCTTGGCGATGCGCAACTTTTCGTCGCGCGTCATCGAGGCGCCGGGCGACTGTTCGCCGTCGCGCAAGGTGGTGTCGAAAATAATGAGTTGGTCAGTCATCGTGGATCTCCTTGGTTCGTTCCCACCTTGCGTGCGGCTGGTGCCGGTGCGTCAGGCGACTTCAGCCACCGATTGTGCGCTGCGCGCGCCCCGGCCCCTGGCCCGTTGCACCCCCGACACGATCGCCTTCAGCGAGGCCGAGATCACGTTCGCGTCGATGCCGACGCCGAACAGCGTCTGCGACTCGTCCACGCGCAGCTCGAGGTAGGCCACCGACTTGGCGTCGGCGCCCGCGCCGATGGCGTGCTGGTGGTAGTCCATGACGCGCACCGTGTGGCCGGTGGCCTGGCTCAGTGCCTGCGTGAAGGCATCGATCGGGCCGTTGCCACGTCCTTCGATGGCGCGCGTTTCACCGTCCCAGGGCAGATCGCCGCGCAGCACCACCGTGGCCTCGGCGCCCTCACCTTCTTCCTGGATCACGCGGTGTTGCAAGGCCTTGGCGGTCTCGATGCCGTATTCGGTCACGAAGATCTGCCAGAGGTCGGCGGCGGTGAGTTCCTTGCCGCCCACGTCCATCACACGCTGCACGACCTGCATGAATTCCATCTGCAGGCGGCGCGGCATCTCGAGGCCGTACTCGCTCTCGAGCAGGTAGGCCATGCCGCCCTTGCCCGACTGGCTGTTCACGCGGATCACGGCCTCGTAGCTGCGGCCCACGTCCTTCGGATCGATGGGGAGGTACGGGATGTCCCAGATGTCGCCGTCCTTGCGCGCGGCGAAAGCCTTCTTGATCGCGTCCTGGTGCGAGCCCGAGAACGAGGTATAGACGAGGTCGCCTACATACGGATGGCGCGGGTGCACCGGGATCTGGTTGCAGTGCTCGACAGTCGCGCGGATCTCGTCGATGTTCGAGAAGTCGAGCTCGGGCGAAACGCCCTGCGTGTAGAGGTTGAGCGCGACGTTCACGAGGTCGAGGTTGCCGGTGCGCTCGCCGTTGCCGAAAAGGCAACCTTCGATGCGCTCGGCACCGGCCATCAAGGCCAGTTCGCCGGCCGCCGTGCCGGTGCCGCGGTCGTTGTGCGGGTGCACGCACAGCACGATCGAGTCACGGTGCGCGAGGTTGCGGTGCATCCACTCGATCATGTCCGCGAAGATGTTCGGCGTGGAATGCTCCACCGTGGTGGGCAGGTTGACGATGCACTTGCGCTCGGGCGTCGGCGCCCAGACTTCGGTGACCGCATCGACCACACGCTTGGAGAACACCACGTCGGTGCCCGAGAACATCTCGGGCGAGTACTGGAAGGTCCACTTCGTGTTCGGCTGCCTGGCGGCGAAGTCGTTGAACATGCGCGCATGGCTGCTCGCGAGTTCGACGATCTGGTCTTCGTCCATGCCGAGCACCACGCGGCGCATCACGGGGGCCACTGCGTTGTAGAGGTGCACGATGGCGCGCGGGGCACCTTGCAACGCTTCGAAGGTGCGTTCGATGAGGTGGTCGCGCGCCTGCGTGAGCACCTGGATCGTCACGTCGTCGGGAATGCGGTCTTCCTCGATGAGCTTGCGCACGAAGTCGAACTCAACCTGCGACGCCGAGGGAAAGCCGACTTCGATTTCCTTGAAGCCGATGGCCACGAGGGTTTCGAACATGCGCATCTTGCGCGCGATGTCCATGGGTTCGACCAAGGCCTGGTTGCCATCGCGCAGGTCTGTCGACAGCCAGATCGGGGCCTTGGTCAGCACGGCATCGGGCCAGGTGCGGTCCTTGAGACCGATCGGGGCGAATGCGCGGTATTTGGCTTGAGGTTGCTTGAGCATGTCGATTTCTCTGTGATGGTTGGAACTCAACCAGCAACCCCAAAAGACAAACGGCCCGTTGCTGGTGCGAACGGGCCGTGATGAGGGATTAGCGCGTGCGCTACCGTCTCCGCCCGTGAGGGAGGGCTAGTAGGGCCAGCAGCGAAATCTTGGTCATGAGGGTTGCGAATGTAGCACAGCCTTCGCGGGCCTGTGAAGGCCCGGGGTTTCAGTTGTGCAGCCCCCGCTCGTCGGGCTCTTCGGTCGAGGTGCTGATCACGCTCACCGGCTGGCCCTTGGCCTTGCGCCACGCGTACACCACGTAGCCGCTCAGGCCATAGGCCACGAAGAGGCTGAACAGCACCGTCGGCGGATGGATGTTGATGACCGCGATGCCCAGCGCGATCAGCACGATCACGACGAAGGGCACGCTCTTCTTCATCTGGATGTCCTTGAAGCTGTAGAACGGCGCGTTGGTCACCATGGTGAGGCCCGCGTACAGCGTGAAGGCGAAAGTGACCCAGGTGATCTGCGTCCACGAGAGGTACAGCACCTCGCCGCCGCGCTTGCCCCATTCGTTCACGAGCCAGATGAAGCCCGCCACGAGCGCCGCGGCTGCCGGCGACGGCAGGCCCTGGAACCAGCGCTTGTCGACCACGCCCGTGTTGACGTTGAAGCGCGCGAGCCGCAGCGCGGCGCAGGCGCAGTACACGAAGGCGGCGATCCAGCCCCAGCGTCCGAGGCCTTTGAGCGACCACTCGTAGGCGATGAGCGCGGGCGCGGCGCCGAACGACACCATGTCGGACAGCGAGTCCATCTGCTCGCCGAACGCGCTTTGCGTGTTGGTCATGCGGGCCACGCGCCCGTCGAGGCTGTCGAGCACCATCGCGGCGAACACGCCGAGCGCGGCCAGGTCGAAGCGCGCGTTCATGGCCATCACGACCGAGTAGAAGCCGCCGAACAACGCCGCCAGCGTGAACAGGTTCGGCAGGATGTAGATGCCCTTGCGACGCTTGCGCGGCTGCGCGTCGTCGGGGACGGTGTCGTCATGCATTGAAATAGCCTCCGTCCCTCGTGGGAACTGCCCGATCAGCTATCCATTCGATAGCATCTTGGTCTGTGAATCGCATGCTTCGCAGTGTAGTTCAGGGGACCCGTGCACTCCCCTTCAAACAAAAGGGCCACCGCGACGGGTGGCCCTCCGAAACAGGGTGCCGAAGCACCCTGTTGGCTCTTGCCTCTGAAGATCAGTTGCGGGTCTGGTCGACCAGCTTGTTCTTCTTGATCCAGGGCATCATCGCGCGCAGCTTTTCGCCGACGACTTCGATCTGATGCTCAGCGTTCAGGCGACGGCGGCTGATCAGCACCGGCTGGCCGGCAGCGGCTTCGAGCACGAAGCTCTTGGCGTATTCGCCGGTCTGGATGTCCTGCAGGACCTTCTTCATGGCCTTCTTGGTCTCGTCGGTCACGATGCGCGGGCCCGTGACGTACTCGCCGTATTCGGCGTTGTTCGAGATCGAGTAGTTCATGTTGGCGATGCCGCCTTCATAGATCAGGTCAACGATCAGCTTCAGCTCGTGCAGGCATTCGAAGTACGCCATTTCGGGCGCGTAGCCGGCTTCCACCAGCGTTTCGAAACCAGCCTTGATCAGCTCGACCGTGCCGCCGCACAGAACCGCTTGTTCGCCGAAGAGGTCTGTCTCGGTTTCTTCGCGGAAGTTGGTCTCGATGATGCCGGCCTTGCCGCCGCCGTTGGCGGTGGCGTAGCTCAGCGCGAGGTCACGCGCCTTGCCACTCTTGTCCTGGTGCACCGCGATCAGGTGCGGCACGCCGCCACCTTGCGTGTACGTGCCGCGCACGGTGTGACCCGGAGCCTTGGGAGCGACCATCCACACGTCGAGGTCGGCGCGCGGCTGCACGAAACCGTAGTGCACGTTGAAGCCGTGCGCGAAGACGAGCGAAGCGCCTTCCTTGATGTTCGGGGCCACGTCGTTCTTGTAGACGGCGGCGATCTGCTCATCGGGCAGCAGGATCATGACGACGTCGGCCGACTTCACGGCGTCAGCGACTTCAGCGACCTGCAGGCCGGCCTTGCCGACCTTGTCCCACGAAGCGCCGCCCTTGCGCAGGCCGACCACGACCTTGACGCCGCTGTCGTTCAGGTTCTGCGCGTGTGCGTGACCTTGCGAGCCGTAGCCGATGATGGCAACCGTCTTGCCCTTGATGAGGCTCAGGTCCGCGTCCTTGTCGTAATAAACCTTCATGATGTTCTCCAGATAGATAAGCGAGTTGCAGTGTGTTGTTGTGCCGTTCGTCCTGAGCCTGTCGAAGGGCTCAATGCAGTCCCCGCTCGCGCGGAGGCTTCGACAAGCTCAGCCCGAACGGGCAGCGACTGAGCTCCGAATCATGGTGTCAGACCCGCAGGATGCGTTCGCCGCGTCCGATGCCACTGGCGCCGGTGCGCACCGTCTCGAGGATGGCGCCGCGGTCGATCGCTTCCAGGAAAGCGTCGTTCTTGCCGTGATCGCCAGTCAGCTCGATGGTGTAGCTCTTGTCGGTCACGTCGATGATGCGGCCACGGAAGATTTCCGCCATGCGCATCATTTCCTCGCGTTCCTTGCCCACCGCACGCACCTTCACCATCATGAGCTCGCGCTCGGTGTAGGCGCCTTCGGTCAGGTCGACCACCTTCACGACCTCGATGAGGCGATTCAGGTGCTTGGTGATCTGCTCGATCACGTCGTCCGAGCCGTTGGTGACGATGGTCATGCGCGAGAGGCTTGCGTCCTCGGTCGGCGCCACGGTCAGCGATTCGATGTTGTAGCCACGGGCCGAGAACAGGCCCACCACGCGGGAAAGAGCACCCGGCTCGTTTTCCAGCAGCACTGCAATGATGTGTTTCATGTTGGCGTGACTCCTCTTTTCGCCGCCCTCCCCCGTGCACGGTAATGCGCGGGCTTGGCGGGCAATAGATTCGTCAGTAAAGGTTGAACGAACGAATGTTCCGGATCAGAGATCTTCGGAACCCAGCAGCATCTCGGTGATGCCCATGCCGGCCTTGACCATCGGGAACACGTTCTCGGTGGGGTCGGTACGGAAATCCATGAACACCGTGCGGTCCTTGAGCTTGCGCGCTTCGCGCAGCGCCGGCTCCACGTCTTGTGGACGCTCGATCAGCATGCCGACGTGACCATAGGCCTCGGCGAGCTTCACGAAGTTGGGCAGCGCATCCATGTAGCTGTGGCTGTAGCGGCCGGAGTATTCGATCTCCTGCCACTGGCGCACCATGCCAAGGTAGCGGTTGTTGAGCGAGCAGATCTTGATCGGCGTGTTGTACTGCAGGCAGGTCGACAGCTCCTGGATGCACATCTGCACCGAGCCTTCGCCGGTGATGGTGAACACTTCCGAGTCGGGCTTGGCGAGCTTGATGCCCATGGCGTAGGGAATGCCCACGCCCATGGTGCCCAGGCCACCCGAATTGATCCAGCGGCGCGGCTCGTCGAAGCGGTAGTACTGGGCGGCCCACATCTGGTGCTGGCCGACGTCCGACGTGATGTACGTGTCGGCATCCTTGGTCATGTTCCAGAGGGTCTCGACCACGAACTGCGGCTTGATCACGTCCTTGTTGTCGCGGTCGTACTTGAGGCAGTCGCGCGAGCGCCAGCTTTCGATGGTCTTCCACCAGTCGGCCAGCGCGCCGGCGTCGGGCTTGGTGGTGCTCTCGCGGATCATCGAGATGAGCTCGGTGAGCACGTCCTTCACGTCGCCGACGATCGGGATGTCGACCTTCACGCGCTTGGAGATGCTCGACGGGTCGATGTCGACGTGGATGATCTTGCGTTCGTTCTGCGCGAAATGCTTCGGGTTGCCGATCACGCGGTCGTCGAAGCGCGCGCCCACGGCCAGCAGCACGTCGCAGTTCTGCATCGCGTTATTGGCTTCGATGGTGCCGTGCATGCCCAGCATGCCCAGGAACTTGCGGTCGCTCGCCGGATAGGCGCCCAGGCCCATCAGCGTGTTCGTGACGGGGTACCCCAGCATGTCGACCAGCGTGCGCAGTTCGTTCGTGGCGTTGCCCAGGAGCACGCCGCCGCCGGTGTAGATGTAGGGGCGCTTGGCCGCCAGCAGCAGTTGCAGCGCCTTGCGGATCTGCCCGCCGTGGCCCTTGCGCACCGGGTTGTACGAGCGCATCTCGACCTTGTCGGGATAGCCGCTGTACGGAATCTTCTTGAAGGACACGTCCTTCGGCACGTCCACCACCACGGGGCCGGGACGGCCGCTGCGTGCGATGTGGAAGGCCTTCTTCATCGTCATGGCCAGATCCTTCGGATCCTTGACGAGGAAGTTGTGCTTGACGATGGGGCGCGTGATGCCGACCGTGTCGCATTCCTGGAAAGCGTCCAGGCCGATCGCGGCCGTCGGCACCTGGCCGGAAATGATCACCATCGGGATCGAGTCCATGTACGCCGTCGCGATGCCGGTGACCGCATTGGTCAGGCCGGGACCGGAAGTGACCAGTGCCACGCCGACTTCGCCGGTGGCGCGCGCATAGCCGTCGGCTGCGTGCACGGCGGCCTGTTCGTGGCGCACCAGCACGTGCTGAATGGTGTCCTGCTTGTAGAACGCGTCGTAGATGTAGAGAACCGCGCCGCCCGGGTAGCCCCAGATGTACTGGACGCCTTCGGCCTGCAGTGCCTTGACCAGCACTTCAGCGCCCATGAGTTCTTGCGTGGTGTTGCCGGCGCCAGAGGACGCGGCTGCTGCGGAAGCGAGTTCCGCCTTCGAGATTTCCATGATCAACCTTTGTGTTTTTTCGGGAACGAAAAACCTTGGGTGCCCCTTGCCAGCCCTTGTGGGGCCGCGCCAGGACTTGAGGCCAAAGCCATGAGCGGACTGATGTTCCGCCGGACCGTGACCCGTTTGCCTTTTGACTTGCAAGGCGGATTATGACACTACCGGCGCGTTCAGACTCGCTTCAGGTGCCCTGTCTTGGCACAAAGGCATAATCCGCGGCATAAAAACATGAGCGTTCGCCAAACATCCTCCCCACGCGGCGCGCCCCGCCGCCCCCTCTCATTTGGCTACTGAACACGAACTCTCCGACTTCCTGAAAAACGTCGAACGACGGGCCTTCAAGCGCTCGGTCTATCACGTGCGGGACGAAGAAGCGGCCTTGGACATCGTGCAGGACAGCATGATGAAGCTGGCCCAGCACTACGGCGACAAGCCTGCCGAGGAACTGCCGATGCTGTTCCAGCGCATCCTGTCGAACTGCACGCTCGACTGGTTCCGCCGCCAGAAGACCCGCCGCGCCCTTTTTTCCAATCTGAGCGACTTCGAACCGGCCGACAACGGCGAAGATTTCGACCTGCTGGAGAACTTCGTCTCGCCAACCGACTCCAGAGAATCGGAGAGCGCCGAAGACACCACCCGCCGCAGCCAGGTCTTTCACGAAATCGAAGAACAGATCGCGGCTTTGCCCGGCCGTCAACGCGAGGCTTTCCTGATGCGTTACTGGGAGGAAATGGACGTCGCAGAGACGGCCGCCGCAATGGGCTGCTCCGAGGGCAGCGTCAAAACCCATTGTTCGCGAGCTGTCCACGCTCTGAGCAAGGCGCTCAAGGCCAAGGGAATATCGCTATGAACACTAAGGTTCCAACCTCTCAATCCAGCGCAGCAGAAGACCGCTTCGGCCAACGGCTGGCGGCCCGACTGTCGGACGGCAATCAAGCCTTGCCACACGACATCAGCGAGCGCCTGCGCGTTGCCCGTTCGCAGGCCGTGGCCGCGCGCAAGCAGGCGCCGCAGTTGCGCATGGCGCCCGTCGCGGTCCAGTCAGGCCACACGGTCACGCTGGGCGGCAGTTGGTGGACCCGCATCGGTTCCGTGGTACCTCTCATCGCCCTGGTGGCCGGCCTGATCACCATCAGCGTGTTGCAGGACGACGACCGCGCCAGCGAACTCGCCGAGGTCGACTCGGCCCTGCTGACGGGCGACCTGCCGCCCGCCGCCTACACCGATCCCGGCTTCGCCCAATTCCTGAAGTCCGACAGCGCCTCCGACTGAACACCTTGCCCGACCGAATGCGACGCCGCTCCGTTTCCCGTGCGAAAGCCCTGCTTCCGTTGCGCCCGCTCCCGGCGGGCGCCGTCGTTTGGGCGGGTGCGCTGGCAGCCGCCGCGTTCGGCCTGACGCTGGCCGATGCACAGACGCTGCCCGAAACCGCCAAGCCCGCCACGCACGCCGCAGCCACCAATGGCGCGGCAAGCCCCAAGGCCGTTGCCACGACCAAGCCCCTGTGGAACGAACTGAGCAATGAGCAGCAGCACGCCCTGAAGCCGCTGGCTTCGCACTGGAACACGCTGAACGCCGGCCAAAAGCGCAAGTGGCTGGCCTTGTCGCGCAACTACGCGAACATGCCCGCCGACGACCAGGTCACGCTGCACAGCCGCATGATCGAATGGGCGGCGCTGAGCAACCAGCAGCGCGCCCAGGCCCGCCTGAATTTCGCCGAGGTCAAGCGCGTGCCTGCCGACGAGCGCAAGCTCAAGTGGGAGCAGTACCAGGCGCTGAGCGAAGAAGAAAAACGCAAGCTCGCCGAGAGTGCCCCGCCCAAGCCCCGCGGCGCCGCCCTGCCGGTGCGCCCGGTCTCGTCGCAAAAACTCGTGCCTGTGCCGGCCGTCACACCGCCCGGACAGCACACGCCCCGCATCGTGCCGGCCACGCCCCCCACGCCCGTGCTGCCGCCGGCGGCCATCGTGGTGAGTTCGCCGGCGACGCCACCTGCCGCCGTGGAACGCACCGCCGTGCCGGCCAGCACCATCGTCGCTCCGGCGGCGTCGGCACCGAGCAGCCTCACGCCGCCGCCGGTGCCCGCCGAGGCCCAGGTGCCGGCGCCGTCCGCGGCCACGGCACCCGCGGCCTCGCCCTCCGCCCCCTGACCGAAGGTTTCGATGGTTTCCAGTTCGCCCGAGGCCTCGGGACCCGGCCAGTCGGCCTCGCCCTCTGCATCCACCCCCAACGCCCCCGCGATGCCCGGCCTGTGGCGGCGCATGGCCTGCTGGCTCTATGAGGGCATGCTGCTGTTCGCGGTCGTGTTCGTGTCCGGCTGGCTGTTCAGCACGCTGGGCCAGATGCGCGACGCCATGGACGAACGGCGGCACCTGCTGCAGGCCTTCCTCTTCGTGGTGTTCGGCGTCTACTTCGTCTGGTTCTGGGCCAAGGGCCAGACGCTGGCCATGAAGACCTGGAACATCCGCATCGTCGACCGCCACGGCCGACCCGTCAGCCAGGGCCGCGCATTGGCGCGCTACCTGCTGAGCTGGGTCTGGTTCCTGCCGCCGCTGGCCGCCATCGCCCCGTTCAAGCTGTCGGGCGGCGAATCGACCGTCCTGATCTTCGGCTGGGTCGCCATCTGGGCGCTGCTGGCCCGTTTTCACCCCGAGCGCCAGTTCTGGCACGACGCCTGGGCCGGTACGCGGCTCATCACCTCCAAGCCGATGAGCCGCCAATGAGTGCCCTGCCCGACCCCGCCGTCAACCCGCAGAAGGCCCGCAAGGGCTTCGAGCGCGTCTGGCACGCCACCCTGATCTCGCTGCACGGCCTGCGCGCCGGCTGGAGCGAGCCGGCGTTCCGCCAGGAAGCCATCCTGTCGATGCTGATGATCCCGGCCGCCTTCTGGCTCGGGCGCAGCTGGGTCGAGGTGGCGCTGCTCGCCGGCAGTGCCATCCTGGTGATGATCGTGGAGCTGCTCAACACGGCGGTGGAAGCCGCCATCGACCGCATCGGCCCCGAATGGCACGACCTCTCCAAGCGCGCGAAGGACATGGGCAGCGCCGCCGTCCTGCTGTCGCTCACGCTGTGCGGCGGCATCTGGGCCGCGGCCCTGTGGCAACGCTTCGTGTCATGAGCAGGTCCGCCGCCTGCGGCATGATCGCAGGATGACCCCTGAATTTTCGATTTGCGTGTATTGCGGCTCGCGCCCCGGCGAGCGCCCCGAGTTTTCCCAGGCCGCCCAGGCCGTAGGCCAGTGGATCGGCAGCCACAACGGCCAGCTCGTCTACGGCGGCGGCCGCACCGGCCTGATGGGCACGGTGGCCGAGGCCACCCGCCAGGCCGGCGGCCGCGTCGTCGGCATCATCCCCAAGGCCCTGGTCGACAAGGAACTGGCCAACCCCCTGTGCGACGAGCTGCACGTGGTCGACACCATGCACGAGCGCAAGGCCATGATGGGCGAACGCGCCGACGCCTTCCTCGCGATGGCGGGCGGCATCGGCACCTTCGAAGAACTGTTCGAGATCTGGACCTGGCGCCAGCTCGGCTACCACGACAAGCCGACCGGCATCCTCAACACCGCCGGCTACTACGACGGCCTGCTGAGCTTCCTGGCGCACAGCGTGCGCGAGGGCTTCATGGGCGAATGGCAGATGGACCTGGTGCGCACCGGCACCGACGTGCCCGAACTGCTGACCGCGCTGCGCGCCGAAGTCCCCCTGCACCCCCGCGACGACAAGCTGTCAGAAAACCTCTGACCGAAAACCCCAAGAGCCTCGGGGTCCCATTCCAGCAAACACCGAGGAACCGGCTTCGCCGGGCCTCTGGTGTTGCCCCCGGTAGGGGGTTGGCGTAGCGACACGAAGTGCGCGCAGCCTGGGGGCGAGCTTTTAAACTGCGTTTTCGTTTTCTTCGCCGGTGCGGATGCGCACGATGCGCTCCACCTCGGTCACGAAGATCTTGCCGTCGCCGATCTTGCCGGTGCGCGCCGAGCTCACGATGGCCTCGATGCAGCGCTCCACGTCGCTCTCGTTGACGACCACTTCGACCTTCATCTTGGGCAGGAAGTCGACCACGTACTCGGCGCCGCGGTACAGCTCGGTGTGGCCCTTCTGGCGGCCGAAGCCCTTGACCTCGGTCACCGTGAGGCCGGTGACACCCACCTCGGCGAGGGCTTCGCGCACGTCCTCGAGCTTGAAGGGTTTGACGATGGCGGTGATCTGCTTCATGGTTTTTGTGCTCCGGCGGTTTCGTTGAACTTGCTGGTGATAGGGTAACGCCAATCCTTGCCGAAGCTTCGGTGGGTGACCCGGATGCCTACGGGCGCCTGGCGCCGCTTGTATTCGTTGATCCTGATGAGCCGCGCAACCCGCTCGACCACCGCGCGGTCGTAGCCCGCGGCAATGATCTCGTCGATGCCTTCGTCGTCCTGCATGTAGCGTGCCAGGATGCCGTCCAGCACGTCGTACGGCGGCAGGCTGTCCTGGTCGGTCTGGTCGGGGCGCAGCTCGGCGCTCGGGGGGCGCGTGATGATGCGCTCGGGAATCGGCGCCGCGCCGGTGCCGTACGGATCGTGGGCGTTGCGCCAGCGCGCCAGCGCGAACACCGTGGTCTTGAGCAGGTCCTTGATGACCGCGAAGCCGCCCGCCATGTCGCCGTAGAGCGTGCAATAGCCGGTGGCCATCTCGCTCTTGTTGCCGGTGGTCAGCACGATCGCGCCGAACTTGTTCGACAACCCCATGAGCAGCGTGCCGCGGATGCGGGCCTGGATGTTCTCTTCGGCCGTGTCTTCCGGCCGGCCCGCGAACTCCCCGGCCAGCGCGGCCTTGAAGGACTCGAAGGTGTCCTTGATCGAAATCTCGTCGTAGCGCACGCCCAGCCGGCCGGCCATGTCCCGCGCGTCGATCCAGCTGATGTCGGCCGTGTAGAGCGACGGCATCATCACCGCGCGGACCTTGTCCTTGCCCAGCGCGTCCACCGCGATCGCGAGCACCAGCGCCGAGTCGATGCCGCCCGACAGCCCGAGGATCGCGCCCGGAAAACCGCTCTTGCCGATGTAGTCGCGCACGCCGAGCACCAGCGCGTCCCACAGCTGCGCCTCGGCGTCGCGCGGCGCGGCGATGGCTAACGGGTCGGCCACGACGGCGACGCCGCCCTGCGCCCCGCGCGCGAGCTCCATGAAGACCAGCCGCTCGCGAAAGCTCTCGGCCTGCGCGGCCAGCGCGCCGTCGGCCTGCAGTGCGAACGAGGCGCCGTCGAACACCACCTCGTCCTGCCCGCCCACCAGGTGCGCGTAGACCAGCGGCAGGCCCACGGCGCGAGCGCGGTCGGCCATGCGCGCCACGCGCTCGCCTTCCTTGCCGACGTGGTACGGCGAGGCGTTGATCACCGCCAGCACCTCGGCGCCGCCAGCGCGCGCCAGCTCGGCCGGCGCATCGAACCAGGCGTCCTCGCAGATCAGCAGGCCCACCGACACGCCGCCCGCCTCGAACACGCAGGTGCCCTGCCCCGGCGTGAAGTAGCGGCGCTCGTCGAACACCTGGTAGTTCGGCAGTTCGCGCTTGGCGTAAGTTTCGAGGATGCGGCCTTCCTTGAGCACGCTGGCCGCGTTGTGGCGCAACTGCACGGCCACAGATCGGCTACGCAGGCTGCCGCCGCAGGGATGCCCCACCACCACGACCATGTCTTTGAGGTCGGCCAGCGCGGCGGCAATGCCTTTCACGGCATCATCACAGGCTTCGGTGAAGGCGGGACGGAGGAACAGGTCCTCCGCCGCATAGCCGGCAATCGAGAGTTCGGGTGTCAGCAGAAGGCGCGCGCCTTGCGCGTAGGCCTCGCGTGCGGCGCCGACGATCTTCTGCGCATTGCCGACGAGGTCGCCCACCACAAAATTGAGTTGCGCGATGGCGAGCTTGAGCGTCATACAGAAGGAAGAAAAAGGCTTGAACGATTATGTCATTCGGGTTCTGGCGTCGCCGTCGGACATCGACCCGCAAGCCTGGAACGCCCTGCTCGCCGCACAGCCCGAGCCCTCGCCCTTCATGCGCCACGAATACCTCGCGGCGATACACGACAGCGGCAGCGCCTCGCCCGAGCGCGGATGGACGCCGCAGTTCGTCACGCTGTGGCGCGGCGATGTGCTCGAAGCCGCCTGCGCGCTCTACCTCAAGGACCATTCCTACGGCGAGTACGTGTTCGACTGGGCCTGGGCCAACGCCTACGAGCAGCACGGGCTGGCCTACTACCCGAAGGCGGTGGTGGCGGCGCCCTTCACACCCGTGCCGGGCGCCCGGCTGCTGGCACGCGACGCGCCAAGCCGCACGCTGCTGGTGCAGGCGCTGGTGGCGGTCTGCAAGGAACAGGAACTTTCGTCTTTGCATCTGCTGTTCGGCGCCGACGCCGACATCGCCGCGTGCACCGAAGCCGGGCTGATGCGGCGCCATACGGTGCAGTTTCACTGGACGAACGTGGCCCCCACGCTCGGCACTGACGTGTCCTCGCTGCCCCCCGAGGGGGCGCGTTTCGCCTTGGGGCGGCCCGGCGGCGAAACCGAACCCGGCTACACCAACTTCGACGCCTTCCTCGCCAGCCTCTCGCACGACAAGCGCAAGAAGATCCGCCAGGAACGTCGCAAGGTCGCCGAGGCCGGCGTCAGCTTCCGCTGGTCGCGCGGCACCGACATCTCCAAGGCCGACTGGGATTTCTTCTACCGCTGCTACGAGCGCACCTACCGCGAGCACGGCAATCCGCCCTATCTCACGCGCGACTTCTTCCAGCGCATGGCCGACACGCTGCCCGAGGCGTGGCTGCTGTTCGTGGCGGAGCGCGACGGGCGCCCCATCGCGACCAGCCTGATCGCACTCTCCACCGACAAAGCCCAGCCGCTGGTGGCCTACGGCCGCTACTGGGGCGCGCTGGAGCGCGTCGACTGCCTGCACTTCGAGGCCTGCTACTACCAGCCCATCGCCTGGTGCATCGCGCACGGCGCGGTGCGCTTCGAAGGCGGCGCGCAGGGCGAGCACAAGATGGCCCGCGCGCTGATGCCGGTGCGCACCACCAGCGCCCACTGGCTCGCGCACCCGTCGTTCGCCGATGCCGTCGAGCGCTTCCTCGAGCGCGAGGGCGCCGGCATCGAGAACTACATGGACCACCTCGGCGAGCGCAGCCCGTTCAAGGCGACCTGATCGGCGCGGGAGCGCCGGGGGCTGCTATAAAGCCGCCCGGCACTCAAACAACCACACACAACACACAGGGAGCACCGATGCCATTCGTCGGACTGGGACTGCACATCCTCATCGCGCTGTACTTCGCCGTGCATGCCATGCGCCACGGCAAGCAGATGTACTGGCTCATCATCCTCTTCAGCTTTCCGCTGCTCGGCAGCATCGTGTACTTCGTGGTCGAGTACCTGCCGGCCTCGCGCATGCAGCGCACCGCGGGCAAGGTGGCGAACGCGGCCATCGGCTTCATCGACCCCGAGCGCGAGTACCGCGCCGCCGCCGAGGCTTACGACCTCGCGCCCACGGCGCAGAACAAACTGCGCCTGGCCAAGGCTGCGCTGGACCGCGGCCAGGCGGCCGACGCCGTCGGGCACTACCGCGACGCACTGAAAGGCCCCTTCGCCTCCGACCCCGAACTGCAGTTTGGCCTGGCCAGCGCGCTGGTCGCCGAAGGCAGCCCGGCCTCGGCCCGCGAAGCCTCGCAGGCACTGCAGAACCTGCGCGCCACACGCGACGACTACCGCAAGGACGAGGTCGCCGTGCTGAACGCCCGCGCGCTCGCCGCCGAGGGCCGCACGCCGGAAGCGCGCGAAGCCTTCGAGGCGGCGTTGAGCACGTACAACACGGTGGAAACGCGCGCCCGCTACATCGCGTGGCTGGCGCAGCAAGGCGACACCGCCGGTGCGCAGCGCCATTGGAACGAGCTGCAGCAGGCGGCGCGCCACTGGAACGCGCATGCGCGAGGCGTCAACCGCGAATGGATGCGGCTGGCCGGCAACGCCGTGCAGTCCTGAATCGCGCCGCCTCACACAGGAACCGTCGCAATGAACGCCATCCAAACAAGAGCCCGCCGGATCGCCGCCGCTTGCGCCGCACTGGCCTGCGTCCACGGGAGCGTTCTGGCGGAACAAGCCTCCACCACCGGTACGCCGTTGCTCGAGAGCGCCCCCGCGGCAACGGGCCGGCCGACCATGCCCACGCCGCGGGGAAAAGCCAACCTCGACTACCCCGACCTCGCCAAGCGGGCGGGCATCGGCGGTCGTTTGACCGTCGCCGTGTTCGTCGACGAAAGCGGTCGGCCGACCAAGACGCGCATCGTCTCTCGCGAGCCCATGTTCCTGGACTCCTTCGACGATGCCTCGCGGCGTGCGGTCATGAGCATTCGCTACACGCCTGGTCGGGACGCCAACGGAAAGCCGGTCGCCATGTGGGTCCGCCAGCCGTTCTCCTACACCCTCCAGGGACAGACCTCGGCACGCTGCAAGGTGGACACGGCGGCGCACTACCCGGTACAAGCCCGTCCTGCAGGGATCGAGGCGGTCGTGGGTGTCTTCGTGAACCTGGATGAATACGGGCGGCCATCCGAGCATGGAATGACCATCGTCGGCCGGGAGCCGACCAACGCAAAGCTCTTCGACGAGCCCGCCAAAGCGGCCTTGATGAAGACCCGCTGCGAGCCGGCAACGCAGGGCGGCACGAATGTGGCCAGCATCGCGGTGCTCGACATCGTCTTCACGCCGCCGGTGGATGCGCCACCCGCAGCGCCAGCGTCGGACTGATCCGCCGCCCCGCCCCGCTCCATGTTCGAGCGGGGCTGACCTGACTTACTTACTTCTTGTACGCGGCGATGCCGTCAAGAACTTCCTTCTTGGCAGCGTCGATGCCTTCCCAGCCCAGCACCTTGACCCACTTGCCGGCTTCCAGGTCCTTGTAGTGCTCGAAGAAGTGGCTGATGGCCTTCAGGCGCATCGGGTTCACGTCGTCGACCGACTTCCAATGGCTGTAGATCGGCAGCACCTTGTCGGTGGGCACGGCCAGCACCTTGCCGTCGACGCCGGCTTCGTCTTCCATCATCAGGATGCCCAGGGGCCGGCAGGGCACGACCACGCCCGGCAGCAGCGGGTACGGGGCGATCACCAGCACGTCGACCGGGTCGCCGTCGCCCGACAGGGTCTGCGGCACGTAGCCGTAGTTGGCGGGGTAGTACATGGCCGTCGTCATGAAGCGGTCCACGAAGATCGCGCCCGATTCCTTGTCGACTTCGTACTTGATCGGGTCGGCGTTCATCGGGATTTCGATCACGACATTGAAGGCGTCGGGGACGTTCTTGCCGGGGGAGACTTTGTCGAAGGACATGACGTTTTTCGAGTAGTTGAAAAGTATGAGACGGATGGGGACAAACCCGGAGTTTACTTTCCGTGTCACGGGCCGGTCGCACGCGTGTGTGTTTTTGCCTGTAAATTGCAAGCGTTGGCCAATCGGCTCCGCACCTCCGGTGCAGTGAGCTTCGAGGAAGCAACGCGGCGGAGAACATGGTCCCGTACGCGTTGCGCGCAGGGCCCAGGCTGTCCGTCTCCACAAGTCACAACGAACGAATGGAGAAGCAAAGCATGAGCGGCAACACCCCCCTGATTCTTGCCATCGTCTGCGGCCTGGTGGCCGTGGGCTACGGTTTCTGGGCCCGAAGTTGGATTCTCGCCAAGGACCCGGGCAACGCCCGGATGCAGGAAATCGCCGCAGCCATCCAGGCCGGTGCCTCGGCCTACCTCGCCAAGCAGTACACCACCATCGCGGTGGTCGGCGTGGTGCTCGCGGTGCTCATCGCCCTCTTCCTCGACCTGACCACGGCCGTCGGCTTCGTGGTCGGCGCGGTGCTCTCGGGCGCCTGCGGCTTCATCGGCATGAACGTGTCGGTGCGCGCCAACGTGCGCACCGCGCAAGCCGCGACCAAGGGCATCGGCCCGGCGCTCGACGTGGCGTTTCGCGGCGGCGCCATCACCGGCATGCTGGTGGTGGGCCTGGGCCTGCTGGGCGTGACGGGCTTCTACTGGTTCCTGGCCGGCAGCGCGCCGAAGGCGGACCACAGCCTTGCAGCCATCCTCAATCCGCTGATCGGCTTTGCCTTCGGCTCCTCGCTGATCTCGATCTTCGCGCGCCTGGGCGGCGGCATCTTCACCAAGGGCGCTGACGTCGGCGCCGACCTGGTGGGCAAGGTCGAAGCCGGCATTCCGGAAGACGACCCGCGCAACCCGGCCGTGATCGCCGACAACGTGGGCGACAACGTCGGCGACTGCGCCGGCATGGCGGCCGACCTGTTCGAGACCTATGCGGTGACGCTCATCGCCACCATGGTGCTGGGCGCGCTGATGGTCACGGCGGCGCCGCTGGACGCGGTGCTGTACCCGCTGGCGCTGGGCGGCGTGTCGATCATCGCGTCGATCATCGGCTGCTTCTTCGTGAAGGCGTCGCCGGGCATGGTCAACGTGATGCCGGCGCTCTACAAGGGGCTGGCGGTCGCGGGCATCCTGTCGCTGATCGCGTTCTGGTTCGTGACCAGCTGGATCATTCCGGACAACGCCATCGCCGCCAGCGGCAGCCAGCTGAAGCTGTTCGGCGCCTGCTTCGTGGGCCTGGCGCTCACGGCCGCGCTGGTGTGGGTCACCGAGTACTACACCGGCACGCAGTACAAGCCCGTGCAGCACATCGCACAGGCCTCGACCACCGGCCACGGCACCAACATCATCGCGGGCCTGGGCGTGTCGATGCGTTCGACGGCCTGGCCGGTGATCTTCGTGTGCATCGCGATCCTGGCCTCGTACTCGCTGGCCGGCTTGTACGGCATTGCGGTGGCTGCGACGTCGATGCTGAGCATGGCCGGCATCGTGGTGGCACTGGACGCCTACGGTCCCATCACCGACAACGCCGGCGGCATCGCCGAGATGAGCGAGCTGCCCGCCAGCGTGCGCGACATCACCGACCCGCTGGACGCGGTGGGCAACACCACCAAGGCCGTGACCAAGGGCTACGCGATCGGCTCGGCCGGCCTGGCCTCGCTGGTGCTCTTTGCCGACTACACCCACAAGCTGGAGAGCTTCGGGCTGAACATCAGCTTCAACCTGAGCGATCCGATGGTGATCGTCGGCCTGTTCATCGGCGGCCTGATCCCCTACCTCTTCGGCGCGATGGCCATGGAGGCGGTAGGCCGCGCGGCCGGTGCAGTGGTGGAAGAAGTGCGCCGCCAGTTCCGCGAGATCCCCGGGATCATGGAAGGCACCGGCAAGCCCGAGTACGGCAAGGCCGTGGGCATGCTGACCGGCGCGGCCATCAAGGAAATGATGATCCCGTCGCTGCTGCCGGTGGTGGTGCCGATCCTGGTCGGCCTGCTGCTCGGACCGAAGGCGCTCGGCGGCCTGCTGATGGGCACGATCGTCACCGGCCTGTTCGTCGCCATCAGCATGTGCACGGGCGGCGGTGCGTGGGACAACGCCAAGAAGTACATCGAGGACGGCCACCACGGCGGCAAGGGCTCCGAGGCGCACAAGGCCGCCGTCACCGGCGACACCGTGGGCGACCCGTACAAGGACACGGCCGGCCCGGCGGTGAACCCGCTGATCAAGATCATCAACATCGTGGCGCTGCTGATCGTGCCGCTGGTGGTCAAGTTCCACGCCGGCGATGCGGCGGCCGCCGTGCCGACCAAGGTCGAGACGCCGCCTGCAGCCACCGCACCTGCGGCGATGGCACCGGCAGCCACACCCGCAGCCACCCTCGCCTCGGCAGCCGTCGGAGCCACCGAAGCCGCGGCGGTCAAGGTCGAGAACGGCATCGTGAAGTTCTACTTCGCGAGCGCCAGCGCCGAGGTCGCGCCCAACGCCAAGGAGGCGCTGTCCGATGTCATCAAGGCCGTGCAGAGCGGCAGCACCGTGCTGGTGAGCGGCTACCACGACGCCAGCGGCGACGCGGCCAAGAACGCCGAGCTGGCCAAGCAGCGCGCCATGGCCGTGCGCGACGCCATCAAGGCGGCGGGCGCGCCCGAGGACAAGATCGAACTCGCCAAGCCCGAGCAGTCGCAGGCCGACGGCCCAGCCTCGGAAGCGCGCCGCGTCGAAGTGAAAGTGAAGTCCTGACATGCCCACGCCCGCCCGGCTCGAAGCCTTCATTGCCGCCGTCGAGGGCGGCGCGCATGCCCAGGTCATCGAAGACTTCTACACCGAAGACGCCACGATGCGGGAAAACCAGGCCGAGCCGCGGCGCGGACGCAGCACGCTGGTCGCACAGGAAAGCGCCGTGCTCGCACGCACCGAGTCGGTGGCGTCGACCTGCGTGCGGCCGGTGCTGGTGAACGGCGACCACGTCGGCATTCACTGGATCTTCGAGTTCACGTTCAAAGGCGGCGGGCGCATGCGCATGGAAGAGATCGCTTGGCAGCGCTGGGACGGCGAGCGCATCGCCGAAGAACAGTTCTTCTACGACCCGGCGCAGCGCAAGCCGGGCTGAGGATGCCCCGCCCGGACCGCGCGATCCGGGCTGGTTTTATGCAACATTTTCGATGTAACATTGAAACTGTCACATGAACACATCCACCGCCACACCCGATTCCACGGCCCCGCAGGACCTCTCCATCGAGGCCCTGGCGGCGCGCACGGGCGTCACGGTGCGCAACATCCGCGCCTACACCACGGGCGGCCTGCTGCCGCCGCCGCGGCTGCAAGGCCGGCTCGGCCTGTACGGCCCCGACCACGTCCAGCGCCTGGCGCTGATCCGCGAACTGCGCGAACAGGGCTTCGGCATCGAGGCGATCCGCCGCATCTTCACGCGCGCGCCGGCGTCCACCTGGCCCGACCTGCTGGCCGTGGCCCGCTCGGTGTCGGGCAGCCTGTTCGCCGAAGAAACGCCCGTGGTGGTGTCGGCCCAGGCGCTGGCCACCAAATGGCAAGGACAGATGACGCCCGCCCTGCTCGGCCGCGCCACCCGTGCCGGCCTCATGCGTGAACTGCCCGACGGCCAGGTGCAGGTGCTGAGCCCGGCGCTCGGCCAGGTCGCCGAGCAGCTGGCCGCGCTGGGCCTGCCGCTCGAAGCGGTCATCGGCATGCAGGAAACCATGGTACGCACGCTGCGCACCGTGGCGCGGCGCTGGCTGCGCACGCTGGCCGACAGCCTGCTTTCCGGCGACACCCTCGATGCCGGCCGCGCCGCGCAGCTGCTCGAGAAAGCACGGCCCTTGGCCACCGGGGCGGTGCAGGCCGCCTTTCCCGTGATCCTGCAGCAGGAGCTCGACGCCCTGCTGCACAAGACCGCCTGATGCCGATGACACGACCTCGCCTCGCCCTTCTTCCGTCCCTGCTGCTCTTGCCGGCCTTCCTCGGCGGCGCGGCTTTCGCGCAGCAGCAGGCCCGCGGCGACACCACCTCCACGCTGGCGCTGAGCTTCGACGCCGCGCGCCAGCGCATGGTCGAGCGCTCCGACAAGCTGGCCGCCGCGCGCATGGCCGTCGAAGCCAAGGAGCTGCAGAGCGAAGGCGTCAAGCGCCTGGGCGGGCCGGTGGTCAGCATCTCGGGGCTGGCCTATGCGTACAACGCGAACCTGAACCTCGACCTCGACCCGCTCAACCAGAAGCTCGGCCAGATCGGCTCGTCGCTGCCGCCGTCGATCCAGAGCTTCGTCTCGCGCGTGCCGATTCCGCAGCTGCCCAACAGCTACACGCTGAACCGCCACGACACCGGCGCCAACGCCTCGGTGTCGGCCGTGTGGCCGCTCTACCTGGGGGGCGCGACCGACGCGGTGCGCGGCTTTGTCTCGGCGCAGGCGCGCGAGGCCCAGGCCGACGCCGAGCAGGCCGGCCACGAGGTCGACACGCTGCTGGTGCAGCGCTACTTCGGCGCCCAGCTCGCGCAGCGCGCCGCCACCCTGCGCCTGCAGGCCGAGCGCACCATCGCGCAGCACGACGCGGCGGCGCAGAAGATGCTCGCGGCCGGCGTCATTTCGCGCGTCGAGCGGCTGCAGGCCAGCGCCGCGTACGAAGAAGCGCGCCGCAACGCCCGCAAGGCCGAGAACGATGCCGCGCTGGCGGGCGTGGCCCTGGCGCGCACGGTGCGCGCCGAGGGCAGCGTCACGCCGCAGACGCCGCTGTTTCTCATCAGCGCGCCGATCGAACCGCTCGGTCACTTCATCGATGCGGCGCTCACGCGGCATCCGGGCCTGGGCAAGGTCGCGGCCAAGAAGGCGCAGGCCGAGCAGTTGCACGAGGGCGAAGAGGCCCTGCGCCGCCCGCAGGTCATCGCCTTCGGTACGCGCGAGATCAAGAGCGGCAACGCCGACTGGGTGGCCGGCCTCGGCGTGCGCTGGACGCTGTACGACTCGGTCGACCGCAACGCGCTCGCGGCCGCCTCGCACAAGCAGGTCGAACAGGCCGAGCGCACCGACCTGCAGGCGCGCAGCGACATCTCGCTGCTGGTCGAACGCAACTGGCGCGCGCTGGACAACGCGCGCCGCCAGTACCTCGAGATGAAGGTCTCGGTCGAGCTCGCACAAGAGGTGGTCAAGCTGCGCACCGCCGGACTGCGCGAAGGCACCAGCACCACGCTCGACCTGATCGACGCCGAGACCAACCAGGCCAAGGTGCTGACCGAACGCGCGCAGGCCGCCAACGACTACGTGCAGGCGCTCGCGCAGCTGCTCGAGAGCGCGGGCCTGTCCGAGACTTTTTCCGACTACATCGCGCGCGCCGACGTGAAGGTGAACTGACCATGATGAGTGCCAAGACCCGCCGACTGATCGCCATCGCCGCCGCACTGCTCGTGCTGGTGCTGCTCGTCTGGGGCTTCTGGCGCGCCGCGCAGCCGGCGCCCGAGGTGTTCCAGGGCCAGATGGAAGCGCGCGAGACCGACGTGGCCGGCAAGGTCACGGCCCGCATCGCCGAAGTGGCCGTGAAGGAAGGCGACCGCATCCAGGCCGGCGCCCTGCTGGTGCGCATGGACAGTCCCGAGGTGCGCGCCAAGCTGGCGCAGGCCACCGCCGCCGAACAAGCCGCGCAGGCCGTGGCCGACAAGGCGCAGAACGGCGCCCGCCCGCAGGAGATCGAAATGGCGCGCATGCAGTGGCAGCGCGCCGAGACCGCCGCCCAGCTCGCGCAGACGTCGTTCCGCCGTGTCGACGGCCTGGCACGCGACGGCCTCGTGGCCGACCAGAAGCGCGACGAGGCCGAGGCCAACTGGAAGGCCTCGCGCGACGCCGCCGTGGCGGCCAAGGCGCAGTACGACATGGCGCGCACCGGCGCCCGCCCCGAGGACAAGGCCGCCGCCAACGCACAGGCGCGGCAGGTGGCCGGCGTGGTCGCCGAGGTGGAAGCCGCCAAGGCCGAGACCGAGCTGCGCAGCCCGGTCGCCGGCGAGGTGGCCAAGGTGCTCGCCAAGGTCGGCGAACTCTCGCCGCAGGGCGTGGCCGTGGTCACGGTGGTCGACCTGAACGACCAGTGGGTGGTGCTCAACGTGCGCGAAGACCGGCTGGCCCGCTTCGCGCTCGACAAGGAATTCGACGCCCGCCTGCCCGCCCTGCCCGAGGACCGGCGCACGGCCCGCTTCAAGGTCTACTACAGCGGCGTGCTGCCCGACTTCGCCACCTGGCGCGCCACGCGCGGCGGTGCCGGCTTCGACGTGCGCACCTTCGAGGTCCGCGCCCGGCCGCTCAAGCCGATCGAAGGCGCGCGCCCCGGCATGAGCGTTCTGGTCGACTGAGGCCGCACCCGCCATGAGCCTGCGCGGCTTTTCCACCGCCAGCGCCCGGCGCGAATTCGCGCTGCTGCGCACGCGTCCGTGGGACCTGGCCATGATCTCGTGGGTGCCGCTGCTCGCGGTGTTCCTGATCTGGTGGATCTTCTCGGCCGGCCTGCCCGAGCGCCTGCCGATCGGCGTGCTCGACCAGGACCACTCCACCCTCTCGCGCCAGCTGGTGCGCTTCCTGGACGCCACGCCGGGCCTGCGCGTGGCGCAGCAGTACGCCGACGAAGGCGAGATGCAGCGCGCACTCACCAGCGGCGCCGTCGACGCCGCGGTGCAGCTGCCGCGCGAGCTGAGCCGCGACGTCAAGCAGGGCCGCGTCGGGCAGGTCGTGCTGCTGCACAACGCGCAGCTGGGCACGCACTCGAGCCTGATCCAGCGCGACGTGCGCACCGCCGTCGCCACGGTGTCGGCCGGCGTCGAGCTCGCGGTGCGCAACAAGCGCGGCGAGTCGATGAAGGCCGCGCGCGTGAGCATGGACCCGGTCAAGGCCAGCATGGTGGCGCTGTTCAACACCTCGACCGACTACGAGCAGTTTCTCGGCGCCGCGCTCATTCCGGCGCTGCTGCACATCCTCGCGATGACGGCCGGCGCCTGGGCCGTGGGCCGCGAGCTGCGCGACCGCAGCCTGGGCGGCTGGCTCGGCGCCGCGCCGCGCTGGCCCGAGGCGCTGGCCGCGCTGGCGGGCAAGCTGGCGCTGCCGTTCGCGAGCCTGTCGGCGGTGGGCCTGGCCGCCATGCTGTGGATCACGGCAGGCCGCGGCTGGCACCCGGTCGGCTCGGTGGGATGGACGCTGTTCGCGCTGATGGTGTTCCTGGCGCTGTCGATCGCGCTCGGCGCCTTCGTGGCCAGCCTCACGCGCTCGCTGCGCACCGCGCTGTCGGCCACCGGCTTCATCACCGCGCCGGCCTTCGCGTTCGGCGGCGTGGGCTTTCCGCTGGTCGCCATGCCGGTGCTCGCGCAGCTGTGGGCCGGCCTGCTGCCCTACACGCACTACATCCGCGTGCAGATGGAGCAGCTGCAGATGGGCGCGCCCCTGGCCTACTCGGCCGCCACGCCGCTGTGGATGGTGGTGGGCACCGCGGTGCTGCTGGCCGTGTCGGCCACGCTGCTGGTGCGCGCGGCCGCGGCGCCCGAGACGTGGGGAGGCCGCTGATGAGCACGCGCACCCAGGGCTTCGCCGCCGCCTGGCGCGACACCGCCTTCGGCGTGCTGCGCGACAAGGGAGTGCTGCTGATCATGCTGCTCGCGCCCATCATCTACGGCTTCTTCTACCCCTGGCCCTACGGCACGCAGGCCGTCACGCGGGTGCCGGTGGCGGTGGTCGACCAGGACCACAGCGGGCTGTCGCGGCAGATCGCGCGCTTCGCCATGGCCAGCCCGCGGCTGGACGTGCGCATGGTCACGTCCGACGTGCACGAGGCGCAGCAGGCGCTGTGGCGCGGCGAGATCGAGGGCTACGCCCTGCTGCCGCAGGACCTCAAGCGCAACGTGCTGCGCGGCACGCCGGCGGTGGTGAGCATCGAGGGCAACGGCGCCTACGCGCTGCTGAACAAGGCGGTGCTGTACGGCTTCTCCGAGGCGGTGGGCACGGTGTCGGCCGGCGTCGAGATCCGCAAGCTGCAGGCCGGCGGCCAAAGCGCGGTCCAGGCCGCGCGCAGCCGCAGTCCGCTCAACACGCAGCTGGTGGCGCTGTTCAACCCGACCGAGGGTTACGGCAGCTACGTGGTGCCGGCGGTGGCGCTGCTGATCCTGCAGCAGACGCTGCTGATGGGCGCCGCGATGCTGGCCGGCACCTGGGCCGAGGCCGGCCGGCTGCGTGCGGGCATGGACACGTGGCTGGGGCGGTTGGGCGCGCTGTCGGGCTTCGGCGTGCTGAGCGGCCTGTTCTATTTCGGCTGGGTGTTCTTCCTGCAGGACTATCCGCGCGGCGGCAATCCGTTCGCCGCGCTGGTGCTGCTGCTGTTCTACGTGCCCGCGATCTGCGTGCTCGGCCTGCTGCTGGGGTGCTGGTTCCGCGACCGCGAGCGTGCGTTGCAGGTGCTGCTCTTCACTGCGCTGCCGATGGCCTTTCTCTCGGGCTTCTCGTGGCCTGTCGAAGCCCTGCCCGCGCCGCTGCAGGCGCTGCGCTGGCTGTTCCCGAGCACGGCGGGCATCCAGGCCTCGCTGCGGCTCAACCAGATGGGGGCGCCGCTGCACGACGTGCTGCCGTACCTCGGGGCACTCGCGGCGATGGTGGTGGTGGGGCTGCTCGTGCTGTGGGCTGCGGCCACGCCACGCCAGAACGAACGCGACTAGCGTCGGCTGTCCGCCGCCACGGCGCGCACCAGCCGCGTGGCCGGTGCCACCAGCTCGCGCAGGTCGCCCACGCGGTCCTGCTCGATGGCCTGCAGCACCAGTTCGTTGATGCCGCCCACCACCGTCATCGCCATCTGGCTGCTCATGTGCGCCGCGGGCACCTCGCCTGAATCGCTGCTGTTGATCGCCACCTGGATGAAGTTGGCGATCTCGCCGTTCACGCGCCGCCGCGCCGCCAGGCCCGGCAGGCCCAGCCCGAGGATTTCGACGAACAGCGTGCGCAGCAGCACCGGGTCTTGCGCGAGGTAGTCCATGTACGCGGTCATCGCCTGCTCCACCTGCGTGTGCCAGGGCTGGGCCGGATCGAAGGCCTCGCTCACGGCCTGCAGGCCGAGCCGGCTGGCCGTTTCATACAGCGCGATCAGGCACTCGGTCTTGGTGCTGAAGTGCTCGTAGAACGTGCGCCGCGACACGGCGGCCTCGCGCACGATGTCGGCGATGGTGGTGTCGGCGTAGCCCTTGGCCGCCACGGCATGCGCCATGCCCTGGAGCAGCCGCGCGTAGTGCTCGCTGGGCGCGCCTTCGGCGGCATCGGGCGTGGCGGTTTTGTCGATGGTGGCAGTCATGTGCGATTCATTTTCCTACGCCTTGGTACTTGACAGTACCAGCTCACAATTGCACCATGGCGGCACGCGGTACGGATCTGTACCAACCTTTGTGCCCACGACCTCAGGAATTGCCTTCCCATGACCGAACTCGTAGTCCGCCGCCTGCTGATCGACCTGCAACCGCCCTTCTCGCGCGACTGGTGCGGCGGCGATGCGTTTTCGACGGCTTTCTTCAACGCCCTGTCGATGAGCTTCCCCTTCGGCGAGCAGTTCTTCATCGACGCCGTGCGCGACGCCATGGCCACGCTGCCGACCGAGGTGCAGGAGCGCTACCGCGCCGACGTGCGCGGCTTCATCGGCCAGGAGGCGACGCACCGGCGCATCCATTCGCTGTTCAACGCGCACCTGGAGCAGCAGGGCCTGGTCGACCGCTGGACTGCGCGCGCCAGCCAACGCATGGAACTGATGGACGGCGCCGATCCGCGCCACGCGCTGGCCGTGACGGCGGCCACCGAGCACTTCACGGCGATGTTCGCCGAGTGGCTGCTGGCCCGCCCCGAGATCCTGGACGGCGCCGAGCCCCGGCTGCGCACGATGTGGCTGTGGCACAGCGCGGAAGAGCTGGAGCACAAGAGCGTCGCCTTCGACATCTACAAGGCCGCGGGCGGCTCCGACGAATGGCGCACGCGCTGGTTCCGCCGCGTGACGGTGATGTTCCTCGGCGACCTGATGCGCCAGACGGTCGACAACCTGCGGCATGAAAAGCAATTGTGGAAGTGGGCCACCTGGAAGAGCGCCGCGCGCATCCTGCTGGGTCGCGGCGGCCTGCTGCGGGGCAATCTCGCGGGCTGGCGCCAGTACCTGCGCAGCGACTTCCACCCCGACCAGCAGGACAGCAGCCTCTCGGCGCGCTGGCTTGCCGACAACGGCGCGCAGTTCACGCCCGTGGGCGCGCCTGCAGCCACGTCGGCCTGAATTCGTCAGTAGATGCTGGCGCGGTGCGGGCTCAACGCGCCCGCCTGCGTCGGCTGCCCGTCGGCGCGCAACGTGAGGTCGTGCAGCGTGTCGAAATCGGACGGCGCATCGGGCACGCGCATCACCACTTCGAGTTCGTGCATGGAGGCCACCCAGCGGCCGGCCGGTGATTCGGCCGGTTCGTCGTTGGCGAACACGCCGTCGCGGATGTAGAGCGTTTCGCCTTCGGGGCGTTCGCCGTGCAGCTCGATCAGGCGTGCGATCGAGAAGTTGTAGGTCACGAGCTTTTCGCGCGTGCGGCGGTCTTTGCCGCCGCAGTTGAACGAGCCCTCGGCCGCGATCACGATGCAGGAGCCGTCCACCCCGCCGTCGATGGCGATCTCGTTGCCCGAGCGCCAGATGGCGTTGGGCAGGCGCACGCGCACCTTGTCGATCACGAGGTCGCGTTGCTTGTTGAGGGCACCCAGTGGCGGCACCAGCGAGCGCAATTGACGCAGGCGCTCCGCGAAGTTGTCGTCCATGAGGAATTCGACATGGTGCGTGGCGCTGCCGGACGAGCGCTTGACGACCTGCATGACGACGTGACGTGGCTTGTTCACAGCTCAGGCCCTCCACGCAGAGAAAAATCCACGCCCGCTGCGGGGCACCGATCGCCTTCTTGCTGGATTTGAGTGGTCATCGGCTACAAATTAGAACTTTAGATTAAATGCAATTACTTGCATCATTTGTGTCCAACTGTATATCGATTGCGACCGGGATGGAAGGCAATCGACGACATGCCGATGAGGCCATGTCGCCAACGCGACGCGGCGCCGTGCTAGGCGCTCAGCTCGACGATGCTTCGGCCTCGAGGGCCTCGTCGAGCGCCTTGCACGAAGGCGCGCAGACGGTCTGCGACTTGCCCAGCACCTGACGCGTGCGCAGCTGCGAACGTACGCGGTGCTTGCCGCACATGAAGCAGGACATCGTGGCCCCGCTGAACGACGCCGAGGCGCGGAACGGAGAGCCCGGCGCCTTCGATTTGTAGCGCAGCCCGTCCGCCACCACTGCCGTTTTCACTTCACCCTTGGCCATGCATCTTGTCCTTGTTCGATTCGTCACCGCGCATGGCGCGGGCAATGGCTTCCCTGGCTGCGCCTTCGGCGGCCAGGGAAACGTCCAGCGCCGAGCGGCAAAGGCCGGCGTGCTGGTAATTCATATTTTCGTAGACCTCGGAGGCGGCCGGATAGGCATCGAGCAACTGCCCCAATTCGGCACCGGGCTCGACGTCTTCGAATTCATGCACCAGGTGCTCGACCACCGAGCGGTACTGCTCGGCACCAACCGGCACGGCGCTGTGCTCAAGCCTCTCCAGCAGTTGAGCCAGCACGTGGGTCACTGCCAGATCGGTCTTGGGAGACGGATTTCGGGTCGTGTTCATGGTTTGCATGTGGGGACAGCATACCCCTATGCAAGGGGCGGGTCGCGCGGAAGTGTCTCTGCCGACATGGCTTCCTGCGCCGCGCGCATGCGCTGGAGCAGGCTGTGGAGCATTTCGGTCGACAGGCCGTGGATCACCAGCCGGTGCCCGGCCCGCAGGGTCGACAGCGGCACCAGCGGATGCTTGTTGTTGACCAGGATCAGGTGCTCCGGCGCGTTCAGGATCGTCGCCGCGTAGATGCCGATGGTTTCGTCCAGTTGCAAGGAGTTGGCGGCGCGCCAGAAATCGTTGTCGGTCAGCATCAGCTGGTACAGCGGCGTGAACAGTTCGATGGCGCTTTGCAGGTCGAGAAAATTGAGCTTGCCCTGCGGCATGTCTTCCAGCCGCAACGCTGGCGGCTGGATCATCGAGAAATCGACCTGCTCGGCCTTGCACAGCGCCAACCCCTTGTCGCGCAATGCTTTGTTCAGCCGGATCACGAAGTTGAACAAATTCAGGTCGTGCTTCAGGAACATCTCGTCCTTCAGCGCGTCGATGTCGGCCGGCTCCAGCGGCGAGGTACCCACGGGCGCGGGCGAGTTGCGCCCGATGAAGGCCAGCACCTGCGAGCCCAGGTGAAAGTGCCTCAGGATCAGCCAGTTGGCCTCGGGCGACACGAAGCGCTTGAGCCCCCACGCCAGGAAGCGGTGCAGCAGCATCGAGTGCGACCAGTTGCGCGGCACGAACACCTTCACGATCTGGATCAGGATGATCGTCAGCCGCGCGATCGGCCGCAGGAACGGCAGCAGGTACTGGCGCGAGGCCGAGCTCGAATCGGCCAGCCACGCAGCCTTCACGTCGTCGGGCAGCGGCGTGCTCTGGTCGAGGTAAAGCGCCAGCCAGGGGCTGGGGTCGCGCTCGTCGTGGGCTTGCGTCAGGAATTCAGGCGTTCGGCTCACTAGAAACCTCCGCCTTCGGCTGCGGTATTCGCCTTGGGGCGGCCCGGCGGCTCATGGGGCATTCGTTCGGTGATGTGCTGGAACTGCATCAGGTACAGCGCCGCCGTATGGCGTGCGGTGTCGGCAATCTGTCGGGCGGCGCGGGCCTGCCCTTCCACGGCCATCACCATCTCGACCGCGGCGAGCCAGCGGTTCAGGTGGTGCTCATCGTTGTGACCGTGGTACTCGAGGAAACGGAACGCATCGGGCGGCAGCTTCAGGCTGGCCTTGAGCAGCGGCAGCAGCGCCGGCACGATGCGCTGGCCCGTGCCTTCGATGATGTAGATCGCGCCCAAAAGGCCAATCGGGTCGCGCGTGGCGGCCAGGCCGTGCAGGTAGGCGTTGAGTGCCTCGCCGCCGGGGTTGCGGCGCAGCTCGTCGATCGATTCGACCGTGCCGCCGGCCTTGCGGTAGTCGCTGAAGAGGATGTTGAAGTCGTTCTGCTCCTCGCCCGCGTGCACGTCGATCAGCGACGACAGCATGCGGTACGGCTCGCTCAGCGAGGCAGCGCCTTCACGCATCCACAGGCTGCCTTCGCGCACCTGCGGCACCCACTGTTCCATCCAGTTCAGGTAGTCGGGCACGGCAAAGCGGCGCTCGCGGATCTGGTGGATCAGCGGCGTGCGCCACACGCGCGAGCGGTAGTCGTGCCAGATGGCGGCCAGTTCGGTCAGCAAGGCGCCCAAGCCTTCGGGCGCGGCGGCCGGGTCGTGCGGGGGTGCGATGACGAGGTCGTCGTCGGGCGCCACCGCCGCCGCGCGCGGCGCGATCACGACAGGCGCCGCATCGACGGCCTCGACCTCGAGCAGCATGTACGCCGCCATGAAGCGCCCCGACTCCGGCACGTAGCAGAAGATCTGCTCGCCCGGTTTCAACGCCTTGGTGTGCAGGAACTCCGCCAGCATCACGAGGATCGATGCCGCACCGGTGTTGCCGCGCCACGCGAGGTTGCTCCACCAGCGCTCGCGCGGAATCGCCAGGTCGGCCTTGGCCATCAGGTCTTCGACCACCGGGATGAATTTTTCCGACGAGTAGTGGCACAGGAAATGGTCGACCCGCTTCGGATCGACCCAGCCGTCGCGCACCAGGCCGGCGTACTCGTGAATGCCGATGTCGAACAGGTGCGGCAAGAGCCGGATGTCCTGGCGCAGCGACAGCGCGCCGGCCGCCTCGGCCTCGGCCCACGAGCCGAAATCGAGATGCCCGCGCGCGCGGTCTTCGGTGAGGCCCAGCTGCATGCAGACCGGGTAGTCGCCCGAGAAGGCGCGCTGGTGCACCCACTTCAGCTTCAGGCGCAGCCCCGGCTTGTCGGCCAGTGCGGGCGTGCCGTCGGACAGCAGCAGCGCGCCCGCGCCATCGGACAGCATCCAGCGCAGGAAGTGCGAGTCGAAGTCGGTCTCGTAGCCGCGCGCGGCGAAGCGCGAGCGCTTGAACAGGCGCGACGGCATCTCACTGGCCACCGCCAGCGCCGAGCGGTGTGCGCCCAGCTCGATGCCCTGCGCCGCCGCCTGGATCGCCGACACGCCGGCCGCGCAGATGCCGTGCACCGAATGCGTTTCCATCGGCTGCGCCGCCAGCTCGCCCTGGATCATGTTGGCGAAGCCGGGCATCAGCGTGTCGCCGCCCGAGGAGCCGCTGGCCAGCAGCGACACGCGCGACAGCTCGGCGCCGCCGCGCTGCAGGCAGTCGCGGATCGCACCGGCCGCCAGCTGCGCGTTGGTGTGGCGCGTCACGCCTTCTTCGTCGATCGCGTAGTGCCGCGTGAGGATGCCGTTCTCGGCCAGGATGCGGCGCTTGATGCGCTCCGACATGCGGTTGAGCGGCGCGATGTACGCGTCCATGCGGTCGTTGGGAACAGGCTCGCCGGGCATGAAATAGCCGGCGCTTTCGAGGTACACGCGTTGGAATGAAACGGGCATGGGTTCAGGAGATGGGTGAATCGGGAGGCATCAGCGAGCGGCTGCGAAAACGCGGCCACACGGTCCCCAGCACGAAGACGCGCACCATGTACGGCACCAGCCCGCCCTCGTTGAGCGCGGGTGCCACCTGCGCGCGGTAGCGCGTGTGATGCAGGTGCGTGAGCTCGGACCAATGGGCATGCGGGTTCTCGTGGTGTGCGGTGTGCAGGCCGATGTTGAGCAGCAAGGGGTTCACCAGCCCCTCGAAATTGCGCGCGTAGTTCAGCTGGCTACCGCGGGTATCGCCGGATGCCTCCTTGCGCTGCGTCTTGCGGCCGTCGGCGTGCGCATGCTGCAGGTAGTTGGTGGCCAGCAGCCAATGCAGGCCGTGCAGCTGCGGCACGATCACGAAGATCAATGCCTTGCGCCAATCGATCGCCAGCAGCACGCTCCAGCTGGCCAGCCACAGCGCGTACTGCGCCATGCAGTAGCGCCAGGCACCGCGGTGATGCTGGTGCAGCCGCGCGAGCCAGCCGAAGAACACCGGCGTCAGCACCCACACGGCCTGGAACGGGTGCAGCAGGTAGCCCCACAGGTGGTTGGTGTCGCCGCCGAAACGGTAGGTGCGCGCCACGTCCTTCGGTCCATGGCGGTGGCGATGGTGGTTGGCCACATGCGCGGGCCAAAAGACGAAGGTCGGGTGGCCCTGCAGCAGCGTGATCCAGAAGTCAGTGAACCGGTTCATGCGCCGCCCGCGCCACATGCGCAGGTGCACGTGGTTGTGATGGATCACGCCGATGCCGAGCGTGAGGAACAGCATCAGCGCATACAGCACCACATGAAAGCCGTGCACCCACTGCCACGCCGCCAGCGCGGGCAAGGCGACGAGGTACGCCAGGCTTTGCCAGTCGCGCCAGTGGCGCAGCCTGGGCAGCCGATGGCGCGCGTCAGGCCGTCGTGGCGCCATGCTTCTTTCGAAAAGCCTGGAACAGCGGCTCGGCCGCGTCGGCCGCGATGCGCGTGCGGAACAGCCGGTCCATGAAGGTGAACTGGAAGCCGTAGTTGCCGTTGTGCACGGCATGGTGCAGGTGGTGACGGCGGCTCGCGGCGAACCAGTGGCTGTACGACACGCCGGGCACGAAGTCGTAGTTCGAATGCCCGACGCAGTTGAAGAACAGGCTGAACACCGGCACCGATGCCAGCGACCAGAAGCTGAAGTCGTGCAGCACCATCGGCAGCAGGATCACGTTGCCGAGCATCAGCGCCTCGATCGGATGAAAGCTGTAGGTGGCCCACGGCGTGGTCACGAACGAGCGGTGGTGCGGCCCGTGGAAGCGCCGCAGCCAGCGCGTGTGCAACAGCCGGTGGTTGAGCCAGAAATGCACGTCGTTCCACACCGCGAGCACGAGGATCTCGATGCCGATGCGGCGCCAGCCCGCGTCGGGCTCCAGCCGCGCCCAGCCCAGCTGCAGCAGCCCCCACGGAAACACCATGCCCAGCCCGAAGATCAGCACCGAGATGCCCGATTGCGCGAGCTCGCGCCGCAGCTGGCCGGGCTGCAGCGGCCGCGGATCGAGCGCGCGCCCGATGCCCAGCGCCGGCAGCACCCGCTTCGTGAGCAGCCAGGTGAGCGCGCCGAAACCCAGGTAGATGCCCCCGAAGAACAGCAGGCCCCACAGCATGACCTGCGGGGCCGAAAGAGAAGTGAAAGTCTGCGCCATCCCCCGAGGCTACAACAGCATCTCGGGCACCAGCGGGGAGATCAGGGTGTTGTACAGGCGCTGAAAGAAACCCGACTCGGGTTCCGAGGTGAGGATCACCTCTTTCTCGCCGTCGTTCGTGAGCCATTCGAGCGTGCCGCCCTCCTTCGACAGCCGCAGCCGGTACGAGTTCTGCAGCTTGCTCACGTGGATGATGCGCAGCATCTCGCGCGCCAGTTGTGGGTTGTCGACCACCACGCCCATCTCGGTGTTCTGGCTGGCCGAGCGCGGATCGAGGTTCATCGAGCCGATGAAGATGCGCGTCTTGTCGATGGCGGCGGTCTTGGCGTGCAGCCGGCCCAGCGAGTTGCCGAAGCTGCCGAAACGCATGCTCGCGGTGGTGCGCTGCGGGCTCAGCTCGTACAGGTCGGCGCCGCCTTTCAACAGGCGCTCGCGGTAGCGTGCGTAGCCGGTGTGCACCAGCGGCTCGTCGTTGGCGGCCAGCGAATTGGTCAGCAGCGTGAGCTTGACCTTGCGCTTGGCCAGGTCCTCGAAGGCGGCCATGCCGCGCTCGCCCGGCACGAGGTAGGGCGAGGTCAGGTCGACCTCGGTCTTGGCGTCGAGCAGCAGCGCCCAGACCTTCATCGTCACGCTGGTGGCAATGGCGTCCTCGGCCGTCAGCGTCGTGGGCTTGGAGGGCGGGTCGGCGATGGCGCGGGCCTCGCCCCACAGCAGGCCCATGCGGCCGCCGTCGAGCTCTTCGGCGATGGGGCCGTAGCCGAGGATGTCGGAAGGCGGCAGCACGACCTTCGGCGGCGGGCCCGACATGCCGATCTCGGCATCGAAGGTGGCGGCGCCGGCCTCTTTGCGCACGATCTCGGCAATGGGCCAGATCTGGTCGCTGTTCCAGTAGGCGTCGAAGATGCTCTCGAGCTGCGGCACCACCTTGCCGACCACCAACGCGTCCATGTCGATGAAGTTCTGCGCCTCGCTCAGCACGAAGTACTCGTCGGCGATGTTGCGCCCGCCCACCACCGCCATCGCGCCGTCGGCAATGAAGAGCTTGTTGTGCATGCGGTGGTTGAGCCGGTGGATGTCGAAGATCGACACCACGAAGCGCGACAGGAACCCGTCGCGCGCGCAACAGAACGGGTTGAACAGGCGCACCGACACATTGGGCGTCTCGGACAGCGCCAGCAACAGCTGCTGGCTCTTCACCGTGTACAGGTCGTCCACCAGCACCCGCACCTTCACGCCGCGCGCCGCCGCCTCGCGCAGCGTGCGCAGCAGCAGCCGGCCGGTGGCGTCGTTCTCGAGCTGGTAGTACTGCACCACCAGCGAGCGCTCGGCGCGCTGCGCGAGCTGCAAGCGCGCGTCGAGCGAGTACACGCCCAGCGGCATGAGCCGGAAGCCCGAATGCTCGCCGGGCGGCGTGGAGGCCGCGACGATCTTCGCGAGCGCGGTGCCCGGGTCGGCGGCGGCGGCGTGTTCGGCCGGGCGTTCGCGCGCCGGCGGCAGCGAGCCGCACGCGCCGAGCAATGCCAGCAGCACGCCGGCCAGCGCCGTGCGCAGAAGAGATCGGGCCCAGGCGTTCATGGTCGGGTTCCTCTTGTCGTTGTGGATGCCACTGCCCTGATGTACGCCGGTCCTCCCGCGGCGGTTTCAACGGGGCCCTTTTTGCGAAGCGTCGTCCTAGAATTCGATTCACTTCGCTTCGGAGTTACATCATGGCCCGATCGCTCCTTTTGCGCACCGCTTTGTGGGCCGCGGCCCTCGCCGCCGGGGTACCCCATGCCCACGCCGCACTCGACATCGGCGACCCGGTGCCCAAGTTCACGGCCACCGCCGCGCTCGGCGGCAAGACCTTCCGCTACTCGCTGGCCGAGGCGCTGGCCAAGGGGCCGGTGGTGCTGTACTTCTTTCCGGCGGCCGACTCCAACGACTGCTCCATCGAGGCCCACGCCTTCGCCGAGGCGGTCGACCAGTTCGCCGCGCTGGGCGCCTCGGTGATCGGCGTGTCGGCCGACGACATCGACACGCTGTCCAAGTTCTCGGTCAAGTCCTGCCAGAGCCGCTTCCCAGTGGCCTCCGACCAGGGCAAGACCGTGATCCAGGGCTTCGACGCGCTGATGCAGACCCGGCCCGACTTCGCCAACCGCCTGTCGTACGTGATCGCGACCGACGGCAAGGTCGCCTACTACTACCAGAACCTCAACCCCGACAAGCACGTCGAGCGCATGCTGAACGCCGTGCGCGCGCTGCCCAAAGCCACCGCGGCGAAGTAAGGCGGGCCGGCCGGGGCGCCACGCGCGGGGCGGGCTTCGCGCAAAATCTCGCCCCATGCAGCTCAACTACATCGCCAACGCGGACGTTCCCTCCGCCTCCGGCCGCACCCTCCCCGTCATCGACCCGTCGGACGGCCAGCCTTTCGACGAGATCCAGCGCAGCAACGCCGCCGACATCGACGCCGCCGTGCGCGCCGCGCGCGACTGCTTCGAGGGCGTGTGGCACAAGGTCAGTGCGGCCGACCGCGGACGCCTGCTCTTCAAGCTCTCGCAGAAGATCGCCGAGCACGTCGACGAGCTCGCGCTCATCGAGCAGCGCGACTGCGGCAAGCCCGTGAAGCAGGCCCGCGCCGACGCGGTGGCGCTGGTGCGCTACTTCGAGTTCTATGCCGGCGCCTGCGACAAGCTGCACGGCGAGACCATTCCCTACCAGGACGGTTACAGCGTCTTCACCTGGCGCGAGCCGCACGGCGTCACGGGCCACATCATTCCGTGGAACTACCCGATGCAGATCTTCGGGCGCAGCGTGGGCGGCGCCCTGGCGGCCGGCAACGTGTGCGTGGTCAAGCCGGCCGAAGACGCCTGCCTGTCGCTGATCCGCGTGGCGCAGCTGGCGGCCGAGGTCGGCTTTCCGGCCGGCGCGCTCAACATCGTGACGGGCTACGGCCATGAGGTGGGCGACGCGCTCGCACGCCACGAAGGCATCGACCACATCAGCTTCACGGGCAGCCCGAAGATCGGCACGCTGATCCAGCAGGTGGCGGCCGAACGGCACTGCCCGGTCACGCTCGAGCTGGGCGGCAAGAGCCCGCAGATCGTGTTCGCCGACGCCGACCTGGACGCGGTGATTCCCGTGGTGATCAACGCCATCGTGCAGAACGCCGGCCAGACCTGCTCGGCGGGCTCGCGCGTGCTGATCCAGCGCGACATCTACGAGCCCCTGCTCGAGCGCCTGGGCCACGCCTTCGAAGCCCTGCGCGTCGGCCCCGCGGCCATGGACCTCGATGTGGGCCCGCTGATCCGCCAGACGCAGCAGCAGCGCGTGTGGGATTTCCTCAGCGACGCGCAACATGCCGGCATCCCGATGGTGGCGCAGGGCGTGGTGGTCGAGGAAGCGCCCGAGACCGGCTTCTACCAGGCGCCGACCCTGCTGCGCGACGTGCCCGTGGGCCATCGCCTGGCGCAGGAAGAAGTGTTCGGCCCCGTGCTCGCCGCGATGCAGTTCGCCGACGAGGACGAAGCCGTGGCCCTCGCCAACGCCACCCAGTTCGGCCTCGTGGCCGGCGTCTGGACGGCCGACGGCGCGCGCCAGTTCCGCATGGCCCGGCGCGTGAAGAGCGGCCAGGTGTTCATTAACAACTACGGCGCGGGCGGCGGCGTCGAGTTGCCGTTCGGCGGCGTGAAGTCGTCGGGCTACGGGCGCGAGAAGGGCTTCGAGGCGCTGTACGGCTTCACGACCTTGAAGACCATCGCCGTCAAGCACGGCTGAGGCTGACGACGCCGCGCCCCGGGCGTCAGCCCAGCGCGGTGTCCAGCAGCATCATGAGCACGAAGCCGATCATCAAACCGCTGGTCGCATAGGCCTCGTGCCCCTTGCGGTGCGACTCGGGAATGATCTCGTGGCTGATCACGAACAGCATCGCGCCTGCCGCGAAGCCCAGCCCCCAGGGCAGCAGCATCGCCGAGTGCCCCACCACCGCCGCGCCGAGCACGGCGCCCAGCGGCTCGACCAGCCCCGAGGCCATGCCGATCAGCACCGCGAACAGGCGGCTGTAGCCGGCCGCCAGCAGCGCCACGGCCACCACCAGCCCCTCGGGCACGTCTTGGATCGCGATGCCGGTGGCGAGCGCATCGGCGCGCACGCCGTTGTTGGCCGCGTAGCCGACGCCGATGGCCAGGCCCTCGGGCACGTTGTGCAGCGCGATCGCGAACACGAAGAGCCAGGTGCGGCGCAGCTGCCGCCCGCTCTGCCCTTCGCGGCCCTTGATGAAGTGCTCGTGCGGCAGCACGCGGTCCATGGTCATCAGCACCAGGCCGCCCAGCAGGATCGCCGTGCCGATCACGCCGCCCGCCGCCCAGTCGCCACCGCCGAAGACGCCGGTCGACTTGGCGGCGTCCAGCCCGGGAATGATCAGCGAGAAGGCGCAGGCCGCGAGCATCACGCCCGCGCCGAAGCCGAACAGCGTGTCCTGCAGCTTGTCGGGCAGCTTCTGCGAGAACAGCACCGGCAGCGTGCCCAGCGCGGTCGCCAGCGCCGCCACCGAGCCGCCGCGCAGCGCGTTCCACACCAGCAGGTCGGCGCGCACGAAGGACCAGAACTGTGACGCCAGCGCCAGCGCGCCGGCCGCGACGATGGCAAAGCCGATCCATTCGCGCAACGGGCGCGGCGACCTCGGCGGCGGCGCTGTGGCCACCGTGCCCTGCAGCTGCGTGTCGTTCATGGGCGGGCTCCTCTTCGGCTCATCGGCCGCCGGTCGCGGCGGCATGGCGGCGGGCCACCTCGGCCCAGTTCACCACGTTGTAGAAGGCCGCGATGTATTCCGGGCGGCGGTTCTGGTACTTCAGGTAGTAGGCGTGCTCCCACACGTCCAGGCCCAGGATCGGGGTCTTGCCCGAGCCGATGCCGCGCATCAGCGGGCTGTCCTGGTTGCCGCTGCTTTCAACGGCCAGCTTGCCGTCGGTGCCGACAACCAGCCAGGCCCAGCCGCTGCCGAAGCGCGTGAGCGCGGCCTTGGTGAAGGCGTCCTTGAAGGCGTCGAAGCCGCCCAGGTCGGTGTCGATGGCCTGCGCGAGCGCGCCCGAAGGCGCCCCGCCGCCGCCCTGGTCCACGGGGGCCATCACGGTCCAGAACAGGCTGTGGTTGGCGTGGCCGCCGCCGTTGTTGCGCACGGGCGCGCGCAGCGCCTCGGGCAGTTCCTCGACACCGGCAATGAGGGCTTCGACCGGCGTGTCCGCATGCGGCGTGTCTTTCAACGCCGCATTCAGGTTGTTCACGTAGGTCTGGTGGTGCTTGCCGTGGTGGATTTCCATCGTCTGCGCGTCGATGTGGGGTTCGAGCGCGTCGAAGGCATAGGGCAAGGCTGGCAGGGTGTACGGCACGGTTCGGAAGCTCCTTGTTGGAAGAGAGCCCTTTGCGTGGTGCTTGTGCTGCGTACTCAGGCGTTCAAATGATAGTAATTCTCATTGTCTGCGTCAAGATATCGGCGCCATAGATGCCGCCAATCGGCCAGCACGCCACGACCGAAGCGCCGATACACTGCCCCGCGACCGGCTCGCACGGACGGCGCCAAGACCGTCTGCCCGGTTGCATCCATCCACCACCGACGGAGACAACACGCATGACCTTCCTGAAGCGCCGCGCCCTGGTGCGCACGGCCCTGCTCGGCCTGAGCCTCGCCCTGCCGCTGCTCGCCACCGCCCAGTCGCTGCCCACCGCCCGGCCCGAGTCGGTGGGCCTGTCCACCGAACGCCTGCAGAAGCTCACCGACGTGCTCAAGGCCGACGTGGCCGCCGGCAAGATCCCCGGCGCGGTGCTGCTGGTCGCTCGCCAGGGCAAGGTCGCGTGGTTCGAACCCGTCGGCAAGCTCGACGCGGCCGCCGGCACGCCGATGCCGCGCGACGGCATCTTCCGCATCTACTCGATGAGCAAGCCCATCACCACGGTCGCCGCGATGATGCTGGTCGAAGACGGCCGCATGAAGCTGGACGACCCGGTCGCGATGTACCTGCCCGAGTACGCCCGCATGACGGTGGGCATCGAGAAGCCCGGCGCCGACGGCAAGCCGGTGCTCGAGACCGTGCCCGCGCGCCGCCCGATCACCGTGCAGGACCTCATGCGCCACACCTCGGGCCTGACCTACGGTTTCTTCGGCCCGGGGCTGGTGAAACAGGCCTACAACACCGCCAACCTCGCGGACGGCGACCCGACCAGCGCCGAGTTCTCGCAGCGCCTGGCCAAGCTGCCGCTGGCCTACCAGCCCGGCACGACCTGGGACTACAGCTACTCGACCGACATCCTGGGCCGCGTGGTCGAGGTGGTGTCGGGCCAGTCGCTGTACCAGTTCGAAAAGGCGCGCCTGTTCGACCCGCTGGGCATGAAGGACACCACGTACTACGTGCCCGAACCGGCGCGCCAGCCGCGCATCGCCGAGCCGCTGCCGAGCGACCGCAGCTTCGGCGTGGGCGCCGACCTGAACGACCCGCGCATCGTGCGCAAGTTCGAATCGGGCGGCGGCGGGCTGGTGTCGACCGCGTCCGACTACGCGCGCTTCCTGCAGATGCTGCTCAACGGCGGCACGCTCGACGGCACGCGCTACCTCGGCCCGCGCACGCTGGCGCTGATGACGACCGACCATTCGAACGCCGGCGCCGGCATCGTGCCCGGCCCGCTGTACCTGCCGGGCCCGGGCTACGGCTTCGGCCTGGGCTTCGCGGTGCGCCGCAACGACGGCGAGGCGCCCTACCCGTCCGGCGGCGGCGAGTACAACTGGGGCGGCGCGGGCGGCACCTACATGTGGGTCGATCCGAAGAACGAGCTGTTCGTGGTGCTGATGCTGCAATCGCCCAAGTACCGAACCCACTACCGAAGCCTCGCGCGCAACATGGTCTATGCGGCAGTGCTGAAGTAGCCCGCATGGCGCGCGGTCGCGGGCCATGGCGCAAAATCGGCATCGCCCCATGAAGAAAAGCAGCAGCACCGTCATTCCGATCGCTCAGGCCGGCCACGCCGTCGTGGCCGCGCCGGACATTGCCGTGCCCGCCACCGGCCTGCTGGCCGACCGGCTGGGCCGTCCGCTGACCGACCTGCGCATCAGCGTGACCGACCGCTGCAACTTCCGCTGCAGCTACTGCATGCCCAAGGACGTGTTCGACAAGGACTACCAGTACCTGCCGCACAGCGCCCTGCTGAGCTTCGAGGAAATCACGCGCCTGGCGCGCCTGTTCGCCTCGCACGGCGTGCACAAGATCCGCCTGACCGGTGGCGAGCCGCTGCTGCGCAAGCACATCGAGGGGCTCATCGCCCAACTGGCCGAGCTGCGCACGCCCGACGGCGACCCGCTCGAACTCACGCTCACCACCAACGGCTCGCTGCTGAAACGCAAGGCCGCCGCGCTGAAGGCCGCCGGCCTGCAGCGCGTGACCGTGAGCCTGGACAGCCTGGACGACGCCGTGTTCCGCCACATGAACGACGTCGACTTTCCGGTGGCCGACGTGCTGGCCGGCATCGACGCCGCCCTGGCCGCGGGCCTGGGCCCGATCAAGGTCAACATGGTGGTCAAGCGCGGCACCAACGAGCAGGAAATCTTGCCGATGGCGCGCTACTTCCGCGAACACCACGGCGGCAAGGTCGTGCTGCGCTTCATCGAGTACATGGACGTGGGCGCCACCAACGGCTGGCGCATGGACGAAGTGCTGCCCTCGGCCGACGTCATCGCCCGCATCGCAGCCGAGTTTCCGCTCGTGCCGCTCGAAGCCACCACGCCCGGCGAGACCGCCCAGCGCTGGGCCTATGCCGACGGCGGCGGCGAGATCGGCGTGATCAGCAGCGTGACCCAGGCCTTCTGCCACGACTGCAGCCGCGCGCGCCTGTCGACCGAGGGCAAGCTGTACCTGTGCCTGTTCGCAAGCCACGGCCACGACCTGCGCCCGATGCTGCGCGACGGCGCGAGCGACGGCGACATCGCCTCCGCCATCGGCCACATCTGGCAGGGCCGCGCCGACCGTTATTCCGAGCTGCGCGCCCTGCGCGGCCCCGACGACAGCGCCCCCGACGCGGCAGCGCCCCGGCGCGTCGAGATGAGCTACATCGGCGGATGAGGCCACCAGCCATGGGTACCGCACCGGCCATCGCAGCGGCCGACATCACGGGCCTCGTGCTCGCCGGCGGGCGCGGCACCCGCATGGGCGGAGTCGACAAGGGCCTGCAACTGCTCCAGGGCGAAGTGCTCGCCGCACATGCCGTGCGGCGGCTGCGCCCGCAGGTCGGCCGCGTACTGATCAATGCCAACCGGAACTTCGCCGCCTACGAAGCGCTGGGCGTGCCCGTGTTCGCCGACAGCGTGCCCGACCACCCCGGCCCGCTGGCCGGCATGCTGAGCGGGCTCGAACACTGCCCCACGCCCTGGCTGCTCACCGTGCCCTGCGACACGCCGCGCTTTCCACCCGACCTGGCAGCGCGGCTGGCCGAAGCCCTGGCCGCCGAGGGCGCCCACGCGCGCATCGCCATGGCCGCCGCGCCTGAAACCGAGGCCGACGGGCGCACGGTGCTGCGCCGCCAGCCGGTGTTCTGCCTGCTGCACATCGAACTGCGCGACAGCCTGCGCCGCTTTGTCGAGGAAGGCGGCCGCAAGGTCGGCGCCTGGACCGCGCAGCACAACGCCCTGACCGTTCCCTTCGACCGCCCCGGCGACGCGCCCGACGCCTTCTTCAACGCGAACACGCTGGCCGACCTGCAGACGCTCGAACAGCCATGAGCCGCATCGCCGCCATTGCCGCCGACCTCGCGGACTACGACGCGGGCGACCTCGACGTCGACACCGTCGCCGCCTTTCTCGCGCGCCTCGTCGCACCGCTGGCCGTGGCCGACACCGAAGAAGTCGCGCTGCGCGACGCGCTCGGCCGCGTGCTGGCCGACGACCTCGTCTCGCCCGTGAGCGTTCCGCCACACGACAACTCCGCCATGGACGGCTACGCCTTCGACGGCGCGCTGCTGCCGGCCGATGCGCCCATCGACCATTCGCTCACGCTGCGCGTGGCAGGCACGGCGCTGGCCGGCTCGGCCTGGCGCGGCGCGCTCGGGCCGCACGACGCGGTGCGCATCATGACCGGCGCGATGATGCCGGCCGGCCTGGACACCGTGATCCCGCAGGAGTTCTGCAAGGTCGACGGCGACCAAGTCTGCTTTCCGGCCCGCGTGCTGCGGTGCGGCGACAACCGCCGCCTGGCCGGCGAAGACCTGATGCAGGGCCAGCCGGCGCTGCGGCGCGGCGAGCGCCTGTCGCCGGCCGCGCTTGGCATGGTCGCCAGCCTCGGCCTGGCGCGCGTGACCGTGCGACGCCGGCTGCGCGTGGCGTACTTCTCGACCGGTGACGAAATCCTCTGCCTGGGCGACACGCCGCGCGAAGGCGCCGTGTACGACAGCAACCGCTACACCCTGTTCGGCCTGCTCACGCGGCTGGGCTGCGAGGTGGTCGACCTCGGCCTGGTGCACGACGATCCCGCCACGCTCGCGGCCACGCTGCAGCGCGCGGCGCACGAGGCCGATGCCATCGTCACCAGCGGTGGCGTGAGCGCAGGCGCGGCCGACCACACGCGCGACGTGATGCAGCAACTGGGCGACATGGCCTTCTGGCGGGTCGCGATGCGGCCCGGCCGGCCGCTGGCGGTGGGGCTGATTCCGCGTCCGCGCGAGGCCACGGCCACATCGGCCGTGCTGTTCGGACTGCCGGGCAATCCGGTGGCGGCGATGGTCGCGTTCCTGGCCTTCGTGCGGCCGGCGCTGCTGCGGCTGATGGGCTGCCACGACGAAGCCTGCGCCCCGCCGCCGCTGCTGCGCGCGCGCAGCGCCGGGCCCATCCGCAAGAAACCGGGGCGCACCGAGTACCAGCGCGGCGTTGTCCGTCAGGTGCCGGGGTCGTTGCCCGAGGTGCGGGTGGCGGCGCACCAGGGTTCGGGCGTGCTGAGCTCGATGCTCGAGGCCAACGGGCTCGTGGTGCTGCCCCACGAGCAGGGCCATGTCGACGCCGGGCAGGAAGTCGACGTGATGGTCTTCGAAGGGCTGATCTAGTCCCTGGCCCTTCCGCTGACGGTCAGATCCGGCCCAGGGCCTTGTCCACGCCCTTGTTGGCCAGCATGTCGGCCCGCTCGTTGCCCGGATCGCCCGAGTGCCCCTTGACCCAGCGCCACTCGATCTGGTGGCCGCCCTCGGACACCAGCTTGTCGAGCTTCTGCCAGAGCTCGACGTTCTTCACGGGCTGCTTGGTCGAGGTGAGCCAGCCCTTGGCCTTCCAGCCGCGAATCCACTCGGTGATGCCCATGCGCACATACTGGCTGTCGAGGTACAGCAGCACCTTGCAGGGCCGCTTGAGCGCGGCCAGGCCCTCGATCACCGCCGTGAGTTCCATGCGGTTGTTGGTGGTGTTGAGTTCACCGCCGAACAGTTCCTTCTCGGTGGGGCCCGACTTGAGCCACGCGCCCCAGCCGCCCGGTCCCGGGTTGCCCTTGCACGCGCCATCGGTGTAGATCACGACTTCGTTCAAACTGACTGTTCCTTTTTTCTCTAGCGTCATGCGGGCGATGCCGCCCGCGTCCATGGATTCGTTCGTTCACTGCTTGCTGCGGTGCACCTTGCCCGCGATGGGCACCGGCGCCGTCGCCCGCGCGCCGCTGCGGCGCCAGTCGGCGCTCAGCAGGCGCATGCCGCGCACGCGCTTCACCGCCACCAAGAAGTAGGCGGCGCCGAAGATCGGCCACCAGCGCTCGCCGGCGGCGTCCATCCAGCGCGAGCGCTCCAGCCAGGCGTCGCTGCGCACCGCCGGCCGGTAGATGCCGAAGCGGCCCGACTCCACCTCGAAGCTCAACAGGCGCAGCCAGTCGCGCATGCGCCAGTAGCCGATGAACTCGCCGGCCTCGGGCAGGAAGGTCTCACCCAGGCCCAGCCGGCGGTACAGGTGCCCGCGGCGCTGCCGCAGGCCCCACAGGCTGGTCGGGTTCAGGCCGCAGATCACCACCCGCCCCTCGGGCACCAGCACCCGCTCGACCTCGCGCAGCGTGGCGTGCGGATCGGGACTGAGTTCCAAGGCGTGCGGCAGCACCACGAGATCGAGGCTGTTGGCCGCGAACGGCAAGGCGGCGAAGTCGGTCACCAGCGTGGCCTTGCCGGCCCGCACCGGGTCGGTCAGGGCCAGCCAGCGGTGCGGCATGCGGTTGGCGCGCAGCCCGTCGACCTCGGCGGCCCCGAGCTGCAAGGCGTGGTAACCGAAAACATCGGCCACCGCCTCGTCGAACTGGGCCTGCTCCCAGGCCAGGAGGTAGCGGCCGGGGGGGGTCGCGAACCAATCCTGCAAACCTATAATTTGACCGCTCATGACCCTTGTTCCGCTGCCCGCTTTTGCTGACAACTACATCTGGATGCTGCACGACGGGCACCACGCCATCGTGGTGGACCCGGGCGATGCCCAACCGGTGTTCGATGCGTTGGCGCACCACAAGCTGCAGCTGGCCGCGATTCTAGTCACGCACCACCACCCCGATCACACGGGCGGCGTGGCCGCGCTGCATGCGGCCACGGGCGCGAAGGTGTGGGGCCCGGCGCGCGAACGCATCCCCGAGCCTTTCACGCCGCTGGTGCAGGGCGACATCGCACAGGCCCTGAGCCTGCGCTTCGAGGTCATCGACGTGCCGGGCCACACGGCCGGGCACATCGCCTATTTCCTGCCGGCCTCGGCCGCGCAGGCCCCCGTGCTGTTCTGCGGCGACACCCTCTTCTCGGGCGGCTGCGGCCGCCTGTTCGAGGGCACGCCCACGCAGATGCTCGCCTCGCTCGACGCCCTGGCCGCGCTGCCCGGCGACACGCGCGTGTGCTGTGCGCACGAATACACACTTGCTAACCTGAAGTTCGCCCGCGCCGTGGAACCCGGCAACGCCGAACTCACTCACTACAACGCGCATTGCGAAAGCCTGCGTGCACAAGGGCAGCCCACGCTGCCGTCGCAACTGGCGATCGAACGCCGGATCAACCCTTTTCTTCGCAGCCGCGAAGCCACCGTCTTTCGAGCAGTGCGGGCCCATGCCGAGCTTTCCGCGGATGCCGCCGAAGCCGAGGTGTTCGCCGCCCTGCGCCAATGGAAAAACGACTTCCGATGAAATTTATCGTTGCCACCTGCCTTGCAGGCTCCCTGGTACTCGCGGGCTGCGCGAGCACGGACAACAGCGCTTCTTCCTCCACCTCCGCCAAGGCCGGCACCGCTGCCGGCGGCACCGGCGCCCGCCCCTCGGGCAGCGCCACGCCCATCTATCCGCGTGACTCCAACCTCAGCCCGCTCACCAGCGGCCAGGCGCGTTCGCAGAGCGTGGTCACGCTGGCACCGCCGGCCGACATGTGGGACCGCATCCGCCGCGGTTTCAAGATGCCCAACCTGGAAAGCGACCTGGTGCGTGACCGCGAGCAGTGGTACGCCAGCCGGCCCGACTACATCCAGCGCATGACCGAGCGCTCGAACAAGTACATCTTCCACATCGTCGAGGAGCTCGAGCGCCGCAACATGCCGACCGAGCTGGCGCTGCTGCCGTACATCGAGAGCGCCTTCAACCCGCAGGCCGTGTCCAGCGCGCGCGCCGCCGGCATGTGGCAGTTCATGCCCGCCACCGGCACCGACTTCGACCTCAAGCAGAACATCTTCCGCGACGACCGCCGCGACGTGGTGGCCTCCACCCGCGCCGCGCTCGACTACCTGCAAAAGCTCTACGGCATGTTCGGCGACTGGCAGCTCGCACTGGCCGCCTACAACTGGGGCGAAGGCAGCGTGGGACGCGCCATCGCCAAGAACCAGCGCCTGGGCCTGCCCACCACCTACAGCGACCTGTCGATGCCGGCCGAGACCCGGCTGTACGTGCCCAAGCTGCAGGCCGTGAAGAACATCGTGGCCAACCCGCAGGCCTTCAACGCCGAGCTGCCGCTGATCGCCAACCACCCCTACTTCCAGACCGTGCCGCTCACGCGCGACCTCGACGTGGAACTGGCGGCCAAGCTGGCCGACGTGCGCATCGAAGACTTCCGCGCGCTCAACCCCGCCGCCCACAAGCCCGTGCTGATCGCGGCCGGCACCTCCGAGATCCTGCTGCCCTGGGACAACGCGGCGGTCTTCAAGCGCAACTTCGACGCCTACACGCAGGGCCAGTACGCCAGCTGGACCGCCTGGGTCGTGCCCACCACCATGACGGTGGCCGACGCCGCCCAGCGCTCGGGCATGAGCGAGTCGGACCTGCGCGCGCTCAACAACGTGCCGCCGCGCATGCTCATCAAGGCCGGCTCCACGCTGATCGTGCCGCGCGGCGCACGCGTGAAGGAAGACGTGGCGGCGGTCGTGGCCGACGGCGGCCACCTGAGCTTCCAGCCCGAGATCATCACGCGCCGCACCACCGTCAAGGCCGGCCGCTCGGACAACGTGGCGAGCATCGCGCGCCGCTACAACCTCAAGCCGGCGGCCGTGGCCGACTGGAACGACGTCAACCAGAACCACGCCTTCAAGCGCGGCTACAGCGTGGTCGTGTACCTGCCGGTGCGCGCCACGCCCGCGGCGCGTGTCGGCTCGGGTGCAGCGCCCGCGCGCGGCCGGGGTGCGGCGGTGGTCACGTCCAAGCGCGGCGGCGCGCCGGTGAAGGCCGCCGCACGCGGCAGCAGCAGCGCCAAGCAGGCCGTGGTGCGCCAGCCGCGCGGCGGCACGCCCTCCAAGCGCAAGCGCTGATCCCTGCCCTGCCGGCGGGCGGTGCCGGGCCCGGACCAAAAAAGCGACATCAGGAGGACAGGCCATGGCAGTCGAAGGAAGCGCGGGCGATCTCATCAAGGTCGTCACGCTGTTGGGGGCCGCCGTCGTGGCCGTGCCGCTGTTCAAGCGGCTCGGGCTGGGCTCCGTGCTCGGCTACCTGGCGGCGGGCCTGGCCATCGGGCCCTTCGGCTTCGGCCTTTTCTCCGACCCGCAGACCATCCTTCACACGGCCGAACTCGGTGTCGTGATGTTCCTCTTCGTGATCGGGCTCGAGATGCGCCCGTCGCACCTGTGGAGCATGCGGCGCGACATCTTCGGCCTGGGCAGCCTGCAGGTGGTGGTGTGCGGCATCCTGCTGACCGGCGTGGGCATGGCCTTCGGCTTCCCGCTCGCCGTCTCGTTCGTGTGCGCGATGGGCTTCGTGCTCACCTCCACGGCCATCGTGATGCAACTGCTCGGCGAGCGTGGCGACATCGCCGCGCCGCGCGGCCAGAAGATCGTCGCCGTGCTGCTCTTCGAAGACCTGCTGATCGTGCCGCTGCTGGCCATCGTCGCCTTCATCGCACCGGTGGATGCAGCGCAGCAGGCCATTGCACCTTCGCGCTGGATCGGCATCGGCATTGCCGTGGGTGCGCTCGCGGCGCTGGTGGCGGCCGGCATCTGGCTGCTCAATCCGCTGTTCCGCGTGCTCGCCAACTCCAAGGCGCGCGAGGTGATGACGGCCGCGGCACTGCTCGTGGTGCTGGGCGCGGCGCTGCTGATGCAGGTCGGCGGCCTGTCGATGGCCATGGGCGCCTTCCTGGCCGGCGTGCTGCTGTCCGAATCGACCTTCCGCCACCAGCTCGAAGCCGACATCGAACCCTTCCGCGGGCTGCTGCTCGGGCTGTTCTTCATCGGCGTGGGCATGTCGCTCGACCTCGCGGTGGTGGCGCAGAACTGGCAGCTCATCGTCGCGGGCGTGATCTCGATGATGGTGGTCAAGGCGCTGTGCATCTACGGCGTGGCACGGCTCGCCAAGAGTTCGCCCGCCGATGCGCTCGACCGCGCCGTGCTGATGGCGCAGGGCGGCGAGTTCGCCTTCGTGCTGTTCTCGTCGGCGCTCGCCGCCAAGGTCATCAGCCCGACGGTCAACGCCAACATGACGGCGGTGGTGGTGCTGTCGATGGCGCTCACGCCGTTGGTGGTGCTGGTGCATCGCCGCTTCGCACCCACCGCGCAGGCCTCGATGGAGGGCGTGGAGAAAGCCGAGGAACTGGCCGGCAACGTGCTCGTCATCGGCTTCGGCCGCTTCGGGCAGATCGCGATCCAGGGCGCGCTGGCGCGCGGTGCGTCCATCTCCATCATCGACAACGACACGCAGGTGATCCGCGACGCCGCCGACTTCGGCTTCAAGGTGTACTACGGCGACGGCGCACGCGCCGACGTGCTGCATGCGGCGGGCGCGCACAACGCCCGCGCGATCATGGTGTGCATCGACAACCGCGCCGTGGCCACGCGCATCGCCGAACACGTGAAGACCGAGTTCCCGCATGCGCACCTGATGGTGCGCGCCTTCGATCGCGAGCATGCGGTGGAGCTCGTGAAGCTCGACGTCGACTACCAGATCCGCGAGACCTTCGAATCTGCGATGGCCTTCGGCCGGCAAGGCGTGGTCGCACTGGGCGCCACGCCCGAGGAAGCCGACGAGGTGATCGACGACCTGCGCCGCCGCGACAAGGAACGGCTGGTGCTCGAGATGTCCGGCGGCCTCTTCGCGGGACGCGCGCTGGTGCAGGTCAACACCGAGACGCGCCAGACCCACTGAAGGCACTGAACGCGCTGAACGCGCGGCTCAGAGCTTCTCTGTCTCGCCGCTGCGCGGCTGCCACTTCATGAGCCGCTTCTCGATCAGGCCCACGAGCCCGTCGAGCGCCAGCGCGAAAGCCGTGAGCACCACGATGCCGGCGAAGACCGTGTTCACGTCGAAGGTGCCCTCGGCCTGCAGAATCAGGTAGCCCACGCCGCGCGCCGAGCCCAGGTACTCCCCCACCACCGCGCCGACGAAGGCCAGGCCCACGGAGGTGTGCAGGCTGGAGAACACCCAGCTCGTGGCGCTGGGCAGGTACACCGTGCGCAGCAGCTGCCGCTGGTTGGCGCCCAGCATCTTGGCGTTGGCCAGCACCACCGGGCTCACTTCGCGCACGCCCTGGTAGACGTTGAAGAACACGATGAAGAACACCAGCGTGACGGCCAGCGCCACCTTGCTCCAGATGCCCAGGCCGAACCACAGCGCGAAGATCGGCGCGAGGATCACGCGCGGCATCGAGTTGGCGGCCTTGATGTACGGATCGAGGATCAGGCTCGCCGTGGGCGCCAGCGCCAGCCACAGGCCGCAACCCAACCCGAGCGCCGTGCCGATGCCGAAGGCCAGCACCGTTTCGAGCAGCGTCGTGCCCAGATGGCGGTAGATGTCGGCGTTGCCCTTCAGGCCTTCGGGAAACAGCAGGTTCGGCGGCACCTCGAAGGGCAGGAACCAGCTCCAGATGCGCCCCGCTACCACGATCGGCTGGCCGAGGAAGAACGCGATCTGGTCGTTGCGCGAGGCCACGTGCCACAGCACAAGAATCACGGCGAGCAGCGCGAGCTGCCAGAAGCGCGCATGGCGTGCATCGAGGCGCGGCATCATGCGGCCTTCCTCAGTTGCTGCGCGTAGCCCTTGAGCACCTCGTCGCGCAGCACCTCCCAGATCTGGCGGTGCAGCTCCACGAAGCGCGGCTGCGTGCGCACCTCGGCGACGTCGCGCGGACGCGGCAGGTCGATCACGAACTCGCCGATCGGCCGCGTCGCCGGGCCGGCCGACAGCACCACCACGCGGTCGCTCATCGCAATGGCTTCATCGAGGTCGTGCGTGATGAAGAGCACGGCCTTCTTCTTCGCGCTCCAGAGTTCGAGCACCTCGTTTTCCATCAGCTGCCGCGTCTGCACGTCGAGTGCGCTGAAGGGCTCGTCCATGAGGATGATGTCGGGGTCGAGCACCAGCGTCTGCGCCAATGCGACGCGCTTGCGCATGCCGCCCGAGAGCTGGTGCGGATAGCGGTCGCCGAAGCCCGTGAGGCCCACGCGCGAGAGCCAGGCCTCGGCCTGCACATGCGCCTCGGCATCGGGCACGCCGCGGTACTGCAGCCCCACCTTCACGTTGTCGATGGCGCTGCGCCACGGCATCAGCGCCTCGGTCTGGAACATGTAGCCCGCGCGCTTGTTCACGCCCGTGAGCGGCTGGCCGAAGACCTTCACCCCGCCCGACGATGGCTCTAGCAAGCCCGCGCCCACGTTCAGCAGCGTCGACTTGCCGCAGCCCGTGGGCCCGACCACCGAGACGAACTCGCCCGCGCCGATGCGCAGCGTGGTGTCGTCCACCGCCGTGTAGCGCTGGCCCGGGTCGTCCTTCGAAAGGAAGGTGCAGCGGATGGAAAGAAGTTCGAGGGCGTAGTCGGACATGGCGCTCCGGAAGAAAAAACCCGGCCGAAGCCGGGTTGCTGAACGTTCGCAATCAGGCTTTGAACCTGTCTTTCGCACGCTTTGCAAAATCGTTGGTGTAGGTCCTGGCGAGGTCGATCTTGTCGGCCTTGACCGAGGTGTCGAAGCTCGCGATGGCATTCAGCGCCGTCTTCGGCCCTTCGGCCGGCACGAGGCCGTCGGTGGCGATGGACTCGCGCACCTTGTCGAACGACGCGAGGTACAGCGCGCGGTCGCCCAACAGGTAGGTCTCGGGCACGGTCTTGATGATGTCGCCCGGCCCCGCCGTCTGCAGCCACTTCAGGCCGCGCACGATCGCGTTGGCCAGCGCCTGGCAGGTGTTGGGATGCTTCTGGATGAAGTCGATCGGTGCGTAGAGGCAGGCCGCGGGCATCGGCCCGCCGAACACCTGCTCGGTGCCCTTGAGCGTGCGCGTGTCGCTGATGATCTTCACGTCGCCCTTCTGCTCCAGCATGGTCATCACCGGGTCGGTGTTGCTGATGGCGTCGATCTGGCCCGAGCGCAGCGCGGTGAGCGCGCCGGCCGCCACGCCCACGCCGATGAAGCTCACGTCGCTGGCCTTGAGGCCGCCGCGCGAGAGCACGAGGTTGGCCACCATGTTGGTCGACGAGCCCGGCGCCGAGACGCCGATCTTCTTGCCACGCAGGTCCTGGATGCCGGTGTAGCCCGCCATGTTCTTCGTCGACACGCCCACCGCGATCTGCGGTGCGCGGCCCTGCAGCACGAAGGCCTGGAAGAACTGGTTCTTGGCCTGCAGGTTGATCGTGTGTTCGTAGGCGCCCGAGCAGACATCGGCCGAGCCCCCCACCACCGCTTGCAATGCACGCGCGCCGCCCGCGAAGTCGGAAATCTCGACCTCGAGCCCTTCGGCCTTGAAGTAGCCGAGCTGCTCGGAGATGGTGAGCGGCAGATAGTAGAACGCCGCCTTGCCGCCCACCGCGATCGAGACCTTGGTTTTCTCCAGCTTGGCCTGCTGCGCAAAGACCCGCGGCAATGCAATCGCTGCGGCAGCGACTGCGGAGGCGGAGATGAGGGTTCTGCGATGAAGCATGGCGCGGTCCTGCGGGCTCTGTGATTCTGGTGAACTGAATCGAGCTTAGGCGTGCGCCCTGTGGGCCTGCATCGGGGTCATCCCGTGCGGGTTTTCACGTAAGCACGAAGGCCTCCTGGAGAAGCCTTCGCCAAGGCGCTATCGCGCCAGAAAAAGTATCGCGATATTGACCAGGAACGCGAGTGCCCAGACCGCGCTGCGCGCGCTCGGCGCGCCGCGGATGTAGAGCGCGAGATAGATCACCCGCAGCACCACGTAGGCTACCGCGAGCATGTCGAGCCGCGCCTGCGCCACGCCGAGCTGGTGCGCGATGAGCACCGCGCCGATGAAGAACGGCAGGCCTTCGAAGCTGTTGGCCTGCGCGCTGTTGGCGCGTGCGCGCCAGCCGCTTTGCTTGGCGGCCCAGTCGCGCGGATGCATGTTGTCGCGCACGCCGAAGCTGCCCGCCTTCGCGATCCATGCCGCGAGGTACGGCAGGCCGCAGGCGATGAACACGCACCAGTAGGCGACGGTGAGCAAAGAGAAGGTCATGGTGACGACAACGAAGAGAAAGAACGAACGCGGCCTGCGTGAGGCCGCGCGTCAGCGGCGATCGACCAGCGCGTGCGCGATCGTGCCGAGGTCGACGTACTCGAGCTCGCTGCCGGCCGGCACGCCGCGCGCCAGGCGCGTCACGGTGAGCCCGTGCTGCTTGAGCGCCTCGCCGATCACGTGCGCCGTGGCCTCGCCTTCGGCGGTGAAGTTGGTCGCGAGGATGACCTCGCTCACCGTGCCGTCGCGTGCGCGGTCGAACAGCTTCTGCAGGCCGATGTCCTTCGGCCCGATGCCGTCGAGCGGACTGAGCTTGCCCATGAGCACGAAGTAGTAGCCGCGAAAGGCGCCCGTGCGTTCGAGCGCGGCCTGGTCGGCCGGCGTCTCGACCACGCACAGCTTGGTGCCGTCACGCCGCGAGTCCATGCAGACATGGCAGATCGGCGCTTCGGTGAAGGTGTTGCACAGCTCGCAGTGCCGCACCTGGCCTGCCGCCTGCTGCAGCGCGCGCGCGAGCAACTGCGCGCCCTCGCGGTCGTGCTGCAGCAGGTGGAAGGCCATGCGCGAGGCCGACTTGACGCCGACACCGGGCAACCGGCGCAGCGCATCGACCAGCGCATCGAGCGAACTGGCGTCTGCCATGCCTCGCTTAGAACGGGAGCTTCATGCCGGGCGGCAGGCCGGGCATGCCGGCCGTCAGCTTGCCCATCTTCTGCTCGCTGGTTTCCTCGGCCTTGCGCACGGCGGCGTTGAAGGCAGCAGCCACGAGGTCTTCGAGCATGTCCTTGTCGTCGGCCAGCAGGCTGGGGTCGATGGTGATGCGCTTGACGTCGTGCTTGCAGGTCATGACGACCTTGACGAGACCGGCGCCCGACTCGCCTTCGACCTCGATGTGCGCCAGTTCTTCCTGGGCCTTCTTGAGGTTGTCCTGCATTGCCTGCGCCTGCTTCATGAGGCCGGCCAGTTGTCCTTTGTTGAACATCGTTGGTCCTGTCTGTGATGGGTTGGTGATGGAAAGAATACGGTCGAAAATGCGGCGACTGCGGCGCCGGCTTCAGAGGGGCTTCAGCGATCCGGGAACAATCTTCGCATCGAAGTCGCGCATCAGCATCTGCACCTCGGGGTCGCTGCGGATGGCTTCCTCGGCCACCCGCTGGCGCTCGTCTGCCGCCTGCTTGTTGCGGCGCGCCGGGCTGTCGACCACGCCGCCGATCTCGATGGCCAGCCTCACATTGTGGCCGAGGCCCTGCAGCGCCGCCGTGAGCTTCTCGCGGCTGGACGGCTGGTTGAGGGTTTCGCGCTCGATGCGCAGCATCCACTGGTCGGTGTCGCGCGCCACCAGCTGCGACTGGAGCGCCAATTCGCGTGCCAGCGCCGCGACACTTTCGGCCGCGACGAGCTGCATGACCGTGGCATGCCAGAAGTCGCCCTCTTCGCTCGGAGGGATCGGGGTGTAGGTGCTGCGCTGTTCTTCTTCGCGCGGCACGTCGCGCTGGCCGGGCGGCGGCTGCACGCGGATCGGCACGCCGACGACATGGGCCGCGGGGGCGTCGGACGCCTCCTGCGGGGCAGGCCGGGGCATGGGCTGGCGCTGCGGGGCGTCGACCACCGCGAGCCGCTGACCGGCCGGTGCGGGTTGTGCGAATTGTGCGGGCGGTTGCGAAGGCGCGGCAGCAGGTGCCGGATCGGGCACCGAAGGCCGGGAAACCGGGGCAGCTTCGCGCGCGGGAGCCCGCGGCGCGGCGCCACCGGCGTCATTCAGAGTTTTTTTTTCCGTGGAGGCCGTCGAGGCGGCCGCGTGGGAAGGCTTGAAGGCCAGCAGCCGCAACAGCACCATGGTCAGCGCCGCGTACTCATCGGGCGCCAGGCCCAGCTCGCCGCGCCCATGCAGGCACAGGCTGTACAGCAGCTGCGTCTCGTCAGCGGGCATCAACGACGCCAGCCGCGCCGTGTCGGCCGCGTCGGGGTCGGTGGCCGCATCGGCCGATTCGGCGCGCGAGGGCACGGCCTGCAGCACGGCCATGGCCTGCAGCACCGCCGTCATTTCTTCGAGCGTGGACGCGGCGGACATGCCGTCGCGACGCAGCGCCTCGGAGGTGTCGACGACGGTCTTGCCGTCGCCTTGTGCCAGCGCTTCGATCAGGCGGAACACATGGCCGCGGTCGACGCTGCCGAGCATCTGGCGCACACCGGTCTCGAGCAGCTCGCCGTTGCCGAAGGCGATGGCCTGGTCGGTGAGCGAGAGCGCGTCGCGCATCGAGCCGCGCGCGGCGCGCGCCAGCAGGCGCAGCGCCTGCGGCTCGGCCGGCACCTGCTCGGTCTGCAGCACGCTCGTGAGGTGTTCGAGCACCGTCTCGGGCGCCATCGGCCGCAGGTTGAACTGCAGGCAGCGCGACAGCACCGTCACCGGCACCTTCTGCGGATCGGTCGTGGCCAGCACGAACTTGAGGTACTCGGGCGGCTCCTCGAGCGTCTTGAGCATCGCGTTGAACGCGGTGTTCGTGAGCATGTGCACTTCGTCGATCATGAAGACCTTGAAGCGCCCCTGCACCGGCTTGTAGACCGCCTGTTCGAGCAGCGACTGCACTTCGTCGACGCCGCGGTTGGAGGCCGCATCGAGCTCGGTGTAGTCGACGAAGCGGCCCGAATCGATGTCCTGGCAGGCCTGGCACACACCGCAGGGCGTGGCCGTGATGCCACCCTGCCCGTCCGGGCCCTGGCAGTTGAGCGACTTGGCCAGGATGCGCGACACCGTGGTCTTGCCCACCCCCCGCGTCCCGGTGAACAGATAGGCGTGGTGCAGGCGCTGCGTCGTCAGCGCGTTTTCCAGCGCCTGGACCACATGCCCCTGACCGACCATCTCACCGAAGGTTTTCGGACGGAACTTGCGAGCGAGCACGAGATAAGACATTGCGGGCATTCTAAAAGGCGCGGCGGGGGTCACTTCACGCTTGTTTCCCATCCGCCGTCGAAATGATTCACGCCCCGGCCAAGGGGGCAAATCCGCGCGGTTAGAATGCAGGCTGACGGGCCTCCCTGCATGGTGAAGTGGCCAACCGGGTCAGGTGGGGAACCAAGCAGCCCTAACTGCGTAGTCAGTGCCAGGGGTAAGGCTCGTCAACCTAACATCCAGAAGCCGTGAGTTCCTTTTCAGAGAACTCACGCGCTGTGTCCAGGGGTTACCGACCCCAGACACCTCAAATTCCCAGAACTTCGCGCAGCCATCCATGAACTTGGACATCCGGCCCGCCCGCATCAGTGATCTCGAAGCGTTGGTGCGCCTCGACACCGTGGCCGCGCACGATGCGCACCGCGCCGTGCAGATCAAAGGCTGGATCGAAGATCGCTTCTGCCATGTGATCGAGACGAATGGCGAGATCGCCGCCTACGGCGTGCTGCACCACCACTTCTTCGACTGCGGCTTCATCGAGATGCTCATGGTCGGCGAGCCATTTCGCCGCAGGCGACTCGGCCTGAGGCTCGTCGATCACTTCCAGTCGATCTGCGAACGCCCCAAGCTCTTCACCTCCACGAACCGCTCCAACGCGGCGATGCACGCGCTGCTGAAAGAAGCCGGATTCAGGGAGAGTGGCCACATCGAGAACCTCGATGCGGACGACCCCGAGCAGGTCTTTTTCTGGCCGTGCAAGCGCTGAGCAGCGCCTGCCGCTACAGCCCCAGCCGCTGGATCGCGCCGCGCGCCGCAGCCGCGCCGCTGGCCATCGCTGCCGTGAGCAGGTAGCCGCCGGTCGGCGCTTCCCAGTCGAGCATCTCCCCTGCCGCGAACACGCCGGGCAGCGCCGTCGCCATCAGGGCCGGATCGAGCGCGTCGAAGCGCACGCCGCCCGCCGTGCTGATCGCCTCGTCGACCGGCCGCGTTGCGACCAGCTTCAACGGCACCGCCTTGATGGTGGCCGCCAGCTGCGCCGGGTCCTGCATCGCTTCCTTGCTCAGCGCTTCGTGCAGCACGCCCGCCTTGATGCCCTCGATGCCGAGACGGCTCTTGAGATGGCTGCTCAGCGAACGCGCGCCGCGCGGATGCTTCACCGCGGCGAGCACCTGTTCGGCGCTGCGGTCGGGCAGCAGGTCGAGCAGCAGCGTCGCACTGCCGTTCGCTGCAATCTCGTCGCGCAGCAGCGCCGACGCCGCATAGACCAGGCTGCCTTCGATGCCGGTGGCCGTGGCAACGAACTCGCCCTTGCGCGCAAAGTGCCGCCCCTGGCTGTCGGTGAAGGCGATCGCGACCGATTTGAAAGGCTGCCCCGCGAAGCGGCTCGAAAAATGCTCGCTCCAGCCTGCGCCGTCGAAGCCGCAATTGGCGGGCAGCAGCGGCGCCACCGCCACGCCCTGCGCTTGCAGCCACGGAGCCCACGCCCCGTCGGAGCCCAGGCGCGCCCAGCTCGCGCCGCCCAGGGCCAGCACCACGGCATCGGCCTTGGCGGTGACCTCGCCCGCCGGCGTCGCGAAGCGCAGCGCGTTCGCATCGAAGGCCCCGTCACCCACCCAGCGATGGCGCATGTGGAATTGCACGCCCGCGGCGCGCAGGCGATGCAGCCAGGCGCGCAGCAAGGGCGCGGCTTTCATGTCGGTCGGGAACACGCGACCCGACGTGCCGACGAAGGTCTCGATGCCCAGCCCGGCCGCCCACTCGCGCGTCTGCTGCGGGCCGAAGGCCGCGAGCAGCGGTTCGAGCTGCGCACGGCGCTCACCGAAGCGGGTCACGAACACGTCGAAGGGCTCCGAGTGCGTGAGGTTGAGGCCGCCGCGGCCGGCCAGCAAGAACTTGCGGCCCACCGAGGGCATCGCGTCGTAGACATGCACCTGCGCGCCGGACGCGCTCAGCACTTCGGCCGCCATCAGGCCGGCAGGTCCGCCGCCGATGACGGCGACGGTAGAAGAAACAGTCATTCGAGATTCACCAGTTCGCCCTGCCCGGTCAGGAACGCGGCGCGCACCGTGGCACCGGGGTAGGCATGTTGCACGGCAGCGCGGTAGCGCTGCATCTGTGCGATCAGGGCCGCGTCCCGTTCGGGGCGCGCGGCCGATTTGTAGTCGAGGATCCACCATGCGCCGGTGGCGCGCTCGCGCACCAGCCGGTCGATGCGCAAGGTATCGCCCTCGTGGACCAGCGTGACTTCATTGCCATGCCAGTCGATGCTGCGATCGTCCCACACCCAGGCACCAGCGCCCGCGCGGATGCGCTGGGCCAGCGCCGCGGCGCCGCGTGCCTGCTGCGGATCGAGCATGAATTCGCGCGCGGCCGCCCGCACATGCGCCGGCGGCAGCGCCTCGCCGGGCACCGCCCATTCGAGCAGCCGGTGCATGGCCTGGCCGAACGCGGCGGCGCGTGCGTCGACCGTGGCGTCTTGTGCCTTTTTCTTTTCGGGCGGCGCACCGGTTGCAGCCACGAGCGGTGCGGGCAGGCGCTTCATCGCGAAGGTGCCCACTCCGGTCTCGCCGGCGGCGGAGGCTTCGACCAGCGGCTCGTCGGCCTCGGTCGGCTCGCACAGCGGCTCCAGCCGCGCCCACCAGCTGCCCTCGTTGGCGCGCGACGGTTTCACCGACGACAGCACCAGCCGCTCGCGGGCCCGCGTGGTCGCCACATAGAGCCCGTTGAGTTCTTCGCGGTGGCGCGCGCGCTGCTCCTCCTCGAGCAACGCGGCGGCGCAGGCCGGAGGGGTCTTCTCGCTGGCCAGGAACACGAAGCGCGTCGGCGCGCTGTCGCTGCCCTTCCACTCGACCAGCACGCCCATGGTCTGCGCGCGCGGCGGCGGCGCGTCGCAGTCGAGCATCAGCACGGTGTCGGCTTCAAGGCCTTTGGCTCCGTGCACGGTCAGCAGCTGCACGGCCTCGGGCGCGGCCACGGTGGGCGCGCGCACACCGCCCGCGCGCAAGGCTCGCACCAGGGCATAAGGCGTCGCGAAGCGCGCACCGTCGATGTCGAGCGAGGCGGCGACCAGCCCCCGCAGGTTGGCCAGCGCGCTCTGGCGCAAGGCCGCCGGCACCGCGGCGCCGAACTTCGCGAGCACGTCGCCGTCGTGAAAGATCGCGTCCAGCGCGTCGTGCGGCGGCATTGCCATCAGCCAGCGCTGCCAGCGGCGCAGCTGCACGCCCGCCTCGGTCAGCACGGGCGGCAGGCCTTCGCCCTTCTGGATCAGCGAGAACCAGCTGGCGACCGGCGTCTCGCGCTGGCAGCGCGCCAGCTGCACCAGCGTGTCGTCGTCGATGCCGAACAGCGGCGACTTGAGTGCGCGCGCCAGCGAAAGATCGTGCGCGGGCGACACCAGCGCGTCGAGCAGCGCGACCACGTCCTGCACCTCGGGTGCGTCGTTCAGGTCGTTCTTCTCGGGCTGCTGCACGGGAATGTGGCGGCGGCGCAGCGCGTCCTGCATGGCCGACAGCCGACTGCGGCGGCGCGCCAGCACCATGATCTGGCGCGGCGGCGTGCCGTCGGCGATGCGCTGCGCGACCCAGCGCGCGGCCTGCTCGCACTCCTTCTGCAGCAGTTGCTCTTCGGGCAGCACGCGCGGCGTGACGAGGCTGTCGCGCCAGTGCAGCATGCCGTCGTCGGCCGGCGCGGCGGCCACCGTGGTGTCGAGCGCGTCGCGGTCGATGGCGGGCAGCTTCAGCAGCTCGCCGTCGTCGCCGCGCTCGGTGGTGTGGGCGCGGTAGCCGTCGAACTCGCCGGCCGCCTGCGCGGCCAGCATCGCGCTGTTGACGAGGCCGACCACGGCACGCGCGTTGCGGTGCGTGTGGTCGCAGTTGAGCAGTTCGCCGCCGAGCCCTTCGCGCACGAACTTCTTGGCAGCGATGAACACCTGCGGCTCGGCGCGGCGAAAACGGTAAATGCTCTGCTTGGGATCGCCCACGATGAACACGCGCGGCGCACTGCCGCCCGCGCCGGTGTAGGCACTGAGCCAGCCGTAGAGCGCCTGCCACTGCAGCGGGTTGGTGTCCTGGAACTCGTCGATCAGCAGGTGCGCGACGCGCGCGTCGAGCCGCTCCTGCACCCAGCCCGACAGCGCCGACTGGCCCAGGAGCAGCTGCGCGGCCTGTTCGACGTCGTTCATGTCGACCCAGCCGTGGGCGCGCTTGACCTCGCCGAAGGCGGTGATCAGCAGGCGCGTGAGCCGCGTCATGCGTTGCTGGTAGAGCCAGGCCGCGTGCTGCGCCTGCGCCGCGCACAGCAGCTGCAGTTCGATCTCGGCCTCTTGCGCCGCGGGGAATTTCTGCAGGTTCTTGGTGAGCCGGTCTTCGCTCGCGACGAAGAAGGTCTTGCGCAGCACGGCGAGCGCGTCGGCCAGCGCCTCGGGCACGGGTTCGCCGGTGCCGAACACGTCGATGATGGCTTCGGCCGCCTTCTGCGGTGTCTTGTTGGCCTCGCGGCCGAGGGCGGCGGCGCGGTCGAGCCAGCGGCGGCGCACGGCCTCGCCGCGCAGCGCGTCGGTCGGCAGCTCCAGCCCCTGAAGGGCCGGGTACAGCACGTCGAACGGCGTCACCGCATCCTGGGGATCGGACAGCGAGAACTCGACCCGCTTCGACAGCGCCTCGCCCAACGCCTTCGCCGTCTGCGAGCGGCCGTGGGTGGCGACGACGGCGTAGTAGTCGGCCAGCGCGCGCGCGTCGCCGGTCACGGCCTCGAAGAACGGACGCCAGGTGTGGTTGCGCGCCTCGGCATCGTCTTCGAGCAGCTCGTAGTTCGCCGGCAGCCCCAGCTCGCGCAGCACGGCGAGCGGCGCGTTGCGCAGCAGGCCCGCGAACCACGCGTGGAAGGTGCGGAACTGCACCGGGCGCCCGCCTTCGAGCAGCCGCCGGTAGAGCCCCTGCAGGCGCGGCACGGCCGCCTGCGCGGCCTCCGGTGTCATGCCGCGCATCACGAGTTCGCGCTGCGAGGCGGCCGGATCGAGTTCGGCGAACAGCGCGAGCCACTGGTCGAGCCGCTCGCGCATTTCGCCGGCGGCCTTCTTGGTGAAGGTGATGGCCAGGATCTCGTGCGGCTCGCAGGCGGAATCGCCCTCTTCGAGCAGCGCGCGCACGATGCGCGACACCAGCATCCAGGTCTTGCCGGCGCCCGCGCAGGCTTCGACCGCGACCGAGCGCCGCGGATCGCAGGCGACGGTGTAGAAGGCCTCGCGCGCGACGTGCCGGCCATTGTGTTCGTAGGCAGCGCCGTTCATGGCGTGACCTCCCAGAAATCCTTGCGGCACAGGCCGCGTGCGGCGCAGAAATCGCAGACGCTGCCCTCACCCAGCGGCGGCAGCGGCGCGCCCTGCGCGATGCGCGCGAAGTCGTCGATGATGCCGGCGACCAGCGCATCGCGCGCCTCGACCACGGCGGGCTGCTCGACGGTCTGCGTGCCGGACGACTTCTCGCCCACGTTGACGTAGGCCGCACGCAAGGTGTCGTCGGCCACCAGCGCGGCGTAGAAGGCGAGCTGCGTGTCCTCGGTCGGGTCCTTCACGCGCTCCTTGGTGACGGAGGCGGTCTCGGTCTTGTAGTCGATCACGAAGGGCTGGCCGTCGGCCGTGCGGTCGACGCGGTCGAGCCGGCCGACCAGCCGCAGGGTGCCCAAGGGCTGCTCTTTCCAGGGTTCGGCCTCGACGAAGACCGCCCCGTCTGCTTCATGTTTCGCGAGCCAGTCGAGATACCCGTCGCGCACCGCCGGCCACGCGGCGGCGAAGGGCAAGAACTCGGCGTCGGAGTAGCCGAGGGTTTGCGTGACATCGCGCGCGGTGTCGGCGAGCAGCGCGGCGCGCGCTTGCGCATCGCTTGTCGGCGCGTCGCGCAGGGTCTCGTGGAACTGGCCCAGCACCGCGTGCAGCCAGTTGCCGAAGTCGCGCTTGTCGACCTCGGCATCGAGCTCGTCGGCGGTGCGCAGGCCCAGCTGGCGCAGCGCGAAGAAGCGATAGGGGCAGCGCCGCAGGTCTTCGTAGACGCTGGTCGACACGTTGGTGAGCGGCAGCAGCGCGCCCGAGGGCGTGGGCCGCAGGGTCGGCGTGACGGTGACGTCGCGCGGCGTGCGCGGATCGACGCCCGGCTGCAATGCGTGCGCGAGCTGCAGGGCCTGCACCAGCGGGCTCGGCCGCACGGGCTCGCCGCTGGCGTCGGAATGGCGCCAGACCAGGTCGCAGTTCGGGTTGCGCGTGGCCATGGCCCAGGCCGCGCGCTGCGCGGTCTCCAGCACCTCGCGCGAGGCCAGCCCCAGGTCGAGGCGCTGCGCCGCGCTCCAGTTGCCCGGCGGCTCGGGCGACGCGGGCATGCGGCGGTCGTCGCAGCCGGGAATGACGACGGCGCCGAAGACGCGGCCCAGCAACTGGTACATCGGCAGCACGGACACCTTGGGCGCCTCGTCGCCGGCGGGCGGCACGAAGCTGGCGTCTTCGAGTACGTCGCGCGCCCAGGCCGTGAACTCGGCCAGGCTGTGGCGTCCGCCGGGGAATTCGTCTTCCTCGCCGTGCGCGTCGGCATCGAGCCAGAGGGCGGCGATCACCTTGGCGCCCGCGAAGTCGGCGGCGAGCGCGTCCCACTGCTCGCCGGCCGTCAACAGCTCGCGCAGCGCGCGGTGCCACTCGGCCAGGGAGCGCGCGCGCGCCATCGGGGCGCGGCGGGTTTCGATGGTGACGGTGAACGTGCGCAGGCCTTCGTCCTGCGGCTTGTCGCTGCGCGCGATCAACGCGCACCAGGCCTGCCAGTCGCGCACGCCTTCGCGCCGCAGGCGCATTTCGAGCGACTGCACGGCGAACCCATCGACCTCGGCGCCGCTCTTGAGCCATTCGAGCACCTGGTCGGTGGCCGCGTCGTGCGCACAGGCGCGCAAGGCACTCATCAGCGTGGCGGCGGCGCGCGTGGTGGACAGCTTCCAGCCGGTTTCGTCGTGCGTGACGATGCCCTGCGTGCTCAGTTGGGCGCTGATGCGGCGGGTGAGCGCGCGATCGGTGGCAACGAGCGCAACCGGCGCGCGGCCCTCGGCCAGGTGCTGCAGCACGCAGGCGGCGGCCAGCTGGGCCTCGTCCTCGGGGTCGAGCGCCACATGGGCGTGAGCAGAAGACGGCGGGGCATCGGCGGGCACGAGCGGAATGCGGATCGCGCGGTCGCCCCACAGCGCGCACAGGGCCTGCGTGAGCGGATCGGTCTGGAAGCCTTCGAGCACGATCAGCGCATCGACCTGGCTGCGCGCCGCGTCGCGCAGCAGCACGTCGGTCGCGTAGCCCGAGTTCGCGGCCCAGGCCACGGCGACACGGATCAGCGCGCTCTCGATGCGGAACCACTCCGACTCGCTGCCGGCATCGGCCACCTTGGACGCCCCTTGAGCCCAATCGCTGCCGCGCACCTCAGGCGCCACGGCGGATGCCAGCGGCGCCAGCTGGTAGGCCAGCTCGACCACGCGCCCCGCGAGCGCGAAGCGTTCGGCCTGGAAGCCCGATTGCGCGAGCAGGCCCTGGGCCGTGACCAGGTCGCGCGCCATGTCGAAGGCGATGTCGTAGCCGGACGGCAGGAAGCCGCCCGCGCTGCGCGCCCAGTTGTGCGTGGTCTCGAAGCGCGGCACGAAGCCCGGGCTGCCGCAGCGCGCCCACATGCCGCGCGCGACCGCCATCAGCTGCGCGTACGGCACCAGCACCACGGTGCGCGCCGCATGCAGCTGGCGCTCGTCGAGCGCGCGCACGATCCGCGCGACGACGCCGTCGGCGGGATCGCACCACAGGGCCTGGACGGGGTGGCCTTCGTTCATGTTCTATCGAGGGGGTTGAGGGGGTCGGCGGCAGGGCCGCAAAGGGCTTTGGCTATCGCCGCCATAGCCGGGCCGCATGGCACGTCACCCCTTGGTTTCTGTCACAATGACCAGCACTTTAGCTGCACCGAAACTCTCTCTGCGCACAAGGACACATCACATGGCCAGCGAACTGATCAAACACATCTCCGATTCTTCCTTCGAGGCCGACGTGCTCAAGTCCAGCCAGCCGGTTCTGGTCGACTACTGGGCCGAATGGTGCGGTCCCTGCAAGATGATCGCCCCGATCCTGGACGAAGTCTCGGCCACCTACGAAGGCAAGCTGCAGATCGCCAAGCTCAACGTCGACGAGAACCGCGACATCCCCGCCAAGTTCGGCATTCGCGGCATCCCCACGCTGATGCTGTTCAAGGACGGCCAGCTGGCCGCCACCAAGGTCGGCGCCATGAGCAAGGCGCAACTCACGGCCTTCATCGACCAGCAACTCGCCTGATGCATTTCTTCCGGCCAGCGCGCAATGCGTTGGCCGGGGCGATTTTCCTGTCATAATCGCCCTCAGTTCACCGGGCCTTTCATCAGGCAACCGGTTCGAGTTCCCCGGTTCGTGAGGCAGTTCTTGCCCCACATCAAACCTCCCCCCGTTCCCGATTCGATTACCCCTCCAGGGGTCGTTCCATGCACTTAAACGAACTCAAGGCACTCCACGTGTCTGAAGTCTTCAAGCAGGCTGAGGCGCTTGAGATCGAAAACATCGGCCGCATGCGCAAGCAAGAGCTGATGTTCGCGATCATCAAGAAGCGCGCCAAGGCCGGCGAACAGGTCTTCGCCGACGGTGTGCTCGAAATCCTGCCCGACGGCTTCGGCTTCCTGCGCAGCCCCGACACCAGCTTCACGGCCAGCACCGACGACATCTACATCTCGCCCAGCCAGGTGCGGCGCTTCAACCTGCACACCGGCGACATGATCGAAGGCGAAGTGCGCACGCCCAAGGACGGCGAGCGCTACTTCGCACTGACCAAGCTGGACAAGGTCAACGACGGCGCACCCGAAGCCAACAAGCACAAGGTGATGTTCGAGAACCTGACGCCGCTGTTCCCCAAGGAACAGATGAAGCTGGAACGCGAAGGCGTCAAGGGCGAAGAGAACCTCACCGGCCGCATCATCGACATCATCGCCCCCATCGGCAAAGGCCAGCGCGCCCTGCTCGTGGCGCCGCCCAAGAGCGGCAAGACGGTGATGATGCAGCACATCGCCCACGCGATCAGCGCCAACTACCCCGACGTGCACATGATGGTGCTGCTCGTGGACGAGCGCCCTGAAGAAGTGACCGAAATGCAGCGCACGGTGAAGGGCGAAGTCATTGCTTCGACCTTCGACGAGCCCGCAGCGCGCCACGTGCACGTCGCCGAAATGGTGATCGAGCGCGCCAAGCGCCTGGTCGAACTCAAGAAGGACGTGGTGATCCTGCTGGACTCGATCACGCGTCTGGCCCGCGCCTACAACAACGTCGTGCCCTCGTCGGGCAAGGTGCTGACCGGCGGTGTGGACTCCAACGCACTGCAGCGCCCCAAGCGCTTCCTGGGCGCCGCGCGCAACGTGGAAGAAGGCGGCTCGCTGACCATCATCGGCACCGCGCTGATCGACACCGGCAGCCGCATGGACGAAGTGATCTTCGAAGAGTTCAAGGGCACCGGCAACTCCGAAATCCACCTGGACCGCCGCCTGTACGAAAAGCGCGTGTTCCCGTCGATCCAGCTCAACCGCAGCGGCACGCGCCGCGAAGAACTGCTGCTGGCCCCCGAGATCCTGCAGAAGACCCGCATCCTGCGTCAGCTCATGTACAACATGGACGAGATCGAGTCGATGGAGCTGATGCTCAAGAACATGAAGGCGACCAAGACCAATGTCGAGTTCTTCGACATGATGCGTCGCGGCGGCTGAGCTTCAAGCTCTTCCGCGAAAGCGCGTTGGCCCCACGGGTCAACGCGCTTTTTTCATGGGCGCTCGATGCGGATGGCGCGGCCTTCGGCGGCGCTCTGGCGGCCGATGTCGAGCAGCTCCATCAGTGCGACGGCCTGCGCGGGTGGCACGGGATTAGGCCCCTTGCCGAGGATCGCATCGCGGACCGCGGCGTAGTAGTCGGCGTAGTTGCCGGCCTGCGTCGGTACCGCGCGAAAGTGCGGTGCGCCGTCGCTGCCCGTCAGCGTGAGTTCGCCATCGAGTGGATCGGCGCCCCATCCTTCGGCCGGCGGCCGCTGGCCGGCGCGCAGCGCGTCTTCCTGCGTGTCGACGCCGTGCTTGACGTAGCTGCCGCGCGTGCCGTGCACGATGTAGCGCGGAGCCGCATGGGCCGCAAGCGTCGTGGCGTGCAGCACCACGCGCAGGGGCGCATGGGGGCCGCCTTCGTAGCGCAGCACGGCATGGAAATAGTCTTCGACCAGCGCGCCATCGCGCAAGGCGGCGGTGTCGAGTTGCAGCGTGTCGGGCCGGCCGAAGAGCTGCACGGCCTGATCGACCAGATGCGCGCCCAGGTCCACCCACAGGCCCGAACCTGGTACCGGCTGCTCTCGCCAGCGCTCACGAACCTGGGGCCTGAAGCGGTCGAAATGCGATTCCAGGTACACCGGGCGCCCCAGGTCGCCAGATGCCAGGACCTGCTGGAGCGTCAGGAAGTCGGCGTCGAAACGCCGGTTCTGGTAGACCGAGAGCACGCGATTGTTGCGCTCTGACAACAATTCGAGCTCTCGCGCTTCGGCCACGTCGAGCGTGAACGGCTTGTCGACCACCACGTGCTTGCCCGCCTCCAGCGCCGCTTTTGCCACGGGATGATGCTGGGCATTGGGCGTCGCCACCACCACGAGGTCGATGTCCGCCCGGGCGACCAGCGCCGCCACGTCAGGCACCACGGCCACGCCCGGCCAGTCGGCATGCACCTTGTGCGGCTGCGAGCTCGCCACGGCCGCCAGTTCGAGCCCGGGAACGGCCGAGAGCACCGGCGCATGGAAGGTCTGGCCGGCGAAACCGTAGCCGACAAGGCCGGCGCGAAGGGGTGTGGAAGTCATGGGAGGGCCCGGTTTGCTCGCGATGGGGGCAGTATGCGATAATCATGGGCTCCGCGAAAAGTGCGGCTGGGCACGTCGCCCGGCTTCCTTGGCCCTCACACTTCACGTCAAAGGCCTCAAGGGCGGCGCGCCAGATTGCTGGCACGCTGGTGGCTCTCGCATCGACCGCGCATTGATTCCAACAGCGCAAAAGGAAACACCATGGCAAAAGAAGGCATCCACCCGAATTACCGCGAAGTTCTGTTCGTCGACATGTCGAACGGCTTCAAGTTCGTGACCCGTTCGTGCGCGAACACCAAGGAAATGGGCAAGACCGACGACGGCCGCGAGCTGCCCCTGTTCAAGCTCGACACCACGAGCGAATCGCACCCCTTCTACACCGGCACGCAAAAGTCGGTGGACAACATGGGTGGTCGCGTCGAGAAGTTCCGCAACCGCTTCGGCAAGACCGCTGCCAAGTAATCAGGCACGCGCTCTGGCGTCGAGGGCAGCCCGGTTTACCGCGCTGCCCTTTTTCTTTCCAATCACCCCTTCGCCTCTTCCGCCTCGCCCTTGAACCAGCCGACCCCCGCGATCGTTGCCCAGAATGCCGTACGCCGGCTGCCGCGCGTCGCGTTGCTGTTGCTGTGCGCGGCCTACCTGCTGCCGGGCCTGCTCGGCCGGGGCCCCTGGAAGAGCGCCGACATCACGGCCTTCGGCTACATGGCCGAGCTGGCCCGCAGCACCGAGGGCATCGCCCGCTGGTTCGATCCGCTGCTGCTGGGCATGCGCCCCGAGACCCCCGCGCTGATCCCCTACTGGATCGGCGCCTGGGCGATCCAGCTCGCCCCGTCGTGGGTCAACCCCGACCTGGCCGTGCGCTTCGTGTTCGCGCTGATGCTGTGGGGCACCTTCACCGCGACCTGGTACGCCGTCTACTACCTCGCCCGCACGCCGCGCGCCCAGCCCGTGGCCTTTGCCTTCGGCGGCGAGGCACGCCCCACCGACTACGCCCGCGCCATCGCCGACGGCGGCCTGCTGGCGCTGATCGCTTCGCTGGGCCTGGCGCAGCTGGGGCATGAAACCACGCCCGCGCTGGCGCAGCTGTACTTCGCCTCGCATCTGTTCTACGGCGTGGCCGCACTGCCCTACCGCCGCGTCGGCCCGGTGATCGCGCTCGTGGTCGGCACCCTCGGCATGACGCTGAGCGGCGGGCCGACGGTCGGCCTCGCGCTGGCGATCGGCAGCGCGGTGTACATGGTCTACGAGCGCCGCCAGCGCGCCGCCCGCGAAGCGGAAGGCCGCAGCGACGACGAAAGCCCCGGCTTCACCCTGCCCGCCCTGCTGACGATGGTCGGCATCACCTTGCTGGCCGCCGCGCTGGTCTTCGGCCTGGGCCTGGCGCAATGGAAGATCACGCTGGGCCACTCTCTGCTGTCCGACGTGCGCAGCCAGGCCAAGCTGTTGCTGTGGTTCACCTGGCCGGTCTGGCCGCTCGCGATCTGGACGCTCTGGCGCTGGCGCCGCCAGTGGCTCGAGCGCCACGTCGCGCTGCCGCTGTGGTTCGCGCTGGTGCCGCTGGCCGCCACCTGGACCACCGACTTCTCCGACCGCTCCCTGCTGCTGGCCCTGCCCGCCTTCGCCACGCTGGCGGCCTTTGCGCTGCCGACCTTCCGGCGCAGCGCGGCGGCGCTGATCGACTGGTTCAACGTGCTGTTCTTCAGCGGCCTGGCCGTGCTCGGCTGGATGTACTGGATCGCCATGCTGACCGGCGCGCCGCGCAAGCCGGCCGCCAGCGTGGCGCGGCTGGTGCCGGGCTTCGTGGCCGAGTTCTCGCCGGTGGCCTTCGTGCTCGCATTGGCCGCCACGCTGGCCTGGTGCTGGCTGGTGCGCTGGCGCACCGGGCGCCATCGCGCCGCGCTCTGGAAGACGCTGGTGCTGCCGGCCGGCGGCACCGCGCTGTGCTGGATGCTGCTGATGACGCTGTGGCTGCCGTCCATCGACTACGCACGCAGCTACGTCCCGCAGGTGCGCGCCGTGACCGAGCGCATCGGCCACCCGCGCTGCGTCGCCGAGCTGGCGCTGAGCCGACCGCACATCGCGGCACTGCGCCACCACGGCAACCTCAACCTGCAGCCGCTGCTGCTGGGCAACGACTGCCCGTGGCTGCTCGTGAGCCCCGACACCATCGAGCGGCTGCACACCATCATCCCGCTGGAACAGTGGCGCTTCAGCGGCACCCTGCGCCGCCCCAGCAGCCCCGCGGACGACCTGCTGCTCTACGAAAAGATCGTGCGCTGACCCGTGAGCAGCAGCACGCACGGGAACGAACGCGGACTCATCGCACGGCACGCCGGCACGGTGCTGATCGGCCAGCTGGCCGTGATGGCCTTCGGCGTGGCCGACACCATCATCGCGGGCCGCTATTCCGAAGGCGCGCTGGCCGCGCTGTCGGTGGGCGCCGCCATCTTCGTCAGCGTGTATGTCTCGCTGATGGGCGTGCTGCAGGCGCTGCTGCCGGTGTGGGCCGAACTGCACGGCGCCAACCGGGGCAGCGAGATCGGCCGCTCGGTGCGCCAGTCGCTCTACCTCGCAGCCATCGCCGTCGTGGTCGGCATGACCGTGCTGCTGCTGCCCGGTGCCGCGCTGCGCTGGACCCAGGTACCAGCGGACATGCGCGGCGAGGTCGAGGCCTATCTCGCGGTGCTGGCCTTTGCGCTGGCGCCCGCCCTGCTCTTTCGTCTCTTCAGCACACTGAACCAGAGCCTGGGCAAGCCCAAGCTCGTGACCTGGCTGCAGCTGGCCTCGCTGCTCGTGAAGCTGCCGCTGTCGGTCTGGTTCACCTTCGGCGGCGCCGGCCTGCCGGCGATGGGGCTGGTGGGTTGCGCATGGGCCACGCTGTGCGTGAACTGGGCCATGCTCGGCTGCGCGGTCTGGCTGCTGCGCCACGGCGCGTTCTACCGCGGCTACCAGCTGTGGGAGCGCATCGAGGCGCCCGACTGGCGCCAGATCCGCCAGTTCGCGCGGCTGGGCGTGCCCGGCGGCCTCGCGGTGCTGGTGGAAGTGACCTCGTTCACGCTGATGGCGCTCTTCATCGCGCGCCTGGGCACCGCTGCGGCGGCTGCGCACCAGATCGCCTCGAACCTGCTGGCCGTGGCCTACATGACGCCGCTGTCGCTCGCCATCGCGACCAGTGCGCGCGTGAGCTTCTGGCTCGGCGCGGGCGACACCGCCAAGGCGCGCCATGCCTGCCGGCTGGGCTTCGAGCTCACCGCCCTGTTTGCCCTGCTCTATGCCGGCGCGATGGCCGTGTTCCGCACGCAGCTCGCCAACGTGTACTCCGACAACCCGGCCGTGATCGCGATGGCGGCGGCGCTGCTGACCACGGTGGCGCTGTATCACATCGCCGATGCGTTCCAGACGCTGTGCGTCTTCGTGCTGCGCTGCTACCGCGTGACGCTGGCGCCGCTGGTCATCTACTGCGCGATGCTCTGGGGCATGGGCCTGGGCGGCAGCTACCTGCTGGCCTACCGCGGCTTGGGGCCGTGGCCGGCCATGCAGTCACCGCTGGCTTTCTGGATCATGAGCGCCGCGGCGCTGGCGCTCACCGCGCTGTTGTTCGTGGCGCTGCTGCGCTGGACGATGAAGGCGCGGGCCCGCTGAAGGCCACGCGGCTTGCTTACTTGCTCATCACGCGCGCTTCGCGTACGCGCGTCGCCGGAAACAGCAGCGCGAAGCGGCTGCCCTTGCCCACCGTGCTTTCGATGCGCAGCTCGGTGCCGTGGCGCTGCGCGATGTGCTTCACGATCGCCAGCCCCAGACCCGTGCCGCCGGTCTCGCGCGAGCGGCTGCGGTCGATGCGATAGAAGCGCTCGGTGAGCCGCGGAATATGTTCGGCGGCAATGCCCGGGCCGGTGTCGCGCACGGCGTACTCGCCGCGCCCGTCGGGCAGCACCCGCCAGGTCACCACCACCTCGCCGCCACCGGGCGTGTAGCGGATGGCGTTGCTCACGAGGTTCGACATCGCGCTCTGCAGCTCGGTCGGCGCGCCCGACAGCTCGGACTCGGCCTCGGACGTGAACGTGAGCCGGTGTCCCTGCGGCGTGAGCCGGCCCGACAGGCCGCGCCCCTCGTCTTCGCACTGCGCCAGCAGCGCGCGCATGCGCACCCACTGGTTGCCCGACGGCGCCGCACTGCCTTCCAGCCGCGACAGCGTCAGCAGGTCGTTCACCAGCGTTTCCATGCGGTGCGACTGCTGCCCCATCAGCGACAGATAGCGCGTGCGTTCGTCGGCATCCAGCGGCAGGTTCTGCAGCGTCTCGACAAAGCCCGCCAGCACCGTGAGCGGCGTGCGGATCTCGTGCGACACGTTGGCCACGAAGTCGCGCCGCATCGCCTCGGCCTGCTCCAGCGCCGTGATGTCGCGCGTGAGCAGCATGCGCCGGTTGCCGGCGTAGGGATGCACCTGCACCGACAACCGCACCGGATGGCCGCGATGCTGTGCATGCACGAGACCGGGCGCATCGATGACGACATCGCGGCTGTAGTTCCACGAGGCCAGGTAGGCCACGAACGCCGGGTCGCGCACGAGGTTCGCCAGGTGCTGCAGCAGGTCGCGCTCGGCATCGATGCCGAACTGCCCCGCCGCCGTCTGGTTGCACCACTCGATGCGGCCCTGCTCGTCGAGCAGCACCACGCCGTTGGGCGACGCCTGGATGGCGGCCAGGAACTCCTGCAGCCGGTCTTCGGCCTGCCGGGTCTGTTGTTCGCGCTCGCGCAGCAGCTTGCGGATGCGCTCCGAGAGCTCGCCCCACACGCCCGGCCCGCGCGACGGCAGCCCGGCTGCGTCGTTGCGCAGCACGCGCAGCAGGCGTTCGGCGCGCCAGGCATCGAAGCCCAGCCAGAGCACCGCGCCCAGCCAGGCGCCCAGCCAGCCGTACTTCCAGCCAAAAAGGCCGACAGCGCCCGCCGCAATTACGAGGGACGCTATCAAAAAAGTAGCAATACGGAAAGGCATGGCGGGCGATTATCCGCGCCCGCCGCCGAGGCTCACGGCGCTGCTCACACCGTGACTTGGGCCGTCAGCCGGTAACCCGCTCCGCGAACGGTTTCCACCATCGGCGCGGCCACGCCCAGCGACTCACGCAGGCGCTTGACGTGCACGTCGACCGTGCGTTCCTCGATGTAGACGTGATCGCCCCACACCTTGTCCAGCAGCTGTGCGCGGCTGTGCACGCGCTCGGCATGCTGCATCAGGTAGGCCAGCAGCTTGAACTCGGTCGGGCCGACCTTCAGCGCCCCGCCCTGCCACGTCACGCGGTGGGTGGAGGTGTCGAGGGCCAGTTCGCCGATCTCGACGCGCTCGGTCACCACCTCGGGCGCGCGGCGGCGCAGCACGGCGCGGATGCGCGCCAGCATTTCCTGGGTGGAGAACGGCTTGGTGATGTAGTCGTCGGCCCCGGCATCGAGGCCGGCGACCTTGTCGGGCTCGTCGCCGCGCGCCGTGAGCATCAGGATCGGGATGGCCTTGGTGCGCGGGTCTTTGCGCCACTGGCGCGCGAGCTGCAGGCCGCTCTGGCCCGGCAGCATCCAGTCGAGCAGGATCAGGTCCGGCAGGAAGGCGTCGATTTCACGCTGGGCGGCGGCACCGTCTTCGGACCAGATCGGCTCGAAGCCGTTGTGGCGCAGGTTGACGGCGATCAGCTCGGCGATCGAGGATTCGTCTTCGACGATCAGGACTCTTGGTTTCTTCATGCGTTATGGGGAGTCTTTGCGGCGACGGTCGTCACTGCAATGCCGACTCGATTTCCTCCATCGAAGTGTGCCGCACATCGGCGCCCTTGACGATGTAGATGATGAACTCGGCGATGTTCTTGGCGTGGTCGCCGATGCGTTCGATGGCCTTGGCCAGGAACAGCAGGTCCAGGCTGGCGGAGATGGTGCGCGGGTCTTCCATCATGTAGGTGACCAGCTTGCGCACGAAGCCGTCGAACTCCTTGTCGATGAGGTCGTCGTCCTTGAGGATCGACAGCGCGGCGGCCGTGTCCAGGCGCGCGAAGGCGTCCAGCGCGGTGCGCAGCAGGTTCGAGGCCAGGTCGGCGGCAATGCGCAGCTCGGTGGTGGGCAGCTGGCGAGCCGATCCGCTTTCGATGATCGACTTGACCATGCGCGCGATCTTGTTGGCCTCGTCGCCCACGCGCTCCAGGTTGGCGGTGGTCTTGCTGATGGCGATGAGCAGGCGCAGGTCGCGAGCCGTGGGCTGGCGACGGGCGATGATCGACGACAGCTCGCGGTCGATCTCGATCTCCATCGCGTTGACGCGATGCTCGGTCTCCATCACGCGGTCGGCGGCTTCGGCGTCGAACTGCAGCAGGGCGTACACGGCCTGGTGGATCTGCGACTCGACCATGCCGCCGAGCTCCATCACGCGCGACGAGACGCCGTTGAGTTCGCTGTCGAACTGGCTGGAAAGGTGTTTCTCGGTCATGGTGTTTCCTTTGACTTCAACCGAAGCGGCCGGTGATGTAGTCCTCGGTCTCCTTGCGCTGCGGCTTGAAGAACATCTGTTCGGTGGCACCGAACTCGATCAGGTCGCCGAGGTACATGTAGGCGGTGTAGTCGCTGCAGCGGGCGGCCTGCTGCATGTTGTGGGTCACGATGACCACGGTGTACTCGTTTTTCAGCTCGGCGATCAACTCTTCGATCTTTGCGGTCGAGATCGGGTCGAGTGCGGAGCAGGGTTCGTCGAGCAGCAGCACTTCGGGCTTGATCGCGATACCGCGCGCAATGCACAGGCGCTGCTGCTGGCCGCCGGAGAGGCCCGAGCCGCTTTGCTGCAGCTTGTCGCGCACTTCGGTCCACAGGGCTGCCTTCTTCAGGGCCCACTCGACACGGTCGTCCATTTCGCTGGCCGACAGATTTTCGAACAGCTTCACGCCGAAGGCGATGTTGTCGTAGATCGACATCGGGAACGGCGTGGGCTTCTGGAACACCATGCCGACCTTGGCGCGGATCAGCGCCACGTCCTGCTTGGACGTGAGCAGGTTCTCGCCGTCCAGCGCAATGGTGCCTTCGGCACGCTGCTCGGGGTACAGCTCGAACATGCGGTTGAAAGTGCGCAGCAGGGTCGACTTGCCGCAGCCCGACGGGCCGATGAAGGCCGTGACCTTGTTCTCGGGGATCTCGAGGTTGATGCCCTTGAGCGCGTGGAACTTGCCGTAGTAGAAGTTCAGGTCCTTGACCGAGATCTTCGAGCGCGACGGTTGTTGTTGTGCGACGGTGTTTGGCATGTTGGCGCCTTCTTGATTTAGTGTTTGTTGCGCGTCAGCACGCGCGCCAGGATGTTGAGGGCAAGCACGGCGACGGTGATCAGGAACACACCGGCCCAGGCCAGTTGTTGCCAGTTCTCGTACGGGCTCATGGCGAACTTGAAGATCGTGACCGGCAGGCTGGCCATCGGCTGGCTCACGTCGGCGGTCCAGAACTGGTTGTTCAGCGCGGTGAAGAGCAGCGGCGCGGTCTCGCCGGCGATGCGGGCCACGGCCAGCAGCACGCCCGTGACCACACCGGCGCGGGCGGCGCGCAGCGTGATGCTCAGAATGACCTTCCACTTCGGCGTGCCCAAAGCGTAGGCCGCTTCGCGCAGGCCCGGCGGCACCAGCTGCAGCATGTTCTCGGTGGTGCGGATCACCACCGGAATCACGATGAGCGCCAGCGACAGTGCGCCGGCCAGGCCCGAGAAGGTCTTGAAGTAGGCCACCACCACCGCGTAGACGAACAGGCCGATCACGATCGACGGCGCCGACAGCAGGATGTCGTTGACGAAGCGCGTGATCGAGGCCAGCAGACCCTTGGGGTTGTACTCGGCCAGGTAGATGCCGGCCATGATGCCGATGGGCGTGCCCACGAAGGTCGCCAGCATCACCATCACGAACGAACCGAAGATGGCGTTGGCGATGCCGCCCGCCTCGTTCGGCGGCGGCGTCATCTCGGTGAAGGTGGCGAGCGCCAGGCCGCCCACGCCCTGGCGCAGCGTTTCCCAGAGGATCCACACGAGCCAGAACACGCCGAACGCCATCGCGGCGAGCGACAGCGTGAGGGCGATCTTGTTGACGCGGTTGCGCGAGGCGAACTTCGCCTGGCGCGTCTCTGCCAGGGTCTTGGCGTTGATCAGGTTTTGCGCGGTGCTCACGACTTGGTTCCTTCGCTCTTCTTCATCTGGGCCAGCAGCATCTTCGAGAGCGACAGCACGACGAAGGTGATGAAGAACAGCACGAGGCCGAGGTACATCAGCGCAGCCTGGTGCAGGCCCGCGCCGGCTTCGGCGAATTCATTGGCCAGTGCCGAGGTGATGCTGTTGGCCGCCTCGAACACCGACAGGGAGTTGAGCTGGTTCATGTTGCCGATCACGAACGTGACGGCCATGGTCTCGCCCAGTGCGCGGCCCAGGCCGAGCATGATGCCGCCGATCACGCCGGCCTTGGTATAGGGCAGCACGACCTTGGAGACGACTTCCCAGGTGGTGGAGCCCAGGCCGTAGGCCGACTCCTTGAGCAGCGCGGGCGTCACTTCGAACACGTCGCGCATCACCGAGGCGATGAACGGAATGATCATGATGGCCAGGATGATGCCGGCCGACAGAATGCCGATGCCCACGGGCGGGCCGGACACCAGGGCACCGAGGTACGGCACGCCAGCCAGCAGCTTCTGCAGCGGCTGCTGCACCCAGGTGGAAAGAATGGGGCCGAAGACCAGCAGGCCCCACATGCCGTACACGATGGACGGCACGGCAGCCAGCAGTTCGATGGCGGTGCCCAGCGGGCGCTTGAGCCAGTTGGGCGAGAGTTCGGTCAGGAACAGCGCGATGCCGAAGCTCACCGGCACGGCAATCACCAGTGCGATGAACGAGGTGGCCAGCGTGCCGTAGATCATCACGAGGCCGCCGTACTCGTCCTTCACCGGGTCCCACACGCTGCTCGTGAGGAAGCCGAGGCCGTACTTCGAAATGGCGGGCCAGGCGCCGGCGACGAGCGACAGCAGGATACCGATCAGCATCGCGAGCGTCAGCAGCGCGGCGCCCTTGGCGGCCCAGCCGAAGAGGCGGTCGGCCATGGGGCCGGAACGGGCCGCCTTGACGGGCGGCGGAGGAGCGGCGGAGGTGCGCGCGCGCTCGGCCGCGAGGTCGAGGGAGGCGGCAGCAGCGGGGAAGGTGGATGACACGGGTCGCTCCGGCAAAGACGAAAGCGGCGCGTCCTGGAGCGAAGAGTTGCTCATGGGCGCGCCGTCCTGGAGGGTGGATGAAGGGTTGCTTCTTACTTGAACGCGACCGGCTTGCCCGATGCGTCCTTCACTTCACCCCATGCCTTGGCAATGGTGGCCTTCACGGCGTCGGGCATCGGCACGTAGTCCAGCTCGTCGGCCGTCTTGTCGCCGCCCTTGTAGGCCCAGTCGAAGAACTTCAGCACGGTGGTGGCGCTGGCGGGCTTGTCCTGCACCTTGTGCATCAGGATGAAGGTGGCGCCGGTGATGGGCCACGAATCCTTGCCGGCCTGGTTGGTCAGCACCTGGTAGAAGCTCTTGTTCCAGTCGGCACCGGCGGCGGCGGCCTTGAAGGCGCTGTCGTCGGGCGAGACGAACGTGCCGGCGGCGTTCTGCAGCTGGGCGTAGGTCATCTTGTTCTGCTTGACGTAGGCGTACTCGACGTAGCCGATCGAGTTGGGCAGGCGGTTCACGAAAGCGGCGACGCCTTCGTTGCCCTTGCCACCCGCGCCGGTGGGCCAGTTCACGGCCGTGCCTTCACCGACCTTGCTCTTCCACTCGGCGTTGACCTTGCTCAGGTAGTTGGTGAACAGGAAGCTGGTGCCCGAACCGTCGGCGCGACGAACCGGGGCGATGGCGGCGTCAGGCAGGGCCAGCGAAGCGTTCAGAGCCTTGATCGCGGGGTCGTTCCACTTGGTGATCTTGCCCAGGTAGATGTCGCCCAGCACCTGGCCGTTGAGCTTCAGCTCGCCCGGCTTGATGCCGGGGATGTTCACCACGGGGATCACGCCGCCGATGACGGTGGGGAACTGCATCAGGCCCTTGGCTTGCAGTTCGTCGTCCTTCAGGGGAGCGTCCGAAGCGCCGAAGTCGACGGTCTTGGCTTCGATCTGCTTGAGGCCGGCACCCGAGCCGACCGACTGGTAGTTGATCTTGACGCCGGTGGCCTTGTTGAAGTCGGAAGCCCACTTGGCGTACAGCGGTGCGGGGAAGCTGGCGCCGGCGCCGGTCACGTCTTGTGCGAAGGCGGAAATGGAGAACAGCGCGGTCACGAGGCCGGCGGTTGCAAATTTGAACGTCGTTTTCATAAAGCTTCCTTGAGAAGTAAGAAGTAGTCCCTTTGGGGGCTCGAACGGACTCTAAAAAGCTTTTGTGACATCGATGTGACACCCCTTCTGTCGAGGGAAAATGCCGCTGCGCCACCCCTGTTGTGTGTGACGCTGTCACACAACCGTCATTCACCCCGCCTAACCTCCAGCCCTCGCCGTGACGTGACTTGGGAGGCGGCGCCTGCTGTCACGGCGCTACGATCAGAGAACCGCCCTCTTCACTACAACATGCAAAACGGCACCCGCCTCGCAGCAGTCGATCTCGGCTCGAACAGCTTCAGGCTGGAAATCGGCCAGGTCGACCACGGACAGATCCACCGCACCGAGTACCTCAAGGAAACCGTGCGCCAGGGCAATGGCCTGGACAGCGCCCGCAACCTCACGACCGAAGCCATGCAGCGCGGCTGGGACGCCCTCGCCCGCTTCGGCGAGCGGCTGGCCGGCTTCAAGCGCTCGCAGGTGCGCGCCGTGGCCACCCAGACCCTGCGCGAAGCGCGCAACCGCGAGGAGTTCCTGTTGCGCGCGCGCACCATCCTGGGCTTCGGCATCGACGTGATCCCGGGCCGGGAAGAAGCCCGCCTGATCTACCAGGGCGTGGCGCACCACCTGCCGCACACCGACGCGTCCGATCAGGAACGCCGCCTCGTCATCGACATCGGCGGGCGCTCCACCGAAATGATCATCGGCCACGCCCTCGAGGCCGAGCGCATGGAGTCGTACCGCGTGGGCAGCGTCGCCTGGTCGATGAAGCATTTCGGCGAAGGCCAGTTCACCGCCCCCGCCTTCCGCGCCGCCGAAGTCGCGGCCAAGGCCGTGCTGGACGACGCGCTCTCCAGCTACACGCGCGACCAGTGGGACGTGGCCTACGGCGCCTCCGGCACCATCGGCGCGGTGGGCGACGTGCTCGCCGCGGCCGGCGGCGAGGCTGGCCTCGTCACGCGCGAGGGCCTCGACTGGCTGCTCGACCGCCTGCTCAAGGCCGGCAGCATCGACAAGCTGCGCATCGACGGCATGCGCGAAGACCGCAAGGCCGTGATCGGCGGCGGCCTGAGCGTGCTGCGCGCGGTGTTCGACCTGCTCGACATCCAGGAAATGAAAGTCGCCCAGGGCGCCCTGCGCCACGGCGTGCTCTACGAGTTGCTCGAACGCGACGAGAGCGTGGCCGACATGCGCAGCGCCACCGTGGCGCGGCTCGCCACCCGCTTCGCGGTCGATCCGGCCCAGGCCAAGCGCGTGAGCGACACCGCCGCCGCGCTGTTCGTGCAACTCGCCCCCGCCGCACGCGGCGGCAGCACCTCCAGCCGCGCCGGCCGCGCGCTGCGCAAGCTCGGCTGGGCCGCGCAGCTGCACGAGATCGGCGCGCTGATCTCGCACAGCGACTATCACAAGCACGGCGCCTACATCCTCGACAACACCGACGCGCCGGGCTTTGCAGTGAACGAACTGCATGCCCTCGGCCAGCTGGTGCTGGGCCAGCGCGGCAAGCTGCGCAAGCTCGAAGCCTCGCTGGACGACGAGACCTTCGTGATGCAGCTGCTGGCGCTGCGCCTGGCCGTGATCCTGTGCCACGCGCGCCGCGACCCCGAGCCGCAGGCGCTGAACCTCGCGGCACTCGGTGCCAGGGCCTTCACGATCGCCTGCGCGCCCGACTGGGCCGAGATGTACCCGCAGTCGGCGCACCTCCTGCGCGAAGAAGTGCTGGCCTGGCAAAAGACCGGCAACTGGCGCGTGGAACTCAGCGGCGCCTGAGCCGTTTCACTTCGTGTCGATGCCGGCCGTCTGCGTGACTGCCGCAGCGCTGGCCTTGCGCGGCTCGTCTTCCCCGAACAGGCTGACATAGGCCGGCTGCACGATCTGGTCGAGCCCGCGCTTCAACCCTTCGCGAGCGCCTGCGGTGTCCTTGAGCAGGCCGTCGTACAGCAGATAGGTCGGCTCGCTCACGTCGGCGACCTGCAACGTCTGGCCCACGACGGATTGCTTCTCGTCCCTCAGCAACTGTTCCACCCAGACGTACGGCTTGAAGCTCGATGTCGCATCGGCCGCGCCATAGGACGTCGTGATCCGCAAGATCAAGGTGCTGTAGCCGGGCGTCGGCTGGAGTTCCTGCACCTGCATCTGCGCGTGCTCTCCGGTCGCGCGGAAGAAAGGCGTCAGCTTCACCTCGCGGCCACTGTCCCGCAGGCGCGCCGCCAGTCGCTCTGCGAACTGCCTGTTGAGCCCCATGGTCACTCCGCTGTTCTTCACTGCGGCCGTGAACTCCTTGCTGCGCTGGTCGGTCCGGGCGGCCATCGTCAGTCGGCTGTTGGTATCGACGGAGATGGCCACCAGCGCAGCGAGGGGTCCCAGAAATCCTGCGAAGCCCGTCAGCCCCGACCCGCCGCCATCCGTGACGATCAGTTGGTCTTCCTGGTTGTAGATGAGCTCGACCTTCTCGATCGACCGGGCGACGTCGTGACGGGTCGGCGGCGCAGGCGCGGCGGTGTTCGTCGCGCACCCCGACAGCAGGGCTGCGGCAACCAGCAGAAAAATCAGCGCCTTCAACCGCACGTCCGCGTCTGAACGCAGCATGTTCATGAAGCTTCCTGGCAGTGTGTTGAGCGGTTTCATGCGTCTTCCCCAGTGATGTGGTCGACCGGCACCGCTTCTTTCCCGCATCGGCGTCAAAAGCACGCTGCCGTGGAGTCACACTGTAGAAATTGCGCCGCGCGCGCGCATGAGTGCTTCGCCCCTTTTTCCGGGAGACAAGCGCCCTGCCAGCTCTGCCCGCAACCGTGACAAAGCGCCTGTCCGCAAGCGCCAGGCAGGGGTATTCGCAGCGGAGGACCGCTGTAGCAGCTAGAGAAGCTCGGGCGCCTGCACCGTCACCACGACGGTCTGCACGTCGCCGTCGCGCTCGCGGGTGCGGATCCACCACAGCGAGCCCTTGCGCACCGGGCAGCTGTCCTGCTTCAGGCCGAGCAGCATCGAGATGGCCTGGCCCAGCGAGGGCTGGTGGCCGATCACCAGCACCACCGACTTGCCGTTGGGCCAGCCCGTGGCGGCCAGCAGTGCGTCGGGGGTGGTGTCGGGCGACAGCTCGGAGCGCAGCTTGTATTTGCGGCCCAGCGCCAGCGCGGTCTGCTCGCAGCGGCGCGCCGGGCTGCACACGATGCGCGTGCCGTCGGGCAGCTGCCGGTCGAGCCAGGTGGCCATGCGCTTGGCCTGCTTTTCGCCGCGCGGGGTGAGCGAGCGCTGCATGTCGTCACACCCTTCGGTCCAGTCCTCGGCTTCGGCGTGACGCCAGAAGATCAAGTCCATGCTCATCGTCTTTCGAACTTCTTCTTCAATTTCAATTGCCGGACGCATCACGGTGGTTTCCTCGTGATGCATAGCGGCCCATCAAGGCGGCCTGGGCGCCATGCGCTTCGATCGCGGGGGACGCACCCGCCTCGCCGGGGTGGGTGTCATGGTCGACACGCCGGTAGATGCCGTCGCCGCCCAGGTCCCAGGCGTCGCGCCCATCGTGCAGGTAAGCCACCAGGCACTCGTCGATGAGGCGCTGGCGCAGGTTGGGGTCGGTCACGGGCCAGGCCAGCTCGATGCGCCGCATCATGTTGCGGTTCATCCAGTCGGCGCTCGACAGGTACAGCGACTCGTCCTCGCCATGGCGGAAATAGAACACCCGCGAATGCTCGAGAAAGCGCCCGATCACCGAGCGCACGCGCACGTTGTCGGTGAGCCCCGGCACCTGCGCCGGCAGCGTGCAGGCGCCGCGCACGATGAGGTCGATCTTCACGCCCTTCTGCCCCGCGCGGATGAGCGCGCCGATGATCTCCTCGTCGGTCAGCGCGTTCATCTTGGCGACGATGCGCGTGGGCTCGCCGCTGGCGGCGGCCTGTCCGAGCGCATCGATGCGCGCGACCAGGTTCTTGTGCAGGTCGAAGGGCGCGAGCCACATGCGGTTGAGCTTGGGCAGGCGGCTCTGGCTGGCCATGTGCACGAACACGGCCTCCATGTCGGCGGTGAGCGCCGGGTCGGCCGTGAGGTGGCTGATGTCGGTGTACAGCCGCGCCGTGCGCGGGTTGTAGTTGCCGGTGGACAGGTGGCCGTAGCGGCGCAGTTGCTTGCCCTCGCGGCGCGTCACCAGCAGCATCTTGGCGTGGGTCTTCAGGCCCACCACGCCGTACACCACCTGCGCGCCGATCGACTCGAGCATCTCGGCCCAGTTGATGTTGGCCTCTTCGTCGAAGCGCGCCTTCAGCTCGACCACCACCGTCACTTCCTTGCCGCGGCGCACGGCTTCACGCAGCAGGTCCATGAGCTCGGAGTCGGCGCCGGTGCGGTAGATGGTCTGCTTGATGGCGAGCACCTGCGGGTCGAGCACCGACTCGCGCAGGAACGCGAGCACGCCGTCGAAGCTCTCGAAGGGCTGGTGGATCAGCACGTCGCCGCGCTGCAGTCGCTCGAAGAACGACTGGGCGGGCGACAGCGTGACGGGGAACGACGGCGCGTACGGAGGAAAGCGCAGCTGCGGCTCGCCGATCAGGTCGATGAGCTGCGTGAGCCGCGCCAGGTTCACCGGCCCGTGCACACGGTACAGCGCCTGCGGCGGCAGGTTGAACTGCGCCAGCAGGAAGCTCGCGAGCGATTCGGCGCAGCTGGCCGACACCTCCAGCCGCACGGCCTGGCCGTAGTGGCGGTGCTGCAGGCCCTGGCGCAGCGCGGTGCGCAGGTTCTTGACGTCTTCCTCGTCGACCGCGAGGTCGGAATGGCGCGTGACGCGGAACTGCGAGAAGTCGCCCACCTCGCGGCCCGGGAACATGCTGGCCAGGTGCGCGCGCACCACGCTCGACAGCGCCACGAACAGCGTCTTGCCGTCCGACACCTTGGCCGGCATCTTGATCAGGCGCGGCAGCACGCGCGGCAGCTTGACGATCTGGATCGGGTTCTCGCGACCGAAGGCGTCCTTGCCGCCCAGGCGCACGATGAAGTTCAGCGACTTGTTCGCCACCTGCGGGAACGGATGCGCCGGGTCGAGCCCCACGGGGATCAGCAGCGGGCGCACTTCGCGCTCGAAATACTCGCTGACCCACTTGCGCTGGGCCGGGTTGCGTTCGCCGTGCGACACGATGTGGATGCCGTGCGTGGCAAAGGTCGGCATCAGCTCGTCGTTGTACAGCGCGTACTGGCGCGCCACGAGCGTGTGGGCCGCTTCGGACAGGCGTTCGAAAGACTCGACCGTGTAGGTGCCCTTGCGATCACCGGCACTGCCCGCGCTCAGGTGCGGTGCGGCGCGGACTTCGAAGAACTCGTCGAGGTTCGACGACACGATGCACAGGTAGCGCAGCCGTTCGATCAGCGGCACTTCGGGCCGGTGGGCCCAGTCGAGCACGCGCTCGTTGAACGAGAGGATGCTGTGGTCGCGGTCCAGCAACGCGAACGGAGGCGCTTCGCCGGCGCGCGACGGGTCAGCGGAGAGGGAGGGCATGGGCACTGATTCTGGAGCAAGCGGCACGGGAGAACACGACGGCTGAAATATGACAGTGTCAACTTCGTCCGTGACAGTTCCATGACATTCGCGTGACGCGCCCTGCCCCACAGAGAGCGAACCTGACACATTCGGCGACGGCGAGGCAGCGTGCGGCCCGGCGTCGGGCCGGATGGCCGCCGGCTTCATGCGCCGAGGAAGTGCTTGCGGTAACGCGCCGGCAGGTCGTCGATGCGCATCAGCATCGGCAAGTCGGCGGTGTTGAAGTCCGGGTCCCAGGCCGGCGCGCCGAGCACCTTGGCGCCCAGGCGCAAGTAGCCCTTGATGAGCGCAGGCGGTTCCACGTCGAGCGCGCTGTCGAGCCGTTCGACCGGCAGCGGCAGGCGCGGCTGCACCTGATATTGAATAGGCGCGAGGTGGCTGGCCGAGAGCTGGCGCCAGATGCTGGCGGCCGCGTCGCCGCTGGTCACGCCGTTGTGCGACATCGGGATGCTCGCGCAGCCGATCATGGTGTCGAGCTTGTTGCGGTGCATGAAGCCGGCCAGCGCGCCCCAGAGCGCGAGGATCACGCCGCCCTGGCGGTGCTCGGCGTGCACGCAGCTGCGGCCCAGTTCGACCATGCGCTCGCGCAGGTCGCGCAGGCGGGTCAGGTCGAACTCGGTGTCGCTGTAGGTGCTGCCGACGCGGCGCGCCTGCGCGGGGGTCAGCACGCGGTAGGTGCCGATGACCTGGCCGGTGAGTTCGTCGCGCACCAGCAGGTGTTCGCAGAAGTCGTCGAACAGGTCGATGTCGTGGCCGGCCAGCGGCGTGGTCAGGCGTGCGCCCATCTCGCCGACGAACACGTCGTGACGCAGGCGTTGCGCGGCGCGCACGTCATCCAGATGACGCGCCCAGCTCACAGTGATGCCCGGCTTGGCTTCGACGACCGGCGGCACGATGACGGCCAGCGGCGCCTCGGGCACCGCCGTGCGGGTGGCCAGTGCGGCGACGGTGGCGGCAGCGGCGGCAGCGGCGGCAACGGCGGGGGTTCCGGCCGCGGGTGCGGGCCACAAGGCTGCGCGCAGTCCGAGCTGCGAGAGCGGAAACGTCGGGTTCGGCAGTTCTTTCATGGGAAATCCCTTTCTGCTGACCGAGTCTGGACACGCGCAATGAAACCGGCATGTCAGCGGCGTGGCAGACACATGACGTTGTTACATCGCGCGTCAGCGTCGCTTTGGCGCCGCTTCGGCGTCTAATGCGGGGCATTCGCGACACGGAGTTCGACCCCATGGCCACCGACGCACCAGGCGCCAACAGCCGCCTGCACCAGACTTTCCCCGTCCTCAGTGACGCCGAGATGGCACGCATCGCCAGCTTCGGCAGCGTGCAGCGCTTTGCGCGCGGCGAGCGCCTGTTCACCGCCGGCGAGACCGGCGCCGGCATGTTCGTGCTGCTCAAGGGCGTGGTCGCCGTCACGCAGCGCGACGGCCTCGGCCATGTGGTGCCGATCGCACGCCAGGGGCCGGGCGAATTCCTTGCCGAGGTCGGCCAGCTGAGCGGGCGCCCTGCCCTGGTCGACGGGCATGCCGACGAAGAAGTCGAGGCGCTGGTCGTGCCGCCGGACCGCCTGCGCGCGCTGCTGGTGGCCGAGGCCGACCTGGGCGAACGCATCACCCGCGCGCTGATCCTGCGGCGCGTGGCGCTGATCGAATCGGGCGCGGCCGGGCCGGTGCTGATCGGGCGGCCCGACTCGCCCGAAATGGCGCGGCTGGAGAACTTCCTGCGCCGCAACGGCCATCCTTATCACCTGGTCGATGCAGCCGCCGATGCCGATGCCGCCGCGCTGCTCGCCCAATACGGTCCCGACAAATTACTGGCTGTCTGCCCCGACGGCTCGGTGCTCGTCAACCCGAGCGACGAAGGCCTTGCGCGCTGCCTCGGCATGGTCGACACCGCGGCGCGCGACGAGCTCTACGACGTGGCCGTGGTCGGCGCCGGGCCGGCTGGCCTCGCGACCGCGGTGTATGCAGCCTCCGAAGGACTGCGCGTGATCGTGCTCGACTGCCGCGCCTTCGGCGGCCAGGCTGGCGCCAGCGCGCGCATCGAGAACTACCTGGGTTTTCCGACCGGCATCTCGGGGCAGGCCCTGGCGGGCCGCGCGTTCGTGCAGGCGCAGAAGTTCGGCGTCGAGATGCTGATCCCGGCGCAGGTCGCGGCGCTCGACTGCTCGCGCGAGAACGCGCGGGACAGCCTCGCGCTGAAACTCACCGACGGCCGCACGATCAACGCGCGCACGGTGGTCATTGCGAGCGGCGCGCGCTACCGCCGACCCGGCGTGCCGCGCCTGGCCGAATTCGAAGGCCGCGGCATCTGGTACTGGGCCTCGGCGATCGAAGCCAAGATCTGCGCGCAGCAGGAAGTGGCGCTGGTGGGCGGCGGCAACTCGGCGGGCCAGGCGGCGGTGTTCCTGTCGCGCCATGCGGCCAAGGTCAACGTGCTGGTGCGCGGGCCGTCGCTGGCGGCCAGCATGTCGCGCTACCTCATCGACCGCATCGAGGCCACGCCCAACATCTCGCTGCAACCGCACACCGAACTCGTGCGGCTGCACGGCGCGCCCGAAGAAGGCCTGACCGGCGCCACGTGGCGCTGCCACACCTCGGGCCAGGAGCACGACTGCCCCGCGCGCAACATCTTCCTGTTCGTCGGTGCGGAGCCCGAGACGTCGTGGCTCGACGGCTGCGGCGTGTCGGTCGACAAGCACGGCTTCGTGCTGACCGGCGCGGCCGCGAGCAGCGGCTTTCCGGCGCGCCCGGCGACGGCGCTCGAATCGAGCGTGTCGGGCGTGTTCGCGGTGGGCGATGTGCGCTCGGGCTCGGTCAAGCGCGTGGGCGGCGCGATCGGCGAAGGCGCCGCGGTGGTGGCGCTCATTCACCAGCATTTGTCGTCGGCCTCGGCCGTGGCCTGAACCCTTCTTGTCCTGAAACACCCATGCCCATCCACGCCTGCGAACACGTTCCCGCCGACCTCGCCCAACCACACGCGCCCCATGGCTGCGAAGACTGCCTGAAGACCGGCGACACCTGGGTGCACCTGCGCCTGTGCGTGCACTGCGGCCACATCGGCTGCTGCGACTCGTCGAAGAACCGCCATGCCACGAAACATGCGCGGGCCGAAGGGCATCCGGTGATCCAGTCGATCGAGCCCGGCGAGCATTGGATGTGGTGCAACGCGCACGAGCGGCAGGTGGGGTAAGCGGTCGACCGTGCGGCCAATGCCCGCACCCGCACGCGACCGCAGGGGCGTGTATATGCTGCCGTTCTCCCGTCACAACCCTCTCACTCCGGAGCCCGCGACATGCCCGCATCGCCCATCGAGGTCTATTCCTGGCCCACGCCGAACGGCCACAAGATTCACATCATGCTCGAGGAGTGCGGCCTGCCGTACCACGCGCACCCGGTGAACATCGGCACCGGCGACCAGTTCGCGCCCGAGTTCCTGAAGATCAGCCCGAACAACAAGATCCCCGCCATCACCGATCCCGACGGACCGGACGGCCAGCCGATCTCGCTGTTCGAATCGGGCGCCATCCTCGTGTACCTCGCGGGCAAGACCGGCAAGTTCCTGCCCACGGGCGACCGCGAACGCTACGACGTGCTGCAGTGGCTCATGTTCCAGATGGGCGGCGTCGGTCCGATGCTGGGCCAGGCGCACCACTTCCGCATCTACGCGCCCGAGAAGATCGCCTATGCCGTCGACCGCTACACCAACGAGGCCCGGCGCCTGTACGGCGTGATCGACCGGCAGCTGTCCAAACACAAGTTCATCGCCGGCACGAGCTATTCGATTGCCGACATCGCCATCTTCCCGTGGCTGCGCAGCTGGGAGAACCAGGGCATCACCCTCACCGACTACCCGCACCTGAAGGCCTGGTTCGACGGCATCGCCGCGCGCCCCGCCGTGCAACGCGGCGTGAAAGTGCTGGCCGACCTGCGTCGCCCCATCACCGATGACAAGGCGCGCGAGATCCTTTTTGGCAAGACACAGTATGAGAAGCGCTGAGCGGCCTCTTATTCGGGCTAGAATGGAAGGCTTGGCGGGGTGTAGCGCAGCCTGGTAGCGCATCTGGTTTGGGACCAGAGGGTCGAAGGTTCGAATCCTTTCGCCCCGACCAAAAGAAAAGTGAAAGCCTGCAACGATGAAAGTCGTTGCAGGCTTTTTTCTTTTCCGGGCCGGTCGCGATCACCGCGAATCTCACGCCCCTTTAGACGTTTCGTAGCACGACCCACGGCTTTCCGTACATCGGGCAACGCCGCTGCCTTGTTGTTACACCGTCAAGACAACCTTTTTCTTAAGGAACTACCCGCGAGGCCCTCGGCGCTCACGCAGAATCGAGCCAATCGTGATCGTGTTTACAAAGTAAGCGGAATCGCGTTTACAAAGCCGAAGAGCTGAGTCAGGGATGGACGTCACCGCAGAACCCTCACCCCTGGACCCTTTTCCGATGCTGAATTACTTTTCCCGCTGTTCTTGCGGCCTCAGGCATCTCGCACGCATCGAGCGCCGGCCATGGATGCGACTCTTCTCGAGCCTGCGCTTCTACCAATGCAGCGCCTGCGGAAAGAAGCAACTGGCGTCCGAACGCGCGGTGAACGACGCGGTCTGGAAGTACCGCTCGGAAAACGTCTGACGCCCCCTCCGCCCCAGCGATCCGCAAAGGCATCGGACGGTCGAAACGCCCTCCTTAGCAATCTGTTGCGCGTGCAGCCCTTTCGCTGCATACCTTGCGCCCCCACAGAATCGAACGCGGGTGCTTCACGGTTGCGCAAACCGCGAAGCAGCGTCGGGGAAAGAGTGTCGACACCTTCCCGGTTTGAACTCTTCTGTGATGCTGCTGAATCTGTTTCTCCGATGTTCCTGCGGCCTGGCCGGCCTTCGCCGCATCGAGCGGCGAACCTGGATGAGGATGCTGCCGGCCCTCAGGTTCTACCGGTGCAGCACCTGCGGCAAGAAGCAGCTCGTGTCGAAGCAGGCCGCCGAGACCGCCAGGGTGTCGTCCCGCGCCGACCCCGCCCTTTCGCCCTCTCAACGACCGCCGCCGAAGGCGTCGTGCATGGAGGGATGTAGGTAGAATCCGCGCTTCCCCGGTCAGAGGCAGAAGCGTCCAGACCGTTGATTTTTCGGGTCTGTTGCCGCACCGCTTGCGGCCCGAGGACCGAAGGCTCCGGCCCTCGCTTCTCGACCGGAATCTGCCCGTAGCTCAGTTGGATAGAGCACCTGCCTTCTAAGCAGGTTGTCGGGGGTTCGATCCCCTCCGGGCAGGCCATTTCTTGGCTCCACGTTCCCCCACAAAGAACCGTGAACCGCCATTTCTCCTCTGAAGAGGCCAGCGGTATTGCTTCACGAGCAGCCACGAAAAACCGCTGAGATTCCTCCAATTTGGGGGAACAAACGGGGGAACGGGTACAGTTTCAGCACCAGTCGCCGAAATTGTTCCCCCATGCTCACCGACACCGCCTGCAAGAAGACCCTCTGCCCTGCCGACAAGCTGCGGCTGCGCCTCGCCGACTCCGGCGGCCTCTATCTGCAGATCGAGCCCAGCGGCTCGAGGCGATGGTTCTGGAAGTACCGCTTCGATGGCAAGGAAAAGCGCCTGGCACTGGGCAGCTATCCCGAGGTGACGCTCAAGGCCGCGCGCACCGGCCGCGACGACGCCCGCAAGATTCAACAGCAAGGCATAGACCCCGCGCAGCGCCGGCAGCTTGAGAAGCTCGAGCGCAAGGTCGACACCGACGCCAGCTTCGAGGCGGTGGCGCGGGAGTATCACAAGACCAAGAGTTCGGCGTGGAGCCCGCGGTACGCGGAGCGCTGGCTCTCCATCATGGAGAAGGATGCGCTCCCCTGGCTCGGCAGCCTGCCCCTATCCAGCATCACGGCGCCGATGCTGCTGCAGGTCCTACGTCGCGTCGAGGCTCGCGGCGCGCATGAAACCGCCCACACGTTGCGCCAATGGTCCGGCCAGGTGTTCCGCCACGGCATTGCCACCGGCCGGTGCACCAGCAACCCAGCGCCCGATCTGCAAGGCGCGCTGGTGCCGGTGCAGGTCAAGCACATGGCCGCGGTGCTGGAGCCAGTGAAGGCCGGCGAGCTGATGCGCGCAATCGCCGCATACGCTGGCCAGCCTGCGACGCGAGCGGCACTGCACCTCTCCGCCCTCCTCTTTCAGCGGCCCGGCAACATCCGGCAAATGCGCTGGTCGGATCTCGACCTCGAGAAAGCGCTATGGACGATCCCGGCGGCGGACATGAAGCGCACGAAGACCGCCAAGATCAACGGACGCCCGCACCTGGTGCCGCTGCCAATGCAGGCCGTCGAGGTCCTTGTCGACCTCAAGCCACTCACTGGCCACGGCCTGTACGTTTTCCCGAGCCTGCTGACCGGCGAGCGGCCTATGAGCGACAACACTGTGAACACGGCTCTGCGCCGCATGGGCTTTGACAACACCGAGATGACAGCTCACGGTTTCCGAGCGATGGCTCGCACGATCATGGTTGAGCAGATGGACGTCGAGCCCGAGGTCATCGAGGCGCAGCTCGCGCACGGGAAAAGTGGGCCTCTCGGCGCCGCCTACGATCGCGCGGAGTTCGTGGTCAAGCGCCGAAAGATGATGCAGCTATGGGCCGACCATCTCGACGAGCTGCGCCAGGGAGCAAAGGTGATTCCTCTGCGAGCGGCGTGATGTCTCGAGGTAAGACCATAGGCAATGAGATCTGACGACGCCTCGGGGCAGATGCTCCACTCGATCCCCCAGGGCGTAGCGTCCTTACAGCCACCGAGTGATCTTGGCGACGTCGCCATGACGTCCGCGATCGCTCTCGCCATTCAAGCCGTCCAGCCCCCATCCTTGGGCTCCGACGCCTCACGCGCAGTCCCCAGGGACATTTCAGGCGTTCCGACGTGCTTGCTGTTCGTATAATCAATGGCTTTGCAAAAAAGCCAGCAAAGTTTCACGGCCTCCTTCTTGCCTCCGTAACCAAAGGTCACATATGATCTTGACGGAGCAGGAGATAAACAAAAAGATGACGACAAACGTACGTGATAGCCGTGCCGGTGATGTGGCTTGCGATTCTCGATGGACCTGGGACCTACGCCCTTTTGGGTATGCAAACCAGTTGCTGTTAGATGACAGCGGCTACGAGAAGCTAGTTCGGTTCAACGATTTCGTAGTCATGTTTGCGGGTAACGCAGAGGTGATCGACTCTTGGAAGCTTGCTTTCGCGAAAGCGTCTTACAAGGGTGAGAAAGTCGACTGGGGTAGTCTCAAGGTGAATGGCATGGCGATTTCGACCATTGCTGTCGGCTCCGGTCAGGTCATTTACGAATACGGTCACGAGATCTCGCTATCGGACGCCAGCTTTGCCGGGACCGGCTCCTATGCGGCGGCCGGGTGCTGGAGTGCAAACAAGTGCGCACGAACCGCTGTTGAAACAGCCAAAAGTTCGGATATGCACACCGGCGGAGCTGTAAGGTTCCTCAATTTTCGAAGTGGTGATAGCAATTTGGTGGCGGATAGGCCACTATCTGAGCTAATCCCGCAGTTCATGCAAAGGGGCAAAATCATGGCAAACACGAATCCGTCTGTGACTTTCACAAACGTCGCAGCCAACGACGAAGCTCTAAAGCTGGCGATGGAGAAGGCTGCCGCACAGGGTGCGGGGCCGGCCGCGCCATGCGATGCCGTCTTCAATGAGTGGCCAGAAGCCGAGAAGACGAAGCTCATTCATGCCATGGAAGAGCTATTCGCTCAGTAACTCTACTCCCACACACAAAAGGCCCGCATTGCGGGCCTTTTTGTTTTCTAGCTAGTCGACTGCCCCGCCGGCGCCGCCAGGCCTGAAAAAGCGCATCTGCGCCTTCGGGATCGGCTCGCCAACCGGCATAGCTTCTCGGCGGAGTACTAGCCCACAAAGCCCGCCGAATGCTCAAAACCGGGGCATCGAGCTATGCCTCGCACAGCTCCCCCCCGATGGCATCGGTCACTTTACCCGCTTGAGTGAAGGCCTAAGTGGTGGCGGACCATCCTGGACTTGGCTAGGCTCCTGAGCCACAGGGACCAGCGCCGCACACGCGTCGCCAGCTTTAGGCGACTCGAGCGCTGCCGCTCTCAGACGCTCGACATCAGTGCAAAGATTCAATACGCGCTCAGCACGCAGCAAAACATCAGAATACTCTCGCTCAGACAATGAGTCTTCAAGGCGATAGTCCGCGAAATTTCGAAATCTTCTGAGGCGCGGCAACGCTTGAGCAATCTGATTGGCGTTCGTTCGACCTGGCTGAATAGATTTTCCATACACCACGGCCCGACCGATGATCTCAGCGTGAGAGGATTCACCATCGATGCGGACACTCTCTTCCGTCTTCGGAAAGGTTGCATCCGTTGCGTGAAGAGTAGCGTAGTACGCCCGAGAGATCACGCATCGCTGCCATGTCTCATCTTTCTTCAGCGCAAATAAATCCTTCGACAGTTGCAATAGCTCAGCAGGCGATGAGGGCATCTTCTTCTGCGGAAAGGTAGTGAATTTGCACAGCAAGGCGACTTGGGTTCCACCGATCATCTCGAGCGAGTCGCTGCGCGAGTTCGTCCTCTAGCCGGAATTCCTGCTCGATGTCTCCAAAAAACTCAAGCGCCATCGATATAAACGGTGCACCATCCGGATCGTCCAGATCTTCATAACTAAGCGACCGCGTACGAACTCTTGAGTCAATCAGAACTTGTCTAGCAGTTAACAACTCGCTTCCAAGCCAGTCCTCCGACACGTCGGCACGCCCCAAAGCGGCGAGCAGCTCACCAGCGTTCGTGTCAAATCCCGCCTCTGGGTTCAACTCGATGCAACGCTTCTGAAGTCGCGCCGCATCTGAGACCCTACCGAGAGCCACATAAACGGCTGCAGCGTGATTCACCGCTTGGGGGTCCGAAGGGGCCTGGGTCGATACAGCGTCTGCGAGCCCAGCCGCCAAGTCGGGACGCATGATCAGATTGAACGTGACGATTGAGTTGACCAGAGCCCAAACAGACCTATCGAGCTTCAATGCCGAATCAACGTGCACCTTAGCACCCTCGACGTCCCATTCCAACGCAGCGACTGCCGACAAAAGAATGTACCCCGAGGCGACTTCATTCGTTTTGAGCACTGCGCTTGCGTCGCGGCGCAACCGCGCCAGCGCAAGCGCATCGGGCTTTGCGTTCATGAGCAAGAGCTCGCCTATCTGGTCGAACAAAGCGGCGGATTTTGAAGCGGGCCGATTGAAAATCATATTTGTAACAGAGAACATTGCGTCCACTGTTTTTTCCCATTATGCAGCTCAGATGCTGAGCCCTCCTAGCCGTTCCGCTTTTGCCGACGCACAGAGGAGACAAATTTCAGTCAATGCGGAACGGTTCGCCCGAAAAACCGCATGGACGTTGGATCCTGTGAGGGGTCAACCTCCCCCGCTGACGGGCATGCCAACTCGATTTCGCGAGGTTTCGCTCCTGCGTTCGCACAACGGCATTCGCACATGTGGAAGCCCGCCAGCCCCATCGTGATCGCCGGCCAAGCCCTGACCGATGAGGAGGCTTGGTGGCACGAGTTCATGGACGAGTTCTATGACCTGTGCAACGGCGCAGTCGATGGCGACTGGCTGACCATGATCTGCTACCAGCTCTATCCGCTCGCGCGCAACGTCGACCCGAAGCACATGGCACAGATCGCCCACGTCATCTTGAAGTTCGAGCCCGCGGAGTTCGTGGAGCGTCAGCACGCGGCCCGCGCCCAAACGCTCCACCTGAAGGCGTCCGGCCCATGGAAGTCTCGCTGCCCGGGTCCGTGGCGGCAGCGCGGGTAGCTCAGGCCTCGACGGGCCCGGTGTCGAACAACTCGAAGCTGATCTCGCACAGCCGCCCTTGAGGCGGCTTTTTCATGGGCACTCGTTGATCTGCGATCCGATGTCGGAATCAGATTGGCTTGCTGACGCTTGTCGCCGCAGAAGGGAGTGCTTTGAACGAGGTCAATGCTTGGACCTGAAGCTCGAGGTTCCTGACCTTCTCCTCCAGCTCGCTCCTCTTTGCATTCCGCACGTCGAGCACGTTGTCCATCGCTGTCATGAACAGAATGAACGGCACTCCGAACAAGTTGAATATGTGCATCAACAGGACCAGCACTTCACCACGTGTAGGTCCAGTGGTGGAGTGCCAGAACAGCCAAATGCCGAAGGTGGAGTTGACGACGAGCACGATCAAAAAGACGATCTTTATCCATCGCTTCCAGAAACGAACCAGGTTGTCGCGCTTGCTCTCCTCAAGGGCGGCAATAGGTATCGAAAGACCGACGAGCGCGATGATTGTGCCGACGATGAAGCTGAGGAGCGAGAGATCCATGGTGCCTTGCTGAGTGCTTGTTCAGTACGACTATATCCACGGCGCCCTCCCGGCCCGCTACCACCACCCATACAGGATGATCTGCGACACCTTGTTCGGAGCTCACCGTCTCCGGGCGGCTTTTTCGTGGGCGCCGATCCGTCGCCACCGGGTTCCGTGGGCTCCCACAAATGGGGTATTGGGTCTGCAAGACCTTCCACTAGATTTGGCCATTCCTAGTTGGAGGAGATAAGGATGAGGGTCAATCACCTCTTTGCGCTCGCAGTCTTGCTTTGGGTCGGCTCACCGGGTCACGCATCCCCCTCAAGTGACACTTCCATTGCGTCGCCTCACGGCTGCGAAGTCATGGCGAAAGATTTGGAAGGAATGAACAGCCTTCCGAATACCCTGGAGGTAAACACCGAGCGTGCGGCGAAGTTGTACGCATACGCCAACCGAGGCTGCGGAAAAGCCACCGAGGCCCACAAGAAAGAATTTCTAGACTCGTATCGCCAACTTTCAGCAGAGTGCAAGCGAGCCAGAGGCAGAAACTGCGACCCTTTGAATGCTCTTGAACGCCCAACGGTTCAGGCGAGCGGGGCCAATTCCGTGCCCCCGGATAACAGCAGAAACCGCCTCAAGGCCGGGAGCCCTGCGACAAATGCCAGTAGCGGCGCGCGCCCTATCTGGCCGTCCGACATGGAACCCGGCAACGTCTATTTCGTTGTTGAAACCGGAACCGGACAAGAAGAGTATGCGCCAATCATGGTTTCTGCCCTTAGCGGACAAGAGGCGGTGGCGCGGGTACAAACTGCTCGGGCGAAGGACCGCTCTATGACCGCTGGTAGCTACAAACTCCTCGCAGGCCGCGAGTGCATCGGTCCGGCATGGGGCGCCGTGGTCCAAATACACAGCGCTTGGTGGGGCGGCGCCTGCGCCAACACCCCGGCTGCAGCCATCGAAGGGGCTTATATCGCTTGTCGGCAGCGATCCCCCCAAGGCCAGGACTGTGGGCAATTTCAAGTTGACATCGTGCTGGTGCTGAGCGGCAGCACCTCCTGGAATCCAGCAATCTATCAGATGGGCAATTCCGAGTTCGGACGATTTGGCTCCTACGCTGCAGAGACCTATATGTCCCAGTACACGACCCGCCCAGTTAAAAGCATGCTGCAGGCACTCACCGGTTTCGATAAGGCGTGTGACGATAGGCGGCCTTGCTACAAGACCTCATCGAACATGCGTTGTGTGAACAGCTTTGATCCGGGGGAAAGCATGAAGTGCCTGGACCGTAATCTGACGCCCAATGGCCTGACGGGCTCGATACGCAACAAGATTCAATGACACACCGCGAGCATTGAACTGTCAGCACCCTGAAAACAGAGCCGGCCTCGAGTACGCGCTGACGGAAGTCAAGTCGTTGTTGGCGGCTATTGAGCCAGCAGCGCCCGGTCGTTCTTCACGGTGCCGAGCAGAAGCTGCACTTCGTTGTCTCGCCCTTCAACAACGGGTCGACTCCGCTCAAGTAGCTGAAGGCAGCCACATAGGACTTTAGTCCAATGCGCTCGATGGAACGCCCACCTAGGATCGCGCGTCCTTGGAGGGGTCTTCTCATGTCATCTGCTTCCCGCGCCGCGGGCCTCAGCCTTCGGGTGCAGCTCAAGCTCAACCCAATATCGCGCCTCATGCTGAGCGCAATGCTGCCCGCAATCCTTTTCGCCTGCGGAGGCGGTAGTGGCGGGGGCGCGCCATTTGCCCCCATCGCCGTGGCGCCTACTCCAGACATCCCGCCGCCCCCACCGCCTCCTGAGCCGCCGGCTGCACCGCCACCGGCCGTTACTCCGCCGCCAGCAGCACAAACAACGACCCTCGTGCCCAGCGTCGACAGGCTCGCGCTGTCAGCAAACAACCCGCGACTGAATGCAGCACTTACAGGCGCGATGCGCACGATCACCATCACGAATACGGGGCTCCACGATGCCAAGGGGCTCACGGCGGCTGTCTCGCCGGCGTTGCCCGCCGAAGCCTCGTATTCCACGAACTGCGGCGGCGTGTTGCCATCCGGCGGCAGCTGCCAGGTCACCGTGTCGCCCGGCCTGACGCCCACGGCGGCGGCGCTGGTCGTGGCACCCGCGCCGTCCACGCTGCGTGTCGCGGGCGACAACACCAACCTCTCGATCACCGACATCCACATCCTGAGCTATGGAAGCGTGTACCAAGCGGGCTATGTCTTCAACCTGGACGACACCACGGCTCCAACCGGCAGCGTTGGCGGCAAGGTGCTGGCCCTGTCGCCCGCCTCGAACGGAGAAATATGGGGCCCGGATGGGTCGACCACCGGCGTGCCCTACGGCGACGGACGGGCGACGACACAGGCCCTCGTCGCCCTGTTTCAGGGCCAGTCCTCGGCGGCGAAGACCTGCACCAGCAGTTCCGCTGGCGGCTATTCGGATTGGTATCTGCCGGGATTGTGCGAAGTGTTGGACTGCAGCCAGCCAATGGGCCGCACGCTGCTGACGCGGTATTTTGGAAGCGACGACCCGTCGATCTTCTATTGGCTGGCGGACCCGCAACCCCAGGGGAATCCGCCGTCGGTCACGACCGCCAATTCGTACAGTGTTTCCGGGGTCAACCATGTGACGCTACGCAGCAACCTCAAGCCCACTCGCTGCGTGCGCGATCTCTCGAACTGATCAGGCACACGGGCGCTTCTATCGAAGTGGCCGAGAACACGCCTGGCGTGATGGTGGCCGCGGATGACACCGAGGTGCCGCTGCAATGAAATCTGGTTACTTGCGCTTCTTGTTTTGGTACAACTCCATCGCAGAGTTCGCAAAGTCGTATGCGACGGCGTGGATTGGCGCCTCTGGATTTTTTGCACACACCGTGTCCAAGACCCTATTGATTAACTTGTGATTGGGCACCGCTAAAACCATCTTGTCTTCGGAGCCATCCGAGTTCCTGCTCGACAGATAGCCCTGCACCCAGGACTGCACCATCGCTTCCGTGAGGACCTCGTTGTCCTGCTGCGGTGTCTTCCGGACCTGTAGCCAGACATCGCATTTCACGACACCGATACCGCCAATAGCCGACTCGGCCCAAGCCAAGCCCGTAGCAGCCAGCATGACGGCCAGAAGAATGTATCGAGTGGATTGCATGAACCCATTGTCCACTGCGCGCCCAATTTCAAAAGCCGCGCACTACAACCTGCTGGGTGTCCTGCTCGATGCCCAGCAAGGGCTACCGGTGGCGCTCCATCGTTGTTGGCCGTCCGGTACATCGCTTGCCTCGCCAGCTATGGCAGCCTCGATTGAGTTGTGCTCGCGCGGGTCAGTAACCAGTGCACCGGCGTTCAGCAGCCGAGCGGTGTAAATGCCAGGCACATCTTTGTGGATGTCGAGGGTCAAGATCATCGGGCTTCCAAGCGAGTTGAATGATGTTATCGCGAGCGACAAGCATGCTCCGTTGCCACGAGCCCGCTGTAGGACGGACTTGCTCGCCATCTCAACGGGATCGATCTCTCAGATGGGGCATATCGCCTCCTCTAATCCGGAGTTTCTTGCTTAGCATTCGCTTGCCCGTTGAAAGAGTGACCTCGACTTGAAGGAGCGGGCCATCGAAACGGCTTAGCATATTGCTCCCAACGCGGTGGCTCAACGTAACGGGCTGGTACGCCTCGAGCTTGAGCGGCTTGTCCTTCATGAGGTCAAACACGACGGCTCGATAGCGAAAGACCTGATAGAACGTGGGTCGCGCCAACGGGTGCTCAAGATGCCGTCGCCATACATAAGGCCGTGAGTACGCTTGCTTCGCATAGCACTCCACGACGTAGACGGGCACCTTGCTCCTGTTGGTGATGGTCGTACCGATGGTCTCGTGCGCATCCTCGCCAAATCGGACACTAAATTTCGGCTCAACGTCGAGCGGCCGCTGCCACCGCCTGAACTGCCAAACGATTCCCACAATCGTCGCTAAGGCACCCGGCAGCGCGAGTATCTTTCCGGCCGCCTCCAAGTACTCCATGTGTCTGCCTATAGATCAAGCGACCAGAGTCGCATAGTAGTAGTCGCCGTCAAGCTTCAGTAGCGTCGATTTCGGCACCATTTCGCCTGTCGTGACTTTCGCAGACGCAACCTTGACGGACGGGTCGATCGTCCTGGCGTACAAGTGATAAATCAAAATGAGCAGTGCCCCAAGGGCGTTCAGTGCATGCTTCAGAGTCGCCTCGTGAAAGTGTGCGTCGCGCTGATGTTTGACATTGTTGTAGCTCCGCCACCAGAACGGGTTGGCGGGTGGCGGAACAGGTTGACCAGGCGCAGATGGGCCAGGGTGGCCCCAGTTGTCCCACGGCTTGAAGCGCATCCCATAGCGCGCAATGACTATTTGGTCGTTGGGCAGGTCGGGAAGAGCCGCAAGCAAGATATCCCGGTAGTCGTTGATATTGCCTGGTCGGGCCCCGGGGTGGACGACCTCACAGAGCAGCTTTGCGACCACATCGACCTCAGATGCCGCTGCAAAGAGTAGGTGTGCCAACTCGATGGAGAAGACGTCTTGATTCCTGTCGTCAAATTCCACGTAGCGCGTCATGACCTCTAGGTCGCGCTCAAGCGCCAGGAAGTAGTTCCAATGAAGCTTGCCTGGGGAAACGTGGATGGTCACGGGCGCTGTTCTTGAATGTGTCGCAGTCTCTTACTTTACATGCCTAGGAGCGGGAGCCTTTGCGTCGAACGCCAGCCGCCATCCCCTTGTAGGGATTCGCCACTCGGCCGACCTGCGAGAACATTCCCCTCGGCGCCTTTGCCGGACCGTTGTCTCCTCGCCTGCTACCTTGCGGGTGATTCGCCCGCCGGGTTCGCCCGAGCGGGCTTTTTTATCGAGGAAAGATCGGTGCGGCGATCAGCTGTTCGAAGACATGCGGGTCCTCGAGGTCGCGTGTCCCGTCGCACAATGTGACCGGAAAGGCGAACGGTGCGGCCAACGATGCGCGCGTTTCCAACTGGATGTAGACCTTCGCAGGGCCATCGTCGGCCAGGATGGTAGTCACAGCGACAACGTCATCACGCTGGCGAACAACGGCTTCGAGCTGTTTGGCGACTTGGGTTCGAAGCGACTCGTGCGTGGCTTGCTCAGCTGTTTCCGCCGCCTCGAATGGCGCAACGAGTTGGCGCCTTCCGTCCGCGAAGAAGGCGATCCCGAATGGGGGAAGGTCTCCCATCTTGTTGAGGATTGCTGTCGCCGCTTCCGCTGAACTGTGCACCGCACGCGCGGCTAGGTCCTCAGGCGATTCGTCAGTCATGGTGTTCGGCTTCCTGATCTAACTTCCCGCGCAGGAACATCCCTGCGCTCCAGACGGGGATTCTGCACCCCCTATAGGGTTCGACCCCTCGCCATGCGCCCGGAACACTCGCGAGCATGGCAACTCGCAAGCCGACCAAGAAAGAAGAAGCGGCTCTTCGGGCAGCGCGCCAAGAAAGCATTCTCCGACCTGGTCTACATGAAAGACGTCGAGCTCGAGACTGCCCGAAGACCGATCGCTATGGCCGGAGCGCGTGGCCGGAGCCGCCCTGCACACCTGGGTTGCCAAGGGCCCGGGCGAGGAGTCCGGCATGACGGACACAACCGCGTGACCAGGCTTCGACCAACTGCCGGGGCTTTCAAGCGGCCCCCGTCCCCTCATCAAGGCGCTTGGTAAGCTTGACGGCAAGACCGTTCTTCCACGAATCCCGAATAGCTGTCGTCGTGTGCAGCTTCTTTGATGGGTTCCCTTTTGGCGTAAGGCCAAAGACACGCAAGCAGATATCGCCAGACGTACGTGGATCCGCATACACCACGAACACACCCGCGGAATTCTCGTGCCGCTTTACGAACGAGTGGACGCGTCCATCGACGATCCGCTCGAAGCCCATGCCTGCTAGACGCTCCACTGCCCATTCAATGCCTAGCGGCCCCTCGCCGTCGGCCCTGCGATGAGGACGCCATCTTGGCTCCGAGTCATCGATAAGAACTGCGGGAAGATTGGGGTCGATCAAATACAGGGGCTCTACAGCAACGCGTTCTTGATGCCGGTCTTGGCTCGCCTTCTCGGCAGCCGCTTCAGCCTCGGCAAATTTGCCATTGAAATGCGCTCGAGCGATGGTTGCGGAGACTTCCATTACCCGGCACTTCCAAGTGTTGCCCCACCCCGTTAGATGCCGTCGAAGCCCTTCTGGCAGCGTATAGCCACTGGCATAGGGGCTCGACGAACCGTCACCACAGAGAGGGCAATAGGCACTTCTTGTCAACCCGCCCGACGCCCCCTCGACGGGCTTCGCGAGTTCGATGATCTCTTCGACCAACTCGTGAGCCCACCGCCTTCCCGCTTCTCGGCTGTCGCAGAGGTAGAACCCATTCAAAAGTCGCGGAAACGGATCCGTTGTCATGTCCAAGACCAAATGGCGCACTTCGGAAAGTTGGGCCTCGAGGTGCGCAATACGTGCTTCGCGCGGATCAGCGTCCTGAACGTGGTGGTAACGAATTCTGCTCATAGACGTAAGTCTTCCTATAGCCCGGGTTTTGTCAACGGCGGCAACACCCAGCACACGTTAGCGCCGCCCACGCCCAACAACGACGGAAATCTGAAGCCGCGCCAGGGCATGGGTCACCCAGTCGGCGTGTCACTTGCAGATGATGCCGGCGACGCACGTTTATCAGCGGCAACTGCAAAAGCTTCCGCTCGAACGACAACACGGTGAACAGAGATCACGGTGCGCGAGGCAACCCTCATTGCGTCCATGTCGCGAATCCCAAAGAATGAGGTTCATCGGAGATTCATGAATTTAGGGGTAGGAGAATGGAATGGTTGACGATCCTGATGCTCGAAAAGCCCAAGGCGGTCAGGGGGTGGGGCAAGGCGCTCTTCAATGCTGGGGGGCTTGCCACGATAGTGGGAATCTGGGGGGTGCTCGCCCTCCGGGCAATTGCGGTGCCGGCCAAGCTGCGAAGCACCAACGCCGTCACGCGCAGTCTGGCCGATGCCTACCCCGCGTTACCCACCTGGTGGATTCCTGAAAGCGCGGCTGGCTTCGCCTTGAGCATTGGCATTGCTGCCGTGGGCGTGTGGCTTGTCATGGCCACCAAGCACGTCAATCGCACCTTCCGTTGATGAGCCGCCGCGGCCGAGCACGAAGCTGCACGCGATGCCTACAAGTGCTTCTGGCCGCAGCAGCACTGATCGTCAGCGGAGTCTCTTCAGCGAACTATCCATGTTCCGGTGGGAAAGGTGGAGTCGCCCGGTGCAACGGTGCGCTGTTTATCTGCAATGACGGATCGATCAGCGGCTCAAAGAAGAACTGCTCGGCCGAGCTAGGCGCGCCGGCGCTCAACCTGATCGCCCCTCAACGTGCAGCGGCCGGGGGCGATTGCTCATGCCGCTCGAACAACATCTGCACGGGCCCACGTGGTGGCCAGTACTGCTTGAGCGACACCGGCGCGAAGAGCTATGTGCGGCGCTGATGAAGCTACTGCGTCGTGACGCAAGGCCGCGCGCGCACTGTGCTTGGCCGCCTGACCGATCACCATCAGGAGCGACCATTCCCCGTGAGAGGGACTGAAGCTGGACGCCGTGGCCACGGGCTTCCGCACCGAAGTCTCTGGTCTTTCCCGCCAGCAGATCCTTTAGCGTGTTCACGACCGCGCCGGGCAGTTCGAGCGCCAAGGTTGCCGGCCACAATTCGTGTGATCACCATTTCAGCTTGGAAGGCCCAAGGTGCCCAGAATCTTGTTGCAGCAGAACGGCGTTGTGCGCCATCTTGCCTCGGTCAACGTTACACACGACGGGTCGATAAAGCTCGACTTGGTGCGCAATGGCCAAGGGAGCGTGAAATGGACTCGGACGGGAGTAAATGGGCATGCGGGCCCGACAAACCACCTCGCGGTCGAGGAGCGAAAGACCAAGTCGATCACCATCCATACCACCGGGCGAATCAACTACCACTTCCATCCCAAACACTCTAACTACGCGCCATGCTTGATGGATCTGGAAGGGCCCGTGCCTGTTGTCATGTATTCGATCCCAGCACTCGCGCTGCTCGACGAGCAGGTAAAGCCAGAGTCTGCAGATTTTCTTGAGGTCATCCCCGGTGAGGCAGTCGGGAGATTGAGCTTCCGCTTCGATATCCTGCCGGCAGTGAGTCCGCCTGAAAAGCAGGAGCTTTGCCGATTCGGAGTTGAAGGCCTGTTCGCTCTCTCATGCATTGCCTCCTCAGGCAATGGTGGTGTTCCGCTTGGAGGCGGAGTCCCTGAAAGTGGATTCACAACCGTTCGTCCAACCGGGATGCTGCCTTCCCAAGTGATTGCAGAAGAAGTCGCTTTTCTCCGATTCCATCGGGCGAGGTACACCAGCAATTTGAGCGGCAACGTTGCTTCAGCACAGTCCGCCGAAGAAAGCGACGCATTGCCAGTGGAAGCGATGATCGCACTTGGGCCGTTCGTCTATCCACCCAATCAGCAAGGCGTGTGGACGTGCATCGCCGCGGCTCCAATGCGGGTGGCGCCAAAACTTGAGGTTGTGTTTGCAGATACCCGCTACGAGGCGCATGTAGAAAATGCGAATCATGCGGATACACGACTGTCCACTGTCAGGGTGCGATTCAAGGTCTTCAACAAGATAGCAAGCGCGTACGAAAAGAAAATCGTGGAGATTGTGTCCATCGCACTCGAGACTGGGTTCTAAAGTCACCGGGCAGCGAGTCGGTACCCTACTGGACCGCGCCGAGGCATGGACCGACCTGGACAAGCTGCGCTACTGGGCGGTGATGGGCGCCGGCTACTTCGACCTGGTGCCCGGCTTCGACGGTCAGCCCAACGCGATCCCGCGCTCGCTCGACTTCGACAGCATGGAAAAGGCGGACTTCAGCGAGCTGCACCGCGCGGTCGACGCGTTCCTCTGGACGCCTCGAAAGTTGCGTCTTCGGCGCTTTTAGGGGTTGCGCCCGCAACTTGCGCAACTTTGCCGTCCGCCTTCAGTTGCGCTCTCTCTGCTACTTTCCGCTGCGCATCAACCTTCGTCCAGTTGTCGCCGTTGGCAATCGTCCAAAAAGCGCAAAAGCCGCCCTGAGGCGGCTTCTACGACTGTGCGAACGAGGTTAGTGGGGGGTCCGTCCCCACATTTCGAGAACGTGCCAACCCAAGTACGCAGTGACGCCCAGAATGAGGAACCTGAACTGCCACGAGGCGGCCTGCACTGCTAGTCGGTTGTGCTTCTCGGCAATGTCAGTAAGCGCTTCTACGCCGATGGCGATGCCTTCCGGATGGCGCCCCACAAGCGGGTCGCGGCCATCTCGCAGCTTCAGAAGGCCCATGTTGACGTTTGCAACCGACGCCACCCTGTTGATGTGCACGCAGCCGCACCAAAAGCTCGCCGCCCAACATGCCACTGCGAAGGCCAGCGGCACCTGTAGTGGCGTAAGGGTTGCGTCTTTAGTCTGCGTCGCGGCGAACCCAATGCACGCGCCAACGGCCGCGAGCAGGAAGTATGTGTACTTCTCCAGACCAGCACGATGGTGGCGGTACAGCTCGAGTTCGAGATCAGCAGACATCGCGGCCCCTTGGTTGGTGTCGCGAGATTCTAGGAGGGGGCCGCGTCCGGCGTCCCTCGGACATGCAGGGTGTGAAGCCAAGCCGGAAACCGTTTCGAAACGAGGCATTTGAACGTGCCCACAAAGAGGTTCTACAGAGGGGCGAGCGCAACCTGAACAGTTTAGAAACGCTATGAAGGATTTTTAAACTATGAGATCGCTCGGATGACCTCGACCCCTGACCAGGTGCCGCGAGTTGATCTACAACGCCAGCTCCCGAAGCGGCCCAGAACTTTCTTCCTCCACCCTCCTCCTTTTCGTTTCAGGGCCGGCCGTTGCTTGCTCATCGCCTTACCAGTTTGGCCATCGCCGCTATCCCCGCGCCGGCAAGGTTCTGCGCAGGGTCGTCACGACACGCGCTGTCGACCATCGTTCGTACTGCAGCGGCATCTGGAAGATTGATCGTCTTGCCTCCGGGCATCGCAAGCTGCATTGCATTCATCCCAGAAAGGAAGCCCTGCATCCAAACCGTTTCGTTGATAGTCCAGCTATCCGCGCCCGTGCGCATCTGCTTGGAGCGCGCCTCGCTCCAGTGGCCACAAGACATACTTCCGACTCCGACGATCTGCCCTTGGGCGTATGTGGCTGCGCTCCCTACGATCAGCGATGTGATCGCGATGACTCGTCTAACTTTCATAGCCCTTCTCCTCCTCGAATGCTCGTAGAAGGAACGATTCTGCCGTGAGTTGCCTACCTGAAAGGCGGCGAGGACCGTCTAGCGCTGCGCGTGAGAAATCTACGATGACACCAGCACAAGGCCGTTGCGACGCATGGTTGACTGGATGTCCAACCCGCCGATCCTTTGCACGTAGCCAACGTCGGTCTCTCCAACCCACCGCGCTTCGCCCAGTAAGCGCACGGCCGCGGCCTCGTACGGAATAACAAGGGCCTTGATGCGCTCGCGCAAAGCCTCCGCCGCGTCACCCACCTGTAGACCGCTTGTGGCGCCCCTAGCCGTCTGAACCACGAGACTTGCTGCCAAGTCCGCCAACTGCCCTTTCTGATCTTCTACCTCACAGAGAAGGGCTGCTGCAGTTGCTTGAAACCGCACAAGATCCACGGCGGTTCGGTATTGCATCTTCAACCTCCTGTAGACACGTCGAATGCGCGAAGAGACATGCGGCCGTCGGCGGTGCGCGGCCCGGTGCTCGGCCGGCTCAGTTCCTTGGCCTGGTAGTTCGACACCGTGCGGGCCAACACCTTGCCGTCCAGCACCGTCGTGCTTTCAACCTGCACCATTTGCGGGGCCGCGCCGCGGATGGTCGGGTTGCCGAATGCCGCGCCGCCACCGTTGGACGCGAATTCACCAACGGGGTTCATCGGCTTCGATCCGCGCCTGGCCTCGTTACCCCACGTCTCCGGCTTCTCTCCGATCAAGCCACTGATCATGTTTCCGAGGGGATTGAGCGGCGAGTGCTTGTAGAGCCAACCAACACCGGAGACCAACGTGTTCACCGCCTTCTCGTTGTCGGCAATGAACGAGGAAACGCCACGCATGAATGTGCTCGAGTTCGTCAAGATATTCGAGAACGCAGGCAACATCGTGATGCCAAAATTGGTCTTGAAGTCTGTCCACGCAGCAATGAATTCGGACTCTTTTCCAGTGAGGGACTTCTTCCAAGCTTCGATGGTTTGCTCACCATTCATTGCTCGGTTAGTCATGTTGAAATCGCGCATGACTTGGCCTTGCTGCGTCGTAAACGTAGCGGCCAAGTTGCTGCCGGTTCGGTTCGACAACAGTCTGTTCATGAACGAGATGACCTCAGAGTCGGTCTTCGCGCCCGCGGCCTTCGCTGCCGCGGTGCCGTAGGTCATCAGCCACAGTCCAGGGTCTTCCCGGGCCATCTTTTCATCTTTGATTGAGGTGATCTGTGTCGAGCGAGTTTGCTTCGAGCCGACCGCACCGCTGACTACCGTTCCGAGAGTCACAAGCCCTGCCTCTTGCAGCGCCGCCATTGTCTTCTTTGTGGTCCGACCTGCTACCAAGTTCTGATAGAGGGACATGATCGCAGTACCAGTCGTCGCACCGCCCTGCTCTTGAGCCACAGTCATCAGGCGCATGACGCCCTCAGCACTGAGGCCCTTCGCAGCCGCTCCGCCCTTCTTATAGAACTGTTCAATCCCTGCAAAGTCAAGTGCACCACCAGAGCCGGTGATGAGTTGCTGCACGAAGTTCAAGCCCTTGGCGAAATCCGCCGGGCTATCGGTCAGCCCGCGCATGTCGTTGACACGTGAAATAGCTTGAGAAGCGCCCTTGTCGATCACTCCGATTTTTCCGGCGAACAGCCCAGAGTTCGCGGCGTTGAGCTGAGCGATAAGCGGCGCGACCTGCCTAGCTGAATCTAGAGAACCCAGCATCCCGACCGACTCGCGCACGGTATCGAGGGTGTCCTTGCTGGAGACACCAAAAATGCGCGAGCCCCGCGCGAAGGCGCTGGCCTGCTTGTTGACCTCGTCACCAAGATTCAGGGTCTTGAAGCGGACGAAGGCGGTTTCGTAGTCCTTTGCGGCCTGGTACATCGAATTCGCCACGTACACCGTGGCTGCGGTAGTCGCCAGCGGCACGATCGCACCGCCCACCCCGAAGCCCATGGAGCCAACACCGATGCCTCCGGGGCCCATGCGGATGTTGCCGCCGTGCAGCCCGGTGTTGTTCCAGTTGCCGCCAGCACCACCACCGCGGCCATCGCGCCGGCCTCCACCGGCTGCAGCGCCTGCAGCCGCCGTAGCAGCCCCACCGCCGCCTCCAGAGGCCCCAACTGCAGCCGCGCCCGCCAAGTGGGGCATGGTCGCCGCGTTGGCGCGCAGGGCCGCCATGTGCTGATTCAGCACCGAGGCGCTGCGCGTGGCGCGGTCCATGGCCACGGCGGATGCGTTCGAGGCAGTCGCGATGGCGCGCAGACCAGCCGCCTCTGCGCCGATGGTGCGCAGCGTGCTCTTGTAGGCGACCGTCAGCGCTTCGATCTTCTCGAAGTCGCGCGCCAGCAACGCGAGCTGCGGGGAGACAAGGTTGTTCAGCCGGAGCGTGATGCCCACAGAATATGCTTCAAACACCACTCGTCCTTTCGATCACCGGCGGGTAGTCAGCGGCTCTTGCATATCCATACATGAGGCAAAGCTCACGAGGTGCGGTGAAGTGTTCGCCGTCGTAGTGATAGCCGATCGCGACCATCACGCCCGCCGGGACCTCAACCATGGTCGCCCCGGCTGAAGTACCCGATGATTTGAGATCGCCTTCGCGTTCGATCAAGTTAGTGACCACGCCGCTTTCGATATGTGCATATGTCATTTCCTGTCCTTCAATGTGCATCGAGGTCACCAAGTCAAAGCTGCGCCGCAGCAACGAACAGCGCGTCGAGCGCGGCGTCGTCGAGATCGATCTGTGCAGCAAGCCTGGCCAGGAACGGCGATGCGCGCTCGACCGAGGCGGCGAACTCCCACTCGATCTCGGCCGCCTCCTTTTGCGGGCTGGGCAGCGCGGCGATGGCGTCGCTGACGGCCTGCAGCTTTCCGGCGCCCAGCAGAGCCAGGCGGGCCTGCCGCATCGTCACTGCCGCGGGCACAACCACCACCGGTTCCGGCTCCGGCGGTTCGGCCGGCGGGTTCAGAGGGTCGTACTCCACCAGCGTTGCCACGAAGTCCGGATGAAACCGTTCCTGGATGGGGATCTCGTTGTCCAGCGCATTGAACACGGGGGGAAGGATTTCGACGACGCGGCCGGCCGTCATCAGTGCGTAGGTCTTCATTTATGCGTACTCCCAAACAATCACGATGCCGGCGAAGCCATCGCCGCCTGCAGCGGCCCCCCCAGAGTTGTTCAGCACGAGGCCACTGCCGCCGGCGCCATAGTTGACAGCGTCGATGCCCGCGTTATTCCCGGCGGGACCTGCAGCGCCCAAACCGAACTGGCTGCCACCGCCATTGCCTCCGAAGCCGCCGTTAGCCGAAGCCGAGCCGCCAAAGGACGGATTGCCAGCGGCGCCGCGCACGCCATAGAGATTTGCGCCTGTGGGCGCTGATGTCGGTACGCCGTTGCCGTTCACCGCTGGAGGCGTCTGGTTGTTCAGCGTGCCGCCACCGATGCCGCCGGGCACGGTTAGGAGCGAACCGATCGAACTGGAACTACCATTGCCTCCTGTGGTGCCTGACGCTTTCACGCCCTTGGCGCCAACCGTGATCGCTTGCGAAGCTCCGACCGCCGAGGCAGTGAAAAGGCCGCGCCCATAGGCACCGGCACCACCCGGCGCGCCCAAGCTGATATTGCCTGCGGACGCCGTGCCAGCACCACCCCCTGCGCCGCCGCCTGCCTGCGCTTCGCCGATGATGAACGTCATCCCAGGCGTCGGCGTGTAGGTTCCACTCGCGGTGAAGACCTGCACGCCAAGAAGGCGGCCCTTGGTGATGGGCTGCGCGCCCACCAGCGGCGCCGCCGGGTAGACGCTGATGTTCGCGTTCACGACGGTCGACGCACCATTGGCGACAGTCACCACGAAGAGCCCGAGCTTGCCGGCGTCCGGCGCCGGCGTGGTCTGCGTGCCGGTCGTTGCCGCGGTGCCTGGCTTTGCGCTGACCACGGCGATGCCCTTGCGCACGGTCGGCTGCGCGGCACCGGAGTTGGCTGGGCCCGAATAGGCCACCGACGGGTTGCTGGCGTTGTAGTACGCCAGCACGGTCGAGCCGCTATCGCTGTCCTGGTAGCCAACCTGGATCAGGTAGTTGATGCTGAAGCCCGGCGTGCCCGGCGGCGCGATGGCGATGGTCGCAGCATCCAGCAAGATACCCTGCTTCACGATCAGGTGCGCCGTGTCCTGAGGCAGCGAGCTGACGGCCGTCGCCTCCAGGTTCTGCTGGCTGTAGATCTCGCCTGGAGCAACGAGCACGTTCAGCGACGGCACGACCGTCTGCGTAGTGCCGAAGCCTGTGGCCATGCCACCGGTGCCGAAGATGGCTTGGCTCAGCTTAGCCAGCCCCACCATGACCGACTGGTTTGTGAGCAGCAGGTCCGTTTCGAGCGGCACCTGCCCGGGGTAGTTAATGACTCTATCCATATGGAACTCCTAGTTGGATTGGTTTCCGATCAAACTCAAAACTCTCATGCACGGCTCCCGCGATGACTCGGCCAGCTCATCGGCACGATGCGAGAACCCTCGCGCAATCTGTCGTACGCGCGATCCCCCAACACCGCCTTCAAATCTGCGACAGCGAGGTTCGAAATGACGACGGTCGGCCGCTCTAGTCGGTACCGCTCGTCGACGATGGCGAACAATTGCTCGCGTTGCCACTCGCTATCACGCGTCACACCGATCTCATCGAGCACCAGTAGTGATTGATTGCTGAGCCGGTATAGGAGCTCGTCCGCGGTTTCAGGCTCATTCCAGCCTGCGCCCTCTTTTCGTCCAAAGCTCTCACGAAGCATCTTCATGACCTGGTGAACGGCGTGAATGCTGGCGCTCCGCAGACGTTGACGAATGACGTGCGAGACGATGGCCGAGCCAAGGTGCGTCTTGCCAGTGCCAGGCGGCCCGATCAGCCAGAGCCCGCCGCCAGCATCGGCGTTGAACGTCTCGGCGAACACGCGGCACGCCTGCAGCGCCGCGGCCTGCACGGGAAAATCCGCGGTATAGGTGTCAAACGTCGCGCGCGAGAACCTGCCAACCAAGCCGCTAAGACTGAGACGACGAGCAAGGTCTGCCACCGCTCGCGCATCCGCTTGCCTCTGCTGTTCCTCGGCTTCTCGCGCGACACGAAGCTGCTCCTCCTCCGCGGCACATGCGGGGCACCTCTTCCACAAGCGGCCGGCGCGCTCCACGGCCATATACGTGCCGTGGACCTCGCAATTGAGCGGCTCACGCACGCCGGAGGTCTCAGGCTGGAATTGATCCGTCGGCATTCATGCCCTCCGTGTAGTCGATGTCAGCGAAGCCGGTGTGCGTGGAGCGAGCTTTCGCAGCACCACGGTTGTCGTAGTTGCCCTGCAAGGTCTTCGTGAAGTTCTCAGCCTTCAGGACCCACTGCAGCGACGCCTGAAACTTCCGGTCGTTGTGGCCGGTCAGGAACGAGGACTTGCCCACCCGAGTAAAAAAATCCGCGAACCACGCGATTGCTTCGGCTTCCGTGCTAGCGAGGCGCACGCCGGCGTCGTCGGTCTCTGTCATCAACCAATCCCAGCGCGCGCGCATCGCATCAGCTGACTTACCTTTCCACAGTGACGCAATCGGTGCCGGGTTGACCGGAGCCTTCTGCTTCCAGAGTTCGATCAAGAGCTTGTGTGGACACGCAGGCAACTGTGTTGCCAAACCGCTCTTGGTTTCTTCCTTGGGTTCTATTGGGTTCTCTTGGGTTTCGTGTCCCGTTTTTGGTACCGGTGGCAGGGAAAAACGGTACTGGTCACCGGGAAAAACGGTACTGGTACTCGGGAAATTTGGGACCGGTCCCGCTTCTGGTGCCAGTTCCAGTTGCGGCACCTGTCCCGGTCCCGTTTCTGGCACCGGTCCCGAAGTTGGAACCTGTACCAAAGCAGGTACCGGTGCCAAAGTCGGGACCGGTCCCGCTTCTGGTACTGCTTCCATGCACAGCACGAAGACGATGGTCTGATTGGTTGCACCATCGGTACCGACAGCCCTGATAAAGCCTGCTTCCTTCAGGCGTTTGATGTTCGCGATGACGGTCTTGCGATCTTGGAGGGTGCGCTCGCACATGCTGGCGATCGACAGATAGGCGTGTAGCGCCGGCCACTCCTTGCCGAACCTCGAAACGGATGGGCGATCGCTGGCCACGTTGGCCAATGTCACCAAGAGTTGTCGCGCGCCACTGCTGCCAGTGGGTTGCTTCTCTGCCCAATCGATAGCCGCGTTGCTCATCGAATCCCTTCGTGCGCATGCACCTTGGCATCGATGGCGCCAGTCACCAGATCTACGAATATCTGCAGGTGGTCGAGCCTCTCGAATCGGCGGCACTGCCCCCAGCACGTAGCCAGATAGCAGTCCCGGCCATCTTCGAAGCGTTTGTAGATCGTGTGGCCGGCGCGCGCCGCGCGCGTGCGCAGCTGCTCGAACATCCTGTCCGTCACGGTCACGCTCGAAGCGATGGCAGTGCGCGGCATCAACGAGCGCCCTCAATTGCCTTGGCGATCTGGCGCGTAAATGCACGCAGCCTGTCTCCGTCACCTGTCGCACGAATCGCTTGGAGCGCCGCATGAAGAGCATCCGGCAGTGCGTCGCCGGTCTTGATCTGCGTGATGAGCTTCTGCGCATCCTGGCAGGCCTTGGCGCAAACGAGCACTGCGGTGGCAGTGCTCATGCTGCACCCGCCCGTTCGCGCAACCAGGCCGTCACGTCGCCCGCACGCCACCGTGTACAGCGGGCCCCATCTTTGATCGGCTGCGGGAAGCCGGCTGCTGCCATCTTCCTGCGGATCGTCGACTCGCCCAAGCCCGTAATGGTCTTCACAACCTCGATGCGGAGAAGCGCGTCGGGAATCTGGGCTGCCAGGATGGATTGCGCAGCCGGGCTGCGCGGCTTGGTGTTCGTGCTCATCAGTCTGCATCCTCAAAAATCAATCGGGCGGGCGTGGTCTGTCGCATCGCTTTTTCGAACAAGACCTCGAACGCCTGGAACGTGCGGGCGTCAACGCATCGGAAACTGGAATCCACGACCTTCAGACCGGCATGCGCCAGTACGTTGGCGAACTTGTCGAGGTGGTCACTCAGGAGGCGCGAGATCGTGCTTTCTGATACGCCCATGGCCGCGGCAATGGCCGCCTGGGTGGACTCGCGCTGAGCCGCCTGCAGCACCGCTGCAGCAATGCGACGCGCGCGCAGCGCCGGAAGACCTTGCTCGTTCATGCAGCACCGCCCGCAAACTTGCAGCGGGCCCAACTGAGCGGAGGTGCTGCACGCGATCGTGCAGAGGTGGTGCTCTGTCTTGCTGGTCTTTCAGGAATACGAAGTCGAGACTTCATTCCCATGCACACACCACACCGCCCCATTCGCTTCGAAGCCGTGCCCGCCCTACCCTTGCCCGACGGCTCGGTCTTGCATCGCAGCTCACGTACCGCCATGGCCGTCAATCCCACTAGCGTCGGCCGGTTCACCACGACCGTGATGACATCGCAGTTAAAGTTATCTGTCGAGCGCGGCGCGCTGCAGATCGAATGCACCGGCAGGCGCCTGGAGGTCGAAAGCACCGAGTCCGCAGTAGGAGCGCGGCGGCGCGCATGGCGCGTGCGGGGTGCGCTATGACAGCGGCTGTCCGTCCCCCCCCGGGGCAGAATGGAATTTCCTACACGCCTATCCTTGAGAGGGGCAGACAAGATGAACGACGAACAGCTGCTAGTCATCGTCACCCTCCTTACCGGCTTGGAAGCAGCGGTGCTGCACCTAGCCAACGTGATCGCAGAGCACAAGCCAGACGAAAAAGAAACGCTGTCCAAGTCGTTCGAAGCAATGGCGGATGGAATGGCAAATCAGTTGCTAGCGCTTCCGTTCCTTCACATCGCGTCAGGACTACGAAATTCGACGAGACAGCAGATGAACGATCTGCTCGATCGCCTGCGGCGCGGGCCAACGCCTCCGCCTTCAGCCCCGACTGGCGGTTGAGTGACGGCGGCGAAGATCGCTCCGCCGCCTGGAAAGCTGCAACCAACTCGGCTCGCGCTGCGGCGAACCACTCCACCGCGAGGTGGCTTGGCATATTGGCGAGCTCCATTTCAAGCCGCCTTCTCTTCAACGGGCGCGGCGCCAGCCTGCATGCGCAGCACGTCCCAGGCAACGTCGGGGCGCAACTCTTCACAGCGCACTGCACCGTTTGTGGCCCGCTCTATCGCGGGACACTTTTCGGCAGGCACACGCCGAATCCCCCGTGACCATTGCCACACAAGCTGCGGCTGAGCCCCGATCGCGGCAGCCAATGCCATCTGGCGGCCGCGGGCTGCATCGACATATTCGCTAAGTTTCATACCTCAATGTTAAGCGCATCGCATAGAAAATAGAAGCGCCGCGCATATTGTTTCGCTTAATATCCCACACCGACACTCTCAGACATGAAAACAATCAGCGAGATCCGCCTCGAAAACCTGGAACTACTCGTCGCGCTGGATGGCACCTTGGAGTCCGTTGCCGAGAAGACAGGGAGCAGTTCCGTCTATCTAAGTCAGATCAGGAACTCAACCCTCGACCAAAAGACAGGGCGGCCGCGCCAGATGGGCGATCAAATGGCAAGGCGGTTGGAAGCGGCACATGAAAAGCCTCGGGGCTGGATGGATACGCCGCATCCGGCCCCAGGAACAAACAAGCGCGTGCCGGAGCACGGCTTTGAAATCGCAGGACGCAGCGGGAATGTCGATGCCATACCCGTAGTGGGCTCAGTGCGCGTCGACCGCGAGGAGTTCGTAGTGGACACAAGTCATGCGGGCGGATTCGTTCTTGGATCGGGCTTGCAGGATGGCTATGCACTTCTGGTGCGAGGCGATGGCCCAGCTAGGTCGCTCCGTGATGGGCAGTACTTGGTGATCGAGCGGAACGGCGACCCCATGTATAGCGACTACTGCATCTTCGAGACGCGCGAGGGGGAGAAACTGATCGAAATCCGAGCAAGACGCGAGGGCGGGCGCGTCTCCGCCGAGGTGGTCTACTCCGGCAACCGCCTCGCCCTCGATGAAGATGAACTTAGGGGTGTCGACTGCGTAATAGCAGTGGTTTCGCCAAGCCGTTTTCGACAACACGCGGGCGTCGAGACCGCGCCAAAATAAAGCGCAGCGCTTGAATTAATTATTCAAAGCGCTTAATATCGCTCCGACAGCCCATCCCGGGCTCTTGGAGCGATAGATGCAATCCACTCTCACGCGATCACGGCCCGTCGCAAAGAAGGCGCCGCAGTACCCTAGCGCCAGCTCAGCGCAACAAATCGGCATGGACATGGTGCCGCCCTACGGGGTGTACGTCGACGGCAACTGCATCGCCGAGTACGACACCGAGGAAGAAGCCAGTAAGCGCTTCAATCAACTCTGCGGCAGGCCCCCCCTGGTGCAACCCGGAGCAGCCCTAGCTACACCGCGCTGGGAACTCCTCTGCTACCGGCCATCACGCGCCGGGTTCACGATCGAATCGAAGGCACCTGACGGCACTGTGTACGTGGAGGACATCGCCACATTCGTGCGCGAGATGCCAACACGGTTTTGGGGCAGCAATCTCGACGAGGCTGAGCACATCCTCGAGCTCCACAAGCAACTCGGAGCCGCGAAAGCGCAACGAGCGGTTGCCGACACGCCTCAATCCGAAGCGCCCTTCGCCCTGGGCTCTCTCGTCACCGATCGCGACGGCTCGCCCACAGTCTTGGCACGCAGCATGTTTGCGCCGTTCTGGATCTGCGTCGATGGCGTGGTAGTGGCCGAATACGGCGACGACGAGGAAGCCGCAGAAGCCCACTACACCCCTCTGCGGCTGGCGCTTCGCAAGCGCATGGGCTGGCCCACTGAACCGATCCAAGTGAACGCCTCGTGATCGAGCTCGCCTTCCTCATCCTGCTTCTTCTCGGACTTCGATTCGCAAGTGCAGGGAGGTGCCAGCATGAAGCACCTGCTCCAAGAGCTGCGGCAATGCAACCATAGCGATCCCAACCACCGACGCACTGGCGCCGGAAAGTGGGTCACCGTGAATGTGCCTGCTGGATTGTGGGCAAAGATTCAAGCCGCCACCGAGCTGAATGAACCCAGTGAGCTTTCATCCTCGGCTCCGACGCAAAGGCCCCGTCGACCACCCGCCCAGGCCCTGCAGGCGGCTCTCATACCCGACGCACTCTTGCGCATCGATGTTGTTGAACATCTCACCGGCCTTGGCGAATCGACGATCCGTCGAAAGATGGCCACAGCCAACTTCCCGCAGCCCATCAAGAGCGGCGCTCGATGCACGCGCTGGCGCGCTGGTGACGTGACGACCTGGTTGCGGGAACAAGGAGTTGCAACGTAGGCTTCAACCGCTCTTTGCATAAGTGGCGCTGGAGGCAATTAGGCCCCCTCTGGCCGAACCGCATACGGCCTCGGCGGCGTCTCCAGCGCTGTGGCGCGCGAGGGCCGAGGTGCGCCGCCAGTACTGCCAGCTGCCCACCTGCCGCCCGACCGACTCGCAGCGCGGAACGATCCGCTGAGATGCGGCGGGAACCTCACCTACTCCACCAGCGCGATCGACGGCCGTACGACTGGCCGCAGCTCCAGCGCTGGCCGCCTGAATTGGAGCGGAATGGGCCACCGCGATTTCTTCAATCACTTGACCCCTCAGAATGCTTGAACACGGTCTTTTCGGTCGTGACCGCTCGCGAGCCCCCAAAACTCGCACGAATTCCTCTAAATCATAGAGGGTTTCTGAAGACCTTCAAAAACTTCCAGCAACTCGTGAATTCGAGTACTAGGATTCATCTCTTCTTCTTCGCAAGCAATTTTCAAAACTCTAGTGGCTCTGGCGCGCGCATCACCCAAATAGCCATAAAGATCATCAAAAAGCCCTTCAGCACGACCCTTCGCGTAACCCGCCAACGGCGGGTATTTTTTAATAGTTCGACATAAAACATCTCCAGCCGACAGCTCACCTTCTCGCATGACTGGCGATCTGTTTTCGTGAAAATGCAGAAGCAACCAAAATTCATAACAAGGGTAAGAGACGATCATCTCAATCCCATTATCTTTCGCCATTTTCAGAGCCTCGTCGAACCCCTTATGAGTATCTCTGTCTATAGCACAGTAAACAGTATCGAACTTCCTTTTGCGGGAAACAGCTTCTCGAACTATGCTCGTTGGATCAGTTTTTCCGCAGTGCGCAAGCTCTACCTCAGCAATAACGCGATAGTGACGCGCTGCCTCTCGCAGATATGTTCGCGATGATTTTTCATCCTCGCAAAGAACCAAAACTCTTGGTTGCTGCTTAAACCTCGCTGCTCGCCGTTCAAATGATTTTTTCGGGATAGGCATTACTGCACCTTAAGAATCGGCAATCCTCTGTAACGCCCCTCAAAGTATCTTTTCTCAATAGCTTCGCCCTCACGGCCAGCGAAGTCGTGAACTGAGTACAAGTTCGTGGCACCATCCGCGTCACGCTCAGTTATCCATATTTGATCACGACGAAGCATTTTTGCATCCATCAAGTGGGTGTCGTGTGTGGTGAAGATAAGCTGTGCATCGTCATCAGACGCCAAGTGCCGCGAGACCAATGCCTCAACAAGCTTGGGATGCAGACTGCTATCAAGCTCGTCAACTATCACAACCCGCCACCCAAAATCGGCTGTTTCCCGCATAAACCAAGGCAACCAAAATCCTATCAAATTTCTAGTCCCCTCCGATTGTTCTTCAAAAGAAAATTCTGCTTCGCCTAATGCAGTAAGGTGCGTAAGTGTCATTTTATGAGAAGAGTCTCGGACACTTTCTCTGGTCGATCTTTTGACATCGCTTGAGGGCTCGACGTGTTCAGTAACAATTTTTGAAATTGGCACATCAATGTCCCTCAAAAACTCAGCGAGCTGATCAGTATATGCAGAATTTCGAAATGAAAATCGTTGAAATATAGGAATCAGCCCCCTCATACCACTTAGCAATGAGACAACCTCATCTGTAAACCACGAGTACGGAGTTTTTAGCTGAACTAGCTTCTCGCTGCTATTTGCAACCGCTTGGGCGAGAAACAACACTCGAGGACCAGTTAACTTCTCCCAGGTACGAAAAAGCTCCTCCCCTCCCTCGAGCTTCTCTCCATAGGAATAAAAGTAATCTTCATCTTTATAAATTCGCTCATACATTAGCTCCTCCCTACCACGGGGAAAAGCGACCAAGCGTTCAAACAAAACTCGATCTTTTGTTGCCGACAGCTGAAATTGATAGCGCGTCCTTTTCACAATAAAGTGCAGATCGAAATGGCTGGGCGCATTTTTCGTTGCTGCATCGAATCTAAATCCGTCCACGGGAAGCGGCTCCGAGGCAGCCGTCGGTTGCCGTTCCGCAATCGTTTGCAGCGTACGAAATGCTTGCAACAGAGTGCTCTTTCCGGAGGCATTAGGTCCATAAATTACGGCCAACTTGAGAAGAGGAGGAAATTTCTCCCCCAACAAGTTCGCTTCCATTACGTGCATTCCCTTTTTTAACTTCGGGGCTGCAACCATAGAAAGGGTTTGTCGATCCCGAATGGACCGATAGTTTTCGACAGAGAGTTCGATGAGCATGTGCAGGATTTTCGCATCAACGGGCCAATCTCGCCCGTTTTCGTAGCGATCACGGACCGTTTCCTGCTGATTTTCAGCATCAAGATGGTGGCACCGCCCTTCGGGCGGCTACGAGGCTAGTCGAGATGCTGTCGTACGGGCGGTCGTCGCAGAAGCATCTCGCAGCAGAGCGTCGACATGAAGAACCTGCTCCAAGAGCTCCTGCCACGCAACCGCGGCGACCCGAAACGACGGCGGCCTAGTGCCGGAAGGTAGGTCACTGTGAACATGCCGGCCGAGCTGTGGGAAAAGATTCAAGCCGCCACCGCGGCTGACTAAACTCCGTGAATCTCGACTTCCGGCTCCGACGCAAAAGCACCGGGTACCACCCGCCCAGACCCGGCAGGCGGCTCTCATACCCGACGCACTCTTGCGCATCGACGTCGTTGAACATCCCACCGGCCTCGGCGGGTCGACGATTCGACGGAAGATGGCCGCAGCCAACTTCCCGCAGCCGATCAAGAACGGCGTGCGATGCACGCGCTGGCGCGCCGGCGACGTGACGACCTGGCTGCACGAACAAGGAGCTGCAGCGTAGGCGCCACCGTTCTTTGCAGCAACGGCGCACGAGCAATTGGGTTCCCCCAGGCCGGATCACATTCGGCCTTGGTGCTCTCCCGCAGCGCACCTACTCGCCCTGAAATCGCTTCGAAAGCAAGCACATTCAATGCGGGGGAACAGACGGGGGAACAATTCGAACGCCTACGTAGGGAATCAAGTACTGGTGCGGTCTGTAGCTCGTCCTTCAATCCCCTCCGGCTCCAACTTTTTTGCGCCGTTGCTCCGACGGAAGGACGACGCACAGAGCACGCATGCGCGAGCTACCGTCAAGTCGACGCGCTTGCTGCCCATGGATGCGACGGTAGGTTTAGCCCGCCCGTCGCCTGCTCACTCCCTCGCGGTACACCCCCTCCGATCTCTCCCAAGACTGCCCAGCCATCCTCCGAAAGGTGATCGCTGCCGTGCTACCGGTATCCGTTGACTCCCACAAATGCGGTATTTGGTTTGCAAAATTGCATGGATAGATTCGGGTCTTCCACCACGAGGAGACGTCGATGAATTACAAGAGCCCGCTATTGGCATTCGGCCTTTTTCTTTACGCCGCCCTTGCGAGCGCCAATGAAGCGCAGCGCGCATGCGGGGACTTCGACAGCGCCGTCATGACAACGCGCGCGCAATGCCAGCGCGAGCGAACACAGGACGACAGAGATTACTGCGCAGCCACCAGGCTCAAGCGCGCCCAAGACGCGCACGCCACGTGCCTTGTTCGATTCAACACCCGGGGAGCGGGGTCCGTTCAAGAAGCCAGGGAGCGCTCAAATCGTATCCGGCGGGAACCCTGAGGCGAAATAACGCTTGCAATTCATCATTGACAAAACAGGGCTTTATAGGAGTTCACATGATTCGATTTTCTCTCGCTATCTTGCTGGCATTCGTCTCCTCTCATGCACTCGCCAGCAATTGGACGACATCCATGGACAACAAAAGAAAATGTGAAACTGCCGCTCATGAGGCTGAGAAGAATCGCCGACCGATGGCGGCCAACCATTACAAGCAATGCGCCAAGGACTTTCAGACTGCTGCCCAATATTTTCGGGAGAATGACCAGGCGTACAACGGGAAAACGGCTTTTCAGCGTGGGCTTGACCAATACAACCGGGGGAACATGCAATAGCCAATATGCCTCGGTGCGCTGATCGAGAAGATCGGCCACCAGACTGAGTTCAGTGGCCCAATTTTTCTCTCCTCTCCTCAGGACCACCCTTGCCCGCCGTCGTGCGGGCTTTTTCTTGGCCAGCGCAGTCGCAGCCCACTGGTTTCCGTGGACTCCCACAAAAGAGGTATTTCGCTCGCAAATCGAGCGACTAGATTCGGCTGGTCTCAAATCGAGGGGATGACGCCATGACGATAAAGACCACCGCGCAAGAACCTAACGCCACCTCCCACCGCCGAGGTCGGGATGGCCTCTTGCACGCAATCCGGATCCCCACCCACTTCCTGTCGGTGCTCGTCCTCTCGGCCTGTGTACTGGCTGTTCCTGCGGACGCTCGGGCTCAAGTCAATCCCGAGATCGCCAACTGCGCCGAGCTCAAGGACGAGGCCACAGTCACCCAGGCCGATCTCTGCGCCGCGCATGTCGGCTGCCGCTTCGTGCTGAACGTGCAGAAGACCTGCGCACGCGCCAAGAGCTACCTGGAGCGGCTGCAGGCTGCCATTGGCGAAGGCACGCGCACGCTGCTGTTCGGCTATCGCAAGGAAGTCACACCCGATGCCATCTTCACGGCAGAGCTGAACAGCGAGGAGCGCAGCAACGAGCGTGCGCTGGGCGCCCGACCCGACGTCCAGCCCCGCGCACAGGACATCGGCAACCGCGTGCGCGATGCAGGCACCGGCGATACCCTGAGCGGCAATGGCAAGAACGGCACCACCTGGGTCTATTACGGCCAGACCCGGGACGGCCAGGAAGAAGGCGCCGGCACGACGATCTTTTCCAGCGGCGAGATCCAGCGCGGCCAGTACCGGCAAGGCGAGAGGCAGGGGGCATTCGACGTCCTGCACCCCACCGGCGACCGGTTCGTGGGCGAGTATGTGAACGGCAAGCGTGTCGGCGCGGGCGCGTACGGCTTCAAGAACGGCGCCACCCTGGTCGGCCGCTGGACCGACACAGGCGCCGTGCAGGGCACCTTCACGCGCGCCGACGGCTCACGCTTCGAAGGCCTGCGCGTGGACGGCAAGCCCGCGCAGGGCCGCGAGTACCGCGCCGACGGGTCGCTATCCGAGGAAGGCCGCTACGACAAGGGCGTGCTGTCGGTAGGCGCGCGCATCGACACCGAGGGCAACCGGATCGATGTCAACCTGCCGCGCGACCGCGAGGCCGCCGCACGCGCCGAAGCAGAAAAGAACCGGCTCGCGGCCGAAGCCGAACAGCAGCGCAAACGCGAGCAGGCGGCCCAGGCCGAACAGCAATTCCGAACCAGCCTGCAGACGATGAACCCAGGCCAGCTCTTCGCCCGCGCCGACGAGCTGAACGCCCAGGGCGACCGCGCCCGCGCGCGCGAAGTGCAGCGCACCTTGATGAGCCGCTTCCCCGACCATCCGCTGGCGGCCACGACGGCGCGGCAGATGACGGGTGAGTCGGGTGGCAGCACGGCCGCGGGCGGAGGTTCGTCGCCAGGGGGCACGGCCAACGCGGCCAGCCGCCCTGTCGGAACGCGCCTTTCCAGCCAGACCTGCGAAGCCATGAAGCAGTCGGTCATCGCGACGAAGGTCGCACCCAATGCCTCGATCACCGCCAGCCAGGAAACGGTGATGTTCATGACGAAGACGGTGCTGGACATGATCGCCGCCAACTGCCCCACCGAGCCCGGCGTGACACCCGCCCAGATCGCCGCGGAACGCCAGACGCGCCAGCAGCAATACGCTGCCGCCGAGAACGCCTGCAATGCCGTGCAATCCGGGGGGCGCCGGTGCGTTGCGCAGAATCATTTCGGCCCCGGCCGTTGACGCCTGCGAGCGCAGGCCTCACGGCCTCACGCGCAGCCGCTTTTCGCGGGCCTCAGCACCTTGCCCTGAACTGCTGATCCCGGGCCTCCTTGCGTTGCTCCGCAATCCAGGATTGCGTCGCGCCACTCTGCGGTTGCCGCGCCAAACGGTCGTAGTGGGCCACCCGCTCGTTGAAGTGCGCACAGCGCGACGTGTCGCCACTGGTGCCCGTCACGCCCGGTGACGTCGCACCGCGTTGTTGCGCGGCTTGTTGCTGGACCGCATAGCCCTGCCGGGTTTGCCGGTCGGCCATCTCCACCTGCTGCTCCCACGGCAATCCTGCCGGGACCGGCTCGATGCGCTCGACCAGCGCGCCCCGCTCGCGGCAGTGATTCGGCGACCAGAAACGCCCGCCACTGTTGCTCACGCAGAGAAACACCTGGGACGCACCGGCCGCCTCGAGGTTGCGCACCGGCGGCGACACGTCGACCACGCGGCCGCCGCTGCCGCCGCACGGCTCACCGCTGTACTGGTTGCCGCATCTATAGACCTGCTGGGCATGGGCCATGCCGCTGGCGATCAGGAGAAGGCTGGCGAGGAAGGTGAGGCGCATGGACGCGATGGTAGTAGCGATGCCTCGCAGTGCACAGGTCATCGACGCCAGCCGCGCCGATGCCCCGCACGAACCCGTCACGCCCCGGCCTAGGCGCCCGCTGGCCGCAACGCCTCCCGCGCACGGGCGGAGAGCGGCACGCTCTCGGGCAGCAGCGACAACGCCTGCGCCCCGCGCGCCGCCGTGCCCACATTGGCCACGCAAGTCCGCCGCGCGTCATGGAACTCGAAGATCAGGTTGAAGGTGCCATAGGCCTCGCGCACATCGACCTGGCGGATGTCCGCAAAGGGCCGCTCGCGCTGGCGCAGCACGCGGTACACCAGCTGCTCGCTTTCGATGCGCAAGACAGGGTTCAGGCTGTTGGTCGCCAGCGCCACCCACGGCAGTCCGCGCAGGCCGGTGAATGTGGCCACGACGGGCACCGCGCCGCCCTTGATCGCAAGGGGCGCAGCGCCCGCCCGGGGCGCCTTGGGCGTACGGAGCTTCTTCCAGAGCCAGTAGAGGAACCAGAATGACAGCCCTTGGAGGACGATCACTCCGACGGTCCCCAGGACGGTCATCCAATCCATCTGCACGTCGCCTTCCTCAGTGACACAAGCCCGGGCCCTCCCCCGGCAAGGCGCCATTAAAGCAGAGGGCTCCACGCGCCAGATGCGCGCCATCTGTCATTTGAATTCTGGATTCAATACTGTACATTTAAACAGTATTCTCAAGGAATCCACATGCCGAAGAACGCATCCCAGTCCAACGCGTGGGTGAACCATGACCCAAGCTGAACTCTTCTTCCCCCGGCCGGCAACGCCGCCCTCGCCCCTCTTCAACTTCCACGAGCCCTCTGCCGTTGCGGCCGCGCTCGAAGACACCGAGGACGAACCGCGTGACGCCTTTTCCGCCAAGCTGATCGATTACCCCCACTCGTCGGCCGACGCAGTCAGGGTCGCGGAGCAACGCTTCCGGCGCGAACTCGAAAAGCAGCTGGGCGCCGACGTGCTGCCGGCGATGCGCGCCTTCCAGAACGCCAGCGAATCGAGCGACACCGACCTCACCAAGCGTGAGATCGCGCTGGCCGCGCGCTGGGTCAAGGCCTACGACGCCGCGCGCACAGCAGGCTTTCGCGACCTGGGCGACACGGACGAGGCGTACTTCGAAGTCAAGGCGATCTAGCACCCCGGCGAGGGCTCGTACCAGTTTTCGGTGATGGCTCCTTCGAGGGCAAAAAGACACACTTCGACGCGTTTGTCTTGTTTGCTTTCACAGGGGAAGAGTCCATGCCGATCCACGTCCACATCCACGGTGTCCATGGACAACCGTCGCGCGTCAGCGCCCTTCGGCACTTGGCTGCCGTGGCCTTGCTAGCCGCAGGCAGCGTCCATGCGGCCGGCTTGACGCACGGCGATGCGGGCAGCGCAGGCACGAGCAGTTCGGCAGGAACAGGCGGCCTCGGCGGCGGCGCAGCCTCGGCCGCCTTCGACGGCGCGACAGCACTGGGTGCGGGCGGCAATGGCGGGTCCGCGACCTCTGGCGGAACCGGTGGCTCGGGTGGCACCGGTGCCAGCGCCACCGCCGGCGGCGCAACGGCCGTCGGCGGCGGAGGGACCGGCGGATCGAGCGAAGCAGGCGGCATAGGCGGCGCTGGAGGACGTGGTGCCGTGGCATCGGCGGGCGGGGCCATCGCACTCGGCGCGGGAGCCACAGGCAGCAACGGTTGTTGCGGCAACAACGGCCCATCGGGCGGCAGCGGCGCACAGGCATCGGGCAACGCCGCGGTCGCCATCGGCAGCGCTTTGGGCACCCAACAGGGCGCCCAGGCCTCCGGCAACGGCAGCACGGCCATCGGCGGCGCGAGCGACACAGCCTCGGGCGCCGCAGCACTGGCCGCGGGCGGCGTGGCGATCGGCTCGGGCAGCCGGGTCGCGAACGGTGCGAACGGCGGCGTGGCCATCGGCGCGAACTCGGTCGCCACATCGGCCAACACCGTGTCTTTCGGCAGCGCGGGACAGACGCGCGGCCTGGTCAACGTGAGCGCCGGCGCGGTGAACGCCACCAGCACCGATGCCGTCAACGGCGGCCAGCTGTACACCGTGCGGCAGGCCGCGGACACCGCACAGGCCGCGGCCTCCGCGGCCAATGGCACGGCCGTCCTCGCCAGGGACGCCGCGCAAACCGCGCAGGCGGGCGTCGCCACCGCGCAGGCCGCAGCGGCGGCCGCCCAGGGCACGGCCAACACCGCGACCACAGCCGCAGCCACGGCCCAGGGCACCGCCAACACGGCCCTCGGTGCGGCGCAGGGCGCGCAAGCCAGCGCCACGGATGCCAAGGCCACCGCCGTCGCCGCGCAAGGCACTGCCAACACGGCGCTGGGCGTGGCGAACAACTCCGTGCAATACGGCGCGGGCGGTGCCCAGGTCGCGCTGAACGCCAACGGCGGCGCCGGCACCACGTTGAGCAACGTGCGCGCGGGCGTCGCCGCCACCGATGCCGCCAACGTCGGCCAGCTGCAGCAGGTGCAGCAAGGCGCGCTGACCACCGCCAACACCTTCACGATGCAGCAGATCGCCGCCTTGCAGGGCGTCATGAACCAGGCGCTGTCCAATGGCCTGTGCAGCTTCAGCGGCGGCAACGTGACCTGCGGCACCGGCACCCAGGCCACCGGCACGGGCGCCACGGCGCTGGGCACCAATGCCACCGCCAACGGTGACAACACCACGGCGATCGGCAACGGGGCGCAGGCGCGCTTCGTGGGCTCGGTGGCGATCGGTGCGGGCGCGAAGGCGCTGGCCGATCCGACGACCGCCGTCGGCAACGACGCCATCGCCACCGGCAACAACGCGGTGGCGCTGGGCGCCAACACGCTGGCCGCGGGATCGAACTCGGTCGCCCTCGGTCAGGGCTCGGTGGCCACGCGCGACAACTCGGTGTCGGTGGGCAACGCCGCCACCGGCCAGACGCGCAGCATCGCCAACGTGGCACCCGGCGTGCTGCCCACCGACGCGGTCAACCTGCAGCAGGCCCAGCAGCTGACGGCGGCCGCGGTGTCCGAAGCGCGCAGCTTCGCGGCCAAGGGCGTGGCCGCGGCGATGGCGATGGGCGACGCGCCGATGCCGTCCGCACCGGGCAAGACCAGCTGGGCCGCGCAGCTGGCGAACTACAAGGGCCACTCCGCGATGGGTGCCAGCGTCGTGCACCGCCTCGCGACGGACATGCCGCTGGCGCTCTCCGCCGGGGTCAGCGGCGCGAGCGGATCGGTGGGCGTGCGCGTGGGGCTGAAGGGCGAGTTCTGACGCAACGGCGCCGCCCACCCGCCGCGCATAAGAAAACACGAAAAGCGTATTTCCCAGCGACGGCATGGCGCGGGCACAGTCCCACGCCTGTATCGCTCTTTTTCCGGCGCGCCCTCGGGGCCGCCCGGCTCTCCATGGCATCCATCCACGACACGCCGACGCGCCCCGCCGCGCCCACGGCCTTCGCCCGCCCTTCCACGCTCGCACCCTCTTCCCAGCAACTCGCCGAGCGCTTCCGCCCCGTCTTCGCGCGCATCGCCGAGCACGCGGCGCAGCGCGAGAACGACCGCGAACTGGCCTACGCGCCGGTGGCCTGGCTCAAGGCCGCCCGCTTCGGCGCACTGCGCGTGCCGCTCGCGCACGGCGGCCTGGGCGCTTCGGTCGAGCAGCTGTACGACCTGCTGATCGAACTCGGCGAGGCCGACTCCAACCTGCCACAGATCCTTCGCGCGCACTTCGGCTTCATCGAACGCCTGTTCGCCGAGATCGATCCTGCGCTGCACGGCCCCTGGATGCGCCTGGCGGCCGACGGCGTGATCTTCGGCAACGCCACCACCGAGCTCGGCGAAGGCGCGCTCGGCGCGCTGCAGACCACGCTCACGCGCGACGCGCAGAGCGCCGACACGTGGCGCCTCGACGGCGACAAGTTCTACAGCACCGGCACGCTCTACGCCGACTGGATCTCGGTCGCGGCCCAGCGCCTGAACGACGACGGCAGCAGCGACCGCGTGATCGCGCTCGTGCCGGCGGAGGCCGTGGGCGTCGAGCGTGTCGACGACTGGCGCGGCTTCGGCCAGCGCCTGAGTGCCTCGGGCACGACGCGCTTTCGCCAGGTGCGCGTGAAGCCCGAGCACGTGCTGCTGTACGTGCGCGACCAGCCCACGCCGCTCACCGCGCATTTCCAGCTCACGCACCTGGCGACGCTGGCGGGCATCGCACGCGCCATCGTGCGCGATGCCGTGGCCTTCGTGCAGCCGCGCAAGCGCGTCTACAGCCACGGCAGCGGCGCCACGCCGCGCGAAGACCCGCTAGTGCAGCAGGTGATCGGCCAGCTCGCGAGCACGGCCTTCGTGGCCGCGTCGACGGTGCAGGCGGTGGCGCGCGGCCTGGGCGAGGTCGACCGCCACCTGCAGCGCGGCGAGGCCGTGCCCGAGCAGTTGCTGTTCGAGGTGGAGCTGAACACCGCCAAGGCGCAGGCCGGCATCGTCGATGCGGTGCTGCAGGCGGGCACGCGGCTGTTCGACATCGGCGGCGCCTCGGCGCTGCAGGAAGACCGGCGGCTCGACCGGCACTGGCGCAATGCGCGCACGCTGGCGTCGCACAACCCGACGATCTACAAGGGGCGCGTGGTGGGCGACCACCTGCTCAACGGTGCACGGCCGACCTTCTACTGGGCGGTCGGCGCCATCGCGAGCTGAGACGGAAAGAAAGAAGGAAGAAGCCGCGAGGCGGTGTTCAGACCCGCGGCAGCGCCGCGAGAAAGGTCGACACCACGATGGCAGCCGCGCGATCGAGCTGCAGGATGTCGGCGACGTCGAAGGCATTCGGCGCCGTGTGGCCGCTGGTGCCGAGCGGCTTGCGGATTTCGACCAGCACTTCGGCGGCGAGTTCGCGATCGCTGCGCGGACGGCCGTCGGGGTGCATCACCCACTCGTCGACCTGCTCGATGGGGATGCTGCGAAACACCCCCACGATCGGGACGTACTTGTAGCGGTCCTCGCCCACGAGGATGGGCACGCTGAGATTGCAAAAAAACGTATTCGTCGACATGCGGAACGCCGTCGCTAGCCAAAGCAAAAGTTGATTAATTGTTTTCGAGTGTGACTCCGATAGTCATTTTCCCGACCGAGGGCATACGGCAAGACGTGACCTTCTGCACACAAAGTGCGGTCAATTCCGCCGAATTACTCGGGAAAACAACTACTTAATTCTTACACAAAGACACGGATGGCGCGCTTTGTGTACGATTTTTGGCATACGAAATGTTGCGAGCGCCGCTTCGACCGGCCGAAACAGGCGCGCAAACAGCTGCGCCTCGCGGTGTCCGCACCGCGAGGAACGCAAGAAAAAACGAGAAGAAGAAACTCAGGCCGGCGCGCTGAACTGCGGCGCCCGCCGTTCGATGTTGGCCTTCACGGCCTCGCGCTGGTTGGGGCTGCCGATCAGCGCCTGCTGCTCGACCGACTCGGCGATCAGCAGCTCGGCGGCGCTGTGCGCGAGCGACGCGTTCAGCAGCCGCTTGCCGGCGCGGATCGCGTCGGGGCTCTTGGCGGCGATCTCGTGCGCCATCTGCAGCGCCTCGGCCAGCGGGTCGGCGGCCACGCGCGTGGCCAGGCCCAGGCGCACGGCCTCTTCGCCCGAGAAGATGCGGCCGGTGAAGGTGAGTTCGCGCACGACGTCGGTGCGCGCCAGTTCGCGCATCAGCACCATGCCGGCCATGTCGGGCACGAGGCCCCACTTGATCTCCATCACCGACAGCTTGGTGTCGGCGGCCACGAGCCGGATGTCGGCGCCCAGCGCCACCTGCAGCCCGCCGCCGAAGGCCACGCCGTGCACGGCCGCGATGACCGGCACCGGCACTTCGCGCCACACCATCGCCACCTGCTGCGCGGCATTCGAGAGGCCGTGCGTGCGCGCGACCAGGTCGGTGCCGCCGGCCGAGGCGCCCAGCACGTCGCTGGCGGCGCCCTGCCCCATGCGTTCGAACGACGCCATGTCGAGCCCCGCGCAGAAGGCCTTGCCGCGGCCCGCGATGACCACGGCGCGCACGCTCTTGTCGCCCCGCAGCGCTTCGCCGGCCTGGACCAGCGCGTCGAACATCGCGGGGTCGAGCGCGTTCATCTTGTCGGCGCGCGCCAGCTGCAGTTCCACCACGCCGTCGGCGTGGCGGGTCCATTCGATACGGTCGCTCATTGCATGTCTCCTGTCGGTGTCCGGGTATCGGTCCAGTATCGCGCGACCGGGCCGCTGGGCGATGATGCGCACTGTCGCCGACCCAACACCTCCGCCGCCTCGCCATGCCCCTGGACCGCCGTCACTTTCTCCTGCAATCGGGCGCCACCGCCGCCGTCGTCGCGCTGTTCGGCCAGGGCTGCGCGCGCTCGCAGCTGCCGCCCTCCACGAGCGCGACGGGCCCGTCGGGCTTCTTCACCAGCGTGCCCATTTCGCAACGCGATGCGGTGGTGGTGCCGCCGGAGTACGAGTGGCAGATGCTCTACCCCTGGGGCGCGCCGACGGGCGTTGCGGGCCGCATGCCGGCCTTCGCGCCCGATGCCGGCAACAGCGCCGAGGAGCAGGCCCTGCAGGCCGGCATGCACCACGACGGCATGCACTTCTTCGCGCTCGATGCGCGCGGCGAACGCGGCCTGCTCGTGATGAACCACGAGTACACCGACGAGCAGCTGCTGCACACCGACGGCGTGAAGGCCTGGAACGCCGACAAGGTTCGCAAGTCGCTGCATGCGATGGGCGTGTCGGTCATCGAGGTCCGCCGCACACCCGAGGGCTGGCGCCAGGTGCTGCCCTCGCCCTACGCGCGCCGCGTGCACGGCCGCACGCCGATGCGCATCGCCGGCCCCGCCGCGGGCACGCCATTGATGCGCACCGCCGCCGACCCGGCGGGCACCACCGTCTTCGGCACCTTCGCCAACTGCGCGATGGGCGTCACGCCCTGGGGCACCTACCTGACCTGCGAGGAAAACTTCCACGGCTATTTCGGTGGCCCGAAAGAGGCTGCGAACCACGCGACGCCCGCGCAGCGCCGCTACGGCACCGTGCCGGGCGCGCAATGGGTCGAGTACTGGCGCTTCGACGAACGTTTCGACCTGAGTCGCCACCCGAACGAGCCGCACCGCTTCGGTTGGGTGGTCGAGATCGATCCCTTCGACCCCGAGTCGGTGCCCGTCAAGCGCACCGCGCTCGGCCGCAAGCGCCAGGAAAGCGCGACCTGCACCGTGGCCAAGGACGGCCGCGTGGTGGTCTACATGGGCGACGACGCGCGCTTCGAATACATCTACAAGTTCGTCAGCCGCGACCCCGTGCGCCCCGGCACCGATGCCGCCGCGCGCGCCGCCAACCGGCACTTGCTCGACGAAGGCACGCTGCACGTCGCGCGCTTCGACGCCGACGGGCGCGGGCGCTGGCTGGAGCTCGTGCACGGGCGCCACGGCATCGACGCCGCCAGCGGCTTCGCCGATCAGGCCGAGGTGCTGATCCACGCGCGGCTGGCGGGTGACATCGTCGGCGGCACGAAGATGGACCGCCCTGAATGGATCGCCGTGCATCCGCACAGCGGCGAGGTGTACGTCACGCTCACCAACAACTCGCAGCGCGGCGACCTCGGCAAGCCCGGCGCCGACGCCGCCAACCCGCGCGCGCCCAACTTCTTCGGCGGCATCCTGCGCTGGCGCGAGGACGGCGGCGACGCGGCGAATACAGCCTTCGCCTGGGACCACTACGCGCTCGCAGGCGACCCCACGCAGCCCGGCGCCGGCACGCGCTACCCCGGCGACAGCGCCGACGCATTCGGCTGCCCCGACGGCCTGCACTTCGACAGCGGCGGGCTGCTGTGGATCCAGACCGACATGAGCGGGCAGTCCATGGGCAAGCCGCCCTACGCCGCGCTCGGCAACAACCAGATGCTGTGCGCCGACCCGGCCACGGGCCGCATCCAGCGCTTCCTCACGGGGCCCAACGGCTGCGAGATCACGGGCTGCGTGGTCACGCCCGACCGGCGCACGCTGTTCGTCAACATCCAGCACCCGGGCGAGTCGCGCGATGACGGCGACGCGAAGCACAACAGCGCCTGGCCCGACGGCACGCAGCCCGGCAGCGCGCGACCGCGCTCGGCCACGCTGGCGATCCGCCGGCGCGACGGCGGTATCGTCGGCACCTGACCGTCGAACACATCACAACAATAGCCCCAGGAGATCCCCGTCATGAGCATCCGCATCGTCCGCCTAGGCACCCCGCGCGCACCCGGCGAGGGCCTGCGCATCGGCACCGTGCGCCGTCCGCCTCGCGGCGTGCCGAAGACCGAGTTCGCCTCGCAGAACTGGTACGACGTGTGGTACCCCAACCTCGCGCCATCGGCCGAGACGATGAAGCTGGGGCAAGAGGCCGAGACGCCGGCGCAATGGAACGCCTTCATGCGCAAGTACAAGGCCGAGATGGCCGAGGCCGACGCGAGCCGCAGCCTCGACCTGCTCGCGGCGCTCTCGCACACCGCCGCACTGGCGGTCGGCTGCTACTGCGAGGACGAGTCGCGCTGCCACCGCTCGCTGCTGCGCGGCCTGCTGGCCGAGCGCGGCGCGGACATCGCGGCCTGAGCGCGGTCGCTCAGGCCAGCGGCGCGCCGACGAACACCGGCAGCTGCTCGGCCTGCGTCGTGTACGCGGCGAGCAGCGGAAAGTCCGACGGGCGCACCGCGTCGGGCAGGATGAACTGCGTGAAGGTCCAGGCCACCGCCGCCGAAATGCCGCCCTGCGTGATCGTTTTTTCTGCGGGTGCCGCCAGCGGTGCAGCCGCCAGTTCGCGCTCCACCTCGGCATAGGCCGTATTCAGCTGGCCCTGCACGCGATCGACCCACGGCTGGTGCTGCTTTTCGCTGGGCCGCAGGTTGCGCTCATAGACGATCTGTACCGTCTTCTCGCAGGCTGCGAGCGCGAGCCCCGTGAGGCGCAGGTCGCGCAACCGATCGGCCGGATCGGCAGGCCACAGGCTGCGGCCGGTGACCGCTTGTGCGTGGTCGATGATGAGCGTCGAATCCATCAGCACCGTGCCGTCGTCGCACACCAGCGTCGGGGCCTTGACCACCGGGTTGATCGCGCGGAACTGCTCGAAGGTGCTGAAGACCGAGATCGAGCGGTGCTCGAAACCGAGGCCGAGCAGGCGCAGCGAGATCGCGGCGCGGCGAACGAAGGGCGAGTCGAGCATGCCGACGAGTTGCATGGGGTCTCCTGGAAAAAGATGACCGCCACCATAGCGCCCGCGCCGCGCGCGCAGAAGGGCAACCCATCGAAAATCGGCGCCGCCCGCCGATCGATCATCGGTCTCCTCTTCCTTCGCCGCACACCATGACCCTCGACAAGAAAGACCGCCTCATCCTCGAAGCCCTGCAGACCGACGCGCGCCAGAGCCTGGCCGCGATCGGCAAGCGCATCGGCCTGTCGCAGCCGGCGATGAGCGAGCGCGTGCGCAAGCTCGAGCACGCAGGCGTGATCGAAGGCTACGGCGCACGCGTGAACCTGCGTGCGCTGGGCGTGGGGCTGGAGGCCATCATCCGCATCGACACCACGCACGCGGCCATTGCGCGCTACCTCGCGCTCTTCGAGGCCATGCCCGAGGTGCTCGCGGTGGACCGCGTGACCGGTGCCGACTGCTTCTTCGTGCGCTGCGCCATCGCCGAGCCGACCGACCTGGAGCGCGTGGTGGACGCGCTCGCGGTCGATGGTTCGGTGACCACCTCGCTCGTGCTGTCGAGCCCCGTGCGCAAGCAGGTCACCGTGGGTGCGGCAAAGGCGCCGCGCAAGTAAGCGTCAGCGCTGCGCCTTGTCCTTCTGGTTCTGCGCCTCGATGCGTTCGCGCGCGGCCAGCCAGTCGGCGTCGCTCCACTCGCGCAGCTCGTAGAAGTTGCCGCCGGTGGCCAGCGCATTGCCGCCGTCCATCATGATGCTCTGGCCCGTGAGCCAGTCGCACTGGCCCGGCGCCATCAGGAAGGACGCGAGGTTCTGCAGCTCGCTCATGCGGCCCACGCGCGCCATCGGGTTGGTCTTGATGCTGCGCGCGCCGGGTTCCTCGCCGGGGTTCAGGCGCTTGCTCATGCCTTCGGTCGGGATCTCGCCGGGGCCCACCGCGTTCAGGCGGATGCCGTGGCGCGCCCACTCCACCGCGAGCGACTTGGTCATGACCTCGATGCCGGCCTTGCTCATGGCCGAGGGCACGACGTACGGGCTGCCGTTGTCGACCCAGGTGACGATGATGCTCATCACGCTGCGAAAGGCATCGCCCGGCTTCCACGCGCCCGACTTGGCCTGCGCCACCCAGCGCTTGCCCACCGCCTGCGTCACGTAGAAGCTGCCGTGGAACACGATGTTGGCCACGGCGTCGAAGGCGCGCGGCGAGAGGCTCTCGGTCGGCGAGACGAAGTTGCCCGCCGCGTTGTTGACGAGGCCGGTGAGCCCGCCGCTCTGGAACAGGCTCTCGACCATGTCGTCGACCTGCTGCGCGATGCGGATGTCGACGCCGAAGGCATCGATGCGCCGATCGGGAAACTGCTGGCGCCAGGCGGCGGCGGTTTCTTCGCAGACCGCCTGGCGCCGGCCGCAGATGGCGACGTCGGCGCCCAGGCTCAGGAAACGCTCGGCCATGGCACGGCCGAGGCCGGTGCCGCCGCCGGTGACGAGGATGCGCTGGCCGCGCATCAGGGATGCTTCGAACATGAGGGGTCTCCTTGGCGTTGCGGCAGCGGCAGGAGCGCGTGCTGCCATCGGCCGCATGCTACGACTGCCAGGGCGCCATGGCTTGCGGAATCTGGCTCTGCCGGCGGGTGAAAATGGCCGCGCCCCCTTCCCTTTCACCCCTGGACCTTCCGGACACACGACCCATGCCCCGTTCCTCCGATGCTTCCTTCCTGCCGCTCGACGGCGTGCGCGTGCTGAGCCTGGCGCTCAACCTGCCGGGCCCCGCCGCGCTGCTGCGCTGCCGCACGATGGGCGCGGCCTGCCTCAAGCTGGAGCCGCCCGGCGGCGATCCGATGGGGCTGTACAACCGGCCCGCGTACACGGCGCTGCACGAGGGCGTCGAGGTCCGCGCGGTCGACCTGAAGACCGAGGCCGGCCAGGCGCAGCTGCATGCCGAGCTGGCCCGCACCGACGTGCTGCTGACCTCGTTCCGCCCCTCGGCGCTGCAGAAGCTGAAGCTCGACTGGGCCTCGCTGCAGGCGCGGCATCCGGCGCTGTCGCAGGTCGCCATCGTCGGCGCGCCGGGCGAACGCGCCGAGGAGCCGGGCCACGACCTGACCTACCTCGCCGAGAGCGGCCTCGTCACCGGCACGGCGCTGCCGCCCACGCTGTACGCCGACATGGGCGGCGCGCTGCTCGCGAGCGAGGCGGTGCTGAAGGCCGTGCTGCAGCAGACGCGCCAGCGCGGCGGCGTGTACCTCGAAGTGGCGCTGAACGCGTCGGCCGACTGGCTCGCCCTGCCCCGCACCTGGGGCCTAACGAAGCCCGAAGGTGCGGTGGGCGGCGCGCACGCAGGCTACCGGGTCTACCCGTGCGCCGACGGCCGCGTGGCGGTGGCGGCGCTGGAGCCGCATTTCGCGGCGCGCCTGTGCGACGTGTCCGGCGTGGCACCGCCGGACATGATGGCGCCGGCCACGCACGCGGCGCTGGCCGCCTGGCTCGCGACGCGCACGCGCGCCGAGCTGGAAGCCATGGGTCGTGAGCGCGACGTGCCGCTGCTCACGCTGGCCGACTGAGGGTGCTCAGAGCGCGGGCAGGCGCAGCTCGCTGAGCTTGCGATCGAGCTTGATGAGCCAGATGCGCGTCGGCCGCTCCAGGTCGGAGCCGCGCGTGATGCGCGCGCTGACGGTGCCCGCGGGGCACTTGCTGAGCTCGCCCTTGACATCGACCGTGCAGTCTTCGACGCTGCCGGCCACGGTCTTGCCATCGGCGCCGAGCAGCACGGTGCCCAGGCCGAAGTCGTTGTCGTTCACCAGCGCCAGGGTCTGGTCGTCGACGACTGTCAGGCCCTCGGCCTTCTCGGCCAGCCAGCCCAGCACGTTGAGGTCGAGCAGCTCGGTCTTGCGCATCGTCACCACGGTCGAATAGTCGGCACCGTTCGACGCGGCCTGCGTGATGCTGCTGATTTCCAGGTTGTGGTCGAAGGCCTTGATGTCGGTCGCGTTGGCCGGCAGCTCCACCAGCATCAGCTTGTTGAACACCTTGCCGTCGCCCTTGCGCGCGCCCTGCTCGATGACGATGAAACGGCCGTTGCCCAGGCTCACCATGTCGCCGAGCTTGGCGTTGCCGGTGCGGTCCTTGTCGTACTGGCTGCCGTCGATCGGGTAGGCGTAGAGCTTCGAGGTCTCGGTGGCCGGATCAAATGCGAGCCAGCGCGTGAACTTGGCGATGTGCCGCACGTCAGTGTTGGTGCCGCCGGGCGGCTTGGCCTTGATCGACTTGCCGTTGGCGTCGCGCGGATCGATCGGGCTCTGCAGGAAGCCGTGCAGCACGCCGCTGGCCGCATCGAGCGTCAGGCCTTCCATGCCGCGGTTGGGGCGGCGCTGGGCCAGCACCGCCGGCAGGTCGGTGGCACCGGGGCCGGGCGCGTACTTCTTCTCGACCAGGCCGGTGGCGATGTTCAGGCGGGCGATGAAGGGGCCGTACTCGTCGCTGGTCCACAGCACGTTGCGCGCCTTGTCGAGCACCAGCGTCTCGGGATCGAGGCCGTGGGCGTCGTAGCCGGCCTTGGCTTCGTCGAACTTGTATTGGTCGTTCAGCGGGGTCTCGCCGGTCGAGCCCACGCCCGAGCGCGGCGGCAGGCCGGTGATCTTGGTGTTGGCGTCGCGCTTGAGCGGCACGCTGGTGCTGAGCACGGCGCCGGTCTTGCCCACGCGCACGATGCCGAAGCTCGGCGCGAACGACGGCGCCGGGAACACCTTGCTGGTGCTGGTGACGCCGTCCGCGCCGCCGGGCACGGGCGCGGTCGGGCCGTCGCCGTTCGGGCCGCGGTCGGTGATGGCGTAGAACTCGAGCGCGCCGTCGTCCGCCTTGCCCTTGAACGCCAGGCCCGAGCCGTAGGCCGGCAGGAAGCCTTGCGGAAAGTCGGCCTTGATGTTCGCGTTGTCGCCCTCGTAGGGCACGTGGAAGCGGGCGTCGGCCTGCAGCTGGTAGCGCGTGACGGCGATGCCGATGGCGCCGAGCTGGTTGGTTTGCGTCGATGCTTCGGTGACCGGTGCGGCCAGGCGCGAGGCCAGCGTGTCCTCGAAGTGTTCGCGGGCCAGCATGCGGCGGTTCGAGTCGACCATGCGGGCATTGTAGGGAGCGGGCAACGCGGCCAGCACCGCGTTGAGCGCGGTGTGGAAGGCGTCGGGCGCGGCGTTGAAATCGAGCGCGCCGGCCGTCAGGGCGGCCTTGAGCGCGGGCGTCAGGCGGATGCCGTTGGCGGGGTCGCGGTCCTCGTCGAAGCTCTGCAGCGCGAGCAGGCGATTGACCACGGCATCGGCCTTCACGTCGCTGCCGCCCGCCAAGGTGAGCGGCGTGATCGCTTCGCCGCAGGCGGCGCTGCCCAGGGCCAGCGCGCCGGCGCTGAAGGTGACGGTCTCGCCGTCCTTGCAGATGAATTCGCCCTTGGCGTTGGTGGCGGCCTTGGCGGCGCTGCCGGCCACGTAGTCGAGGCCTTCCACGGCGGCATCGAGGAAAGTGCCGGTCTTCGACTGTGCCGCCGGTGGGTTGGTCGTGCCGCCACCGCCCACCGGGAACGACCAGCCGCCCCCGCCGCCGTTGCCACCGCCGCAAGCGGTCAGCACCGCGCCAGCGCCCACGAGCGCCAGCCATCCCATCCTCGATCCTCTTGTTATCTTGCGCATTGCTTGTTGTCCTTGTGATGCGCCCGCGCAAAGGCGCAAGCCCCGGCGATTAGTGCCGAGGCAGATGACAAGCCCGTGAAACTGCAACCGAAAGGTTGCGGTGGTCAGCGCCTTTTCAGCGGCCGCTGCCGTCGCGCTGGCGGTCTTCGCGCTTGACCGCGAGGTAGGTGTCGAGGTCGACCTCGTGCAGCTGGCGCGGGTAGCGCTCGGCCGCCGCGAACCAGTAGCGCTGCCGGCGCTCGGCCGGGTCGTTGGCGCCGGTCGCCAGGTAGGCGTCGAGCGTGAGGAAGTAGCGCATCGCATTGCGCTCCACCAGCCCGCGCAGGCCGCGGATGTACTCGGGCTGGCCGTCGGCGCCCTTGCCCACCACGGTGAAGCCCACCTTGGAGCTGCCGAAGGTGGCGAGGTAGGCCTGCGTGGCCAGCCGCACCATCGTGTTGTGGTTGTAGCCGTAGCTGAAGTGCAGGAAGGTCTTGCGCTCGTCGAGCGCCACCGCTTCGAGCCGCACGCGGTAGTTGCTGGTGCCGAACGGGCCGGTGTCGGCCGACATCTCGACCTGCAGGTGCTCGGGCGTGGCACTGGCCACGCGGTAGGCAAAAGGCAGCTCGAAGGCCTGGTCGACCGGCTTGTCGTAGCGGCGCACCACGAACAGCGTGAGCGTCTCCTTGCCCTGCGGCGAGGTGCTGATGCGGCAGCGCCGGTTGTTGATGTGCAGCGTGAGCAGTTCGCACCAGTGGTCCGAGCCCTTGAGCGCTGCGCTGACCTTCGACAGCGGATGCTCGACCACGGCGTAGATGTCGCCCTCGAGGCCGCCGGGCGTCTCGGTGGAATCGAGTTGCACGGGACGCCCGAAGCGGCTCTGGTCGAGCTTGTCGCTGAGCTTCTGGTGCTCGGCGCGCAGGGCCTGGGCGCCCGCGGGCGCGGAGGCCTCGGGGGCCGCCGCCTGCGCCAGCAGCGACACGCCGCAGCAGGCGGCCACCGCCAGGATGCGCTTCCACGAAACCGGCACGGGGGGCGAACTGCTCGTCATGGGGCTACACGATACCCCGGTTCCGCCGCACCAGCAGCAGCATCGCCCCCGCCAGCAGCGCCGCCCCCAGCCATTGGCGCGGCGCCATCGGCTGCGCCAGCCACAGCGCCGCCAGCCATGCGGCCACCAACGGTTCGATCAGCGTGCCGACCACTGCCGCCGTCGGCGAGAGCCGACGCGCCCCCCAGGCGAAGGCCAGGTAGGCCACCGACGTGGTCGCCACGCCGGTGTAGGCCGCGCCCGTCCATTGCGCCGCGCCCTCGGGCCAGGTGATGCCGTTCGCCACGGCGACGCCGAGCATGCACAGCGCCGCGGCGCTCATGCCCCACGCGGACGCGGTCACGGCCGGCACCCGCGCCGGCATGCGCGCGTTGCCCAGCACCACCAGCGCATAGCAGACGGCCGAGCCGAAGGACCACGCCAGCCCTGTGCCATAGCCCGTCGGCAAGGCGCCCCAGCCGGCGGCCGGCATCACCAGCAGCAGCACGCCCGCCAGCGCCAGCACGAGGCCACCGAGCAGGCGCGCGCCGAAGGGTTCGTAGCCGCGCAGCACCGACACGCAGGCCACGATCAGCGGCGCGCAGCAGATCGAGATCACCGTCGGCAACGCGGCGCCCAGGTGCGCGATGCCGGCGAACCAGCAGCTCACGTTCAGCGCCATCGCGGCGCCGGTGCCGACGACGTGGCCTTGCTCGCGCCGCGTCAGATGGCGCCACCCGGCATCAACGGCCGGCGCGCGCCGCGTCACCTGCCAATGCAGCCACCACAGCAGCGGCATGCCCAGCGCGAAGCGCGCGAGCGACAGGCTGTGCGGCGCGATGCCGCCGTCGATCAGGAATTGCGCCACCAGGGCGCCGCCGCCCCAGAGCACGCCGGCCAGCAGCACGCCGCCCCAGGCCAGGGCGGCCGTTGTTCTTGCATTCATGTTGAAACTCTCCGTGAGGCCCGTCGCCTCGGCGTCGCGTCGACGCATTGCCGGGGGCGGGCATGACCATCCGGCCGCCGCCCGGCCTGTCTTCGTTCAGCGGAAGAAGGCGGACGGCAGCGACCACTTGCGGGCCTGACGGGCGCGGCGCGAGGCGCGCGCGAACGTCAGCGGCAGGTCGACGAAGGGGGAGAGTGATGCAGGAGCATGAGCGGTCGATGATAGGAGCGGCACCCCGCGCCCACAAGAGAGAATCGCCCGCATGTGCCCTGCCCTTTCTCACTGCATGCCATGAAGCGCCAAGGTCGACTCGTTCGTTGGGAGGCCGAGCGCGGCTTCGGTTTCATCCGCAGTCCGGAGGTGTCGGCCGACGTGTTCGTGCACCTGCGCGACTTTCGCGACCGCCAGCTGAAGCCGCAGGTCGGCATGGCGGTGCACTTCGAAGAGATCCATGTCGGCGGCAAGGGGCCGCGGGCGATGGCCGTGGAGGCTGCGGCCTCGGCGGGTGCCGTACTCCGCGCAGCATCACGCCCGCAGCCTCGCCGGCCTTCGGGTCGCAGCACGGCCGGCACGCCGTGGGGTGCGTGGCTGATCGGGGTCTACGCGCTGGGCCTGGGCGCCGCCGTCTGGCTCGGCCATCTGCCGCTGCTCGCGCTGGCGGTCGTCGCGGGGCTGAGCCTGCTCACCTTCGGAATTTATGCCTTCGACAAGAGCGCGGCGCAGGCCGGGCGTTGGCGCACGCAGGAAAGCACGCTGCACCTGCTCGCGCTCGCGGGTGGCTGGCCGGGCGCTTGGTGCGCGCAGCAGCTGCTGCGGCACAAGTCGAGCAAGGCGAGTTTCCTGTGGAGGTTCTACGTCACGGTCGCGCTGCATTGCGCGGCGCTGGGGGCGTGGGTGTTCTGGCTGTCGAAGCACGCGGCCTTCGGCTGACCGCGCCTTCGACCAGGCCTCAACGCACCTTGCGTGAAGGCTTGTTGAGCGGCTTGCTGCCGTTGTCGCGCGGCGGCAGGCCCGTGTGCTGCGTGAGGATGCGGCCCTTGGAGGGCTTCACCGGCGCGAGCCTGACCGGCGCCGCGGCCTTGGCGGCCACCGGCGCGGAGGTCGAGTTCTTGCGGCGCGCGCTCGTGTAGCCGCCATCGGTCAGCGGCTGCCACGTCGGGATCAGGTGGTGCTTGCCGTTGCCGATGAGGTCGGCGCGGCCCATGCTCTTGAGCGCCTCGCGCAGCAGCGGCCAGTTGTTGGCATCGTGGTAGCGCAGGAAGGCCTTGTGCAGGCGGCGGCGCTTGTCGCCGCGCACGATGTCCACCGTCTCGCTCTCGCGCGTGATCTTGCGCAGCGGGTTCTTGTTGGTGTGGTACATCGTCGTCGCCGTGGCCATCGGGCTCGGGTAGAACGTTTGCACCTGGTCGGCGCGGAAACCGTTCTTCTTGAGCCAGATCGCGAGGTTCATCATGTCCTCGTCGCTGGTGCCCGGGTGCGCGGCGATGAAGTACGGAATGAGGTACTGCTTCTTGCCCGCCTCGGCCGAGTACTTCTCGAACATCTGCTTGAACTTGTCGTAGCTGCCGATGCCGGGCTTCATCATCTTCGTGAGCGGGCCCTGCTCGGTGTGCTCGGGCGCGATCTTCAGGTAGCCGCCGACGTGGTGCTGCACCAGCTCCTTCACGTACTCGGGCGACTGCACAGCTAGGTCGTAGCGCAGGCCGGAACCGATGAGGATCTTCTTGATGCCCTTGAGCGCCCGCGCGCGGCGGTAGATCTTGATGAGCGGGTCGTGGTTGGTGCCCAGGTTCGGGCAGATGCCCGGATACACGCAGCTGGGCTTGCGGCACGCCGCCTCGATCGCGGGGCTCTTGCAGCCCAGGCGGTACATGTTGGCCGTGGGGCCGCCCAGGTCGGAGATGGTGCCGGTGAAGCCGCTGACCGAGTCGCGGATGGCCTCGACCTCCTTGATGATCGAGTCTTCCGAACGGCTCTGGATGATGCGGCCCTCGTGCTCGGTGATCGAGCAGAAGGTGCAGCCGCCGAAGCAGCCGCGCATGATGTTCACGCTGAAGCGGATCATTTCCCACGCGGGGATCTTGGTCGCGCCGTCGTGGCTGCCGTTCTCGTCGGCGTAGCGCGGATGCGGGCTGCGCGCGTACGGCAGGTCGAACACGTGGTCCATCTCGGCCGTGGTGAGCGGAATGGGCGGCGGGTTGATCCACACGTCGCGCGCCGTGGCGCCCTCGCCGTGCGCCTGCACGAGCGCGCGGGCGTTGCCGGGGTTGGTCTCGAGGTGCAGCACGCGGTTGGCGTGGGCGTAGAGCACCGGGTCGCTGCGCACCTGTTCGTACGAAGGCAGGCGGATCACCGAACGGTCGCGCGGCGGCACAGCGATCTTGCCGCGGCCTTGCAGCGCCGGGTTGGGCACGAAGTTCAGCGGCTTGATGGCGGGGTTGACGACCGAACCGGCGGCGGAGCCCGCGGCTTCGGCGGCCTTGGCGACAGCTTCGGCCTCGTCTTCCTTCGCGCAGGTGGCGCCGTTGGCCTTGGCCTGGTCGGACACCATCAGGTACGGGTTGACGTGCGCCTCGACGCGGCCGGGTTCGTCGACGCTGGTGGAGTTGATCTCGAACCAGGCCTCGGGCGTTTCGCGGCGCACATAGGCGGTGCCGCGCACGTCGGTGATCTGCTGCACCGGCTCCTTGGCGGCCAGGCGGTGCGCGATCTCGACGATGGCGCGCTCGGCGTTGCCGTACAGCAGCAGGTCGCACTTGGCGTCGACGACGATGGAGCGGCGCACCTTGTCCGACCAGTAGTCGTAGTGCGCGATGCGGCGCAGTGAGCCTTCGATGCCGCCCAGGATGATCGGCACGTCGTTCCAGGCTTCCTTGCAGCGCTGCGAATACACGATGGCCGCGCGGTCGGGGCGCGAGCCGCCGACGTCGCCGGGGGTGTAGGCGTCGTCGCTGCGGATCTTCCGGTCGGCCGTGTAGCGGTTGATCATCGAATCCATGTTGCCGGCCGTGACGCCGAAAAACAGGTTCGGCTTGCCCAGCACCTTGAATGGCTCGGCGCTCTGCCAGTCGGGCTGCGCGATGATGCCCACGCGAAAGCCCTGCGCCTCGAGCATGCGGCCGATCACCGACATGCCGAAGCTCGGGTGGTCGACGTAGGCGTCGCCCGTGACCACGATGATGTCGCAGCTGTCCCAGCCGAGCGCGTCCATCTCCTTGCGCGAGGTCGGCAGGAACTTGGCCGTGCCGAAACGGGCCGCCCAGTACTTGCGGTAGCTGGTCAGCGGCTTGGCGGCACGCGCAAAAAAGGAGACGTCGACGGGGGCGTTCATCGGTGGGAGCGGACAGCGCCGGGGCGCCGCCTGTGTGGGCAACCCTCGATTTTAGGGTTTTCCAGCATTTCTGTCGCCCTGAAGATCCCTTGCCCCGGGATGAGAGGGCTCTTATTTGATTGCCAAAGTCAACCAATTTGAATGACAATGGCAACCATGCCCACCCCAACGCCCTCCGTCGACCCGTCCGCCGTCAAGGCCATCCGCCGGTTCAACCGCTTCTACACGCGCCGCATCGGTGCCCTCGACCCCTACCTGGGCAGCGACCTGTCGCTGACCGACGTGCGCGTGCTCTACGAGCTGGCGCACCGCGAAACCCCCGTCGCCAGCGAGATCGGGCGCGACCTGGGCTTCGACGCCGGCTACCTCAGCCGCATCCTGCGCCGCTTCGAAACCCACGGCTGGCTCACGCGCGAGCCGCACCCGCGCGACGCCCGCCAGAGCCTGCTACGCCTGACCAAGGCCGGCCACGCCGCGTTTGCGCCGCTGCAACAGAAATCGCGCGACGAAGCCGCTGCCCTGCTCGCCGCGCTGCCGCCGGCGCAACAAAACCAGCTGGTGCAGGCCATGGACACGGTGCAGGCGCTGCTCGAACCGGCCGCGCCGCCGGCCCGGCCCCAGGCCGCCGTGCTGCGCGACCCGGCGCCCGGCGACATCGGCTGGGTGGTGCAGCAGCACGGCGAGCTGTACGCGCGCGAGTACGGCTGGGATCACCGCTTCGAAGCGCTCGTGGCGGGCATCGCGGGCGAGTTCCTGCTCAAGTTCCAGCCCGAGTGGGAGCGCTGCTGGATCGCCGAGCTCAACGGCGAGCGTGTCGGCGCGATCTTCGTGGTGCGCAAGTCGGCCACCGTGGCGCAGCTGCGCATGCTGATCCTCACGCCGGCCGCGCGCGGGCTGGGCCTGGGCGGGCGCCTCGTGGACGAGTGCATCGCTTTCGCGCGCCGCAAGGGCTACAAGAAGATGACGCTGTGGACCAACAGCTGCCTCACGGCCGCACGCAGCATCTACGCCAAGCGCGGCTTCCAGCTCACGCACTCGGAGCCGCACGAGGGCTACGGCCAGCCGCAGGTGGGCGAGACGTGGGAGCTGAAGCTCTAACGCCTACTGCATGTACCAGCCGTGGCTCACGACGAGCGACTGGCCGGTCAACGCGTTGGTCGGGAAGGCCGCGAACAGCAGCGCCACGCGCGCCACGTCATCGGTGGTGGTGAACTCGCCATCCACCGTCTCCTTGAGCATCACGTTCTTGACGACCTGCTCCTCGGTGATGCCCAGCGTCTTCGCCTGCTCGGGAATCTGCTTCTCGACCAGCGGCGTGCGCACGAAGCCCGGGCAGATCACGTTGGCGCGCACGCCGTGCTTGGCGCCCTCTTTCGCGACCGTCTTGGCCAGCCCGATGAGGCCATGCTTGGCCGTGACGTACGGCGCCTTCAGCAGCGACGCCTCCTTGGAGTGCACCGAGCCCATGTAGATCACGCTGCCGCCGCGGCCCTGTGCGTACATGTGCTTCAGGCAGGCCTTGGTGGTGAGGAACGCACCGTCCAGGTGAATGGCGAGCATCTTCTTCCAGTCGGCGAAGCTGAACTCGTCGACCGGATGCACGATCTGGATGCCGGCGTTGCTGATGAGGATGTCGATGCCGCCGAAGGCCTTCGCGCCCTCTTCCACCGAGGCATTGACCTGGTCTTCGTTCGTCACGTCGACGCCCGCGCCGATGGCCTGCGCGCCCGTGGCCTTCAGCTCGGCGGCGGTGGCGTCGGCCGCTTCCTTGTTGAGGTCGGCAATGATGATCTTGGCGCCTTCCTGCGCGAACAGGATGGCGATTTCCTTGCCGATGCCGCTGGCCGAGCCGGTGATGTAGGCGACCTTGTCCTTGAGTTGCATGGTGAAGCGTCCTTGGAAGTGGTGGATAGGAAAAAAGCGAGCAAGAACCGGGCACGCGCCCGGCTGTCTTCCCTCAGCGCGACAGCCCCGGCCGCTTGATGCGCCCGGTGCCCGGCTCGCCGAGGTCGAAGGTGGTCACGCCGTTCACCGTGGCGTCGGCGCGCAGCGTCTCGGGGTGCGCGAGCGTCTTGCCCATGTCGCGCACGCCCGATTCCCAATGCTCCTCGACCGCGGCACGCGAGAACTCGTAGTCCTTCGACTCGAGCTCGTACGTCTTGTCGCGGTAGATCAGGTGAAAGATGTCGATCGGCTCGTGCGTGAGCTGCGCCTGTACCTCGACCACGCTCGGGTCGTTGCGCAGGCCGGGCGGCAGCTTGGCGATCAGGTCGGCAATCGCCTGCTGCAGGTTCATGTTGGCCGCCAGCGCGTCGGTGTTCAGGCGCGTGCGGCTCGAATAGGTGATGTCCTTCTGGCGCTCCATCACGCCCGACAGCGTGTGCGGCATCTCGCCGCGCGCGTTGAACAGGTCGACCTGCAGCACCACCAGCGCCTCGGAGCGCGGATGCGTGTCGAGCACGTACTGCAGCGGCGTGTTCGAGACGATGCCGCCGTCCCAGTAGTCGTCGCCGTCGATGTGCACCGGCGCAAAGCCCGGCGGCAGCGCGCCGCTGGCCATGATGTGCTCGGGGCCGATGCGCTGGCGCGTGTTGTCGAAGTACACCGAGTTGCCGGTGCGCACATTGACGGCGCCCACGCTGAAGCGCGCCTCGCAGGCGTTGATGCGGTCGAAGTCGATGAGCCGCTCCAGCGTGGTCTTCAACGGCGAGGTGTCGTAGTAGCTCAGGAGCGGCGCGGCACCGCCCAGCAGCAGGGCCGGCGAATAGCGCGGTTCGAAGAAACCCGGAATGCCGACCAGCGAGGCCATGGTGGCGCTCCACTGGTTCTGCGTGGCGCGGTCGCCCAGCCACGACGGCAGGCGCTGCGCCGGCCCCGAGGACACCAGGTGCCAGAACTCGCGCAGCCGGTCGACCCGCTGCGCCGGCGCGTTGCCGGCGATGAGCGCGGCGTTGATGGCGCCGATCGACACGCCCGCGATCCAGTCCGGCTGCAGGTCGGTCTCGCTGAGCGCGGCGTACACGCCCGCCTGGTAGGCGCCGAGCGCACCGCCGCCCTGCAGCACCAGCGCCTTGCGGGCGGCGCGCATGCCTTCGCGGCGGGCGATGAACGGATGGGGTGGTGCGTGCGAAGAAGAGGAAGCAGCGGTGGCGGCGCGAGGCTTTTTCTTGGGTGTCGTCGTCATGCGGTCATTGGACACCAGCCCCGCGACAGCCACCTGACCCGGGGCCTTTTCGCGGCTTCAGCCCGGACGAATCTCACATCTTCGGCAGCATCTGCCCGCGGATCTCGCCGCCCGGGTTGGCGGCCGTGTGGATGTTGGCGTACCACTTGCCCGCCACGAGGTCGGCCGCCTGCGCCGGCGTGAGCGTGGCCTGGCCCTCGATCGGGCTTGCCGGACTCGCGAAGGGCAGCACCACGCCGGCATTCGCGCCCGCGGCGGCGGGCCCGTGGAAGTGGGCCGCCGTGGCCGGGCCGCTCAGGCCTTCGTAAGTGATCTTGTACTTGAGCACGTTGGTGTCGCGGTTGAGCCAGGCCTCGGCCATGCCGCTGCCGCGCGTCATGTTGGGCGGCACCTGGCTGGCCGCGTTCATCGCGCCGCTGAAGCTCGCGACGTTCGACTTCGACATCATTCCGCAGCCGGCCAGTGCGACGGCGGCCAGGCCCGCGACGAGGGTGCTGCGCCAGAGTGTGCGAGTGTTGTTCATGGTCGGGGTCTCCTGTGGATGAAAGCATTCAGCATAGGCAGACGCTGCCTGCGGCCTTGTCGGTCAGCACCCCTTCTTCGCACGCCTGTGCAAGAGAATGCAACGATGATTTCCGACGACACACTCCCTTCCGCACACGACGTGGTCGCCTTCTGGCGCGATGCCGGCCCCGAGCGCTGGTTCGCGAAAAGCGATGTCTTCGATGCCGCATGCATCGACCAGTTGGCCGCCGCCCACCAGGCCGCGGCCAGCGGCCGGCTCGACCACTGGGCCGACACCGGCGAAGGCGCCCTGGCCCTGCTCGTGCTGCTCGACCAGTTCCCGCGCAACGCCTGGCGCCAGAACCCGCACATGCTCGCCACCGACGGCCTCGCGCTGGCCGTGGCGCGCCGCGCCGTCGAGGCCGGCTTCGACCGGCAGGCCGAGGCGCTGATGCAGCGCTTTTTCTACCTGCCCTTCATGCACTCGGAGGTGCTGGCCGAGCAGGAGCGTTCGGTCGAACTCAACGCCACGCAGGACGCCAGCACGCAGCACTTTGCCGTGCTGCACCGCGACATCGTGGCGCGCTTCGGGCGCTTTCCGCACCGCAACCGGATGCTCGGGCGCACGTCCACGCCAGAGGAGCAGAAGTTTCTCGACGAAGGCGGCTTCGCAGGCTAAGCAGCGTCGACGTGCGCGGGCAGCGGCACGTCGCGCGTCGGCGACGCCTGCCCCGGCGGCTCGCCGATGGCGTCCTTCATCGAGCCGTAGGTGCGCGCATAGACCCAGGTGAACTCGGCGCCCAGCAGGAAGATCTGCGCCGAGTAGTACACCCACACCAGCACCACCACCAGCGAGCCGGCCGCGCCATAGCCCGAGGCCACGCTGCTCTTGCCGATGTACAGGCCGATGAGGTGCTTGCCCACGGTGAACAGCAGCGCCGTCACCGCCGCGCCCACCCACACGTCGCGCCACTGCACCTTGGCGCGCGGCATGATCTTGTAGATCATCGCGAAGATCACCGTGACCATCGCGAAGCTGAAGACGAAGTTCACCACCTGCGCCAGCGTGGCCCAGGCACCGAACATCGGCGACCACCACTTGCCCAGCGCAGCCAGCGCCGCGCTCGCCACCAGCGACACCATGAGCAGGAAGCCGATGCCCATGATCATGCTGAACGACAGCAGCCGCACGCGCAGCATGTTGAAGACGCCCTTGTTGCGGGTGCGCGCGGGGGCACGCCAGATGCGATCGAGCGCGTCCTGCAGCTCGCCGAAGACGGTGGTCGCACCCACGATCAGCAGCGCGATGCCGATCACCGTGGCCACGATGCCCTCGGTCGGCTTGTTGACCGCCTGCAGCATGCCCTGCACCGCCGCCGCGCCCTGCTCGCCCATGAGGCCCGAGAGCTGCGCGAAGATCTCGCCGCGCGCGGCCTCCTGCCCGAAGACGAGGCCGGCCACCGCGATCACGATCAGCAGCAGCGGCGCAATGGAGAACACCGTGTAGTAGGCCAGCGCGGCGCCCATGCTCGGGGCGTAGTCGTTGGACCAGGAAGCAAAAGCGCGCCGGCAGAGATCGAAGAGTGCGCGAAGTCGAATGAGCATGGCGTCGGGTCCCGGTGAAGCAGTGCGCCTACGATAATCGTTCCACATGCATCCGTCCGCCCCCGCCGCGGCATCGCCGCCCGACCATCCGCAGCCCGCGTCGCCACGCGACCTTTTTGTTTCGTTCACCTGGCTCGCGCTGCAGGGCTTCGGCGGCGTTCTCGCCATCGTCCAGCGCGAGATGGTCGAGAAGAAGAAATGGCTCACGCCCGACCAGTTCCTCGAGGACTGGGCCGTGGCCCAGGTGATGCCGGGGCCGAACGTGATCAACCTCGCGCTGATGATCGGCGACCGCTACTTCGGCCTGCGCGGCGCCGTGGCCGCGGTGGCGGGCATGCTCACCGTGCCGCTGTTCGTGATCCTCGCGCTGGCCGTGCTCTACGCGCACTACGCCGCCAACCCGCAGGTGGCCGCCGCATTGCGCGGCATGGGCGCGGTGTCGGGCGGGCTCATCGCGGCCACGGGCATCAAGCTGATCCCGCAGCTGCGCAAGCACCCGCTGGGCTTTGCGACCTGCCTGGCGTTCGTGGCGCTGGTGTTCGCGGCCATCGCGCTGCTGAAGATTCCGCTGGGGTGGGTGCTGCTCGCTGTGGGCGGCGTGGCCTGCGTGTGGACCTGGAAGAAGATCGCGCCATGACCATCGCGATGCAATGGCACGACTGGCTGGCCCTCTTCGGCCAGTACCTGCTGCTGTCGCTGCTGTCGATCAGCGGCGCGATCACCACGGTGCCCGACATGCACCGCTACCTCGTGGCGCAGCACGGCTGGCTCACCGAGGCGCAGTTCACCTCCTCGGTCGCCATCGCCCAGGCCGCCCCCGGGCCCAACGTGCTGTTCGTGGCACTGATGGGCTGGAACGTCGGGCTCAACGCGGGCGGCGGCATCGGCGCCGGCCCCATGGCCTGGCTGCTGGGCTTCTTCGGCCTGATGGTCACCATGGTCGGCATCATGCTGCCGAGCACCACCCTCACCTACGTCGCCACGCGCTGGGGCCACCGCAACCGCACGCGCCGCGAGGTGCGCGCCTTCAAGCAGGGCATGGCGCCGGTGGTGGTCGGGCTGCTCATCGCCACCGGCTGGGTGCTGGCCGGCGGCAACCAGTCGACCGGCGTGCCGGCCTGGCACCTGTGGCTGCTCAGCGGCGTGGCCGCGCTGGTGGTCTGGCGCACGCGCATCCACCTGCTGTGGCTGCTGGGCTGCGGCGCGGCGCTGGGCGCGGTAGGCTTCGTTTGAGCCCTTTTCCTTTCTGCATACTTTTTCTTTCAGGAGCCCTCTGCCATGTCGCAACTTCGTCCGCTCGGCCGTTCCACCCTCCGGGTGTCTCCCCTCGCCTTCGGCGGCAACGTGTTCGGCTGGACCGCCGACGAGGCGACCTCGTTCAAGCTGCTCGACGCCTGGCTCGACGCCGGCTTCAACTTCGTCGACACGGCCGACGTCTACTCGGCCTGGGTGCCGGGCCATGTGGGCGGCGAGTCGGAGACGATCATCGGCAAGTGGCTCAAGCACAGCGGCAAGCGCAACCGCGTGGTGCTGGCCACCAAGGTCGGCAAGCCGATGGGCGAAGGCAAGGTGGGCCTGTCGCCCAAATACATCCGCGAGGCCGTCGAGGCCTCGCTCAAGCGCCTGCAGACCGACTACATCGACCTGTACCAGTCGCACGACGACGATGCGAACACGCCGCTCGAAGACACGCTGGGCACCTTCGACGCGCTCATCAAGGAGGGCAAGGTGCGCGCCATCGGCGCCTCGAACTACACGGCGCCGCGGCTGGCCGAGGCGCTCGACGTGTCGGAGCGCCTGGGCATCGCGCGCTACGAGAGCCTGCAGCCGCTGTACAACCTGTACGACCGCGCGGTGTTCGAGGACGCACTCGAGCCGCTGTGCCTCAAGCGCGAAGTGGGCGTGATCAACTTCTACGCGCTGGCGGCGGGCTTTCTCACCGGCAAGTACCGCACCGAGGCCGATGTGGCCAAGAGCGCACGCGGCACCACCACGAAAAAGTACCTGAACCCACGCGGCCTGCGCATCCTCGATGCGCTGGACAAGGTGGCCCAGCAGTACAACGCCAAGCCCGGCCAGGTCGCCATCGCCTGGCAGATCGCACGGCCCGGCGTGACGGCGCCGATCGCCAGCGCCACCTCGCTGGCGCAGCTCGAAGAACTCGTGGTGGCCACGCAGCTCAAGCTGGACGCGGGCACCATCGACATGCTCGACCGGGCCAGCGCCGAGACGCCGGTCTGAATCTCAACCGTCGACGGGGTTCAGCGGCGTCGCCAGGATGCGCTGGTAGAACGCCACGTCGAGCCAGCGGCCGAACTTGAAGCCGGCCTGCCGCACGGTGCCTGAATGCGTGAAGCCCAGGCGCTCGTGCAGCGCGATGCTGCCGGCGTTCGAGGCGTCGATGGCGCCGACCATCACATGCACCTCGCGCGCGATCGCCTCGGCCACGATCGCCTCCATCAGCGTGCGGCCCAGGCCCTCGCCGCGGTGTGCGGCATCGACGTACACCGAGTGCTCGACCGTGTACTTGTAGGCCGGAAAGGCGCGGAACGTGCCGTAGCTGGCGAAGCCCAGCAGCTTGCCGTTGTCGTCCACCGCACCGATCACGGGAAAGCCGCCGGCGCGCTTGGCGGCGAACCACGTCACCATGTTCTCGGGCGTGCGCGGCTTGTAGTCGTACAGCGCGGTGGAATTGACGATGGCCTCGTTCAGGATCGCCAGGATGGCGCCTGAATGGGCTTCTTCGGTGCAGGCGATGAGACGCATGGTGTTTCTTTGTCGTTCAATATAAGAGAATAATAATCTCATATGGGAAACACTTCACCTTCCACCCCCTCGCCGGCGCCGGCCGATGGCCACATCGACGCGCTCATCGCCACCCGGCTGCTGGCGCTGCGCCAGGCGCAGGGGCTCAGCCTCGCCGACCTGGCCGGGTTGTCGGGCGTGAGCAAGGCGATGATCTCCAAGGTCGAGCGCGCGCAGAGCAGCCCCACCGCTGTGCTGCTGGGCAAGCTGGCCGCCGGCCTCGGGGTCTCGTTGGCGCAGCTTCTCACCGAGGACAAGGCGCAGCCGCAACGGCTGCGCAAACGGGCCGCGCAGGAGGTCTGGCGCGACCCCGAAGCCGGTTATGTGCGCCGCCAGGTCGCCGAGCGCGGCGCGGGCAGCGGCGTGGAGCTGGTCGAGGTCGAACTGCCGCGCGCCGCGCAGGTCGGCTATCCGCGATGGAGCGGCACGCCGTACCGGCAGAGCCTGTGGATGCTCGAAGGCGCGCTGCAGGTCGACTACGGCGACGAGCGCTTCGAGCTCGCCCCGGGCGACTGCCTCGACTTCGGGGTCGACCGGTCGCTGGTCTTCAAGGCGCTGGGGCCCACCGCCTGCCGCTACCTGCTGGTCGCCGTTCCCGATTGATTAATTGAACGATTGCCTGACCGATGCGGTAGGCAAGCTCCCACACGCAGAGACGACTCAGGCCGGTCCGGGCCACGGGGCGCGTCGGGATACTGCAAGGCATCTCAGCTACTGGAGCCGCACGATGTCCTTTGCGCTTTACATGATCGGCTTTCTGATCTTCCTGGCCGGGGTCGCCTGGGGCGCCTCGGTGGCCGGCGTGCCCACGCTCTACATCGGCATCGGCGCGCTGATCCTGCTGGGCATCGGCGTCTTCAGCGCCGTGGCCCGCACGCGCAGCAAAGACCCGTCCTGAACGGGCCTGATCGCTTCACAGATCAGTTCACACAGGCTTCACGCCCGGCGCACATGGCGTCGCTAACTTCGCAGGCGCACCACACCCCGTGGTGCGCTTTGCAAGTCAGCCTCCCATGCACGCCTCTTCTTCCTGTCTCTTTTCTCCCCACGCGCCTTCCTCCTCGTCGGCCGCGCCCTGCCCCGCACCGGCCTTCGTGAGCGACCCGGGTACGGCCTGCACCCAGGTCGACCTGCTCGTCATCGGCGCGAGCTTTGCCGGGCTGGCCTGCGCCCGCGCCGCCGCCAAGGCCGGCCTGCGCGTGATGGTGCTCGAGAAGAAGGCCGCCGCCGGCGCCAAGCTGCACACCACCGGGATCATCGTCAAGGACGCGGTCGACAGCGTGCCGTGGCTGGCCGAAGTGCCGCCCGCGCTGGTGCGCCGCATCGAAGGCGTGCGGCTGTACGCGCCCGACATGCACCACGTCGACCTGCACGCGCCCGGCTACTGGTTCTGGGCCACCGACGCGCCCGCGCTGCTCGACTGGATGGTGGAGTCCACCCGGGCCTGCGGCGTCGAGGTGCGCCTGGGCACGCTGTTCGAGCAGGCGCTGTGGGCGAACGGCCGCTGGGAAGTACCGGTGGCGCAGGGCCCGTGCATCCGCGCGACCTACCTCGTGGGCGCCGACGGCCCGCATTCGCGCGTCGCCAAGGCGCTGGGCCTGTCGCGCAACACGCGCTTTCTCTACGGTGTGGAGCACGAGTACCAGGGCGCGCGCATGGCGCCCGACCTGCTGCATTGCTTCATCGACCGCCGGCTCGCGCCGGGCTACATCGGCTGGGCGCTCGACGGCGTCGGCGTGAGCCAGATCGGCCTGGCGCGCCGCATGGGCCGCCACGACACGGGCGCGCTGCGGCTCGATCCGCTCTTGCGCAAGATCGCCGCCGTGGTGTCGCCCGGCGACGCGCCGCCGGTCGCGGTGCGCGCCGGGATGATCCCCTGCGGCGGCGTGCTGCCGGTGGTAGCCCGCGAACGGGCGCTGCTGGTGGGCGATGCGGCGGGCATGGTGTCGCCGGTGACGGCCGGCGGCATCCACACGGCGCTGCAGCACGGCGAGCGCGCCGGCGAGGCCGTGGCGCGCTTCGTGCGCGGCGAGGTGGACGACCCCGCGACGTGGTTCGTGCGCGGCTACCCGCGCTTTCTGATGAAGCGCACGCTGCGCTGGGCCTTCGACCACTTCCAGAGCGACTGGATGTTCAACCGCCTGCTCGGCACGGCGCCGATGCGGCGTGCGGCGGAACTGGTGTACTTCCACCGCAAGGGCAGCGGGCCCATGGCCCGCTAGCCTGAGGTCAACCGCCGCGCTGGCGCATCGCCTCGTAGAGGCACACGCCGCTGGCCACCGAGACGTTCAGGCTCTCGACCGCGCCGGCCATGGGAATGCTCACCAGCTCGTCGCAAGTCTTGCGCGTGAGCTGGCGCATGCCCTCGCCCTCGGCGCCCAGCACCAGCGCCAGCGGGCGCTTGAAGTCGCTCTGGTAGATCGTGCCCGGCGCGTCGTCGCTGGTGCCCACGCACCAGATGCTGCGTTCCTTGAGCTCGTTGAGCGTGCGCGCGAGGTTGGTCACCATGAAGTACGGCACCGTCTCGGCCGCGCCGCTCGCCACCTTGGCGACGGTGGCGTTGATGCCGGCCGCATGGTCCTTGGGCGCGATCACCGCATGGGCGCCGGCGCCGTCGGCCACGCGCAGGCAGGCGCCAAGGTTGTGCGGGTCGGTCACGCCGTCGAGCACCAGCAGCAGCGGCACGGTGCCGGCCTCCTCGAGGCCCTCGAGCAGTTCGTCGAGCGAGCGGACCTGGGCCACGGGCTCGACCCGCGCGACCACGCCCTGGTGGCCGTGGCTGCCGCTGAGCTTGGACAGCCGCAGGCCGTCGGCCTCGACCAGCCGCACACCGGCTTCTTGCGCACGCGCAATGAACTGTTTCATGCGCGCATCGCGCCGGCTGGCGTCGAACATCACTTCGAGCACCGATTTCGGCGCGGTCTTGATGCGCACGCCCACGGCATGGAAGCCGAAGATCACTTTGGGGGAAGACATTCCCCGATTATCGAGGGCGCGGCGCCCTCGCCCTCAGGCCAGCGGCAAACCGCTGTTCGCGCGGGTGCGTTCGTCGTGCAGTTCCTGCACCACCAGGGCGTTCATGTGCACCTTCAGCGTGTTGCCCACGCTGCCCAGGTACTGGCAGGCGGCATACCCCTCGGCCGCCTTTTCGTAGCGCGCCACCCAGGCGTCGCGCGCGGGCAGCCGGTCGGGCGACACGGGCCAGACGCCCGGGCGCGGGCGCAGGTGTTCGGCGATGCCCACGCGCCAGGGCTTGGCGCTCAGGCGGGCGCGAAAGCAGTTCTGGTTGCGGCACATGCGCGCGTAGACCTTGTCGGCGCCCAGGGTCTGGAACACGTCGGTCACGGCGGCGTCGGACGGTGCGAAGACATCGTGCATGGCCAGCACGCGCAGCCCGGCCGGCGTGCGGTACAGCCGAAGGTGCCAGTCGGGATGCTGGTGGATGAAGCGCTCGACACGCGCCCGCGCGCCCGCCAGCGGATCGCTCTTGTCCTCGGTGAGGCGCAGCCCCTCGTAGCGGGCGCGCCAAAAGCCGAAGGCCGCCACCAGAATGAACGCAACCACTCCGGCCATCGCCGAACGCGTGCCGTAACCCGCAACCAGCGCCCCAATGAACCCCATGCCGATCACCGTCAATCCGCGCGTGCTGTCGCGCAAATCCTGGACCTCGAAGTCGACGTCGACGAACAGCACGTCGGGCGTGTTGAGGCAGCGCGCGCCGTAGCCGTTGCGGGTGACGATGCTGTCGCCCTGGCGTTCGACGATCTCCTCGCGGATCGGCACGCCATTGGCGCCGTTGTAGGCCAGCTTGCGTTCGCGGCGCTCCAGCTTTTCGCCGTTGACCACGATGCGGTCATAGGCCTCGCGCGTGCGCTGGTCGGCATGGGCCTGCGCGGCCAGCGGGCTGTCATCGGACCAGCCGAAGCGGCGCACCGTGACCTGCCGGCCGGCCACCCGCTCCTGGATGCGGCCTTCGGCCCAGAACTGGGGAACGATCACGGCCTCAGGCGCCCTTGAAATACGACCACGCCGCCGCCGCGATCAGCAGCACAACGATCACCGGCAGCCACTTGAAGCCGCCGCCGGTCACCCGGCCCGGCTCGGCCATCGGGTTCGCCGCCGGGCTCGATGGCAGGTGCCCGAAGTCGCCGGCGGCCGGGTTCTGATGCGCCTCAACCAGCTGCTTGGCCTCGGCCAGGCCCAGGCCGGTGGCCTCGCGCGTGAGGCGCACGGCCTCGACCTTCTGGCCTCGCGCCAGCGCCGCGAGTGCGGCGGCCGGCACCGCGGCGGGGCCGTTGCCCTGCATGCCGCCCGTCTCGGCCCCGGCGTCGCCCCGGCCCCAGTCGCCTTCCTGCCAGTCGGCCGGCGCGCCCGAAGCGACCGCGCCGCTGTTGGCATAGCGCTCGACGGCCTCCTTGGACGACTTGAGGTCCATGCCAGTGCGCTCGCGCACGATCTTGATGGCCTCGATCAGGTTGCCGCGCTCGAGGGCGGCGATGGCCTCGGGGGGAAGCTGGGTCATGAACTCTCCTCTGTGTTCAGGGGAGCGCCGCGGGAGCCGGGCGCTGTCTTTTTTGCTGGCTCAGGCGGCCTGAGCGACGGTCGATTCGGGTGTTTTTTCGTTGAGCGCCACGCGCCCGGCTTCGATGGTGATGCGCCGCTCGCACTGCGAGGCGATGCTGCGGTCGTGCGTGACCAGCACCAGCGTGGTTCCCAGCTCGCGGTTCAGGTCGAACATGAGTTTCATGACCTGCTCGCCGGTGGCGAAGTCGAGGCTGCCGGTGGGCTCGTCGGCCAGCAGCAGGGCCGGCTGCACCACGAAGGCCCGCGCCAGCGCCACGCGCTGCTGCTCGCCGCCCGACAGCACCTTGGGGTAGTGGCCCAGGCGCTGGCCCAGCCCGACGCGGCCCAGCATCTCGGTGGCGGCCTTGCGCGCGTCCTTGCGGTTGGCCAACTCCAGCGGCAGCATGACGTTCTCGAGCGCGCTCAGGTTGCCCAAGAGCTGGAAGCTCTGGAACACGAAGCCCACGCGCTGGGCGCGCAGCGCGGCGCGCTCGTCCTCGTCGATGGCGAAGATGTCGTCGCCCGCCAGCTTCACGGTGCCGCGCGTGGGCGTGTCCAGCCCGGCAATGATCGACAGCAAGGTGCTCTTGCCGGAGCCCGAGGCGCCGACGATGGCGGCGGTTTCCCGCGCGCCCAGGGTGAAATGGATGTCCTGCAGAATGTCCAGCGTGCCGGCCGAGTCGGTGACGGACTTGAAGACATGCTCGACGGCGACAATGGCATCAGACGGGGGTTGGGACATGAAAGGCTTTTCGTTTTGAATCGACGTGACTTTATCTTGACCACCGCCGCGCTCGGCAGCGCGGGGGCATGGACGGGTGCTGCGGCCCAGGCACAGACGGCATCGGCCGGCAAGCCGGTGATCCTCGTGCTCGGTGATTCGCTGAGCGCAGAGTACGGCCTCAAGCGCGGCGAAGGCTGGGTACCCTTGCTGGAAAAAAGGCTTGCGCAGCAGAAGATCGCAGCCTCGGTGGTCAACGCCAGCATCAGCGGCGACACCAGCTCCGGCGGCCGCGCCCGCTTCCCGGCCCTGCTGGCACAGCACAAGCCCAGCCATGTGGTGCTGGAGCTGGGCGCCAACGACGCGCTGCGCGGCCTGCCGCTGTCGAACACCGAAGACAACCTGCTGCAGATCACCAAGGCCGCGCAGGCCGCGGGCGCGCGGGTGCTGATCGTCGGCATCCAGGTGCCGCCGAACTACGGCGGCGACTACACGCGGCGCTTCGAGGCCGTGTTCGCGAAGGTGGCGGGCACGACCAAGTCGGCGCTGGTGCCCTTCCTGCTCAAGGGCGTGGCCGATGCGCCCGACGCCATGACGCTGTTCCAGTCCGACCGCATCCACCCGACCGCCGCGGCGCAGCCGCAGATCCTGGACAACGTCTGGCCGGAGTTGCGCAAGCTGCTGCCCAAGTAGCCTCTGCCCCTTGCGCGCGCCCCAAAGAAAAAGCCGCCGCAGGCCTGCGCCTGCAGCGGCTTTTCTGTTTTCAGGGGTGCCAGGAACGAGCGGTCACCCGTTCTTGGTCGGCAACTCGGGCGCCGTGGGGGGATCGCGTTCGAGCGATGCCACGTCGGTCTCCGGGTCTCCGGGGGTCAGCCCGTCGCTGCTCGGATTGAGCTTGCGGTTCGCCTTCTCCCGGAGCTTTTCTTCCTTCTTTTTCTTCTTGGCCAGCTCTTTCTGGCGCTTCTCGTAGCCGTAATTGGGTGTTGCCACTGCTTCTCCTTCAGGCGAGGCAGTCAGGGTGACTGCGCTTCAGCCTACTGTAAGCGATAACGGTGCAGTCTCAAGACGCGGCGCCGGCGGCCGTTTCGAACTCGAACACACCTTGCAAACCCGGGTAACGCTGGTGCATGAACCAGCCCATGGCCCCCGCACCGGCCACCAGGGCCAGGACCGACGTGGCCACCATCCATCCGATGTGTTCGCCCATCGGCCAGAGGACGATCACGGCCAGCACCGGCAACAGCCCGGCAAGCGATGACAGCCACATCCAGCGCCTCGGGGCGGGCATGGGCGCCCAGGTCTGCGGGTCGATGCCGGCGTCGATGAACACCTCGGCGTCGAAGCGCAGGCGCGGCCTCGGCTGGGTGGCCAGGTGCAGCAGCAACGCTCGCAGCAGCACGGCCCGGTTGCGAAAGCGAAGGACACGGCCGGTGTCGACGGTCAGCGCCAGGGGCAGCCGGATTTCCCTGGGTTCGCCACCCCGTGCCACCTGCTGGAACACCAGCCGCTTGACGATGGCTTCGCTCGATACGAACTCGGTCTTCACGTCATGGAAACCCGCGCGCGCACGGCACACCTCGTGCCAACGCACCACCTGCGGCGATGCCGGATCGCCCCAGCACATGCCGTCCGCGTCGATCCGCAGCATCCCCTCGCCCACGCGCGGAAACTGGCGCAGCAAATACCAGATGCCACCGCCCAGCACCCCGAAGAGCAACAGTCCGAGCAGCAGGAGGATCGCTTCGTTGCCGCGCGCGTTGGACCAGTCCTCCTCCAACATGACGGCGGCGACGAGCCCTGCCGCGATCAACGCGAAAAACGCCACGAAGCCACCGATGAAGAGCCGCGTGCCGCGCAGGTCGGGCACGCCTTCCAGCGGGCCGGACTGGGCGAGCGCCTCCAGCACCTGCGCGGGCACGTCCAGCACCCGCGACGCGACGGCGCGTGACGCGGGCGCCGCCGCATCGCGCGCAGCCGGCGGCCCGACACGCTGGCTCTTGCGGTGTTTCCTGCCCACGGCGCGCAACAGCGCCTACATCTGCAGCAGCGCCTGCTGCAGGTCGGCACGCAGGTCGTCCACGTCCTCCAGGCCGACCGAGAAACGCACCAGCGTGCCCTTGTAGGGCCAGCGGGCCACGCTGGCGTCGCGCATCAGGCCGATGTCGTAGGGCACGACGAGGCTGATCGGACCGCCCCACGAATAGCCGAGGCGGAAGAGCTTCAGGCTGTCGCAGAAGCGATCGACCTGCTCGGTGCTGAAGCGCTCGTCGAACACCACCGAGAACAGGCCCGCGGCCAGGTCGGTGGCGCCGCACAGCGCGCGCCAGTTGGCGTGGCCCGGCGAGTCCTCGAGCGCGGGGTGCAGCACCTGCGCAATCTCTTGGCAGCCGTTGAGCCAGCCGGCCAGCTCGCGCGCGGCGCGGTCATGTGCGCCATAGCGCAGCGCCATGCTCGGCAGCGAACGCAGCAGCGTTTCGACGTCGCCCACGCCGATGCCGAAACCCGTGCGCATGTGGGTGAGCTTGAGCGCGCGGTGCAGCCGCTCGTCGCGCGTGACGACGCTGCCCATGAGCACGTCGCCGCCGCCGCTGGGGTACTTGGTGAGCGCGTGCACCGACACGTCGACGCCCTGCCCCGTGCCGTTGAAATCGAAGGGCGCGAAGGCCAGGCCCGCACCCCAGGTGTTGTCCAGCGCGGTCATCACGCCGCGTTCGCGGCAGACCTCGGCGAGCGCCGGCAGGTTGGGGAATTCCATCGTCACCGAACCGGCCGCTTCGAGCCACACCAGCCGCGTGCGGTGCGAGAGCTTGGCCTCCAGGTCGGACGGATTCATCGCGTCGTACAGGCGGTGCGTGATGCCGAAGTTCGCGAGCTCGCCGGTGGCCAGCGCCTTGGTGGGGCCGTAGGCGTTGTCGGGAATCAGCACCTCGTCGCCGGTCTTGAGGAACGCGAACGAGACCAGAGAGATCGCGGCCAGCCCGCTGGGCACGAGCAGGCATTCGGTGCCGCCTTCGAGCGTGGCCAAGCGTTCTTCGAGCGTGAAGGTGGTGGGCGTGCCGTGCAGGCCGTAGGTGTAGCCGGCTTTGGTCTTCCAGTCGCGCGCGCGCATGGCGGCGACGTCGGCGAAGAACACGGTCGAGGCCTTGAACACGCCGGGCTGCGGCGCAGCGAAGGTGGCCGGCGGCGTGTAGGGATGGTGGATCAGGGTCGTGGAAGGCTTGCTCATGTGCCGATGCTAGCGCCCCGCGAGGAACCCTCGACGGCCGTGACATTCTCCGTTCGATGTCGACGGCCTTGGCCGGATCGCACGCGCATTGCGGATAGAGTTGCCCCTCCGAAAATAAAGGGAGGATTTTCTCGATGCGTCATCTGCTCATCACCATCACGGCCGCTGCGGCCCTGTCCGCCTGCGGCGGCATGAAGAACCTGGATTCCAACGCGCTCGCGGGCGCCGGCGGCAGCGCCTTCAAGGCCATGTCGCTCACCGACGGCGACGTGCAGGCACTGGCCAACCAGTCCTGCGCCGAGCTCGACAAGAGCTCCAAGGTCGCGGGCCCCGCCGATGCCTACAGCAAGCGCCTGGAGCGTGTGCGCCAGGGCCTGCCCAGCACCATCGGCGGCCAGCCCGCCAGCTACAAGGTCTACCTCACGAAGGACGTGAACGCCTGGGCCATGGGCAACGGCTGCATCCGCGTCTACAGCGGCCTCATGGACCTCATGAACGACGACGAGCTGCGCGGCATCATCGGCCACGAGATCGGCCACGTCGCCCTGGGCCACAGCAAGAAGGCCATGCAGACCGCCTACGCCGTGTCGGCCGCGCGCGGCCTCGCCGGCGCTACGGGCAATGCGGCGATCACGCAGCTGTCGTCCTCGCAGATCGGCGACTTCGCCGAGAAGCTGGTCAACGCGCAGTTCTCGCAGTCGCAGGAAACCGACTCGGACAACTACGCCTTCGACCTGCTGACCACGCAGAAGCTCAAGCGCGAAGGCCTCGTCACCGCGTTCCAGAAGCTGGCCAAGCTCGACGGCGGCAAGAGCTCGATGCTCAGCTCGCACCCGGCCTCCGGCGACCGCGCGGCCAACATCCAGAAGCGCCTCGCAACGAGCAAGTAAGCAGCCTGGGCCCGGGCGGCTGCTCGGCGCACAATGCGCCGATGCTCACCCGCCCGGCCTTGCCGGGGCCCGTCGCGCCATGCAGCTGACGCGGCCCCCGTCCCCTCATTTGCGGCCCTTCCTGCGGCTGCTGTGGGCTTCGGCGCCCGAGGGCACACCCGACACACGCACCGGCGCCCGCGAGCACGTGCTGCCCACGGGCGGCATGCACCTGGTGTTCCGGCTGTCGGGGCCGCCGCTGCGGCTCTTCGACGACACACGCGACCTGCGCGGCCACACGGTCGGCCATGCCATCGTCGGCGGTGCGCGCGCCGCTTTCTACCTGCGCGATGTGTCGGTGGCGACACGCTCGGTCGGCGCGCAATTGCACCCCGGTGCCGCCCGGCTACTGCTGGGCGCACCTGAAGACGCTCTGAGTGGTCGCCACACGCCGCTCGACGCACTGTGGGGCGAGCGGCAGACCGCCGACGCACTCGAACAGCTGCATGCATCGTCCGACGACCCGGCCCGGCAACTGGACGTGTTCGAGGCCCTGCTGACCCGGCGCCTGGCCGCGGCCGCCCTGCCCCGCACCAGCCCGCGCGGACTGCACCCGGCCGTGGCCGCCTCGCTGGGCCAGATGACGCGCGACACGCCCGCGTCGATCGCCACGCTGGTGGCGCGCAGCGGCTACAGCCACCGGCGCTTCATCGCGCTGTTCCGCGCGGCGGTCGGGCTCGCGCCCAAGGACTACGCCCGCGTGATGCGCTTCGATCGCGTGCTGGCACTGGCCGCCGACGATCCCGCACGCGCCTGGGCCGACATCGCGCTCGCCGCGGGCTACAGCGACCAGGCGCACCTGAGCCGCGAGTTCTCGGCGCTGGCCGGCCTGTCGCCGCAGGCCTGGCGGCAGACGGGCGCGACGTCGCCGCGTCATGTGCCGGCTGTCGGCGCGGCAGGTCAAATTCCTTCAAGACGCTAGCGCCGGGGCTGCGCAGAATCGGCGCCACGGTCCCCGTTTCAACATCCGATTTAAGAAAGAAAGGCAGGTCCCGCCATGGCCATCCACGAGCTGTTTCCGTACCTCTGCGTCGACAACGCCGCCGCCGCCGTCGACTTCTATTGCCACGTGTTCGAGGTGAAGGAAATCTTTCGACTGACCGAGCCCAGCGGCCGCATCGGGCACGTCGAGCTGGACTTTCACAACGGCGCGATCCTGATGATCTCGGACGAGTTCGCCGAGTTCAACATCCGCTCGCCCAAGGCGCTCGGCGGCAGCGCCGTGACGCTGCACCTGCACGTGGACGACGCCGATGCGCTGGTCACGCGCGCGGTCGCCGCGGGTGCCACGCTGGACATGGCACCGCAGGATCAGTTCTATGGGGAGCGTTCCGGCGTCTTCCGCGACCCTTTCGGTCACCGGTGGAACGTGGGTCACAGCATCGAGAAGGTGACGCCGGAGGAAATGCAGCGGCGCTACACCGCGATGTTCGACACCCCCGGCGGCGGCAGCTGTAGCAGCTGAACGCGCCGGCCGGTGGTGTCAGGGCCGGTCGTCAGACCGACCACTTCTCGATCAACTTCTCGGCGCCGAGCGAGTCGTAACCCTCGAAGGGCTGGTGGATCCACGGGTTGGTGGCCAGGAACTCGACCGAGTAGTCGGGTGTGAAGGTCGACAGTGCCTTGGTCCAGATGACCGCGCTGCGCAGCTCGGTGATCGGCTGGTAGTTGTTGCGCAGCATGTCCATCACGGCGTGCAGCGTGTGGCCCGAATCGGCCAGGTCGTCCACCAGCAGCACCTTGCCGGCGATCTCGCCCTTGGGGGTTGTGATGTAGCGGGCGATGTCGAGATGGCCCTGGATCGTGCCGGCGTCGGCGCGGTAGGAGCTGGTCGACATGATCGCCAGCGGCTTGTCGAAGATGCGCGAGAGCACATCGCCCGGGCGCATGCCGCCACGCGCCAGGCACAGGATGGTGTCGAACTCCCAGCCCGACTGGTGCACCTTGATCGCGAGCTTCTCGATCAGGTTGTGGTACTCGTCGTAGCTGACGTAGAGATGTTTGCCGTCTTCGGTCAACATGGTCTGGTTCGTTCCTGTTCAGTCTGCGAGATAAGGGTGGCGCATCATGATCGTGTGGTCGCGATCAGGGCTCGTGGACACCATGTGGATCGGCACGCCGGTGACCTGCTCGATGCGCTGCAGGTACAGCCGCGCGTTGACCGGCAGCTTGTCGTACTGCGTGACGCCCACGGTGCTTTCGGTCCAGCCTTCGAGCGTTTCGTAGATCGGCGTGCAGCGCTCGATCTCGTCCGCGCCCATCGGCAGGATGTCGGTGGTTTCGCCGTCGAGTTCGTATCCGGTGCACAGCTCGAGCTTCTCGAGGCCGTCGAGCACGTCGAGCTTGGTGATGCACAGGCCCGACAGGCCGTTGACCTGCGCCGAGCGCTTGAGCAGCGCGGCGTCGAACCAGCCGCAACGGCGGCTGCGGCCGGTGGTCACGCCCTTTTCGGCGCCCACGGTGCTCATGTGGTAGCCGGGGGTGCCCGGCGTGGCCCAGTCGAGCTCGGTGGGGAACGGACCGCCGCCCACGCGGGTGCAGTAGGCCTTGGTGATGCCCAGCACGTAGTGCAGCATGCCCGGGCCCACGCCCGAACCGGCGGCGGCGTTGCCGGCCACGCAGTTGCTCGAGGTGACGTACGGGTAGGTGCCGTGGTCGACGTCGAGCAGCGTGCCCTGCGCGCCTTCGAACAGCAGGTTGGCGCCGGCCTTGTGGGCGTCGTTCAGCTCGCGCGACACGTCGGCCATCATGGGCTTGAGCAGCGCGGCGTGGCGCATGGCCTCGTCGAACACGGTGTCGTAGTCGATGGCGGGCGCGCCCAGCACCTGGGTCAGCACGTGGTTGTGCAGCTCGAGCAGCACGCGCAGCTTGGCCGCGAAGCGCTCGGGGTGCTTCAGGTCCTGCACGCGCAGCGCGCGGCGGGCGATCTTGTCTTCGTAGGCCGGGCCGATGCCGCGACCGGTGGTGCCGATCTTCTCGATGCCGCCCTTTTCACGGTAGGCCTCGCGCGCAATGTCCAGCGCGGCGTGGAACGGCAGGATCAGCGGGCAGGCCTCGCTGATGCGCAGGCGCGAACGCACCTCGACGCCGGCTTTCTCCAGGCCTTCGATTTCCTCGAACAGCTTGGCGGCCGACAGCACCACGCCGTTGCCGATGTAGCACTTGACGCCGGGCCGCATGATGCCGCTCGGGATCAGGTGCAGCGCCGTCTTCACGCCGTTGATGACCAGCGTGTGGCCCGCGTTGTGGCCGCCCTGGAAACGGACCACGCCCTGGGCGCTTTCCGTCAGCCAGTCAACCAGCTTGCCCTTGCCTTCGTCGCCCCACTGGGTCCCGACGACGACCACGTTTCTTCCGGTGGTTACGCTCATGCTCGTTCCATTGCTTAAAAATTCAGATCGCTCGGACACTCCATTGGCCGGCCTGCTCGACGAGCTCGCGGTCGCAATGGAATTCATCGATTTCGCTGCCATGTCCGGGCAGCACGCAGACAACCGTTTCGCCGGCCTTGCGCAGTTGGGCGATGGCCTCGCGCAGGCCGGCCGCGTCGCTCCAGGGCGCACGGATGGCGGCGCGCAGCGGACGCGCCGGCAGCACGCCGACGAGTTCGCGCACATCGAGGCTGAAGCCGACGGCCGGACGGTTGCGGCCGAACACGGCGCCCACCTCGTCGTAGCGGCCACCGCGCACCAGCGAGTCGGCCGCGCCCGGCACGTAGATGCCGAAACGCATGCCGCTGTAGTAGGCGTAGCCGCGCAGGTCGGCCAGGTCGAAGCTGATCTGGCGCCCTGCCGTGCCGTTCAGGCCGGCGGCCAATTGCTTCAGGTCGGCCAGCGCCGCGGCCACGGTGGGCGTGCCCTTCAGGGCCTTGGCGGCCTCGTCGAGCACGGCCACATCGCCGTACAGGCCCACGAGGGCGCGCAGGCCGTCGCGTGATGCGGCGGGGAAATCCTTGGTGAGCGCCTGCAGCTCGCTCGCGTCCTTGGCGGCCAGCGCGGCGTGCACGCGGGCGATCGCGGCGGCATCGACCGGCACGCCGGCGAACAGCGCACGCACGATGCGGGCGTCGGCCAGGTCGACGATCACGCCGTCGCGCAGGCCGGCGGCGTCGAGGCAGTCGAGTGCCAGCAGCAGGGTTTCGGTGTCGGCTTCGAGGCCGGCGTGGCCGTAGATCTCGGCGCCGAACTGCAGCGGCTCGCGGGTGGCGTGCGGGCGGTCGGGCCGGGTATGGACCACCGGGCCGCAGTAGCACAGGCGCGCCACGCCGTCGCGGTTCAGCAGGTGGGCATCGATGCGCGCCACCTGGGGGGTGGTGTCGGCACGCAGGCCCATGCTGCGACCGGAGAGCTGGTCGACGAGCTTGAAGGTTTGGAGGTCGAGCGCCTCGCCGGTGCCCGAAAGCAGCGACTCCAGGTGCTCGAGCAGCGGCGGCATCACCAGCTCGTAGCCATAGCCACGGGCGGTATCGAGCAGCTGGCGTCGAAGTTCTTCGATGTGGCGCGCCTCGGAGGGCAGCACATCGGCAATGTGATCCGGGAGGACCCAGGCGGACATGGGGATCGGGGGCGTGGTTAAACCGGGATTCTACCGGGCCCGCGTTACCCCAGAACCCAAAGGAGTACCAAACCCAGCAGGATGCTGCAAAGACCGAAGAAACGCAGCTGGCCGTCGCGCAGCTGCAGCAGTTGGCTGAAGCCGCGCCGCCACCCGCCCGGCGAGATGAAAGGCAGGATGCCTTCGATCACCAGGACCAGCGCCAACGCGCTCCAGAAGGTGTCGGCGCTCACGGCTCCAGGCAGGACAGCGGAAACGGACGGCCCGTGGTTACTTGCGCGCCGAGCCGGAGCTCTGCATGGCGCGGAAGAAGTCCGAGGACGGGTCGAGCACCATCACGTCGCTCTTCTTGTTGAAGCTCTGCTTGTAGGCCTCGAGGCTGCGATAGAACTGGGCGAACTGCGGATCGCGGCCGAAGGCCTCGCTGTAGGTCGCGGCAGCCTGGGCATCGCCCTCGCCCTTGATCTTCTGGGCGTCGCGGTAGGCGTTGGCCACGATCACTTCGCGCTGGCGGTCGGCGTCGGCGCGGATCTTCTCGCCTTCGGCCGTGCCGGTGGAACGCAGCTCGTTGGCCACGCGCTTGCGCTCGGCTTCCATGCGGCGGTAGACCGATTCGGTGATGGCTTCCACGTAGTCCACGCGGGTGATGCGCACGTCGACCACGTCGACGCCCCAGGGCTTGGCGCCCTTCACCACGGCCAGCACTTCGCGCTGCACGTCGGCCATCAGGGCCTCGCGGCGCACCGAGATCAGGTCGCGCACGGTGCGCTTGTTGATGTTTTCCTGGAAGGCGTTGCGCACCACACGGTTCAGCTGCATGGCGCCCGCGTTCTCGTCAAGGCCGACGTTGCGGATGTAGGCCTGCGGGTCGGAGATGCGCCAGCGCACGTACCAGTCGATCACCACGCGCTGCTTTTCAGCGGTGAGCATGGGCTCGGTGTCCAGGCTGGAGAGCGTCAGCAGGCGCTTGTCGATGTACGACACGTTCTGGAACGGCGGCGGCAGCTTGAAGTTCAGGCCGGGCTCGGTGATGACCTGCTTGATCTGGCCGAGGGCATAGACCACGCCGAACTGGCGCTGGTCGACCACGAAGAGGGTCGAGCTCAGCAGCACGAGCAGGACGAGGACCGAGGTGGCGATGAAACCGATTCTGTTCATGTTGTTCCGGGCCTTTCTCAGCGCACGTCGCGGTCACGCGAGCGGCCGTCACGGGCGCGCACGTCGGTGGTGGCGGGCGCCACCGGGATCACCGACGACTGGGTCGGTGCGGTGCCGGCCACGCTGGGGCTGGCGGCGTCCACGGGCGTGGCTGTATTGCCGCCGCCTTGCTGCATCAGCTTGTCGAGCGGCAGGTACAGCAGGTTGGAGCCCTGCTTGCTGTCGACCAGCACCTTGGTCGTGCTGGCGTAGATCTGCTGCATGGCGTCGGTGTACATGCGGTCGCGCGTCACCTGCGGCGCCTTCTGGTACTCGGTCAGCACCGAGCTGAAGCGACCTGCGTCACCTTGTGCCTGCGCCACGATCCGCGCCTTGTAGGCCTCGGACTCTTCCTTCAGGCGCGACGAGGTACCGGTGGCCAGCGGCACGACGTTGTTGGCGTAGGCCTCGGCGTCGTTCTTGGCGCGCTCGCGTTCCTGGCCGGCCTTGAGCACGTCGTCGAAGGCGGCCTGCACCTGCTCGGGCGGACGCACGCCGCCTTGCTGCAGGTTGATGCCGACGACTTCGACACCGACCTTGTAGCGGTCGAGGATGGTCTGCATCAGCGCGCGCACGCGGGGGGCGATCTGGTCGCGTTCTTCGGCGAGCGCCGCGTCCATCTTCATCTTGCCGACCACTTCGCGCACGGAGCTCTCGGCCACCTGCACGATGGTTTCCGCGGGCGACTTGCTCTCGTAGAGCCAGGCACGCGCATCGCTCAGGCGGTACTGCACGGCGAACTTGATTTCGACGATGTTCTCGTCTTCGGTCAGCATGGCCGATTCGCGCAGGCCGGTGGAGCGCACGATGGCGTCGCGGCCCACGTCGGTGGAACGGATCTGCGTGGTCACCACCACTTCGTGGCGTTGAATGGGGTACGGCAGGCGCCAGTTGAAGCCGGCGTTCACCGTCGACTTGTAGCGACCGAATTGCGTCACCACGGCCTGCTGGCCTTCGTTCACGATGAAGAAGCCAGTGCCGAGCCAGATCAGGACCGCCACGGCGGCCACGAGGCCGATGCCGAAGCCGGCGTTCTTCATGTCGGGCTTGTAGCCGTTGCCGCCACCGCCGCCGGTGCCGTTGGGGCGATTGCCGCCACCCTTGCCGCCGCCGAAGAAACCGCCGAGCTTGCGATTGAGGTCGCGCCAGAGTTCGTCGAGGTCGGGCGGGCCCTGGTTCGGGCCCTGGCCGCGCGGGCGATTGCCGTTGCCGTTGTTGTTCTGGTTGCCGCTCGAAGGCGGCGGGATCGGGGCGCCGGGGGGATCGGCATCGGGCGGCCGGTTGCCGGCCGGGCGGTCGCCGTTGGAGGACGGCTCGTCGCCGCGACCCCATCGGCCATCGTTCAGGTTGAACATGCCCAGAAACCCTCTCCGCGCTGGCTTTGCATTCATTCGCTTCGTTCTCGTGTCAGTGGCGGGATTGTGCCCAATCAAGGGGCCGCATCGTGCAATTCAGCGTCCGCCTCAGGGGTCATCGTATCGGCGACGGAACCCGACTGCCGGGCCAGCTCGGCCCGCAGCAACGGCAGGCCTTCACCGGTCTTGGCGCTGAGGAAGATGCGGGGAACCTGCACGCCGTCGATTTCCATCTCGTCCTGCAGATGCAGCGGATGTTGCGCGCTTTCAAGGGCGTCGAGCTTGTTGAACACCAGCAGTTGCGGCACGTCGCCCGCACCGATGTCCTGCAGCACCGACTGGACCTCGGCCATCTGCTCCGGATAGTGCGGGTTGGAGGCATCGATCACGTGCAGCAGCAGGTCGGCATCGACCGCCTCCTGCAAGGTGGCCTTGAACGCATCGACCAGGCCGTGCGGCAGATCGCGGATAAAACCCACCGTGTCGGAGATCGACACCTGCCGGCGCGCGTCGCCCAGGTAGAGGTTGCGCGTGGTGGTGTCGAGCGTAGCGAACAGCTGGTCGGCCGCATAGGCGCGCGCCTTGACCATCGCGTTGAAGATCGACGACTTGCCCGCGTTGGTATAGCCGACGAGCGAGATGTTGAAGGTCTCGCGGCGCTCGCGCTGGCGGCGCTGCGTGCTGCGCTGCTTCTGCACCTTGGCCAGGCGCTCGCGCGTGCGCTTGATCGACTCGTTGATCATGCGGCGGTCGAGCTCGATCTGCTTTTCGCCGGGGCCGCCGCGCACACCCGCACCGCCGGTCTGGCGCTCCAGATGGGACCAGCGACGGACCAGCCGCGTGCTCAGGTACTGCAGCCGGGCCAGCTCGACCTGCAGCTTGCCTTCGTGCGAGCGGGCACGCTGGGCGAAGATCTCGAGGATGAGGAAGGTGCGGTCATACACCGCGACATCGAGCTGGCGTTCGAGGTTGCGCTGCTGCGCAGGGCTCAAGGACTGGTCGAAGATGACCTCGCTCGCCCGGTGCATGGCGGCGAGCTCCTTGATCTCTTCGGCCTTGCCGCTGCCGACGAACAGCGCCGCATCGGGCGCCTTGCGCTTGCAGGCCAGGCGGGCAACGGGCGACAGGCCCGCGGTTTGTGCGAGCAGGCCGAGTTCTTCGAGCTCGCTGTCGAAATGGGGCAGCCCGAAATCGACACCGACGAGAACGGCGGCGCCTTCCTGGCGGGGGATCGAATCAGACAAGCGGAATCAGATATGGAAAAAGCGCGGCGGGGTTGCCGCCGCGCTCCGCGCGATCAGGCGGCGGCGTCGTCGTTCTCGTTGGCCGAGAAGTTGACGGCACGACCCGGCACGATGGTGGAAATGGCGTGCTTGTAGACCATTTGCGTCACTGTATTGCGAAGCAACACGACGTATTGATCGAAAGACTCGATCTGGCCTTGCAGCTTGATGCCGTTCACCAAATAAATGGAAACCGGCACATGCTCGCGACGCAAGGTGTTCAGAAACGGGTCTTGCAGAAGTTGCCCTTTATTGCTCACGATATTCTCCGTGTTCAAGAGTAGTTGTTGGAGAGATGACCTTAACACAGGGTTTCTGCGCCGCAGCAATCGGGGTCAAAAGCCTTGAGAAAATAACGGTTCTCAAAAGACGGAACTTCCGCTCCTGCTGCGGCTCAACGGCTGCCATCGGCAGCCAAGCCGCCCTCAGTTGTCCTTGTCCACGAACGGATTCTGCGAGCTTTTGAACTGGATCCGCAAGGGCGTGCCCACGAGGTCGAATTCCTTGCGGAAACGCCCTTCCAGGAAACGCTTGTAGGCGTCGGTCACATGCTCCAGCGAATTGCCGTGAATGATGATCACGGGCGGATTCATGCCGCCCTGGTGCGCATAGCGCAGCTTGGGCCGGAACATGCCGCCGCGCTGGGGCGCCTGGAATTGCACCGCCTCCAGCAGCAGGCGCGTCAGCACCGGCGTCGACATCTTGCGCGTGGCCGACTTGTGGGCCTGCGCAATGGCCTGCCACACCGGGCCCAGGCCCTGGCGCTTGATGGCCGAGATGAAATGCAATGACGCGAACTTCAGGAACGGCAGGCGGGTTTCGATCTGCCGCTGGATCTGCTCGCGCTGGTAGCTGTCGACCGCATCCCACTTGTTGATGGCAATCACCACCGCACGTCCGCTTTCGAGGATGTAGCCGGCGATGTGCGCGTCCTGGTCGGTCACGCCCTGCGTGGCGTCGAGCAGCAGCAGCACGACGTTGGCCGATTCGATGGCCTGCAGCGTCTTGACCACCGAGAACTTCTCGATCGCCTCGAAGACCCTTCCCTTGCGGCGCAGGCCGGCGGTGTCGATCAGCTCGAAGCGCTGGCCATTGCGCTCGAACGGCACCGAGATGGCGTCGCGCGTCGTGCCGGGCATGTCGAAGGCCACCAGGCGCTCTTCGCCGAGCCAGGTGTTGATCAGCGTCGACTTGCCGACGTTGGGCCGGCCGGCCACGGCCAGCTTGATCGGCTTGTTGACGTCGTCTTCGTCTTCCTCGTCGTCCGGATCGGCCAGGTTCAGCGGCGCGAGCGCCAGCTCGACCAGGTCGCGCATGCCCTGCCCGTGCGCCGCGGACACGCCGTGCACGTCGCCGAAGCCCAGCTCGTAGAAGTCGACCAGCTTGGTGCCGTCGTGCATGCCTTCAGCCTTGTTGGCCGCCAGCACGCAGGGCTTGCCCAGCCGGCGCAGTTCGTTGGCGATGTCGTGGTCTTGCGCCGAAAGGCCTTCGCGGGCATCGACCACGAAGATCACGACGTCGGCCTCGGCCACGGCCTGCCGCGTCTGCTTGGCCATTTCCTTGTAGATGCCGCTGCCGGCATCGGGCTCGAAGCCGCCGGTGTCGATCACGATGAATTCGTGCTTGCCCAAGCGGCCGTTGCCGTAGTGGCGGTCGCGCGTGAGGCCGGCGAAGTCGGCGACGATGGCGTCGCGCGTCTGGGTCAGGCGGTTGAAGAGCGTCGACTTGCCGACGTTGGGACGGCCGACCAGGGCCACGACCGGCTTCATGGCCGGCCTTTCGATGGCGCGGTTTTCATGGTCGGGCCTTGGAAGTAAGAGAAAGACAAAAAATGATTATTCAGGACGGTAGCCGAACACGCCACCCTTGGCGGTCACGACGACCACCGTGTTGCCGGCCAGGACCGGCGTCACGGTGATGGCCGAGCCGTCGGGCGTGACGCGGTTCAGCAGCGCACCGTCTTCGCGCGACACGAAGTGCAGCGTGCCGGTGCTCTCGCCGATGATCAGCGAGCGGCCCACGGCCAGCGGTGCGGTCAGTTCGCGGTTCTTCAGGCGGCTCATCTGCCAGGCGCGTTCGCCGTCGGCGCGACGCCAGGCGGTGACGCTGCCATCCGACTCTGTGCCATAGAGAAAGCGCTCGTCGCCGCTCACGCCGTCGGCGCCCGAGGCCGGCTTGCTCCAGAGCAGCTGGCCGCGCAGGGTGTCGACGCAGCCGACGCTGGCGTAGTAGGCGCGTGCGCAGACCGTGTCGCCGTAGCGGCTCACGCTGCCGGTCAGGTCGACCAGGCGTTCCACGTCGTTGGTGCCGCGCGGCGCGGCGATGGGTGCTTCCCAACGCGAGCTGCCGTTGCCGGGGTTCATGCCGACGAGTCGGCCACCCAGACCGGCGACCAGCGTGTCGCCGACCGCGATCAGCACGCCCGACTTGCGCAGCACGAGGTTTTCGCCCGGGCGCTGCTGCTGCCACAGGCGACGGCCGCTCTGGCCGTCCCAGGCGCTGACGCTGCGGTCGGCGGTCTGCACGAAGACGCGGCGGCCGGCCACCAGCGGTGCGGTGAAGGCCTGGGCCGACAGGCGCTGCTTCCACAGCACCTTGCCGTTCTCGATGGCGACCACTTCGTTGTTGGTGGTGACCACGGCCGTCAGCGAGCCGTCGCTGCCGACACCGGCCGCCAGCGGCGCGCCGGCGCTGGCGCGCCAGGTCTCGCGACCGGCGCGGGCGTCGATGGCGACGACCGTGCCGTCGCTGCCGGCCACGGTCACGATGTCGCCGCTGACATCGGCGGTGAGCGGGAATTCGACGCCCGGAATCCGCACGTTCCAGGCCTGGCGCACACCCATCAGGGACGGGTTGGCCGGCAGCTCGGCGGGCTTGGGCTTGCCGGAGCCCGAGCAGGCGGCCAGGAGCGCTACCAGAACAAGAGCAGAACCCGCGCGCAGGGCGGTCGATTCAGGCATGAAACGCTTGAAATTCATGAGGGTGTGCGATCAGGAGTTCTTGGGGACGGCGGGCGTCACGGTGACGGTCGGCGCCAGGGTCTTCGGGTCGACACCGACCGCGTTGAGCTTGATCTCGACCAGCCGGCGGTAGTCCGAGCCGGCGCCCAGGCCGGTCCAGGCCTTGCGGTACTCGGCCTGCGCCTCGTCGCGCTTGCCTTGCGCCATGTAGATGTCGCCCTTGCGGTCGGCCACCAGCGGTTCGAATTCGGTCGGCACCTTACCGTCGAGTTGCTTGAGCGCGTCGTCATAGGACTTGGCATCGAGCAGTTCGGCCGCGAGCCGCAGCTTGGCGATGGCCTGGTAACCCGGATCGACGGCGTTCTGCGCAACCCAGCCCAGCGCCGCGCGCGAGCCATCGGCATTGCCCTTGTCGAACAGCGTCTTGGCGACCAGCAGTCCGGCTTGCTGCGCGTAGGCGGTGCCTGCGAAGCGGTCCTTCATGTCGGTCATCACGCGCTGGATGCGCTCGACGTCGCCCGACTGCGTGCTGCGCTCGACCTCGTCATAAAGGGCCGCGGCCTGGGCAGCCCTGGTGCGCTGGTAGTACTGCCAGCCGTTCCAGGCCACGAAGGCGCCGGCGACGAGCAGCACGGCCCAGGTGATCAGGGTGCCGTAGGTGTTCCAGAAATGCTTGAGCTGGTCGAGCTGTTCCTGTTCTTCGAGGTCGAGATGGGTGGCCATGCGCTGTCAGAGGTTGGGAGCCGGCGATTGTAGGGTGGCGGCCCAGGTGGTCACTTCAGCAAGTGAACGGGCGGACTGCGCGACGCTGGCGTCGCGCAAGGCCTTGAGAGTCACTTCACCGCGCGCAAGTTCATCGGCGCCGAAGATCAGCGCGTAGGTGGCACCGCTGGCGTCCGCCTTGCGCATCTGCGCCTTGAAGCTCGCCAGGCCCTCGGCGGTGCTGGCGTGCATCTGCACGCGCACGCCGGTTTCGCGCAGCTGCTGCAAGGCGCGCAGCACGACGGGCATCGAAGCGGCGTCGGGCACGATGGCATAGACATCGGGCACCGGTGCCGGCACTTCGGCGCCCTGCTCTTTCAGCAGGTCGAGCACGCGCTCGACGCCGATGGCCCAGCCCACGGCGGGCGCCGGCTTGCCGCCGATCTGGGCGATGAGGTCGTCGTAGCGGCCGCCGGCGCACACCGTGCCCTGCGCGCCGAGGCGGTCGGTCACGAACTCGAACACCGTGAGGTTGTAGTAGTCGAGCCCGCGCACGAGGCGCGGATTGATCGTGAAAGCGATGTCGTTGGCCTTGAGGATGGCCTGCAACCCTTCGAAGTGCGCTAGCGATTCGGCACCGAGGAAATCGATCAGCTTCGGCGCCGACTCGACCACCTCTTTCATGGCCGGGTTCTTCGTGTCGAGGATGCGTAGCGGGTTGCTGTGCAGGCGGCGCTTGCCGTCCTCGTCGAGCTTGTCGGCGTGCTGCTCGAAGTGGGCGATGAGCTGGGCGCGGTGCAATGCGCGCTCGGCCGGCTGGCCCAGGCTGTTGAGTTCCAGGCGCACGTCGGTCAGGCCGATGGCCTTCCACAGCGCGGTGGCCAGCAGGATCAGTTCGGCGTCGACATCGGGGCCGGCGAAGCCGAGCGCCTCGGCGCCGATCTGGTGGAACTGGCGGAAGCGCCCGCGCTGCGGCTTTTCGCGGCGGAACATCGGGCCCGTGTACCAGAGGCGCTTGGGCCCTTCGTAGAGCATGTTGTGCTCGATCACGGCGCGCACGAGGCCGGCCGTGTTCTCCGGGCGCATCGCCAGGTGCTCCGACTGCCCATGCTTGTCCGAACGGTCTTCGAAGGCGTACATCTCCTTCTCGACGATGTCCGTCACCTCGCCGATGCCGCGCACGAACAGCGCGGTGTGCTCCAGGATCGGCGTGCGGACGTTGCGGTACGCATAGCGCCCCATCAGCTCGCGCACGGTGGCTTCGAGCCACTCCCAGCGCGCCGATTCGGGCGGCAATATGTCATTCATGCCTTTGACGGCATTCAGTTTTTCAGCCATGAGTCTGCGGAGGTGTCAGGCCAGGACAGCGTGTTCGCTGCCGAAGCGCTTTTCGATGTAGGTTTCGACGAGCTGGTGGAACTCGTTGGCGATATTGTCGCCGCGCAGCGTGAGGGCCTTTTCGCCGTCGATGAAGACCGGCGCGGCCGGTGCTTCGCCGGTGCCGGGCAGGCTGATGCCGATGTCGGCGTGCTTGCTCTCGCCAGGGCCGTTGACGATGCAGCCCATGACGGCCACCTTCAGCGTCTCGACACCGGGGTACTTCTTGCGCCAGACCGGCATCTGCAGGCGCAGGTAGTCGTCGATCTGCTTGGCCAGCTCCTGGAAGGTGGTGCTCGTGGTGCGGCCGCAGCCCGGACAGGCCGTGACGCTCGGCACGAACACGCGCAGGCCCAAGGCCTGGAGGATTTCGTTGGCGATCAACACTTCCTGCGTGCGCGACTCGCCCGGCTGCGGCGTGAGCGACACGCGGATCGTGTCGCCGATGCCCTCTTGCAGAAGGATCGACAGCGCCGTGGCCGAGGCCACCGTGCCCTTGGTGCCCATGCCGGCTTCGGTCAGGCCCAGGTGCAGCGGGTTGTCGCAGCGCTTCGCGAGTTCGCGGTAGACCGAGATCAGGTCCTGCACGCCGCTCACCTTGCACGACAGGATGACCTGGTTGCCGGCCATGCCCATCGACTCGGCGAGCTTCGCGGATTCGATGGCCGAGGTGATCAGCGCCTCGTACATCACCTGCTTGGCGTCCCAAGGCTCGGCGCGCTGGCTGTTGGTGTCCATCAGGCTGGCGAGCAGTTCCTGGTCGAGGCTACCCCAGTTCACGCCGATGCGCACCGGCTTGTTCCAACGCATGGCCGCGTCGATCATCTGGCCGAACTGCTTGTCCTTCTTGTCGCCCTTGCCCACGTTGCCGGGGTTGATGCGGTACTTGCTCAGCGCCTCGGCGCAGGCCGGATAGTCGGTGAGCAGGCGGTGGCCGTTGTAGTGGAAGTCACCGATCAGCGGCACGTCGATGCCCATGCGATCGAGCTGCTCGCGGATGTAGGGCACCTGGGCGGCGGCTTCGGGCGTGTTGACGGTGATGCGGACCATCTCGGAGCCCGCAATGGCGAGTTCCTTGACCTGGATCGCGGTGCCGATGGCATCGACCGTGTCGGTGTTGGTCATCGACTGCACGCGCGTGGGCGCGTCGCCCCCCACCGTGACGATGCGCGGGCCCCAGACCACGCTGGCCTGGCGCGAGCGGCGCGCCTTGGGCGCCGCCGATTCGATGGGTTGGGGAGTGCAGTCGGTTGTCACGATTTCACCTCGAAACGCGCCACGCCGCCTCCGCGGGTGACAGGCTTCAGATCGTAGGGCTTTCCGTTCACCTGCACATCGACGGCCGATGCGCGCCCGACCACCACGGACAGCGGCAGCGTGCCGGACAGGCCGACGGTCTCGCCGACCTGCAGGCTGCGGCGCAGCAACTGCTTGCCGCCGGCTTCTGTGACGGTGACCCAGCATTCCTCGCGCGCCACGAAGACGAGCTGCTGGCTGCTGGCGGTGCTGGTGTTGGCGACGGTCGCGAGGGGCGCGGAGGCCGGGGCGGCTGGCGCGGCAGCCGCCACGCCGGCGGCCGGTGCGGCGCCCACGGGGCCGGTCGGCGCCACGGCCTGCGTCGGCACGGGCTCCGAGACATCGGCCGGATCAGCGGGCGGCGGCATGGTCTCGCCCTCGTTCTTTGCGGTCAGCCGCGCGACGGAGGCGCCGATCTGGTCGAACGCCGATTGCGGCATCCAGAACAGCACGCCGGCACCGATCAAGAGCAGCACCACGACCGTCAGCAGCGCGCGCGACGGCAGGCCGCCGGAGCGTCCACCGTTCCAGCGCGGCGTGTCGGAGACCACGCGGGCATTCAACGTGCGATTGGTTTCGGCCAGCGGTGCGCGTTGTGCGCCCGGCAGCTTGGCAAGCACGGGCACCGGATCGATGCGCAGTGCGCGGCACACGCTGCTGGCCAGGGCCCGGGCGAACACCGGGTCGGGCAGCGAGGCGATGTCGTCGGCCTCGAGCGCGATCAGCTTTTGCGGCGGCACCTTGAGCGCCGCGGCCACCATCTCGATGTGCAGGCCATGCGCTTCGCGCGCCTCGCGCAGCATGTCGCCGGCCGTCTTGTGCGCGACGTCGCCTTCTGCCAGCGGCAGCGCCGCGGACGTCCCGAACTCCGAAACCCGTTCAGTCATTGAAATTCCCGCGCTCGTACGCCATTGCCTCCCGCGATTGAGGGAAACGTCGTTGCAATTGACCGCCCAGCTGCGCGACAGCCTCGCGGTTGTTGAGCTTCCGTTCGATCTTGATGCCGAGCCAGAGCGTCTCGGCATTGGCCGAGGGGCTGTTGTTGACGCGGCGGACGTAGAACTGCGCGCGCGACCATTCTTCGCGCTGCGCCAGCACCGAGGCCAGGTTGAAGCCGACCACCGGATTGCCGGCGTCGAGCTCGTAGGCCTGCAGGAGGCTGCGCTCGGCCTGCGGCCGCTGGCCGGCCTTGAGCTCGCAGACCCCCTGAGTCATGAGCGTCTTGGCACGGTCGGCATAGCTGGGCACGGCCAGTGCAGCGGCGAACTGCTGCGCGGCGTCGCCGTAGCGGTTCTGCTGGCACAGCAGCCAGCCATAGTTGTGGCGCGTGTTGGCGTCGCGCGGATTGATCGCGACCGCGCGGCGGAAGCTGTCTTCGGCCTGGCCGGCGTCGTCCAGCCGCATGTAGACCAGGCCGCGCAGGTTGTAGGCGTCGGCGTAGTTCGGGTCGATGGCCAGCACCTGCTTGAGCTCTTCGAGGGCGACCGAGGGCTGGCCGTGCTCGAAGTAGCCGGCGGCCAGCTCCATCCGCAGGCGGGCACGGCGACGGTTGTTTTCGTCGACGTCGGTCACGGCAGTGGTACCGCTGTCGGCCCCGCTGCCGACAAGCCCGGTGGTGGTGGTTCGCGTGTTGACGCAGCCCGCGAGAAGAAGCGCCACGGCGACGCTCGCGATTCCTGCGCTCAGCACTCGCTGCACGCTCGCGGTCGTCGTCGGAAAGGCCATGCTCATTGCGTCAATGCTCCTGGGGAACGGTGGTCTTGGGGGTCTTGGCGCGGGTCGGGTGCAGAACGACGGGGCGCTCGGCCACCGCCGCACGGCGCTGGGCCATGCGCTCGGCCGCACGGGTGCGGTCTTTCACGTCGCCGGCGAGCTGTCCGCAGGCGGCGTCGATGTCGTCACCGCGCGTCTTGCGCACGGTGGTCACGAGGCCCGCTTCGCTCAGCGTGCGAGCAAAGGCCAGCACGCGCGGCTGCGGCGAGCGCAGCAGGCCCGACGCCGGGAACGGGTTGAACGGAATCAGGTTGAACTTGCACGAGACGTCGTGCTTGCGCACGAGCTCGATCAGCTGGCGCGCATGTTCGGGCTGGTCGTTCACGCCGTCGAGCATGCAGTATTCGAAGGTGATGAAGTCGCGCGGCGCATGCACGAGGTAGCGCTTGCAGGCCTCGAGCAGTTCGGCGATCGGGTACTTGCGATTGAGCGGCACGAGGTCGTCGCGCAGCGCATCGTTGGGCGCATGCAGCGAGACAGCCATGGCCACGGCGCAATCGGTGCCCAGGCGGTCGATCATCGGCACCACGCCGGAGGTCGACACGGTGACACGGCGGCGCGACAGCCCGTAGGCGTTGTCGTCGAGCATGGTGCGCAAGGCGGGCACCAGCGCAGAGTAGTTCTGCAGCGGCTCGCCCATGCCCATCATCACCACGTTGGAGATGACGCGCTCGCTGCGATTCAGGTGCTTGCGCAGGAAGTGCTCGGCGAACCAGAGCTGGGCGACGATTTCGCCCGTGGTGAGGTTGCGGCTGAAGCCCTGATGCCCGGTCGAGCAAAAGCGGCAGCCCACGGCGCAACCGGCCTGCGACGACACGCACAGCGTGCCGCGATCGTCTTCGGGGATGAACACGGCCTCGACCGCATCGCCGCCGCCGACGTCGAACAGCCACTTGATCGTGCCGTCCTTGGATTCATGCTGCGTGAGGACCGACAGGGCCTCCACGCGCGCGGTAGTCGCGAGTTTCTCGCGCAGCGACTTCGCCAGATCGGTCATCTGGGTGAAGTCGCTGGCGCCACGCTGGTGGATCCAGCGGAACAGCTGCGTGGCGCGGAATTTTTTCTCGCCGAGTTTTTCGCAGAACGCAGCCAGCCCGTCGAGATCGAATTCGAGCAGATTGGCTGTGGTCATGAATTCAGGCGAGCAACGGCTTCAGCGTGCGTAGACGTTGAGGCCGGCGAAGAAGAACGACACTTCGTTGGCAGCCGTTTCGGGCGCGTCCGAGCCGTGAACGGCGTTGGCGTCGATGCTGTCGGCGAAGTCGGCGCGGATGGTGCCGGCGGCTGCCTTCTTGGGGTCCGTGGCGCCCATCAGGTCACGGTTCTTGGCGATGGCGTTCTCGCCTTCGAGCACTTGCACGAACACGGGGCCCGAGATCATGAACTCGACGAGGTCCTTGAAGAAGGGACGCTCCTTGTGCACCGAGTAGAACTGCTCGGCTTCGTTGCGCGACAGGTGAACCAGCTTGGCGGCGACGATCTTGAGGCCGGCAGCCTCGAAGCGGGAAACGATCTTGCCGATGACGTTCTTGGCGACGGCGTCGGGCTTGATGATGGAAAGGGTACGTTCGATAGCCATTGAAATGCTTCCTGAGCTTTGATTTTGAAGTGTTTTGTCACAACTGCAACGAGTTTGTTTCGTGGCACGTCGACAAAGCCTCTGATTTTAACCGGCGCGACCTGCGGGATTGGTGAAAACCCCGCGAAAGGCCGCGCTCCGACGGCTGGCTTTCAGCGTCCGCGGCGGCGTCCGCCGCCACCACCGCCAAAGCCACCGGCGCCGCCTTGCGAGCCGCCACCACCGCCGCGGCGTCCCGGACCGCCGCGCTGTTCCTTGCGCTGGCGCGAGAAGCTGTCGGCACCGATGTAGCCGAGCGAGGTCTTCATCGGATCGGGCTGGTTCGCACCGCCGCCACCGCCAGCACCCGCCGACCGGTTGCCACCGCCGCCCTGCCCTTGCCCCTGGCCGCCCTGACGGTTGCCGGGACCTGCGTTGCCGCGGCGCCCCTGCTGTGGCGGGCCACCGTTGCCACCGCCCCGATTGGGACCACCGCGCCCTCCACGCTCACCGCGCGGCGGACGACCGTCACCCAGTGGGCTCGGGATCGGCGCTTCACCGCGCGCTTCACGCGGCTGACCGCCACCCATGCCGCCGTTGCGGTTGTTGTTGTTGTTGTTGCCGCGGCGCTTCTTGTTCCGGCCGTTGCGACCGCCACCCTCCGGCCCGCCGGGACCGCGTTGCGACGGCCCCGCCGGTCGCGCCTGCGCACCGCCCGAAGCCTGGAACAGCGCCTGGATGTCGCGCTCATCGAGCTCCATCCAGGCACCGCGCTTGAGACCGCGCGGCAGCACCATCGCGCCGTAGCGGATGCGGATGAGCCGGCTGACCGCATGGCCCACCGACTCGAACAGGCGGCGCACCTCGCGATTGCGGCCTTCGGAAATGGTCACGCGGTACCAGCAGTTGGAGCCTTCGCCACCACCGTCTTCGATGGTGCCGAACTGCGCCATGCCGTCGTCCAGGCGCACGCCCTCGAGCAGCTTCTTCTTTTCTTCGCTGGTGAGCGCGCCCAGCACGCGCACCGCGTACTCGCGCTCCAGGCCGAAACGCGGATGCATGAGCTGGTTGGCCAGATCGCCGGAGCTGCTGAACAGCAGCAGGCCTTCGGTGTTCAGGTCGAGCCGGCCGACCGACTGCCACTTGCCCTGCTGCAGACGCGGCAGCTTGCGGAACACCGTCGGGCGGTTCTGCGGGTCGTCGTGCGTGACGACCTCGCCCACGGGCTTGTGGTACGCGATCACGCGCGGCGGCGGCGGTGCGATGCGGTAGCGGATCGGCTTGCCGTTGATCTTGACCTGGTCGCCGTACTGGATGCGCTGGCCGATGTGGGCCGGCTCGTTGTTGACCGAGATGCGCCCCTGCAGAATGAGTTGCTCCATCTCGAGGCGCGAGCCGAGGCCGGCCTGTGCCAGCACCTTGTGCAGCTTGGGCGAATCGGCCTCGGGCAGCAGCACGCGCTTGAGCGGCGGGACCTCGGGGCTTTCTTCGTCGGCGTCGAACTGGCCGGAGATGACGTCGGCAAAACGGATCGGCTCGGTCGGCGGCGCATTGCGCTGCTCGCGCTCGGCGGCACGACGGGCGCGGTCGAGGTCGTCTTCCTCTTCGTCGGGCTCGTCTTCCTCGTCGTCTTCGTCGTCCCCACGGTCGTCGTCCTGGTCTTCGTCGGACGCCTGGAGACGCTGTGCTTCGACCGGTGCCGGCTCGTCTGCCTCGGCTGCCACGGCTTCCGCAACCACGGGCGCCACATCGGGCTGGACCGTCGCGGGAGCTTCCGCAGCAGGAGCGACTTCCGCCGCGCTCACCAATTGCTCATCGGCAGCCGGCGCCTCGACCACCTTCTTCTTGCGGGGTGCACGCGGCTTCTTCGGCGCTTCCCCGGCCTCGGCCCCTGCCGGCTCTGCGGGCGCAGCGACGGATTCAACAGCAACTTCCGTCACCTTCTTGGGCGTGGCGGCCCGCTTCCGCTTTTTGACTTCGGGTTCGACCGGCAGCATCGCTGCGTCGTCGGTGTCGGATGAGCTCATGGGGTTTTTCCGGGAGAAACAGCGTGGGGGTCGTGGGGGTCGGTCTCGTCCGCTGCGGGGGACGGGACGTCGGATTCGGGTTCTTCAGGCGCGGCGGCCACGTCGGTTTCGGCGGGCGGCTCGCCGGTTTCTGGCGCGGACACAGGCAGCGCCTCATCGACGGGCTCGGCGGCCTCGGCGATCGCCACCACCTCTTCGGCGAACTCCGCCGCATCGGTCGAAACGACTTCTGCCAGCTCAGCCGACTCGGGCGGCGCATCGACCATGGCGAGTTCGGGCTGCACACCTTCTTCTCCATCCACCAGCGCTGCGGGCTCTGCAGATTCCGCAACGGCCTCTTCCGCCGCATCGCCGTCGATCGGCAGCCCCGGCTGGTCGCCCGCGGCCTGCTGCAGTGCGTCAACCAGCGCCGCCTGCTGCGCGGGCGTTTCCACCAACGGCAGCTGGTCCAGCGAGGCCAGACCCAGGTCGTCGAGGAACTGGCGGGTGGTCGCGTAGAGCGCGGGCCGGCCGACCGTTTCGCGGTGGCCGATCACCTCGACCCAGCCGCGGTCTTCGAGCTGCTTCAGGATCAACGAGTTGATCGTGACGCCGCGGATGTCTTCCATGTCGCCGCGCGTGGCCGGCTGCCGGTAGGCAATGATGGCCAGCGTCTCGAGCGCAGCGCGCGTATAGCGCGGCGGCTTCTCGGGATGCAGGCGATCGAGGGCATCGCGCATCTCGGGCCTGCTCTGGAAACGCCAGCCGCTGCCGACGCTCACCAGCTCCAGGCCGCGTTGCGCCCAGTCTTCCTGCAGTTCGAGCAACAGCACCTTGATCGTGTCCACGCCCAGCTCCTCGTCGAACAGCACGCGCATGTCGCGCACCGGCAGCGGCTGGCTCGAACAGATCAAGGCGGTTTCGAGAATGCGCTTGGCATCCGCCGTATTCATGGTTCGCGTTATCCGGAAAAAGGCGCCTGGCGACGCTTGTTCAGATGGATGGAAGGGGTAGGCGTTGCCGGCACGCGGCGAGTGCAACGCAAGGCCGGCTCGGGTGGCCGGCGCGGCCCTCGGGCCGTCAGGCGCGATTGTAATCCAGCCCCCAGGTCTGCAAAGCCTGCGCCAGATCGGACGGCGGCGGCGAACGAAACTCCATCGCCTGCTGCGTGACGGGATGCACGAACGCCAGCCGGAACGCATGCAGCGCCTGCCGCGACAGCCCCGCCGCGGGCGCGCCGCCATACAGCGCGTCGCCGACCAGCGGATGGCCGATCGACGCCATGTGCACGCGGATCTGGTGGGTGCGGCCGGTTTCGAGCGTGCAGCGCACCGCGCAGCCGTCGGTGTGGCTGTCGAGCCGCTCGATCAGGGTGCGCGCGGTCTTGCCCGCGTGGCGCTCCAGGTCGACCACCGCCATGCGCAGCCGGTTGCGCGGATCGCGGCCGATCGGCGCATCGACCTGCCGGGCCGCAGCGCCCTCCCAGGCCTTGTGGCCCATCGCCAGGTATTGGCGCTTCACGTCGCGCGCGGCGATCAGCGCCACCATGGCATCCATCGCAGCCCGGGTGCGCGCCACCACCATCAGGCCGCTGGTGTCGCGGTCGAGGCGGTGCACGATGCCCGCGCGCGGCAGCAGCACGGCCTTCGGGTCGAGCGCCAGCAGCCCGTTCAGCAGCGTGCCGCTCCAGTGACCCGGCGCCGGGTGCACCACCAGGCCGGCCGGCTTGTCGATGATCCGCAGGTGCTCGTCCTCGTGCACGGTGACCAGCTCCATCGCCTCGGGCCGGAAGGCCTGGCTCTGGGGCGTCGGCCGCAGTTCGATGCGCCCCGACTGGCCCGCGCGCACCGTGGCAGAGACCTTGGTGAGCGTGCGCCCTTGCAGCTCGACGGCGCCGGCCTCGATGAGTTGCTGAAGGTAACTGCGCGAAAACTCGGGCACCAGCGCCGCCAGGGCGCGGTCGAGCCGCTGCCCGTGCTGCGCCTGGTCGATGGCGAACGGCCGTAGCTCGCTGGGCTCCGCGAGATCAGCGCCCTCTTCAGGTTCAGGCCCTTCCGGGGGATCGGTCAGGGGGTCGGTCGATATAATTGAGGGCAACTGTTTCACGAAAGCCGTATGTGATGTTTCGCGCCAAATTATCGGTCCCTGCCTGGATCGCGCTCAGCGCGGCGGCCCTTCTCGTCGCCGGCTGCGGTTCCACCACCAAGGAAGACAAGACCGCGAACTGGAGCCCCAACCGCATCTACTCGGAAGCCAAGGACGAAGTCGGCTCCGGCGCCTACGACAAGGCGGTGCCGCTGTACGAGAAGCTCGAAGGCCGTGCCGCCGGCACGCCGCTGGCCCAGCAGGCCCAGCTCGAAAAGGCCTACGCCCAGCACAAGGCCGGCGAAAAGGCCAACGCCATCGCCACGCTCGACCGCTTCATGAAGCTGCACCCGGCCAGCCCGGCGTTCGACTACGCGCTCTACCTGAAGGGCGTGATCAACTTCAACGACGACCTGGGCATGTTCGCGTTCCTGACGCGCCAGGACCTGTCCGAGCGCGACCAGAAGGCCGCCAAGGAATCGTTCGAATCCTTCCGTGACCTCGTGACGCGCTTCCCCGAGTCGCGCTACGCGCCCGACGCGCGTCAGCGCATGAACTACATCGTGAACTCGCTCGCGCAGTACGAAGTTCACGTGGCGCGCTATTACTACTCGCGTGGTGCCTACCTGGCGGCCATCAACCGGGCACAGATCGCGCTGTCCGACTACCGCGAAGTGCCGGCGCTCGAAGAAGCCCTGTACATCATGGTGAAGTCGTACGACGCGCTCGGCATGAAGGACCTGCGTGACGATGCACAACGCGTGCTCACCACCAACTACCCGCAGAGCACCTACCTGGCGAACGGTTTCAAGGGCAGCACCGACCCCTGGTGGAAGCTCTGGTAATCCAGCGCCTCCCGGTAGATATCAATAGGGTTTCCTGAGCGCGTCGATCGCGCTCTCGAAATCCGCTTCGGTTTCCAGCCGGCGCATCGGCGGCAACGCCGCCAGCAGCCGCCGGCCGTAGCCCATCGCCACGAGGCGCGTGTCGCAGATTGCGAGCACGCCGCTGTCGGTTTCACGGCGGATGAGGCGCCCCGCCCCCTGCTTCAACGCCACGGCCGCTTCGGGCAGCGAATAGTCGCTGAACGAGCTGCGCCCCTGCGCTTCGAGTCGCTGCGAGCGGGCCTCCACCAGCGGATCGTTGGGCGGCGGAAACGGCAGCTTGTCGATCACCACGAATTGCAGCGCGTCGCCCGGCGCATCGAAGCCTTCCCAGAACGAGGCCGACGCGACCAGCACGCAGCCCGCGCGCCCGTTGCTCGCGCCTTCGCGGAAGCGGTCCATGAGCACGCGCTTGGGCAGCTCGCCCTGCACCAGCACCTCGGGCCGCGCTTCTGTCTGCAGCAGTTCGAACTGCTGGCGCATCGCGTCGCCGATGGTGCGCAGCGCGCGCAGCGTGGTGGTGAGCACCAGCGTGCGCCCGCCGAGCTCCGCGGCGCCGTGCGCGGCCAGCTTGGCCACCTGCTGGCTGTGCGTGGGATCGTTGGGCTTCGGAAAGGCCCGCGGCACGTAGATCGCCGCCTGCGAGGCGTAGTCGAAGGGGCTCTGCACGCGCAGCACTTCGGCATCGCGCAGACCACAGGGTTCGGTGAACCAGCGCAGCGTCGGGTCGTCGCCCAGCGTGGCGGAGGTGAAGACCCAGGCGCGGCGGCTGTCTTCCTGCGGTGGCGGTGGGACGGCGCCGTGCTCGGGGTCTTCCTCATCGTCGCCATAGGGCAAATCGGACTCCACGGGCTCGTCGGCCAGCTTGAGCACCCGCTTGCGCATCGCATCGGCGATGTCGAGCGGCGACTCGATCAGGCGCAGCTGCGTGCCCACGTCGACCCAGCGCACCGAGTCGAGTTCGCACGGCTGCGCGAAGCGCGCCGTGCGCTTGGCGAGCTGGCGCGCGCGCTCGTGCAGGCGCACGAAGTCGGGCGAGATCTCGCTCACCGTGTCCAGCCCGTCGGCGGCCAGCACGAAGGCGTCCTGCAGGTCGTCGAGTGCGCCCTGCCAGGCTTCGGCATTCACGCCCTCGGGAGCAGGACCGATCCAGCGCAGCTTGGCGCCCGGCCATTGCTTGCCGACCACCAGCCGCAGCTCGCGCGCCGCGCGTTCGACCGCCGCCACCAGCTGCTGCCAGTCGACCAGCCCGCGCGCATGCTGCAGGCCCGCGCCGAGCATGTCGCGCGCGAAGTCGAGCGCCTGCCCGCTGCCGAGCTGCGCGCCCAGGAACTGCACGCCGGTCTCGTTGAGCTGGTGCGCCTCGTCGAACACCACGACGCTCACGGTCGGCAGCAGCTCGGCCATGCCGGTCTCACGCACCGCGAGGTCGGCAAAGAACAGGTGGTGGTTGATGACCACGATGTCGGCCGCCAGCGCCTCGCGCCGCGCCAGGTTGACGTGGCAGGCCTTGAACTGCGGGCATTGCGCGCCCAGGCAGTTCTCGCGCGTGGACGTGATCAGCGGGATCAGCGGCGAGCGTTCGTCGAGACCCGGCAGTTCGGCGAGGTCGCCGGTGCGCGTGGCTTTCGACCACTGCTCGATCTTCGCCAGCGTGCGCAGGCTGCCGCGCTCGGGCAGCGAGGCGTCGTGGCGCGCCATGTCGAGCCTGTGCAGGCACAGGTAGCTGCCCCGCCCTTTCAGCAGCGCCGTGCGTATCGGCAGTGCGAAGGCCTCGACGAGGCGCGGCAGGTCGCGGCCGAACAGCTGGTCCTGCAGGGTCTTGGTGGCGGTCGAGAGCAGCACGCGCTCGCCGCTCAGCAGCGCCGGCACGAGGTACGAGAAGGTCTTGCCCACGCCGGTGCCGGCTTCGACCACGAGCATGCCGCCGTCGGAGATGGTGCGGGCCACGGCCATCGCCATCTCGGTCTGGCCGCCGCGCTCGCGGAACTGCTCGGCGGCCTGCGACAGCACCCCGTCCTGCGCGAACGCATCGCGCACCTGGTTTTCGAGCGGCGACGTCACGCCGGTTCTTTCGGGTCGAGCGCGTTCTCGAGCTGGGCGATCTGGTCGCGCAGGGCGAGACGGCGCTTTTTCAGGCGGCGCATCAGCAGTTCGTCCTGCGGCGCGCCGTCTTCCGAGAGCCGGTCGATGGTGGCGTCGAGGTCGGCATGCGCAATGCGCAGCTCGATCAGCTGACGGGAAAGGGAATGAAGATTGGAGTCCAACGGTGGGGGTGCGCGTGCCGCATGGGGCCGCGCGTGTTCATTCGATAATACGTCCTGACACGAACCCCAGAGAAGACAGAAAGCGCGCCTCTGGCGCCCCAGCGCTCATGACCCAAGGCTTTCGACTCGCCGCCGCCACCGGCCTCCACAAGGGGGACCGCCCCTACCAGCAGGACCAGGTGCTGTTGATGAGCCACCCACGCACGCCGGGCTGTGTGCTCGGCGTCATCGCCGACGGCATGGGCGGGCGCAGCGGCGGGCGCAAGGCGTCCGACCAGGTGCTCATGACCGCGCGCCAGCTCTTCACCCGCTACAGCCCCGAGCGCGACGACCCCGCCGTCGTGCTGCGCCAGCTGCTCGAAGACGCCCACACCGTGATCAAGCTCACGGCGCTGTCGAGCGAGCAGGAACCGCACAGCACGCTGGCCGCCTTCCTGATGAACCCCAAGGGCGACTGCGCCTGGATTCATGCGGGCGACTCGCGCATCTATCACTTCAACGACGGCGCGCTGGTCAAGCGCACGCGCGACCATTCGTACGTGCAGGCGCTGGTCGATCGCGGCCAGATCAGCGAGGCCGAGGCCAACATCCATCCGCAGGGCAACATCCTGCTGGGCTGCCTGGGCATGACGACCACGCCGCCGCCCGTCGATCCGCACCACATCGCCAAGCTGCAGCCGGGCGACCTGCTGATGGCCTGCAGCGACGGCCTGTGGCACTACTTCTCACCCGAGGAACTGGCCAGCGTGCTGTACGCGCAGCCGCCGCGCGATGCGGTGGAAATCCTGGTGGGAGAAGCACGGCGCCGTGCGCGCGGCACGGGCGACAACATCTCGATCGCGGTGCTCAAGCTCGACCGGCTGCCCGCGGCGGCCTGAGCGCCCGCCCTCTTTCAAGGATCAGGGCGACGAAGCCGCCGGTGCCGGTGGCAACGGCGCACCGCGCGGCTTGGTGCGCTCGGCGTTCTGGCGCTCGCGGTTGGCACGGTGTTCGGCGGCCCGCTTCTGCTTGTCCTCGAAGCGCGTGGTCGCGGCCGGCGCTTCGGCGCGGCGCTGCGCCGCCTTGGCCTGCTCGTCGGCATGGGCCTTCTGCTTGTTCTCGAACTGGCGCTGGCGCTCGGCCGCGTCAGCCGCGGTCGCGGCGCGGCTCGCGGCGTGGTCGGCGGCGCGCTGCTCGCGCGCCTTCTGGTCTTCCTGCGACTTCTCGCGCTGTTCGCGCGAATCCTGCGGGCGCTGGGTGGCGGCCTTCTGGTCGAGCTTCTGCAGCTCGGCCGCGCCGCTGCGCTGGCGCTGGATGTCGTTGATCGCGGTTTCCTGCCGCTTGATGTGGTCGGTTTCCTTGCGACGGCGGCTGCGGCTTTCGCGCAGGCAGTCTTCGACCGCGAACTTCTTGTAGCAGGCCGCGCGCTCCTTCGCGTAGCGCGACTCGATGACCTCGCGCTCGGCCGCCAGGCGGCTGCGTTCGGCCTCGAGGTCGGCGTTGCCCGCCGCCGCATTGGACTGGGCCCACAGCGGCAGGCTGGCCAGGGCCAGGAACAGGGCAAGAGCGGTTTTTTTCATGTGAGTCGGGTGTCGACGATGCGGCGTTCCAGGGCGAGGAATTCGCTCGACTGCATTTCGGTGAGCCGGGACACCGTGCGCGGAAACTCGTGCGCCAGCGGCCCCTCGGTGTACAACGCCTCGGGCGGAACCTCGGCCGACATGATGAGCTTGCAGCGCCGGTCGTACAAGACGTCGACCAGCCAGGTGAAACGGCGTGCTTCCGAGGCCATGCGCACCGGCATGTGCGGCACGTCGGACAGCAGCACGGTGTGGAACTGGCTCGCGATCTCGAGGTAGTCGTTCTGCGAGCGCGGGCCGCCGCACAGCGTCTTGAAATCGAACCACACCACGCCACCGGCCTTGCGCAGCGCGCGGATCTCGCGCTGCTCGATGTGCAGGATCGGGTTCTCGTCGGCCGTCTCGGCCAGCTTGTCGAAGGCGTGGCGCATTTCCTTCTCGGCCGCCGCGTCGTTCGGCGTGAGGTACATGCGCAGCTGCTCCAGCGTGCGGCGCCGGTAGTCGGTGCCGTTGTCCACGCTCAGCACCTCAAGCTTCTGGTTGAGCAGTGCAATGGCGGGCAGGATGCGGTCGCGGTGCAGGCCGCCGGGGTACAGGTCGTCGGGCTTGAAGTTCGAGGTGGTGACAAAGCCCACGCCGTTGTCGAACAGCGCCACGAGCAGCCGGTGCAGGATCATCGCGTCAGTGATGTCCGCGACGTGGAACTCGTCGAAGCAGATCAGCTTGTAGCGCTTGGAGATGCGCAGCCCCAGCTCGTCGAGCGGGTTCACGGTGCCCTGCAGGTCGCGCAGCTCGCGGTGCACTTCGCGCATGAACTCGTGGAAGTGCAGGCGTGTCTTGCGCCGCAGCGGCACGGCGTTGAAGAACAGGTCCATCAGGAAGCTCTTGCCGCGCCCCACGCCGCCGTACATGTAGACGCCGCGCGGCAGTTCCGGCCGGTTGATGAGCTTCTTCAGCGCATTGGAGCGCCGGGCCTTGTACTCGCCCCACTCGGTGGCGCAGCGGTCGAGCGCCTCGACGGCCGCGAGTTGTGCGGGATCGCTCTTGAACCCGCGTGCCGCGAGTTCCGCTTCGTAAGCCTGTTTGACGCTCAAGGGATCGGATCGCTTCAAAAATGGAGAGCCCCGACCGCCCCGCGAGGGTCGATCGGGGCCGGGTTCGCTCAAGAACCGGAGATCAGAAGTTGAGCGTGCGCTTGTCCACGGCCAGGGCCGCTTCCTTGGTGGCTTCCGACAGCGACGGGTGCGCATGGCAGATGCGCGCGATGTCTTCGGCACTGGCCTTGAACTCCATCGCCACCACGGCTTCGGAGATCAGCTCGCTGGCCTGCGGGCCCACGATGTGCACGCCCAGGATCTCGTCCGTGGCGGCGTCGGCCAGGAACTTGACCATGCCGGTCGTGTCGCCCAGCGCGCGTGCGCGGCCGTTCGCCAGGAACGGGAAGGTGCCGGCCTTGTAGGCGCGGCCCGCGGCCTTGAGCTGCTGCTCGGTCTGGCCGACCCACGCGATCTCGGGGCTGGTGTAGATCACCCACGGCACGGTGTTGAAGTTCACGTGGCCGTGCTGGCCCGCGATGCGCTCCGCCACGGCCACGCCTTCTTCCTCGGCCTTGTGCGCCAGCATCGGGCCGCGCACCACGTCGCCGATGGCCCACACGTTGGGCAGGCTGGTCTTGCAGTCGTCGTCCACGGCAATGGCGCCGCGTTCGTCCAGCTTCAGGCCCACGGCTTCGGCGTTCAGGCCGATGGTGTTGGGCACGCGGCCGATCGAGACGATCAGCCTGTCGACTTCCAGCGTCTGGGCTTCGCCCTTGGCGTTGGTCCAGGCGACGCTCACGCCCTTCTTCGACGACTTGATCTCGCCGACCTTCACACCGAGTTCGATCTTCAGCTTCTGCTTGTCGAAGGCCTTCTTGGCTTCCTTGGCGATCTGCTCGTCCACGGCGCCCAGGAAGGTCGGCAGTGCTTCGAGCACCGTGACTTCGGCACCGAGGCGGCGCCACACCGAGCCCATTTCGAGGCCGATGACGCCCGAGCCGATCAGGCCCAGCTTCTTCGGCACCGCGCCGATGCGCAGCGCGCCGTCGTTCGAGAGGATGTTTTCCTCGTCGAACGGCGTGCCCGGCAGCGCGCGGGCGTTGGAGCCCGTGGCGACGATGATGTGCTTGCCGCTGATCGATTCTTCAGCGGCGCCTGCCACCTTGATCTCGTAGCCGGCGTCGTCCGCCTTCACGAACGAACCGCGGCCGTGGAAGAAGCTGATCTTGTTCTTCTTGAACAGGTACAGGATGCCGTCGTTGTTCTGCTTCACGACCTGGTCCTTGCGGGCCAGCATCTTGTCGATGTCCAGGCCGAGGCCTTCGACCTTGATGCCGTGGTCCGCAAAGTGGTGGCCGGCCTGCTCGAAGTGCTCCGACGATTGCAGCAGCGCCTTCGAGGGGATGCAGCCGACGTTGGTGCAGGTGCCGCCCGGTGCGGGGCCGCCCTTGCCGTTCTTCCACTCGTCGATGCAGGCCACGTTGAAGCCGAGCTGCGCAGCGCGGATCGCCGCGATGTAGCCGCCAGGACCGCCGCCGATGACGACGACGTCGAATTGCTTGTTTGCCATCTGGTTCTTGCTCCCCGGATCAGATGTCGAACAGCAGGCGCGACGGATCTTCCAGCGCTTCCTTCATGGCGACCAGGCCCAGCACGGCTTCGCGGCCGTCGATGATGCGGTGGTCGTAGCTCATGGCGAGGTAGTTCATCGGGCGAACGACGATCTGGCCGTTTTCGACCACGGCGCGGTCCTTGGTGGCGTGCACGCCCAGGATGGCCGACTGGGGCGGGTTGATGATCGGGGTCGAGAGCATCGAGCCGAAGGTGCCGCCGTTCGAGATCGAGAACGTGCCGCCGGTCATTTCCTCGATGCCCAGCTTGCCGTCTTGGGCCTTCTTGCCGTACTCGGCGATCTTCTTCTCGATGTCGGCGAAGCTCATCTGGTCTGCATTGCGCAGGATGGGCACCACCAGGCCGCGCGGCGAACCGACGGCGATGCCGATGTCGAAGTAGCCGTGGTACAGGATGTCGTTGCCGTCGACCGAGGCGTTTAGCACCGGGTACTTCTTCAGCGCATGCACTGCCGCCTTCACGAAGAAGCTCATGAAGCCGAGCTTCACGCCGTGTTCCTTGGTGAACGCGTCCTGGAACTTCTTGCGCAGGTCCATGACCGGGGCCATGTTCACTTCGTTGAAGGTGGTCAGGATGGCGTTGGTCGATTGCGACTGGATCAGGCGCTCGGCGATGCGGGCGCGCAGGCGGCTCATCGGCACGCGCTGTTCCGGACGCTCGCCCAGGTCGGGTGCGGCGGGCGCGGCGACCTGTTGCAGCGCGGGCTTGGCAGCCGGTGCGGCGATGGTGGCGGCAGGCTTGGCGCCGGCAGCCACGGCGCCGAGCACGTCGCCCTTGGTCACGCGGCCATCCTTGCCCGTGCCAGCCACGTCGCTGGTCTTCAGGTTGTTGTCGGCCAGCAGCTTGGCGGCGGCGGGCATGGCCACGTCGGCCTTCGAACCGCCGGTGGCGGCGGCTGCCGCTGCGGGAGCAGCAGCGGCCGGTGCGGCGGCGGGGGCTGCAGCAGCAGCGGGTGCCGCGGCGGCGGCCTTGCCGTCGGTGTCGATCTTGGCGATCAGCTGCTCGGCCACCACGGTGGCGCCGTCGGGCTGAACGATCTCGACCAGCACGCCGGCCGAGGGGGCCGGCACTTCGAGCACGACCTTGTCGGTTTCGATCTCGATCAGGATTTCATCGACGGCGACGGCTTCGCCGGCCTTCTTCTTCCACGTGAGCATGGTGGCCTCGGCCACGGATTCGGAAAGCTGGGGGACTTTGACTTCTACGATAGACATTTGGAGTGAGCTCCGTTTTGTTCTTGAGGGTGTTCGTGTGAAAAGGGACGGTTCTTACTTGGTCAGCACGAAGCCCTTGAGCTTGCCAAATGCGCCATCGACCAGCGCCTTCTGCTGTTCCTGGTGCAGGTGCGAGTAGCCGACTGCAGGCGATGCCGAAGCGGCACGGCCGGAGTAGCCGAGCTTCTGGCCTTCCTGCATGTTTTCGTGGATGTAGTGCTGCACGAAGAACCAGGCGCCCTGGTTCTGCGGCTCGTCCTGGCACCACACGATGTCCACGAGGTTGGGGTACTTCTTGACCTCGGCGGCGAACGCCTTGTGCGGGAACGGATAGAGCTGCTCGACGCGGATGATCGCCACGTCGTCGCTGCCCTGCTCTTCGCGCTTCTTGGCCAGGTCGTAGTAGACCTTGCCCGAGCAGGCGATCAGGCGCTTGACCTTCTCGGCCTTCAGACCCTTGCTGTCGGGAATGACGGTCTGGAAGCTGCCCTTGGTGAACTCGGACAGCGGCGAGGTCGCGTCCTTGTTGCGCAGCAGCGACTTGGGCGTGAGGATGATCAGCGGCTTGCGCAGGTTGCGCACCATCTGGCGGCGCAGGATGTGGAAGATCTGGCTGGCCGTGGTGGGCTGCACCACCTGCATGTTGGTGTCGGCGCTCAGCTGCATGAAGCGCTCCAGGCGTGCCGAGCTGTGCTCGGGGCCCTGGCCTTCGTAGCCGTGCGGCAGCATCATCGTGATGCCGTTGACGCGGCCCCACTTGACTTCGCCCGAGGCGATGAACTGGTCGATCACAACTTGCGCGCCGTTCACGAAGTCGCCGAACTGGGCTTCCCAGATGACGAGCGTGTTGGGGTCGTTCGAGGCGTAGCCGTATTCGAAGGCCAGCACGGCTTCTTCGGACAGGATCGAGTCGATGACGACGAACGGGGCCTGGTTCTCGGCCACGTTCTGCAGCGGCGTGTAGGTGCCGGTGTCGAACTTCTCGCGGTTCTGGTCGTGCAGCACCGCGTGGCGGTGCGTGAACGTGCCGCGGCCCGAGTCTTCACCCGACAGGCGCACCGGGTAGCCGCTGGCCACCAGCGAGGCGAAGGCCATGTGCTCGCCCATGCCCCAGTCGACGTTGACGTCGCCACGGCCCATGGCTGCGCGGTCGTCCAGCACCTTCTTCACGAGCGGGTGCACGGTGAAGTTCTCGGGTGCCTTGGTGATGCGCTCGGCCAGGCGCTTCCACTCGGCAGAGGGAATGGCCGTGTCGCCGGCGTCGGTCCACTTCTTGTTGAGGTACGGGCTCCAGTCGACGGCGTACTTGCTCTTGAAGTTGGTGAGCACGGGGTCGACGGTGTTCTTGCCTTCGTCGAAGGCGGCGCGCTGCGCCTTGACCATGTCGTCGCCCAGCGTGTCGCCCAGGCCTTGCGCGGCCAGCTTGTCGGCGTACAGCTTGCGCGTGCCGGGGTGGGCCGCGATCTTCTTGTACATCAGCGGCTGGGTGAGCGAAGGCGTGTCCTGCTCGTTGTGGCCCAGCTTGCGGAAGCAGATGATGTCGACGACCACGTCCTTCTGGAATTCCATGCGGAAATCAAGAGCGAACTGGGTGGCGAGCACCACGGCTTCGGGGTCGTCGCCGTTCACGTGCAGCACCGGCGCTTCGATCATCTTGACGATGTCCGAGCAGTACAGCGTCGAGCGGCTGTCGCGCGGGTCGCTGGTGGTGAAGCCGATCTGGTTGTTGATGACGATGTGCACCGTGCCGCCGGTGGAGTAGCCACGGGTCTCGGCCAGTGCCAGCGTTTCCATCACGACGCCCTGGCCTGCGAAGGCGGCGTCGCCGTGCACGATCACGGGCAGCACCTGCTTGCCCAGCGGGTCGCCGCGGCGGTCCATGCGGGCGCGCACCGAGCCTTCGACCACGGGGTTCACGATTTCCAGGTGCGAGGGGTTGAACGCCAGGCTCAGGTGGACCGGGCCGCCGGGGGTGGTCACGTCCGAGCTGAAGCCCTGGTGGTACTTGACGTCGCCGGAGGGCAGGTCTTCGGGGGCGGTGTGGTCGAACTCGGCGAACAGGTCGGCGGGCATCTTGCCCAGCGAGTTCACCAGCACGTTCAGGCGGCCGCGGTGGGCCATGCCGATCACGATTTCCTGCACGCCCTTGACGCCGGCCTGGTTGATCAGCTCGTCCATCGCGACGATGAAGCTTTCGCCGCCTTCGAGCGAGAAACGCTTCTGGCCGACGTACTTGGTGTGCAGGAAGCGCTCGAGGCCTTCAGCGGCCGTCAGGCGGTTCAGCACGTGCTTCTTCTGCTCGGCGCTGAGCTTGGGGTTCGTGCGGGCGCTTTCGAGCTTCTGCTGCCACCAGCGCTTGTGGTTCTGGTCGGTGGTGTACATGTACTCGGCACCCATCGTGCCGCAGTACGTTTCACGCAGGGCATTGAGCAGGTCGCGCAGCGACATGGTCTCTTTGCCGAAGAAGGTGTTGCTGGTGTTGAACACCGTCTCGAGGTCGGCGTCGGTGAAGCCGTAGAACGAGGGCTCGAGTTCCGGAATGGCGGGACGCTCGGCGCGCTTGAGCGGGTCGAGGTCGGCCCAGCGGGCGCCGACGTTGCGGTAGGCGGCAATCAGCTGCTGGACTGCCGTGCGCTTGCGGCCGAGTTCGGAGTCGGCGCCGCTGGCCTGCACGACACGGGTCGTGCCCTGCTTGGCCAGTTCGGCAAAAGCGTTGATGACCGGCAGGTGGGGGACGTCGCGGGCGCTGGTGCCGTCGGCGGCGGGAACGTTCTGCAGGGCGTCGAAATACGTGCGCCAGTTGTCGGGAACGCTGCCGGGGTTGGCGAGGTAGTTTTCGTACATCTCCTCGACATAGGGCGCATTGCCGCCGAAGAGGTAGGTGTTGCCTTGATAGGCGGTGTACGCCGTGGGCGTAGAGGAATCGCTCATGATCCGCTGACCTTCGCTTCCCTGGAGGAAGCACGAGTTGGTTAAGAAACCTTCCGCGACACGGCTGGACCGATTGGCGGATGCGACTGTGGCTGGGGAAGGGCCTGAGTACCTTGGCATTGTGCCACGTCAACCATATGACGACAGAACGCGGCTGCGCAAGGCCCGCAACCCTACCCCGATTCGCGCCTGCGGTCAGGTGGCGGACAGTAACTGTTTGATCTGCTGCAGCGTGGCCGGATCGTCGATGGTGGTCAGGTCGCCCGGGTCGCGCTGCTCGCAGACGGCCTGGATCGCCCGGCGCAGCAGCTTGCCGCTGCGGGTCTTGGGCAGCCCGCTCACGAAGCGCACGCGCGCGGGCCGCGCCAGGGCGCCGAGCTGGTCGGCCACGACCTTCATGATCTCGCCCTCGAGCTTGAGCGCCGCGTCGGCATCGGTCACGGCCAGGCCGTCTTTCGGCACGACGAAGGCCATCGCCACCTGCCCCTTGAGCGTGTCGGCCACGCCGACCACCGCCACCTCGGCCACGTTGGCGTGGCCCGAGATGCTCTCCTCGATCTCGCGCGTGCCCAGCCGGTGGCCGGCGACGTTGATCACGTCGTCGGTGCGGCCCAGGATGTAGAAGTAACCGTCGGCGTCGCGGATGCCCCAGTCGAAGGTCGAATAGACCATCTTGCCCGGCACGCTCTTCCAGTAGGTGTTGACGAAGCGGGCGTCGTCCTTCCACACGGTCTGCATGAAGCCCGGCGGCGTCGGCCCCTCGACCACGACCACGCCCTTCTCGTTCGCGCCGGTGAGCTCCTCGCCGGTCGACTCGTGCAGGATCTTGATGCGGTAGCCGTACATCGGCACGCCGGGGCTGCCGAACTTGCTGGGCTTGGCTTCCACGCCGTTGGCGATGGTGATCATCGGCCAGCCCGATTCGGTCTGCCAGTAGTTGTCGATGATCGGCACGCCCAGCCCGTCGCTGATCCAGCGCGCGGTCGGCTCGTCGAGCGGCTCGCCGGCCAGGAACAGCGCGCGCAGGGTCGACAGGTCGTACTTCTTGAGCAGCGCCGGGTCTTGTTTCTTGAGCACGCGCACGGCGGTGGGCGCGCTGAACATCACCGTCACCTTGTACTTCTCGACCAGGCGCCACCAGATGCCGCCGTCGGGCTGCTGGTCGATGCCCTGGGTGGGCAGGCCCTCGTACATGATGGTCGCCATGCCCGCGATCAGCGGGCCGTAGACGATGTAGCTGTGGCCCACGACCCAGCCGATGTCGCTGGTCGAGAAGTAGGTCTCGCCGGGCCGGCCGTCGAAGATGTGCTTCATGCTCGCGGCCAGCGCCACGGCGTAGCCGCCCACGTCGCGCTGCACGCCCTTGGGCTTGCCGGTGGTGCCGCTCGTGTAGATCGTGTAGCTGATGTCGGTCGAGGCCAGCCAGGTGCAAGGCACCTGCGCATCCATGTGCTTTTGCCTCAGCTCGCCCGCCAGATGGTCGCGGCCGGCCACCAGCGCCATCGCCGCCAGGCCGCGGTCGGTCAGCAGCACGGCCTCGGGCTTGTGCTTCGACAGGCGGATGGCCTCGTCGAGCAGCGGCTTGTACGCGATGACCTTGCCGCCGCGCGACCCGGCGTCGGCGCTCACGACCACCTTGGGCTCGGCGTCCTCGATGCGGGTGGCCAGCGAACCGCTGGCGAAGCCGCCGAACACCACGCAATGGATGGCGCCGATGCGCGCGCAAGCCAGCATCGCGAAGGCGGCCTCGGGAATCATCGGCATGTAGATGAGCACGCGGTCGCCCTTGCCCACGCCCAGTTCGACGAGGCTGGCGGCGGTGCGCTGCACCTCGGCATGCAGCTCGGCGAAGCTGTAGCTTTTTTCGGTGCCGGTTTCTGTCGACACGAAGATCAGCGCCGGCTGGTCGCCCCGATCGGCCAGGTGCCGGTCGACGGCGTTGTGGCACAGGTTGGTGGTGCCGCCGACGAACCAGCGCGCGAACGGCGGCTGGCTGGCGTCGAGGATCTGCTGCGCGGGCGTGTGCCAGTCGATCAGCTTCGCCTGCTCGGCCCAGAAGGCCTCGGGCGCGTCGACGGACTGGCGGTAGAACTCTTCATAGCGGCTCATCGGGATCTGTCTCCTGTTTTATGGATGCCGTTCCGGACTCGCGCCGAAACTGAATTCATAATTATGGGGACCGATCTTGCGGGAAGCTGACAGCCGCGGCAATCCGGGCGCCCCCTTGCCGGGCCGCCCTTCAACAGCAATTCAGTAGATCAGCGGATCAGCGCCTGCAGGTCGCGGAACGCCGGATGCTCAGCGGTGCGCAGCCACTCGAAGCCGACCATCTCGGTGGTCACGAGCTCCGCGCCCGCGCCAGCCAGGCGGTCGAAGGCCGCGTCGCGGTTGCGCTCGGTGCGCGAACTGCAGGCGTCGGTGACGACCCACACGTCGAACTCGTCCTCGAGCAGGTCGAGCGCGGTCTGCAGCAGGCAGACATGGGCTTCGCAACCGGCGATGACGACGGTGTTGCGCTCTTCGGCCGCGGCCGGGGGCTTCTGCAGGTGCTTGGGCAGGCTGCGGGCATTGCCCTGCGGTGCCGCCTTGGCAGGCGGGCGCAGCCATTCGCCGAGCCCCTCTTCCACGCCGCTGAAATGCATCTTGGCCAGCGTCTTGCGGCAGAAGGCGCGGATCTCGGGCAGGTTCTCGCCCAGCTTGGACGGGTTCTGCTCGGTGCCCCAGACCGGCACGTCGACCCATTGCGCCATCTGGCCCAGGCGCGCCGCGTTGCGCGCTGCCGCCTCGCCTTCGAAGACCGCCGGCATCAGCCGCGCCTGGTAATCGACCAGGACGAGTTGGGATTGCGTGGCGTCGAGCAGCATGGACTTCTTCTTTCAGGTATCGGTTGAACTGGGCTGAACCGTACCACCGAAAAGCGCGGGTTTCGCGGGATCGTCCGCCGTTGCCACAGGGGAAGATCGCTGCACCAGCTGCGCGAGGTAGGTCTTGAACAGCGCATCGGCCGACTGCCTGAACATGCGGATGCGCCCCGTGTGCTGCATCAGCAGCAGGCCGACGCCGTGCGCGAACAGCGCCGTGTTCTCCTGCTGCGCGAGGTCGGCGTCGAGGCCCAAGGCGAGCAGCGCCTCTTCGCAGGGGCGCAGGGCGTCGTAGAGGCGGTCGTTCAGTTCGTGGTCGAGCGCGTGCGTGAGCCCCCGGGGCCGCATGCCGTGCACCAGGTAGAAGCCGAGGTCGAGGTCGCGCGGGTTTGCCGCGTAGAAGTCGAACCAGGCCTGGGCCTTGGCGGCCAGGGTCTGGTCGGGCCGGCGCTCAGACACCGCCACGTCGGCCACCGCGGCCTGCAGGCGCAGCAGCGACTCGTCGAGCAAGGCCGCGTAGATCGCCTCCTTGCTGTCGAAGTACGAATAGATGGCGCCCGGCGTGTAGCCGGCTTTCTTGGCGATTTCCCGGATGCTCGCGCCCTCGATGCCCGCCTCGGCGAACACCGCTCGGGCGGCGTCGAGCACCAGGGCGCGGCGGGCGTCGGTGAGGGTCTGGCGGCGTTGGAGCTTGGCGTGCATGGGCGGGACTATAGCCCTCGATCTGGTCGTCGATCACTTTTTCGAACGTTGATCTAAAAATTGAACAGTGTTTAAATCTTCGCGCCGACGGTCCAAAAAATCCCCACGAGCCCCTGGAGACAACACGCATGAATGCCCCACCTTCCGACGCCCTCCTCATGTCCGGCGCCGACTACCGTGAATCGCTGCGCCGCTACACGCCCACCGTGTTCGTCGACGGCCGCCGCGTCGCCAGCGTGGCCGACGAGCCCGCCTTCCAGCCCGGCATCAACGCCATCGCCCTCACCTACGACCACGCGCTCAAGTCCGAGTACGCGCCGCTCATGACCGCCGTGCAGCACACCAGCGGCAAGCGCGTGAACCGCCTTTCGCACATCAACACGAGTTCGGGCGACCTGCTCAACAAGCTCGAGGCCGTGCGGCTGGTCTGCCAGGAAACCGGCTGCGCCCAGCGCTACCTGACGCACGACGCGCTCAACGCCATCGCGCAGGCGTCGGCGCGCATCGACGACGCGCGCGGCAGCACCGAGCACACCGCGCGCTTCCACAATTACCTGCACCGCATCCAGGACCAGGACCTGACCCTGGGCGTCGCCATGACCGACGCCAAGGGCGACCGCAGCCGCCGTCCGCACGAGCAGGCGAACGTCGACAGCTACCTGCACGTGGTCGAGCGCAACGCGCGCGGCATCGTCATCTCGGGCACCAAGGCCATCGTGACCGGCGCGCCCTACGTGCACGAGTTGCTGGTCATGCCCTGCCGGAACATGGGCAAGGAAGACGCCGACTTCGCCGTCTGCTGCGCCGTGCCGCTCGATGCGCCCGGACTCAGCATCGTCGCGCGGCCGGCCGGTCGACCCGGCGAAAAGCTCGAGCACGGCGATGCGCTCTTCAGCCGCAAGTACGGCCAGAGCACCGGCGTATGCATGTTCGACCGCGTGTTCGTGCCGTGGGAGCGCGTGTTCTATGCCGGCGAATGGGAGCACTCGGGCCACCTGACCTACAGCTACGCCACGCACCACCGCCACAGCTGCATCGCGGCCCGCGCCGGCTTCGGCGACCTGCTGATCGGCGCCGGCGCGCTGATGTGCGAGGCCAACGGCTTCGACCCCGGCAAGGAAAGCCACCTGCGCGAGCAGATGGTCGAGCTCATCACCATCACCGAGAGCTTCTTTGCCTGCGGCGTGGCGGCCAGCGTCTATGGCAAGGTCGATGACCACTGCGAGGTCTTCATGCCCGACCCGGTGTTCAGCAACATCGGCAAGCTGCTGCTCGCGACGAAGATCTACGACATGCACCGCATCGCGCACTACGTGAGCGGTGGCCTCATCGTCACCCTGCCCGGCCCCGACGAAGACCACAACCCCGAGACCGCGGCACGCCTGTCGGACGTGCTGCGCGCCAACCCCGCCATTCCCTACGAACAGCGCATCGAGACGGCGCGCTTCATCGAAGACCTCACGGCCGGCTACCAGGGCGGTTGGTACAGCGTGATCAGCCTGCACGGCGGCGGCTCGCCGGCGGCGATGAAGCAGGAGATCTGGCGCAACTACCCGGTCGGCTCGAAGGTCGAGCTGGTCGAGCGGCTGCTCGAGCGCGGCATCGCGGCCGACGGCACGCCGGCCGCCGCGCCGCACGACCCGCGCCGCGCCATCACGAAGAACCGCCAGCCCGGCAAGTGCTGCGACACCGGCTGCACCGTGCCGGGACAGCCCGCGATGGTCGACCTGCCAATTCCGACCCTCGCTCGCCCAGGCGCCTAGACTCCGGCGGATGCAGACCCTGTCGCTCCTGCGCCGCCGCTTCGCCCTGCTCCTCGGCGCCGCCTCGTTGCTGCTGCTCGCCGGCTGCAGCGGGTTGCGTGCCGCCGAGGCGCCGCTGGCCAGCACACTGGAAAAGAGCAGTTGCACCCGCAGCGCCGACACGCTGGTCGTGCTGCTGCCCGGCGCCTACTCGGCGCCCGAGGAGTTCGTGCGCGAAGGCTTCATCGACGCGCTGAACGAAAACCGGCTCGCGGTCGACACCCTGCGCGTCGATGCCCACATGGGCTACTACCGGAACAAGACCATCCTCGACCGGCTGGATCGGGACGTGATCGCACCGGCGCGCCGCCAGGGCTACAAGGCGATCTGGATCGCAGGCATCTCGGTCGGCGGTTTCGGCGGGCTGCTGTATGCCCAGACGCACCCCGGCGACCTCGCCGGCCTGGTCGTGCTGGCACCCTACCTGGGCGAACGCGTGCTGAGCCAGGACATCGCCAACGCCGGCGGCCTGTCGCGCTGGCGCGGCCCGCTCGAAGCACCACCCGGCAGCGACCCGCGCACGCCCAGCGACACGCAGCTGTGGCAATGGCTGCGCGGCTACGTCGGCCACACCCGCACCTTCGGCGACCGGCCGCCGCTGTACCTGGGCTACGCGCTCGACGACCGCTTCGCCTTCAGCCACCGGCTGCTGGCCGGGGCGTTGCCGGCGGAACGCGTGGTCACGACCGAAGGCGGGCACGACTGGCCCGAGTGGCGGCGGCTCTGGCGCCGCCTGCTGCCGACGCTGCCGCTGCCGGGCTGCCCCGGCTGAGCCGTCGGTCAGTTCGGCCGCAGGCGCAGCAGCTTGCCGTCGGACTCGTCGGTGAGCACGTAGAGGAGGCCGTCCGGCCCCTGCTTCACGTCGCGGATGCGGGCCCGGCCGTCGGCCAGCAGCTTGTGCTCGGCGACGATCTTGTCGTCCTTCAGTTCGATGCGATCGAGATAGCCGAACTTCAGCGAGCCCACGAAGAGGTTGCCCTTCCAGCCGGCACCGTAGCGGTCGCTGGTCAGGAAGGCCATGCCCGAGGGCGCGATCGACGGCACCCAGTAATGCAGCGGCTGTTCCATGCCGTCCTTGCGGGTGATGCCCTCGCCGATCTTGCCGCCGCCGTAGTTCTCGCCATAGGTGATCACCGGCCAGCCGTGGTTGACGCCGGCGCGCGGGATGTTGATCTCGTCGCCGCCCTGCGGGCCGTGTTCGGTCATCCAGAAGCGACCATCGGGCGCTAGCGTCGCGCCCTGGCTGTTGCGATGGCCGTAGCTCCAGATCTCGGGCAGCGCCCCCGGCTTGCCGACGAAGGGGTTGTCTTTCGGCACGCTGCCGTCCTTGGCGATGCGCACCACCTTGCCGTGGTGGTTGTCCAGCGTCTGCGCGTCGTCCTTGCGGCTGAAGCGGTCGCCGAGCGTGAGAAAGAGGTTGCCGTCGCGGGCCTCGACGATGCGGCAGCCGAAGTGCGCGCGGCTCGCGACCTTGGGCTTCTGGCTGAAGATGACCTGCAATGCTTCCAGCTTCGTGCCGTCGGCCGACAGGCGCGCACGCGCGAGCGCGGTGCTGTTGGCCGATCCGCCGGACGCCTCGGGCTCCGAATAGCAGAAGTACAGGGTGCGGTTCTGCGCGAAGCCGCTGTCGGCCAGCACGTCGAGCAGCCCGCCCTGCCCGCCCGCCGCGATGGGCGGCAGGCCCTGGATCGGCGCGCCCAGCTTGCCGTCGGCCGCCACCAGCCGCAGGCGCCCCGGCTTCTCGGTGACCACGAAACGGCCCTCCGGCAGGAAGGCCACGCCCCAGGGGTTCTCAAGACCGGAGGCGACGGTTTCGGTGCGCACCTGCGCCGTGGCCGCGCCAGCCAAGCCACACCCCGCGAGAACCAAGAGGCTTCCCAGGGAGCGAAGAAAGGAGCGATTTCGCAAGTTCATGAAGATTTCCTGAATTTGAGGCAGTCTTGACAACAAATGGAATGCACATATCGACTTTTAAGACTTCGAAGTCATATCAGCCGAGATGTTTACATTCGAATCCTTATGCCGCATAAACGTTCACCGTTACATTTTTTCTTCCGCTGGATCGAAAAAACACATGTAAATCAATGGTTTACGCACGCATTCAACAATTCAGATTAAATTGACATAACTGCGCGTCATCAATATCCTACGCGCCATGCGTTTTTTCGTCCTACCCGTATCCCTCCTGTTCGCCGTGGCCGTCCACGCCGCCCCCCCTCAACAGGATCGATCGGATGAGATGGACCGAATCCTTGCCGAACGCGGCCTGGTCGGCCAGTTCCATCAGGTTCGCCAGACCGTCGCAGAGCGCACGTCCGACCTCGTCGTGACCGCCATCGGTTTCCTCGGCGTTCCTTACCGCCGTGGCGGCAACACCGCCGAATCCGGCTTCGACTGCAGCGGCTTCGTCCGCGCCATGTACAACCAGACGGTGGGCCACGTGCTCCCGCGCCGCGCCGAAGAACAGGCCGCCGCCACCGAGAAGATCGACCGCAGCCAGCTCAAGCCCGGCGACCTCGTGTTCTTCAACACCATGCGCCGCACCTTCAGCCACGTCGGCATCTACGTCGGCGAAGGCAAGTTCATCCATTCCCCCCGCTCCGGTGCCCAGGTCCGTGTCGAAGACATGAACGGCAGCTACTGGCAGCGCCGCTTCGACGGCGCCCGCCGCGTGCTCAGCGGCCAGGGCGACGAGGTCAAGGCTGCGGCCATGTCCAACGCCAGCGACTGAGCCTCCAGCTTCCGCATTCCAGACGAAAAAAATCCCGCCGCGGCGGGATTTTTTGTGGGCGCTCGATAGGCGCCGTAGCGCCTATCGATCAGGCCGCCTTCTTCGCCGGCGGCAGGTCGGTACACGTACCGTGCGCCACTTCCGCCGCCATGCCGATGCTTTCGCCCAGCGTCGGGTGCGGATGGATGGTCTTGCCGATGTCGATCTCGTCCGCGCCCATCTCGATGGCCAGCGCGATCTCGCCGATCATGTCGCCGGCGTGCGTGCCGACGATGCCGCCACCCAGGATGCGGTGCGTCTCGGCGTCGAACAGCAGCTTGGTGAAGCCTTCGTCGCGGCCATTGGCGATGGCGCGGCCCGACGCGGTCCACGGGAAATGGCCCTTCTTGACCTTGATGCCTTCGGCCTTGGCCTGGTCTTCCGTGAGCCCGACCCACGCCACTTCGGGGTCGGTGTAGGCCACGCTGGGGATCACGCGGGCGTTGAAGGCGGCGCTGGACAGCTCCTTGTCGCCCTTCTGCTCGCCGGCGATCACTTCAGCCGCCACATGCGCCTCGTGCACCGCCTTGTGCGCCAGCATGGGCTGGCCCACGATGTCGCCGATGGCGAAGATGTGCGGCACGTTGGTGCGCATCTGGATGTCGACCGGAATGAAGCCGCGATCGCTCACCGTGATGCCGGCCTTCTCGGCGCCGATCTTCTTGCCGTTCGGGCTGCGGCCCACGGCCTGCAGCACGAGGTCGTACACCTGCGGTTCCTTCGGCGCGTTCTCGCCCTCGAAAGTGACCTTGATGCCTTCCTTCGTGGCTTCGGCGCCGACCGTCTTGGTCTTGAGCATGATGTTGTCGAAGCGCGGCGCGTTCATCTTCTGCCAGACCTTCACGAGGTCGCGGTCGGCGCCTTGCATCAGGCCGTCGAGCATTTCGACCACATCGAGGCGCGCACCCAGCGTCGAATACACCGTGCCCATTTCGAGGCCGATGATGCCGCCGCCCAGCACCAGCATGCGCTTGGGGTCGGTGCCCATTTCGAGCGCGCCCGTCGAGTCGACCACGCGCGGGTCCTTCGGCATGAAGGGCAGGCTCACCGACTGCGAGCCGGCCGCGATGATCGCGTTGCGGAACTTGACGGTCTGTTTCTTGCCCGTGGTGTCCCAGCTCGTACCCGACGTCTCTTCGACTTCCAGGTGGTACGGGTCGATGAAGTTGCCCACGCCGCGCAGCACCGTCACCTTGCGCATCTTGGCCATGGCCGTGAGGCCGCCGGTGAGCTTGCCCACCACCTTGTTCTTGTGGCCGAGCAGCTTGGCGCGGTCGACCGTGGGCGCGGCGAAGCTCACGCCCAAGTCGGCGAAATGCTTCACCTCGTCCATGACGGAAGCCACGTGCAGCAGCGCCTTCGAAGGAATGCAGCCGACGTTCAGGCACACGCCGCCGAGCGTGGCGTAGCGTTCGATCAGCACGACCTTCAGGCCGAGGTCGGCCGCGCGGAAGGCAGCCGAGTAGCCACCGGGGCCGGCGCCGAGCACGACCACGTCGCACTCGACATCGACCTTGCCGCCGTAGCTGGACACCACCACGGACGCTGCCGCGGCAGGGGCCGGTGCGGCCGCCTTGGGTGCAGGCGCAGCTGCCGCCGGTGCGGGTGCTGCAGCAGCCGGCGCGGCCGCAGCGGCCCCGTCGACCTCGAGCGTCAGCACGACCGAGCCTTCCTTGACCTTGTCGCCCACCTTCACGGCCAGCGACTTCACCACGCCGGCAGCCGACGAGGGAATCTCCATCGAGGCCTTGTCCGATTCGACCGTGATGAGCGACTGCTCGGCCTTGACCGTGTCGCCGACGTTGACCAGCACCTCGATCACCGCGACTTCGTCGAAGTCGCCGATGTCCGGCACCTTGATGTGTTGTTCGCTCATTTGGACACTTTCAGTTTGAGTGTGAGAACGTCGGCCGGCAGGGCCGAATTGCGATCGAATTCGCAGGCGGCGGCGATGCCTGCCTCCGCCACGTCGCGCGCGTTGCGCGACTTGTTTTCATAGGCCGCGTGCATGGCGCCGAGCGCGAAGCTGCGTCCCGAGCCGATGGCCCAGTACTGCTTGAACTCGAACACCTCGCGGTAGCTGTAGATGCCGTAGATGCCGCTCGGGTTGGCCAGCAGCATGGTGAACTGGCTCGACTCGTAGGGCTCGTGCTCGTCTTCCTTGGTCTGCATGAAGAACGAGTCCTTCAGCACCGGATGCAGCTGCGTGAAGGTGTGGAACACCTCGTGCTTGCTGCCGAACTGGAGCGCCTCGCGCGGCTGGGCCGCCAGCGCATGCTGGAGCACCAGCTGGTGCGCGGCGGCGCCCGCCACCGCGAACAGGCTCTGGCCCGCGGCATCCTCGACGGTGAAGATCTTCTGGTTCGCTTCGGCGTTGTGCGACATGCGCGTGTCGCCGAAGGTCACCAGCGAGTCTGCCGCCATCGTGACCTGGCCGCCTTTGCGGACGGCCACTACGGTGGTCATAGCAGGATGCGGCGGTAGTCTGCGAGCACTTGCCCCAGGTAGGCGTTGAAACGCGCAGCCAGGGCGCCATCGATCACGCGGTGGTCGTACGACAGCGACAGCGGCAACGTGAGACGCGGCACGAACTGCTTGCCGTCCCACACCGGCTTCATCTGGCCTTTGGAGAGGCCGAGGATGGCCACTTCGGGGGCGTTGATGATGGGCGTGAAGTGCGTGCCGCCGATGCCGCCGAGCGAGCTGATCGAGAAGCAGCCGCCCTGCATGTCGGCCGAGCCGAGCTTGCCGTCGCGTGCCTTCTTGGCGAGTTCGCCCATCTCGGCGCTGATCTGCAGGATGCCCTTCTTGTCGGCATCTTTCAGCACCGGCACCACGAGCCCGTTGGGCGTGTCGGCCGCGAAGCCGATGTTGTAGTACTGCTTGTAGACGAGCTGGTCGGCGTCCAGGCTGGTGTTGAAGTCGGGGAATTTCTTCAGCGCCGCGACCACCGCCTTGATCACGAAAGCGAGCATCGTGACCTTGATGCCCGACTTCTCGTTCTCCTTGTTGGTGGAGACGCGGAAGGCCTCGAGCTCGGTGATGTCGGCTTCGTCGTTGTTGGTGACGTGCGGGATCATCACCCAGTTGCGGTGCAGGTTCGCGCCGCTGAGCTTCTTGATGCGCGACAGGTCCTTGCGCTCGACGGTGCCGAACTTCGTGAAGTCGACCTTCGGCCACGGGATGAGGCCCAGCGCCGCGCCGTCGCCACCACCGCCGGCCGGCGCCTTGGCCGCCGAGGCCTTGGTGCTGGCCTGGCCGCTCATCACGGCCTTGGTGAAGTTCTGGACGTCTTCCTGCGTGATGCGGCCCTTGAGGCCGGAACCCTTGACCTCTTCGAGCGGCACGCCGAGTTCGCGCGCGAACTTGCGCACCGAGGGCGAAGCGTGCGGCAGGCTGCCGGTGGGAGCCGAAGTCGGCTGGTGGGCCGGGGCGGCTGCAGCAGGCGCAGCGGCGGCCGGCGCAGGCGCGCTGGCGGTGGCAGCAGCGGGCGCGGCAGCCGCGGCCTGTGCCGGCGCGGGCGACGATGCCGGTGCGGCAGCCCCTGCGGCGCCTTCGAGCACCGCGATCAGATCGCCGATGTTGACGGTGTCGCCCACCTTGACCTTGAGTTCCTTCAGCACGCCGGCGGCCGACGACGGGATTTCCATCGAGGCCTTGTCCGACTCCACCGTGATCAGCGACTGCTCGGCGGCGATGGTGTCACCCACCTTCACCAGCAGCTCGATGACCGCGACGTCCTTGAAGTCGCCGATGTCCGGCACCTTGATGTCGACCGGACCCGAGGCCACCGGCGCGGCTGCGGCGGGCGCAGGCGCTGCAGCAACCGGAGCTGGTGCCGCGGCAGCAGGCGCAGCGGCCGACGCCGGGGCGGCGGCAGCCGCGCCCTCGGCCTCGACCACCAGCACCACCGAGCCTTCCTTGACCTTGTCGCCCACGGCGACCTTGATTTCCTTGACCACACCGGCCGTGGACGACGGGATTTCCATCGACGCCTTGTCCGATTCGACCGTGATGAGCGACTGTTCGGCCTTGACCGTGTCGCCCACCTTCACGAGCACCTCGATCACCGCGACTTCATCGAAATCGCCGATGTCCGGCACCTTCACTTCCACTGCTGCCATATCGTTGTCTCCCGCCGTCAGGCGCCGTTCGTTCGTTGGTTGTTGATGTTCAAGCGTAAAGCGGGTTGACCTTGTCGACATTGATGCCGTACTTCTTGATCGCTTCCACCACCTTGGCCACCGGCACGGTGCCATCTTCGCTCAGCGCCTTGAGCGCAGCCACCACGATGTAGTGACGATTGATCTCAAAGTGTTCGCGCAGCTTGGCGCGGAAGTCGCTGCGGCCGAAACCATCGGTGCCCAGCACCTTGTAGTTGCGGCCCTTCGGCACGAAGGGACGGATCTGCTCGGCGTAGGCCTTCATGTAGTCGGTCGACGCGATCACCGGGCCGGTCGAGGCACCGAGCTGCTCGGCCACGAAAGGCACGCGCGGCGTCTGGTCGGGGTGCAGCAGGTTCCAACGGTCGGCGTCCTGGCCGTCGCGGGTCAGCTCGTTGAAGCTCGGGCAGCTCCACACCGAAGCGGACACGCCCCACTCCTTCTCGAGCAGTTCTTGCGCGGCGAAGCTCTCGCGCAGGATGGTGCCGCTGCCCAGCAGTTGCACGGTCGGCGCTTCCTTGGCGCCCTTGGCGGCCTTGACCACCGGGCCCTGCTTGGACAGGTACATGCCCTTGATGATCTGCTCTTCGGTGCCGGGCTGCAGGCCGGGCATCGCGTAGTTTTCGTTCAGCAGCGTCAGGTAGTAGTAGACGTTGTCCTGCTTCTCGACCATGCGCTTCAAGCCGTGGTGCAGGATCACGCCGACTTCGTGCGCGAAGGTCGGGTCGTAGCTCACGCAGTTCGGGATGGTGTTGGCCAGGATGTGGCTGTGGCCGTCTTCGTGCTGCAGGCCTTCGCCGTTCAGCGTGGTGCGTCCCGAGGTGCCGCCCAGCAGGAAGCCGCGGGCCTGCATGTCGCCGGCCGCCCAGGCCAGGTCGCCGATGCGCTGGAAACCGAACATCGAGTAGTACACGTAGAACGGCACCATGATGCGGTTGTTCGTGCTGTACGACGTGGCCGCAGCGATCCAGCTGGACATGCCGCCGGCTTCGTTGATGCCCTCTTGCAGGATCTGGCCGGCCTTGTCTTCCTTGTAGTACATGACCTGGTCTTTATCGACCGGGGTGTACTGCTGACCGTGCGGGTTGTAGATGCCGATCTGGCGGAACAGGCCTTCCATGCCGAAGGTGCGGGCCTCGTCCACCAGGATAGGTACGACGCGCGGGCCCAGGGCCTTGTCGCGCAGCAACTGCGTGAGGAAGCGCACGTAGGCTTGCGTGGTCGAAATTTCGCGGCCTTCGGCCGTGGGCTCCATCACCGCCTTGAAGGTGTCGAGCGAGGGCACCGTGAAGCTCTCGTCGGCCTTGACACGGCGGTGCGGCAGGTAACCGCCCAGGGCCTTGCGGCGCTCGTGCAGGTAGCGCATTTCCGGCGTGTCGTCGGCCGGCTTGTAGAACGGCAGCTCGGCAATCTGGCTGTCGGGAATCGGGATGTTGAAGCGGTCGCGGAAGGCCTTGATGTCCTCGTCGCCGAGCTTCTTGGTCTGGTGGACCGTGTTCTTGCCTTCGCCGATCTTGCCCATGCCGAAGCCCTTGACGGTCTTGACGAGCAGCACCGAGGGCTGGCCCTTGTGGTTCTGGGCGGCGTGGAAGGCGGCGTACACCTTCTGCGAATCGTGGCCGCCGCGCTGCAGGTTCCAGACCTCGTCGTCGGTCAGGTGCTCGACCATCTTCAGCGTGCGCGGGTCGCGGCCGAAGAAGTTCTTGCGCACGTAGGCGCCGTCGTTGGCCTTGAACGACTGGTAGTCGCCGTCGTTGCACTCCATCATGATCTTGCGCAGCGCGCCGTCATGGTCCTTCTCTAGCAGGGCGTCCCAGCCCTTGCCCCAGATGAGCTTGATGACGTTCCAGTTGGCGCCGCGGAACTCGCCTTCGAGCTCCTGGATGATCTTGCCGTTGCCGCGCACCGGGCCGTCCAGGCGCTGCAGGTTGCAGTTGATGACGAAGATCAGGTTGTCGAGGTTCTCGCGCGCGGCCAGGCCGATGGCGCCGAGCGATTCGACTTCGTCCATTTCGCCGTCGCCGCAGAACACCCAGACCTTGCGGTTCTCGGTGTTGGCGATGCCGCGGGCATGCAGGTACTTCAGGAAGCGCGCCTGGTAGATCGCCATCAGCGGGCCCAGGCCCATCGACACCGTGGGGAACTGCCAGAACTCGGGCATCAGCTTCGGGTGCGGGTAGCTCGACAGGCCCTTGCCGTCGACTTCCTGGCGGAAGTTGAGCAGCTGGTCTTCGGAGAGGCGGCCTTCGAGGTAGGCGCGGGCGTAGATGCCGGGCGACACGTGGCCCTGGATGTACAGCAGGTCGCCGCCGTGGTTTTCGCTCTCGGCGTGCCAGAAGTGGTTGAAGCCGGCGCCGAACATGCTGGCCAGCGAGGCGAAGGAACCGATGTGGCCGCCCAGGTCACCGCCTTCGGGCGGGTGGATGCGGTTGGCCTTGACCACCATGGCCATGGCGTTCCAGCGCATGTAGGCGCGCAGGCGCTGTTCGATCTCGAGGTTACCGGGGCTGCGGGCTTCCACGCCCGGCTCGATGGTGTTCACGTAGCCGGTGTTGGCCGAGAACGGCATGTCGACGCTGTTCTGGCGCGCATGTTCGAGCAGTTGTTCGAGCAGGAAGTGCGCCCGCTCGGGCCCTTCGCTCTGGATGACGGAAGACAGTGCATCCATCCATTCACGCGTCTCCTGGGCGTCCGCATCGTTTGCGGCCGAGCCGAACAGGTTCTCGGGATTTGCCGACATGCTTGTCTCTCCTTTTAGGGCTGTGGCTGTAATTTAGTGCGCTGGGCACCGAGCGCGCCGGAGTTTCGCATAGAAGTTTCCCTATTTCAAATAGTGCTTGTTGATTTCTTATTATGAAATATCAAGGAGGCACGTCCCCGGCAGGGCCTCTTCGCCGGGAGGGCCATCACCTAAACTCCGCCCATGCCCCTTTCCTCCCCGCTCGCGGTCGCCCGCAGTGCCGTCAAAGCCTCGCCGCTGTCCTGGTGGCGCACGTGGTGGCGCAAGCAGACACCCGTGCTGCAGGACGCCGTCGCGATGCTCGCGCCGATGGCGGCCGTGCTGTTGTTTCTCGCGGCCATCGTGTCGGCGTTCTGGTACCTGCGCTCCGAAGAAGTCGAGCGCGAGCAGGAGTCGGTGCGGCGCGATGTCGAGTACGCGCAACAGCGCATGCGCCTGCGTTTGCTGGAGCGGCAGGAACAGCTGATGCGCATCGCGCGCGATGCTTCCAACCGCGAGATCGACCCGGTCGAATTCACGAGCCGCGCCGAGTCGCTGGTGAGCCAGTTCCCCGAGCTGCAGACCATCAGCTGGATCGACGACCGCCGCCGTTTCAAGGCCGGCTATGCCGCGCCCAGCGTGCATCCGGCGCAACAACACCTGATCGGCGACGTGCTGCGTCCCGGCGACATCGAAAGCAACTACGCGCTGGCGCGCGAGCTGCGCCAGCCGGTGTACTCGCAGCCCGTGGCCGGCGGTGAACCCGCCGCGATGCTGCAGCTGCACATCCCGCTGTTCGACCAGGGCCTGTTCGCGGGCGTCGTGCTCGGCGAGTTCTCCATCGACGGCCTGCTGCGCTATGGCATGCCCTCCGAGGTGCAGGCGCGCTACGCCGTCTCGCTGCTCGACGCCAAGGGCAACGTCATCGCCGGCAACACCACGCCGCTGAAGAACAGCGGCACCCGCCTGCTGCCCTGGACCGAAGCCACCAACGAATACGAAGTGCCGGTGTCGCCCGTGGGCAACGCGCTGATGCTGCGCGCGCAGGCCTACCGCACCTCGCAGGGCGTGGTGGGCAACGGCCTCTTCTGGCTCGTGTGCGCCCTCAGCGTGATGACCAGCTGGATGCTGATCGGCACCTGGCGCCACACGCGCCGCCGCCTGCAGGCGCAGCAGCGGCTGGTCGCCGAGACCAACTTCCGCCGCGCGATGGAAAACTCCATGCTCACCGGCATGCGCGTGCTCGACCTGCAAGGCCGCATCACCTACGTGAACGCCGCGTTCTGCGCCATGACGGGCTGGAGCGAAGACGAGCTGGTCGGCCAGACGCCGCCCTTCCCCTATTGGCTCGAATCCGACCGCGAGGTGATGAACGAGCGCCTCGAAGAAGAACTGCACGGTCGCGCCCTGCCCGGCGGCTTCCAGGTGCGCGTGAAGCGCAAGAACGGCAGCGTGTTCAACGCGCGCCTGTATGTGTCGCCGCTGATCGACGCGCGCGGCCACCAGACCGGCTGGATGACGTCGATGACAGACATCACCGAGCCGACGCGCATCCGCGAGCAGCTGTCCGCCTCGTACGAACGCTTCACCACCGTGCTCGAAGCACTCGACGCCGCCGTGTCGGTGGCGCCCATCGGCAGCGAAGAACTGCTGTTCGCCAACAAGCTGTACCGCCTGTGGTTCGGCTCCGATACCGTGGGCCACCTGGGCATGGTGGCGCAGGCCGGCGTGCCGCCGTCGAACGCGCACGACGAAGGCCTGGACGACGTCGACCCCTACGCCGGCCTGCCGATCGACACACTCACCGCCGCCCAGACCGCGAACAACGAGATCTTCGTGCCGCACCTGGGCAAGTGGCTCGAGGTGCGCTCGCGCTACCTGACCTGGGTCGACGGGCGCCTGGCGCAGCTGGTGATCGCCACCGACATCACGCCGCGCCGCGACGCCGAAGAGCAAGCCGCCGCGCAGGCCGACAAGGCCCAGGCCGCGAGCCGCCTGATCACCATGGGCGAAATGGCCTCCAGCGTGGCGCACGAGCTCAACCAGCCGCTCACGGCCATCGCCAACTACTGCAACGGGATGATGTCGCGCATCAAGGGCCAGACGATCGACAACGACGCCCTGCTCGCCGCGCTCGAAAAAACCTCGAAGCAGGCGCAGCGCGCGGGCCAGATCATCCAGCGCATCCGCTCCTTCGTGAAGCGCAGCGAGCCCAACCGCACGCCGGCCGACGTCGCCACCATGGTGAGCGAGGCGGTCGAACTCGCGGGCATCGAGCTGCGCCGGCGCAACGTGCGCCTGAACCACTACGTGGCCGCGCGGCTGCCGGTGGTGCGCGTCGACCCGATCCTCATCGAGCAGGTGATGGTCAACCTGCTGAAGAACGCGGCCGAATCCATCGACATCGCCGACCGCCCGCTGGCGCGCCGCAGCGTCGAGTTGCGCGTGCTGCCCAAGGTGATCGAGGGGCACAATGCCATCGAGTTCTCGGTGCAGGACACGGGCAAAGGGCTCTCGCCCGAGGTCATGGACCGGCTCTACGAGGCCTTCTTCTCCACCAAGCCCGAGGGCATGGGCATCGGGCTCAACCTGTGCCGCACCATCGTCGAGTCGCACCGCGGCCGGATGCAGGCGGAGAACATCTACAATGGCCCGGATGTGATCGGATGCCGTTTTTCCTTCTGGATTCCGGTGTTGGACGCTATCAGTTCCGTAGCAAGCGACGAGGCAAAGGTACCTGCATGAGTTTGATTCCGAAGAAGGGCACGGTCTATGTCGTCGATGACGACGAAGCCGTACGCGATTCGCTGCAATGGCTGCTCGAAGGCAAGGACTACAGAGTCCGCTGTTTCGAGTCCGCCGAATCCTTTCTCTCCCGATACGACCCGCGCGAAGTCGCCTGTCTGATCGTCGATATCCGCATGGCCGGCATGACCGGCCTCGAATTGCAGGATCGGCTGATCGAACGGCGCTCTCCGTTGCCGATCGTGGTCATCACCGGCCACGGCGACGTGCCGATGGCGGTCGACAGCATGAAGAAGGGCGCGATGGATTTCATCCAGAAGCCCTTCAACGACGAAGAGCTGGTGTCGCTGGTCGAGCGCATGCTCGAACACGCACGCGGCGCCTTCACGCAGCACCAGCAGTCGGCCAGCCGCGACGCGCTGCTGTCCAAGCTCACGGGCCGCGAAGCCCAGGTGCTCGAGCGCATCGTCGCCGGCCGCCTGAACAAGCAGATCGCCGACGACCTGGGCATCAGCATCAAGACGGTGGAGGCGCACCGCGCCAACATCATGGAAAAGCTCAACGCCAACACCGTGGCCGATCTGCTCAAGATCGCGCTCGGGCAAGCGGCCCCAGCCGCCAAGGCCTCCTGAGCTGCAGCTATCCCTGCGATAGCCACGCACCTTCCCCACGCCTGCGCAAGCGGGCGTTTTTACTTGGAAAATCAAAACCGATGACCGCCCAACTGATCGACGGCAACGCCCTCGCCAAAACCATCCGCGCCGAGGTGTCCGGCCGCACCGCTGCGCTGAAGGCCCGCGGCGTGAATCCGGCCCTGTCCATCATCCTGGTGGGCAGCGATCCGGCGAGCCAGGTTTACACCAAGCACAAGGTCAACGACAGTACCGAGACCGGCCTCTCGGCCACGCTCGAGACCTACCCCGCCGACCTGAGCGAGGCCGACCTGCTGGCGCGCATCCGCGCCCTCAACGACGACCCCAAGGTGCACGGCATCCTCGTTCAATTGCCGCTGCCCAAGCACATGGACAGCCAGAAGGTCATCGAGACCATCTCGCCCGCCAAGGACGTCGACGGCTTCCACGTGGCCAGCGCCGGCGCGCTGATGACCGGTGCCCCGGGCTTCTGGCCCTGCACGCCGCACGGCTGCATGAAGATGCTCGAATCGATCGGCTATGACCTGCGCGGCAAGCACGCCGTGGTCATCGGCCGCAGCAACATCGTCGGCAAGCCCATGGCCATGATGCTGCTGGCCAAGAGCGCCACCGTCACCATCTGCCACAGCGCCACGAAAGACCTGGGAGCCCTCACGCGCCAGGCCGACGTGGTCGTCGCCGCCGTGGGCAAGCTCGACCTGCTGACCGCCGACATGGTGAAGCCCGGCGCGGTCGTCATCGACGTGGGCATGAACCGCAAGGCCGACGGCAAGCTGGCCGGCGACGTCGATTTCGACGGCGTGAAGGAAGTGGCCGGCTGGATCACCCCCGTGCCTGGCGGCGTCGGCCCGATGACGCGCGCCATGCTTCTGGTCAACACCCTTGAAGCGGCCGAACGCGCCGCAAGATAAGAACCACCCCGTTGTTGGCTCACTGCGTGTAGCCGCCTCCCCCTCAACGGGCACCACCAGCGGCCCGGCAAAGCCGGTTCCGCGGTGGTTCCCGAAATGGCTTCGCTACGCTCGCCCAGGATCTTTCACATGACCAATCCGCTCCTCGACTTCACCGACCTCCCCCTGTTCGATCGCATCAAGCCCGAACACGTGTCGCCCGCGGTCGACGCGCTGCTGGCCGATGCCGAGGCCGCGCTGCAGACGGTGACGGCGCCCGAATTCCCGGCCGACTGGATCGCGATCTCGAAGGTGCTCGACGTGGCCTCCGAACGTTTCAGCCGCGCCTGGGGCGCCGTGGGCCATCTCAACGCCGTGGCCGACACGCCCGAGCTGCGCGCCGCCTACAACGAGGCCATGCCGCGCGTCACCGCCTTCTGGACGCGCCTGGGTTCCGACGAGCGCCTGTATGCCAAGTACAAGGCCATCGACCCGGCCACGCTCAACCCCGAACAGCGCCAGGCGCACAAGAACGCCGTGCGCAACTTCGTGCTCGGCGGCGCCGAGCTGCAGGGCGAGGCCAAGCAGCGCTTTGCCGACATCCAGGAACGCCAGGCCGAGCTGAGCCAGAAGTTCAGCGAGAACGCCCTCGACGCCACCGACGCCTTCGCGCACTACGCGCAGCTCGGTGAGCTCGACGGCGTGCCCGAAGACGTGGTGAGCGCCGCACGCGCGGCCGCCGAGGCCGAAGGCAAGAAGGGCTACAAGCTCACGCTCAAGATGCCGTGCTACCTGCCGGTGATGCAGTTCGCCAAGAGCAGCGCGCTGCGCGAAACCCTGTACCGCGCCTACGTCACGCGCGCCAGCGAACTCGGCGATCCGAAGTTCGACAACACCGCGCTCATCACCGAGATCCTCGCGCTGCGCGAGGAAGAATCGAAGCTGCTGGGCTACAAGAACTACGGCGAACTCTCGGTCGTGCCCAAGATGGCCGAATCGCCCGAGCAGGTCGTCAAGTTCCTGCGCGACCTCGCCGCCAAGGCCAAGCCCTACGGCGAGCGCGACCTGGCCGACCTGCGCGCCTTCGCGGCCGAGCAGCTGAACCTCCTCGACCCGCAGGCCTGGGACTGGACCTACGTCGGCGAGAAGCTCAAGGAAGCACGCTACGCCTTCAGCGAACAGGAGGTGAAGCAGTACTTCCCAGCGCCGAAGGTGATGGCGGGCCTGTTCAAGATCGTCGAGACGCTGTTCGAGGTGTCGATCCGTCGCGACAGCGCGCCCACCTGGCACCCGAGCGTCGAGTTCTACCGCATCGAGCGCGCCGGCCAGAAGGTCGGCCAGTTCTACCTCGATCCCTCCGCCCGCGCCGCCAAGCGCGGCGGCGCCTGGATGGACGACGTGCGCGCCCGCTGGCTGCGCCCCGACGATGGCGTGCTCCAGACGCCGGTCGCGCAGCTGGTCTGCAACTTCGCCAGCGGCGTCGACGGCAAGCCGCCACTGCTCACGCACGACGACGTGACCACCCTCTTCCACGAGTTCGGCCACGGCCTGCACCACATGCTCACGCAGGTGAACGAGCGCGACGTGTCGGGCATCAGCGGCGTCGAGTGGGACGCGGTCGAGCTGCCGAGCCAGTTCATGGAAAACTTCTGCTGGGAGTGGGACGTGCTCGCCCACATGACGGCCCACGTCGACACCGGCGAGCCGCTGCCGCGCGCGCTCTTCGACAAGATGACCGCCGCCAAGAACTTCCAGAGCGGGCTGCAGACGCTGCGCCAGATCGAGTTCTCGCTGTTCGACATGCTGCTGCACACCGAGCACCAGGCTGCTGCTGCCGCCCCGGGCGCCGTGATGGCGCTGCTCGGCCAGGTGCGCGCGGAAGTGGCCGTGATGCCCTCGCCGCCCTTCAGCCGAACGCCGAACACCTTCAGCCACATCTTCTCGGGCGGCTACGCGGCCGGCTACTACAGCTACAAGTGGGCCGAGGTGCTGAGCGCCGACGCCTACGCGGCCTTCGAGGAAACCGTGGGCGCCGACGGCGAGCCCAACATCGAGACCGGCCGCCGATACCGTCAGGCCATCCTGGAGGCCGGCGGCAGCCGCAGCGCCATGGATTCGTTCAAGGCCTTCCGGGGCCGCGAGCCGCAGCTTGATGCGCTGCTGCGACATCAGGGCATGGCTCAGGCCCAGCCCGCTTGATACGGCGCTGAAGCTTGCGATACTCGGGAGATATGTATCCGACTTTTTACAAACTCCCGATGCGCGGCCTGATCGGCCTGGTCCTCGTGCTGTCGACCGCCAGCGTGCTGGCCCAGGCGGTCTACCGCCAGGTCGACAAGAACGGCAAGGTCACGTTCTCGGACCAGCCCCCCGTCGTCACCAACGCGCCGACGGGCGGGCCCCAGCCCGCTGGCGTCAACGCGCCGACGAACAGCGGGCTTCCCTACGAACTGCGCCAGGTGGCACAGCGCTACCCCGTCACGCTGTACAGCGGCGAAGGCTGCGGCCCCTGCAACGAGGCGCGCACGCTGCTCACCACGCGCGGCATTCCCTTCGAGGAACGCACCATCAAGAGCAACGAGGACGTCGACGCCCTGCAGCGCCTGAGCGGACAGAACGCATTGCCGCTGCTGACCGTCGGATCGCAACAGCTCAAGGGCTTCTCGGATGTGGAATGGTCGCGCTACCTCGACGCGGCCGGCTATCCCAAGAGCAACAGCCTGCCTCCAGGCTACCGCCCGCCCGCAGCGCGTCCGCTCGTTGCGCAGCAGGCACCGGCGGCGGCCGCGCCCCGTGCGACCGACACGCCCCTGCAGCCGCCGAACCCCGCGCCGGCACCGCCCTCGAACGCGCCGGGCCCGAACAACCCGGCCGGCATCAAGTTCTAGGAACGACGGGGGCCCCGCCCCCGTGCTGCATCGCCGCCGTTCAGCCGGCGAACTGCAACGTCTTCACGCCCGACGCCGTGCCCAGCAGGCACACGTCGGCCTTCTGGTGGGCGAAGACCCCCACCGTCACCACGCCGGGCCACTGGCTCACTTCGGATTCGAAGGCGCGCGGGTCGGTGATCCGCAGGCCGGTCACGTCGACGATGTGCTGGCCGTTGTCGGTCACCAGCGGCAGGCCGTCTTTCTCGCGCACCTGGGCGATGCCGCCCAGGCCGGCGAACTGGCGCATCACGCGGCGCACGGCCATCGGGATCACCTCCACCGGCAGCGGAAAGGCGCCGAGCGTCTCGACCAGCTTGGAGGCATCGGCGATGCAGATGAAGCGCTTGGACTGCGCCGCGACGATCTTCTCGCGCGTGAGCGCCGCGCCGCCGCCCTTCACCATGAAGCCCCGGTGGTCGATCTCGTCGGCGCCGTCGATGTAGACGGCCAGTTCTTCCACCTCGTTGCTGTCGAACACCGGGATGCCCAGTGCGCGCAGGCGCTCGGTGGACGCGACCGAGCTGGAGACGGCACCCTTGATCTCGTCCTTGATCGTGGCCAGCGCGTCGATGAACTTGTTGACCGTGGAGCCGGTGCCCACGCCGACGATCTCGCCCTTGACCACGTAGGCCAGCGCGGCAAGGCCGACCTGGGCCTTGAGTTCATCCTGGGAAAGAGGGGTTGGGGAGGCGGGTGCGGTCATCGCGGAGAATCCTTGGCTCATTGAAGTCGAGAATTATCCGATGCCCTTGCTGCTGCCCTCTTCGCTCTATGGCCTGGCCCGCCCTTTTCTGTTCGGTTTCGACCCCGAGCACGCCCATGAAATCACCCTCGACGGCCTGGCCCGCACCCAGAACACGCCCTTGGCCTGCGCCTACGCGGCGACGCGCGTCGAAGACCCCATCCAGCTCGCAGGCCTGAATTTCCCCAACCGCGTCGGCCTGGCCGCCGGGCTGGACAAGAACGCACGCTGCATCGATGCCTTCGCAGCCATGGGCTTCGGTTTCGTCGAGGTCGGCACCGTCACGCCCAAGGGCCAGCCCGGCAACCCGAAGCCGCGCATGTTCCGCCTGCCGCAGCGCGACGCGCTGATCAACCGCCTGGGCTTCAACAACGAAGGGCTCGACGCCTTCCTGGCCAACGTGCAGAAGGCGCGCTTTCGCAAGCAGGCCGGCGGCGGCAAGTCGCCCATGCTGCTGGGCCTGAACATCGGCAAGAACGCGGCCACGCCGATCGAGCGCGCGGTGGACGACTACCTGGCCTGCCTGGACGGCGTCTACCCGCACGCGGACTACGTGACGATCAACATCTCCAGCCCCAACACGGCCAACCTGCGCTCGCTGCAGAGCGACGAAGCGCTCGATGCGCTGCTGGGCGCCGTGGCCGAGCGGCGCGAAGCGCTGGCCACGCGCCACGGCAAGCGCGCGCCGCTGTTCGTGAAGATCGCCCCCGACCTCGACGACGCGCAGGTCGCGGTGATTGCCGCCACGCTGCAGCGCCACGGCATGGACGGCGTGATCGCCACCAACACCACGCTCGCACGCGACGCCGTGGCCGGCCTGCCACACGCGCAGGAAGCCGGAGGCCTCTCGGGCGCGCCGGTGCGCGAAGCCAGCAACCGCGTCATCGCGCAACTGCGCGCGGCGCTGGGCAAGGACTTTCCGATCATCGGGGTGGGCGGCATCCTGAGTGCGGCCGATGCCAAGGCCAAGATCGCCGCGGGCGCGGACGTGGTGCAGATCTACACCGGCCTGATCTATCGCGGCCCCGGGCTGGTCCGCGAAACGGCCCAGGCGTTGCAGCAGGATCGCCGCAAGGCCTGAGCCGGTTCTTCTTTTTGCTGCCGGTGGCTCAGCGCATGCGCCAGAGCACCGGCGCAATGACCGTGGCCCAGCGCAGCAGCCGCTTCGGGCGAATCACCGCCACAGCGGCGGCAGCGACCACCCCGGCGGCCACCGGATGCTCGCGCGCAATGCGCAACGCGGTTGCCGCGGCCGATTCGTTGACGGGCTCGCCCGAGGCCGGCTGCGTCTCGCGACCGCCCTGCAGGGTGGCGATGCGCTCGCGCTGGCGGTCCATGCGGGCCAGCAGCTCTTCGCGCGTAGCGGGGCGCGGCGGGCGCGGCGCTTCGTCGTCCAGCTCCGGGTCCTTGCCGAGGTTGAAGCGGTCCTGGACCCAGGCCCAGTCGCGCTCGAACTCCTGAAAGGTCGGAACGAAGCTGTTGGAAGCGTTGCTCAGGCTGCGCATCAGGCCGATGACGGCCGCCAGCCACAGCACCGCCCAGACACCGGCCACCACCCAGGCGGCGGTGACGCGGTACGGCGTGTCCCAGTAATGCACGACCACCGCCATCGAGAGCAGCGCCACCGCGACGGTGGTCAGCCCCAGTACGGCGACGACCAGGACGAGGGTCAGCTTCAGGCGCTGCTTCTCGTCCTCCCAGGCCATGCGCAGCAACTGCACCCGGTCCTCGGCCGCCAGCGCACCTTCGGCGGCGGCGATGCGCAACCGGCGGATGCGGGCATCGAGCCCGAACAGGGACAGCAGTCTCATGCGCCGCCTCCGCCCTCACCGGCCACAGCGTGGCGACGGCGAACGAAGGGACGGCGGTGCGCGCTCAGGCCGGTGCAGTGACGCTCAGCGGCGGCCAAGCAACAGACCCACCAGCACGCCGACGGCCAGTGCGGCGCCGGCAACCTGCCAAGGTTCGTCGTGGGCGTAGGTGTTGGTGGCGGTGGCCGCCTGGCGCGCCTTCTTGGCGGCCAGCTTGCTCTTTTCGGAAGCCAGCTCGCGCGCGATGGCGAGCTTGGTGTCGATGCGTTGGCGCAGCGCCTTGATGTGGGGAACCGAATCCAGGTCCTTGCTGGCCAGCACGCCGCGCACGTCGCTTGCGATGTCTTCGGCTGCTGCTTCAAGATTGTTGGATGCACTCATTGGAATCTTTCCTCCGTGATGACACCGGCACCGCGCCGGCGGCTTCACGCCAGCATATGGCGTGCTGTCATGTTACAGGCTCGAAAGCCCCTCATGCGCGACAGATGTGCTCAGTTGTGCCCGAGTGCATGCATCAGGCGTCGGCGAGCAGGTCCGCCACGTGCTGTCCGATGGCCAGGCAACTGGTGAGTCCGGGCGACTCGATGCCGAACAGGTGGACCAGCCCCGGCACCCCGTGCGACGCCGGCCCCGCGATCACGAAGTCGGCCGCGGGCGCGTCCGGCCCCGAGATCTTCGGACGCATGCCCGCATAGCCCGGAATCAACGCACCGTCGGGCAACGCCGGCCAGTACCTGCGCACCTCATCGTAGAAGCGCTCGCCGCGTGCGGGATCGACCACGAGATCGTCGACCGCCTCGACCCATTGCACGTCGGGCCCGAACTTGGCCTGCCCGCCGAGGTCGAGCGTCAGGTGCACGCCGAGCCCGCCCGGTTCCGGCACGGGATAGATGAGCCGACCGAAAGGCGCGCGGCCCGCGAGCGTGAAGTAGCTGCCCTTGGCGAAGTACTCGCGCGGCACCACCGACGCCGGCATGCCTTCGAAGCGCCGCGCCAGCGCCGGCGCGCCCAGCCCGGCGGCATTGACCACGGTGCGGCAGCGCAGCGCCGTGCCGTCGGCGGCGATCAGCACGACGGCCCCGTCCACGCATTCGGCCCGTTCGATGGGCGACTTGAGCGCCAGCATGCCGCCCGCGTTCTCAAGATCGCCGAGCAGGCCCAGCATCAACGCGTGGCTGTCGACGATGCCCGTGCTCGGCGAATGCAGCGCCGCCACGCAATGCAGCTGCGGCTCCATCGCGTTGGCTTGCTGCGCGGTGAGCAGCACCAGATCGTCCACGCCGTTGGCCGCGGCCTTGGCGCGGATCGCGTCGAGCTGGCCCACCTGTTCGGCCGAGGTCGCCACGATGAGCTTGCCGCAGCGGCTGTGCGGCACGCCGCGTGCCTGCGCGTAGCTGTAGAGCGCGTCGCGTCCTTCCACGCACAGCGTCGCTTTCAGCGACCCCTGCGGGTAGTAGATGCCCGCGTGGATCACCTCGCTGTTGCGCGAACTCGTTCCCGTGCCGATGGCCCCTTCGGACTCCAGCACCAGCACCTCCCGGCCCGCGAGCGCCAATGCGCGCGCCACGGCCAGACCCACCACGCCGGCACCGATGACGGCGCAATCGATTTCATCCATCGCGCGAGCTTAGCGCGGCGCGACGGGCGCTCTGCCTACCTCGCGCTGGGTGGCGGCTCGGGGTCGGTGGGCTCGTCGGGCGCGTGCTCCGGCCCTTCGTCGGGCTCGACCGGCAGGTCGGGCGTGATCGGAGACGGAAGATCGGGTTGGGTGGCCATGGCTGCACTCCTTCGTTCCATCTCTTCGTTCTAGCGCGTTCTCACGCGCCTGCAAGCGGCCCGTGGCGGAAGGCGTCGTCGGTGCGCACCGACAACAGGCCTTCGCCCAGGCGTTCCAGCAACAGGGCCACGCACGCTGCTGTGTCCTCGCCCCTCCCACACCACACAGGGAGGATCACAGTGGACGATGCATGGCAGGGCCAGTCTAGGCATCGCCGCGCCTTCGCACATGAGCGAAGCGCCCTTTGGTGAGGGAGCCAGGCGCCCTGCCCGGCGTGCATGCGAGCGTGACAAAGCGCCTGCCTGGGACCGGGTACCCGGCGCGGCCCCCACGATCCGCCGGTCGCGTCGAGAAAAACGCCGTCCGTCCGGCCTGAAAAACCCGTGCCCGTAAAGCATTCGCGCCGCGGTCCGACGGTGAATTGCGGACGAAATGACGGGCCCGCTGCGTCGATGCCCCGACCCGGCTCAGGCCTTCCCGCCGGCGCGACGGAAATCAACCGGGATCAATGCCGGTACCCATGGCGCGACCGCCTTTCCGAAATTTGCCGGCGATTGTCGCAATGCATCCCCGCTCTCCGTGCGCTGACAGAGGGGAAAGTACCTCGATCCCCATTGTTCTCTATTTCATTAAAACAATGGACATCATTTGAATTTCAATGATCGCCAATAATCAATAAAAAATTGCATCCCAGGCACCAAAAATCAGATGACAAGTAACATTTTTCATTAGATCTTTTAGGCCTTTTGAGAATTTTCAGATTCACCCTCGAATTAACCAAAAGACGAAAAACCATTTCACAGAAGAAAAATATCTACCCCATTCTGAGTGCTCAGCGCTCGAATGCCGATGCCTTCCAACTGTCTCAATTCGCGAAAAATTTCTTGTCAACCGTTAAAACTTGTCTGACTTTAGAAATCTTCGTCGAAACGATACTGAAACTCAGACTCGCAGGTCTGCAGACATAGCGAAGAAGAATGGCCATTTTTTTGAATCGACGTTCCATCATGGCTTCCTACAGGGGTGACAAAACGCCCACCACAAATGGCCTTGGTACCTCAAATGTCATGGCTTAGGTAGTTCGATTCGGAAATATTTATATCCAAATGTAAACATGGAGAAAAGAGCCAAACAGAAGGCTCACCAAGTTCATAGGATCGCGACAAACCAAGAACCAAATCCAATTGAAATCAATTCGATTCCTTCAATTGAATTTTCCATTCACAGTCTGCAGCCGGGTAATTGCATGGAAACCCACATTGCTTCGTCGCCGGAGGCCGCCGTGGCTTCGCAGGCCGCGCTGGGCGATCTGTTCGTGTCGCCGCCCGCGCGCGCAGCGGCAGGCGAACGGCTTGGCGTCTCGCTGGCCCTCGAAGCCGGGTTCGCGCAGCGCTGGCTCGCGTCGCTGGGCACCACAGGGTACCTGCCGGACACGCTCTTCGTGGGTGCCTGGCTGCTGCTGCAATCGCGCTGGCTGGGCGCGGCCCTGCCGGGGTCTCACGGCATGCCGACGTCGCTGCCCGGCACCGCGAGCGCGTGGCTGACCCAGCTCGACCTCGACCGGCGGGCCACGCCGCACACCGCCGACACCCTGCCGCCCCTGCGGCTCGAAGCCCGGACAGAACTCCCCGCCAGCCTGCATCTGGACGTCGACGCGAGCCTGATGGACGCGCCCTGCGCCAGCCGCCTGCTCGCAGCCATCGCCGACACCGCCGCCGATCTGCTGGCGCATCCCGGTGCGGCGCTCCACAACATCCGCGCCCTGCCCGACACCGACCGCCGCGACCAGCTCGCCGCCTGGGCCACGCCGCCCGCCGCGCCCGACCTGTCGCTCACCGTGCCCGCCGTGTTCGGCCGCCGGGCCGCGGCCACGCCCGACGCGGTGGCGATGGTGGAAGGCGACGAAACGATGACCTACGCCGAGCTCGACGCGCGCAGCGACCGGCTCGCACAGCGCCTGCAGCGCGCGGGCGTGCAACCGGGCGCCCCCGTCGGGATGGTGTTCGAGCGCTCGATGGCTGCCATCGTCGCCATGCTCGGCATCCTCAAGGCGGGCGCGGCCTACGTGCCGGTACCCACCGACTTTCCGCCCGAACGCGTCGCCACGATGTTCGACCAGGCCGGCGTGACCCGGGTCGTGACGATCGAGGCACTGGCCTCTCTCGTGCCAGCCCACTGCACCGCCGTGCGGATCGACGCGCCCGAAGACGGCGCGGCCCCCGCGCCGTGGACACCGCCGGCCGTCGACGGCGAATCGCTGGCGTACCTCATGTACACCTCGGGCTCGACCGGCGTACCCAAGGGCATCGAGATCAGCCATCGCGCCATCCTTCGGCTCGTGGTCGATGTCGACTACATCGAACTGGCACCCGGGCGCGCGATGCTGCACGCGGCGCCGCTTGCCTTCGACGCCTCGACGCTCGAAGTCTGGGGGCCGTTGCTCAACGGCGGGCGCTGCGTGATCCACGGCGAACGGGTACCCACCGGCGCCGGCCTCGCACGCACCATCGCCCGCCACGAGGTCCACACCGCCTGGCTCACGGCCTCGCTCTTCAACGCCGTGGTCGACGGCGATCCGCAGCACCTCGCGGGCCTGGCGCACCTGTTCACGGGCGGCGAGGCGCTGTCGGTACCCCATGTGCGGCGCGCACTCGACGCGCTCCCCGGGCTCACGCTCAGCAACGGCTACGGGCCGACCGAGTGCACGACCTTCGCGACCACCCACCGCATCGAGCGCGCCGCGATCGCAGCGGGCCCGCGCTCGGTGCCGCTCGGGCGCCCGATCAAGGACACCGTGCTGCGCGTGCTGAGCCCGACGCTCGAGTTGCTGCCCAGCGGACTCGTGGGCGAGCTGTGCATCGGCGGACACGGCCTGGCGCGCGGCTATTTGGGCCAACCCGAACTCACGGCCGCGCGCTTCGTGCCCGACCCCTTCGGCGCGCCGGGCGAGCGGCTCTACCGCACCGGCGACCTCGCCCGCTGGCTGCCCGACGGCACCGTCGAATTCATCGGCCGCATCGACGGCCAGATCAAGATCCACGGCCACCGCATCGAGACCGGCGAGGTCGAGGCGGCCATCCTCGCGCACCCCGCGGTGCAGTCCTGCGCGGTGGTCGCGCGGCCCGGTCGCGACGGCCAGCTGCGCCTGGTCGCGTACCTGGTCGCCCGCACGCAGAAGCTGGCGTGGGACACGCTGCGCGCGCACCTGGCGACCCGCCTGCCCGCGGTGATGCTTCCGTCGGCGCAGGTGTGGCTTGCGCAACTCCCCGTCACGCCCAACGGCAAGCTCGACCGCAACGCCCTGCCCGAGCCGGCCGCCGAGCGCCCCGAACTCGCGCAGCCTTTCGAGGCCGCGCGCGACGCGCTCGAGCAGCAGGTGTGCGACGCCTTCGCGCGCGCCCTGGGCATCGACAAGGCCGGGCGCCAAGACAACTTCTTCGACCTGGGCGGCAGCTCGCTGCTGGTGCTGCAGGTGCTGGCCGACCTGCAGCGCGAAGGCGCGCCGCCGCTGTCGACCAACCTCTTCTTCCGCCACCCGACGCCGGGCGCCATCGCGGCGCAGTTGCAGTCCGCTGGCGAGGCGCCACAGGCGCCACAACCCGTGCCCGTGCGCGAGGACGCCGCCAGCGTCCCCGAGCCCATCGCTCTCATCGCCACCGCCGGTCGCTTCCCCGGCGCGGGCGATGTGGAGCAGTTCTGGGACAACCTCGTCGCCGGGCGCGACACCATCAGCTTCTTCGATGACGCCAGCCTGGACGCCGGCGTCGGCGAGTCGCTGCGCCGTGACCCGGCCTACGTGCGGGCGCGCGGCGTGATCGACGGCATCGAAGGCTTCGATGCCGCCTTCTTCGGCATCGGCCCGAAGGAAGCCGCGCTCATGGACCCGCAGCACCGCGTGTTCCTCGAGATCTGCTGGGAGTGCCTGGAGCGCGCGGGCTACGTGCCCGACGAGGCGCCGGGCCCGGTGGGCGTGTACGCGGGCACGTACAACGCGACCTACTTCCAGCGCCACGTCGCCTCGCGCCCCGACCTCGTGGAGGCCGTCGGCGAGTTCCAGGTGATGCTGGCCAACGAGAAGGACTACATCACCACGCGCGTGGCCAACCGGCTCAACCTGCGCGGGCCGGCGGTGAGCGTCAACACCGCGTGCTCGACCTCGCTGGTCGCGGTGGCCCAGGCCTTCCATGCGCTGCGCACGGGCCAGTGCTACATGGCGCTGGCGGGCGGCGCCTCGGTCACCTGCCCGCCGCGCAGCGGCTACCTCTACAACGAGGGCTCGATGCTCTCGCCCGACGGCCACACGCGCAGCTTCGACGCGCAGGCCAAGGGCACCGTGTTCAGCGACGGCGCCGCCGTGGTGCTGCTCAAGCGGCTGTCCGACGCGCAGGCCGACGGCGACACCGTCTATGCCGTGCTGCGCAGCGCCTGCGTCAACAACGACGGCGGCGCCAAGGCCAGCTTCACCGCGCCCAGCGTGGACGGCCAGGCGGCGGTGATCCGCGCCGCGCTGGCCGCGGCGGACGTGGACGCGCGCAGCATTTCCTACGTGGAAGCACATGGCACGGCCACGCCGATGGGCGACCCGGTCGAGGTCGAGGCGCTGGCCGTCGCGTACGCCGAACACACCGACGCGCGGGGCTACTGCACGCTGGGTTCGCTCAAGAGCAACGTGGGCCACATGGTCACGGCCGCGGGCGCCGCCGGCCTCATCAAGACGGCGCTGTCGCTGCACCACGAACTCATTCCGCCCACCGCGCACTTCACGGCGCCGAACCCGGCGATCGACTTCGCGCGCACGCCGTTCCACGTCAGCAACCAGCTGCAGCCGTGGCCGCGGGCCGGGCTGCCGCGCCGCGCGGGCGTCAGCTCGTTCGGTGTCGGGGGCACCAACGCGCACGTCGTGCTCGAGGAAGCGCCGGCGCGGCAGGCACGCACCACGCAGCCGGGCGTCCATGTGCTGGCGCTGTCGGCCCGCTCGGAGGCCGCGCTGGCGGTCGCGACGCAGCAGCTGGCAACGCACCTGGAGGAACAGCCCGAACTCTGCCTGGGCGACGCGGCATTCACCCTGTGCGTCGGCCGCAAGGCCCATGCCTTCCGCCGCGCCGTGGTGGCCGGCGATGCGGCGCAGGCCATCGAGGCCTTGCGCTCGGAGAACACGGCGTGGCGCGTAAGCGACCGGATCGCCGAGCGCGCACCGCAGCCCGTGCTGATGTTCCCGGGCCAGGGCGCACAGTACCCGGGCATGGGCCGCGCGCTGCATGCGGGCGACCCGGTGTTCGCGGCCGCGTTCGACAACTGCCTGCGCGCCTTCGAGGGCGCACTCGACTTCGACCTGCGCGAGCGCCTGTTCGCAGACGACCCGCAGGCGCTCGCGCCGACGGCCGTCACGCAGCCCGCGCTCTTCACGCTCGAGTACGCGCTCGCACGGCGGCTGCTGTCGCTGGGCCTGCGCCCGCACGCGCTGATCGGCCACAGCGTCGGCGAATTCGTCGCGGCCGTGATCGCCGGCGTGATGCGCCTGGAAGATGCCGCCCGGCTCATTGCCCGCCGCGGCGCGCTCATGCAGGCACAGCCCGCCGGGACGATGCTGTCGGTGCGCTTGAGCGCAGACGCGCTGGCCTCGCGGCTCGCGTCCTCGCCCCAGGTCTCGCTCGCCGCGGAGAACGCCCCCGGCGCCTGCGTGGCCGCCGGCCCCACCGAGGCGATCGCCGAACTCCAGGCCGCGCTCGAAGCCGAGGGCGTCGCCTGCCGGCTGCTGCAGACCTCGCACGCCTTTCACTCCGCCATGATGGACGCCGCGGTGGCGCCCTTCGAGGCGCTCGTGAGCCAGGTCACGCTGCACGCACCGCAGATCCCCCTCTACTCCACGTTCACCGGTCGCCTGCTCGAAGACGCACAGGCCACGAGCCCGGCCTACTGGGCGCAGCACCTGCGCGGCACCGTGCGCTTCTCGCCCGCATTGCAGAGTGCGGCGGACGACGCCACCCATCCGGTGTTCGTGGAAGTTGGTCCTCGCAACACGCTGGCCGCGCTGGTGCGCCAGCACCGCCTGCCGGGCCTGGCCCCGGCGTCGAAGGCCGGCGCGGTGGCGGTGTCGCTGCTGCACGGCGAACCGGCCGACGAGACCCGGACCTTGCGTCTGGCCACCGCGCGCCTGTGGACCTGCGGCGCCGAGGTCGACCTCGCCCTGCTGGCACCGCGCGCCGGCGCCCGGCGCGTGTGCCTGCCCACCTACCCGTTCGAACGCAAGCGTCTCTGGGTCGACATCGCGCCCACCGCGCCGGTGTCGCCGGCCCTTGCGCCCGCCCTGCCTGTTTCATTGGAGCCGATCGTGACCGCTGCAGCGCCCTCGCCTGACCTTCCTCTGCCTTCTTCCCCACCGCCCGAGGCGTCGCGCGCGGCGTCGGTCGACGCCCGATTGCGGGCCCTGTTCGAAGACATCTCGGGCATCGACATGGCCCAGGCCGAGGGCCAGGCCCCGTTCGGCGAGATCGGGATGGACTCGCTCACGCTGACCCAGGCAGCCACGCAGATCAAGAAACGCTTCAAGGTCGAGCTGAGCTTCCGTCAGCTGATGGAGAACTACCGCAGCTTCGACGCACTGGCCGCGTACCTGCTGAAGAGCCTGCCGCCCGAGGCCGAGCCGGTGGCCGTGCCCCCCACGCCCGCCATGCCTGCGGCCTCCGCCGTGCAGGTGTCGATGCCAACGCCACCGCCAGGGCTTGCGCAGCCCACCGGCCTGCTGAACCAGGTGATCGCGCAGCAAATGGAGCTGATGCGCCAGCAGCTCGCGCTCCTGTCCGGCGCGGCCGCGCCAGTGGCGGTGGCGGTGGCGGCGATACCCGTGTCGGCCGAGGCCGCACCCGCCGCGCAGCCGCAGCCGCCCGCCGAAGCCCCGCTTCGCTACGACGTCAACAAGGCCTTCGGCGCCATCGCCCGCATCCACACACAGCGCACCGCCGAACCCAGCGCGCGGCAGAAGGCGCGGCTGGCGACCTTCGTGCGGCGCTATGTCGAGCGCACGCCAAAAAGCAAGCGCTTCACCGAGGACAACCGCGCCCACATGGCGGACCCGCGCGTGGTCAACGGCTTCCGTCCGCTGACCAAGGAGATCACCTACCAGATCGTGATCGAGCGCTCCAAGGGTTCCAGGCTGTGGGACCTCGACGGCAACGAGTACGTCGACGCACTCAATGGCTTCGGGCTGAACCTGTTCGGCTGGCAACCCGATTTCGTGCAGGACGCCGTGCGGGCCCAGCTCGATGCGGGCTACGAGATCGGACCGCAGCATCCGCTCGCGGCCGACGTGACCCGCCTCATCTGCGAACTCACGGGCAGCGAGCGCGCCGGCCTGTGCAACACCGGCTCCGAAGCCGTGATGGCGGCGCTGCGCATCGCGCGCACCGTCACCGGCCGCAGCACGGTGGTGGCCTTCACGGGCTCCTACCACGGCACCTTCGACGAAGTGCTGGTGCGCGCCGGCAAGGGCGGCAAGGGCCTGTCGGCCGCGCCCGGCGTGATGAGCGGCATGTTCGGCGACATCCGCGTGCTCGACTACGGCACGCCCGAGGCGCTGGCCTTCATCCGCGACAACGCCGCCGACCTGGCGGCCGTGCTGGTCGAGCCGGTGCAAAGCCGCCGCCCCGACTTCCAGCCGCGCGAGTTCCTGCACGACGTGCGCGACGTCACCGCGAAGAACGGCTGCTGCCTCATCTTCGACGAGGTCATCACCGGCTTTCGCAGCGCGCTGGGCGGCGCGCAGGAACTGTTCGGCGTGCGCGCCGACCTGGCCACCTACGGCAAGGTGATCGGCGGCGGCTTTCCGGTCGGCGTGATCGCCGGCAAGCGCGAGTTCATGGACGCGCTCGACGGCGGCGCCTGGCAGTACGGCGACGACTCGATCCCGGGCGTGGGCGTGACCTACTTCGCCGGCACCTTCGTGCGCCACCCGCTTGCGCTCGCCGCGGCCAAGGCCTCGCTCACGCACCTGAAGGAGGCCGGGCCCGCGCTGCAGGCCGGGCTCACTGCGAGCACGACCGCCATGGCCACGGAACTCTCGGGCTGGTGCCAGGAGGTCGGCGCGCCGATCGAGATCCGCCATTTCGCGTCGCTGTGGCGCGTGAGCTGGCTCGAGGACCAGCCGCTGCAGGACCTGCTGTTCGCCATGATGCGCAGCCGCGGCGTGCACATCCTGGACAACTTCCCGTGCTTCCTCACGAGCGCGCACAGCGCCGAGGACATCGCCTTCCTGCAGCGCGCCTTCAAGGAATCGGTCGCCGAGATGCAGGAATCCGGCTTCCTTCCGCGCCGCGCTCCCGCCCCCACCCGCTTCGACGCGCGCAAGCCCGTCGAGGACGGCAGCGTGCTGGCCCGCGACAGCGACGGCCAGCCGTACTGGTACGTACCCGAAGACGCCGCCTTGCACGAGCGCCTCATCAACGGAAAGGCCGCAGCATGAACGCCGCACTCAAGCCCACCGCGAGCGGTGGCCTCGTCGAATGCATCATCGCGACCACCGAGTCGCAGCGCGAAATCTGGCTCGGCGCCACGCTGAGCCCCGAGGCCTCGATGGCCTACAACGAGTCGGTCGTGCTGCGCCTGCGCGGCGCGCTGAACGGCGACGCCTTGGCGCGCGCCACCGACCGGCTGCTCGAACGCCACCAGGCGCTGCGCGCCACGATCTCGCCGGACGGCACCTTCATGCTGGTCAGCCCGCCGGCCGGGAACCACCTGGTCCGCCACGACCTGGGCGGGCTCGCGCCCGAAGCCCTCGCGCAGGCGCTGCACGCGGCCCACGACGAGGCGGTCTGCACGCCGTTCTCGCTCGAACACGGGCCGCTGTTCCGGGCGGTGCTGTACCGCCTGGGCGATGACGAGCACGAGCTCGTGATGTCGGCGCACCACGTGGTCTGCGACGGCTGGTCGTGGGCGGTCATCACCGAGCAGCTGGGCCACCTCTATGCCGAGGAAACCGGCATCGGGCTCAAGCTCAAGGCCGCGCCGCTCTTCGCGGACTTCGCCGCCGAGGAAGCCGTCGCGGCCGCGAGCCCCGACATGCAGGCGCACATCGACTACTGGCTGGAGCGCTTTGCCGGCAACACGCAGCCCGTGCTCGACCTGCCGCTGGACCGCCCCCGCCCGGCCGCCCGCACCTTCAACTCGCGCCGCGCCGAGCGCCTGCTCGATCGGCGCGTGGTCGGCGCCGTGCGCATCGCGAGCACCAAGGCCGGCGTCAGCCTGTTCACGGGCCTGCTCAGCGGCTTCGTGGCGACGCTGCACCGCCTCACGGGGCAGGAAGACATCGTGGTCGGCATCCCGACCTCCGGCCAGCTCGCGCACGACGTGCCCGGCCTGGTCGGCCATTGCGTGAACCTGCTGCCGCTGCGCATCGCCGCGCATCCGGCCATGCGCTTCGACGCGCTGATGGACGAATGCAGCACCGCCGTGCTCGATGCCTTCGATCACCAGGCCCTGACCTATGGCGCGCTGCTGGGCCAGCTGTCGCTCGAGCGCGACCCGAGCCGGCTGCCGCTGGTGAGCGTGACCTTCAACGTCGACCCCGACGTGGCGAGCAGCGCGCAGGCCTTCACCACCCTCGACGTGGTGCAGGACACTATCGCCCGCCGCTACGAGAACTTCGAACTCTTCGTGAACCTGCGCCCGCATGCCGGCAGCCTGCAGGTCGAGGCGCAATACAACACCGACCTGTTCGACGACGTGAGCGTGCAACGCTGGCTCGACATGTTCGAGTGCGTGCTGCAGTCGGCCGCGCACAAGCCCGAGGACACCATCGGCGGGCTCGACGTGCTGTCCGCCGGCGCCGCGCGTGCGCTGCTGGCGCTGCAGCCCGCGCGCGTGCCGTTGCGCGGCGCGCCGCTGGCGCACGCCGGCTTCGTGGCGCGCGTGCCGCAGCAGCCCCACCGCCCGGCGGTGCGCGACGGCGCGCGCAGCTGCAGCTACGGCGAACTCGACGCGCTGTCCAACCGCCTGGCGCGTGCGCTGCGCGCGCGCGGCGTGGGCCGCGGCCAGCGCGTGGGCCTGTGCCTGGAACGCAGCCTGGAGATGGTCGTCGCCATGCTGGGCATCCTCAAGGCGGGGGCGTCCTACGTGCCGATGGACACCTCATTTCCGCAGGCGCGGCTGGACCACTACGCCAGCGACGCCACCCTCAGCCTGATGCTGACCTCGTCCGACATCGCGGTGGCGCCGCGCGACTGGCGCGCCGACGCCGACCAGCGCGTCTTCGAGATCGATCGCGACACCGCCTGGCGCCAGCTCTCGGGCGACGCGCTGCCGCCGAGCAGCGACGACCCGGGCTCCGAAGACGCGGCCTACGTGATCTACACCTCGGGCTCGACCGGCCTGCCCAAGGGCGTCATTGCGCACCACCGGGGCGTGGCGCACCTGCTGCAGTGGATGCAGCGCGAATCGGGCATCGGCCCGTCCGACCGCATCGCCGCCGTCACCACGCTGTCGTTCGACATGGCCGTGCCCGACCTGCTGCTGCCGCTGGCGGCGGGCGCCGAACTCGTGATGGTGCAGCGCGAGGTCGCCATGGACGGCAACCGCCTGTCGCAGGCGCTCGACGACGAACAGATCACGCTGCTGCAGGCCACGCCCGGCATGTGGCAACTGCTGCTCGATGCCCAGTGGGCCGGCGGCACGCCCGGCTTTCGCGGCTGGACCGGCGGCGAGGCGCTGCGCCCGAGCATGGCGCTGGCGCTGTGCGAGCGCATGGAAGGCCTGTGGAACGGCTACGGCCCGACCGAGACGACGGTGTATTCCACGGCCTGGCATGTGCGTCCCGAAGAGATCGCCTCGCGCGGCATCTCGATCGGCAGGCCCGTCGACAACACCGAGATCTGGATCCTCGATGCCGACCTGCAACCCTGCCCGATCGGCGTGCCCGGCGAAATCTGCATCGCAGGCGAAGGCGTCTCGCTGGGCTACCTCGACCGCCCCGCGCTGACCGCCGAGCGCTTCGTCACGGTGCGCATCTTCGGCGCCACGAAGAAGGTCTACCGCTCCGGCGACCGCGGCCGCTGGCGCAACGACGGGCTGCTCGACCACCTCGGCCGGCTCGACTTCCAGGTCAAGGTGCGCGGCTACCGCATCGAGCCCGGCGAGATCGAGGTGCGCTGCTGCGAAGTGGCCGGCGTCTCGCGCAGCGTGGTCGTGGCCCGCGAGGACAACCCCGGCGACGTGCGCCTGGTGGCCTACCTGGCGCTGCTGCCCGGCGGCGGCTTCGACCTCGATGCACTGATGGTGCACCTGCGCAAGCACCTGCCGGCCTTCATGCTGCCGCAGCACGTGGTGACGCTCGACGCCCTGCCCACGCTGGCCAACGGCAAGGTCGACCGCGTCTCGCTGCCGCCGCCGCAGGCGGTGGCGCGCAACGAAGTGCGGCGCGGCGCCGGTCCGCGCAACGCGCACGAACGCAAGGTGCTCGCGGTCATGGAGAAGGTGCTGAGCCTGCCGGGCCTGGACATGCACGACAACTTCTTCACCATGGGCGGCCACTCGCTGCTGGCCGCGCGGCTCACCACGCTGCTGAGCCGCGAGTTCCAGGTCACGCTGCCGCTGCGGGCGCTGTTCGAAGCGCCCACGGCCGAGAAGCTGACCGCGGTCATCGAGGCCCTGCAGGGCGCGGGCGTCGGCCTGCAGGCGCCGATTGCCTGCCACCCCGATCGCCGCAGCGCACCGCTCACGCCTTCGCAGGAACGCATCCGCTTCATGGAGCAGCTGTACACGGGCCGTTCGGTCTACAACGCGCCCTCGGCGCAGCGGCTCACAGGCAAGCTCGACGCCGCGCGCTTCGAAGGCGCGCTGCGCGAAATGATCCGCCGCCAGCCGTCGCTGCGCACGCGCATCGGCTTCGACGAGGACACAGGTCGCCCGATCCAGTCGATCGCAGAGTCGGTGGAATTCGCCCTGCCGCTGGTCGACCTGCGCGGCCTGCCCGCGGACCAGCGCGAGGCCGAGCTGGCCGAGCAGATGCAGGAGCTGGCAGACCGGCCTATCGACATCCACAGCGCACCGATGATGCGCGCGACCCTGTTCCAGCTCGATGACAACGAACACGTCTTCCTGTTCGTGCCGCATCACCTGATCTGGGACGGCTGGTCCTTCGACCTGATGCAGCGCGAGCTGGGTGCGTTCTACGACGCCGCCGAACGCGGCCGTCCGCACAACCTGCCCGCGCTCGCCACCACCCACGGCGACTACGCCGAGTGGCTCGAGAAATGGCTGACCGAGCCTGCCTGCGAGGAGCAACTCGCGTTCTGGCGCGGCCGGCTCGCAAGCGCCAGGGCCGTGCGGCCGCCAAAGACCGACATGCCGCGCCGCGCGGGCAAGAGCGGCCAGGGCGGCGCGCACTGGATCCACATCGACCTGCAGAGCACGCAGCGGCTGCGCGAGGTGGCGCGCGACATGGACGTGACGCTCAGCATGCTGACCTTCGGCATCTACGCGCTGACCATGGCCCAGGCGACCGGCAACGACGCCATCGTCATCGCGAACCCGGTGCGCGGGCGCCAGCAGGCCGAGACGGAAGACGTCATGGGCTTCTTCAACAACGTGCTGCCGGTCTCGCTCGCGGTCGACATGGCGCTGCCGCTGCCCGACTTCATGCGCTACGTGAAGCAGGAGCTGCTGTCGATGATGAACCACCAGCAGGTGCCGTTCGAGCGCCTGATGGCCGAGCCCGGCTATGCGGGGCAGATCAAGGCCTCGGGGCCCTACCAGGCGATGTTCTCGTTCCAGGACGCCCGCGAGCGCGCGCGCACCGTCGGCAGCCTGCAGACCCGCCAGGTGCACGTGATGCAGCACGGCGCCACCGACGACGTCGGCGTGTGGCTGATGGACAAGCCGCACGGCCTGGAAGGCGCGCTGCTCTACAACGCCGACGTCTACCTGCGCGAGACCGGCGCCCAGTTGCGCGAGCGTTATCTCGAGGTGCTGGGTCGCGTCGCCGACCACCCCAATGCCACGCTCGCCGAGATCGCCAGCGCCGAAGGCTCGGCCAGCGCGCGCTATCTGCGCAAGCTGGCGGCCGAGGATGCGGACAAGGGCGCGCCGGCCGAGGCCGCCAACGGCCTCGACGGCGCCGCGCGCGAAGCCAAGCCCGGGCTGCTCAGCCCCGAGCACGCCCAGCTGGCCCAGATCTGGGCCGACGTGATCGGCATCGATGTCGACGAGATCCGCGCCAGCGACAACTTTTTCGACCTCGGCGGCGACTCGCTGCTGGTGCTGCGCGCCGTGCAGCAGGCGGCGCAGACGCTGGGGCACCGCGTGGAGCCGCGCCGCTATCTGTTCGAGAACCTCGGGCAGATCGCGTCCTCGGCGCATGGCACACCGCACGGCGTGCCCTCGGACCTCGCCGACCTGGCCGCCGGCACGGCCGCGCATGCACAGCGCGGCGGGCTGCTCGGCGCACTCGGCAGCTGGCTGCGCAAGGGGTGACCATGACCGGCGCCGCCAACGCACTGTCCATCGACGCACCGGTCTGCCGGTACGTCGAGCTGGACAGCTTCACCGACACCCTGCCCGCCCAGGTGCTGTCGGAGGAAGAGCGCGCACGCGCCGAGAACCTGCGCTTTCCCGTCGACCGGCAGCGCTTCGTGGCGGCCCATGTCGCGCTGCGCCAGGCGCTGTGCGCGTACACGGGCCTGGCCCCCGACGCGCTGACGCTGGCCATCGGCGCCTTCGGCAAGCCGTCGCTGGCGGGGCATCCGCGCACCCAGTTCTCGCTGAGCCACAGCCAGGGCCTGGCATTGATCGCCATCGGCGGGCGCGGCCCGCTGGGCGCCGACGTCGAGCTGCTGCGCCCGATGCCGGACGCGGCCGACCTGGCGGCGGCGCATTTCACGCGGCGCGAACAGGAGGCGCTGGCCGCCTTGCCCGCCGACGAACGCGACCGCGCCTTCCTGACCTGCTGGACCCGCAAGGAAGCCTGCCTGAAGGCCATCGGCGTGGGCCTGCTGGTGTCGCCGCAGAGTTTCGACGTGGGCCTGGCACCGGACAGTCGCAGCGTCGAGCTGCCGGTGGCCGGCCGCATCCTGGTGCTGGCGCTGGGGCCGGCGCCCGCGCGGGCGGACAGCGTGGGCTCGCTCGCCGAATGGCGCCATACCGAAGCCCGCGCCCGGCCCTCGCAGGCCGACCCCGAAGGCCGCCGCATGCGCCCCCTGAATCCGCGCAAGGGGATGAGCGAAGCGCGATGCGCAGGGGGTGTCGCATGACCCTCTTCACGCCGCTCATGTTCGGGCCGGCCTCGCGCCAGGTCTTCGGCGCGTTCCACGCCGCCGACGACCACCGGGGCGAGCCCACCGCGGTGCTGCTGTGCCCGCCTTTCGGGCAGGAGGGCCTGCGCACCCACCGCTTCTTCAAGGTGCTGGCCGAACGCCTCGCGCGCGCCGGCATCGCCACGCTGCGCTTCGACTTCTACGGCTCCGGCGACTCGCCGGGCGACGAGAGCGAGGGCGAGCTCGACGGCTGGCGCCGCGACCTGTGCGCGGCGCACGAGGAGCTGCGGCGGCACGCACCCCATGCCGCCATCGTGTGGATCGGCGCGCGGCTGGGTGCCACGCTGGCCGTGCTGGCCGCGCGCAACGGGCGCTGCGACCCGGCGCGGCTGGTGCTCTGGGAGCCGGTGATCGACGGGCCGGGCTACGCGCGCCTGCTGCGCGAACGCCACGTCGAGGCGATCGACACGACCTTCTGCATTCCCGACCTGTCCTGGCGCCGTCACCTCGCGCGGGACCCGGACGCGCTACCCGAGGAGGCGCTGGGCGTGCGTCTCTCGCCGGCGCTGCAGGCGCAGCTGCGCGCCCTCACGCCGCAGTCGCTGCCGCTCACGGCCCTGCACGACACCCTGGTGCTGGCCCCGCCCGACGACACGTCCACCGCGCAATGGGCGGCCGAGCAGCAGTCGCGCCACATGCCGGTGCGCCTGGCCTACCTGAGCCACCCGCTGGACTGGACGTCCGACCCCTTTCCCCACAGCGCGATGGTGCCGGCCGATGCGCTCAACCGCCTGCAGGGAGCGATCCATGAATGACATGACGCAGACCCCGGTGTGCTTCGGCCCCGGCAACGCACTGATGGGCATGCTCACCCTCCCCGCGCAGCGCGTGCCGGCGCCCGTCGCCTGCCTGATGTTCAACATGGGCGCGAACCACCGCGTCGGGCCGCGCCGCATCAACGTGAAGCTGGCGCACCTGCTGGCCGCGCGCGGCGTGGGCAGCCTGCGCTTCGACCTGGGCGGCATCGGCGACAGCGAGGCGCTGGACACCGGGCCCGACCTGCAGACGCGCGCGGTGCACAGCCTGCAGGCCGCCATGGACCTCGTGCAGCGCATGCAGGGCATCGGCCAGTTCGCGACCGTGGCCATGTGCTCGGGCGTGGAGCACGCCATGTCGGCCGCCGCGGTGGACGCGCGCATGGTGGCGCTCTCGCTGTTCGACGGCTTTGCCTTCCCCCAGCGGCGCACGCGCTGGGAGCTCACGGTGCGCCGCGCGCTCGCGGCGCCGCTGCACCCGTCGTTCCCCGGCAAGGCGCGGCGCTGGGTGCTGCGCCATCTGCCGGGCAGCACGGTGGGCAAGCCGCTGCCGGGCTACTTCGTGGACCGGCGGCCGCCCAACGTCAACGCGATCTGGTTCGAAGCCACGATGAAGCGGCTGGTCGAACGCGAGGTGGCGGTGCAGCTGCTGTATTCGGGATCGCTGCATGTCTGCGACCGCGACCGCGACCAGCTCGGCGCCCTGCGCCGCGAACCGTTCATGCAGGGCCTGCAGTACGAGTTCATGCGGGACGTGGACCACACCGTCTGCACGGTGAAGGGCCAGCAGCTCTTCCTGCAGTCCGTCGGCGACTGGGTCGTCGAGCACTGTCTAGCCACCGGCAGCCCGCAGCGGCAGGACCGTCCGGCGACAGGCACCCCGCGCGCGATCCCGGCCACGCTCGCCGCGCCCTGAAACAACAACCGAAGCCAAGGAGATTGCCATGACATCCGCAACCCCAGCGAACCCGCGCGGCGAGCGCCTCCTCGCCACCGAGGGCGCCCGCGCCCTTCCCGGTGGCCGCTTCCGGTCGCGTGCCATGGCGCTGCTGCTGTCGCTCGGCTTGTGCGGCTGCGCACCCGGCTTCGGCACGCCGGGCCCGCTGCAGTCGGCCGACGGCACGGCCGGCGGCAGGATCGCGGCCATCACGCCGGAGCTGGTCCGCGCGCAGCTCGCCGGGAACACGGGCATCCCGCCCGACGTGAAGGCGCTGTTCGGCCGCCCCGCGCCCTACACCATCGGGCCGGGGGACGTGGTGGGCATCACCGTCTACAACAACCCCGAGCTGCAGCCCAACCTGGGCGCGGTGATCGCGCAGCAGAGCGACCCGACCGGCGTCACCGTGGCGCCGGGCTTCATCGTCGATGCCGCGGGCGAGATCAGCTTTCCCTACATCGGCCGCACCCGGCTGCAGGGCCTGACGGAAAGCGGTGCGTCCGAGCTGATCGCCAAGCGCATCGGCAGCATCATCAAGGCACCGCTGGTGAGCGTGCGCATCCAGTCGTTCCGCAGCCAGCGCGCCTATGTCGAGGGCGAGGTCCGCACGCCCGGGCTGCAGATCTTCACGGACATTCCGATGACGCTGTCCGAGGCGCTCAACCGGGCGGGCAGCATCACCGCCGGGGGCGACCGTTCGCATGTGACGCTCACGCGCGGCGACCGCACGGTGGTCATCGACCTGATGCAGCTCAAGCGCTTCGGCGCCGACGCCAACAACATCCCGCTGCGCAACGGCGACATCGTGTACGTCGGCAGCCGCGACGACAGCCGCATCTACGTGATGGGCGAGATCCTGCGGCCCTCGGCGCTGCTGATGCGCAACGGCCGCATGAGCCTGAACGAGGCCCTCGGCGATGCGGGCGGGCCCGACCTGCTCACGGCCGACCCCGGGCAGATCTACGTGATCCGCAACTCGCCGCAGACGCCCGACACGCCGCAGATCTTCAGCCTGAACGCGAAGAACCCGGCCGCGCTCGCACTGGCCGACCGCTTCGAGCTGCGGCCGCGCGACGTCGTCTATGTCGACCGCGTGCCGCTGGTCTCGTGGAACCGGGTCGCCAACTTGATCCTTCCCGCCGCCCAGGTGATCAACCTCGCGCGCGACACCGCCCGCAGCAGGTAGGCCGCGCAGCCCCGGCCCGAACACGACAAAGAAGGTGAAGCCCATGAATGCGCGTTGGTACCCCCCGCTTCCCGCACCGTACAGCCCGGAACCCGAGCGCCCGCACTCGCGGTTCAAGGAATACGTCGACCTGATGCTGGACAACCGATGGCTGATCGCCTCGGTCACCGCCGCGGTGCTGGTGCTGGGCGCGGGCTACGCGCTCTTCGGGCCGCGCGTGTACGAAGCGAACGTGCTGATCCAGCTCGAGGATGCCGAACGCTCGCCCGGCGGCGCGGGCGATGCCGCGGTCAACGGCGTGGGCGTGAAGACGCCGACCTCGGGCGAGGCCGAGATCCTGAAGTCGCGCATGGTGCTCGGCCAGGCGATCGAGAACACCAAGCTGTTCATCAAGGCACGGCCGCACTACATCCCGGTCGTGGGCGCCTTCATCGCACGGCATTCGAAGACGCTGTCCAGGCCGGGCTTCCTCGGCATGCGCGGCTATGTGTCGGGCACCGAGCGGATCGCGGTCGCGCAGATGGACGTGCCGCCGGCCCTCGAGGGCAAGAAGTTCCTGCTGACCGCCGGCAAGGACGGCACCTACACCCTGACGCACCCCGACCTCGACACCCCGCTGCACGGCCGGGTCGGCGAGCCGCAGGACAGCTCGGTGCCGGGCGGCACGGTCCACCTGCTCGTGGCCTCGATCGACGCCCGGCCCGGCGGCGCCTTCGAGCTGACGCGGCATTCCACGCAGCTCACCATGCTCGAGCTGCAGCGCGAGCTGCGCGTGATCGAGAAGGGCAAGCAGTCCAGCGTGATCGACGTGAGCTGGCAGACCGACGATCGCGAGCACCTGGCGAACCTGCTCAACGAAGTGGCGCGCCTGTACATGCGCCAGAACATCGACCAGAAAACCGCGCAGGCCGAGCGCACGCTGAACTTCCTGGGCACCGAGCTGCCCAAGTTCAAGCAGCAGCTGGAACAGTCGGAAGAGGCCTACAACCAGTACCGCAACCAGAACGGAACCATCAGCCTGGACGACGAGGCGCGCAACGCGCTGTCGCAGAACGTCGACCTGCAGGCCAAGCTGCTCGACGCGCGCCAGAAGCGCCTGGACCTGGCAAGCCGCTTCACCAGCCAGCACCCGATGCTGATCACGCTCGACGCGCAGATCGCCTCGTTGCGCAAGGAGCTGGGCGGCGTGGACAACCGCATCCGCCGCATGCCGATGCTGCAGCAGAACTCGCTGCGCATGCAGCGCGACATCAAGGTCAACACCGAGCTCTATTCGTCGCTCTTGAACAGCTCGCTGCAGATGCGCCTGGCCCGCGAAGGCCGCATCGGCAACGTGCGCGTGCTCGACCAGGCGCTGTCGCCCGAGAAGCCGGTGCGGCCCAAGGCGGTGATCGTGATGGCGCTGGCGCTGGTCGTGGGGCTGTTCCTGGGCGCGGTCACGTCGGTGCTTCGCAAGGTGCTCAAGAACACGGTCGCCACCCCCGACGAGATCGAGATGCGCACCGGCCTGAACGTCTACAGCACGATCGCGCTCAGCACGCGGCAGGGCGCGCTCGACCGCGCCATCCGCCAGGGCAAGCCCGGCGTGAAGCTGCTGGCGGCCTCGCACCCGGACGACCCGGCGCTCGAAGGCGTGCGCAGGCTGCGCACCGCGCTGGGCTTCCTGATGGCGGGCGCGCAGAACAACCGCATCCTGCTGACCAGCGCCACGCCGGGCGCGGGCAAGACCTTCCTGTCGGCGAACTTCTCGGCCGTGCTGGCGGCCTCCGGCAGGCGCGTGCTACTGATCGACGCCGACATGCGCCGCGGCAAGCTGGCGAGCCAGTTCGGGCTCAAGACGACCACCGGCCTGTCGGAGCTGATCGCCGGCACTGCCACGCTCGCGCAAGCGGTGCATGCGCAGGTGCTGCCGCACCTGGACGTGATCACCACCGGCAAGCTGCCGCTCGATCCGGCCACGATGATGGGTTCCACTGCGTTCACGCGGTTGCTGGAGACCCTCTCGGCGCTGTACGACGCCGTGGTCATCGATGCGCCGCCGATCCTGCTGGCGACCGAGACCGTGGCGATGTCACCGGACGTGGGCACCCTGATGCTCGTGGCCCGCGCGGGCGACAGCGAGCTGGGCGACCTGGTGGAGAGTGCCAAGCGGCTGGCGCACGTGGGCGCGGCGTTCCACGGCGTGGTGCTCAACGCGCAGGACGCGCGGCAACGCCACAACGCCTACGGCTACGACTACGGGCCCTACGGCCTGCCGCCGAACATCTATCCGCCCGCGCTGGGGCACACCCCCCGCGCCGAACCGGAGCGCGCGACATCATGAGCACGCACCTTTCACGCACGCCGCACCGCACCGCCGCGCGCCCCGTGCCGGTGGGCGGCTCGCGGCTCCTGCAGGCCGCCAAGCGCGCCATGGACATCCTCCTGGCGGGCGCCTTCTTCCTGTTCCTGGGCTGGGCCTACGCGCTGATCGCCCTCGGCGTGCTGCTGACCTCGGGCGGCCCGGCCATCTACGTGCAGCCGCGCTACGGCCGCGACGGACGGATCTTCCGCTTCTACAAGTTCCGCACCATGGCGCCCGACGCCGATGCCCTGCTGGCCCGCCACCTGCGCGAGAACGATGCGGCGCGGCGCGAATGGGAGAAGTTCCAGAAGCTCGAGCACGACCCGCGGATCACCCGCTTCGGCGCCTTCCTGCGCCGCTACAGCATCGACGAATTTCCGCAGTTCTGGAACGTGCTCAAGGGCGACATGAGCATGGTCGGCCCGCGCCCCTGCATGTTTGCGCAGAAGGAGCTGTACGGCCCGTACTGGGCGTACTACTGCGCGGTGCGCCCGGGCATCACGGGCCTGTGGCAGATCAGCGGACGCAACGAGGTGAGCTACCGCCGCCGCGCCGCCATGGACGCCGAGTACGTCGCCACGCTCTCGCTGCGGCGCGACGTCGTGATCCTGCTGAAGACCTTCCGCGTCGTGCTCGGGGCGCGCGGTTCGCGCTGAGACCCGCAGTCCCCTCTTCCTTCACTGAAAGAACGCCATGCGAATCTATGTTGCAGGTCATCGCGGAATGGTCGGCCAGACGCTCACGAGGCGCCTGGGCGAACTCGGCCACGAGGTCGTGACGCGCAGCCACGCCGAGCTCGACCTGCTCGACCAGGCCGCCGTCGCGCGCTTCTTCGCGACCGAGCGCATCGACCAGGTCTACGTGGCGGCGGCCAAGGTCGGCGGCATCCACGCCAACATGACCTACCCCGCGCAGTTCATCTACGAGAACCTGCTGATCGCGGCCAACCTCACGCACCAGGCCTTTCTCGCCGGCGTCAAGCGGCTGCTGTTCCTCGGCTCGAGCTGCATCTACCCGCGCCTGGCCGAACAGCCGATCCGCGAAGAGGCCCTGCTCACCGGCAAGCTCGAGCCCACCAACGAGCCCTACGCGATCGCCAAGATCGCGGGCATCAAGCTGTGCGAGAGCTACAACCGGCAGTACGGCGCCACGCACGGCGTCGACTTCCGCAGCGTGATGCCGAGCAACCTCTACGGGCCCGGCGACAACTACCACCTGGAGAACAGCCACGTGGTGCCCGCGCTGATCCAGCGCTTTCACCTGGCCAAGATCAGCCGCACGCCGAGCGTGCTGATCTGGGGCAGCGGCCGGGCGCGGCGCGAGTTCCTGTACGTGGACGACATGGTCGAAGGCTGCCTGGACGTGATGAACCTGTCGCGCGCCGCCTACGACCAGCACACCGATCCGATGCGCGGCCACATCAACCTCGGCACGGGCGAGGACGTCTCGATCGCCGAGCTGGTGGAGCACATCCGCGAGGTCGTGGGCTACGAGGGCAGCATCCACTACGACCTGGCCCAGCCCGACGGCGCCCCGCGAAAGCTGCTGGACGTGTCGCGCGCGGCCAGCTTCGGGTGGCACGCCACCGTGCCGCTGGCCGAAGGGCTGCGCCGCACCTATGCGGACTACCAGACGGCGCGCCGGACCGCCGCCGAGGCCGAGCACGCCTGAAGCAGAAACGGACCTCGCCATGAGAACCCTCGTCTTCTGGTCCGGCATCGTCTGCGCCGCGCTGTGCGGGCTGATCGATTCTGTCTGGGGCTACGGGGTGGTGTTCGTGCTGACGGTGGTGCAGCTGTCGATGCTGGGCACCGCCGGCGACAGCGTGTTCCTGCTGATCCACTACACGGCGGTTCTCATCTACTTCTCGCTGGCGCCGGCGATGCAGATCGCGACCGACACCGACTTCTGGGAGGTCGGCATCGTCGGGCAGGCCGCGCACACGCAGGGGCTGATGCTCGTGCTGCTGTACATGGCCGGCGTGGAAGCCGCACGGCTGGGCCTGCCCGAGCCGTCTGCCGCGCCCCGGCTGGCGCGCCGCGCGCTCGGCGCCGGCGTCGCCCACCCCTTCCTGCTGCTGGCCTGCCTGGAGGTGGCGTTCGCCATGCTCTTCCTGCGCCCCGACATGAACTTCACGGCGCGCGGCGTGATTTCCGAAGAGGAGGCCGCGCCGGTCCAGTACATCGTCTATTCCACGCTGCCCAAGCTCATGGTGCTGCTGTGCTGCGTGGCGCTCGCGATCCACGCCACACGCCAGCGCACGCTGTGGGCCTGGTGCGTCGCGGGCCTCGCGTTCGCACTGGCCGCCATCGCCGCCAACCCGGTCAACACGGCGCGCCAGGTCATCCTGATCGGGCTGCTGCCGCTGCTCATCCATGCCCTGGGGCGGCGCCACCGGTGGACGCTCGCCGCCGTGATCTTCGGCGCCATCGCGGGCCTGGGGCCGGTGCTGAACCTGATCTCGCGGGACGCCATGTGGGGCGCGGAGCTGGCGTCGTACCCCTTCAGCCAGGACTTCGACGCGATGTTCGTCGTCGCGGGCATCCTGGAGCGCGCGCCCTCGCCCGATCTGGGCTACGGGCGCTACCTGCTCTCGGCCTTCTCCTTCATCCTGCCGCGCGAACTGAAGATGTTCCCGGGCTACGACCCGCTCGGCTGGCCGGCCGTGCTGGGCAACTTCTCGCAAAGCAACCTGTCGCTGCCGCCCTTCACCACCGCCTACTTCGACTTCGGTCTGGCGGGCCCGGCCCTGCTGGGCTTCGCGGTCTCGGCGCTCTTTCGCCTCGTCGACAAGGCCATCGACCCGCAACACACGCTGACGGCCGGCTACCTGTGCGCGCTGGTGCTGCTGGCGGCCTACGTGCCGTTCCTGCGCGGGCCGATCCTGGGCTGGGGACCGTTCGCCGTCTCGGGGCTGGTCGCGGCCGTCGTCGCCGGCAGCCTCGCGGCGCGGTTCCGCAGGCCGCCCCCCCGCCCGGCACGCGCCAGCCTGCCAACCGCATGAGAACGCACGCAGGAGCGACCATGGCCACCTACCTCTTCTACGACACGATCCGGCTCAACGCGTCGGCGGGCGGGGTGCTGAACGTGTCCGAGGTGTTGCTCGAGAGCATGCGCGACGCGCCGGGCCACGAGGTGCAGCCGGTCAGCGAGCGCCATCCGCACCTGTACGCGGCCGCACGGCGGCTGAAGATCAGCCGCTTCATCCTCGACACGCTGCTCTACAACGTCCACCTGGTGCGCGGGTGGCTGCGCGGGGAGCGCGTGTACTCGCTGTTCCCGAACTACTTCCTGCCCTTCTCGCTGCTGGCGCCCTTCGGCCGCCACCGGGATTCGATCGTGGTGGTGCACGACGTGCAGTACAAGTCGTACCCGCAGTACTTCAGCGCGCGCAAGCGCCTCTGGCTCGACTGGAACCTGCACCGCGTCGCGCGCAGCGCCGCCGACGTGGTCTTCATCAGCCGCAGCAGCCAGGAAGATTTCGAGCGGCACTTCAGGCGCTGCGAGCACCCGGCGGTGATCTTCAATCCCGTGGATGCGGGCGCCGTCGCCGCTCACGCCGACCACACGGCAGCGCCTGACGGGCGCTACCTGATCGCGGCCTACCACTACTACCCGCACAAGAACTTCGAAGGCATCCTGAAGCTCTTCGTGCGCATGAAGCGCCAGGGCCTGGTCGACTACCTCGACATCACCGGCAACGGCGCCAAGGAGGTCGAACGCATGATCTCGGCCATGGCGCCCGCGTTCCGCGGCTGCGTGCGGCACCGGGGGCTGGTGTCGCGGGACGAGCTCCTGCGGCTGTACCGGGGTGCGACGGCCTTCATCTCGCTGTCCACCTTCGAGGGCTTCAACCTGTCGGCCGCCGAGGCGGCCACGCTGGGCGTGCCGCTGCTGCTCTCGGACCTTCCGGTGCACCGCGAGCTCTTCGCGGGCTACGCGTTCTTCATCGGCAACGAATTCGTCGGCCTCGGCGGCATCGAGCGCTACCTCGCCGCGCACCAGCGCACGCGCCCCGCATGGTCGCTCTCGCGGGCCTGCACGCCGGGCGCGGTGGCCGCGAGTTACCTCAGGCTGAAACGCGGCGACGCGTCGCTGGCGAGGGCCACGCCATGACGAGGCGCGCACGCTCCCTGCTTCGCGCGCTCGCGGTGCTGGCGCTCGGTCTGGCCGCGTGGGCGCGGCCGGCCGTCGCCGCAGCGCCCGAAACGCAGGGCGCCCCGGGCTTCGGCGTGATGGTGCATTACCTGCCCGACAGGCAGTCCATCGCCGGCATCGGGCGCTTCGACGTCGACGCCTTCGCCGCCTCGCTCGCGGAGATGCGCGCCAGCCATCTCATCCTGACGCTCGGGCAGAACAACGGCCAGTTCATCGCACCGAATGCCGCCCTCGAAGCACTGTGCCCGCGCAGCGCCGCGCACCGCTCGCCGCGCGACCTGCCGATGGAGATCGGCCGCGCGCTGCGCCGCCACGGCATCGCGCTGATCCTCTACCTGCCCTTCCGCGCGCCGCAAGGGGATGCCTACCTGATGGAATGCCTGGGCGATATCTCCGAACAGCAGCCACCGCCGCAGCGCTTCATCGCGGCCTGGTCGGCGGTGATCGACAGCTGGTCGCAGCACTACGGCCCACTCGCCACAGGCTGGTGGTTCGACGGTGTCTACAACACGACGGGCATGACGACGCGCGACTGGGACCGGTTCTGCGCGGCCGCGCGCAGCGGCGCACCCACCCGGTGGCTGGCCTTCAATGCCGGCGAAGGCGCGGCGCGCTTCAGCCTCAAGAACGCGCCGTGCCAGAACCTCATGGCGGGCGAGTACCTGCAGCCCGCCGCACGCCTGGCCTCGCCGCCCTCCGAACTCCGGCTGCATGTGCTGACGCCGCTGGGCGCTTCCTGGGCCCAGCCGAGCGCGCCGCGCTTCTCGGCCGCGCAGCTGCGCAGCTGGATCGGCGACGCGAGCGCCCGGGGCGGAATGCTCACGCTCGACATGCCGCTGGACGCCGACTTCCACTTTCTTCCCGCCCACGTCGCGCTGGTGCGCAGCGCCACCGCGCCGCGGCCCTGACCCGTACCAACCACCTGCCCGACCATGGACCACGCCCTCCCCTTCATCGTTGTGGAAGACCGCCAGAACACGGCCCTGCGCCTGTGCTGCGAATCCGCGGCCATGGCGCAGGAGCAGCTGGTCGTCCTGTCGGACACCGACGCCGGACCGGCATACGACCGCTTCTGCCAGGCCTACGTGCACCTGTCGAGCAACACGCCGGCGTTCGAGAAGATCTGCTTCCGGCGCTACTTCCTCCTGGCGAACCATCTCGCAGCGCACCCCGATTGCCGCGCCTTCGTGCTGATCGACAGCGACGTGCTGCTGTTCAACGGCGTCGGCGCCCACATTGCGCGCCTGGTGGGCCACGCCGACTTCTCCGGCTCCAGCATCCTGCCCACGGACGGCTGGAACCCCTGCCAGATCTCGCCGCACGTGAGCTACTGGACGGCGGCCGGCCTGCAGGACTTCGTCGCCTGCCTCCTGCGCATGTACAGCACGCCCACGGGCCTGCACCAGCTGCGCGACATTGCCGAGCGCTTCGCGACCCGCAGCGTGCGCGGCGGGGTGTCCGACATGACGCTGCTGTACCTGTGGGCGCAGGCCAGCGGCAACACCGTGCCGATCAACCGGGTGTTCGACGGCCAGGTGATCGACCACAACGTCAACGGCGGCACCAACCACTTCGTGCGCGAGTTCCGCGTGCGCGGCGGCGCCAAGCGCCTGGCCTTCGTCGACGGCCAACCCTGCCTGCGGACGCCGGCGGGCGACACGGTGCGCGTGCTCGCGCTGCACTTCCAGGGCGCCGCCAAGCTGGCGATGCAGCCCGCGCTGCATCGCCGCGTGTACACGGTCGCTGCGCTCACCTGGGCATTGCAGATGGCGCGCCGGGCCAAGAACAACGCGCACCGGATCGCGTCGCGCGCGCGCCGCATGGCCGACACCCTGGGCGTCGCGCAGGCGCCAACGCCGAAGCACCCCGCGGACGGGAGCACGCCATGAAGCACGCCGCCGGCACCTCGTTCGCCCTGCCCGGCATCCGCCTGGCGCAGCGCCTGGGGCTGGGGGCGCTCGCGTCGCGGCTGTATGTGTACCTGTCGGGCTTCCTGGCGATCTTCCTGATCGCGGCGCAGGTGGCGCCCGCGCGCTTCGGCGAGTACTCCGTCTACCAGTCGGTGCTCGAAGTGGCGCTGGTCGTGGGCACGCTGGGCAGTTCGCTGCTGTTCTCGCGCAATGCCGCGAGCGTGCCGCCCCGGGTGACGCGCGGCGACCTGGTGCGCACGCTGGCGATCGGGCTGCCGCTGGCCGCGCTGCTCGCGGCCGGCGTCGTGGGCGCGCAGCGCCTGCCGGTGGCCGGCGCGCCCTTCGTGCTGATCGTGCTGTCGCTCGCGGTCTTCGCCTTCAACAGCCTGCGCCTGTCGTACAGCCGGGGCCTGGGCCATGCGGGCCTGCTCAACCTGGAGTCGGGCGTGCGCGCGACCGTGCTGGTGCTGGGCGTGGCGACGCTCGCGGCGCTCGGCCTGGAGATCGGCGTGGCGCACCTGCTCGCCATCAATCTGCTGGCCTTGGTGCTCGTGGGCGCGGCCATCTTCCTGCCGGCGAACGGCGCGGCGCCACCGGCCGGACCACCCGTGCTTGCGCTCGCGTCGCAGGCCAGCGCCACGGTGTATGCGCTGCTGACCTTCCTGCTGCGCAAGTCGGACCTGCTGCTCGTGGCGCTCTTCATGCCGCTGGGCTACGTGGGCGCGTTCAAGCTGGCCTTTCTTCTCGCGGAGGCACCCTCGCAGTTCGTGCAGGCCTTTCTCATCACGAAAACGCCGGCGATGCTGGACGCCAACGCGGCCAACCTGACGATCGAGAAGCTGCGGCTGGCGCGGCATTCGTTCCTGCTCGGCTGCGTGCTCTTCGTGGGGCTGGCGGGCCTGATGGCGGTGGCCGCGCCGCTGCTGAAGCTCGGTCCCGAGGCGCGCGACATCTTCGTGTGCATCGCACCGTACTTCCTGCTGAGGACCTACACGGTCCATCACGAAACGATGCTCGCGCTGAACGCCACGATGGGCTCGCTCGGGTGGTGGACGCTGCTGGAGTTCGCGCTGCGGCTGGCCTCGTATGGCGTCGTGATCTCGCTCTTTCCCGACAAGCCGCATTACGTCTTCTTCATCGCCTTCGTCACCGACTTCGTGCTGTACGAGCTGCGCATGCGCGCGCTGTTCGGCTTCTTTCCGATCGTGCGCCTGCTGCGCCCGGCCCTGGGGAGATCGCCGTGAAGATCCTGCTGTACTCGATGAACTTCGCGCCCGAGCTGGCCGGCATCGGCAAGTACTCGGGCGAGATGGCCGACTGGCTCCAGGCCCAGGGCCATGACGTGCGCGTGATCGCGGCGCCGCCCTTCTTCCCGCACTGGGCGGTGTTCGAGGGCCATTCGGCCTGGGCCTATCGCAAGACCACCGGGCGCAACGGCCTCACGGTCTGGCGCGCGCCCACCTGGGTGCCTTCGCAGCCGCGTGCGCTGGCGCGCGTGGCGCACCTGTGCTCGTTCATGCTGTCGAGCATGCCGCTGCTGCTGGCGCAGGCGCGCTGGAAGCCCGATCTTGTGTTCGTCGTGGAGCCGCCGCTTTTCTGCGCGCCCGCGGTGCTGTGCTTCGCGAAGCTGCTCGGCATCAGGTCGTGGCTGCACATCCAGGACTTCGAAGTCGATGCGGCGTTCGGCCTGGGCCTCGTGCGCGGCGCGGGCGTGCGGCGTGTCGCGCTGTCGCTGGAGCGATGGCTGCTGGCGAGGTTCGACCGCGTGTCGACCATTTCGGCAGCCATGGTCGACAAGGCCAGGAGCAAGGGCATCGGCGAAGGCCGGCTCGTTCTCTTTCCGAACTGGGTGGACGTCTCGGCGATTCGTCCCGCTCCCCGCGCGGCCGATGGCTACAGAGCCGAGCTGGGCATTGCGCCCGATGCCGTGGTCGTGCTCTATGCGGGCAGCCTGGGCGCCAAGCAGGGCATCGAACTGCTGGCCGAGGCGGCGGGCCTTCTAGCCGACCAGCAGAGCATTCACTTCGTCATCTGCGGCAACGGCCCAAGCCGCGCCCCGCTGATGTCGGCCTGCGCCGGCCTGGACCGCGTGCACTTTCTCGAGCTACAGCCCGCCGAACGGCTCAACGAATTGCTGGGCATGGCCGACATCCACTTGCTGCCGCAGCGCGCCGATGCCGCCGACCTCGTGATGCCCTCGAAGCTGGCCGGCATGTTCGCGAGCGGCAAGGCCGTGATCGCCACGGCGCACCCCGGCACCGAACTCGCCCGCGTGGTCGCGGACCGTGGCTTCGTGGTGCCCCCGGGCGATGCGGCCGTGCTGGCCGACGCGATCGCGCAGCTCGCGTGCTCGCCGGGCCTGCGCCAGGCGCTCGGTGCGGCGGGCCGCGCGTTCGCGCAGACGGAGCTCGACCAGGACGCCATCCTGTCGCGCCTCGAACAAGAGCTGCTTCGCTGCGTGGCAGACCAAGGCACGGCCACGCCAACCCCACTGCGCGAGTCCCAACCATGACCCACTCAAAGATTCTGGTGACGGGTGGTGCCGGCTTCGTCGGAAGCCACGCCTGCGTGGCGTTGATCGCGGCCGGCTACCTGCCGGTGGTGCTGGACACGCTGGTCAACAGCGACCCGCGTTCGCTGGAGCGCGTGGCACGCATCTGCGGCGTGCAGCCGCAGCTCGTGCGCGGCGACGTGCGCGACGCGGCGGTGCTCGACCGCGTGTTCGCCGAGCACGGGGTCGACGCGGTGCTGCATCTCGCGGGGCTGAAGGCGGTGAGCCGCTCGGTGAGCGACCCGCTCGGCTACTACGACGTCAACGTGGCGGGCAGCCTCGCGCTGGCGCGGGCCATGGAGCGTGCCGGCGTGCGCACGCTGATCTTCTCGTCCTCGGCCACGGTCTACGGCGACATCCCGCGCTCGCCGATACGGGAAAGCGCGTCGTACGCGGCCGTCAACCCCTACGGGCGCTCCAAGGTGATGGTGGAGCGCATGCTCGCGGACCTCGCCCGCTCCGATCCGCGCTGGGGCATCGCATGCCTGCGCTTCTTCAACCCCATCGGCGCGCACGAGAGCGGCCTGCTGGGCGAACACCCGCAGGGGCCGCCCGACAACCTGGTGCCGTATGTCTCGCAGGTCGCGGTGGGCGAGCGCGGGCACGTCGTCGTGCACGGCAACGACTACGAGACGCACGACGGCACCGGTGTGCGCGACTACGTGCATGTGATGGACGTGGCCGAAGGCCATGTGGCGGCCCTGCGGTACGCGACGCTGCATCGGGGCCTGCTCACGGTGAACCTGGGCACGGGGCACGGCGCGTCGGTGCTCGACGTGATCGCGGCCTTCGAACGCGCGTGCGGGCACCGCATCGCGGTGCACATCGGTCCGCGCCGTCCCGGCGATGCCCCGGCCTACTGGGCGGACGTGCAGCACGCCCAGGACCGGCTCGGCTGGCGCGCGCAGCGCAGCCTGGACCAGATGTGCGCCGACAGCTGGCGCTGGCAGCTGGCGAACCCGCGCGGCTTCGACGAACCGGTGCCGGGCTTCCCGGTCCGCGCCGCCGACGGCACCGCACTGACCGCCGTCACTCACTCACTTCAACCGGGGCAAGAACATGGCTGAAAACACGCTCACACCCTCTGGCGACCCCACCCCCGCCGTGATGGCGCCGCGCCGCCCGGGCCCGTCCGCCCCCGTGTGCGCGCCCGCCGCGAGGCTGTGGCCGGACTTCATGACGGGCCAGGAAAAATCGCCGGTGCGCGTGCTGCTCATCGACGACGACGAGTACATGCGCCGGGTGATCGCGCAGGAGTTGCTGTCGGACCTTCGCATCCAGCTCGAAGGCCAGGCCGACAGCATCCGCGAGGGGCGCAAGCTCTTGGCCACGCATGCGTTCGACGTGCTGATGGTCGACCTGCGGCTCAGCGACGGCATGGGCTTCGAGCTGATCGCCGAGGCGCGCCGTCACCATGGCAACGGCGAGATCATCGTGATCTCCGCGCTCGAGGACGATGCCCACGTGCTGCGCGCCTTCGAGCTGGGCGCCACGGGCTATCTGCTGAAGAACGCCTGGCTGCAGAGCTTTGCCGACGCCGTGCTGCACGTGGTGAACGGCGGCGCCGTCATCACGCCGCGGCTCGCGCGGCGCCTGCTGCACCGCCTGAACCACCAGCCCCGCGAGCCGCAGCCCGCCGACGACGCGTCGCCGCCGCGCGACACGACGCTGACACCGCGCGAGAGCCAGGTCCTTCGCCACGTGGCGTCGGGCTACGTCTCGGCGGAGATCGGCGCCAAGCTCGGCATCACCGGCCAGACGGTCAACGTGCACATCAAGAGCATCTACAAGAAGCTGCATGTGCATTCGCGCGCCCAGGCGGTGAACCTCGCCGTTCACACGGGCCTGATCTGAGCAGCACGCCCTCGAAGCGATCCGGTTCATCACCCACTGCACACACAAAGGCTGGTCACCATGAACACCCCCACCATTCATCCCGTGGTCCTGTGCGGCGGCAGCGGCACGCGGCTGTGGCCGCTGTCGCGCAAGGCCTTTCCCAAGCAGTTCGCACCGATCGTGGGCAACAAGAGCCTGCTGCACCTTACGCTCGAACGGCTCGCAACGCTGAACCGGACGATCACCTGCGTCGCGTCGGAAGAGCACCGCTTCCTGGTGCGCGAGGCGATCGAGAACGCGCACGCGCAGGGCCGCCAGATCCTCGAGCCCGTGCCCCGCAACACGGCCGCCGCGATGGCCGCGGCGGCCCTGCTGGCCGAGCCCGACGACCTGCTGCTCTTTGCGCCCGCGGACCACCACATTCCCGACGTGGCGCTGTTCGAGGCCACGATGCGCAGCGGCGTCGAAGCAGCGCTGGCAGGCAAGATCGTCACCTTCGGCATCGCGCCCAGCTTTCCGAGCACGGCCTACGGGTACATCGAGGCGGCCGGGGCCACAGGACATGGCCCCAGCCACGCGGTGGCGCGCTTCGTCGAGAAGCCGACGGCGGCGGTGGCGCAAACGCTGATCCTGCAGGGCAACTACTGCTGGAACGCGGGCATCTTCCTGGTCCAGGCGCGCACGCTGGTCGCGGCACTGCGCACGCATGCGCCCGACATCCTCGCCACCTGCGAACGCGCGACCGCCGCGGTGTCGGTCGACGGCAGCTTCGTGCGGCTGGACCGCGAAACCTTCGAAGGCTGCCGCAGCGACAGCATCGACTACGCGGTGCTCGAAAAGCACGCCGAAGTCGCGGTGGTGCGCTTCGAGGGTGCCTGGAGCGACGTGGGCAGCTGGAACGCCGTGGCCCAGCTGCACCCGGCCGACGAGGCGGGCAACCGCGTGAGCGGCGCGGGCAGCGTGCTGAACTCGCGCAACACCTTCGTCCATGCGCCGCACCGGCCGGTGGTGGCGCTCGGCACCGAAGACCTGATCATCGTGGACACGCCGGACGCGGTGCTGGTCGCGGGCGCGGACTGCGCCGAACAGGTGGCCGAGGTGGTGCGCATGCTGGCGCGCGAGGGCACGGTCGAAGCCACCGAGCATCGCCGCGTGGTGCGGCCCTGGGGCGCCTACGACAGCATCGACACCGGCGAGCGCTTCCAGGTGAAGCACCTGACCGTCAAGCCCGGCGGCAAGCTGTCGCTGCAGATGCACCACCACCGCGCCGAACACTGGATCGTCGTCAAGGGCACGGCCAAGGCCACGCGCGGCGGCGAAGTGCTGCTGGTGCGGGAGAACGAGTCGATCTACCTGCCCTCGGGCACCATCCACCGGCTGGAGAACCCCGGCAAGACGATGCTGGAAGTGATCGAGGTACAGACCGGCAGCTATCTCGGCGAAGACGACATCGTGCGCTTCGATGACACCTACGGCCGCTGCCCCGCGGCCGAGAAGCGCGAGGCGCTCGCGCTGCAAGCGGCCCTGCAGCCCGCGGCCGAGCGCGGCGTCGATGCGCCGGCCTGACCCGTCCCTTCCCTTCCTCTCACCTCATTGAAGCCATGAAAAAACGTGCTGTCGTCACTGGCATTACCGGACAGGACGGGGCGTACCTGACCGAGCTGCTGCTGGGCAAGGGCTACACCGTCTACGGAACCTTCCGCCGAACCAGTTCGGTGAACTTCTGGCGCATCGAGTCGCTCGGCATCCAGGACCATCCGGAGCTTCATCTCGTGGAGTACGACCTGACGGACCTGGGCAGTTCGATCACGCTCATTCGCGATGCGCAGCCCGACGAGGTCTACAACCTGGCAGCACAGAGCTACGTGGGCGCGAGCTTCAACCAGCCCGAAGCCACCACGAACATCAACGGGCTGGGCACCCTCCACCTGCTCGACGCGATCCGCCTGACGGACCGCAGCATCAGGTACTACCAGGCCTCGACGTCGGAGATGTTCGGCAACGTCCAGGCCATTCCGCAAAAGGAAGACACGCCCTTCTATCCCCGCAGCCCGTACGGCGTCTCCAAGCTCTTCGCCCACTGGATGACGATGAACTACCGCGAGAGCTACGGGCTCTTCGCTTGCTGCGGCATCCTGTTCAATCACGAGAGCCCGTTGCGCGGCCGCGAATTCGTGACACGCAAGGTCACCGACGCGGCGGCCAAGATCCGGCTCGGCAAGCTCGATGTGCTCACGCTGGGCAACATGGACGCCAAGCGCGACTGGGGCTATGCGAAGGAATACGTCGATGGCATGTGGCGCATGCTGCAGGCCGACAAGCCGGACAACTACGTGCTCGCCACCAACCGCACGGAAACCGTGCGGGATTTCGTCGACATGGCGTTCAGGGCCGCGGGCTACGAACTCCGCTTCGAAGGGACGGCGCAGGAAGAGGTCGCCATCGACCGCGAGAGCGGCAAGGTCCTCGTGAGGATCGATCCGAAGTTCTATCGGCCGGCGGAGGTGGAACTGCTCATCGGCGATGCGTCGCATGCCAGGAAAACGCTGGGCTGGGAGCCCCGGACGACGCTGGAGGAACTGTGCGCGATGATGGTGGAGGCCGACCTGCGGCGCAACCGCGAAGGCCGCGCCTTCTGAGCGCGGCAGACCCGTCCCGAATGGCATCGGGATTTGTGCGGGACCCACAAAAACGGCACCCGAAGGTGCCGCCTGAAACGAAAACGGCACCTGATGGTGCCGTCTGTCGTAGGTCTGAAATGGTGGGCGGTGGAGGCTTCGAACCTCCGACCCCAGCAGTGTGAATGCTGTGCTCTACCCCTGAGCTAACCGCCCTGAGACACTGCTTTTGAGTTCAGTGTCTTGAACACGTATCGCGTTGTGCGAAGCCTCAGATTATGCCATAGCTTTTCAGCCGTTTTGGCGAAATAAAGTTTTTCCGCCGCTGGATTTGTCGAGTTGCGACAACACGGCCTCGTGCGCGCTGAGTTCGTGCTCGGCCGCCGCGATCACCGGCAGCTCGAACTGGCTCAGGTCGATAGCCACGACCGTCGTGCCCTGCGCGGGCTCGTTCGAGGCCACGTCGATCAGCAGTGCGTCCTGCCCGCGCGTGAGGTTGATGTAGACGTCGGCGAGCAGCTGCGCGTCGAGCTTGGCGCCGTGGAAGGTGCGGTTCGAGCGGTCGACGCCGAAGCGGTCGCACAGCGCATCGAGCGAATTGCGCTTGCCCGGGTAGACCAGCTTGGCCATGGCCAGCGTGTCGGTCACCTCGCTCACGAAGGTCTTGAGCGGCGGCAGGCCGGCGCGCTCGAATTCCTTGTTGAGAAAGCCGACGTCGAAGGCCGCGTTGTGGATGATGAGCTCGGCGTCGCGCAGGTACTCGATGATGTCCTTGCCCAGCGTGGCGAACTTCGGCTTGTCGCGCAGGAAGTCGGTGGTCAGGCCGTGGACCTTGAGCGCGTCCTCGTGACTCTCGCGCTCCGGGTTGAAGTAGATGTGCAGGTCGTTGCCGGTGAGCTTGCGCGCGAACAGCTCCACGCAGCCCAGCTCGATGATGCGGTCGCCGTTTTCGGCAGAGAGCCCCGTGGTTTCCGTATCGAGAACGATCTGGCGCGACATCAGTGGTTTTCCTTGGCGTGGTTGATCGAGTACTTAGGAATCTCGATCGTCACATTTTCCTGCGCCAGGATCGACTGGCAACTCAGGCGCGATTGCGGCTCCAGGCCCCAGGCGCGGTCGAGCAAATCTTCTTCGCCCTCTTCCGCTTCGTTCAGCGAGTCGAAGCCCGCGCGCACGATCACGTGGCAGGTGGTGCAGGCGCAGCTCATCTCGCAGGCGTGCTCGATGTTGATGTCGTGGTCGAGCAGGGCCTCGCAGATCGAGGTGCCGGCCGGCGCGGTGATCTCGGCGCCTTGCGGGCAGTACTCGGGATGCGGGTAGATCTTGATCGTGGGCATGAAATGGTTCTGTCTACAGGGATTCGACCTTGCGGCCCGCGAGCGCGCGTGCAATGCCCGCGTTCATGCGCTGGGCGGCGAAGGCTTCGGTGTCGTTGGCCAGCGCCTTCGTGGCGGCTTCGATCGCGGCAGCTTCGTTGCTGCTCTTGGCGGTTTCGCGCAGCCGCGCCATCGAGGCATCGATGGCGGCGCGTTCTTCGGCGCTCAGCAGGTCGCCGTCGGCATCGAGCGCGCTCTGCGTGGCCAGCAGCATGCGGTCGGCATCGACGCGCGATTCCACCAGCGCACGGGCCTGCATGTCCTGCTGGGCGGTGGAGAAGCTCTCCTGCAGCATGGTCGCGATCTGGTCGTCCGACAGGCCGTACGACGGCTTGACCGCCACGCTGGCCTCGACGCCGCTGCCCTGCTCCTTGGCGCTCACGCTCAGCAGGCCGTCGGCGTCGACGGTGAAGGTCACGCGGATGCGCGCCGCGCCGGCCGCCATCGGCGGGATGCCGCGCAGCGTGAAGCGCGCGAGGCTGCGGCAGTCGGACACGAGGTCGCGCTCGCCCTGCACCACATGCAGCGCCAACGCGGTCTGGCCGTCCTGGTAGGTCGTGAAGTCCTGCGCCATCGCGGTGGGGATGGTCTGGTTGCGCGGCACGATGCGCTCGACCAAGCCGCCCATGGTCTCGATGCCGAGCGACAGCGGGATCACGTCGAGCAGCAGCAGTTCGCCCGCGCCGTTGTTGCCGGCCAGCTGGTTGGCCTGGATGGCGGCGCCGAGCGCGACGACCTCGTCGGGGTTCAGGTTGATCAGCGGTTCGCGGCCGAAATAGGCGGCCACCGCGCTGCGGATCTGCGGCATGCGCGTGGAGCCGCCGACGAGCACGATGCCCTGCAACGCTTCGGGCTTGAGCTTCGCGTCGCGCAACGCCTTGCGCACGGCCGCGAGGGTGCGGTCGGTGAGCGCCTGCGTGGCGGCGAAGAACTGCGCGCGCGTCAGCGTGAACTCGGCATGGCCACCTGCCAGCGCGGCGCTGAAGAGGGTCGACTCGGCATCGGTCAGTGCTTCCTTGGCGGCACGCGCGGCCACGAGCAACGCGGCGCGGTCGTTGTCGCTGCCGGCCTGGCGGCCTGTCTGCGCGAGCACGAAGTCGGCGATGGCATGGTCGTAGTCGTCGCCGCCCAGGGCCGAATCGCCACCCGTGGCGATCACTTCGAACACGCCCTGCGTGAGCCGCAGGATCGAGATGTCGAAGGTGCCACCGCCCAGGTCGTAGACCGCGTAGACGCCTTCGCTCGCGTTGTCCAGGCCGTAGGCAATGGCGGCGGCGGTCGGCTCGCTGATGAGGCGCAGCACGTTCAGGCCCGCGAGCTGCGCCGCATCCTTGGTCGCTTGGCGCTGGCCTTCGTCGAAGTAGGCCGGCACGGTGATGACGGCACCGTAGAGCTCGTCGTCGAAGGTGTCTTCGGCGCGGTAGCGCAGCGTGGCCAGGATCTCGGCGCTGATCTCGACGGGCGACTTCTCGCCGGCCGAGGTCTGCACCTTGACCATGCCGCCGTCGTCACCGCCGATGCGGTACGACATGGCATCGCGGTTCGCGATGTCGGCCAGGCCGCGGCCCATGAGCCGCTTGACCGAGGTGATGGTGTTGGCGGGGTCCTGCGCGCGCGCGGCCACGGCGTCGAAGCCGATCTGGCGGCGGTCGCCGTCGAGGTAGCGCACGGCCGAGGGCAGCAGCACGCGGCCCTGGTCGTCGGGCAGGCATTCGGCCACGCCGTTGCGCACCGAGGCCACCAGCGAATGCGTGGTGCCCAGGTCGATGCCCACGGCAATGCGGCGCTGGTGCGGGTCGGGCGCCTGGCCGGGTTCGGAAATCTGAAGAAGAGCCATAAGGGCTTATTGTCCCAACTGATCGAATTTTTTCTCGACGTCCTCGCCGAAGCGCTCAATGAACATGAGGGCTCTCACTTGCTGAACGGCACCGGGGTAGTCGCCCTTCTCGTCGATCAGCCAGTCGAGTGACGAGAGTGCGCGGGCGCGCGTGGTTTCGACGTCCTCCTGCAGCACCTCGACAGCAGCGATGTCGCGGGCGTCGTCGAGCGCTTCGCGCCATTCCATCTGCTGCATGAGAAAGGCACCCGGCATCGCCGTGTTGTTCTCCGCATTCAGCGGTGCGCCGTTGAGTTCGCAGATGTAGCTCGCGCGGCGGATCGGGTCTTTCAACCGCTGGTAGGCCTCGTTGATGCGCACCGACCACTGCATGGCCACGCGCTGCGCGGCGGCGCCCTGCGCGGCAAAGCGGTCCGGGTGCGCCTCGCGCTGCAGCTCCTTCCAGCGCGCGTCGAGCACGGCGCGGTCCTGCGCGAAGGTCGCCGGGACGGCGAACAGTTGGAAGTCGGTGTCGTTCAGATTCATGGCAAGAAAAAACCGCCAGCACATGACATGGTGGCGGCTGTGGTCGCGGTCAGCGACGACGCATCAGATGCGAAAACTTTCGCCGCAGCCGCAGCGGTCGCGTTCGTTCGGGTTGATGAACTTGAAGCCCTCGTTCAGGCCTTCGCGCACGAAGTCGAGCTGCGTGCCATCGATATAGGCCAGGCTCTTCGGGTCGACCAGTACCTTCACACCGTGGTCTTCGAACACCACGTCTTCAGGCGTGAACTCGTCGACGTACTCAAGCTTGTAGGCCAGGCCCGAGCAGCCGGTGGTCTTCACGCCCAGCCGCACGCCCACGCCCTTGCCCCGTTTGCCGAGGTAGCGGGTGACGTGGCGCGCAGCGGCTTCGGTCAGCGTGACGGCCATCTCAGTGAACAGCAGCTTCGGCGGTCGACTCGGGGGTCTTGGCGCCGTGCTTGGCCTTGTAGTCGCTCACAGCCGCCTTGATGGCGTCTTCCGCGAGGATCGAGCAGTGAATCTTGACCGGCGGCAGTGCCAGTTCTTCGGCAATTTGCGCGTTCTTGAGGGCCGCCGCTTCGTCGAGCGTCTTGCCCTTGACCCACTCGGTCACGAGCGACGACGAGGCGATGGCCGAGCCGCAGCCGTAGGTCTTGAAGCGCGCGTCTTCGATCACGCCGGTTTCGGGGTTGACCTTGATCTGCAGCTTCATCACGTCGCCGCAAGCCGGTGCGCCGACCATGCCGGTGCCCACCGAGTCGTCGCCCTTTTCGAAGGAGCCGACGTTGCGGGGATTTTCGTAGTGGTCGATGACCTTGGAAGAATATGCCATGGTGTACCTCTCAAACTTTGTTCAATCGTGGAGCCTTGGGCTGGCCTGGGTCAGTGGGCCGACCACTGGATCGTGCTGATGTCGACGCCGTCCTGAAACATCTCCCACAGGGGGCTCAGCTCGCGCAGCTTGGCGACGTTGTGCTTGATGGTCGAGATGGCGTAGTCGATTTCTTCTTCGGTCGTGAAACGGCCGATGGTCATGCGCAGGCTGCTGTGGGCCAGCTCGTCGCTGCGGCCCAGGGCGCGCAGCACATAGCTGGGCTCAAGGCTGGCCGAGGTGCAGGCCGAACCCGACGACACCGCCAGGCCCTTGATGCCCATGATCAGCGACTCGCCTTCGACGTAGTTGAAGCTCATGTTCAGGTTGTGCGGCACGCGGCGCTCGAGGTCGCCGTTGATGAAGACCTGTTCGACATCCTTCAGGCCGTCGAGCAGGCGCTTCTGCAGGCGGGCCGCATGGGCGATGTCGTCCTTCATCTCGAGCTTGGCGATGCGGTAGGCCTCGCCCATGCCGACGATCTGGTGCGTGGGCAGCGTGCCCGAGCGCATGCCGCGCTCATGGCCACCGCCGTGCATCTGCGCTTCGAGGCGGATGCGCGGCTTGCGGCGCACGTACAACGCGCCGATGCCCTTGGGGCCGTAGGTCTTGTGCGAAGCCAGGCTCATCAGGTCGATGGGCAGCTTCGTGATGTCGATGTCGATCTTGCCGGTGGCCTGGGCCGAGTCGACGTGGAAGATCACGCCCTTTTCGCGGCAGGCGTTGCCCAGCGCGACCACGTCCTGGATCACGCCGATTTCGTTGTTCACGAACAGCACGCTGGCCAGGATGGTGTCGGGGCGGATGGCCGCCTTGAACTTCTCGAGATCGACGAGGCCGTTTTCCTCGACGTCGAGGTAGGTCACTTCGAAGCCCTGGCGCTCGAGTTCGCGCATGGTGTCGAGCACGGCCTTGTGCTCGGTCTTCAGGGTGATCAGGTGCTTGCCCTTGCCCTTGTAGAAGTGGGCCGCGCCCTTGAGCGCCAGGTTGATCGACTCGGTGGCGCCCGACGACCAGACGATCTCACGCGGGTCGGCGTTGATCAGGTCGGCCACCTGGCCGCGCGCCTTCTCGACCGCCTCTTCGGCTTCCCAGCCCCAGGCGTGGCTGCGCGATGCCGGGTTGCCGAAATGTTCGCGCAACCAGGGAATCATGGCGTCGACCACACGCGGGTCAACCGGCGTGGTGGCGCCGTAATCGAGATAGATCGGGAAATGAGGAGTGACGTCCATGGCTGGCTCGGGCTGGCGTGGGGGGTTGTGTTCTGGGATCAGGGCAAACTCAGGGCGATGCCCGCAGGCATCGCCGGACTCATCGGGGTCAGGACTTCGCGAAGACGTTGCCGAGGGCGAAGACCGAATTCGGCGCATTCACGCGGATGGGCTTGACCACCGGCTGGGCCGAGATGGCGCGCTTGACGACCGGCTTGTTCTCGATCTGCACGCCCTTGGCGATCTGGTCGTCGACCAGCTTCTGCAGCGTGACGGAGTCGAGGAACTCGACCATGCGCTGGTTCAGCGAGGCCCAGAGTTCGTGGGTCATGCAGCGACCCTGCTCACCGAGGCAGTTTTCCTTGCCGCCGCACTGCGTGGCATCGATCGGCTCGTCGACGGACACGATGATGTCGGCGACCGTGATGTCCGCCGCCTTGCGTCCGAGGCTGTAGCCGCCGCCGGGGCCGCGGGTCGACTCGACCAGCTCGTGGCGGCGCAATTTGCCGAACAGCTGTTCGAGGTACGACAACGAAATCTGCTGCCGCTGGCTGATCGCAGCCAGCGTGACCGGACCGGTGTTCTGACGCAACGCCAGATCGATCATTGCTGTGACCGCAAAACGGCCTTTGGTAGTGAGACGCATCGCAAGCTCCTTCAAGTGCTTACCGTTGAAATGACACCACAGCCTTGGGCCGCGGTGACTTCGTCTCCGCCCTGCCCGACCCCGACGCTGGTGAACCAGCCGGTAGGAGTCGGTCCTTCATCGCGAAGTTCTTTGTTGTTGAGTATTTCGGTCAAGTATAGCAGAAGCCCCTGAGATCTGCTCGGGTAAACCCCAGCGCGGCTCGCTTGAAGAAAGCGAACTTATGACCTAACCGAAATCAGGACGCCAAACCGGCGATGTTGTCGCCGCCCGACGCCCCGAACGCCTGCTCGCGCAGCAGCGCCAGCTGGTCGCGCACCCGGGCCGCCTTTTCGAACTCGAGGTTGCGGGCGTGCTCCAGCATCTGCTTCTCGAGCCGCTTGATTTCCCGGGCGATGTCCTTCTCGCTCATGTCCTCGACCTTGGCGCGCTCCAGGTCGAGCTTGGCCATTTCCTTGCCAGTCTTCTCGCTGTAGACGCCGTCGATCAGGTCGCGCACCTGCTTCACGATGCTGCGCGGCGTGATGCCGTTCGCCTCGTTGTGGGCGATCTGCCGGTTGCGGCGGCGCTCGGTCTCGCCCATGGCCTTCTTCATCGACTCGGTCATCCGGTCGGCATAAAGAATGGCCTTGCCGTTCAGGTTGCGCGCCGCGCGGCCGATGGTCTGGATCAGCGAGCGCTCCGCGCGCAGGAAGCCTTCCTTGTCCGCATCGAGGATCGCCACCAGCGACACCTCGGGAATGTCCAGCCCCTCGCGCAGCAGGTTGATGCCCACCAGCACGTCGAAGGTGCCCAGGCGCAGGTCGCGCAGGATCTCGACCCGCTCGACCGTGTCGACGTCGCTGTGCAAGTAGCGCACCTTCACGCCGTTGTCGCCCAGGTAGTCGGTGAGCTGCTCGGCCATGCGCTTGGTCAGCGTGGTGATCAGCACGCGCTCGTTCTTGTCGACCCGGATGCGGATCTCGCCCAGCACGTCGTCCACCTGGTGCGTGGCGGGACGCACCTCGACCTCGGGGTCGATCAGCCCGGTGGGCCGCACCAGCTGCTCGACGACGTTGCCGGCGTGGTCCTTCTCGTACTGCGCGGGCGTGGCCGACACGAAGATGCACTGGCGCACCCGCTGCTCGAACTCCTCGAGCTTGAGCGGCCGGTTGTCCAGCGCGCTCGGCAGCCGAAAGCCGTACTCGACCAGCGTGACCTTGCGCGCCCGGTCGCCGTTGTACATGGCGCTGAGCTGGCCGACCATCTGGTGGCTCTCGTCGAGGAACATCAGCGCGTCCTTCGGCATGTAGTCGGTGAGCGTGGGCGGCGGGTCGCCGGGCTGCGCGCCCGAGAGGTGCCGCGTGTAGTTCTCGATGCCCTTGCAGTGGCCGATCTCGGCCAGCATTTCGAGGTCGAAGCGCGTGCGCTGCTCCAGCCGCTGCGCCTCGACCAGCTTGCCCGCGCCGGTCAACTCCTTGAGCCGGCCGGCCAGCTCGATCTTGATGGTTTCGACCGCCGCCAGCACCTTGTCGCGCGGCGTCACGTAGTGGCTCGACGGGTACACCGTGAAGCGCGGCACCTTCTGGCGGATGCGCCCGGTGAGCGGGTCGAACAGCTGCAGCGACTCGATCTCGTCGTCGAACAGCTCGAAGCGGATCGCCAGCTCGCTGTGCTCGGCCGGAAACACGTCGATGGTGTCGCCGCGCACCCGGAACGTGCCCCGCGCAAAGTCCTGCTCGTTGCGCGTGTACTGCATGCGGATGAGCCGCGAGATCAGATCGCGCTGACCAACCTTGTCGCCGACGCGGGCAATCAGCCGCATCTCCATGTAGTCCTCGGGCGTGCCGATGCCGTAGATGGCGCTCACCGTGGCCACGATGACCGTGTCGCGCCGCTCCAGCACGCTCTTGGTGGCCGACAGGCGCATCTGCTCGATGTGCTCGTTGATCGAGGAGTCCTTCTCGATGAACAGATCGCGCTGCGGCACGTAGGCTTCGGGCTGGTAGTAGTCGTAGTAGCTCACGAAGTACTCGACGGCGTTCTTCGGGAAGAACTCGCGGAATTCGCTGTACAGCTGCGCCGCCAGTGTCTTGTTGGGCGCGAACACGATGGCTGGGCGCCCCAGCCGGGCGATCACGTTGGCCATGGTGAAGGTCTTGCCCGAGCCGGTCACGCCCAGCAGGGTCTGGAACACCTCGCCGTCGAGCACCCCGGCCACCAGGCCGTCGATGGCCGCGGGCTGGTCGCCTGCCGGCGGATAAGGCTGGAACAGCTCGAACGGCGAGTCGGGATAGCGGATGAATTCGCCCTGTTTCGCCGGCCCGATCGGGTCGACTTTCTTCAGGTCTGCTATGGCTTCGGTGTTCTCTGGCATGGCTGTTCCCGACAGGTGGCGTGGCGCCGGTAAAATTCAAGGCAACCGGAAAGGATAAAGCCTCCTCCGGTTGCCAGCGAAGCTTTCATCCCAAAGGACCTTTCCATGTCTATGTTCACCGCGGTCGAAATGGCGCCGCGCGACCCGATCCTCGGCCTCAACGAGCAATTTGCAGCCGACACCAACCCCAACAAGGTCAATCTCGGCGTCGGCGTGTATTACGACGACAACGGCAAGCTGCCCCTGCTCCAGTGCGTGCAGGCCGCAGAGCAGAACATGATGAAGGCCCCCTCGGCCCGCGGCTACCTGCCGATCGACGGCATCGTGGCCTACGACAACGCCGTCAAGGGCCTGGTCTTCGGCCCCGACAGCGAGCCCGTCACCTCGGGCCGCGTGGCCACCATCCAGGCCATCGGCGGCACCGGCGGCCTGAAGGTCGGCGCCGACTTCCTCAAGAAGCTCAACCCCAACGCCACCGTGCTGATCAGCGACCCGAGCTGGGAAAACCACCGTGCGCTGTTCACCAACGCCGGCTTCACGGTCGAGAGCTACCCCTACTACGACGCCGCCCAGCGCGGCATCAACTTCGACGGCATGCTGGCCGCCCTGAACGCGGCACCGGCCGGCACCATCGTCGTGCTGCACGCCTGCTGCCACAACCCGACCGGCTACGACATCACGCCCGAGCAATGGGACCAGGTCGTTGCGGCCGTCAAGGCCAAGGGCCTGGTGCCCTTCCTCGACATGGCCTACCAAGGCTTCGGCTACGGCCTGAAGGAAGACGGCGCGGCGGTCGCCAAGTTCGTCGACGCCGGCCTGACCTTCTTCGTGTCGACCTCGTTCTCCAAGAGCTTCAGCCTGTACGGCGAGCGCGTCGGCGCCCTGTCGGTGCTGTGCGAGAACAAGGAAGAAGCCGGCCGCGTGCTGTCGCAACTCAAGATCGCGATCCGCACCAACTACAGCAACCCGCCGATCCACGGTGGCGCCGTGGTGGCCGCGGTGCTCGGCACCCCCGAGCTGCGCGCCCTGTGGGAAAAAGAACTGGGCGAGATGCGCGTGCGCATCAAGGCCATGCGCCAGAAGCTGGTCGACGGCCTGAAGGCCGCCGGCGTGAAGGAAGACATGAGCTTCATCACCACCCAGATCGGCATGTTCAGCTACTCGGGCCTGACCAAGGACCAGATGGTGCGCCTGCGCAACGAGTTCGGCGTGTACGGCACCGACACCGGCCGCATGTGCGTCGCCGCGCTCAACAGCAAGAACATCGACTACGTCTGCGCGTCGATTGCGAAGGTCATCTAGGTGACAACCGGGTGTGAGTGAATCGACTTTTTGACGATTCGTTCACATTCGGCCACAGAAGGCGAATCCAGCCCGCTGCGGGCTAGGGTTCGGCCCCCTGCGCCGCGGCAAATGCACTGATATATTGCACTGCAACATCCACTCAAAGACCCGCGATGCTCTATCAACTCTACGAAGCCCAGCGTTCCCTGATGGAGCCCTTTTCGGACTTCGCCCAGGCCGCCTCCAAGCTCTACGGCCCCGGCGCCGTCTGGAGCCAACTGCCGATGGCACAGCGCATGGCCGCCGGCTATGACCTGCTGTATCGGCTGGGCAAGGACTACGAGAAGCCCGAGTTCAACATCAAGTCCGTCAAGGTCGACGGCGAAGACGTCGTGATCCAGGAGGCCGTCGAGCTCGACAAGCCCTTCTGCGAACTGCGCCGCTTCAAGCGCTTCACCGACGAACCGCACATCCTCAAGACGCTCAAGAGCCAGCCCGTGGTGCTGATCGTGGCGCCGCTGTCGGGCCACTACGCCACGCTGCTGCGCGACACCGTGCGCACCATGCTGCAGGACCACAAGGTCTACATCACCGACTGGAAGAACGCGCGCCTGGTACCGCTGTCGGACGGCGAGTTCCACCTGGACGACTACATCAACTACGTGCAGGAGTTCATCCGCCGCCTGCAGGCCGAGTACGGCAACTGCCACGTGGTGAGCGTGTGCCAGCCCACCGTGCCGGTGCTGGCGGCCGTGTCGCTCATGGCCAGCCGCGGCGAGCCGCTGCCCCTCACGATGACCATGATGGGCGGCCCGATCGACGCGCGCAAATCGCCCACGGCCGTGAACAACCTCGCGACCAACAAGAGCTTCGAGTGGTTCGAGAACAACGTGATCTACCGCGTGCCGCAAGGCTTCCCGGGCGCGGGCCGCAAGGTCTACCCGGGCTTCCTGCAGCACACGGGCTTCGTGGCCATGAACCCCGACCGCCACGCCAGCAGCCACTACGACTACTTCAAGGACCTGATCAAGGGTGACGACGCCAGCGCCGAAGCCCACCGCAAGTTCTACGACGAGTACAACGCCGTGCTCGACATGGACGCGGACTACTACCTCGAAACCATCCGCACCGTGTTCCAGGACTTCGACCTGGTCAACGGCACTTGGGACGTGAAGAGCCCCGCCGGCCAGGTGGAGCGTGTGCGTCCGCAGGACATCCACGCCACCGCCCTGCTCACCGTCGAAGGCGAACTCGACGACATCTCCGGCTCGGGCCAGACCCAGGCCGCGCACAGCCTGTGCACCGGCATCGCCGATGCCAAGCGCGAGCACTACGAAGTCAAGGGCGCGGGCCACTACGGCATCTTCAGCGGCCGCCGCTGGCGCGATCTGGTCTACCCGAAGGTGCGCAACTTCATCGCCGCCAGCGACGAGCCCCAGCGCCGTGCCGGTGCCCGCGAAGAGCTGCCGGCCGAAGACCGCATCAAGCCGGGCCAGAAGCTGAAGGCCGTGGCAACCGCCGCGGCCCGCAAGACGCCGGTCGCCGCCAAGAAGGCCGTCGCCGTGAAGGTTGCGCCGGCCGTCAAGAAGCCGGTCGCAGCGGCAAAGAAGCCCCGCGCCAGCGCCGCGCGCTGAGCCGCGCGCATCACCCACCGTGAACGGGCTGGCCGCACGCATCAACGACGCACTGCCTCAAACGCAGTGCACACGGTGCGGCTACCCCGATTGCGCGGGTTATGCGCAGGCCATCGCCGACGGCGAGGCCGACATCAACCAGTGCCCGCCCGGCGGCGCCGAGGGCATCGAGCGCCTCGCGCTGCTCACGGGCCGCCCCACGCTGCCACTCGATCCGCAGTTCGGCACCGAAGGCCCACGCGCCATGGCCGTCATCGACGAGGCCTGGTGCATCGGCTGCACGCTCTGTCTCGACGCCTGCCCGACCGACGCGATCATCGGCATCCACAAGCGCATGCACACGGTGGTCGAGACGCACTGCACGGGCTGCGAGCTGTGCATTCCGGTCTGCCCGGTCGATTGCATCTCGCTCGAGGTTGAAACCCCCGGCCGCAGCGGCTGGCAGGCGTGGTCGCAGGCACAGGCCGAGGCCGCCCTGCAGCGCTACAAGCTGCACGCCCAACATCGCGCGACCGCGAAGCGTGAGGCCGAACCCGCGCCTGCCGCCACCGAACCGCAAGCCGCCGACACGCGCAAGCGCTCCATCGTCGAAGCCGCCCTGGCGCGTGCCCGCGCCGCCGCCGAACAGCGCCAGGGAGCAACGAAACCATGACCCTCGACACCCTGCTGATCTACGCCGTCGCCTCACTCGCCCTGGCGGTGATCCCCGGCCCGACCATGCTGTTGGCGCTGTCCAACGGCATCGACGGCGGCATGCGCCGCGCCAGTTGGGGCATCGCGGGCGCGTCGCTCGGCAGCGTCTCGCTGATCGCGGTCGTGGCGCTCGGGCTGGGCTCGCTGCTTGCGGCCTCGGAATGGCTCTTCAACGCGATCCGCGTCGCGGGCGTGGCCTACCTGGTGTGGCTCGGCATCAAGCTGTGGCGCAGCGAGGCGACCGACCTGGGCACCGCGCTGGCCAGGTCGGCCATCGAGGTCCGTCCGCACGGTCGCATCGCGCTCGTGCGCAGCCTGATGGTGGCGCTCTCGAATCCGAAGACGGTGCTGTTCTTCGCGGCCTTCCTGCCCCAGTTCATCGACACCGCCAAGCCCCAGGGCATACAGTACCTGGTGCTGGGCGCGATCTTCGTGGTGCTCGACACCTGCGTGATGCTGGCCTATGCCGGCGCCGGCACGCAGGCCGTGCGCTGGCTCTCGCGCCGCGGCCTCAAGGTGCTCAACCGCAGCTGCGCGGTCGGCATGTGGCTGCTGGCGGCCACCCTCGCCTTCTGGCGCCGCCCGGCCTGAGCTGCCCGATCAGCCCTTCTGCGGGCGCTTGAAAAGCAACAGCAGCACGCCCGCCAGCACCACACCCACGGCGTACCACTCGAAGCGCGTGACCGTCTCGTGGGCGATCCACACGCCCAGCAGCATCGCGATCACCGGATTGACGAAGGTGTAGCTCGCCGCCAGCCCCGCCGGCGCCTGCGCGAGCAGCACCATGTAGGCGTTGAAGGCGATCAGCGAGCCGAACACCACGAGGTAGACCCACGCCCCCAGCGCCACCGGCTGCGGCGGCCAGCTCATCGTTTCGCCCGACACCGCGGCCAGCACCATCAGCACCACGCCGCCGCACAGCATCTCGCTCGCGAAGCCCATCGCGCCGGGTGCCAGTGGCAGCTTGCGCTGGCTCAGCACGCTGCCGAGCGACCAGCAGATGCAGGCCACGCAGATCGCCACCAGCCCTTCGGGCGAGGCCTTGAAGCCGCTGCCCTGCGTGAGCATCAGCACGCCGACGAGCCCCAGCGCAATGCCCGCCGCTTCGAGCCGCGCCGGCTTCACGCCCCAGATCAGGTTCAACAGAGCAATCAGCAACGGAATGACGGCAATGAACGCCACCACCAGCCCCGAGCCGATCGACACCTCGGCCAGCGCCGTGCCGCCCATGCCGCCGCCGAGCATCAGCGCGCCGACGACCAGCGCATTGCGCCACTGCAGGCGCGTCGGCCAGGGCGTGCCGCGCCAGCGCATCCACGCCGCCAGCAGCACGCCCGCGACCAGGAAGCGCGAGCCCATCTGCAGGAACGGCGGAAAGCTGATCAGCGCGTACTTGATGGCCAGGTAGGTCGAGCCCCAGACCACCCAGGTGGCGGCCAGGCACAGCCACAACAGCGGCGTCAGCCGGGGGCGCGAGGAGGAAGCGGCAGGCGCGGCCTGCGCGGGCGTGGCGAGTGTCGACATATCGAGGGTGTCTCTTCTTGGTATGGAATGCCCGTCATGGTATGAAAGCCATGGGCCGGCAGCCATGCGAAATTCATGGTTCTGCTCGCACCGCACCGTCGAATTAAAGGACTTCCATGGACTTCACCTTGACCCCCACGCTGGACGCCCACGACACCCGCATCCTGGCCGAACTGCAGGCCGACGCCCGCCTGAGCATGGCCGAGCTGGGCCGCCGCGTGCACCTGAGCCAGCCGGCCGTGACCGAGCGCGTGAAAAAGCTGGAAGCTGCCGGCGTCATCACCGGCTACCGCGCCACCGTGAACCTCACGCGGCTGGGCTACGGCATTCGCGGGATCATCCGCGTCGGTCGCGCCGACTACGACCTCGTGGTGAAGCTGGTGCAGGAGACGCCCGAATGCGTCAATGCCTACAACGTGACCGGCGAGGACAGCTGGATCCTCGAGATCGCCGTGATTGACGTGCCGCACCTCGACGCGGTGCTCGCCAAGTTCTGCATCCTGACCGAGACCGCAACCTCGATCATTTTGAACCCGGCGCGCGAACACCAGCCGATGCTGCCGCCGCAGCGCGCCGACGTGAAGCCGCCGGTGCGCAAGGCACTCAGCGCGTAGCGGCGAGCGCGTTGAAGGCCGTCACCACCTCGGGCGGCGCCTGCACCATCTCGACCAGCACGCCCTCGCCCGAAATCGGGAACTCGTCGTTGGCCTTGGGGTGCAAGAAGCAGATGTCGAAACCGGCCGCGCCCTTGCGGATGCCGCCCGGCGCAAAGCGCACGCCCTGCGCCGTGAGCCATTCGACGGCCTTGGGCAGGTCGTCGATCCACAGGCCGACGTGGTTCAGCGGCGTGGTGTGCACCGCCGGCTTCTTCTCGGGGTCCAGCGGCTGCATCAGGTCGACCTCGACCTTGAACGGGCCGCTGCCCATCGAGCAGATGTCTTCGTCGACGTTCTCGCGCTCGCTGCGGAAGGTGCCCGTGACCTCGAGCCCCAGCATGTCGACCCACAGCTTCTGCAGGCGCAGCTTGTCGGGGCCGCCGATGGCGATCTGCTGGATGCCCAGCACCTTGAAGGGACGCGGCGTGGTCATGCGCAGCCGCCTTCTTCTGCCTGCTCCTGCGTGCGGTGCGAGCGCAGGCCGAGCTTGCGCAGCAGCTGCACGTCGGCATCGACGTCGGGGTTGCCGGTGACCAGCAGCTTGTCGCCGTAGAAGATCGAGTTGGCGCCGGCCATGAAGCACAGGGCCTGCACCGCCTCGCCCATCTGCTGGCGGCCGGCCGACAGGCGCACGCGCGCGGTCGGCATGGTGATGCGGGCCACGGCGATCATGCGCACGAAGTCGAAGGGATCGACCGGCTCCGAGTCGGCCAGTGGCGTGCCGGGCACGCGCACCAGGCTGTTGATCGGCACCGACTCGGGGTACGGGTCCATGTTCGCGAGCTGCGCGATCAGCCCGGCGCGGTGCACCGGCTGCTCGCCCATGCCCACGATGCCGCCGCAGCACACGCTGATGCCGGCGCTGCGCACGGCCGCCAGCGTGTCCAGGCGGTCCTGGTAGGTGCGCGTGTCGACCACGTCGGTGTAGTACTCGGGCGCGGTGTCCAGGTTGTGGTTGTAGTAGTCCAGGCCTGCGGCCTTGAGCTGCTGCGCGTGGTGCGGCTCCAGCATGCCCAGCGTGGCGCAGGTCTGCAGGCCCAGGCCCTTCACGGCCTCGACCAGCACCGCCACCTTCTCGACGTCGCGGTCCTTGGGCGCGCGCCAGGCGGCGCCCATGCAGAAGCGCGTGGCACCGGCGTCCTTGGCGGCCTGCGCGGCGCGCACCACCTCGTCCACCTCCATCAGCTTTTGCGCCTTCACGCCGGTGTCGAACTCGGCCGACTGCGGGCAGTAGCCGCAGTTCTCGGGGCAGCCGCCGGTCTTCACCGACAGCAGCGTGGCCAGCTCGATGTCGCCCTCGGGGAAATGCCGGCGGTGCACGGTCTGCGCCTCGAACAGCAGTTCCATGAAGGGCTTGTCCAGCAGCGCCTGGATGGCCTCGACGGACCAGGGGCCCTGGGGCGTCGCCACGGCCTTGGCCGGGCGGTGCAGCGTGATTGCCGCTTGTTGCAGGTCGTTGGCACCCATCAGTTGAACTCCAGAATGATTTGGTCGACGGCGAGCGATTCGCCCTTGGCCGCCGAGATCTTGCCCACCACGCCGTCCTGCGTGGCGAACAGCACGTTTTCCATCTTCATGGCCTCGATCACGGCCAGCTTCTCGCCGGCCTGGACCTGCTGCCCCGGCTGCACCGACACCTCGACCAGCAGGCCCGGCATCGGCGACATCAGGAACTTGCTCAGGTCGGGCGGTGCCTTGTAGGGCATCAGCTCGAGCAGGCGCGCGCCCAGCGGCGACAGCACCATGGTCTCGATCTGCGTGCCGTCGTGCGACACGCGCAGCGCCAGCGGGTTCTTGCCCGCGCCGCGCTCCACCTGCGCCGTGAAGGGCTTGCCGTTGGCCGTGCCCTGCACGCGCACCGCGCCCAGCGCGAAGTCGCTCTCGATCTGGTAGCGCTTGTCGCCCACCGTGACGGCGCTGGCGCCGGTCTTGTCCTGGAAGTCGCTCACCGACACCGCGTGGTGCACGTGCTTGCCCTCGGGGCCAAGCTCGACCACCACGAACTGCTCGCCCACCTTCACGCCGTGGCCCGCCAGCTGCCCGCTGATGCCCGAGGCGCGCGCGCGGTAGCGGCGGTTGACGAAGGCGGCCAGCGCCACCAGGAACGCCGGATCGGCGTGCGGCACGTCTTCCGCGTGGAAGCCCTTGCCGTAGTGCTCGGCGATGAAGCCGGTGTTGAAATCGCCCGCCACGAACTTCGGATGCGCCAGCAGCGCGGCCTGGAACGGGATGTTGCTGCTGATGCCGCGGATCACGAAGCCGTTGAGCGCCTCGCGCATGAGCGCGATGGCTTCGTTGCGGTCCTTGCCGTGCACGATGAGCTTGGCGATCATCGAGTCGTAGTACATCGGGATCTCGCCGCCGTCGTACACGCCGGTGTCCACGCGCACGCCGTGCAGGTGGTCCGTGTCGCTCGCGAACATGCTCTCGGCCGGCGGCTGGAACTTCACCAGGCGGCCCGTTGACGGCAGGAAGTTGCGGAACGGGTCTTCGGCGTTGATACGGCACTCGATGGCCCAGCCGTCGCGCTTCACGTCGGCCTGCGCCAGCGGCAGCTTCTCGCCGGCCGCCACGCGGATCATCAGCTCGACGAGGTCCAGGCCGGTGATGCACTCCGTCACCGGGTGCTCCACCTGCAGGCGCGTGTTCATCTCCAGGAAGTAGAAGCTCTGGTCCTTGCCGACCACGAACTCCACCGTGCCCGCGCTCTGGTACTTCACGGCCTTGGCCAGCGCCACGGCCTGCTCGCCCATCGCCTTGCGCGTGGCGTCGGTGATGAAGGGCGACGGCGCCTCCTCGATCACCTTCTGATGGCGACGCTGAATGGAGCACTCGCGCTCGTTCAGGTAGATGACGTTGCCGTGCGAATCGCCCAGCACCTGGATCTCGATGTGGCGCGGCTCCTCGACGAACTTCTCGATGAACACGCGGTCGTCGCCGAAGGAATTGCGCGCTTCATTGCGGCAAGAAGTGAAACCCTCGAAGGCTTCCTTGTCGTTGAAGGCCACGCGCAGGCCCTTGCCGCCGCCGCCGGCCGAGGCCTTGATCATCACCGGGTAGCCGATGTCCTTGGCGATCTCGACCGCGCGCTCGGCCGTCTCGATGGCGTCGTTCCAGCCCGGGATGGTGTTGACCTGGGCTTCGTTCGCGAGCTTCTTCGAGGCGATCTTGTCGCCCATGGCCGCGATCGAATAGTGCTTCGGGCCGATGAAGGCAATGCCCTCTTCCTCGACCTTGCGCGCAAAGGCTTCGTTCTCCGACAGGAAGCCGTAGCCCGGGTGCACGGCCTCGGCGCCGGTCTTCTTGCAGGCCGCGATGATGCGGTCGGCCTGCAAGTAGCTCTCACGGCTGGGTGCGGCGCCGATGTGCACGGCCTCGTCGGCCAGCTCGACGTGGCGGGCTTCCTTGTCGGCGTCGGAGTAGACGGCGACGGTGAGGATGCCCATCTTCTTGGCCGTTTGAATCACGCGGCAGGCGATTTCGCCACGGTTGGCGATCAGGATCTTCTTGAACATGTTCTTCTTTCTCCGTGCGGCTCAGAGCGGAATGTTGCCGTGCTTGCGCCACGGGTTCTCGAGCTTCTTCTCGCGCAGCATCACGAGCGAGCGGCAGATGCGCTTGCGCGTCTCGTGCGGCAGGATCACGTCGTCGATGTAGCCGCGCGCGCCGGCCACGTACGGGTTGGCGAAGCGGGCCTTGTACTCGGCCTCGCGGGCAGCGAGCTTCTCGGGGTCGTTCTTGTCTTCGCGGAAGATGATCTCCACCGCGCCCTTGGCGCCCATCACCGCGATCTCGGCGCGCGGCCAGGCCAGGTTGACGTCGCCGCGCAGGTGCTTGGAGGCCATCACGTCGTACGCGCCGCCGTAGGCCTTGCGCGTGATGACGGTGATCTTGGGCACCGTGCACTCCGCGTACGCGTACAGCAGCTTGGCGCCATGCTTGATGATGCCGCCGTACTCCTGGCCGGTGCCGGGCATGAAGCCGGGCACATCGACGAAGGTAATGACGGGGATGTTGAAGGCATCGCAAAAGCGCACGAAGCGCGCCGCCTTGATGCTGCTCTTGATGTCCAGGCAGCCCGCCAGCACCAGCGGCTGGTTGGCCACGATGCCGACCGTCTGACCCTCCATGCGCGCAAAGCCGATCACGATGTTCTTCGCGTAGTCGGGCTGCAGCTCGAAGAAGTCGCCGTCGTCCACCACCTTCAGGATCAGTTCCTTGATGTCGTAGGGCTTGTTCGGGTTGTCGGGCACCAGCGTGTCCAGCGAGTAGTCGGGCCGGTCGGCCGGGTCGCCCTGGCCGTCGTTGCCCAGGCGCACCGGCGGCTTCTCGCGGTTGTTCAGCGGCAGGTAGTTGTACAGGCGGCGCAGCATCATCAGCGCCTCGACGTCGTTCTCGAACGCCATGTCGGCCACGCCGCTGCGCGTGGTGTGGGTGATGGCGCCGCCCAGTTCCTCGGCCGTCACGCTCTCGTGCGTCACGGTCTTCACCACCTCGGGGCCGGTGACGAACATGTAGCTGCTGTCCTTCACCATGAAGATGAAGTCGGTCATGGCGGGCGAATACACCGCGCCGCCCGCGCACGGGCCCATGATCATGCTGATCTGCGGCACCACGCCCGAGGCCATCACGTTGCGCTGGAACACATCGGCATAGCCACCCAGCGAGGCCACGCCTTCCTGGATGCGGGCGCCGCCCGAGTCGTTCAGGCCGATGACCGGTGCGCCGACCTTCATGGCCTGGTCCATCACCTTGCAGATCTTCTCGGCATGGGCTTCGCTGAGCGCGCCGCCGAAGACCGTGAAGTCCTGGCTGAACACGAACACGAGGCGGCCGTTGATCATGCCGTAGCCCGTGACCACGCCGTCGCCGGGGATCTTCTGCTCGGCCATGCCGAAGTCGACCGAGCGGTGCTCGACGAACATGTCCCACTCTTCAAACGTGCCGTCGTCGAGCAGCAGCTCGATGCGCTCGCGCGCCGTGAGCTTGCCCTTGGCGTGCTGCGCGTCGATGCGCTTCTGCCCGCCGCCGAGTCGCGCCTGGGCGCGCTTCTTTTCGAGTTGTTCGATCAGTTCTTGCATGGTGTGCTTCCGAAGCTGTGGTTCTGGATTGCTGGGAGAGACTTGTGGGGGCCGGGGTGTCACACCCGGGCGGTGATGGCGGCCGCGGCGAGCAGCTGGCGCGCCGCCGTCGAGGCCGGCAGGCTGCCCTGGGCCACCTGCTGCGTGAGTTGCGGCAGCAGCTCGCGCACCTGCGCATGGTGGCGGAACGCCTGCTTGAGCCCGGCGTCGATGCGTTCCCACATCCACGCGGTGGCCTGTTTTTCGCGGCGCTTGGCGAGCTTGCCGTTGGCGGTCTGCAGCGCCTTGAATTCGAGCACGGCGTCCCAGAAGGCGTCGACGCCGGTGCCGGCGAGCGCGCTCAGCTGCAGCACCTTGGGCAGCCAGAAGCGGCGCTCCACGCCGCTGTGGGCGTCGTGCACGGCGTGTGCATGGTCGGGGTTGCCCTGGTGGCCGAAGAGGCGCAGTGCCGAGGTGATCTGGGCCTGCGCGCGCGTGGCGGCGTCGCGGTCGATGTCGGCCTTGTTGATGGCGACCAGGTCGGCCAGCTCCATCACGCCCTTCTTGATCGCCTGCAGGTCGTCACCCGCGTTGGGCAGCTGCAGCAGCACGAACATGTCGGTCATGCCGGCCACCGCCGTTTCGCTCTGGCCCACGCCCACGGTCTCGACGATGACGATGTCGTAACCCGCGGCCTCGCAGACCAGCATGGCCTCGCGCGTCTTCTCGGCCACGCCGCCGAGCGTGCCGCTCGAGGGGCTGGGCCGGATGTAGGCGCGCTCGTGCACCGACAGGCGCTCCATGCGCGTCTTGTCGCCCAGGATGGAGCCGCCCGACACGGTGGATGAGGGGTCGATGGTGAGCACCGCCACGCGGTGGCCCTTGCCGATCAGCAGCAGGCCCAGCGTTTCGATGAAGGTCGACTTGCCCACGCCGGGCACGCCCGAGATGCCCAGGCGAAACGACGCGCCGGTGCGCGGCAGCAAGGCCGTGAGCAGCTCGTCGGCCTGCGCGCGATGGTCGGTGCGCGTCGATTCGAGCAGCGTGATCGCCTTGGCGATGGCACGCCGCTGCGCCATGCCCGGCGCATCGGCCAGCGCGCGTTCGAGCGCGCCGACGGTGTTCAGCACGCGGCCTCCGACGCCACGCGCCAGCGGTAGTGCAGGTCGACGCCCTCCTCGCCTTCGAGCACGAAGCCGTGCCGCTGGTAGAAGCGGTTGGCGTCGCTCTGCACGAGCGCGGTGAGCTTGATGTCCAGCTTCTGTTCGCGCGCCTGCGCCTTGGCCCAGCGCAGCGCCCATTCGCCGATGCCGCGCCCCTGGAAACCGGTGCGCAGGTACAGGTGATCGAGGCGCAGCGCATCCGCGTCCTCGGGCTTGAGCGTGATGAAGCCCAGGCGCTGCTCACCGTCGAGCACGATGTGGTGCATGTACGGCACCACGAAACCGGCCGACAGGCGCTCGCGCGAGCGCGTGAGGTCGAAACGGCCGACGCGCTCCAGGCTCGGACGCATCGCATCGATGCGCACGGCCAGCATGTCTTCGAAATCGCTGGAATCCACGGGCTGCAGCGACAGCCGCGACAAGAGATCGCCCACGTCGCTTCGTCTCAGACTGCGACGGCCGCGCGGATCTGCTCCAGCACGTCCTTGGCGCTGGCCGGGATGGGCGTGCCCGGGCCGTAGATGCCCTTGACGCCGGCTTCGTACAGGAAGTCGTAGTCCTGGCGCGGAATCACGCCGCCGACGAAGACGATGATGTCGTCCGCGCCCTGCTTGCGCAGCTCTTCGATGATGGCCGGCACGAGGGTCTTGTGGCCGGCGGCGAGCGTGCTCACGCCCACGGCATGCACGTCGTTCTCGATGGCCTGGCGCGCGCACTCTTCGGGCGTCTGGAACAGCGGGCCCATGTCGACGTCGAAGCCCAGGTCGGCGAACGCGGTGGCCACCACCTTCGCGCCGCGGTCGTGCCCATCCTGGCCCAGCTTGGAAATCATCACGCGCGGGCGACGGCCCTGCGCCTCGGCGAACGCGTTGATCTCGGTCTTGAGGTTTTCCCAGCCTTCGGCCGAGTCGTAGGCGGCAGCGTACACACCGGTCACCTTCTGCGTGTCGGCGCGATGGCGGCCGAAGGATTTTTCGAGGGCATCGGAAATTTCGCCGACGGTGGCGCGCGCACGCACCGCGTCGATGCTCAGCGCCAGCAGGTTGCCGGTATTGCTTTCGGCGGCTTCGGTGAGCGCGTCGAGCGCGGCCTGCACCTTGGCGTTGTCGCGCGAAGCGCGGATGCTCTGCAGGCGCGCCACCTGCTGCTCGCGCACCTTGACGTTGTCGATCGACAGGCTGTCGATCGCGTCCTCGTTCTTGAGCTTGTACTTGTTGACGCCGACGATCACGTCCTTGCCCGAGTCGATGCGCGCCTGCTTCTCGGCGGCGGCGGCCTCGATCTTGAGCTTGGCCCAGCCGCTGTCCACGGCCTTGGTCATGCCACCCATCGCCTCGACCTCTTCGATGATGGTCCAGGCGGCATCGGCCATGTCCTGCGTGAGCTTCTCCATCATGTAGCTGCCGGCCCAGGGATCGATCACGTTCGTGATGTGCGTCTCTTCCTGGATGATGAGCTGCGTGTTGCGCGCGATGCGGGCGCTGAACTCGGTGGGCAGCGCAATGGCTTCGTCGAGCGCGTTGGTGTGCAGGCTCTGCGTGCCGCCGAACACCGCGGCCATCGCCTCGATGGTGGTGCGCACCACGTTGTTGTACGGGTCCTGCTCGGTGAGCGACCAGCCAGACGTTTGGCAGTGCGTGCGCAGCATCAGGCTCTTGGGGTTCTTGGGGTTGAACTCCTTCATGATGCGGCACCACAGCAGACGCGCCGCGCGCATCTTGGCCACTTCCAAGTAGAAGTTCATGCCGATGGCCCAGAAGAAGCTCAGGCGGCCGGCAAAGCCGTCGACGTCGAGGCCCTTGGCCAGCGCGGTCTTCACGTACTCCTTGCCGTCGGCCAGCGTGAAGGCGAGCTCCAGCGCCTGGTTGGCGCCGGCTTCCTGCATGTGATAACCGCTGATCGAGATCGAGTTGAACTTCGGCATCTTCTGCGCCGTGTACTCGATGATGTCGCCAATGATCCGCATGCTCGGCGCCGGCGGAAAGATGTACGTGTTGCGGACCATGAACTCCTTGAGGATGTCGTTCTGGATGGTTCCGCTCAGTTGATCTTGCGCCACGCCCTGCTCTTCGGCCGCGACCACGTAACCCGCGAGCACCGGCAGCACGGCGCCGTTCATCGTCATGGACACGCTCACCTTGTCGAGCGGGATCTGGTCGAACAGGATCTTCATGTCCTCGACCGAGTCGATCGCCACGCCGGCCTTGCCGACGTCGCCGGTCACGCGCGGATGGTCGCTGTCGTAGCCGCGGTGGGTGGCCAGGTCGAAGGCCACGCTCACGCCCTGGCCGCCGGCGGCCAGCGCCTTGCGGTAGAACGCGTTCGATTCTTCGGCCGTAGAGAAGCCGGCGTACTGGCGGATGGTCCAGGGGCGCACCGCGTACATGGTGGCCTGCGGGCCGCGCAGGTAGGGCTCGAAGCCGGGCAGCGTGTCGGTGTACTTCAGGCCTTGCAGGTCGGCCGCGGTGTACAGCGGCTTCACGCTGATGCCGTCGGGCGTGATCCAGTTCAGCGCATTCACGTCGCCGCCGGGCGCCGACTTGGCGGCGGACTTGGCCCAGGCGTCGAGATCGGCCGGCTTGTAGGTGGGTTCGGGTGTGCTGCTGCTCATGGAAGGCGCCGCTCCAGGCGGTGGTCTGACGGGATTCGCAAGGTCGCTTGCACGGATTTGCAAGCCGTTCACAAGTCTAACCCATCTGTAATTATTAATTCAAACGCGATTTTGAAGTACAGTTCAGCCCATGTCCGCCGTCACCCTGACCCCCCGCGCCCTCTATGAAGAGGTGGCCGAGCTCCTGCGCCAGCGGATCTTCCGCCGCGAGCTGGAGCCGGGCAGCTGGATCGACGAGCTCAAGCTGGCCGAGGAATACGGCATCAGCCGCACGCCCCTGCGCGAGGCGCTGAAGGTGCTGGCCGCCGAGGGCCTGGTGACGATGAAGGTGCGCCGCGGCGCGTACGTCACCGAGGTGTCGGAGCAAGACCTGGCCGACGTGTACCACCTGCTCTCGCTGCTGGAAAGCGACGCCGCCGGCGTGGTGGCCGAACGCGCCACCGACGCCCAGCGCGCCGAGCTGAAGGCGCTGCACGCCGAGCTGGAAGCCGCCGCCGCCCCCGGCAAGGAAGACCGCGAGCACTTCTTTGCGGTGAACGAGCGCTTTCACATGAGCCTGCTGGCCATTGCCAACAACAAATGGCGCGACCAGATGGTGGCCGACCTGCGCAAGGTGATGAAGCTCAATCGCCACAACTCGCTGCTGAAGGCGGGGCGCATTGCCGAGTCGCTCGCGGAGCACCGCGCGGTGATGGCGGCCATCGAGGCGCGCGACGCGGCCACGGCCATGGCGCGCATGCGCGAGCACTTCCTCAACGGCCTGGAAGCCGCTGTATAGGGCTCTCCCCCAGGCTGCGCGCACTTCGTGTCGCTTCGCCAACCCCCTTCCGGGGGCGACGCCTGCGGCCCGGCAGAGCCGGTTCCGCGGCGTCTCACGAAAGGGCCTGCGCCTCTGGGCGCGGCCTCGTTCAGCCTAGTGTGAGGGTCCCTGCCTCTGTCGCGATGCGCTGGGCGATTTCCAGCATGCGCGGGGCGACACGGCTGAGCATGGCTTCCCTCGGCAGCAGGTAGGCGGGGCCGCCACAGCTCACGCCGTAGCGTTCGCCGCGCGGGCCTTCGAGCGCGAAGCCCAGGGCGTGGATCTGGGGGTTCCATTCGCCGAAGGAGGTGCAGTAGCCCAGGCGGGCGTGCTCTTCGAGGCTGGCGATGAGGCGCGGCTCGATGGCGTGCCAGTTCTCACCGGTTTCGAGGCGGATCTGCTCCAGCAATGCCGACTGCTCGGGCCCGGGCAAGGCGCCGATGTAGGCGCGGCCGGAGGCCGAGGTGGCGATGGACATGCGCGAGCCGACGTCGATGCGGGAGCTGATGAGCGCCGAGCGCGGGCGCAGCGAATCGATGACCAGCATGTCCAGGTCGTCGCGCACCGCCATGTGGATGCTGGCGCCCGACAGTTCGGCCAGGTTGCTCAGATGGGGACGCGCCAGCGCCCTCAGGTCGAAATTGCGCAGGTAGCGGCTGCTCATGTCGAGCAACACCGGCCCCAGGCTGAAACGCTCGCTGTCTTGCGACTGCCGCAGATACCCCGCCCCCACCAACGTCGCCGTGAGGCGCGACACCGTGGCCTTCGGAATGCCGGTCGTGTCGGCCAGCTCCCGGTTTCCGACGGGCGCTGCCGCCATCCCGATGACCTTCAGCAGCGACAACCCCCTGGCAAGCGCACTGACTTCTTCCTTGCTGCCTGCAGCTTCACTCATAAGACAGAACCTTTTTCTTGTTTCCCTGACCGCCTTATTCTTGAGCAAAAACAGGTGCTTCGCTCACACTTGTTGTTGCATTGTCATGAAACTGTGTTCCATCGAGCGCCAACTTCGCTCAATTGTGTTGACTGTCTACAAAGTCGGGGCGACGAGGCCGGAATTCAGGCGGCCTGGGCGGCAGGTTCGTGCGCCAGCGCCATCACTTCGTGCGGCGGACGGGTCTTCAGGCGGTGGTCGCTCCAGACCTGGCGCCAGCGGCGCGCGCCGGGCAGGCCGTTGCGCAGGCCCAGCATGTGGCGCGCGATCGACCACCAGTTCGTGCCGTGTTCGGCCGCCTCGCGCACCATGTAGTCGCACATCCGCGCCTCGATGTCCTCGCGCGTGAGCGTCTGCGGGGTGTCGCCGTAGAACTCGGCGTCCCATTCGGCCAGCCACCAGGGGTTGTGGTACGCCTCGCGGCCGATCATGGCGCCGTCGAGCAGCCGCAGGTGCTCGTGCACCTGCGCGTTGGTGGCGATGCCGCCGTTGATCGAAAACTGCAGCGCCGGAAAGTCGTGCTTTAGACGGTGCACCAGCGCATAGCGCAGCGGTGGAATCTCGCGGTTCTGCTTCGGGCTCAGGCCCTGCAGCCAGGCGTTGCGCGCATGCACGATGAAGGTGCCGCAACCGGCCTCGCTCACCGCACCGACGAAATCGCGCACGAACTCGTAGCTCTCGATCTTGTCGATGCCGATGCGGTGCTTCACCGTGACCGGCACATCGACCACGTCGACCATCGCCTTCACGCAATCGGCCACCAGTTGCGGCTCGTTCATGAGGCAGGCCCCGAACGCGCCGCGCTGCACGCGCTCGCTCGGGCAGCCGCAGTTCAGGTTGATCTCGTCGTAGCCCCATTCTTCGCCGAGCTTCGCGCAATGCGCCAGGTCGTGCGGCTCGCTGCCGCCGAGCTGCAGCGCCACGGGGTGTTCTTCCTCATGAAAGCGCAGGTGGCGCGGCACGTCGCCGTGGATCAGCGCGCCGGTGGTCACCATCTCCGTGTAGAGCAGCGCGTGGCGCGTCATGAGGCGGTGGAAGACGCGGCAATGCCTGTCGGTCCAGTCCATCATGGGCGCGACGGAGATGATTTTTTCTTTCAGATTCAAGGACTTGTCGTTCATACGCGGGGCGCTCGCTCGGGGGCGTAGTTTCTCACGCGACGGTTTTTGGCGAGCCGCCCGCCTGGTAGTTCCCCGGCGTCACGCCGAAGCAGCGGCGGAACCAGCGCGAGAAATGCGCCTGGTCGGCAAAGCCGCATTGCGCGGCCACCTCGGCGGGCGCATGGCCTTCGCGCAGCAGCACCTTGGCGCGGGCGATGCGCGCCAGCCGCGCGTACTGCGCCGGCGCCATGCCGACCGCCGCGCGGAACAAGCGATGGAAGTGTTCGCGCGACACGCCGAGCCGTTCGGCCAGCGACGTGGGTTCGATGCAGCAGGCGTCCTCGGTCGCGAGCAGGTCGCACACCGCCTCGACGCGCGCATCGCCCGCGGCCCGCGCGACCGCCGCGAGCGGGTCGGTCGTCTGCGTGCGGAAAATGCCGTCGAGCAGCGCGCCGATGCGCGCACCGTCCTTCGCCGATGCCGCCTGCGCGAGCGCATCGACGCTCGCCTCGTCGCGCCAGACCTCCTGGCGCAGCGTCCCGCGCCGACCCGCCGGCCACTCCATTCGCGCCGCCACCCAGGCGTGCGGCACGTACAGCATCACCATGCGAAAGCCCTGCGCGCTCACGCCGGCCGTGTGCAGCGCGAACGGCGGCATCAGCACCAGCTCGCCGGCCTGCGCGGTGCGGGGCGCGCCGGCGCAGACGAACTCGCAGCGGCCTTCGATGATCGCGCCCACGCTCCACTCCGCATGCCAGTGCAGCGCGAAGTGCGCCTTGGGATCGCCCGCGAACATCACCTCGACCGGCGTGCCGTCGGCCAGCGGCAGGCCGATCACGTGCGAGGTCGTCGGGGCGGGGAGCGTCATGGCCCGCCGAGGGTAGCGCAGCCACCCGCCGGAGGCAGCGCCCTCCTCACACCGCGATCGCGCCGCGCACCGTGAGGCCCATCCAGCCCGCGCTGGCCTGCGTCGTCTGCACGGGGCCGAGCAATGCGAGCTCCTCCACCGGATGCTCGTGGAAACGCAGCGTGGCCTCGCCCCGCACCCAGCTCGTCTCGACACGGTCGATGATGTCGGCACGCAGGTAGCGCGGCACCGCCACGCTGCCGGCTTGCGTCAGGTCGGGCCAGCCGATGGCGCCGATGGTGGGCGCGGCCAGGAAGCCGAGCGGCCCGCTCGCCTCGCCCGACAGCGTGACCGTGGCATCCACCAGCCGCCGCTCCTTCACGCTGAGGCTCGCGCCGAGCCGGCTGCCGGCCGCCATCGGCGCGGCGGCCGGATGGATCAACGGCAGGCTGCGCGTGAGCCAGGTCTGGCCGATCTTCTTGGGCCAGCCCTGCAGCCAGCCGCGCAGCATCGAGATGTCCTGGTCGACGTAGATGAGCGGACAGTAGAAACAGTGACGCAACGTATCGCCGCGCGCCGGCTCGATCTCGAGCACCACGATGGTCTCGCGGTACTGCGCGTACACCGGGTCGAGCATTTCGCGCCCGTCGTCGCCGCACGATTGCCAGTCGGCGAAATGCACGCAGCCATGGCCCGTGGCCACGCCGACCTCTGGCGGCACCAGCGCGGCGCCGCGTGCAGCATCGAACGAGAAGCCCACGTTGACCAGCCACCCGGCGTAGTGCCATGGCGGCGCCTGCACGAGCGCGCTGCGGCCCGAGGCGGTGAAGGGTGGAGCGAAGCAAGACGAAGAACGCGGCATCGAAGAACCTGTCGTGACGGAGTCAAAGAAGCCCCGCACGATAGGCACGCCCCGCGCCCGCGTCTTGTACGCCAGTGATGCAATGCACAAACAGCGCTTTCGCGTGCGCGGGGGACGCCATGTGGCGGCGTTGTCCGACTCCGCCCCGCCCTCGCCTCGTGACAATGGACCGGCCCGGCAGACCCGCGCCACAAGCGCAGACGAGCCGTTGCATTTCATTTCCAGGCTACGCACCGATGACCCGCATCTACCTCATAGAAGACAACCCCCTGATCGCCACCACCCTGACCGATGGACTGAGGGAATTCTCCGGATGCGAAGTCGTCGCCACCGCCAGCAGCAGCGACGAAGCCATCGACTGGCTCGACGCGAACCCCGACGCCTGGGACGCCGCCGTGATCGACGTGTTCCTCGCGCAGGGCAACGGCCTGACGGTTGCGAACCACCTGAGGGAACGCAAGTCGCCCGCGCAGCGCACCGTGGTGTTCATGAACCACGCGACCTCCGAGGTGCGTGAAGGCGCGCTGTCGGCAGGCGTCGACGCGGTGTTCGACAAGTCGCTGCAGCTCGAAGATTTCTACGACTTCTGCCGCACGCTCGGCATTGCGCCGCGCCGTTAGTCGTTCAGACGTTGGCCGCCCGAATCGATTCGGCCAGCAGCCCCAGTCCTTCTTCAAAAACCGCTTCCGGAATGGTGAGCGGAAACAGGAAGCGCACCACGTTGCCGTGCACGCCGCAGGTCAGCAGCAGCAGGCCGCGCTCGAGCCCGGCCGCATGCACGCGCTTCGTGAACTCGGCGTCGGCCTCGCCGCTGTGCGGATCGCGAAACTCCACCGCCACCATCGCGCCCAGGCCGCGCACATCGCAGATGCGCGGCACCTCGGTGCGTAGCGCCGACAGGCACGCCGTCAATCGCTCACCGAGCATGCGGGCGCGGGCGACCAGCCCTTCGTCCTCGATCACGCGCATCGTCTCCAGCGCCGCGGCCACTGCCAGCGGGTTGCCCGCGTAGGTGCCGCCGAGGCTGCCGACGCGCGTGGCGTCCATGAGTTCGGAGCGTCCCGTGAGCGCCGACAGCGGAAAGCCGCCGGCCAGGCTCTTGGCGGTCGTGACCAGGTCGGCCTCGATGCCGTAGTGCTCCAGCGCGAACAGCTTGCCCGTGCGCCCGAAGCCGGTCTGGATTTCGTCGACGACCAGCAGGATGCCGTGGCGGTCGCACTCCGCGCGCAGGTGTTCCATGAGCGCGGGCGGCGCCACGTAGAAGCCGCCCTCGCCCTGCACCAGCTCGATGACGATCGCGGCCACGCGCAGCGGATCGACGTCGGTCTTGAACAACCGGTCGAGCGCCGCGATGCTGTCGTCCACCGTCACGCCCAGCGGCGCAGCGGGGAACGGCACATGCCACACGTCACCCGGCATCGGACCAAAGCCCGCCTTGTACGGCGCGACCTTGCCGGTGAGCGCCATGCCCATGAAGGTGCGGCCGTGGAAGGCGCCCGAAAACGCCACCACGCCGCTGCGGCCCGTGGCAGCGCGCGCAACCTTCATCGCGTTCTCGATGGCCTCGGCACCGGTCGTGAAGAGCGCGCTCTTCTTCGCGCTGGGGCCGGGCACGAGGCGGTTCAGCTGCTCGCACAGCGCCACGTACTCCTCGTAGGGCGTGACGTGGAAGCAGGTGTGATGAAAGTCGTCGAGCTGCGCACGCACCACCGCCACGATGCGCGGGTGGCGATGACCGGTGGCGAGCGTGGCGATGCCGCTGGCAAAGTCGACAAGGCGCCGGCCTTCCACGTCCCACAGCTCGGCGTTGTCGGCGCGGGCGGTGAAGTGCGGCGTGAGCGTGCCGATGCCCTGCGCGCAGGCGGCGTTCTTGCGGGCCTGCAGGCTCGCGTTGGTCGTGACTTGGGTGAGCATGAAGAAGAAAAAATAGAAAGAGAAGAGACGGAAATCAGCCGCGCATCAGGTGCTCGGCCAGCGCGCGAAAGGCGTGCATCGAGGTCGGCAGGTGCGCGTTGGCGGCCAGCGGGTGGGAGGCAAAGCGCGCCACCACCATCTCGGCCTCGGGGTCGATGTGCAGCGCTTGGCCGTGAATGCCTTGCGCGGTGAAGGTGCGGCGCGCGTCGTGCGCCACCCACCACATGTTGCGATAGCTCCAGCCGGCCAGCCGCGTGTAGCCCGCGAGCGCGAAGCGCGCCGGATCGGCGCCGCGGCGGATGTCGGCCACCACGGCCTCGGGCACGATCTGCGTGCCATTGAAGGCTCCGCCCAGCCGCATCATCTCGCCCAGCCGCGCCAAGTCGCGCAGGCCGGTGCACAGACCGCCGCCCGCGAACTCGGCGCCCTGCCCGTCCACGGCAAAGGCCGCGTCCTGCTCGGCACCCAGGCGCGACCAGATGCGCTCGCCCAGCACCCGCGCCAGCGGCTGGCCCGCCACGCGGCTGATGAGCCAGCCCAGCACGTCGGTGTTGACGGTGCGGTAGGCAAAGGCCTCGCCGTGCGTGCCCTGCCCCTGCACGGTCTGCAGGAACTGGCGGTAGCCCTCGGCGCCCGCGTAGCCCGCAGGGCGCGGCAACAACTGGCCGGCGCGTGCGTGCTTCCACACGCCGGCCTCGGGGTCGGTGTAGTCCTCCGAGTAGTCGATGCCCGTCGTCATGTCCATCACCTGGCGCACGGTGGCGTGGCCGAAGGCGCTCGTCGCCAGCTCGGGGATGTAGTGCCGCACCTGCGCGTGTTCGTCGAGCGCGCCCTCGGCCGCGAGCATCGCGCCGACCGTGCCGACGACCGACTTGGTGACCGACATCGCCATGTGCTGCCCGTGTTCGTCGAGCGCGCCGAAGTAGCGCTCATAGACGATGCGCCCGCGGTGCAGCACCACCGCACCGTCGGCGCAGATCGTTGTGAGCGCGCTGTGCCAGTCGGTGCGCGAGCCGTCGGCGGGCAAGGTGAAGGCCAGCGTGTCGAGCTCCGGCCGCTCGGCGCGCGGCAGCACCGACACCGGGCCGGTGCCGCGCGACACGTTGCGCGTCGGCTGCAGTTCGCGCAGGTGCGAGAAGGCCCAGCGGTTCTCGGGGGCCTGGAAGATCGGGCGTTCGCGCGGGCGCTGCACCGCCGTGCCGGCCGTGGGAAAACCATCGCGCCAGCCGTCGGCCAGCGCGGCATCGGGAGCCGTCGTTTCTTGAGTGGTCATAAAAGGGTGGCGGCTCATTCGCCGAGCGCATCCAGGTCGCCCATCACGCGGCGTTCCAGGATGTCGCTGGCACGGCTCAGGTGGGCGTGCATGTGTTTCGCGGCGACTTCGAGCTTGTTCTCCTCGACCGCGTCGAGGATCTGCAAATGCTCGCGACACGACTTGCGCAGCAGGTCGATGTTCACCAGCGGGTAGTCCGACAAGTCGGAGATGCGGCGCAGCCGGTTCTGCTGCTTCACGGCATCGAGGATGAAACGGTTGCCCGAGGCGCTGGCCAGCAGTTCGTGGAACTGCGCGTTGGCCTCGAAGAACTCCATCCACGAATGGCGCGAGGCGTGCGTGAGCAAGGTCTGCTGCTGTTCGCGGCAGGCGAGCAGCCGCTCGTGCTCGACCTTGAAGCCCGGCTCGCGCAGCGCCGCGCATTCCACCACCAGGCGAAAGCGGTAGCTCTCGCGCTCGCTCTCGACCGAGTCGAGGGTTTCGGTGAACTCCCAGCGCTGGTAGTGGCGACCGCGCAGCACGCCGTCCTGCAGCAGCGTGGTCATCACGTTGCGCAGCAGCGGGCGCGGCACGCCGTAGGTCTGGGCCAGCTCGAGCTCGTTGACGCGCGTCGGCAGCTTGCCCGCGAGGCGGTCGCGCAGCACGCGGTAGTACAGCGTCTTCTCCTCGTCTTCCGGCATCTCGCGGCGTGCGCGGTCGAGCGCCTCGCGGTCGGCCACCAGCGTGTAGCCGCGGTTGGGCACATGCGCCAGCAACTCACGCTCGTGCAAGAGGCGCAGCGCAGCGCGCACCGGCGTGCGCGAAATGCCGAGCCGGCCGGCCAGGTCGGTCTCGGTCATGTGGCGGCCGTTCTCGTAGCCGCCGGCCAGGGCCTGGTCGAGGATGTAGCGGCTCACGCGCTGGGTGAGCGGCGGGACCGACTTGTTGTCCATCTGCGTCTGCATCTGCTGCTGCGGGGCCATCCATGGGTCTCCGGAAACACGGGCTGGGTGCCGATCATCGCGGGTTCTTTGTATTTTTGGCCCCAAAAATCCATGTACATCTCACGCCAAAAATACAATTTGGATTCCAAGATCGGCCCCACGCCGACCCGGACGACGGGTCGTTTCCCAAGGAGAAAAACACCGTGGCTTCCGCCGATACCCTGACAACGCCGCCCGGTTCGCTCGACGCGTTCTGGATGCCCTTCACGCCCAACCGCAAGTTCAAGCAAGCGCCGCGCCTCATCGTCGGCAGCGAGGGCCTGTACTACGACCTGGCCGACGGCCGCCGCGTGCTCGACGCCATCGCCGGCCTGTGGTGCGTGAACGCCGGGCACCGCAACCCGCGGGTCAGCGCGGCGATGAAGGCGCAGATCGACGTGCTCGACTACGCCTCCAACTTCCAGATCGGCCACCCCGCCGCCTTCACGCTGGCGCAGCGCCTCACGCAGATGGCGCCGGCCGGCATGGACCACGTGTTCTTCACCAACTCGGGCTCCGAGTCGGTCGACACCGCGCTGAAGATCGCCGTGGCCTACCACCGGGCGCGCGGCGACGCGGGCCGCTACCGGCTCATCGGGCGCGAGCGCTCGTACCACGGCGTGGGCTTCGGCGGCATCTCGGTGGGCGGCATCGGGCGCCAGCGCAGCACCTTCGGGCCGCTGCTCAACGGCGTGGACCACCTGCCGCACACGCTCGACCTGGCGCGCAACGCCTTCTCGCGCGGCGAGCCGCCGCACGGCATCGACAAGGCCGACGCGCTCGAGGCGCTGGTCTCGCTGCACGACGCCTCGACCATCGCCGCCGTGATCGTCGAGCCCGTGGCCGGCTCCACCGGCGTGCTGCCGCCGCCGCGCGGCTACCTGAAGCGCCTGCGCGAGATCTGCGACAGGCACGGCATCCTGCTGATCTTCGACGAGGTCATCACCGGCTTCGGCCGCGTGGGCAGCAACTTCGCGTCCGACCTGTTCGGCGTGACGCCCGACCTCATCACCACCGCCAAGGGCCTGACCAACGGCGCCGTGCCGATGGGCGCGGTGCTCATGCGCGGCGCGGTGCACGACGCCTTCATGCACGGCAGCGTGAGCGCGGTCGAGCTGTCGCACGGCTACACCTACTCGGGCCACCCGCTGGCCTGCGCCGCCGCCATGGCCACGCTCGACGCCTACACCGAAGACGGCCTCATCGCCCGCGCCGCCGAGCTGTCGCCCTACTTCGAAGACGGCCTGCACAGCCTGCGCGGCCTGCCGGGCGTGATCGACGTGCGCAATGTCGGCCTCCTGGCCGGCATCGAGCTGCAAGGCTGGGCCTCGGGCCCCGGCACGCATGCGCAGGCGGTGGCGCAACATTGCCTGGACGAAAGCGGCGTGCTGGTGCGCTCGGTGGGCGACACCATTGCGCTGTCGCCGCCGTTCACGCTGGAGCGCCGGCACATCGACCAGATCATCGACAGCCTGCGCGCCGCCATCGCGCAGACCGCACAAGCCACCGACACGGCAGCCTGAGCACCTCAGGCTGCATCGCACACACAAGACAAGCCCCGGAGACAAGACACACCATGGACATCGAATCGTTCCCCCTGTACGACATCGAAGGCGACGCACAGCAGCGCGGGCGCCAGTACGGCCGCGCCGCCGGCGACCGCATCGACCTGAGCCTGCGCACCTACCGCGCCGCCTTCGAGCGCGTGGGCCTGAGCTGGGAGCGCACGCGCGCGCTGGCGCGCCGCTTCATGCCGATGGTCGAGGCCTTCGACGCCGGCATGCTGCGCGAGATCGAGGGCGTGGGCGAAGGCGCGGGCGTGCCGGCCGAGGACATCGTGGCGCTCAACGCGCGCAGCGAAATGCTCTACGCTTTCCAGCAGCTCGAAGCCACCGAGCCGCCCGACGGCTGCACCGGCGTGGTCGTCATGCCCTCGGCCGCGCGCGACGGCAAGCTCATCCATGCGCAGAACTGGGACTGGCGCGTCGAAAGCCTCGAGCTCGGCGTGGTGCTGCGCATCCAGCCCGACGAAGGCCCGGCCATGCTCACCTTCGCCGAGGCCGGCACGCTGGCACGCGCGGGGCTCAACAGCGCGGGCATCGCCGTCACCGGCAACTTCATCAAGGCCGACAACGACGGCAAGCAGCAAGGCGTGCCGCTGGCGCTGATCCGTCGCGGCATTCTGCAGTCGACGCTGTACGCCAACGCGCTGGGCGTGGTGTGCCGCAGCGCGCGCTCGATCTCCAACAACATGATCATCACGCACGCCGAGGGCGAGGCCGTGAGCCTGGAGACCTGCCCCGAGCAGGTGTTCTGGCAGCAGCCCGAAGGCGGCATCCTGGTGCACGCCAACCACTTCAAGACCCCGGCCGCGCTGGCGCGCGTGGTCGACCGCAGCCTGGAGACCACGCCCGATTCGCTCTACCGCGACCGCCGCGTGACCGAGGCGCTGCACAACAAGCGCGCGGCAGGTTTGCTCACCGAGCAGGACGTGCTCGACGCACTGCAGGACCGCTTCGGCGCGCCGCGCGCCGTGTGCCGCAGCCCGAGCGCGGGCCCCGGCGGTGCCTCGTCGGCCACCGTGGCGACCATCGTCATGGACCCGGCGGCACGAAAGATGCGCATCGCGCCGGCGCCCTTCAAGGCGCACCGCTTCACCGAGTATTCCCTCTGATCCGCCCGCCCCGCCCAGCCATCGCCAGGAGTGTTGCCATGAACCTGCCCACGCCCCCGTCCCTCCCTCCCGCTGCGCGCACCGCCGCCGCGCTGGTCCTCGGCCTCGGCCTGGCCGCCAGCGCGGCCTTCGCCCAGGCTCCGGCCGGCCAGACGATGCGGATCCAGATCAACTCCGACATCCGCTCCACCGACCCCGGCGGCAACCGCGACGACAACACCGACAACGTGCTCATCCATGTGGTCGAAGGCCTGGTCGCGCTGCGCGAAGACACCTCCGTCGGCCCGATGCTCGCGAGCAAGGTCGACACCTCGGCCGACGGCCTGACCTACACCTTCACCCTGCGCGACGGCGTGAAGTTCCAGAACGGCGCGGTGCTCACGGCCGACGACGTGGTGTGGAGCTGGCAGCGTTACCTGAAGCCCACCAGCGGCTGGCGCTGCCTGCCCGAGTTCGACGGCAAGGGCATGACCAAGGTGCTCGCGGTGGAAGCGCCCACGCCCAAGACGGTGGTCTTCAAGATCGAGCGCCCGAGCGCGCTGTTTCTCACCATGATGGCGCGCCCCGACTGCGGCGGCGCCGCCATCCTGCACCGCAGCTCGCTCGGCGCCGACGGCCAGTGGAAGGAGCCCGTGGGCACCGGCCCCTACAAGATCAAGGAGTGGAAGCGCGGCCAGTACATCGAGCTCACGCGCTTCGACGGCTACAGCTCGCGCCCCGAGGCGCGCGACGGCCTCACGGGCGGCAAGAAGGCCGAGATCGAGAACCTGCGCTTCGTCGTCATTCCCGACTCGGCCGCGGCCAAGGCCGCGCTCTACAGCGGCGGCATCGACGCCTTCATCAGCCCCAGCCCGGCCGACGTGGTCGAGATGCGCGGGCGCAGCGACGTGCGCGTCGACACCACGCCGGTCATGACCATGGTGGCGCTGCTGCTGCAGACCACCGACCCGCTGCTGAAAGACGTGCGCATCCGCCGCGCGCTGGCACTGGCGCTGGACACGCCCGAAATCGCCAAGTCGGTCACCGAGGGCCTGTCGGCCGTCAACAACTCGGTCGTGCCTTCGTCCAGCCCGTTCTACAGCCCCGTGCAGGCCGGCGGCTACAAGCGCGACATCGCCGGTGCCAAGAAGCTGCTGGGCGAAGCCGGCTACCGCGGCCAGCCGATCAAGCTCGTCGCCAACAAGCGCTACGAGGCGCTGTACTCGGCCGCCGTGCTGGTGCAGGCCATGGCCTCCGAGGCCGGCATCAACATCGAACTCGAAGTGCTCGACTGGGCCACGCAGCTCGACCGCTACACCAAGGGCCAGTACCAGAGCATGGCCTTCATCTACTCGGCACGCATCGACCCCTCGCTCAACTACGAGATGGTGTCCGGCGACAAGGCCACGCAGCCGCGCAAGGTGTGGGACAACGCCGCCGCGCAGACCCGGCTCACCGAAAGCATGGTCTCGCGCGACAAGGCGCGCCGCCAGGTGCTGTTCGACGAGCTGCACAAGCAGATGCTGCAGGACGTGCCGATGGTCGTGCTCTTCAACGCCAGCGACGCCACCGCCATGCGCAAGAGCGTGACCGGCTTCAAGGGCTGGGCGCCGGCCAAGCCGCGGTTCTGGAACGTCCGGCTCGACGCGCGCGGCTGACGGGGCGCCGCCGCCATGCTTGCCTACCTCTTGCGCCGGATCGCCATGACGGTCCCGACGCTGCTGCTGGTGTCGATTGCCGTCTTCACGCTCATGCGGCTGATTCCGGGCGACCCGGTGCAGCTCATGCTCGGCGAAGGCGCCGACCCCGCGCAGCTCGAACTCGCCCGCCAGCAGATGGGGCTGGACCAGCCCCTGGTCACCCAGTACGTCGTGTGGCTGCGCCACGCGCTCACCGGCGACCTGGGCGTGTCGACCACCAACGGCCTGGCCGTGCTGCCGCTGATCTGGGAGCGCTTTCACGTGAGCGCCGTGATCGTGCTCACCGCCGTGGCGCTGGCCTCGCTGATCGCCGTGCCCGCCGGCCTCGTCGCCGCCTGGCGCAAAGACCGGCCGACCGACCTCGCCATCATCGGCGCGGCCACGCTCATGCTGTCGGTGCCGAGCTTCTGGCTCGGCCTGCTGCTGCTGATGTTCTTCGGCCAGTACCTGCACTGGCTGCCGGTGGTGGGCTACGTGCCCATGTCGGAAGACTTCTCGCAGGGCCTGCTCTACGTAATCCTGCCGATCGTCACGCTGGTGCTGGTCGAGACCGGCGTGCTCACGCGCATGTCGCGCGCCAGCACCATCGAGGTGCTGAGGCTCGAATACGTGACGCACGCGCGCGCCAAGGGCGTGCCCGAGTCGCAGGTGCTGCGCCGCCATGTGCTGCCCAACGCCTTCAACCCCACGCTCACCATGATCGGCCTCATCCTGGGCCATCTGCTGAGCGGCATCGCGGTGCTCGAAACGGTGTTCACCCTGCCCGGCCTGGGCCGCCTGATGATCGATTCGATCTTCGCGCGCGACTACCCGGTGCTGCAGGGCTGCCTGCTGTTCACGGCCTGCATCTACGTGGTCATCAACCTGATCGTGGACATGTGCTATCCCCTCTTCGATCCCCGGGTGTCGGTGCAGTGAAAAAGATCAAGACCCATACCCTCGTGGGCGGCGTGCTCATCGGCGTGCTGCTGGTCCTGGCGCTGGTGGCCGCGCTGTGGACGCCCTACAACCCGCTGGGCATCGACCTGCGCGGCAAGCTGCAGCCGCCCTCGGCCGCGCACTGGCTGGGCACCGACGAGTTCGGGCGCGACGTGGCCAGCCGCGCCATGCGCGCGGCCTCCACCAGCTGCCTCATCGCACTGCTCACGGTGGCGCTGGCGACCGCCGTCGGCCTCGTGGTGGGCGTGCTCGCCGGCTTCGTGCGCGGCTGGACCGACCGCGTGCTCATGGCCTTCAACGACACGCTGCTGGCCTTTCCGGGCCTGCTGCTGGCGCTGGGCGTGATGGTGATCGTGGGCGCCAACCAGTGGGGCATCGTGCTCGCGCTGAGCATGGCGTATGCGCCCTCGGTGGTGCGCGTGGTGCGCGGCACCGTGCTGTCGCTGCGCGAGCGCGAGTACGTCGAGGCCTCGCGCATGATCGGCAACGGCGAGATCTACACCATGTGGCGCCACATCCTGCCCAACTGCGTGGCACCCGTCGCCGTGCTGGCCACCAGCATGTTCGGCTGGGTGCTGCTGTCGGAAAGCGCCCTGAGCTTCCTCGGCCTGGGCGTGCCACCGCCCGCGCCCACCTGGGGCAACATGCTCTCCAGCGCACGCCCTTACATGGCCTCGGCCGTGTGGCTGTGCCTGGTGCCGGGCCTGTGCATCGCGCTCACGCTGCTGGGCATCAACCTCCTGGGCGAATCGCTGCGCGACCGGCTCGACCCGCGCACGGAGAAGTCATGACCCATTCCTCCTCTTCCGCAGCGCCCGTGCTTTCCGTGCGGCACCTGAAGATCGACCTGCACGGCGGCGCCCAGACGCTGGTGCACGACCTCTCGTTCGACGTGCGCCCCGGCGAGTTCCTTGCCGTGGTGGGCGAATCGGGCAGCGGCAAGACCATGGCCGCGCGCGCCATCCTGCAGCTGCTGCCGCCCGGCATCGCGCAAAGCGGCGGGCAGATCGTGTTCGACGGCGAAGACCTGAGCACCCGCGACGTGAAGGCCATGCGCCCCATCCGCGGGCCCGGCATCGGCATGGTGTTCCAGGAGCCGATGGTCTCGCTCAACCCGGTGCACCGCATCGGCGAGCAGATGGCCGAAGGCCTGCGCATGCACACGAAGCTGTCGGCCACCGAGATTCGCGCACGCTGCCTCGACATGCTGCGCCGCGTGCAAATCGCCGACCCCGAGCGCTGCCTGCACGCCTACCCGCACGAGTTCTCGGGCGGCATGCGCCAGCGCATCATGCTGGCCAGCGTGATGCTGCTCCAGCCGCGCCTGCTGATTGCCGACGAGCCGACCACCGCGCTCGACACGCTGAGCCAGCGCGAAGTGCTCGACCTCATGGTCGGCCTCGCGAAGGACCAGGGCACGGCCGTGCTGCTCATCACGCACAACCTCGGGCTGGTCGGGCGCTATGCGCAGCGCGCCATCGTGCTGGAGAAAGGCAAGCTCGTGGAGACGGGCGACGTGCCCGCCATCCTCGTCGACCCGAAGCAGCCCTACACCCGCAAGCTGGTCGACGCCCTGCCGCGCCGCCAGGCCGCGAAGCCGGCCCCGGTCGCGGCGCAGCAGCCACTGGTGCAGGTGCGCGGCCTGTGCGTGAGCTACCCCGGCCCGCGCGCCGGCTTCTTCAAGCGCCATGCGCCGGTGCAGGTCATCGACCAGCTCGACCTGGACATCCACCCTGGCGAGATGGTCGCGCTGGTGGGTGGCAGCGGCTCGGGCAAGACCACGCTGGGCCGCGCCATCCTGCGGCTCGCGCCGTCGCACGCGGGGCAGATTCTGTTTCGCGGCGACGACGTGCGCAGCGCCGACCGCGCCGCGCTGCACCGCTTCCGGCTCGCCTGCCAACTCGTGTTCCAAGACCCGTTCTCGTCGCTCGACCCGCGCATGCGCGTGCAGGACATCGTGGCCGAACCGCTGCGCCACCTGCCCGCGCTCGATGCCGCCGCGCGCGTGAAGCGCGTGCACGAAACGCTCGACGAAGTCGGCCTGGACGGCCTGGGCGCGCGCTACCCGCACGAACTCTCGGGCGGCCAGCGCCAGCGCGTGGCGATTGCGCGCGCGCTGGTGCGCCGGCCGGCCTTCGTGGTGGCCGACGAGCCCGTGTCCGCGCTCGACATGACCATCCAGGCGCAGGTGCTGCGGCTCTTTCAGAGCCTGCAGGCGCACCACGGCTTTGCGTGCCTGTTCATCAGCCACGACCTCGCGGCCGTCGAGCAGATCGCCGACCGCGTGGTCGTGATGGAGCGCGGCCGCATCGTCGAGCAAGGCCCGCGCGACGCCGTGTTCGACCAGCCGAGCCATGCCTACACGCAGGCGCTGCTGGCGGCCACGCCTCGGCCGCTCGCGTCACTGGCCGAATCTGTCTCCTGCCCTCCCGAGAAAGTGTTTGCGTGACTGCCAACCCCTTGCCCGCCACCTGGCTGAACCCTACCGCCCCGCCCCCGCTCGATCCGCAGATCGTCGAGTTCATGCGCCTCATGGCGGCCGAGGGCAGCCGCTATCCGAAGCGCCACACCATCCCGATTGCCGAAGGCCGCGCCAACGCCGAGAAGGTGCGCGCCCCGTGGACCGAAGGCGGCCCGACGATGGCGCGCACCGTCGAACAGCAGGTGCCCACGCGCCACGGCAACGTGCGCATCCGCGTGCACTACCCCCCGACGCGCAGGCTGCAGGGCGCGCTGGTCTACATCCACGGCGGCGGCTTCGTGCTGTTCAGCCTCGACACCCACGACCGCGTGATGCGCGAGTACGCGGGCCGCGCGGGCATCGCCGTCATCGGCATCGACTACACGCGGGCGCCCGAGGCGCAGTTTCCGCAGCCGCACGACGAGTGCGTCGACGTGATACGCTGGCTCGCGACGAACGCTGGCACGCTCGACATCGACCCCGCGCAGCTCTTCATCGGCGGCGACTCGGCGGGCGCCAACCTGTCGGTGGGCGCCTGCCTCGTGCTGCGCGACGCGGGCGAGGCGCTGCCGCTGGGCATGCTGCTGAACTACGGCGCCTACAGCACCGAGCTGTACCGCGAGTCGGTGGTGCGCTACGGCGCGGGCGAGTACGGCCTGTCGCTGCACATGATGGTGTGGTTCTATGGCCTGTATCTGCGCCGGCCCGAAGACTTTCGCGACCCGCGCCTGGCCAGCCTCACGGCGCGACTCGAGGGCCTGCCGCCCGCGTGCCTCGCGATCACCGAGTGCGACCCACTGCACGACGACAGCGTGCTCATGGCCGCACGGCTGCGCGAAGCCGGCGTGGCCGTGACCGACGTGCTCTACCCCGGCACGATCCACGGTTTTCTCGAAGCGGTTTCGATCGCCGACGTGGCAGGCCGCGCCTTCGACGACGCCGCCCGCTGGATGCACACGCTGGCCGCGCGCTGAAGCCCTCGCCATGTACACGCCCAAGCCGTACATCGAAGACGACCTCGCGACGCTGCACGCCGGCATCCGCGCCTGGAGCTTCGGCACGCTCATCACCGTCGGCCCGTCGGGCGCCAGCGCCACGCACCTGCCCTTCCTGCTCGACGCGCAGGACGACGGCCCCGGCCTGCTCACCACGCACCTGTCGAAGAAGAACCCGCAGTTCGACGAGTTGCGTGCGGGCGCCGAGGTGCTCGCCATCTTCCAGGGGCCACATGCCTTCGTCACGCCCAGTTGGTACGTGAAGCAGAGCACCTTCCCGACCTGGAACTACACCGCGATCCACGCGCGCGGCACGCCCCGCGTGATCGAGGAGCGCACGGCCATCCATGCCGTGCTGCGCCGCACTGTCGCGCTGTACGACACGCCGCTGGGCGGCAACTGGGACTTCGATGCCATGCCCTTCGACTTCGTGGCGCCACGCCTGGACATGATCGCGGCGGTCGAGATTCCGGTGCGCGTGCTCGAAGGCAAGTTCAAGCTCAACCAGGACCGGTCGGAAGACGATCGCAAGGGCGTGATCGCCGCGCTGGAACGGCTGGGCGATCCGCAGGGCGTGGCCGTGGCCGGGCTCATGCGGCAGCAGATGGCGTTGACGGTGGCGGGCTGACTCGCGGCGGCACAATCGTCCGCGTGCCACGCCTACTTCACCTTCTGACCGCCGGCCTCGCGCTCGCATCCTCCCTCGCCCACGCGGCCGACCCGGTACTGCTCGTCACCTCGCCCGTCGCGCTGCAGGCCGCCGAGAAAGCCGGCGCCGGTTTCGGCCGCTGGTTCGACGTGCCCTCTGCGGCCAGCGGCATCGCCACCAACCAGGCACTCGCTCGTTCGCCCGCCTGGCAATCGATTGCCGACCCGCTGAAGGCCAGCCTCGCCGCCCTGCAGCGCCGCGACCCGCAGGCCGGCGTCGGCATTGCGCGCTACCCGCACCGGATCTTCGACGCGCGCTGGCTCGCCAGCCCCGACGCCTTCTTCGAGCTGGTCGGCGTCGCCAACCGCATGGACCGCCGCCCGTTCCAGCCCGGCGCCTGCGGCGAGACGCGGCTCGTGTACCGGCTGGCGTATCGCTCGGCCGCGATGCAGTCGCGCCTGCCGATGACCGTCGCCGTCGAGTTGCGCGGCGACGCGCCCGATGCCGACGGCAGCTGCGCCAGCGCCGCGCGGCGCTGGCAACCGCCGCAGGCGTCGATGAAAGACGAAGCGCTCGGCCGCTGGCTCGTGTCGGCCGACGGCCCGCTCGCGCCGCCGCGGCTCGCGCAGGCCCGCATCGCGCAGGTCACGACCAACCTGCAGAGCGTGCGCTGGCCCTCGGCCGTGCGGCCCGACCTCGGCGGCCATGCCGAGTACCTGCTGCGCGCCTTCCGCTGGAACGCGGGCACGCAGCGCTTCGACGCGGGTCCGCTCGAGAACACGCCCGACGTCGCGAAGCTCAAGGCCGACGCCCCGCTGCGCAAGGCGCTGCTGCAGTGGCTGCAGCAACCCGACACGCTGCGCGCGCTCGACAGCGCCACCGTGCGCATCCCCGATCGCTTCCTGGCCACCGAGTCGGTCTCCGTGGCGCCGCGCGGCCTCGAGCGCCTGGCGAACCGCCCCTTCGAACAGCTGTTCGCGCCCGGCGACTGGCAGCCCGTGCCCGGCAGCCGCACGCTGCAGTCACCGCAGGCCGTGCTGCGCCGTCTCGACGACCTGAGCTGCGCCGGCTGCCACCAGAGCCGCGCGGTCGCGGGCTTTCACCTGTTGGGCGTGGACCGGCGCGGCGCCTCGCGCACCTTCACGACCGGCAACGCGCTCGCGCTGCCGCACTCGCCGCACTTGCAGGATGAGTTGGCGCGACGCGAACGCTATGTGAAGGCCGCGTTGACGACGCCCGTGCCCGACCCGTTCCGCCCGCTGGCCTCGCCGGACGATGCGAACGCCTTGCCCGACAAAGCCACCGTCGGCGCCAGCTGCGAGCCCACGCGAATCACCGTCTCGGCCGACCCGTGGCGCGACCGCGCGCAGAAGCTGCCGCGCACCGCCGCCACGACCTGCGAAGGCGCGGACTCTGTGTGCGAGAAAACCTCGGTCGGCTTCCCCGGCGGCATGTGCTCGGGCCGCTGCGATCCGAAGGACCCGAACGGCACCTGCGGCGGCATCGCCATCCTCAGCGACTTCAACCAGTGCCTGGCAGCCAAGCAGCCCTTCGGCGATTGCCTGAGCAAGCACACGCGGCCCGGCAATCTGCGCAGCTGCTCGGCGCAACAGCCTTGCCGCGAGGACTACATCTGCGCGCAGGCCGAAGGCCAGCCCGAAGGACGCGGGGCGTGCATTCCGCCCTACTTCCTGTTCCAGATGCGGGTGGACGGGCACTCGTGATGTGAGCGAGTGCGAGGACCGGCCCTCAGCTTTCTTCTTCGTACCACCGGTCCTTCGCCAGCATCACCCGGTGGTGCCCACACCCCGACGGCATCATCGGGAAGCAGTTCTCCTGCGCCGCCACCTGCACGTCCAGAAAGAACGGTCCCTTGCTCGCCAGGCATTCGGCCAGCGCTTCTTCCAGCTCCGCAGGGTCCGACACCCGCCGCGCCCCCCACCCAAAAGCCTTCGCCAGCGCCACGAAATCCGGCAGCGCCTCGTTCCAGCTGTGGCTCAGGCGGTTGCCGTGGTTCAGCTCCTGCCATTGCCGCACCATGCCCATGTAGCCGTTGTTGCTCAGCACCAGCTTCACCGGGGTGCGATGCTGCATGGCGGTCGACAGCTCCTGGATGTTCATCAGCACCGAGGCGTCGCCGCTCACGCACACCGTGAGCGCGTCGGGGTGGCCGATCTGCGCGCCGATGGCCGCGGGCAACCCGTAGCCCATGGTGCCGGCGCCGCCCGAGGTGAGCCAGTGGCGCGGGCTGTCGAAGCGCAGGTACTGCGCGGCCCACATCTGGTGCTGGCCCACATCGGTCGAGACGATCGCATCACGGCCCGCGATGGCCCGCTGCAGCGACGACATCAGCTGCTGCGGCAGGATCTCTTCCGTCGACGGGGTGAAGGCCAGGCAGTCTTCGGCGCGCCAGCGCTCGATGCGCGCCCACCACGGCGCCAGCCGCTCGGGCGCAAACTCGTCGGGCAGCAGCCCCAGCAGCGCTTCGACGATGGCGCCGCAGTCGCCCACCATCGGCACGTCGACGTGCACCACCTTGTTGATGCTGCCGGGGTCGATGTCGATGTGGATCTTGCGGGCGTGCGGACAGAACTCGTCGAGCTTGCCCGTCACGCGGTCGTCGAAACGCGCGCCCACGCACACCACCAGGTCGGCCTCGTGCATCGCGAGGTTGGCTTCGAGCATGCCGTGCATGCCCAGCATGCCGACGAACTTCGGGTCGGACGCGGGGAACGCGCCCAGCCCCATCAGCGTGAGCGTGCATGGCGCGTGCAGCCGGTGCACGAGTTGCGTGAACGCCTCGCAGGCCGCCGGCCCCGAGTTGATGAGCCCGCCGCCGCCGTAGAGCACCGGCCGGCGCGCGGTCGAGATCAGGTCGGCGGCGCGCTGCAGCATCGCCCGCGGCGGCAGCGGCGCGCGGCCCGTGCGCAGCGCGCGCAGCGGGGCCGGCGCGGCGCCGTGCGTGAGGCGCATGAGCTGGATGTCCTTCGGCACGTCGAGCAGCACCGGGCCGGGGCGGCCGGTGGTGGCGATGTCGAGCGCGCGGCGCACCAGCGCGGGCACGTCGTCGGCCGCGCGCACCTGCCGGTTCCACTTGGTCACCGGGCGTGACATGCCCAGCGCGTCGCTTTCCTGGAAAGCCTGCGTGCCGATCACCGCCGTCGACACCTGCCCGCTGATGCACAGCACCGGCACCGAATCGCTCATCGCGTCGAGCAGCCCCGTGATCGTGTTGCCCACGCCCGGCCCCGACGTGACCAGCACCACGCCGACGCGGCCCGTGCTGCGCGCATAGCCCTCGGCCGCATGCACCGCCGCCTGTTCGTGGCGCACCAGCACATGGCGCAGCCGGGGTTCGCCGTGCAGCGCGTCGTACAGCGGCAGCGCCGCGCCGCCGGGGTAGCCGAAGATCGTGTCGACGCCGCACTCGACCAGCGTGTCGAGCAGCGCTTCGGCGCCGTTGCGCACGCGGGGTGGGGTCTCGGGCATGGCCGGCGAGAGGGAGGGCGAGGATGTGGGGGGAAGGTCGAGCAGTCGCATGCCGTCAATTCTTCCGCTCTTGAGGCAGAATTTGCTTCTTTCTTTTGGCTATTTAAGCTCGAAACATGAAAACCAATCGCCAAACATCGTCAGACAGCGAAGGATCTTTCGACAAGACCGATCTGGCGATCCTGCGGGTGCTGCTGCTCGACTCGCGCAAGACCCTGCAGGAGATCGGCAACGAGGTCGGCCTGTCGCCCACCAGCTGCTGGACGCGCATCAAGAAACTCGAGGCCTCGGGCGTCATCAAGCGCTACACCGTCGACGTCGACCCGGCCAAGCTGGGGTACCACGACTCGGTCATCGTGCAGGTCACCCTCGAGAGCCACACCGACGAAACCCTGTACGACTTCGGCCGCACCCTCGCCACCATTCCCGAGATCCAGGAGGCCTACCTCGTGTCGGGCGACTACGACTACTACATCCGCATCGCCGTGCGCGACACGCGCGACTACGAGCGACTGCTGCGCGAGAAGCTCTACAAGATTCCCGGCATTCGCCATAGCAAGTCGCACTTCGTGCTGCGCGTGCTGAAGGAAGCGACAGTGCCGCTGATCTGACGGGTCGACGGGCCCGCATGAACGAATGGTGGGTACGATCGCCGACGAACGGCCTTTCGCAGACGCCATCCCCTTCCATGAGATCGACTTCGGAACATCGAACCCTGATCGTCCTGAGTGGACTGCCAGGCACAGGCAAGACCACCATCGCGCGCGAACTCGTGGCGCGTGCCCCGTCGGTGTACCTGCGCATCGACGCCATCGAGCACGCACTGAAGACCGCAAGCGGGCGCACTGACGACGTGGGCCCGGCGGGCTACGTCGTGGCCTACGCGCTGGCTCGGTCCAACCTTGCGCTCGGCATGTCCGTGGTTGCTGATTGCGTCAACCCGCTGCCGGTCACGCGTGAGGCGTGGCGGGCTGTGGCCGCCGAGACGTCGTCGCATGTGGTGGAGGTGGAGTTCGTGTGCTCTGACGTTGTTGAACACCGCCGACGCGTGGAGAGCCGGGAAGCCGACATTGCGGGCTTTGCGTTGCCGAGTTGGGAGGCTGTGCTTGGGCACGACTACGAGGCTTGGGTCACGAGCCGCCTGGTCATCGACTCGGCGCTGGTGAGTGCGAGCGAGGCGGCGGACCTGATCTGGCGGCGCATGCGTGAGCGGTAAATCGATGCGCTCCCGTTTCATCGACACCTTCCTGGGCGCCATCGTGCTCGGCCCCTGGGCGGCGATGTTTGCCTATCTGGGCCTTGCACCGTTGGCCGCCTACTGGCTCGACGGCACCAAGCATCGCACGGGCGCCAGCCGCGGCTCTTCCTATTGGTGGAGCTTCCCGGACGCCGTGGCGGCGCAGTACCCGATGCTCACCTGGCTGCTCGAACTCAAGAGCCATGTCGTTGTGTGGAGCTGCCTGGCTGGGATGGTGATCGGGCCGGTGGTTGCGTGGATCATGAGCAGCCGGTTGAACCGCATGCGTCGCGACATCCGCCAATGAATTCAGGAATGAACGATCGTCCATGAACCCGACCGCAGATATCTCGGTGCAACCAGCGAAACCCGATGAATGGAAGACCTATCGAGACCTGCGCCTGCGGGCGTTGCTCGACTCGCCGGACGCCTTCGGAAGCACGTACGAGGCAGAGGCCACGAGAACCGATGCGATGTGGTCCGCTCGCATTGCCGCGGCGACTTCATCCGGGAAAGACCGTGTGCTTTTCGCGTTCAACCGCACCGATGCCTGCGGCCTGATCTGGTGCAAGGTGTCCGGCGATGAACCGGCTGTCGCTCATCTGTTTCAGATGTGGGTCGACCCCGCCTCACGAGGCATCGGGGCCGGTCGCGCTTTGCTCGAAGCGGCGGTTTCCTGGGCCGCGCGTGCAGGGATGAAACGCGTGGGCCTGGGAGTCACTGTCGCAGACACGCCCGCGATGCGCCTGTACACGGCGTGCAGCTTCCGCCCCGATGGTGCGTTGGAGCCGCTGCGGGAACACTCACCCCTGATGGTGCAGCCGATGAGCCTGGCACTCGGACCCGCCGGGCCGACAGCCTGACTATCGCGATGCCCGCACGCGGCCTCGTCGTGCGGCAACACGCGCCAGCCTCCCGTGCTCGCCATGCATCGGCGAGCACACCTTCGTTTAAGCTCGACCGACTCAACTCTCTGAGGCTTCGCCATGCTCCAAATGCGCCCCGGGTGTGAATGCTGCGACCGAGACTTGCCGCCGGATTCGGCCGATGCCCGCATCTGTTCTTTCGAGTGCACGTTCTGCAGTGATTGCGCGAACCAACGCCTCGCAGGCACATGTCCGAACTGCGGCGGAGAGTTGGTCCCGCGCCCGTCGCGGCCAACGGCAAAACTTGAAAAGTTTCCGGGTTCGACCACACGGATTTTCAAGCCCGAAGGTTGCGCAGCGGCACCGTGAAGTGCGCGTCGCGGGCCCTGTCGCTTCGACGCTTTCTAACGACCGGAGACGACCTCCAATCTCAGAGAATTCTTGCGCCGCAAGATAAAGATCTACGCACCTTCAGGTGCGGCAAGACAGGCGATGATCCGATAAGAAAGCGATCGACCGCATCGCACACTTGGAGTTGCTACGGATCGAAAATTCGCGGCTCACGAAATGAACAACTGGAGCTAACAATGCGATTTTTCTGGCGGCGGGATGCCTTGACAGATTCGCCATACCTTCGGGATGCCAATCGACTAGGCGACGTCATTGCAGCTCTGCAAGCAATGGCCGTCTATAAGTTCTACAAGCTCTCATTTGAAGATTGGGCGGACCGCCTGACTGCAGACAAGACTCAGGCTGAGAAGTGGAAGACCGTGTTTGCCGAGCACCCGGAGTTCTTTCGCCTAGACGGAGCCAAGGAGAGGGCTTCACTGGTTTGGCGCCGACAGTTTCCTAGGCGCTACGACGTAGATAACGAGCGAGTTCTTACGGCCGAGGAATACCGAGCGCTCCCGGCGGAGAGGAGCGCTCGCATGTCGCGCAACCCCTTGTCGTCATCCGATATTAAGGCTCTCGTGGACACCGCAGTAAGCATGCACTCGAGGGCTCTTGAGCATCAGAAGGACAAACGCTGGTGGGTCGCTCTTTCAAGCGCGGCAGGCGCACTCTTAGGTGCACTTATCGGGAAGCTTCTTTGATATGGCGGGATTCCTTTGCAACGCTGATTGAATGTCAGCGATAAAACCACGCCGTGACACGCGCCGCATCCGGCCACAGGTGCTCGACAGCTCGGCGTGCGATCGGGCAAGCGCAGACCATCTTCCCTGTCGCAGGTCGACTTGATCGCCTTACCATCCCCGATTTTTCCGACCAGACCCCATGCACCAATCACTCGGCCTCGTCTCCTTGGTGGTCCCCGACTACGACAAGGCGCTCGAATTCTTCGTCGGCACACTGGGCTTCGAACTCGTCGAAGACACGCCCGTGCCTGCGCAAGGAAAGCGCTGGGTCGTGGTCAAACCTCAGGGTGGACAAGGGGCCTGCCTTCTCCTGGCGCAGGCGTCGGCGCCAGAACAGCAGCGCGCCATCGGCGACCAGGCCGGCGGCCGCGTGTTCCTGTTCCTGTACACGGACGACTTCTGGCGCGACTACGAAAAGTACAAGGCCGCAGGCGTCGAGTTCGTCCGCCCGCCGGAGGAGCAACCGCACGGGGTCGTGGCTGTCTTCAAGGACCTGTGCGGGAACATGTGGGACCTGATCCAGCCCAATGCCAGCAACAGGAGCTGGCAGCTGTAAGAATGGCCTCGCTCCCTTTCACGAACCTCACTCTTCACCCGCGAAAGAACCGCCCATGACCGAGACCGCCAAGGTAAAAGGACCCGCCTCGTACTTCCCCTCCATCGAGAAGACCTACGGCCAGCCGATCGCGCATTGGATGGACATTCTTCAGGCGGCGGGTCCGCTGAAGCACATGGAGCTCGTGAGCCAGCTCAAGACCCAGCACCAGATGGGTCATGGGCATGCGAATGCGTTGGTTGCAGCGTTTCTTGCGAAGAAGTAGCACGCGCCATCGGCGCCGAGAACGCATGCCTTCGGCCCACGGCGGTGCGAACGGCTGACGACGCGTTTCCTTTTCGTCGCAACTGTCATCTTCGACGCCCCGACATGCGCCTCTTTCACTTCAGCGAAGACGGTCAGATCGACCAGTTCACGCCACGCTCTGTACGCCAGCCGGCACTTCGCAAACCCGGTCAGGAATGGCTCAACAGCCCGCTCGTGTGGGCCATCGATGCCGATCACCAGCGGCTGTATCTCTTTCCGCGAGAGTGCCCGCGCATCGTTGTCTGGGCGCACTCGGCATCGAGCCACGATGATCGAATGGTGTGGATGGGCGATCTTCCGTGCGGCGTACAGGCCGTTGCTTTCATAGAGCGAGCCTGGGTGGATCGCCATCGATCTGGCTCGATCTTCCGCTACGAGTTTCCCGTCCACTCGTTCGAGTGCATTGAAGACGCAGGCATGTTCGTCAGTCGAAACGTGGTGCGTCCGCTGGGCTGCGAGAGAATCGCGAATCTTCCCCTGGCCTTGAACGACAGCCACACCGAGTTGCGGGTTGTCGACTCGTTGCTGCCCTTGCGTGGCGTCTGGAACAGCACGCTGCATGCCAGTGGCATACGCTTGCGCAATGCGTCGGGTTGGGCCTGACCTCAATGCCCAACCGAGGGCAAATAAGCGTCTCGGTCAATCGCCTTTCGGTAGTACGCGCCTAACCCCCAGCCAGGAGAGCCCATGCAGCTTCACACCGCCCGCATCTTCGTCCAGGACCTCGCCCTCGCCTCCCGCTTCTATGAAGAGATCCTCGGCCTGCCCCTGAAGGCCGACGGCCGCGACCAGGGCTTTTGCGTGTTCGACGCAGGACCCATGAGCCTGGTGGTCGAAAGTGTCGAAGCAGATGCCCCACCGGAAGACCTGGCCTTGGTGGGCCGCTTCACAGGCCTGTCTTTCGACGTGGAAAACATCCAGTCGAAGTACACCGAACTCTCGTCACGCGGCGTCGCCTTCAGCGGCCTCCCCGAGCCGCAGTCATGGGGCGGCATCCTCGCCACAGTGCGCGACCCCGCCGGCAACGAGCTTCAACTGGTGCCGCAGCCCCGAACGTAGCCATTGGTGCACATTCGCCATACAATGAGAATAATTCTTATTTGGATGGCCTGGCCACCGCACTACGTCCGCCATGGCCGCCGATCCCGCTCTGCACCCGCACATCCACACCCTCTATAGCGAGCACCACGGGTGGCTGCAGGGCTGGTTGCGCAGGAAGCTCGGCAATGCTTTCGATGCGGCAGACCTGGCACAAGACACCTTCCTACGCATCCTCACCGCGCCAGACCACACGCCCGAGAAGCAGTGCGACTGGCAATTGAGGGAGCCGCGCGCCTACCTGACGGTGGTTGCCAAGCGGCTGCTGGCCAACCTGTACCGACGGCGTTCGCTGGAGCAGGCCTACCTCGAGGCCTTGAGCGCATTGCCCGAGCCGCTCGCGCCCTCGCCCGAGCAGCAGGCGATCATTCTCGAAACCCTGCAGGAGATCGACGCCATGCTCGACGGCCTGGCGCCGCCGGTGCGCCAGGCCTTCCTGATGGCGCAGCTCGAAGGGCTGGGCTATGCGGAGATCGCCGCGAAGCTGGGCGTGAGCGAGCGCACCGTCAAGCGCTACATGGCCGAGGCCATGGCCCGCTGCATCCTGCTCGTCGCGTGACGGTGCAACGCACGATGGCGGTCGGGGTCGACAAGGCCGTCGCCCTACAGGCAGCGCAATGGTTCGTCCTGCTGCAGTCGGGCGAGGCCACGGCGGCCGATCGCACGCAATGGGCGCGCTGGCGGGCGGCCGACCCCGCGCACGAAGCGGCCTGGCAGCGCGCCGAGCAGGTCAGCGGCAAGTTCGGCAGGCTGCCGGGCGCGCTGTCGATGCCGGTGCTGGGCCGAGCGGTGCGAAGCGACCGCCGCACAGCCGTCAAGGCACTCGCTGTGTTGCTGACTGCGGCACCTGCCGGCTGGCTGGCCTGGCGCGCGTCGCCGGCACGCGAATGGCTGGCCGACCACCGCACCGCCACGGGCGAACGCCGCGAACTGCGTCTGGCCGACGGCACGCGTCTGCAGCTCAACACCGCGACCGCGATCGATGTGGCCTATGGCGCGACGCAGCGCGTGGTGCGGCTCCATGCGGGCGAAATACTCATCGAGACGGCACCCGATGCCGTGCCCTCTTCCGACCCCGCCTACCGCCCCTTCATCGTCGAGACCGCGCAGGGGCGCCTGCGTGCGCTGGGCACGCGCTTCGTGGTCCGGCAGCACGAAGGCGATCGCAGCCATCTGACGGTGCTCGACGGCGCGGTCGAGATTCGCCCCGACAGCGCACGCAGCCTGGCGACGGTGGTGCGTGCCGGCGAGCAGGCCATGTTCTCTTCGACGGCCATCAGCGAGATCACGGCGGCAGCCGCCGATGCCGACGATTGGTCGCGCGGTGTCCTGCGCGCCAGGAGCATGCGGCTGCACGACTTCCTCGCCGAGCTGGGCCGCTACCGGCCCGGCGTGCTGCGCTGCGATCCGGCTGTGGCCGACCTGCGCGTGTCGGGCGTGTTCCAGCTGCGCGACACCGGCCCGGTGCTCGACAGCCTGCCACAGGCCTTGCCGGTGGACGTGCTCTTTCGCACGCGCTACTGGGTCACGGTGGTGGCGCCGGGCGGTTGAGGCGTCGGGTGCTGGCAGCGATTTCGGCCGCTGCGATTTTTCTGTCGCGGCCTGTCCCCTTTTCTTTCCTCGCGTGTGAAGCCTTGAGGAACAGCAACTTCACACCCCTTGCAGGAGAGAGAGAAATCCATGGCCCGTCGCCGACCGTCCCCCCTTGATTCCGACGCCGTCTCGTTGCGTGCGCTGTCGCTCGCCGTGCACGGCGCGTTGTTCGCCATGGCGTGCGCCGCCGCCGGGCCGGTCGCCGCGCAGACGTCGGGCGTGCCCAACGCACAGGCCACGCAGGCCGAAGCACGCAAGGCCTACAACATCGCACCCGGCCCGCTCGACGAGGCACTGTCGAGCTTCGCCGCCTCTGCCGGTGTGAGCATCACGATTCCGCCTGCCCTCACGCAGGGCAAGCGGTCGCCCGGCCTGCAGGGCCAGCACGCCGTGGCCGAAGGCTTCGCGCGGCTGCTGGCCGGCTCGGGCCTCGAGGCGGCGGGTGGCGCGGGCGGCGCGTATGCGCTGCGCCGCTCGAGCATCGGCGGCCCTGCAGACACCGGCGCCGACGGCAGCACCACGCTCGCGCCGGTCACCGTCACGGCCGAGGCCGAACGCAGCGCCACCACCGAAGGCACGCGCTCGTACACGGCGCGCGCGCTGACGCTCGGCAAGGGCGAGCAGGCGCTCAAGGACATTCCCCAATCGGTCAGCGTGATCACGCGCCAGCGCATGGACGACCAGGGCCTCGTCGACCTGCGCGATGCGGTCAACAACGTCACGGGCGTGGTGGGCGTCAAGGGCGTGGGGCCGGGCATGGTCCTCACGTCGCGCGGCTTCCAGATCGACGCCTGGCAATACGACGGCGTGCCCGTGCCGCGCAACATGTACTCGCTGGGCAACTGGGCCACCGAAGACACGGTGTTCTTCGACCGCGTGGAAGTGCTGCGCGGCGCCTCGGGCCTGCTGCAAGGCACCGGCAGCCCGGGCGGCGCAATCAACCTCGTGCGCAAGCGCGGTCAGCCCGAGAAGACGCTCACGCTCACCGGCAAGGCGGGCTCGTGGGACCACTACGGCGCGCAACTCGACGCCGGCGGTCCGCTCAATGCCGAAGGCACGCTGCGCGGCCGCGTGGTGGTCGACGAAGACCGCAGCCACTCGTTCACCGACTACGTGTGGCGCAAGACGCGCTCGCTCTACGGCGCCATCGACTACGACATTTCCCCCGACACCACCGTCGGCTTCGGCGTGAGCCACTCGCACGCCAAGGGGCGTCCGATGCTGCGCGGTTTTCCGCGCTACCCGGACGGCACCGACATCGGCCTGCCGCGCTCCGTGTTCACGGGCGCCCTGTGGAACCACAGCGACATCGAGCAGACCACGGTGTATGTCGACGCCGAGCACCGCTTCAACGACAAGTGGAAGCTGAAGTTCTCCGCGCTCGGCATGAACGAGAAGAACAGCGCGCAGCACCAGCGCATGCACGGCGACGTGCAAGCCGACGGCAGCGGGCTGAACTTCGCCGACTGGGACACCCGCTTCGATTCGCGCAAGCTCGGCTTCGACGTCTACCTGCGCGGACGCTTCGACGCGCTGTCGATGCAGCACGACCTGACCATCGGCGCCAACTACTCGAAGTTCGAGTCGACCGACCGGTATGCGCGCCGGTTCAGCGGCGGCGGCAACATCTTCGCCATCGACCACAACCGCCCGGCGCAGAACTACGACACCATCATGGCGGCGGGCGGCGGGAAGAGCCACACGCACTACGACGTGCGGCAAAAGGGCATCTACGGCAGCTGGCGGGCCCAGTTGGCCGAGCCGCTCACGGCCATCGTCGGCGCGCGCCTGAGCTGGTACGACTACCTCTACTCGAGCCAGTCCGCGGGCTTCACGAGCACCGTCAGCACGTCGGGCGAAGTGACGCCGTACGTCGGCCTCGTGTTCGCGCTCAACAAGCAATGGTCGGCCTACGCGAGCTACACCGACGTGTTCGAGCCGCAGACCGAGCGCACCGTCTCGGGCGACGGGCTCAAGCCCATCATCGGCAGCAACTACGAGGTGGGCCTGAAGGGCGAACTGATGGATGGCCGCCTGAACACCTCGCTGGCCGTGTTCCGCTACAACCACACCAACCGCGCCGTGACCGACCGCGACGGCGGCTTTGCCTGCGACGGCTGGTACTGCTCCAAGTCGTCGGGCAAGGTGCGCAGCCAGGGCTTCGAAGCCGAGGTCAGCGGCGAGGTCGCGCCGCGGCTGCAGCTCACGGCGGGCTACACCTACAACACCACCCGATTCCTCGAAGACCCCGACAACAAGGGCAAGATCTTCAGCCAGTGGACGCCCAAGCACATGCTGCGCGTGTGGACCAACTACCAGTTGCCCGGCGACTGGAGCCGGCTCAGCGTGGGCGGCGGCTTCAGCATCCAGAGCCACACGCTGGGCTACGACCGCACGTACAAGGTGCCCGGCTTCGCCGTGTGGAGCGCACGCCTGGCCTACCAGCTGACGCCGGAGGTGGCGCTGGCCGTCAACATCAACAACGTCTTCGACAAGCGCTACTACATCCCGGCCTACAGCGAGGCCAACGGGAACAACAACTACGGCGATCCGCGCAACGTGCTGTTCACGGTGAAGTACACGCCGAAGCTGTGAGTTGTGGGGAAGGGGCGCGTGGGTGGCGTGGCCCTTTTTCGTTCTCTCGCTGCCAAAGCGCGGAAAATCGCCTCGGCATGAACTACACGATTTCGAACGAACGAACCGTCACCTGGCAGGAGTTTGGCCATCTGATGGCGTTGGTCGGTTGGGGCAGCGGGTACGACGAAGCATCGTTCGAACGCTCCCATCGGGCCTACCCGCTCGTCGTCCACGCACGTGCAGACAGCGGCGCACTTCTCGGCTATGTCTCAGCCTTCAGCGACGGGGCATTCACGACAATGCTCGGTGAACTGGTTGTCCACCCGGACGCCCAGGGCTCGGGCATCGGCCGGGCGCTACTGAGCGCCGTTGAAGCGGAGTTTCCTGGTGTCCCTGTCTACGTCAAGGCGCTGGGCAATGCGAAGCGATTCTTCGAGGCATGCGGCTATCGCAGCCCGAGCGAAGAAATGACAGTGCTGTTCAAAAAGGCTCGTCCTCGCTCCGCGCAGGCTCTTTGATCAGTGCATGGCCCCGAAGCGAGAGACACAACGAACGCCTCCTGATGATGAGTAACCCCGAAACGACTGCGTGGGTACGGGCGAACGCTGGACGCGTCATGCATGAGTGAAAAGCTGAACTTCGTAGGGGGTGCCATCGGCCTCCTGCTCCTGCTGGGCGGCACGGTTTTCTGGCTCCGACGCGACCTGAAGCGCCTGCGCAACCTCAAGCGAAAGCTGCGGCTCGGCGCCCTGCTCACGCAGGCAGAAAAGGACGAGCTGGCGTCGCTGCTGGGAAGGTACCCCTGGGCCTGACGACCGCCCCGGCCTTCACGACGCAACTCGAACGGATCAGAACCTGATCCGCACCGAAGCCGCACTGCGATCGGCCTCGCCATGAAACACGGCCTCGATGTTGTTGCCGTCCGGGTCCAGCACGAACGCCGCGTAGTAGCCCGGGTGGTAGGCGCGCTCCCCTGGCAGACCGTTGTCCCGGCCTCCGTGCGCCAATGCGGCCTTGTAGAAGGCGTCCACCATGGCCCGGTCTTGCGCCTGGAATGCGATGTGGTGGCGCCCGGTGAGTTCGCCCTGCACTTCGTCGCTGTCGCGCGTCGACACGAACAGTTCGTCGGCCCAGAAGTTGCGCGCGTCGGAGCCGCCCATCGGGATCTTCAGCGCTTCGAAGACGGCGCTGTAGAAGGCCTTGCTGGCCGCCAGATCGCGAACGACCAGTCCGATGTGGTCGATCAGGCGGCCGCGATGCAGTTCTTTTTGCGTACTCATGAAGCGCTCCTGTCAGTGGAGATCGGAGTGGCGGAATCTACCAAAGCCAACCTCGGATATCGAGCGACAGGGTTTGCATCTCAGGGCCGACTCAGCTTCAGCAATTTCTTCCATGCGGCCAGCGACGCGCCATGCGATGGCGGGTGCGTCTGCAGCCATGCTTGCGCCGAGGCATGCGGCGCGTAGTGGCTTCGCAGCGCCGGATCGGCACCCGCGGCCACCAGCAGCCGCGCGATCTCGAGGTTGTCGCGCTCCACGGCGCGCATCAAGGCGTTGCCCGTCCAGAACCCCGCTTGCGGCAAGGCGCTTTCAGTGCCGGGCACGGGTGCGAACGGCAACCGGCCGACAGGCAGCGTGGCCTGCGGCAACGTCGGTGAACCTGCGTGCGGTGCGAGCGAAGCGTTGTCGCAAGGAGGCGGCAGCACATGGACAAGGCGAGGCAGCCCCGACGAGGTCTGTGGCTGCGGCACCAGTTCGCTGCGCAGCGGCGCGGGGGTCTGGTGGTTCACGTCGACGCCCAGGGCCAGCAAGGCGCGCACGGCCTCCACGTTGCCGGCATCGACCGCCGACGCCAACGGCGTCATGCGTCCGCAGGCGACGGTTTCGAGGGCGCGGTAGGCGGCCAACGCTTCGTGCGGCTTCTGCTGCAGGATCAGCAGGTAGACCCGTGCCTCGGCCGGTGCCCCCGCTTCGAGGGACGGCCATTGCGGCGGGTCCATGGCCCGGTGCAGCAGGCGGGCTGCCTGCAGATGCCCCTGCGTCGCCACTGCGCGCACGGCGCGCTCGGTCGCCGGCAGGCCCTGCGCCAGCAGCAGGCGAACGACCCTCGCATCGCCGCCCCTGGCCGCTGCATCGAGCGCGTTGTGCCCATCTGCATCGGTGCCCCGCACCGCATCCGGCGCCATGGCCGCTAGGAGCTGCCGGACGCTTTCGAGGCGGCCCTTCTCCGCCGCCACCGCCAGCGCCGACACGCCCTGCGCATCGCGCACATCCGGCCGCGCGCCGGCGGCCAGCAGCAGCCGCACGCGCGCAGGGTCATGCGCGTGCTCGATCAGCGGTGGGTTACTGGTCGCAGCATTGGGGTCCGCGCCCGCAGCCAGCAGCGCCTGGATGACCCAGGTCGTGGGCGCGAAGAACAACGGAAGACCGCCGTTGCGATCGGGCGTGTCGGGGTTCGCGCCCGCCTTCAGCAGCAGCGCCAGGGTCTGGCGGAAGTTGATGGCGTGCGTGTCGCTGATACCGCCGGAGCCCGCGAACTTGGCGGCGCGCAGCAGCGCGGTCTCGCCGTCGTTGGCATTGCGGTAGTTCACATCGGCATGGCGGCGCAGCAGGAACTTCACCATCTGCGCGTTGCCTTGCTGCGCGGCCTTCATCAGCGGCGAGTCGCCCACATTGAAACCGTAGCCCTGCACATCGTTGGCACCGAAGCCCTGTGCAAGAAATGCCTCGACCTCGCGCAGGCGACCGCGCTCCACGGCATCGAAGAACGCGATCTGCGCTTGCGCGGACGTCGTGTCGCGAGCGGGTTCGGCCTCGGCCGGGTACGCCAGCATGTGGAGCATGAGAGCTGATGCGAGGGCGATGCACCAATGAAAGGATGGGTTTCGTGTGAACACTGCGGTCAGGCCTCGCTGGCCTGTCGATCGATGCCCGCCACGAGGCCTAGCAGCCACAGGCGGTGATCGCTGAAGGTACTCAATCGCTCCTCGGCCTCTTCCCTCGCAGCCAGGTGCTGATCCAGATACCGGAACCCGACCCTCCGTGCGGCCTCGTGCAGGACGCTCTCGGGCACATCGTTTTCATACAGCGCGTCGAACCGGGTCAGCCAGAAGCCTTGCTCGGTCAACGCGATCCGGTCGAACGCGCGAGGATCTTCCACGCTGAACTCGACGAACTCCAGGCCATCCGGATGCGCGCGCAGGCCCGTCACCCGGCTGCCGCGATCCCACAGCGGAACCCATGGCGGCCCGTCGGGTGCGCGGGCACCGTGGTACGCAAGGAACGGCGGGCCCAGGCAGACCGTGCGGAACGCTTCGTGGAGGCACTCGCCCATCGCCAATTGCACCAAGGGCGCAGACGCCCCAAGTCGCTGCAGTGTCGCCATCCGCAAAGTCTCTGCCACCACCGTCATCCTGCGTCCTCCTTGATCTGCTTTGGGCCGATGTTAGCCATGCCCGCCCTGTGCAGCCGCTCTTGTATTCTTGCTTCCACGCCGCGCGACGTTCATTGGCGGACTGCGCGGCCGCTTCAAGCCATGACTCCCTCTCACACCGACTTCTTCACCGACAAAGGCTATGTGCGGTTGGAAGGCTTCCATCCGCAAAAGCAGATCGCGGGCCTGCGGCAGAAACTGCTCGACGAGATCAAACGCCTGAAAGCCTTGTCCGGTGGAAAGAGCCTGCCCGGCGCGCTGCAAAAACTCCCCGTCTTCCAGCAGATCGGCAAGCTGTCGGCGCTCCTCAAGGTGCCCGGCGTGCACGAAGCGCTGGTGACGCCGACGCTGATCGACTGCGTCACCCGCCTGGGCGGGTGCGCTCCAACCGCCATCCAGGACACGCAGCTGCTGCTGTCCCCGCCCCTTCAAGGCGCCTCGACCCTCACGGGCCTGAACTGGCACGTCGACGTCTCGACCCGACCGCAAGACCCGTTGCCGGGTATCCAGGCCTTCTTCCTGATCGACGACGTGGCGCCCGGCGGCGGCGCGACGCTGGCGTTGGCCGGGTCGCATCGCGTCGGCACGCCGGGGCGGGTTGCAGCTTCCGAGCTGCGGCAGCTTCTGAAGACGACCGGCGACCTGGCGCAAAGCCTTCACCCGCTGGGCATCGACCTCGTCGAGATGTCAGGACGCGCCGGTGACGTCTTCCTGATGGACCTGCGCCTCTTGCACACGCCCTCCGTCAACTCGACGAAGAACGTGCGGATGATGGCGACGACGCGCTGCTTCCTGAACACCTGAAGCGAGTTCACGAAGGGCCTCGCATCACCAAACAGGTTACCCACCGCACTGGCATCGCACCCGCCTCAGGCGTAAGCTGACCACCACCCGGCCAGCCATGGCCATGCCGCCAAGCGGCACCCGCTGCGCCGAACTGTGCGAAAGGACCCACCATGCTGTCCGACTCGTCTGTCACGACCATGCTCCCGGTGAAGGACATGGACCGCGCGCGTGCCTTCTACGAGGGCTGCCTGGGCCTGAAGGCGGGCGGCTTGCGGCCCGATGGCAAGTTCGTCTACACGGTGGGCGGCAGCACGCTCGCGCTGTTCCCCAAACCCGAAGGCACCAAGGCCGACCACACGGCGATCAGCTTCCAGGTGCCGGACATCGCCGCCAGCATCGACAAGCTCAAGCGCGCCGGCGTGGTGTTCGAGGACTACGACTTTCCCGACCTGAAGACGGTCGACCATGTCTGCGTACTCGGTTCGGAAAAGGCGGCCTGGTTCAAGGACACGGAAGGCAACTTCCTGTGCATCCACGAGGACCTTGCGCCGGCGTAGCTGGCTCGCCGTGAGCAGCTACGGCGCCAGAGATTGGCCGTCCGGCAACTTCCGTCCCGCGGCGCGCCGTGTCGAGGCGAACACGCTGGTGCCCAGCCACCGCCACAGGTCTTGCGCGTCGCACCTCGCCCCATCGACACGGATCTCGCGCGACTGAAGCGCCTGCTCAGGCGTGCGATCGCCCGTCCACACTTCGGTCAAGGCGCGCACGGAGGCATCCACCACGAGCGTCAGCTCACGCCCCGGGTCGTCGCGGCACAGATCGGCCACGCCGTCCTCCACCACGAGCCACCACGTGCGCTCGCGCGTCCGTGCGTCGCGAAGCTGGAAGTGGATGATCACGGGTCGGGGCGGGAACTCCTGAATGCACGCGAACCGGCGCATGTCCCACATGAGCAGGCCCGCATCCAGTTCATCGTCGCGCAGGCGGCTGCCGATCCACTGCGCACCCCAATGGCCCAGTGCCATGACGATGGGTCGAAGTTCCTCGCCGGCCTCGGTAAGGCTGTATTCCCACACCTTGCCGACGGTGCTGCGGCGCACGACACCGAACTCCTCGAGGCGATGAAGCCGCTGCGCCAGCAGGCTGGTGGACATTCGCGGCACGCCGCGATGCAGGTCGTTGAAGCGCTTGCTGCCGCACAGCAACTCGCGCACGACCAGCGGCGTCCATCGCTCGCACAACACCTCGGCCCCCCTGGCGACGGTGCAGAACTGACCGTAGGTGTTTTCCATCGCCTCGTCTCCAGAGCGGCAACGCTTCAGATTCTGGACTTGTTCGCTCGCCTGGTCACGCGCAAGCTGCCCCCGACTTCCTCATTCTTTTCGGAGACGACTCATGACGATCCAACTCACACGCATGGACGGCGGGACGGTGGACCTTTCGCCGGAGATCCTGCAGTCGTTCAAGGCCACGTTCAAAGGCCAGGTGCTGACCGCGGAAGACCCGGCCTACGAGGAGTCGCGCAAGGTCTGGAACGCGATGATCGATCGCCGCCCGGGCCTGGTGGCGCGCTGCACCGGCACGGTCGATGTCGTGCAGGCCGTCCGGTTCGCGCGCCAGCACGGGCTTCTGAGTTCCGTGCGCGGCGGCGGCCACAACATCGCAGGGCTCGCGGTCTGCGAGGGCGGCCTCATGATCGACATGTCGCCGCTCAGAGGTGTCTGGGTCGATCCAGCGCGCCGCACGGCGCGCGCACAAGCGGGCTGCACGCTGGGCGACGTCGACCGCGAGACACAGCTGCACGGGCTCGCCGCCGTGCTCGGTTTTGTGTCTGCCACCGGGATTGCAGGCCTCACCGTGGGCGGCGGATTCGGCTACCTCACGCGTCGCCACGGCTGGACCTGCGACAACGTGGTCTCGATGGAGGTCGTGACGGCCGGCGGCGAGGTCCTGCGTGCGTCTGCGGACGAGAACGAGGACCTGTTCTGGGCGCTGCGTGGCGGCAGCGGCAACTTCGGAATCGTCACCTCCTTCGAGTACCGGCTCTTTCCCGTCGGCCCCGAAATCCTGGGCGGTGCGATCGCATGGAGCGGCGACGACGCCCGGCAGGTTCTCGACGCCTACCGTGCGTTCAGCGCAGAGGCCCCGCGCGAACTGACCAGCGTGGCCGTTCTGCGGATCGCGCCGCCGGCGCCCTGGCTCCCGAAGGAGGTGCACGGCAAGCCGATCGTGGCCATCTTCGTCTGCTACACCGGCAAGGTCGAAGAGGGAGAAGCATTGATCGCACCGCTGCGCGGGCTTGGCCGGCCAGTGGCCGACATCGTGACGCGCCGGCCCTACACGCAGATGCAGAGCCTGCTCGACGCCACGCAGCCCAAGGGACGGCGCTACTACTGGAAGTCGCACTACCTGCCAGGCATCGATCAGCGGACCATCGACCTCGCCGTGACGCATGCGGGCCGGATTCAGTCGCCCCATTCGGCCATCCTCCTGTTCCAGATACAGGGTGCGCTGGGCGAGCTGCCTGCCGGGCATTCGCCGGCGGGCAACCGGGACGCGGCCTATGTGCTGAACATCGCGGGCTCCTGGGAGAAGCCGGGCGACGACGACATCCACATCCAGTGGGCGCGGGACTGCTTCGAAGCGACGCGCGCCTGCTCGACAGGCGGGGCCTACATCAACTTCCTGACGGAGGAAGAGGGTCAGGACCGCATCGAAGCCGCGTACGGCCGGGCCAACCTGGACAAACTCGCGGCACTCAAGCGCAGGTACGACCCCGAGAACTTCTTCCGTCACACAAAGAGCGTCTCCGGCTGAACCGATCGTCGGCGACTTATTGACGGCCCTTCACAGCTGCATCCAGCGCAGGCGCCCGGTGACCTAGTCCCACGCAGGAAGCTGCAGCAAGGCATCCGTGGGACGGTCCAGGATGTCGACGCCGGCGAAAGCGGTCCCGCCCGGCAAGAGCCGGGCGTCGCAAATGACTTCCCAGCCGTGGTTTTCCGTGCGCCGGGCCAGGCACACCTCCTCGCCGGCCGCAAGGAGCTTGACGCATTCGCCGACGCTGACTCGCTGTGCCGTGCCAAGGGCAAATTCCGTCGAACCGAACTCCTTCTCCACGACCGGGTGAATGGCGACGAGGTCCACCTTTCCGTCCTTGAAGTGAACAGCGGTAATTGCGTGCTGGGCCATCTTCGACCTCCATTCGTGCAGAGAGAGCCCCGACAGGCCCACGCTTCGACTGTACGCCCGCAGCGGCAAGCTCTGCGTCGTCGTGGCGAAAAGCCGATGCCGGCAAAGGGGGCGACTGGCTCGCCAGCCGGCGCTACAAGCTGCGGGCGATCTGCTCGCGCAGCCACCGATGCCCCGGGTCGCGATGCCGGCGCTCGTGCCACAGCATCGCCATCTCGTAGCCCGGCACCTCCAGCGGCGCCTCCACCACGCGCAGCCCTGGCGCGCCGCGCGCCAGGCGCTCGGGCAGCATGGCGACCATGTCGGTGCTGGCCAGCACCGACATCATGAAAAGAAAGTGCGGCACCGACAGCGCCACGCGCCGCGTGAGGCCCTGCGCCGCCAGTGCCTCGTCGGTGGGGCCGGCAAAGCCGCCGCCGCTGAGCGACACCACCACATGCTCCAGCGCGCAGAACTGCGCGAGCGTGGGCCGGCGCTTCAGGCGCGGGTGCTCTGCCCGTCCGGCCAGCACGTAGCGCTCGTGGAACAGCACGCGCCGGTGCAGGCCCGGCGGCGCGCCCACGCTGGTGTGGAAGAACAGGTCGATCTCCGCCTGCTCGAGCTGACGCGCCATGCGCGTAGGCACGGCCTCGACCACGGCCAGCCGGGTGTGGGGCGCGGCCGCGCGCAGGCCGGCCAGCGCGGGCAGCAGGATGGCCGACTCGGCGTAGTCGGCCGCGGCCACGCGCCAGGTGGTGGTCGCCTTGGCCGGGTCGAAGGGCTGGCTGGGCGCCACCGCGCGGCCCAGCGATGCGAGGGCTTCGCGCAGCGGCTCGCGCAGTTCGTCGGCGCGCGCGGTGGGCCGCATGCCGCGCTGCGCGGGCACGAGCAGCGGGTCGTCGAAGAGCTCGCGCAGCTTGGCGAGCTGCACGCTCACCGAGGGCTGCGAGAGGTTCAGGCGCTCGGCCGCGCGGGTCACGTTGCGCTCGGCCAGCAGGGTGTCGAGCGTGACCAGCAGGTTGAGGTCGATGCGGCTGAAATTGTTCATGGCGATACCTGGCATTCAAACTATTCATTTCCAATATAGCTTGGCAATCCCTAACCTGAGGGCATCTTCACTCGAACCCTTTGACACCGTGAACATCCTGCTGGTTATTGCCCATCCAGAAGCCGCCTCGCTGAACGGCTCGCTCCATCGCTTCATGGTCGAACGCCTCACGAGCGCCGGCCATTCCGTGCGCGTGTCCGACCTGTACGCGATGCGCTGGAAGCCCGCGCTCGACGCCGACGACTTTCCCGCGCGCGACACCGCCGCGCCCTTCGACCCCGTGCTCGACTCGCTGCGCGCCTTCGAGGGCGGCACGCAGACCGCCGACATCGCCGCCGAGCAGGAGAAGCTGCTGTTGGCCGACGCGGTGATCCTGCAGTTCCCGCTGTGGTGGTACTCGATGCCCGCCATCCTCAAGGGTTGGATCGAGCGCATCTACGCCTACGGCTTTGCCTACGGCGTGGGCGAACATTCCGATACACACTGGGGCGACCGTTTCGGCGAAGGCACGCTGGCCGGCAAGCGCGCGATGCTGGTGGTGACGACCGGCGGCTGGGCCTCGCACTACGCCCCGCGCGGCATCAACGGGCCGATGGACGACCTGCTGTTTCCCATTCACCACGGCATCCTCTACTACCCCGGCTTCGACGTGCTGCCGCCCTTCGTGGTGCACCGCACGGGCAAGGTCGATGCCGCAGCCTATGCGCGCATCACCGGCGAGCTGGGCGAGCGGCTCGACACGCTGTGGACCACCGACCCGATCGCGTTCCGCCCGCAGAACGGCGGCGACTACGAAATTCCGGCGCTCACGCTGCGCGAACACATCGCGCCGGGCCGCGCGGGCTTCGGTGTGCACCGCAAAAACAGCGAATCTGAAACTTTGGTTTTCGAGCCCGGCCGCCTTTAACCACGCCGGGAACAGGTGGATTCGCGGGAGACTTCAAATCGTCGCGACAACGCAGCAAGATGCGCATCCGCCGATTCGTCCGAAGGAGCTTGTCCATGTTCGCTACGCCAGAACGCACCGTCAAGATTCCGGGCCCCGACCATGCGATCACCATCACGCCGAATCCGTTGCGCGTGGTGGTGTCGGTGGGAGGCCATGTCATTGCCAGCTCGCGCGAGGCGCTGACCTTGCGCGAATCGCATTTCGGCACGGTGCATTACCTTCCGCGCAAGGACGTGCGCATGTCGCTGCTGGAGCGCACCACGCATGCGACCTATTGCCCGTACAAGGGCGAGTGCGCCTACTACAGCATTCCAGCCGGCGGCGAGCGCTCGGTGAATGCCGTGTGGACCTACGAGTCACCCTATGAATCGGTCGCGCCGATCAAGGACTACGTGGCCTTCTATCCGGACCGCGTGGGCACGATCGAAGAACGCTGCTTCTGACGACCGCCCCACTCCGTTCGTGAAAAAACCGGCCCTTGCTTTCGCAAGGCCGGTTTTTCTTTCCCTGGCCCGCCGACACCCGCCCCGTAGGGCCGAGTGCGCGCGCCTGCCTGTCAGACCGATCGATTACAGCGGCAGTGCTTCGCCGCGTGCGGCGGCACGGGCCTCGGCGCGCACGCTGGCGCGGTCCAGGCCGCTGGCCAGCACCGGGGCCACGCGGGAGGTCACGGCCTCGCTGTAGGGGTTCTCGCTGCGAGCGGCCACCACGGCCTGGGCGCGGACGGCGTCGCGGCTCACGGTCGACACGAACACCTGGGCGGGGCCTGCCTCGGCGCCGGTGGCATAGGGGTCGGCGCTGTGCGCGGCCACGACGGCTTGTGCGGCGACGTCGGCGCGGCTGGCGGCCGAGGTCAGGCGATGCACGCCTTCGTAGGTTTCAGCGTGGGCGGCACCGGCGACGGCCATCAGGGCAACAGCAACGGCGGAGAGGATCTTCGAGGCGTTCATGGCGGTTTCCTTCTTCAATTCAGTTCAGTAGTACAAGTGTTGGCTTGGATGGTTTGAACCGGTCTGGGGTGGGTCACCGTCCCTCTTCTTGAAGGGCGGCCAACTCGCTCGGGGCCTGTTCATCCGGACCGGCTTTTGGGGGCCGGTCCGTGAGATGAATTGTGCGGCGTGATCTAGGTAAAAACCCGCAGCAAAAAGAACCACGGCGTTCCCGAAAAGGAAACAATGCGGCGCGCCGGCGCGGCCATCAGCCCCAGGTCAGCGGGTCGAGCCGAAGATAGAAATCGAGCCGGCCGTCGTCGGGCGCGTCGATGCCCAACTGCGCGAACAGCAAGGCATGCGCGGCGCGCGCGTCGGCCGCATCGCGCCAGCTCTCGCGCGCATTGCCCAGCAGCAGCGACAGGTCGACATACCGATCCGCCGTGCCGAGCCGCCCCACGTCGATGAGGCCGGTGCATTGCAACGTCTGCGGGTCGACCAGGAAGTTCGGCAGGCAGGCATCGCCGTGGCACACCACGAGGTCTTGCGCTTCCTGTGCCAGCCGGTGCGGCAGGTCGGCGTGCAGCCGCGCCAGCAGCAATGGTGGGGGAACATCCTGCTGGTCGGGGTCGAGAAACTCCGGGTTCACCGCGCCGCGCGCGACGACATCGGCGGCGCGGTCGAACATGGCCGACAGCGGGCGCGCAAACGGGCACTCGCCCGCCGGAATCTCGTGCAGCGCGCGCAGGCGCCGCGCCATCGACGGCCAGGCACGCAGCAGATCCGCCGCCGGCAGGTCGCTGGCCGGCACGCCCGGCACCGCGGCCGTGAGCAGGCAGGCGCCCTCGGGCGTCGCGCGCCAGTCGAGCACGCGCGCGGAGCCGACGTTGTACGGCGCGAGCCATTCGGTGCGGCGGCGCTCCTCGTCGAGCTGCGCGACGCCCGCACCGAGCGACACCTTCGCGAAGGCCGCGCCGTCGCTGCGGCGGAACACCGCATCGCCCGACTCGCCCTCGCTGGCCGGCGTCCACGTCGTGCCGGCGGGCAAGCGGGGCAACAGCTGTTCGATCGTGCCCATGCCTCAGTGCCCCACCGACTTCGAGAACACGTTGACCACCACCACGCCCGCGATGATCAGCCCCAGCCCGACGATGGCCGGTGCATCGAGCGTCTGGCCGAACCAGAGCCAGCTCACGACCGAGATCAGCACGATGCCAACGCCCGACCAGATCGCATAGGCGATGCCGGTGGGCAGCACGCGCAGCGCGAGCGAGAGAAAGTAGAACGACACCGCGTAGCCCACCACCGTGGCAACGCTGGGCCAGAGCCTGGTGAAGCTGTCCGAGGCCTTGAGGAAGCTGGTCGCGAGCACTTCGACGACGATCGCGACAGCGAGGTATGCATAGGTCAGGGTCATCGCCGGACTCTAATCGCGCGCGCTCTGCGCCGCCTCGGTGGCCTTGCGCGATCCGGGGCCGAAGGCGCGTGCGTTTGACGCTCTCTCAAAGCTGTGCGCACAGCACCGGAAGCTTCAGGGCGGCAGCAGCAACGGTCCGCAGTTGCTGTCGGTGACGAACACCGCCATGAGCTTCGCGGGCTTCACCGGGTCGGGGTTCTCCGCGAACATGTGCAGCGTGTTCGGCGGCTCGAAGAAGGTCTCGCCGCTCTTGAAGGTGCCCACCGGGCCGCCGCCCAGCTGCGAGCGGATGGTGCCTTCGACAATGATCGCGGTCACCGAGCCCGGGTGGCGGTGCGCGGGCGAATAGGCCAGCGGTGGAAAGTCGACCAGCACCGTCGTCACCGACTTGCCGGGCACATGCGGCAGTGCCTCGCACGACAGCACCTTGACCTGCGTGGCCGGCCGCGCCGTCGCCTCCGAGCCTGCGGGCACGGGCGCAGACGCGAACATCGGCCGCGCCACCGAACTGCACACGTCGGCGAACCACTGCACGGCCTCCTGCTGGCCGGTGCGCGGCATCAGCGCCCAGCCGGCGGCGAGCACCAGCGACAGCCCCGCGAGGCCCGCGCCGATGGAGGGCGTGCGATGCCAGCGTGCGGCCTTCATGACACGACCTCCTGCGACAACCGCAGCGCCGCATGCCACCCCAGTTCGCGCTTTGCCTTCTCGCTGCTGACCTCGGCGCTGTCCTCCGCGATGTTGAAGATGCCGCCGCGCGCACGCCGCATCGCGAGCAGCGCCGCCCAGGCCGCGGCCTCGACATGCACCGGGCTCGCGCCCTTCGGTGCCGCGTTCGATGTGCCCGGCCCATGCAACTGCCCATAGCGCAGCACCGTGCCCGTGAGGCCGACGGCACCCAGCACGCTGCGCTCCAGCGCCGCCACGCCGTCGATGCTGATGCGGCGACCGCCTTCGGCCCCGAGGTCGAGCAGGTCGTCCTCGGTGTGCGGCGTCGGCCCGGGCGCATAGGCCCAGGCGATGCTCTGCGCAATCAACTGCGTCGCACCGGCCGCCAGCGCCGCCGCGACGAGGTGCCGTGTGCCCTCGATGCGCACGCGCGCATTGCGGACCACCGCCTCGGCCATCAGCGCCGGGTCCAGGTCCCGGGGCAGATCGGTGAGCTGATGGATGACCACCGTGGGCGCGATGCGCACCAGCGCGTCGTGCAAGGCCTGCGCGTCGAACACGTCGACGACGACCGGCGTGGCGCCGCGTGCTTCCAGCGCCGCAACGCGATCGGCACGGCGGGTGCCCCCGTACACCGCGTGGCCGGCCTCGACCAGCAGCGGGATCAGCGCCGAGCCCACGGCCCCGGTCGCGCCCGCCACGAATACCTTTTCGCCCATTGCGTGTCCTTCTTTCCTGCTGGCTGTTCGAAGCCATGAGCTTAGGATCGGAATGCACCAGACGAAAGAACCAAGAATTCTCAAAATGACTGGGCCATGATCGAACCACCAGACAACGCCCTCCCCGGCATCGACCGCTCGACCGCGACCCCGCTGCATCGCCAGGTCTACGAGCGCTTTCGCACGGCCATCGAACACGGCGTGCTTCGCCCCGGCGACCGCGTGGCCTCGGCGCGCAGCCTGGCCAGCGAGCTGGGCGTGGCGCGCGGCACAGTGGAAGCGGCCTACAGCCAGCTCGCGGGCGAAGGTTATTTCTGCGCGCAGGGACAGGCGGGCACGGTGGTGTCGCCGTCGCTGCCGGTGCAGCGGCCGGTGCGCGCCGGTTCACGCCCCGTTGCAGATGCGCCAGCACTGGCCGGGCCCGCCGCCCCGCCACCGCTGCAACTGGGCATCCCCGCGCTCGACGCCTTTCCGCGCAAGCTCTGGGCGCGGCTGATGGCCCGCCGTGCGCGCGCCATGGGCGCGGCCGACCTGTTCTACGGTGACCCGGCAGGCCATGCGCCACTGCGCGAGGCCATCGCGGCCTACCTGCGGGTGTCGCGTGGCGTGGCCTGCCAGCCGGCGCAGGTCTTCGTCACTGGCGGCTACCGCGCGTCGCTGGCGCTGGTGGCGCGCACGCTGCTCGCCCGGGACGACCGCGTGTGGATCGAAGACCCGGGGTACGCGCCCACGCGCGACGTGCTGCACAGCGCCGGCCACCGCGTCGTGCCCGTGCCGGTGGACGACGAAGGCCTGGTGGTCGCGCGCGGCGTGCGCCGCTCGCCGAAGGCGCGCATGGCGGTCGTCACGCCCTCGCACCAGGCGCCGCTGGGGGTGTCGATGTCGCTGGCGCGCCGGCTGCAGCTGCTCGGCTGGGCCTCGCGCGCCAAGGCCTGGATCGTCGAGGACGACTACGACGGCGAGTACCGCTATGCCGGCGCGCCGCTGCCCGCGCTCAAGAGCCTCGACGGACACGACCGCGTGCTGTACGCGGGCAGCTTCTCGAAGGTGCTCTACCCGGGCCTCGCGCTGGGCTACCTGGTGGTGCCCGAATCGCTGCGCGAACGCTTCGAGGACGCGGCGCGCATCGCGTCCAACGGCTGCCCGCAGATCACGCAGGCCACGGTGGCCGACTTCATGCGCGACGGCCATTTCTCGCGCCACCTGAAGAAGATGCGCCTGCTCTACGCGCGCCGCCGCGCCCTGCTGGTCGAGGCCTTGCAGAAGGCCTTCGGCGACGGCGTGCGCATCGACCTGCAAGCCGGCGGCATGCACCTGATCGCGCGCTTCGAAAGGCACCGCGACAGCGACGTGGTGCTGGCCCGCCGCGCGCAGGCGGCCGGCCTGAACTGCCAGCCACTGTCGGCCCGGGGCACCACGGCCGTTGAAAGCCAGGGGCTGCTGATGGGCTTCACCAACGTCGCCTCGCCCACCCAGGCGCGCCAGCTCGCGACCCGGCTGCGCGCGGCGTTGGGCTGAGGCTCAGGCGCGCAGATCGACTTCGGGCCGCATCGACGACGCGCCGTTCCAGCGCACCTCGAAGCCCGCGTCGCGAAACTGGCCGACCACCAGTTCGCCGACGCGCTGCATGTCGGCATCGCCGCCCTCGGGCGCGCCCCAGAACGCGAGCGAGAGCTGGCTGGTGCGCTTGGCGCGGTTCTGGTCCTGCCGCGTGTAGAAGCAGAAGCCGTGCACGCCGGCCTTCTTGCCGCCGCGTTCGCGGAACGCTTCGGAGCAATCGGAGAAGCCGTCGGACTGCGTGTCGCCCGCGTCCTGCAGCGCGACCAGGCCCGCCTGCGTCAGCGCGGCGAACACCTCGGCGATGCGTGCCTCGGCGGCGCGCCACTGCGCGGCGCTCATCTTCACCGGGTCGGGCTCGGGCGGTGGCGGCTCGGGCAGCGCGTGGCCGGTGATGCGCGACAGCAGCTGCGCAACCTCTTCCTCCATCGCGTTCTCCGTGATGTGGTTGCCGTGGCTGTCGCGCACGTCGGGGTTGGCGCCCGCGTCGATGAGCAGTTGCACCGGCGCCGTGGTCGGCGAGAACTCGGCCGCGAGGTACAGCGCGGTGCGGCCGCCGGTGCCGGTGTATTCGAGCGGGCTGCCGGCCTCGAGCAGCAGTTGCAGCACGGCGAGGATCGGTTCGAGCTCGGCTTCGTTCGTACCCGCCGCGGCACATTGCAACGCGGTGAAGCCCTGCTTGTTCACGGCGGCCATGTCGGCACCGGCCGCGATGCAGGCACGCACCGTGTCGACATCGGCTTCGCCCGCCGCGTCGAAGATCTTCTTCGGATTCATGGCATCTCCCTGTTGGTTTTTGGATTCTGCCGCAGGCGCCTGGCACTTCACAGACCGCGCGAACCTCGCTACATTCGACGCCTCGATCAACAAACCGGACTGGAGGTGCGCGATGGAAGACACTGCTATTCACTCTCCCTCCCACGTACGGTTCGTCGGGTCGCATCCGAACTGCTGCTGAAGCGCTTTCCACGCTCCAGGTGCCGCTGAAGGCACCACCAGCCAGCCCGTTCGACCCTCGCGGTGTCCTGCCGCGACACGCCGTCCGATTCAGACAAACAACGCCACGCCGGCACACGAGTGCCGCGCGCGGTCCGTTCCCTTTTCGAATCAAGGCTCACCATGCTTGAAACCCGTGCCGCCGATGCGCGGCAGTTCGTGACTTCTCTTTTCGATCCGCAGCGGGCGTCCGCTGACGAATGGGCGCAGGCGCTGGCCTACTGGCGCCAGCGCCACGACGAAGACTTTCCGGGTGAGCCGCAGCCCGACGACGCCCACACCCAGCAGGACGTGCGCCAGCACACGCCGCTGCACGTGGTGCACCGCGCCTTCGCGCGGGACGCACAGGGGCGCATCGTCGGCAGCCTCAACATGGGCGTGCGCCGCGAAGGCTCGCCCGACTACGCGACCTTCGCGCCTTTCATCGACGTGTGGGGCGGCGTGCTGCGATCGCACCAACGCCAGGGCGTGGCCAGCACCTTGCTGCACCGGCTTCTGGCGCTGATGGAGACGCGCGCCCCCACCACCGCGACCTTCAAGGCCCACTTGCCGGAAGGCCGGGCGTTCCTCGCGGCCATCGGCGCGACCGAAAAGCACCGCAGCATCGAGAACCGCATGGCCTTCGACAGCCTCGACTGGGCGGCGCTCGCACGCTGGCGCGCCGACGCCCTCGCGCCCACGCACGGGCTGCGCCTGGAGATCCACGCAGGCCGCGTGCCCTTCGATCGGCTGGCCACGCTGATGGCGCCGCTGTCCGCGCTGCTCGAAGACGCGCCCACCAGCGCGCTGGAGCGCGCGCCCCTGCGCTTCGAGCTGGAAGGCTTCCACGCCTGGTACGCCGAAATCGACAGGCGCGGCGGCGAGCACTTTCTCGTGCTGCTGCGCGATGCCAATGACGAGGTGGCCGCCGTGTGCGACGCCAGCTGGAACCAGCTGTACCCCGACCGCATGTTCCAGCGCCTCACCGGGGTTGCCCGCCATTGGCGCGGCAAGGGACTGGCCAAGGGCGTGAAGGCGATCATGCTGCAGCTCGTGCGCGAGCGGCATCCCGAGGTGGCGATCGCCGTCACGCAGAACGCGGAAGTCAATGCGCCCATGCTCGCCATCAACCGCCAGCTGGGCTTTGCCGCGCACAGGCATGATGGCGCCTACCAGATCGGCACGGAAAGCCTGAGGGCCTTCCTCTCGACCCGCCCCCTGGCTGTGCCGGAGGCGCACGCATGAAGACACCCCAAAGACTGCAATCCCTCGTCGACGAAGGGCTGATCGACAGCGTCGTGCGCCAGCTCATGAGCGGCAAGGAAGCCATGGTCTATGTCGTGCGCTGCGGCGAGGAAACGCGCTGCGCCAAGATCTACAAGGAAGCCGATAAGCGCAGTTTTCGCCAGGCCGTCGACTACACCGAGAACCGCCGCGTCAAGAACACGCGCGAAGCGCGCGCCATGGCCAAGGGCACGAAATTCGGCCGCCAGGTGACCGAGGCCATCTGGCAGAGCGCCGAGGTCGATGCGCTCTACCGCCTGGCCGCGGCCGGCGTGCGCGTGCCCACGCCGCACAACTTCCTCGAAGGCGTTCTGCTCATGGACCTGGTGACCGACGCAAACGGCGACGCCGCCCCGCGCCTGAACGACGTGGCCTTCTCGCCCGAAGACGCGCTGCTGCACCACGCGAGCCTGCTCAAGGAAGTGATGCGCATGCTCTGCGCGGGCATCGTGCACGGCGACCTGTCGGAGTTCAACGTGCTGCTGGCCGAAGACGGCCCGGTGATCATCGACCTGCCGCAGGCCGTGGACGCGGCCGGCAACAACCACGCCAAGCGCATGCTGCTGCGCGACGTGGAGAACCTGCGCAACTTCTTCGGGCAGTACGCGCCCGCGCTGCTGCAGACGCACTACGGCGACGAGATCTGGCAGCTCTACGAGCGCGGCCTGCTGCGCCCCGAGACCGAGCTCACGGGCGCCTTCGTGCGCGAGACCGGCCCGATCGACCTCAGCAACGTGCTGCGCGAAGTGGACGACGCACGCGCGGAAGAAGCGGCGCGCCAGCTGCGGATGCAAGCGCCGCGACAATAGCGGGCTGACTCCGCCCGCCCCGATGACTTCCAACGCCCTGCCCCAGCGCCCCCCCTTTGCTTCCACCGCCTTCCGCCACATCGCCCGGGCCGCGGCCTTCGTGGCGCTGGGCCTCGGCCCGGCCGCGCACGCCGGCGCCATCCGGCTGGAAGACGACCGAGGCCGCGTGCTCGAACTGCAGGCGCCGGCCAAACGCATCGTGTCGCTGATGCCCTCGCTCACCGAGACGGTCTGCGCGCTAGACGCCTGCGACCGGCTCGTGGGCATCGACCGCCACGCCAACTGGCCGGCGGCGGTGAAGGGCCTGCCGCAGGTGGGCGGCATGGACGACGCGAACATCGAGCGCATCGTCGCGCTCAAGCCCGACCTCGTGCTGCTGCGCCCGCGCAGCCGCGCCGCCGAGGCACTGGAGCGCCTGGGCATCAAGGTGCTGGCGCTCGACGCCAAGACCCATGCCGACATGCGCCGCGTGATGGAAACCGTGGCCCGCGCCACCGGCAAGCCGGGCGCGGGCGAGGCCTTCTGGCGCACCCTCGATGCCCGGCTGAACGCAGCGCGCGCCCGCGTGCCGCTGAACTGGCAGGGGCGGCGCGTGTACTTCGAGGTGCACGGCGGCGTGGCGGCGGCGAGCGAAAGCTCCTTCATCGGCGAGACCCTGGCGCGCCTGGGCCTGGCCAACGCGGTGCCGGGCTCGCTCGGCCCCTTCCCCAGGATGAACCCCGAGTTCGTGGTGCGCGCCAACCCCGACGTGCTGATGGTCTCGGCCCTCGGCGAAATCTCGGCGATGGCGGGGCGCCCCGGCTGGTCGGCCATGTCGGCCATCCAGCGCGGGCGCGTCTGCAGCTTTGCCTCGGCGCGCTTCGACCTGATGATGCGGCCCGGCCCCCGGCTCGACGAGGCGGCCGACGCCATCGTGAACTGCCTCGCGTCGTTGGACGCGCCGCGCAACTGATCCGCAGCACGCCATGCATCTCGACATCGTTCCCGCCGCGAACTTCAGCACCGACGAACTCACCGCCCTGTGGAACCGTTCGTACGAAGACTACTTCGTGCCGATCGCTTTCGACCGCGCGATGTTCGAGCGGCACGTGCGGCGCGCCCAAGCCGACCTTGGCCTCTCGCGCGTGAGCGTCGTCGACGGTGAGGCCTGCGGCCTCTCGCTCGTCGGCCGGCGCGGGCCGCGCGCCTACCTCGCGGGCTTCGGCATCGCGAGCGCGCAGCGCCGCCGGGGGCTGGCGAAGCAGCTCATCGAGGCGCAGCTGCGCGACCTGTCGGCGGCCGGCGTTGCGCAGGTGCAGCTCGAAGTCATCGAGCAGAACCCCGCGCGGCAGCTGTACCAGCAGGCGGGTTTCGTCGAAACCCGCACGCTCGAGGTGCTCGAAGGCAGCTTCGAGCCTCGTGCCGATGCTGCCTCGACGGCGCCCGGCACCGACGCGCTCGCCGCCCTGCATGCGGCCTGCGCGACCGTCTCGCGCCCCACCTGGCGACGTGAATGGCCGACCGTGCAAGGCGCGCTCGCGCACGACGGCGCCGCAGCCCTCGGCGCGGCAACAGGCGGCTACGCCATCCTCCTGCCGCCGGCCTTGCCGCTGCACATGCTGCTGGACGCCGCCGCGCCCGACGAAGCCTCGGCCCACGCCTTGCTCGACGCGCTCGCGCAGGCACGCCCCGGCGCGCGCTGGCGGCTGGTCGACGAGCCCGAGGGCAGCCCGATGCACCGCGCCCTGGCCGCACGCGGCGCCACCGTTGTCATACGCCAGATCGAGATGACCGCGACACTCCAGCCCCAGCCCACCTCTTCTTCCGATTCCTCGCGCCCCGTCCGTTCATGAAGTCCCCCAAGCGAACCTCGTCCACCCCCTTCATCCGCGTGGGCCCCAGCGGCGTGCATGGCCTGGGCGCCTTCGCCACGCGCGACCTGCCGGCCGAAGCCTTCCTGGGCCTGTACGAAGGCCGCCGCTACACCAAACAGGAAGTCGCCTCCAAGCTCTGGGACGACCAGCTCACCTACCTGTTCACGCTGACGACCGGCGAGACCATTGACGGTGCCAAGGGCGGCAACGCCACGCGCCACCTGAACCATTCCTGCGAGCCGAACTGCGAGGCGGTCGAGGAGTACGACGAGGCGGGCGAGATGGTGCTGCGCTTCCAGACGATGGAGGCGGTGGAGGCCGGCGACGAGCTCTTCATCGACTACTCGCTCACGGCCGACGACGGCTCGCCGCCATCGAAGTACCCCTGCCATTGCGGCTCGCCGAACTGCCGCGGGACGATGCTGGCGCCGGTCGAGGCCGTGGCGGAAAAAGACGGGCCGGCCACAGCGGCCGATGTGGCGCCGGCTGCGTCAGACCCGCGCAGGCAACTCAGCGACCTGCCCTGGTGACCTAACGGCGAGCCGCCAAGGCTCAGGGCGACTCGCTCTTCACGCTGCGCAGTTGCGCCTCCGCGCGTTCGAGCTCGGTGCGCAGCGTGCGAATCTCGCGTTCCAGTTTCTCGATGCGCGCTTCGCGGCTCATCGGCGCCAGCGCCTGGCAGCGCTGCTGCAGCGCGCTCAAGGTGTCGGCCAGCTCGCGCCGGCGCAGCATCTGGCCGCGCGAACGGGCCAGGGCCATGTCGCGCTCCAGCACGGCTTCCTGCGCCTTGCACTCTTCGGCATTCAACGGCTGCGCGGCCGCCTCGGTTTGGGCAAAGGCGGCGGGCATGGCCAGGGTCAACGCAAGGGCCAGGAGACGGGGTTTCGGACGCATGCCGTACGGTACCCGAACTGCCTGGCGGAACAGGCCTTCAGCCCTTCAGGCTGCAGCTGTTCTGGCGATGCACTTGATCTCGATCAGCCAGTCGGGGCTGCCGAGCCGCGCCACCTGCACCAGCGTCTGCGAGATCTGCGGCTCACGGCCGAACATCTCGGCGCGCAGGGCGAAGAGCGCGTCGGCCTGGCCGAGGAAGCCGTCGATGTCGGTGACGAACAGGGTTTCGTCCACCACGTCGGCCATCGAGGCGCCGAAGGATGCGAGCACGCTGCGCACGTTGACGTAGGCCTGACGCACCTGCGCCGCGATGTCGCCGGCGCCGAGGGTGCGGCCCTCGCCGTCCACGCTCACCTGGCCCGAGAGATAGATCGTGTCGCCGACCTGCACGCCGTCGGCAATGATGTGCTTGAACGCGCCTTCGCGCACCACGCGGCGGGGAGTGACGGACATGGGGTTTCCTGGGTTTCGTTGGGAGCGCCGCAGTATCGAAGGCGCCACCTGCAGCGGTGCGCCACGCGGCGGATGCCCCTTCTCGTCCCAAGTCGATCCACGAGCGCCGAGGCGCGCCCCACGATCCTGTGATTCAGGCGCTGAGGTAGCGCGCGTCCCACTGCGCGGCCAGCTGCCGCGCCCGGTGCAGCGGCGTGCGGGCGCGCTCGAAGTCCATCACGCAGGCGACGTCCGCCGCGGCGGGGCGCGCGGGGCTTTCGTTGCTGCGGCCGTCCGTCAGCAGCCAGAGCCAGCGCTGGCGGGCCTCGTGCTTTGCCAGCAGCTGCTGCGCGCGCAGCACGCCCAACGCCAAGGGCGTGCCACCACCGGCCGCGATGGGCGCAACCCAGTCGTCGTTCCAGGCGCTGGCGCGGCGCGGCGGCAGGCGCAACTCGACCACGTCGCCGGCAAAGCACAGCAGCGCCACATGGTCGCGCCGCTGGTAGGCCTCCTGCATCAGCGCGAGCAGCTGGCCCTTGGCGCGCGCCAACTGGCCGTCGTGCCGCATGGAAGCCGAGCAGTCGAGCAGGAAGCAATGCAACGCACCGCTGCGCGCCTCCTGCGGGCGATGGCGCAGGTGCGCGGCCTGCAGCCGGTCCGCGCCGCGGGCGACGAGCGTGCGCGGCCAATCGAACGCGGTGCCGGGCGCGGCGGCGCCGTGCCAGGCGTCCCGTTGCGTGCCCTGCCTCCGGTCACCCTGGCGTGCGCCAGCGGGTGCGGCGTCCCGGAGGCTCAGGCTTTTTTTGGGGCGGCCTGGGACGCGGAGATCAGCGGGCGCAGCGGCTTCACGCGCTCGATGCCGACGGACTCGGGCGGCATCGCGCCCCAGTCGCCGTCGCCGGCATGACGTGCAGGTGCATCGCCCGGATTGCGGTGCGGTGCGGGTGATGCCATGGGAGGCGCCACCGCCGCATCAGCCGCCGGGTGGCGCCGGTGCAGCAGCACCGCCTCGGCGACGCGCTGCACGTGGTCGTCGGTGATCGATGCCGCGCCCTCCCACGCCGCGAGTGCACGCGCCGAGCGCAGCATCACGAGGTCGGCGCGCAGGCCGTCCACGCCGGCCGCGATGCACAGCGCGCCGACGGCTTCGTGCACCGCATCGCCATACGGCAAGGCCGCCGCGTCCGCCACGCGCGCGCGCGCACGCACCAGCGCCGCCGCGAGTTCGGCCTCCTCCTTCGCATGCGCCGCGCGAAAGCCTTGCGGATCGGCATCGAAGGCCAGCCGCGCACGCACGATGGCCTGGCGCTCGGTCGCGTCCTGCAGGTTGCGCAGCCGCACGCACAGGCCGAAGCGGTCGAGCAGTTGCGGGCGCAGCGTGCCCTCTTCCGGGTTCATGGTGCCCACGAGCACGAAGCGCGCGGCATGCCGGTGCGAGATGCCGTCGCGCTCCACCACGTTGACGCCGCTGGCCGCCGCGTCGAGCAGCGAGTCGATCAGCGCGTCGGGCAGCAGGTTGATCTCGTCGACGTACAGCACGCCGCCGTGCGCGCGCGCCAGCAGGCCGGGCGCAAACTTCAGTTCGTGGCCGGCCAGCGCCTGCCCGAGGTCGAGCGTGCCCACGAGGCTTTCGAGGCTCGCGCCCAGCGGCAGCGTGACGAAGGGCGCGCCGGGCAGCAGCTCGGCGAGTGCGCGCGCGGCCGTGGTCTTGGCGGTGCCGCGCGGGCCTTCGATGAGCACGCCGCCCAGCGCGGGATCGACGGCGGCCAGCAAGAGCGCCTGGCGCAGCTGCGGCTGGCCGGCGATCGCGGCAAAGGGGAACGGCACCGGCATCGGGGCGGCTGTGGTCATCGGGGGCTTCCTTCCATCTGCTGCTCGTGGTCGAGCAGCAGGTTTTCCAATTGGTCCTTGTAGTCGCCGGGCGACTGCCAGAGGCCGCGCTGCATGGCTTCGAGCAGGCGGTTGAGCATGTCCTGCAGCGCGCGCGGATTGTGCGCGTTCACGAACGCGCGGGTGGCCTCGTCGAGCACGTAGGCGTCGGCCACCATCGCGTACTGGTGGTCGCCCACCACGCGCGCGGTGGCGTCGAAGCCGAACAGGTAGTCGACCGTGGCGGCCATCTCGAAGGCGCCCTTGTAGCCGTGGCGCTTCACGCCATCGATCCACTTGGGGTTGACCACGCGCGAACGGATCACGCGGCTGATTTCTTCCTTCAGCGTGCGCACGCGCGGGGCCTGCGGGTTGCCGTGGTCGCCGTGGTACATCGCGGGCTGCTGCCCGCTCAGGTGGCGCACGGCGGCGGCCATGCCGCCCTGAAACTGGTAGTAGTCGTTGGAGTCGAGCAGGTCGTGCTCGCGGCTGTCCTGGTTCTGCAGCACGACGTTCATGGCGCGCAGCCGGCGCACCAGCGCATCGCTGGCGGGCACGCCGTCGCTGCCCTGGCCGTAGGCATGGGCGCTGCCGCCGACGTAGGCCTTCGACAGGTCGTCGTCTGTCTGCCAGTCGCCATGGTCGAACAGCGGCTGCAGGCCCGAGCCGTAGCTGCCGGGCGCGGAACCGAAGACGCGCCAGCCGGCCTGCGTGCGCGCCTCGCCGGGCGCCAGGCCCTGCGCTTCGAGCGCCGTGGCCTCGCGCAGGATGCGCGCGCGGATCGGGTTGCGCTCGGCGTCTTCGTCCTCCTGCGCGGCCACGGCCTGCACGGCGGCGTCGAACATCTGCACGGCATTGGGAAAGGCATCGCGGAAGAAGCCCGAGATGCGCAGCGTGACATCGATGCGCGGACGGCCGATGCCGACCGTTGGCAGCACTTCGAAATCGACCACGCGCTGGCTGCCCGGCGCCCACTTGGGCCGCACGCCGATGAGCGCGAAGGCCTGCGCCAGGTCGTCGCCGCCGGTGCGCATGGTGGCCGTGCCCCAGACCGACAGGCCCAGCGCCACGGGGTAGTCGCCGTGTTCCTGCAGGTGGCGTTCGACCAGCTGAGCGGCGGACTTGAGCCCGAGCATCCAGGCCGTGGGCGTGGGGATGGCGCGCGTGTCGACCGCGTAGAAGTTGCGCCCGGTTGGCAGCACGTCGGGCCGGCCGCGCGAGGGCGATCCGCTCGGGCCCGGCGGCACGAAGCGGCCCTGCAGTGCACGCGACAACTGACGCAGTTCTTCCCCGCCACACGCATCGAGCGCGGGCGCGAGACGGTGCGCGATGCGGCCCATCACGGCAGCGGTGCGCGGCAGTCCGGCCGGGCAGGCGTCCGCTTCGAGCAGTTGCTGCGCCAGCAGCTCCAGCCGCTCGCGCGTGTCGCCCTGGTGGCGCCAGGCCTCGTCGCTCACGGCCGCCAGCAGCGCGGGCCGCGCGCCCTGCCAGGGTTTCGCCGCGTCGATGTCGAGCGGGTCGAAGGCGTCGCCGGGCAGCAGGTCGGCCGCGAGCGCGCCGAGCAGCCCGGCGTTCTCGCCCGCGCCGTCGCCGGCCGGGTAGCGCGCGAGCGCGAGCAGCGTGTCGCGCCGCAGCCGGGCGCGCGGCGACTCGCCGAACACATGCAGGCCATCGCGGATCTGGGTTTCTTTCAGCTCGCACAGGTACGCATCGACGCGCGCCAGCACGGCATCGTCTTCCGCGCCCGGCATCCCCAGTTCTTCGACCAGGTGCTGCGCGCGCACGGTCGCGAGGATCTGGGCGCGCAGCACCTTGGCGCGGCGCGCGTCGACCAGCAGCGCGTCGTAGTACTCGTCGACCTGGCGCTCCAGGTCCTGCAGCGGGCCGTGGTTCTCGGCGCGCGTGAGCGGCGGCATCAGGTGGTCGACGATCACGGCCTGCGTGCGGCGCTTGGCCTGCGCGCCCTCGCCGGGGTCGTTGACGATGAAGGGATACACGTTGGGCAGCGGCCCGAGGATGGCGTCGGGCCAGCAGGTGGCCGACAGTGCGAGGCTCTTGCCCGGCAGCCATTCGAGGTTGCCGTGCTTGCCGACGTGGACGACCGCGTCGATGGCGAACACATCGCGCAGCCAGAAATAGAACGCGAGGTAGCTGTGCGGCGGCACCAGCTCGGCGTCGTGATAACTCGCATAGTCGGCCAGGCCCAACGGTCCCAGCGCGCGCGCGGGCTGGATGCCGACGAACACGCGGCCCAGCCGCAGCCCGGCGATCATGAAGCGGCCCTGGCGCAGCATCGGGTCGTGCTCGGGCGGGCCCCATTGCGCGTCGATGGCGGCGGCCATGCCCTCGGGCAGCGCCGCCAGGCGCGCGCGGTAGTCGGCGAGCGCGTAGCTCTGCCACGCGGGCCGCGCGGCCCACTGCGCGGAATCGTTGGCGATGCCTTCTTGCAGCGTGCGCATCAGCGCGTCGCCGTCCGCGGGCAGCGTGTCGAGCGTGTAGCCCTCGGCCTGCATCGTGCGCAGGATGGCCATCACCGAAGCCGGCGTGTCCAGCCCCACGCCGCTGCCGATGCGGCCTTCGCTGCCGGGGTAGTTCGCCAGAATCAGCGCGACGCGCTTCTCGTCGGCGCGCAGGCGGCGCAGGCTGCACCAGCGGCGCGCGAGCTCGGCCACGAAGGCGATGCGGTCGGGCTCGGGGCGGTAGCCGACCACCTCGGTCTGCGTGAGTTCGCAGCGGTGCGACAGGCCCTTGAAGCTCACGGCGCGCGTGACGATGCGCCCATCCATTTCGGGCAGCGCGATCTGCATCGCGATGTCGCGCGGGCGCAGGCCCTGGTTGTCAGCAAGCCAGTCCTCACGGTTGCCGCCGCTCACGATCACCTGCAGCACAGGGGCGTCGCCCGCGAGTGCCAGAGGCTCACCGCTTTCGTCCGAAGCGCCCTGCCCCAGCGCGGCGAAGGCGGTGGTGTTGAGCACGATCTGCACGTCGTGTTCGCTGCACAGCGCGCGCAGTGCGGACAGGCACAGCGGGTCTTTGAGCGAATCGAGCGCCACGGGCAGCGGGTTCAGTCCCTCGGCATGCAGCGCGGCAGCCAGCGCATCGAAGGCTTCGGTGTTGCCCGACAGCAGGTGCGAGCGGTAGAACACCAGCGCGACCACGGGTGCATCCGCATGCCAGCCGGCGCGCAGGTCGTCGATGCCCGCGACCGTGTGCGTCGCGTCTACGCCGCCCGGCACATGCAGCGCCACCTGCGGCAGGCTGCGCGGCGGCAACGGCGCCTCGCCATGGCCCAGTCCATGGAAGGCCACCGCGCGCAGGAACTGCGCCGCGTTGCCCGCGCCGCCCGAGCGCAGGTACTGCCACAGCTGCCGGCTCACGCCGCGCGCCACGGTGCCGCGCGCGAGCAGGTCTTCGTCTTCCTGCAGGTCGCCCGAGAACATCGCGAGTTGCTGGCCCTGGCGCTTCGCCAGCTTTTCGAGCTGCTGAAGCCCGTAGGCCCAGGCCGATTCGGCCCCCAGGTGATCGACCACCACCACGCGCGCATGCCGCAGCACCTCGTCGACGTACAGGTCGAGCGACGCGGGCTGGCGCAGGTGCATGAGGTTGGCCAGCCGCAGCGACGGATAGCCGGGGTCGGTGGCCGCCAGCGCCGTGCGCGCGGCGGCGAGCAGCGCGAGCGTGGTGTCGGCCGAGCTGAGCACCACGATGTCGCCCGGCGTCTGGTCGAGCCGGGTGACGACGCTCGGGTCGTCTTCGACGAAGCGGCCGGGCTGGGTGCTCAGCAGGTGCATGCGGTCAGGCGGGAACGGCCGCCACGCCTTCCAGTGCCTTGCGCAGCGCGCCTTCGTCCAGGTCTTCGCCGATGAACACGAGCCGCGTGCGCTGCGCCTCGCCGTCGCGCCAGCGGCGGTCGAAGTGGTGGTCGAAGCGGCGGCCCACGCCCTGCACCAGCAGGCGCATCGGCTTGTGCGGCACGGCGACGAAGCCCTTCACGCGGTAGATGGTGTGCCGCTCGACCAGCCCGCTCAGCACAGCGATGAGACGGTCCCGGTCCACGGGCGGCAGCTCGATCACGAGCGAATCGAACTCGTCGTGGTCGTGGTCCTCCTCGTGGTCGTGGTGGCTCTCGCGCAGGTGGATGGTGCTTTCGGCGGCGCGGCCCTGGCCCAGCAGCAGCGCGAGCGGCAGCTTGCCTTCGGTGGCGCCGACGATCTTCACCTCGGGCGGCAGCTCTTCGCGCACCAGGGCCTCGACCTGCGCGCGCGCGGCGGCGTCCATGAGGTCGGTCTTGTTGAGCACCACGAGGTCGGCGGCCGAGAGCTGGTCTTCGAACAGCTCGTGCAGCGGCGACTCGTGGTCCAGGTTGGGGTCGGCGCGGCGCTGCACGTCGACCTGCGCGGGGTTCGCCGCGAACTGGCCCGAGGCGGCGGCGGGGCCGTCGACCACGGTGACCACCGAATCGACGGTGAAGATGTTCGCGATGTCGGGCCACTGGAAGGCCTGCACCAGCGGCTTGGGCAGCGCCAGGCCCGAGGTCTCGATGAGCACGGCGTCGATCTGGTCGCGCCGCTCGGCCAGCTGCAGCATCACGGGCAGGAACTCTTCCTGCACGGTGCAGCAGACGCAGCCGTTGGCCAGTTCGTACAGCGCGCCTTCGCGCTCGTTGCCTTCGTCGTCGCAGCCGATGCCGCAACCGCGCAGGATGTCGCCGTCGATGCCGAGTTCGCCGAACTCGTTGACCACCACCCCGATGCGGCGGCCCTCGGCATTGCCGAGGATGTGGCGCAGCAGCGTGGTCTTGCCGCTGCCGAGGAAGCCCGTGACGATGGTGACGGGGATCTTGGCGTTGCTTTGTGTCATGGAGTGAATGCTTTCAGGCGCGCAAGGCGCACGGGGAATCGGGCGCGCGGCGCGTGCGTGGCGCACGCGCCGGCGAGCGGCACGCCCTCTTCAAGAGGGGCAGCCGGCGCGAATCAGACGGCGCTGTACAGGCGGCGCTCGACCAGGGCCGTGCCCTGCAGGCGGCGCCAGGCCTTGGCCGCGGCCAGCACGCCCAGGTCAACCAGCGGCTCGACCAGCACGACCGTCATGTAGGCCGCGCCGAAGCTGGCGATCTGGCTGAGGTTCTCGAGACCGGTGCCGCGACCGTAGAGCGCCCAGAAGCCCACCCACACCACGATGCCGCCCTGGTAGGCCACCGACAGCTTGAAGGCCTGCTGGTAGCTGATGTCCACATAGGCCATGTTCGCGGGAATGATGCGGCGCGCCAGCGCGGTGGTCGCGAACAGCGGCACGAGCAGGGTGGTGACGTTCATGCCGTACTGCGGCAGGTCGGGCGGTGCGAAGAACAGGCTCTGGATGAGCAAGCCGCCGGCCAGGCCGATGGCCGCGGGCGCGAGCCCGAAGAGCAGCATCAGCGTGGTGCCCAAAATCAGGTGCACCTCGGACACGCCCACGGGATGGTGCGGAAACACCTCGAAGAAGCAGAACACGAGCATCACGGTGAAGACCGAGCGCAGCAGCAGGCCGATGGGGCCGTCCTTGCGCAAGGTGTCGAAGGCGACCTTGCCTGTGTAAGCCAGTGCAGCCGCCCCCGTGGCATAGCTGAGGAAGATCTTGGATCCGTCGACGAGTCCGGGTTCGATGTGCATGCGCACCTCCTGAAATGCACCGCAGTGCGAAAGTTGATTGTTGGGGGATGGACTGGCTTGCGCAAGTCCCCGTCATGAAACCCGGGAGCCTTGCAGCCCCCGTTGAACAGGCGAAGGCCCTGGCTTGCGCCGCAGCCGCCGCCAGCCGATCACCACGCCGCTCGCCGAAGCGACGACGCCGATGACCGACAGGAACCACATCACCAGGTCCCAGGCCGGCCGGTACTGGATGAGCCAGGGAAAGTCGAGGCTGTGCGCGGCATTGAAGAGCCAGCGGCGCAGCCGCGCGTTGCGGTCGTTGCTGCCGGCCACCTGGCCGCTCGTCGGGTCGATGTAGAGCCAGCTGCGCGCGGCGTCGTCGAACTCGAGCCGCCACACGGGCAGCACGCGCGTGCGGTGGTGGCCGTACCAGTGGAAGTCTTCCTGCGTCTGCAGCGTAGCCTGCGTGATCGTTGCGCCGGGGCGCAGCCGGGCGGCGACGCGCACGATGTCCTCGCGGGCGATGGCAGCCAGTGCACCGGTCGTGGCATCGACAACCTGCACGCGGGCCTGCGCATCACGCAGTTGCAGCAGCGGCTTCCCGTCGAACCACATCAGCAGCGCCTCACGCGGTGCGGCAGCGCCCTCGCCTGCCGGCAGCACGGCCGGTGGCCAGGGGAACGGCGATGCGCCGGCGCCCGTGTAGCGCGCCATCGCGGCCGCATCGGCGGGCGCGCGCTGGAGCCAGCCGTTGGGGTTCATCGAGAGCCAGCCGCTCACGATCCAGGTCAGCACGAAGAAGCCACCGATGAGCCCGGCGATGTGGTGCCAGGCCATCCAGCCGGTGTACGGCGTGACCGCGCCGCTGCGAAAGCGCCGCCGCAGCCGGATGCGCAGGATGCCGATGACGATGCCCGTCACGGCCGAGACGATGCAGGCGGCCGACAGCCACACGACCACGTCGTGCCACAGCGGCGGGTCGGCGCGCAGCGGCGTGAAGTAGATCCAGTGCGGCACGGCGCCCAGCCAGTTCCAGAAGCGCTCGGTGCGCGTGGTGTCGCGCACCACCTCGCCGGTGCGCGAGGACACGTACAGCTCTGTGCCCGCCGCGTCGCCGACTTCGATGCGGTGCAGCGGGCGCAGCGGGTTCAGGCCTTGCGGCACGGTCCACTGGTCGCGCTCCAGCGTCTCGGCCCATCGTGCGCCGGGCTGTGCGGAGAAGTCGCGGGCGATGGCCTCGGCCCGCGCGGCATCGACCGGGCCGAGCACATGGCCGTCGCGCGCGGACACGGCATGCCGCCCGCCGCGCGCATCGACGATGCGCCACACGGGCTGCGCGTCGGTACCGGCCTGCATCTCCAGCGCCATGCGCCGGGGCGGCTGCGCACGCACCGCTGGCGGCAAGGCATCGAGCGCGGCAGCCGGCGCGACCACCGCCTGGTCGAAGCGCAGCGGGGCGAGCCCCGCGAGCCGCTCTTCGTCCGTGAGGTTCGGGTACCCCACGTACATCATGACCACGCCCGAGACGAACCACATGACGAACAGCAGGCAGCCGCCGATGCCCAGCCATCGGTGCGTCCAGTACAGCGCCCGCCGCAGCGGAGGCCATGTACGTTGCCATGCGGTGCTCATGCGGCCATGCTCAGAAGGTCACGAACGCCGACATCTCGAACGAACGCGGACGGCCCAGCAGCCACTGGTTGCCGCCGTTCGAGAACGAGACCGGGTACCTGCGGTCGGCCAGGTTGTAGGCGCGCAGCGCGAGCTTGAGCGACGGGTTCGCCTGCCAGCTCACGCCCGCGTCGGCCACGGTGTACGAACCGATCTGCCGCGTGTTGGCCGCATCGACCTGCCGCGCGCCGACGTGGCGCACGCCGAGCTCGGCCTCCCACTGCGGCAGGAAGCGCCAGTGCAGCCACAGGTTGGCCGCCACCTCGGGCACGCCGGCGGGCGTGTTGCCCGCGCGCGAGACCAGCGACTTGCCGACCGCCTCGTTGAAGTCGTCATAGCGCGCGCGCAGCCGCGCGGCGTTGGCTTCGAGGCGCAGCGTGGAGGTCAGCGCCAGGTCGAGCGTGGCCTCGATGCCTTCGGACGACTGCTTGCCGATCTGCTGCACGACTGTCGGGTCGTTCGCGTCGCGCGACAGCAGCTTGGTCTTCTCGATGCGGTAGGCGGCCACGCTCCAGGCGCCGCGGCCCTCGGCCAGCTGGCGCTTGTAGCCCACCTCGACCTGCTTGCCCACGCTGAGCTCGAACGGCACCTGCGTGGCGGACGTGCTGATGAGCCCGGTGAGCGGATCGGCCGCGCGCGCCACCTGCGCATAGAACGACTGTGCGGCGTCGGGCGCGTAGACCACGCCCAGGCGGCCGGTGGCGTACTCGAAAGTCTTGTCCAGGCGCGGGGCGCGGTTCTGCGGGTCGGTGCGCACGATCTTCGCGTGGTCCCAGCGCAGGCTGCCGACCACCGACCATTGCTCGTTGAAGGCCAGCTTGTCTTCGGCGAAGAAGGCGTAGGTGCTGGTCTTGGTCTTGTAGCGCGGCAGGTAGGGCGTGGGCGAGACGTAATAGCCGGGGTTGAAGACGAAGGCGTCGACCACCGAGCGCCCGCCATAGGGCGTGTCGCTCGAATTCAGGAAGTCGATGCGGTTGGCGTCGAAGCCCACCAGCACCTGGTTCTTCAGGCCGAACAGCGCGTGCTTGAAGGTGGCGTCGGTGCGGTTGCCGATCTGTTCCTGGTCGTGGCCGATCTCCAGGTAGTCGCCGCGCGTCACGCGGTTCGTGGTGGCGCTGTAGGTGTAGGTTTCGCTGTCGCGCCAATGGCGCTTGCTGTCCAGGCGATAGAGCTGGTTGCGCACGGTGACGGCGTCGTTGGGCGTCCACTGCGCATCGAGGCGGGTCCAGCGGTCGCGGTACTTGACCTCGGCGTCGTCGAGGTTGTAGTTCTGTTCGCGGTTCAGGCTGCTCAGGCGGCCGTTGACGAGCGGCACGCCGAAGTAGCGCTGCGGCGTCTGGCGGCCCTCGTCGTGCGAGAGCGTGAACTGCAGCCGCGGCGACACATCGAGCCGCACCGCACCGCCCACCGCCAGGCTCTCGGCCTCGCCGCGCTGCATGAAGCCGTCGGTCTTGCGGTGGCTGATGTCGAAGCGGTACGAGAGCATGTCGTTGATCGCCCCGCCGCTGCCGAAGGCGACCTGGCGCGTGGCGTCGGAGCCGACGGTCACGAGCGCCTCGTTGCGAATCGGGCCGCGCGTGGGCTTCTTGGGCACCACGTTGATCGCGCCGCCGATGGCGCCTTCACCGAACATCACCGAGGCGGCGCCGCGCAGCACCTCGATGCGGTCGGTCGACCAGGTTTCGAACGGGAAGGTGACGGTGCCCGCGCCCACATACAGGCGCGTGCCGTCGTACAGCTGCATCACCGAGCCGTGGCCGTTGAAGCCGCGCGCCGACAGCGACGAACCGCCGTTGCCCGGCGCGGGCGAGCCCGTGATGCCGGTGGCGCGGCTCGCGGCCTCGACCACCGACACGTCGCCGCGCGCGCGGATGGTGTCGCCAGTGAGCACCTCGATGCTGGCCGGCGTTTCGAGCGGCGTGAGGCCCAGGCGGCTGCCGGTCTGCGTGGGTTCGTCCAGGGCCAGCGGCGTGTGGCGGCTGGCTTCGACCTGCACGGGCGTGAGGCTGGGGCGACCGGTTGTGTCGCCCGATTGGGCCAGGGCGGGCCCGCATGCGAGGCCGAGCCCCAGCGAAAGACCTGAAAGACCCGAAAGGCGCGCCCGCTGCAGGGGTGGGCCCGAGCGATCGCGCGGTGGCGATGCAATGCGATTCATCCGACTTCTCCTGTGGCCCGCGTCCCCGCAGGCTCCTGACCGATCGCGGACGCCGAGGGAGAAGAGACGAGGGGCGGTGCCGTTTCGCGCGAGGGAAAAGCGGCAGGCCCGGACACGCACTCCCGCAGCATCCGAAGGCGGTTGCGAAGGCCGGTATCCGGGCTCGCGGAGTGCGTCGGGATGCAATGCATGCACCTCGGCGCCGAAGCCCTCGCCTTCCCACGCCGAAGCGCAGTGGCTGCCCCAGCGAAAGATCGCCGGGGCCTGAGGGTGTCGATGTCCGCTGACCGTTGCGGGGGCAGCGCAGGAATGGAAGGGTCGTTCGAAAAAACGACGCCTCGCACCTGCTTCCCGTTTAACCCCGCCGCCAATCCTGTGACTGGTCGTGCAGGGCACCTTCGAACCGTGGGGTGTTGGACGACACCGGTGTGAACCAATGTTTCCAACCGCCGGGATTATAGGGAGCGCCCTGCGGCGGCGCCCCTGCGGGCCCCGTCAGGCGGGCTTGCCGTCGGGCCCGAACAGCCGCCGCAGCACCGCCACGCCGGCCACCAGCGCATTCGAATACGTGGCGTAGGGCTCGTGGGCGGCTTCGAGCGGCACGTACACATGGGTGGAGTCGCCGGGCGAGCCGTCCACGGCCTCCATCAGCACCCAGTAGAACTCCCCTTCTTCCAGTTCGTGGACGGTGAGTGCGATGTCTCTCGGCGAAGGCATGACGGTCAGAAATGAAACAGGGAATGAACCCGCCTTTGAACGGGCCGGGGGCTGGCGCGGTTGTCAGCGTCAGTACTAGGGGTTCTCCTACAGTGCATGGACGCCGCGCGGCCTAATGTTAGGGGTGGGGAGTTGCATCAGAACAAGGAGTCAGCATGAAACATTTCACGCTTGAACCCAACATGCGCGCCGCCTTCGGTGGCGCGTTCTACCCGACCGGTTACTCCCTGGTGATGTTTCCGAGCGTCGAAGACGCCAGCCGCATCGGCCACGGGCTGATCGCGAAAGGCATCGTGAGCGGCGACGAGGTCTACCTGATACCGGCCGAAACCGTCCTGGCGGAAATCGCGCCGACCGTGCATGCCTCGCACAGCCCCCTGCCCTCCGCCGGCACCGACGGCGACACGGTGCGCGCCTTCATCCAGCTGGCCCACGAAGGCCACACGGGCCTGCTGATCCGCACCAAGGACGGCGCCATCACCGAGCGCGTGATGGAACTGGTGCGTACCGTGCCCTACTCGATCGCCGAGCGTTATCGCACGCTGGTGATCGAGGACCTTTGAATCGTCAAGCCGGCACCGCCATCGCGGCGGCGCGCTGCACCACATCGCGGGCCATGGCCTGGGCGAGTTCCTGTTCGCCCAGGAACACCTTCGCGTCGGTTTCGGCGGCCAGCAGGCGGGCTTCCTGCTCGTTGTGGCTGCGCACCACGGTCTGGATGGTGGGGTTCAGCGTGCGCGCGGTTTCGATCATCTGGCGCACGTTCATGGCGTCGGGCGTGGCCACCACGAGCACACGGGCGCGCGCCACGTGCGCCTGGATCAGCACCGCCGGGTCGGCCGCGTCGCCCCACACGGCCGGGATGCCGGCCTCGCGCAGCTTCTCGACCAGCTCGCGGTTCTGCTCGGCCACCACGTAGGGGATGTCGTTCGTCTCGAGCTCGGCGGCGATGCGCCGGCCCACCCGGCCGTAGCCGACCAGCACCACCTGGCGCGACAGGTACTTGGCCTCGGTGGTCATGGGCAGCTCGGCCAGCGGGTCGCTGCGCGCGTCGAGTTCGCGTGCGAACTTCGAATGCGCGTGCAGCCATTTCTGCAGCGGCGCGATGAGGCTGAACCACAGCGGGTTGGTGGCGATGGAGATCAGCGCGCCCGCCAGCACCAGGCTCTGCCCTTCCACCGGCAGCAGGCCGAGCGACACGCCCAGCCCGGCCAGGATGAACGAGAACTCGCCGATCTGCGCCAGGCTCGCGCTCACCGTGAGCGCGGTGGCCAGCGGGTAGCGGAACACCAGCACCAGCGCACAGGCCGCGAGCGACTTGCCCAGCACGATCACCAGCACCACGGCCAGCACCTGCAGCGGGCGCTCCAGCAGCACCGACGGGTCGAACAGCATGCCGACCGACACGAAGAACAGCACGGCGAACGCATCGCGCAGCGGCAGCGACTCCTGCGCCGCGCGGTGGCTGAACTGCGACTCGCGCATCACCATGCCGGCGAAGAAGGCGCCCAGCGCGAACGACACGCCGAACAGCGCCGCCGAGGCGAAGGCGATGCTCACGGCCGCCGCCACCACGCACAGCGTGAACAGCTCGCGCGAGCCGGTGCGCGTGACCTGCCAGAGAATCCACGGGAACACGCGCCGCCCCACCACCAGCATCAGCACCACGAAGCCGCCGACCTGCAGCAAGGTGAGGCCCAGCGTCTGCCAGACGGGGTCGCCGCTGGTGTCGACCTTGGTGCTGCCCAGCGCGCCCGCCAGCGGCGGCAGCAGCACGAGCACCAGCACCATCGCGAGGTCTTCGACCACCAGCCAGCCCACCGCGATGCGCCCGGTAAAAGAATCGAGGATGCCCAGGCTCTCGAGCGCGCGCAGCAGCACCACCGTGCTCGCCACCGACAGCGCCAGCCCGAACACCAGCGCCGTGCCCCAGCTCCAGCCCCACCACATGGCGAGGCCGCCGCCGAGCAGCGTGGCGACCGCGATCTGCGCGATGGCGCCGGGCAGCGCGATCTTGCGCACCGCGAGCAGGTCGGCCAGCGAAAAATGCAGGCCCACGCCGAACATCAGCAGCATCACGCCGATCTCGGCCAGTTGTGCGGCAATGCCTGCGTCGGCCACGAAGCCCGGCGTGAACGGGCCGATGATCACGCCCGCCAGGAGGTACCCCACCAGCGCCGGCAATCGCAGCCGCGCCGCGAGAAAGCCGAACACCAGCGCCAACCCCAGGCCGGCGGCAATCGTATTGATGAGGGAGACGCTGTGGGGCATCGGTCCATTTTGCAGGAACGGCCCCCAACCTTTGAAGCCCGCAGGCTTCTACGGGCCTGCGTCTACACCCCTACGGAAGCGACGCGAACTATCGTAGGCATAAAGCACTTCTATTCGCATCGACACCTTTCTCATCCAGAATTTGAGCGGTCCCCCCGTCCCCCCAACAACAGGAGCCTCCCCATGAGCAACGAGAAAACCGAAGCGAAGTGCCCGTTCAGCCAGGCCACCGGCGCCGGCACCACGAACCGCGACTGGTGGCCCGAGCAGCTGCGCCTGGACCTGCTGCACCAGCACTCCTCCAAATCCGATCCCCTGGGCGCCGGTTTCGACTACGCCAAGGCCTTCCAGAGCCTGGACCTCGCCGCGGTGAAGAAAGACCTCGCCGCGCTGATGACCGACTCGCAGGACTGGTGGCCCGCCGACTTCGGCCACTACGGCCCGCTCTTCATCCGCATGGCCTGGCACAGCGCCGGCACCTACCGCATCGGCGACGGCCGTGGCGGCGCGGGCCGCGGGCAGCAGCGCTTCGCGCCGCTCAACAGCTGGCCCGACAACGTGAGCCTGGACAAGGCGCGCCGCCTGCTGTGGCCGATCAAGCAGAAGTACGGCCAGAAGATCTCCTGGGCCGACCTGTTGATCCTCACCGGCAACGTCGCGCTCGAGACCATGGGCTTCAAGACCTTCGGCTTCGGCGGTGGCCGCCCCGACGTGTGGGAGCCCGACCAGGACGTGTACTGGGGCCGCGAGAAGACCTGGCTGGGCGGTGACGTGCGCTACGCACAGGGCTCGCCCGGCGTCGAGAAAGACCGCGGTGTGCTCGTGAAGGACGACGACAGCAAGGTGCCGCACAGCCGCAACCTCGAGAACCCGCTGGGCGCCGTGCAGATGGGCCTGATCTACGTGAACCCCGAAGGCCCGGACGGCAACCCCGACCCGATCGCCGCGGCCCACGACATCCGCGACACCTTCGCCCGCATGGCCATGAACGACGAGGAAACCGTGGCGCTCATCGCCGGCGGCCACACCTTCGGCAAGACCCACGGCGCGGGGCCGGCCTCGAACGTCGGCAAGGAACCCGAGGCCGCCGGCCTCGAAGACCAGGGCTTCGGCTGGAAGAACAGCTTCGGCACCGGCAAGGGCGGCGACACCATCACCAGCGGCCTCGAAGTGACCTGGACCACCACGCCCACGAAGTGGAGCAACAACTTCTTCGAGAACCTGTTCGGCTACGAATGGGAGCTGACCAAGAGCCCCGCCGGCGCGCACCAGTGGGTGGCCAAGGGCGGCGCCGGTGCCGGCACCATCCCCGACGCGCACGACGGCTCCAAGCGCCACGCGCCGACCATGCTCACCACCGACCTGTCGCTGCGCCTGGACCCGGCCTACGAAAAAATTTCGCGCCGCTTCCTGGCCAACCCCGACCAGCTCGCCGACGCCTTCGCGCGCGCCTGGTTCAAGCTCACGCACCGCGACATGGGCCCGCGCGCCCGCTACCTCGGGCCCGAGGTGCCGGCCGAAGAGCTGATCTGGCAAGACCCGATCCCGGCCGTCGACCACCCGCTGGTCGACGCCAGCGACGTCGCAGTGCTGACGAAGAAGGTGCTGGCCTCGGGCCTCACGCCCGCGCAGCTGGTGTCGACGGCGTGGGCCTCGGCCTCCACCTTCCGCGGCTCCGACATGCGCGGCGGTGCCAACGGCGCCCGCGTGCGGCTGGCGCCCCAGAAGGACTGGGCCGTCAACCAGCCCGCGCAGTTGGCCCAGGTGCTGAAGGTGCTCGAAAGCATCCAAAGCGAGTTCAACGCGACACAGACCGGTGGCAAGAAGATCTCGCTGGCCGACCTGATCGTGCTGGCCGGCGGCGCGGGCGTGGAACAGGCCGCGCGCAATGGCGGGCGTGAAGTGAAGGTGCCCTTCTCGCCGGGCCGCGCCGACGCCTCGCAGGAACAGACCGACGTGCCTTCGTTCGAGCCGCTGGAGCCCGCGGCCGACGGCTTCCGCAACTACCTGAAGGGCCGCTACAGCGTGCCCGGCGAAGCGCTGCTGATCGACAAGGCGCAGCTGCTCACGCTCACGGCGCCCGAGATGACGGTGCTGGTCGGCGGCCTGCGGGTGCTCGACACCAACGTCGGCCAGACGCGCCACGGCGTCTTCACGAAGACGCCCGGCACGCTGAGCAACGACTACTTCGTCAACCTGCTCGACATGGGCACGGAGTGGAAGGCGGTGTCGGACGCCAAGGAGGAATACGAAGGCCGCGACCGCAAGACCGGCACCCTCAAGTGGACCGGCACACGCGTCGACCTGGTGTTCGGCTCCAACGCGCAGCTGCGCGCCATCGCCGAGGTCTACGGCGCTTCCGACAGCCAGCAGAAGTTCATCGACGACTTCGTGGCCGCCTGGACCAAGGTGATGAACCTGGACCGCTTCGATCTCGCCTGAGGCGGGGCGCCAGCGCCGTCCGCGCCCCGGGGCCCTGCCCCGCGGGCGCGGACTCCCATGAACGAGGTATTCGGTTTTCAGGCCGGGGCACTAGATTCGGCCCCATGAAATTCGCGAAGGCATGGCTTGCCGCCGGCGTCGTCCTGGCGGCCTCGCAGTTCGGCGCGCTGTACGCGCAGGACGGCAACCCCGAGTGGCGCAGGCTGCGCCAGGAACTCGTGCAACGCATCAACGCCAACTGCTACGACGTCGGCACGCTCGAGCTGGCGCAGCAGGTGTTGCAGACGGCGCAACGCACAGGCGGGGCTGAGTCCGCCGACGCGGCCCTCAGCCTCGTGCTGCTGGCCCATGTCCACCAGCGGCAGGGGCAGCTGACGCGGGCCGCGCAGTCGTACACGGCCGCGCTCGCCATCCAGGAAAAGACCGCCGGGCCGGACAGCCCGCGGGTGGCGTTCACGCTGAGCGCGCTGGCCGGCCTGCACTACCGCCGCGAGGCCTTCGACCAGGCCATTGCGCTGTACGAACGCGCCCTGGCGATCCACGAGAAGCAGCGGCGCCCCGACGCACACGCCGTACTGGTCAGCCGGCAGAACCTGGCCGCGGCCCATCGCGCCCAGGGCGCCTACGCCAAGGCCGCCCCGCTGTACGAACGCGAGCTCGATGCCAGGGCGCAGCCGCTGCTCGCGGTGGCCCTGGTGCACTGAAGCGCACCGAAACGCGCCGCACCGCACCGAAACGCGCGGGCCGGCGCCCTGCTCCAGCTACTGCGCCATCTTCGATTCGCGCGCGTTCACCAGCTCCTCGGGCTCCTGCGACTCGACCCAGCTCTCGTTGTTGAGCCCGGCCTGCAGCCGCTCGGTGTCCAGTTCGTTGGTCCACTTGGCGACCACGATGGTGGCCACGCCGTTGCCGATCAGGTTGGTGAGCGCGCGGGCTTCCGACATGAAGCGGTCGATGCCCAGGATGAGCGCCAGCCCCGCCACCGGCACGTGCCCCACCGCCGACAGCGTGGCCGCCAGCACGATGAAGCCGCTGCCCGTGACACCGGCCGCCCCCTTCGAGGTGAGCAGCAGCACGGCCAGCAGCGTGATCTCCTGCGTGAGCGTCATGGGCGTGTTGGTGGCCTGCGCGATGAACACCGCCGCCATCGTCAGGTAGATCGAGGTGCCGTCGAGGTTGAACGAGTAGCCCGTGGGAATCACCAGCCCCACGCAGGTCTTGTGGGCGCCCAGGTTCTCCATCTTCTCCATCATGCGCGGCAGCACCGACTCGCTGGACGAGGTGCCCAGCACGATCAGCAGCTCTTCCTTGATGTACTTGATGAACTTCCAGATGCTGAAGCCGTGAAAGCGCGCAATGAGCCCCAGCACCACGAAGATGAACAGCAGGCAGGTCAGGTAGAAGGTGCCCATGAGCTTGCCCAGCGACAGCAGGCTGCCCAGCCCGTACTTGCCGATGGTGAAGGCCATCGCGCCGAAGGCGCCGATGGGTGCGAGCTTCATGATGTAGTTGACGATCACGAACAGCACGTGCGAGCCCTTCTCGATCACGTCGAACACCAGCGTGCCGCGCCCGCCGAAGCGGTGCAGCGCAAAGCCGAACAGCACCGCGATGAGCAGCACCTGCAGGATCTCGCCCTTGGCGAAGGCATCGACCACGGTGGAGGGAATCACGTTGAGCAGGAAGTCGACCGTGCCGGTCATCTTGCCGGGGCCGGTGTAGGCCGCGATGGCCTTGGTGTCGAGCGTGGACGCGTCGATGTTCATGCCCGCGCCGGGCTTGAGCAGGTTCACCAGCACGAGGCCGACCACCAGCGCGATGCTGCTCACGATCTCGAAGTACAAGAGCGCCAGCCCGCCGGTCTTGCCGACCTTCTTCATGTCTTCCATGCCGGCGATGCCGACCACCACCGTGCAGAAGATGATCGGCGCAATGATCATCTTGATGAGCTTGATGAAGCCGTCGCCCAAGGGCTTCATCGACTCACCGAGCGAGGGGTAGAAGTACCCCAGCAGCACGCCGACGATCACCGCGGTGATCACCTGCACGTACAGAGAACGGTAAAGGGGGAGCTTCCTGGGTACTGTGCTTGTTGTATGTGCCATGACTGCCTCCTGAAAAGATGAGGGAAAACGCAGAAGAAAGGGTTCGTGCCGGGTTGCTTTCGATGGTTGAAGTCGTGTGTCCTGTGGGTGTGGTGCCGGCCCAAATGAAAAAACCCGCCGAAGCGGGTTTTTGTTTTCAGGGCGTGGCGCGCATGCTCAGTGCATGTGGAGGCCGCCGTTGACCGAGAAGTCGGCCCCGGTGCTGTAGCCGCCTTCGTCGGTGGCGAGCCACGCGATGATGGAAGCGATTTCGCTCGGCTCGCCCAGGCGCTTGACCGGGATCGTGGCCACGATCTTGTCGAGCACTTCCTGGCGGATGGCCTTGACCATGTCGGTGCCGATGTAGCCCGGGCTCACCGTGTTCACGGTGACGCCCTTGTTGGCCAGCTCCTGCGCCAGCGCCATCGTGAAGCCGTGCATGCCGGCCTTGGCCGCCGAGTAGTTGGTCTGGCCGGCCTGGCCCTTGGCGCCGTTGACCGAGCTGATGTTGATGATGCGGCCCCAGCCCTTTTCGACCATGTCGCCCACCACCTGCTTGGTGACGTTGAACATGCTGTTGAGGTTGGTTTCGATCACCGCGCTCCAGTCCTCTGGCGTCATCTTGAGGAACATGCGGTCCCGCGTGATGCCGGCGTTGTTGACGAGCACGTCAATCGCCCCGTGGGCCGCCTTGGCGGCGGAGAAGGCCTCGACGGTGGATTGCCAGTCGCCGACATTGCCGACCGACGCGTGGAACTCGAAGCCTTCGGCTTTCTGTTCGGCCAGCCACTTGGCGTAGTCCCGCGTGGGGCCGCAACCTGCGACCACGGTGAACCCGTCCTTGTACAGACGCTGGCAGATGGCTGTTCCGATGCCACCCATGCCTCCGGTGACATATGCAACTTTCTTGCTCATGAGATTTCCTTGATTGAAGCTAGCAAAAAGCCTGAACGGCCGCCTTCACTCTAGCCATTTTCAGGCCACACAACTCTGAGGGAGAACACTGAGCCAAGCTTGCAACCAGCTGTCACGGACATCACCTCGGCGGCACTCTATATGCTTGCGGCTTCGCGCCCGTGACATGGCCCCTGCCGGCCACCCCACCAGGAGTTCGCACGCATGAATTTCGCAATCGTCGTCTTCCCCGAGGTCGAGGAGCTCGATTTCGTCGGTCCCTGGGAAATGCTCACCATGTGGAGCAAGCTGGCCGGCGGCCCCGCCAACTGCCTCGTGGTGGCGCAAACGCATGGCCCGGTCGTCTGCGCCAAGGGGCTGTCGATCAACCCGCATGTCTCGTTTGCCGACTGCCCGCCGCTCGATTTCGTGCTCGTGCCCGGCGGCATGGGCACGCGGCGCGAGGTCGACAACCCCGCCATGGTGCAGTTCCTGGCCGCGCAGGCGCCGGGCTGCAAGGCGCTGCTGTCGGTGTGCACCGGTGCCTTCGTGCTGCATGCGGCCGGCCTGCTCTCGGGCCGCACCGCGACCACGCACTGGGGGTCGCTCGATCGCCTGCGCGCGCTCGGGGACGTGAAGGTGGTGGAGCAGCGCTTCGTGCAGGACGGCCACGTCTGGACCTCGGCCGGCGTGTCGGCCGGCACCGACCTGATGCTCGCCTTCATCGCTCATGTGTCGGGCGAGGAAGCCGCGGCCAAGGTGCAGCTGCAGGCCGAGTACTACCCGGCCGACACGGTGTACGGCCACACCTCGAGCCACGAGCGCGCGCCGTCGTATGTGCGGCGGCCGGGCTCGCGCGCGGGCCTCGCCTGACAGTTCGTTCATCCGTTCACCCGTTCCCTTGATCGATCGAACGGTCGGTCATTTCTTCTTTCTTACTTCTTTCGACCTCCATGTCCACGCCCGACCTCACCGACCTCGAACCGCTTTCCGTGCTCGCCGCCCGCGTGGGGGCGACGCTGCGCGAGCGGCGCCAGACGGTGGCGGTGGCCGAATCGTCAGCCGGCGGCCTGGTCTCGGCCGCCCTGCTCGCGCTGCCGGGCGCCTCGGCCTACTTCCTGGGTGGCGCGGTCATCTATTCGCGCCGCGCCGGCAAGGCCCTGCTCGGCCTCACGCCCGAGGACATGGGCGACATGCGCGGCGAGACCGAACCCTACGCGCGCTTCATCTCGGGCCGCATCCGTGATGCCCATCGTTCGAAGTGGGGCATCTGCGAGAGCGGCGCGGCGGGGCCGTCGGGCAGCCCGTACGGCGATGCGCCCGGGCATGTCTGCATCGCCGTGACCGGCGCGGACGGCCTCGTGGTCAGCCGCACGATCGAGACCGGTGCGACCGACCGGCCGTGGAACATGGATGTGTTCGCGCGGCTGTTGCTGAAGTTGTTCGAGGAGACCTTGCTGGCGAACGGCGACGCATGACCGAGACCGTGATTTCGACCGCCTCCGAAGAGGAGGTCCGCTCCGGCGTCCTGGGCCGCCGGTTGCGCGAGTTCAACTACGGCTTCGTCGGCGAGTACCCCGATACACAACCCGTGTGGCTGAACGCGAAGGATGCGCAGGGCCGCCTGATGGGCGGGCTGCGCGGCTTCGTGTTCCTCGAATGGCTGCGCATCGACGTGCTGTTCGTCGAGGAGGAAGCCCGGGGCACCGGCCTGGGCCGCCGCCTGCTCGCGGAGGCGGAAGCGCGCGGCAAGGCGCTGGGCGCCGGGAATGCCGCGCTCGAGACCTTCGAGTGGCAGGCGCGAGGCTTCTACCTGAAGCAGGGCTACGAAGAGTTCGCGCGCATCGACAACTACGCGCGCGGCAACTACCTCGCCTACATGAAGAAGAAGCTGTGAGCCCGGGGCATTGCGACCCCTGACTCCCAACCTCTCAAGCTGCCGTCTTCAATCCGCCTGCACCCCCGCAGCCCGGATCACCTTCCCCCACTTCTCGATCTCCGCCGCCAGATGGCTGCGCAGCGCCTCGGGCGTGACCTTCTCCATCGGCACGGCCTCGGTGCTCAGCTCGGCGAAGCGCTTCTTCACGTTGTCGTCCTGCAGCGCGGCGCGCAGGGCCACGTTGAGCTTCTCGATCACGGCCGGCGGCGTGCCCTTGGGCGCGTACACGCCGTGCCACACCTTCACGTCGAAGCCTTTGAGGCCCTGCTCGTCGAGCGTGGGGATGTCGGGCATGCTCGACAGGCGCTTGGGCGTGGTCACGCCGAACACCTTCACGCGCTGGCCGTCCTTGATGACGGGCGCGGTCTGCGTGGTCTGGTCGCACAGCAGGTCGACCTGCCCGCCCATGAGGTCGTTGAGCGCCGGGCCTGCGCCCTTGTAGGGCACGGTCGTCAGCTGCACGCCGATCTGGTGCGCGAAGAGCATGCCGCACAGCTGCGAGACGGCGCCGATGCCGGCGTTGGCGAGCGAGACCTTCTCCTTGTTGGCCTTCACGTAGGCCAGCAGTTCCTTGAAGTTGTTGGCCGGGAAGTCCTTGCGCGACAGCAGGGTCATCGGCACGTCCATGACCTGGCCGACGTACTCGAAGTCTTTCAGCGGGTCGTAGTTGAGCTTCTTGTACAGCGCGGGTGCGGTGGCCATGCCCATGTGGTGGATGAGGATGGTGTAGCCGTTGGGCGCCGCCTTGGCCACGCGGGTCGGCGCGATGGTGCCGCCCGCGCCCACGGTGTTCTCGACCACCACGGTCTGCCCCAGCGACTTGCCCATGGGCACGGCGAGCATGCGCGCCACCACGTCGGTGGGGCCGCCGGCCGAGTACGGCACGACCATCACGATGGGCTTGTCGGGCCACGCGGCCTGCGCGGCGGCGGGCGATGCGGCAGCGAGCAGGCAGGCGCCCGCCGATGTGGCAATGAGGGCTTTCAGTTTCCAGGTCTTCGTTGCGTTCACTTCTTTGTCTCCTTGTGGTTTGTCTGTGGATCAGTGCGTCACGGATGAATCGCCCGGGCCGTGCTGCGGGGCCAACGCGAGCCAGCGCTCGGCCAGCCGCACCACGGGCCCGTCGACCATGCGGCCGTCGAGGCTCACGACGCCGCCGCCGGCCGCGCGCACGGCCTCGGTGACGCGGTGCGCCCAGGCCACCTCGTCGGCCGTGGGCCCGAGCGCGGCCTGCACGGGTGCGACCTGCTCGGGGTGGATGCACAGCTTGGCGCCGAAGCCGCCGCGCCGGGCGCGCGCGGTGTCGGCGGCGAGCCGCTGCGCATCGCGCCAGTCGGGTGACACGCCGTCGATGGGCGTGGCCAGCCCGGCGCGGCGCGAGGCCAGCACGAGCGCGAGACGCACGGGCACCAGCTCGGCCTCGTCGGCCTCGCAGGCCATGCCGAGGTCGGCCTGGAAATCGAGGTGGCCGAAGGCCAGCCGCAGCACCTGCGGGGCACCCGCGATGGCATCGACCGCCGCGAGCCCCGCGGCCGATTCGATGAGCGGCACCAGCACGGCCTTCGGTCCGACCGTCGCGGCCAGCCGATGCAGTTCGTCGGCATGCTCGGCCTTGGGCAGCACGACGCCGGCGATAAGGCCCTCGGCGATCCAGCCCGCCGCGCGCGCGCAGTCGTCGTCATGCCACGGCGTGCCGCTGGCGTTCACGCGCACCAGAAGTCGCCCTCGCCCTTCGGCGGGCAGCGCCGCCAGCGAGGCGCCGAGCGCGTCGCGCGACTCGGCCTTGCGCGCGGGCGCCACGGCATCTTCGAGGTCGATGATCACGCCGCCCGCGCCCGTCGCCAGTGCCCGCGCATGGCGCTCGGGCCGGTCGGCCGGCACGAAGAGAAAGGCGCGCGCCAAAGCGAGCGCTTGATTAGCGGGTCCGCTCATACCGCGCCGGCCGCGCGCAGCGCTGCAATCGCGTCGTCGCCGCGGCCCAGGCTGCGCAGGATGGCGTCGGTGTGCTGGCCGACTGCGGGCACCGGGTCCATGCGGTAGTCGAACGCGCTCTGACGACCGGCCGGCAGCAGCGCCGGGATGTCGCCGGCCGGCGAGCCCACCTGGCGCCAGCGCTCGCGTGCCTGCAGCTGCGGATGCGCCCACAGCCCGGCCATGTCGTTCATGCGCGCGTTGGCGATCTGCGCGGTGTCGAGCCGTTCGAGCACCTGCGCCGCGCTGAGCGCGCCGAAGGTGTCGACGATGAGCGCACGCAGCGCCTCGCGGTGTTCGTTGCGCCGCGCATTGCTGTCGAAGCGCGGGTCGCTCGCGAGCTCGGGGCGCAGCAGCACCTTGTCGCAGAAGGCGCGCCACTCGCGCTCGTTCTGCAGGCCGAGCATCACGGTGCCGCCGTCGCCGGCGGGGAACGGGCCGTAGGGGTAGATGGTGGCGTGCGAGGCGGCGCTGCGCGGCGGCGGCGGCGCGCCGTCGTAGGCGTAGTACATCGGGTAGCCCATCCACTCGGCAAGCGATTCGAGCATCGACACGTCGATGTGCGAGCCCTTGCCCGTCTTGCCGCGCTGCATCAGCGCCGCGAGGATGCCGGTGTAGGCGTACATGCCCGCCGCGATGTCGGCGATGGAGTTGCCCGACTTGCACGGGTCGTCGGGCGTGCCCGTCACCGAGAGAAAGCCGGCCTCGCTCTGAATGAGCAGGTCGTAGGCCTTCTTGTCGCGGTACGGTCCGTCTTCGCCGTAGCCCGAGATGTCGCAGACGATGAGCGCGGGGTGCTTCTCCTGCAGCACCTGGGCGCCCAGGCCCATGCGCGCGGCGGCGCCGGGGGCGAGGTTCTGCACCAGCACGTCGGCGCCGGCCACCAGCTCCTGCAGCACGGCGAGCGCGGCGGGTTGCTTCAGGTCGAGCGTGAGGCTTTCCTTCGAGCGGTTGACCCACACGAAGTGCGAGGCCTCGCCGTTCACGCGCTCGTCGTAGGCGCGCGCAAAGTCGCCGCCGCCGGGGCGCTCGACCTTGATGACGCGCGCGCCGAGGTCGGCGAGCTGGCGGGTGCAGAACGGCGCCGCGATGGCGTGCTCGAGCGAGATGACGGTGATGCCGTCCAGGGGTCTGATCATGGGCTTCTTCTTTCTTTCCTTGCGTCAGGCGAGCTCGGCCGTGGCCTGCATCGTGAGCCAGCCGTCGGCGTCTTCGCCCCACAGGCTGAAGGTCTTGCCGTCGGTGCTGCCTTCGGCGGGCTTGCCGTGCACGCGGAACGGCGCGATGTCGAAGGTCGGGCGCACGGCGCGGAACTCGAAGCGCGCGAGCTGCGCATCGGCCGGCGCGTTGCGACGCAGCAGGTCGACCAGCAGCGTCGCGATCAGCGGCCCGTGCACGATGAGGCCCGGGTAGCCCTCGACCTGCGTGACGTAGCGGCGGTCGTAGTGGATGCGGTGGCCGTTGAAGGTCAGCGCCGAGTAGCGGAACAACAGCACGTCGTCGGGCACGAGGTCGCGACTGAAGGCGGCGTCCTTCGGTGCGGGCGTGGGCGATGGTGCGGCCTCGCCCGGTGCGGCGGCGGCGCGGTAGACGATGTCGTGCTCTTCGGTCAGCGCGAGGCCGCGCGCGTTGCGCACTTCATGGCGCACCAGCACGAACACCAGCTCGCCCGTGCGGCCGGCCTTGTGCGTGACCGAGGCGATGGTCGACGTGCGCTCGACCGCATCGCCCACCTGCAGCGGATTGCCCGGCTCCCACGTCAGCCGGCCGCCGGCCCACATGCGGCGCGGCAGCGGCACGGGCGGCAGGAAGCCGCCGCGTTTCGCGTGGCCGTCTTCGCCGATCTCCGACTGGCGGTGGTGCGGCAGGAAGTAGAGCCAGTGCCACAGCGCAGGCAGGCGCGTGCCCGCCTCGGGCAGCGAGTCGTCGCGGTCGAGCGTGGCGGACAGGCCGCGCACGGGCGCGGCGGTGAGGTCGTCGCGCAGCGTTTCGGTGCGGCCCTGCCAGGCCTGCAGGTGCGCGAGGGCTTCGGCGTCGATCAGGGGAGAAGTCATGTCGTGTGTGTCGGGAAGAAGGATGAGTGGCGAGGTCAGTCGACCGCGGCGCCCGAGGCCTTGACGATGCGCGCCCACTTGGCGAGGTCGGTGCGCAGCAGCGCCGAGAACTGTTCGGGCGAGGTGGCCGCGGCGATCTCGACGCCCTGCTGGTCGAGCTTGTCGCGCAGGTCCTTGGCCGCGAGCGCCTTGCGCGTCGCGTCCTGCAGGGTGGCGAGTACGTCGGCGGGCACGCCCGCGGGGGCGAACAGGCCGATCCACAGCGTGCCGTTGTAGCCCGGCACCTGCTCGGCGATGGCGGGCACGTCGGGCAGCACGGGCGAGCGCTTCTCGCCGCTCACGGCCAGCGCGCGCAGTTTGCCGGCCTTGATGTGCGCCAGCGCCGAAGGCAGGCTCGCGAACACGATCGGCAGTTGCCCGCCGAGCACGTCATTGATGGCAGGCGCCACGCCCTTGTACGGCACGTGCTGCAAAGAGATGCCGCCCATGCTGTTGAGCATTTCACCCAGCAGGTGGTTGAGCGTGCCGTTGCCGGCCGAGGCGTACTGGTAGTTGGCGCCCTTCTCGCGCGCCAGTTTCAGGAATTCGGCGAAGTTCTTCGCGGGGAACGACGGGTTCACCAGCAGCACGTTGGGCACGGCGCCGACCAGGCCGACGGGCTTGAAGTCTTTCTCGGGGTCGAAGCCCGGGTTCTTGTACAGCGCGGGGTTGATGGCCTGGCTGCTGCTGATCGTCATGAGCAGCGTGTAGCCGTCCTTCGGGCCCTTGGCGACCAGCTGCGTGCCGATGTTGCCGCCCGCGCCGGGGCGGTTGTCGACCACCACGCTGGCGTTGTTCAGCACCTCGCCGAGCTTCTGGCCGACGAGGCGGCCGACGATGTCGTTGGTGCCGCCCGCGGCCTGAGGCACGACGAGCGTGATGGGGCGCGAGGGGTAGGTCTGGGCGGTGGCGGCGCTGGTGGCCAGCAAGGTGGTGGCGGCGAGGCCGAAGGCGATCAGCGCCTTGGCGCGAAGCCGCAAGGCGGGGGTGGTGTCGTGTGTCTCCATGGCCGCATGGTCTTCTGCCCGCCCCGCCGGCGCAATCTGCGATTTCGGAAGCCAGGCTTCTGAAATTCCGAAGGCTTGACTACCATCGCCCCATGCTCTTCGACCTCACCGACCTGCGCCTGTTCGTGGCCACGGCCGAACTCGGCAACCTCACGCGGGCGGCCGAGCGCCAGCACCTGTCGCTGGCCGCGGCCAGCGCGCGCATCAAGGCGCTCGAGACCCAGGCCGGCCTGCAGCTGCTGCAGCGCGAGGCCCGCGGCGTGCGCCTGCTGCCGCCGGGCGAAGCCTTTTTGCACCACGCCCGGCTGGTGCTGCACCAGGCCGACCAGCTGCGCGCCGACCTGCTCGAGTACGGCGGCGGGCTGCGCGGCCATCTGCGCGTGTTCGCCAACACCACGGCGGTGACCGATTTCCTGCCCGAGATCCTGCCCGGCTTCCTGGCCGCCAACCCGCGCATCAACGTCGACCTTCAGGAAAAACCGAATGCTCAGATCCCGCGCGGCGTGCGCGACGGGCGCGCCGACATCGGCATCGTCGCGGGCCAGATGGACACGCTAGGCCTGGACACCATCCACTTCAGCACCGACCGGCTGGTGCTCGTCACGGCGCGCCAGCACCGCTTTGCGCGGCGCCGCCGCATCTTGTTCGCCGAGACGCTCGACGAAGACGCCATCGGCATGCAGCAGGGCAGCACGCTGCAGGCCTTCCTGGGGCAGATCACCGACCACCTGGGCAAGCGCCAGAAGCTGCGCATCCAGCTCGGCAGCTTCGACGCCATGTGCCGGATGATCGGCAGCGGCGTGGGCATCGGCGTGGTGCCGGAGTCGGCCGCGCGGCGCAACCAGGAGAGCATGGGGCTCGCGCTGGTCGAGCTTAGCGACCCGTGGTGCGTGCGCGAACGCTACCTGCTCGTGCGCGACCGCGCCGCCCTGCCCGTGTACGCCCAGGCGCTGGTCGAGACCTTGTGCAAGCACTACGCCGACGCGCAGGCCGAAACCGGCTGACGGCCCGATTTCCGGCCAAAAACAGGCACTTGCAGGCGGCTTGTGAGAAACCCGATGTCTTCCCCATTTTCTGTGCACAACTTTGGGGGTAAGTCAGGGGCAGCGTTGTAAAGCGATTGCAAGTCGTTGTTTTATAAAGAGAATAGTTAGTCTGCTTAAAATTTTTGCAGTGCACAAGTCTGGCGGCCGACAGATCCAAAAATGGCTCTAAAACAGGAAAGTCAAGCGAAAAAACAGGGGGTTGCCTGTGCTAGGCCACCCTTTGAAACCAACGACTTGCCGCCGGTTGTGAAGAAGTCCGCTTCAATCCCCACTTTCTGTGGGCAACTTTGGGGGTAACTGGGGCGGAGCTTTGTAAAACGAATGCAAGTTGTTGTTTTACAAAGGGATTCCACACATTGCTCAATTTTTGAGCGGTGAACAAGAGCGTCAGCCAGTCGGGTGACCGTCGCCCAAATGAATCCAAAGGTTCTCAGAACGCCGAATCGGGTCGATGCGAGGCGCGAAAGAGGGTCGCTACAGTCGCCCTGACATGCTCGAAGCCCTCAGCTCCCCCTGGTCCTGCCTCGGCGCCGTTGCCGGGCTGCTGATCGCCCTGGGGGTTCACTGGCTGGCACCCGCAGACATCGACACGGTGCACGCCGGCGCGTGGCTCGTGGGCATCGGCTGGCTCGCGGGCCTGGCCTGGGACCTCGTGGACTCAGACCGGTCGAAGTAATCCGCAGGCGAAACCCGCAAACAGCGCGCACAAAAAAGGGAGGGGAGGCATCGGCCCTTGCGAGCCCCTGCCTCCCCTCCCCGTACCGGTTCACCCGGTGATCAGGCTCAGCGCTCGATCGTCAGCGCCACGCCCATGCCGCCGCCGATGCACAGCGAGGCGATGCCCTTCTTGGCGTTCTGGCGTTGCATTTCGTGCAGCAGCGTCACCAGGATGCGGCAGCCCGACGCGCCGATGGGGTGGCCGATGGCGATGGCGCCGCCGTTCACGTTCACCTTGTTCACGTCCCAGCCCATTTCGCGGTTCACGGCACAAGCTTGCGCGGCGAAGGCTTCGTTGATCTCGAGCAGGTCGAGGTCGGCGGCCTTCCAGCCGGCGCGCTGCAGCGCCTTCTGCGATGCGGGCACGGGGCCCATGCCCATGATGGTCGGGTCCAGGCCGGCAGTGGCGTAGCTGGCGATGCGGCCCAGCGGCTTCAGGCCCAGGGCGGCGGCCTTCTTGGCCGTCATGACCATCACGGCGGCTGCGCCGTCGTTCAGGCCCGAGGCATTGCCCGCGGTCACGCCGCCGGCCTTGTCGAAGGCAGGACGCAGGCCGGCCAGCACTTCGGCGTTGGTCTTGCGGTTGATGAACTCGTCCTGGTTGAAGACGATGGGGTCGCCCTTCTTCTGCGGAATGCTCACGCCGACGATCTCGTCCTTGAACTTGCCGGCGTCCTGCGCGGCGGCGGCCTTGGTCTGGCTGGCCAGGGCCAGTTCGTCCTGCGAGGCGCGGTCGATGTTGTACTTCTTGGCCACGTTCTCGGCCGTGATGCCCATGTGGTACTGGTTGTACACGTCCCACAGGCCGTCGACGATCATGGTGTCGACCAGCTTCCAGTCGCCCATGCGCTGGCCGTTGCGCGAGTTGGGCAGCACGTGGGGCGCCATGCTCATGTTTTCCTGGCCGCCGGCAATGACGATTTCGCTGTCGCCCGTGGCCACGGCCTGCGCCGCCAGCATCACGGCCTTCAGGCCCGAGCCGCACACGGCGTTGATGGTGAGCGCCGGCGTTTCCTTGGTGCCGCCGCCCTTGAGCCAGGCCTGACGCGCGGGGTTTTGGCCGGCGCCGGCCGCGAGCACCTGGCCCATGATGGCCTCGCCCACCTGGTCGGCCGTGAGGTTGGCGCGCGCGATCACTTCCTTGATCACGAGGGCGCCCAGCTCGGTGGCGGGAATGCCGGCGAGCGAGCCGCCGAATTTGCCGACCGCCGTACGCGCAGCCGAAACGATGACGATGTCTTCCATGAGGTTCTCTCCGTTGAGGTGATTTGAAATCGGTTGCGATCTTGCGGGAGCTGGCGCCCGTTCAGGCCTTGGCCTTCACGTAGCGTCCCGGCGCCGGTTCGATGGCCTTGTAGGCCTTGCCGTTGCCGTAGCCCTTGGGCGCGGGGATCTGCTTGCCCGCGTGGCCCTTGAGCCATTGTGCCCAGTCGGTCCACCAGCTGCCCGGCTGCTCCTGCGCGCCGGCCAGCCATTCGGGCTGGGTCTTGGGAAACTTGCCGTCCTCGCGCAGCCAGTGGCTGCGCTTGTTCTTGGCCGGCGGGTTGATCACGCCGGCGATGTGGCCCGAAGCGCCCATCACGAAGCGCTTCTTGCCCGTGAGCAACTGCGTGGAGGTGTAGGCCCCGCCGATCGGCACGATGTGGTCTTCGCGCGAGCCGTAGATGTAGGCCGGGATGTCGATCTTGCCCAGGTCGACCTTCTCGCCGCAGACGGTGAGCGCATTCGGCTTGGCCAGCTTGTTCTCGTGGTACGTGTTGCGCAGGTACCAGGCGTAGAACGGGCCCGGCAGGTTGGTCGCGTCGCTGTTCCAGTACAGCAGGTCGAAGGCCGGCGGCGTCTCGCCCTTGAGGTAGTTGCCGACCACGTAGTTCCACACCAGGTCGTTCGGGCGCAGGAAGCTGAAGGTCGAGGCCAGGTCGCCGCCGGGCAGCAGGCCGCCCTTGCCCAATTGCATCTCGCGGTACTGCACCATGGGCTCGTCCACGAAGATGTCGAGGATGCCGGTGTCGCTGAAGTCGAGGAAGGTGGTCAGCAGCGTGACCGACGCGGCCGGCTTCTCGCCGCGCGCCGCGAGCACGGCCAGCGCGGTGCTCAGGATGGTGCCGCCCACGCAGAAGCCCAGCGTGTTGATCTGCTTGCTGCCGCTGATCTCCTGCACTGTGTGGATCGCCTTGATGGCCGCGTTCTCGATGTAGTCGTCCCAGGTGGCCTGGGCCAGCGACTCGTCGGGGTTGCGCCAGCTCACCACGAACACGCGGTGGCCCTGCTCGTTCGCATAGCGGATGAGCGAGTTGTCGGGCTGCAGGTCGAGGATGTAGAACTTGTTGATGCACGGCGGCACCAGCAGGAACGGCCGTTCGTACACCTTGGCGGTGAGCGGCTTGTATTCGAGCAGCTGGAAATAGTCGTTCTCGAACACCACGGCACCTTCGGTGGTGGCCACGTTGCGCCCCACTTCGAAGGCGCTCTCGTCGGTCATGCTGACGTGGCCCTGCTTCATGTCGTGCAGCAGGTTCTGGATGCCCTTGGCGATGCTCTCGCCCTGGGTGTCGATGGCTTTCTTCTGCGCCTCGGCATTGAAGGCGAGCGAGTTGCTGGGCGAGGCCGCGGCCATCCACTGCTCGACCGCGAAGCGCAGGCGCGCCTTGGTCTTGTCGTCGGCGTCGATGGCCTCGGCCATGCGCATCATGGTGCGGCCGTTGAGCAGGTACACGGCGGCCGAGAAAGCGGCCATCGGGTTGCTGCCCCAGGCCTCGGCGGCAAAGCGCTTGTCGCCCTCGGGCCGGGCACCGAAGCCGCGGCGCCACAGGTCGGTGGCGTCGCTCAGGTACTGCTGCTGGATCGACTGGAGCTGCTCGGGATCGATGGAGAACTTGGGCAGCTCGGGCATGGCGGCTGCGCCCGGGAATTGCGCCATTTGTGGCAATTGCCATAGCGGCGTGCCGCCGACGTCGAAAGCGGCGGTGCCTCCTGGGCCCCCAGCTTTCTGGAAAGCCTCCATGGCCTGGGTCCAGCCCTGCGTGAGGGCTTTTTGAAAGGGCGCGAACGCATCGGCCCCCGTGTCTTGTTGCTTCATCATGTCTCCTGGCCGTGGCCTGGGTCGATACGAACGGATGGCTTGCGTGTTTTGAGTATGCTGCATTCGCAAGGCACTCACAACGCCGCGCTTTCACTAATCCCTTGAAACAAAACGTCTGCGCCTGTGTTCATCCATTTGATCGTGATCGGCTGGCTCTATGTGGCCGTGATGATGGCGGTGGCCGAGGCCACCAACACCACGGGCACGGTGCTGGGCGCCATCTTCACATTTCTTCTTTACGGCCTCGCGCCGGTGGCGCTGGTGATCTACCTGATGGCCACGCCGGCGCGCCGGCGGGCGATCAAGGAACGCGAGGCGCAGGCCCAGGAGGCCGCGCGCCGCGCCGCCGCGGAGGCTGCGGCTTCAGACCTTCCAGACCAGCGCGGCGAAGCGCCCGCTGACGCCGTCGCGCCGGTGCGAAAAGAACCGTGACGGCTGCGCGACGGTGCACCACGCATCGCCGCTGTCGTTGCCGTGAAGCGACGCGACACCCGCCGCACGCAGCCGCTGACGCGCCAGCGCAGGCAGGTCGGCCAGCCACTTGCCTTCGGCCGCCGCGGGCGTGAAGCACGACGTCGCCTCGGGCGACTGCGCCTCGAAGGCGGCCTTGACCTCCGCCCCCACCTCGAAGGCCTTCGGGCCGATGCAGGGGCCGAGCCAGGCCATGAGGCGCGGCGCGCCTTCATCCTCCGCGAAGGCGCGCACGGTCTGTTCGAGCACGCCGCCGGCCAGCCCGCGCCAGCCCGCATGCGCGGCGGCCACGCGGTGGCCGCGTTCGTCGGTGAAGAGCACGGGCAGGCAGTCGGCCACCATGACCGTGCAGGCGCGCGCGGAGGTCGCGGCCGTGCAGGCATCGGCGACGGTGCCGTCGGGCACGGCCTCGTCGAGCGACACGAGCCCCGTGCCATGCACCTGCTGCAGGAACACCGGCCGCGTGCCAATCGATTGCTGCAGTCGCCGGCGGTTCTCGGCGACGTGCGCGGCATCGTCGGCCACGTGGTCGCCGAGGTTCAGGCTCTCATAGCGCCCGGTCGACACGCCGCCGTCGCGCGTGGTGCACAGCGCGCACACGTTCGGCGGCGCGGGCCACTCGGGCACCAGCCATTGCGGATTCATCGCGACGTGCCGGCTCAGGGTTCCGCGTCGGGCGACTGCGAGGGCTGTGCGCGCTGGAAGGCGTCAAGCTTCATGCAGGCGTCGAAGGCGGCCATGGTGCGCGGCAGGCCGCTGAAGTCGCAGTCGAAGCGGCGGCCGTTGAAGATCTGCGGCACGAGGCAGCAGTCGGCGATGGTGGGCGTGTCGCCCCAGCAGTAGGTGCCGCCCGGGTGCTGCGCGAGCTGACGCTCGAACGACAGCAGGCCGTCGCGCACCCAGTGGCGGTACCAGGTGTTCTTGGCTTCGTCGTCGACCTTCAGTTCCTTCACGAGGTACTTGAGCACGCGCAGGTTGTTCAGCGGATGGATCTCGCAGGCGATCGACTGCGCCAGCGCGCGCACGTGGGCGCGGCCCACCGGGTCGCTGGGCAGCAGCGCCGGCTCGGGGTGCGTTTCGTCCAGGTACTCGATGATGGCCATCGACTGCGAGAAGCGCTCGCCCTCGTCCTCGAGCAGCGGCACGAGCATGTCGGCCGAGATCGCCGAGTACGGGCCGGTGCGGTGTTCGCCGCGTGCGATGTGCACGGGCACATAGTCGTAGTCCAGGCCCTTGAGGTTCAGGGCGATGCGCACGCGGAACGATGCGGAGGAGCGGAAATAGTTATGCAGCTTCATGATTTCTCGAGGATAGCGCCCTCTCAGGAGCGCGGTGTGGCCGGGAGCGCGCAGCGGAAATCGCGCAGCCGGGCGTCGGGGTGTTCTTGCTGCCACGTGTCGAGCAGCGCGCGCGCCGCGGCTTCTTCGCGCGCGGCGATGCCCAGGTGCCACGGCCCTTCGGCCGCGGGCGGTTCGCCGGGCGCATGGTTGTGCTGGTCGTCGGGGCGTCCTTCGGAGCAGGCCTTGCACAGCACCTGCATGCTGCTGGTCCAGTTCTCGGCGCTGAGGCCCGCTTCCTCGAAGCGGTGCACCAGCGCATCGATCGCTTCGGCCTGCACCTCTTCGACGAAGACTTCGTAGGTCGCGTGGTCCGACGGTGCGATCAGCGCGAGCGCGTCGAACACCGGCACCTCGCGTTCGCCGCGGCGGCGGTAGCCGTTGGCGGCGCCGTCGTGCAGCACCAGGTCGCCGTAGCGGTGGCCGCTGGCGGGCGTCGGCACGTTGCGCAGGATGGCGCGCGCCGGGTCGATGCGGTCGGCCCAGACCACCTCGCTGGCCTCGTCGCCGTGCACGCGGATGGGCGTGAGGCCGACGAAATATTCGACCGGCCCTTCACCGTCCGGGATGCCGATGCCGTACTGGCGCCACGCGCGCCGCGCCGTGGGCCAGTCGCCCAGCGCGGTGGCCGCGATGCCCAGGTTCCACAGCGCGCCTTCGTTGCCCGGCTCGCACTGCACGGCGCGGGCGTTGGCCTGCAACGACGCGGCCCAGTCGCCGCGGTACTTGTGGATGAGCCCGGCGTTGTACCAGGGCGCCGACCAGTACGGATGGATGGCGCTGGCCTGCGCGTAGGCGGCCAGGGCGCCGTCCTGGTCGCCGGCCTCGTCGCGTTCGCGGCCGAGTTCGTTGAAGGCGGTGGCCTTGCCGGCTTTGCCGAGTCGGATGGGCATGGTGGAGCGAGGGAGAAAAGAGATCGGGGAAACGCGCAGAAGCGCCTATTGTGGGCCGCCGCAAAATCCCGAGTCCGGCGTGCCGGCAAGCCCGTGCCGCCTCTGGCACACTGCCGGTCTCCCCTCCCGCTTCGCTGAAAAAGGACACCTTCCCATGGCTTCCGAGTTTGTTTTCGCCCCGCCGGCCACCGTTTCGGTGCCGGTGGCCGGTCAGCCCGCACGCTTCCCGGTGCACCGCATCTACTGCGTGGGCCGCAACTACGAAGATCACGCCAAGGAAATGGGTTTCACCGGCCGCGAGCCGCCCTTCTTCTTCATGAAGCCGGCCGATGCGCTGGTGACGGTCGATGCGGGCCAGACCGGCACCATGGCCTACCCCACGCTCACGAAGAACCTGCACCACGAGATCGAGCTCGTGGTGGCCATCGGCACCGGTGGCAAGAACATCAAAGCCGCCGACGCCCACAAGCACATCTACGGCTACGCCGTGGGCCTGGACATGACGCGCCGCGACCTGCAGAACGACATGAAGAAGCAGGGCCGCCCCTGGGACATCGGCAAGAGCTTCGAGCAGAGCGCGCCCATCGGCCCGATCGTGCCCGTGGCGCAGGCCGGCAACGCCGAGCAGGCCGAGATCTCGCTGCAGGTGAACGGCGAAGACCGCCAGCGCAGCACCGTGAGCAAGCTGATCTGGAACGTGGCCGAGACCATCGAGCACCTGTCGGCGGCCTGGGAGCTGCAGCCCGGCGACCTGATCTTCACGGGCACGCCCGAAGGCGTCGCGGCCGTGGTGGCCGGCGACACGCTGGTGGGCCAGGTCGCAGGCCTGCCCGCGCTGACCGTCAAGATCGTCTGACGCCCGCGCGGTCCCGCTTCATGCTCCTTCGCGTACCCATCAAGCATTGCAAGAACTGCGGCACGGCGGTGGTCTACCGCGTGCCGGACGACGGCGACACCAAGCAGCGCGCGGTGTGCCCGGCCTGCCACACGATCCATTACGAGAACCCGCTGAACGTGGTGGGCACCATCCCCGTGCTGGGCGATAAGGTGCTGCTGTGCAAGCGCAACATCGAGCCGCGCTGGGGCAAGTGGACGTTGCCCGCGGGCTTCATGGAGCTCGAGGAAACCACCGCCGAGGGCGCGGCCCGCGAGACCGACGAGGAGGCCGGCGCGAACTTCGAGATCGAGGGCCTGTTCGCCGTGATCAGCGTGGTGCGCGTGGGCCAGGTCCACATGTTCTACCGCGCCCGCCTGCTCGACGACCGCTTCGACCCGGGCCACGAGACGATCGAAGCGCGCCTGTTCACCGAGGACGAGATTCCCTGGGACGAGATCGCCTTTCGCACCGTGCGCCAGGCGCTCGAACATTACTTCGAAGACCGCAAGCGCGGCAGCTTCGACCGCGTCCACGAACTCAGCATCGTTTGAAAAATTTTCCCATGCTCAAGACCCTGCGCGCCACCCTCCTCTGTGGCGCCAGCCTCGGCTTCGCACTCGCCGCTTCGGCGGCCAAGGCCGACACGGTCGGCGAGGTCGACACGGCCTTCAAGCTCATCGGCCCCGACCACAAGATCGTGGTCGAGGCCTACGACGACCCGAAGGTCAGCGGCGTCACCTGCTACGTCTCGCGCGCGCGAACCGGCGGCATCGCCGGCGCCTTCGGCGTGGCCGAGGACAAGGCCGAAGCCTCCATCGCCTGCCGCCAGGTCGGCCCGGTGAGCATCACGCAGCCGCTGCCCAAGCGCGAAGAGGTCTACAGCGAACGCCTGTCGGTGCTCTTCAAGCGCCTGCGCGTGGTGCGCATGGTCGATCCCAAGCGCAACACACTGGTCTACCTGACCTACTCCGACCTGCTCATCGACGGCTCGCCCAAGAACAGCGTAACGGCCGTGCCGGTCGATCGCGGCACGCCGATTCCGCTCAAGTGAAGGGGCTGCTGAAGGGCCCGGCGATGCGAGTTTGCTAGCATCGTCCGAGCGGCCGACACCGACGTGTCGGCCTTCGACGGAACCCTCCGCAACGAATCCGTTCCAACAGCGTCATGCACCTTCAGACTTTTGTTTTCCGAACCGCCGCCACGCTGCTCGTGGCTGGGGGCATTGCCGCCTGCACCACGCCCGGCCCCACGCCGCCGCAGCAGCCTGTTCCAGGCGCTACGCCGCCGCCACCGCGCCAGGCGCTCTTCATCCGCCCCGCCGCCGGCACCACCGTGGGCCGCTTCGACGGCGTGCGCAACAAGGGCCTGGACATCGCGGGCAACCTGGGCGACCCCATCGTGGCCTCGGCCGACGGCCGCGTGGTGTACGTGGGCGGCGAGCTGCGCTCCTACGGCAACATGGTCATCGTGAAACACAACGAAACCTTCCTCACGGCCTACGCCCACGCGAAGACCATCCTCGTGAAGGAAGGCGCCGTGGTGCGCCAGGGCCAGAAGATCGCCGAAATGGGCAACAGCGAATCCGACCGCGTGAAGCTGCATTTCGAGATCCGCAAGAACGGCACCGCCGTCGATCCCGAGCCGTACCTCAACGGCCGTTTGCAGCAGTAAACGTAAAAGCCGTTACAGCAGGCTTTCGGGCACCAGGGGCGCCAGCAGCTCCAGCCGCCAGCGGGCCCAGAAATGGGTCTCGGGCTCGGTGTGCAGGATGGTGTCCGCCCCGTCGCCCGACGCCGGGTTCACCCACTCGATGCCGCCGCGCGGCCCCAGCTGCAGCTGGTAGGCGCCGTCCAGCCGCATGAAACCGATCAGGCTCGTGAGCTGCTGCGCGATCTGCGGACTGAAGATGAACAGGCCGATCTCCGTGTTGTGCAGCGCCGAGCGCGGATCGAAGTTCATCGAGCCGACAAACACCACCTGCCCGTCGATCACGGCCGACTTGCCGTGCAGCCGCCCGCTGGCCGAGCCGTAGATGCCGAAGCGCTTCGTCTGCTCCACGCGCTTGGGGCTCAGTTCGTACAACTCCACGCCCAGGCGCAGCATCTGCGCGCGGTAGCGCCGGTAGCCGATGTGCACCAGCGATTCGTCGGTGGCCGCCAGCGAGTTGGTGACGATGGTGTAGCCCACGCCGTTGCCGCGCACGATCTGCATCGTCTCCATGCCGCCGCGCCCGGGGATCAGGTACGGCGTGGTCAGCAGCACCCCGTGCTGCGCGCCGCGCAGGTAGCGCTGCACGTTGTAGAGCACGCTGTCGGCGGCCTGGTCGGCCGGCAGCCCGCGCCCTTCGTCGGTGGGCGCCAGCGCCTTGGCGGGCGCGTCGGCATACGCCTCGGCGCGGGCCCAGCTCAGCGCGAGCTTGCCGGCGTTGAGGTCCTTGGCCAGCGGGTTGTGGCCCAGCAGGTCCGTCGATTCGGGCTCTTCGGGGTGCAGCGTCTCGGGGCCCGTGGTGAGCCGGTCGAAGCGCTCGCGCAGCGCCTGCGCCGACTCGCCGCCGCGCGGCACCAGCGACTCGATGGGGTAGACGTATTGGCTGTTCCAGTACATGTCGAACAGCGAGGACAGCCGGGGCACCACGGCGCCGGCCACCAGCGTGTCGATGTCGATGAAGTTGGAGCCGCCGTCGCGCAGGAAGTACTCGTTGGCGATGTTGCGCCCGCCCATGACCGCCATCGTGTTGTCGACCACGAACAGCTTGTTGTGCATGCGCCGGTGCACGCGGTCGAAGTCCAGGATCGACCACGCCCAGCGCGTGCCGAAGCGCGAACGCCCGCCCGGGAACGGGTTGAACAGGCGCACCTCGACGTTCGGGTGCGAGGCAAAGCTGGTGAACAGCGGGTCGGCGCCCGCGGTGTACAGGTCGTCCACCAGCAGGCGCACGCGCACGCCGCGGTCGGCCGCGTCGCGCAGTGTGCGCAACAGGTAGCGGCCGGTCTCGTCGTTCTGCACGAGGTAGTACTGCACGTCGATGGAACGCTGCGCGCGGCGCGCCAGCTCGATGCGCGCGTGCAGCGAGAACTGCGGCATCGGCAGCAGGCGAAAGCCGCTGAGCGGCTCGCCCGGCGGCGCGGCGGCCCGCACGAGCCGGCCCAGCGCGGTGTCCGCGCCGTCGGTGATGGCACTCGAGGGCTTGCGCACCACCTCGGTCGGCAGGCCGGCGCAACCGGCGAGCACGAGCATCGCCAGGCTGCACAGCAGCCAGGCGAACCACCGGGCGCGCGGCACGTCAGCCCGGGGGGACAGGTTGCGCATGAACGACAGAAAAGAGGGAGGGCAAGGGCACGGGAGCGAAGGAGAAAAAACGCCGCTGCCGCGCGGCGCGGTGCACGACCGCGCCCACGGGTGGCGGTTTCTACCACGCGCGGCGCGAGCGCGCAGCCAACGCCTTCGTCAGTGCGCGCGCTCGGACCACTGCCGCACGAAGTGCTCCGCGCGCACGTTCGCGCGCGCCACGGCCGAGTCCCACGACAGCTGCTGGGTGATGACCAGCGCGCAGCGCGGAATGCCGTCCAGGCTCAGCGCCGCGATGCCGGCGTACGTGCCCTTCGGGGTGCGTGTGAGTTCGAACCATCCCGTCCAGCCACCTGGCACGTGAAGGTCGAGTCGGGCGGAGTCCATGATGAATTCATCATAGGCCTTTAGTTTTCATTTGCAAACATTGCATACAAAAGCAACGACTCAGGCGTGCATGTCCGAGCGGCGACCGGTCGGCAGGCGCTGCAGCGCCTGGCGCAGCGTGGAATCCACCCGCCGCAGCGACAGCCCGTGCCGCACCGCCACCTCGTGCCGCGTCAGCTCGTGCACGCGCAAGGCCACGAAGATGTCCTGATGGCGGTGCGGCAGCCCCTGCATCGCGCGTTCGACCGCCTTCAGGTCGGAGCGCGCCTCGGCGATCAGCTCGGGCCCCGGTGCGTGGTCGGCCACCTGGGCCAGCGTGTCGTCCGCCTCGCCGGCGTACTGCCAGGGACGCTCGGCGCGCAGGCGGTCCATCGCGGCATTGCACGCCACGCGGAAGATGTAGGCCACGGGGTTGTGCAAGGCATCCGTGAAGGCGGCCTCGCCCAGGCGCAGCCAGGCGTCGTGCAGGCTTTCGGTGGCGGCGTCGGCACACCCCAGGTGCAGCGACAGCCGCCGGTGCAGCTGCGCGTAGTGCGCCACCAGGAGTTGCTGGACGTCCGGCGGCGCAGGGGCGGTCCCCGCGGCATCGCCGCGGGGCAGCAGGCAGGCGTGCGACATGGTGCGTCGCCGCCTAGCGGCCGCGCGGCAGGCCGCGCCGTTCGGGCTCGTTCAGGCGCGTCAGCTGCGCGTCGGTGAGCGCACCGTGCCCCACCATCTGGACGAAGCCCGACGGGTCGTAGCTCGCCTGCTCCGCCGGCCTGCGCCGCACCTCGGGGGCCTCGGGCGCGCCGGACGCGGGCTCGTTGCCGAAGCCCAGCACGCGCACCGAGAACACCGACGGCAGGCTCTGACGCGCCGCCGCGCGTTCGCGCTGCATCACGTCCTGCGCCGCCGCCGTGGCCTGCGAGGCCGCGGCGCTGGCATTGGTCAGTGCACCGACATTCACCGACGCCACCACCGGCAGCCCCGTGCTCTTGCCCTGCACCGCCATGTTGTCGGCATTCACGATCTGCAGCGCCGCCAGGTTCACGTTGCCCGACACGCGGATGCCCGCCTCGCCCGCGTCGATGGTGCCCAGCGGCGCGATCAGGTCGATGTCGCCGGCCGGCACCTCCGGAATCGGGTTCAGCGTGGCAATGCCCGCGCCCGTGCTCGGCACGTCCGACGACAGCACCACATTGCCCCAACGGTCGTACACGCGCTTGGGCGGCGTGTAGACCACGGTGGTCTTCGAGCCCCGGCCCGCGTTGATGTCGCCTTCGGCCGACCAGCCCAGCACGCTGCCGCCGAAGGTGGTCATGATCCGGCTCTGGCCCAGCAGGATGCTGCCCAGCGCGTACAGAGAAATGTCGCCCGCGCCCTGCGTGATGACACCCGGAATCAGCGTGCCCACGGCCTTGGGCGCTGCGCCCTCGATGCCGAACACCTGGCGTCCGCCCGGCGTGAGCAGCGCGATGTCGCCGCCGAACAGCGTGTTGATGCCGGCCGCGCCGAACATCGTGATGTCGCCCCTGTAGCTCGTTCCCGGGAACAGCGACGCGATGGCGTTGCGCCCGCGCAGGTAGCTGCCGTAGCGCACGCCGCTCTCGTCGTTGTATTCGCGCCCGCCCTCCTTCAGCTCCGCGAAGTACACGCCGCGCAGGTAGCTGCGCTGCTGTTCCGGCGGCAGTGCGTTGAAGAAGGCCAGCGCCTCCTGTGCGCCTCCCTTGCCGCTGTAGGCCTGCGAGGCTTCGAGCCAGTTCACCAGGTACAGCTGGCTCGCCTGCCGGTAGTCGTTGGCGAGCACGCGGCGCGGCGTGCCGGTGTCCGCGTCGAGACTGGCTTGCCGCTGCGCCATCCAGGCCGCCGCGCCGTTGTCGTCGCCGCTGTAGCCATGCTCGGCGCGCAGCCAGTCGCCCAGCGTGAGCTGGCGGTTGTAGTTCTTCACCACCTTGCCGGCCTGGTCGGCCAGCGGCTGGCCGCTCTGCATCAGGTGGGCCGGGTCGAGGTAACGCTGCGCGAAGCCCGCGTAGTCGGGCCCGTGGGCGCCCACGCCGGCCAACATCGCGATGCCCGCGCCGGGCCGGCTGTCGCCCGGCACCACCGCGCCGAGGCTGCTGACCGAGGCCCTGTTCTCCATGCGGATGTCGCGCCCGGCCGTGATCTCCAGCGTGCCGGGGCCGGCCACGTTGAAGGTGCTGAACAGGATGTCGCGGCCCGCCGAGACCACCGAGATGTCGCCCGGCTTCTGGTGAGCGAACAGGTTGCCGCTGCTCGCGAAGTAGGTCTGCGCAATGCCGCCCGAATCCTCGGCCTGCCCGACGGGCGTGCCGCTCGCCACGATGTCTCGCCCGGCCATCATCCACACCGGCTGCGCGCCCTCGTACCAGGTCTGGCCGGCACGCGTCGCATCGTCAGGCCCGAAGCGCAGGATGCGCCCGCTGCTCACGCCGACCAGGTCGCCGTGCACGGCGTAGAACCGCGCCGGCTGCGTGCCCACCGCTTCACCCGACATCGTGTTGGGGCCGAAGGCGAACAGCGGACGCACGCCGCCGCCGTCCAGGTTGTTGCCACCCGACAGGTTGCCGAGCACCGTGCCGTTGCTGGCGGTGCCCTGGAACGCCGGACGCCGCGGCGTCGCCAGCGCCGAGGCGGCCGCGCCCGACTGGCTCACGGTGTTGCCTCCCGCATAGATCGAGTCGCTGGCCAGGAACTCCAGCATGCCGTGGACCGAGGGCGCCAGCACCAGCGGCGTGCCCGTGCCGGTGTTGTCGAAGGTCGCCGCGTCGCCATAGAACAGGCTGCCGCTGGCGGCCACCGCACTCAGGATCGAGGGGTACACGAAGGCCGAGTCGGTCACGGGCACGCCCGCGCCACCCGTCACCGGCACCAGGTTGCCGCCTGCGCCGAAGAGGCGGATGGCCGTGTGCGGTGTCCACAGGGTGAACCAGCTCTGGCCCCGTCCTTCCAGGCCGTTGGCGCTGAACGGCGTGGCATTGGGGAGGTCGACGCGCGTCGGATCGATCACCCCCTTGACCACCAGGTCGCCACGCGTGGCGAGCGTGTAGTTCGCATCGCCCGGGGCCAGCACGATGCCGCCTTGCGCCATGCCGCGGGTCGCGGTGTAGGGGTCGTAGGCGCGGGTCTCGCGCGGCGACTGCGTCCGTTCGGTGAGCCCGTAGACCAGGGGCAGGCTGCCGAGGGTGCCGGCCTGCAGCTGCACGTCACCCCGGAGGTTGACGATCGCCCCGTTGAGCCCGGCGTCGGAGTCGCCACCGGCACCCTCGACGTAGGGCCTGTGGAGCGGATTGAAGGCACCGCCCACGCGCACGAGCACGTCGCCACCGCCCGTCAGGCTCAGGCTGCCGTCGGCCAGCACACGGCCGGTGCCGCCCACCGCCAGCACCAGGCCCTGGCTGCGCCGGCTGTCGGCGTACGAATCTGTCTTGGCGCCGCGCCGTCCCTGCAGGCCCGCGTTGCCGCCCACGTCCACGCGCAGGTCGCCGCCGCCCAGCGTGCCGAAGCCGGTGAAGCCAAGCAACTTGTCGGCCGCCTCGGGCGTGCCGACATAGGAGCCGAAGTTGATCCACCACGCCGTGGGCTGGTCCTGCCCGCCACCGAGGCTCGCGCCCGTGCCTTGGCGCCACAGCCAGTTGCCGATGGCGCCGCTGCTGAAGCCCTTGTCCGCGGGATTCGGCCGCCCCGCACCGCTGCCCCCGGCGACCAGCATCGTGTCGCCGGTCAGGTCGCCGCCGGCCTTCAGCGTCAGGTTGCCGCCGGAGGCGGGGTACCAGGCGCGTGCCAGGTTCTGCGTGCCGCCATCGACGAACTTCTCGTAGCCACCGCTCGCGTCGTTGAGCACCGTGCCCTTGGCGCCCACCGCGCGCGGCAGGTTGTAAGGGTCGCCGGCCCGCGTGGCCTGCGACGAGGCGCCGGCGGTGTACACGCCGAACAGCGAATCCATGCGCAGGTTGCCGGCGGCCAGCAGGTCGAGATCGGCCGCGCCGGTGCGCACCACGCTGAAGCGCGTGCTGCCCGGCAGGTAGCTGTACTCCGGGGCGGTGATGACGCAATAGCTGGGAAGGTCCACGCAAAGCTCCGGGTACTGGATGTCCGCGAAATCGATGGGCTTGCCAGCCATGCTCTCGTCGCCCACGAAGTTGATGGACCCTTCCACGCTCCACAACTCGCCGCCGGGCTTCAGCTTGCCGAACATCCCGTAGTGGCTGTCCGCCAGCCGCAGGTTGCCCCGGCCCGCCGCCGGATGCACCTGCACGATGCGGTTGTCCGCCGCGTTCAGGTCTGCACCCGCGGCCAGCCGCACCGACCACGACTGCGAACCTTCGGGCAGCATCGCCGCCGCGGCCCACAGCCTGCCGGCGCCGTCCGGGCGCAGGTTCACCGAAGTCACCCCGCCGGGCAGCTTGATGTTGGTCGCGGCCGGGAGCAGCGCGCCCAGCGGCAGCGTGAGGGCGCCGTTGAGCACGAACTTCTTGCCATCGCCGGGCAGCGGCACGCCCTTGGGCCACACCACGCCCGACAGCGTGGCCGCCGACGGCAGGCGCATGCCGGCCCCCAGCCGCGTGCCCACCGGCAGCGTCACGTTGGCGCCGCTCACGATGCTGCCCGCCGCGAACAGCAGCGCGCCCGCGGCGTTGCGCACGTCGGCGCTCAGCACCGTGCCCACCTTCAGTTCGAGCGCCTTGGCCAGCACGCTGGCCACCGGCATCACCTGCCCGGCCACGAAGAGCGTCGACTTGATCGGCAGGTCGTAGTTGAGGGTGCCGGCGCCCCCTTCGAAGGTCGTGCCGTCGGCCAGCACCACGCCGCCGCGCGGCAGCACGGTGTCGCCGCGCAGCAGGTTGACGCCCGGCAGCAGCAGCCAGCCGCCGTCGTCCGGCGTGGCGGGCGGCGGCGCGAAGCCGTCGTTGAGGCTGCCGAAGATGTCGAGGTTGCCGCCCGCGCGAAGGGCCAGCGCGCCCACCTCGCCCGAGCCGTACACGCCGGTCTTTGGTGTGTGCGGGTTGGCGCTCGCATAGCGGTAGCCCGACAGGTCGATGTCGCCCTGCACCACCAGGTCGCCGTCGGGTGTCTTGCTGACGACCTCCACGCCGGGACGCAGGTGGAAGGCATCGGCATAGCGCGCGTTGTTCAGGCCTGCGAGCTTGCCGTTCATCAGCGCGCCGTTGGCCAGCGCGTTGTCGATGAAGACGGTGCTCTGCAGGTGCTTGGCGTCGAGGTACGCCTGGTCGATGACCTGGTAGGGCCGGCCGGTGGCCGCGGCGTCGGTGCCGAAGCGTGCATCGTCGTAGCGCCACATGCCGTTCACGGCGATGGAGCGCGCGCCCTCGATGGCGAGAGTGCCGCTGGCGTCGATGCGGATGTCGCCGACGGTCTCGCCGGTGCGGCCCGCGTTGAGTTCCAGCGTGCCGCGCGCCCTGCCGTCGTTCTGGCCCGGTTCGCCGCCCACCTTGGCGTCGGTGCCGTGGCGCAGGTCGATGCGCGAACCCGAGGCCAGCGTGAGCTGCCCGTCGTTCGACGTGAGCTCCACCATCGCGCGGTTCGGCGAATCGATGATCTGGCCGTGGCTGTCCACGCGCAGCGTGCGGCCGTGCGCGTCGAGCACGGCGCTGCCGGCCAGCGTGAGGTTGTGTTTCGCGGCCAGGCTGATACGGCCCACACGCTCGCCGCTCGCGTCGATGGTGCCGGTGACGGTGAGGCTGCCGTTGTCGAGCGACACGTTCACCTCGCCGGCCTTCAGGCCGTTGCCGATGGCGAGGTCGCCCTGGCGCAGCTGGAAGCCGCGCGCCGAACACGCCGCCGTCGTTCAGGCGCTGGTTGAGCGCCGCGAACTCGGCATCGCCGAGCTGCCGTGCGCGCACGTCCACACTGCCCGCCGCGAACGGCACCCGCGTGCCGCCCGCGTCGTAGTGGCCGCTGCTCGCGCCGAGGATGCGGCCCTGCAGGTCGACCTGGCCGGCGGCATCGTCGAGCGCCATCGCCTTCAGCGTGCCCGCACGGTTGTTCTGCGCCGAGATGTCGATCACCGACCCCGCCGCCTGCCGCAGGTTGCCGTGCAGGCTTTCGAGCACCACGTCGCCACCGGCGCTGTACCTGCTCAGGTCGTTGAACACCACCTCGCGGCCCGACAGGTCGAGCACCGCGCGGTCGGTCAGCACGAGGTCGCGTTCGGCGCTCAGCGTGAGCTTGCCGCTGGGCAGCGCCACGGCGGTGTCCAGCGTCAACTCGCGCCCGCGCAGGCTCAGCTCGGCGCCCAGCGCGGCATCGCCGGTGGCCGCCGCCGGCGCGCCCGCGGGTGCGGCCACGCGCAGCGTGCCACCCGCCGTGATGCGGTTCACCGAGCCCGCCTCGCCCGTCAGCAGCGGCGCCACGATGCGCAGGTTGCCGCCGCTGTACGCATAGCCCTTGCCCGCTTCGTACGCGCCCTGCGACTGGTAGACCGACAGACTGCCCTTGTGGTTGGCGCTCACGCGCTCGGAGGCCTTGAGGTTCACGTCGGCAAAGCCCAGCACCAGGCGACCCGCGTCTTCCAGGCCGCTCGGCTGGCTGTGGGGGCCATAACCGAACTCGATGTGCTCGGCCTCGATGTTCAGCGTGCCGCTGCCGGTGCCCGCGCCACCACGCACCACGGCCGACGGCGCCGTGGTCGCGCCCTGCCACACCAGGCGGCCGGTGCGGATGGTGGCCACGTCGTCCGCGCCGCCCTGCCCATAGATGGCAGGCGTGGCCAGCACCAGCTGCGCCATCGTCGCCTTGCCGGTGGCGGGGTCGATGGTGTCCAGCGCCGCGGTGCCGAAGAAGTTGACGCCGCCGCTGGCGCTCAACTCCAGTGTTTCGAGCGCGGGCGCGCCGTACTGCCGGTCGCCGCGCAGCAGGCGGTCGAGCAGGGCCTGGCTCATGGCCAGTCCCGGCGGCAGCGTGTGGTTCTGCGCGGCGGCGGCCAGCGCGGCGCTGTCGCCCACGTTGATGCCGCGCACCGCCAGCGTGAGGTGGCGCGTGCCGTAGCGCACCGCCTCGTTCATCTCGAAGCGGTCGGGCGTCACCATGGCGATGGTGCCTTCGGAATACAGCTCGGTCTGCCCGCTGCACGACGCGCTGGCACACACGCCGATCTGCAGGCTGCGGTTGTCCGAGGTGGCCTGGGTCTGCGGCACCGGCAGCGTGCTCACCCGGCCGTTGGAGACCATCAGCATCTGGCCGGTCGCGGCGTAGACGAAGCCGTCGCCGGCATCGTAGGCGGCCTTGCCACGGCCCAGGGTGTGGATGCGCGCGCCCTGCTCGACCACCACGCTGAGCGGCGTGCCCTCGGTCGCGCCCACCGCGGCCAGGAACACCTCGGGTGCGGACAGCACCGCCCCCTGGCGAAGCACCACGCTCTGCCCGCCGTCGCCGGTCTGGATGACGTTGCCGCTCTGCCCATAGTCGGCGCCCTGCAACCCGCCGATGACCAGGCGCGACGCGCCCATGCCACTGAGCGCGCCCGCATCGAGCGTGACGCCCTGGAAGCCCGCCGTCGCCGACGCGCCGGCCGCGACGATCTCGAGGCCCAATTGCTCCTCGCTGCTCGTGGCCACCACGGAACCGCCCCGCCCGCCCGCGCCCGCCCGAAAGCGCGCCGTGCCGTCGAAGCGCAAGGCCTCGGCGCCCGCGCCGGGCGCGAGCTTCAGGTGCAGGTTGCGCGCGTCCGCCGGCAGCATGGCGCGCGGCACGCCCACGCGCAGCGCGTCGGCACGCACGAAGTCGCCGTAGCCCATCTCGTTGTATTGCGAGTAGCTGCGCAGCACCTCGCCCGAAGTCACGATCGCCTGACGGAACAGCGTGTCGCCGATGCCGGTGCGGCCCACGCCCAACTGCGCGGCCGTGAGCCACGAGCCGTTGCGCATCGCCATCGTGCCGGTGGGCGCGCCCAGGCCGGCCGCGCCGTTCAGCTCCACGCGGAAGGCGCCTTGCTGCAGCGCATAGGTCGAGGGCATCAGCGTGTAGGTGCCCGCGGGCAGGCCCGGCACGCCGGCGCCGATGGTGATGTGCTGACCCACGAGCGGATCGACCGCGCCCTTCTCCGCGCCCGTGGGCGCCACCGCCGGCTGCACGCCGGGCACGATGGCATACACGGGGTTGGTCGCGAGCCCCGGCAGCGTGAAGCCGCCGCGGGCGCCGACCTGCATCAGCGGGCTGAAGCGCGCGTCGGTCGAGCCGCCGCGTCCGCTCACGAAGCCCGCGCCCCGGAGGTTGCCGCCGCCCGACAGGTCGAGCGTGGCGCCTTCCTGGCCTTGCACGCTGGCCCCCATGAACGTGAGGCCGATCGTCTGGTTGCGCTTGTAGGTGTCGCCCGCGCCCACGCCGGTGAGCTTGACCTGCTTGCCGTCGTACAGGTAGTTGATGCCGTCGACCGTGCCGCCATAGGGCATGTCCAGCCCCTCGCCGCTCACCGACGTGAGGCTGCCGGGCAGCAGCCTGACCTGCGTGGTGAGCGCATCGCCGAGCGTCAGCTGCCCGAGCGGCACCCGCACCACGCCGCCCTGCTCGATGACGCCGGCGCGCAGCGACAGGTCGCCGAAGGCCGAGTACGGCACGTCCGGGGTCGCGCCGGTGCCCTCGATGCGCAGCACCGTGTCGGGCCGGTAGGTGCCGTCCGGCGCCAGGCCCGCGGACACCAGCGCCACCACGCCCGTGGCAGGGTAGATCTGCGCGGCGCGCAGGGTCAGACTGCCGGGCACGACGAGGCTCGTGGAAACGCCGACGTCTTGCCGGCCTTGCAGAAAGCGCAGGTCGCCGCTGCTGGCCAGCGTGACATGGCCGAAGGCGGCCAGGTCGACCGTGGGCGCTTCGCTCGCGCCGTCGAGCACGGGGACCTTGCCGTTGACGCCGAAGCCCATGCCGTCGCGGATATCGATCAGCTCACCGGCCACATCGAGGCGGGTGCCGGACGGCACGCGCACCACACCGCCTTCGGCGACAGGCGCCCTCAGCACTTCGCGCGAGAACGACGGCATCGCGCCGGCCAGCCGCACGTGCGCAGCCGACAGCGCCACGTGCGCGTCATCGGGTGCGTCCTTGCCGAGCGCGAGGCCGCCCGCGTAGATCTGCAGGCCCTGCCGCATGCGCAGGTCAACGCCGTCTTCGAAGGCGAGCGTGGAGCCGGCAAACAGCGAGAGGCTGTCGAAGCCGCCGCGCCGGACCGTGTCGGTACCCAGCCGGGCCTGGCCGTAGGCGAGCGCACCGTCGTCGACGCCGGCCTGCAGGGTGTCGGGCGCGAGCGGTGCGCCTTGTTCCACACCCAGCACCAGCACGCGGTGCCGGCGCACGCGGTCTTCCGCCTGCTGCAGCGGGTCCAGGTGCAGACGCAGACCCGGCGTGCCGAGCACCACGGCCAGCGTGCCGCCGGCCGCGCGCTCGCCGCCCGCGACGGCGCGCAAGCTGCCGTCCAGTTGCAACCCGTTGTACGACGCGAGCGAGATGCTGCCGCCATTGCTGCTCACATCGGTGGCGCCCATGCCGGGCACGTCGAGCACCGCATGCGTGCCCGAGGCATCGAGCAACGCGCCCGGGCGCACGACGACGAAGTTCTGCGACGCGGTGGCCTTGCTCCCCACCGCATCGATCTCGCCGCCGACCACGATGCTGCCGCCGTCGCGCACCAGGCCGTAGCGCTTGCCGGTGGTGTCGGTGGCGGTGGCCGCGTGCGCCGACGCATCGAGCACCGCTTGCCCACCGATCCAGATCGAGCGGGCATGGGCCGTTGCATTGGCAATGTCGGCCTCGAGGTCGGTGATGTCCACCGTCTTCAGCACGATGCGCCCGCCGTTCGCGCGCAGCGTGCCGTCCACCGTGAGCTGACCGGCGCTGCGCACCTCAATGGCCTGGCCCGGGTCGACGTGGATGGCCGCGCCCTTGCCCACCACGGCCTGCACCGTCGGCAGCTCCTTGGCGAGCGTGGTCGTCGTGCCGGCCTGCAGCGACAGGCTCGCGCCCTTGCGCTGCGTGAGCACGGCCTTGGTCGCGTCTTCCTGGTAGAGCGGCGGCGTCCACACCTCGAGCGCGTCGGCCGGACGGCTGCCGGTGGCGACGTCCTGCGCGTGGGCGCCGAAGCGGTACACCGGCATCGTCACGTCGATCCGCGCACCGTCGGCCACCGTGAGGCCATGGTTGCCGATGAGCGCATAGCGGCTGAAGCCCTTGTCGAAGAAGCCGGCGTCGAGCATCAGCGTGTCGGCCTGCGCCGCGCCCGAGGTGTCGCCGATGGCGACGCGCATCGTCTGCACGGTCAGCGTGCCGCCGCCGTCCACGCCGTGGCCGCGCAGCACCGCACCGTCGAGCGCGACATGGCCGCTGCCCGTGTTGAAGCCGTCCGCCTCGAGCGTGACGCTGCCGCCCTTGCCACCTTGCGGTTTGGCCTTCGACAACAGCGCCGCGCCGGACGACACGTCGATGACGCTGCCGGCGCCCAGCACCACGTCGCCGGTGCTGCGCACGGACACGCTGCCGCCGTTGCGGTACGCCACGCCGCCCGCGTCGGCCGGGTTCGTCAGCAGGTGGGTCCACAGGCCGCGGGTGTCGAGCGTCGCACCGCCCGCGAGCACCACCGAGGTCGTGCCGCCGTCGGGCGCGGTGAGGGTGCTGGTGTCCTTCAGGTAGTTGAGGCTGATCTGTTCGAGCACGTTGCCCAGCTGGATGCCGCCGCCGCGCGCGACGAGGTCGGCGTTGACCTTCACGTTCGGGCTGTACAGCACGAGGTGGCCGCCATCGCCGACCTGCACCGCCTTGTCGACCGCGATGCTGTCGGTGGCCGCGATGCGCACCGCGCCCAGGCCAAAGCCGCTGAGCTGCGCCGCATCGAGCACCAGCGTGTCGCGGCGTTCGGCCGGCAGCGCCGTCGCGAGGTCGAGACCGGCCGCAATGCTGTCGGCCGCATCGCCCAGCACCACGTTTTTGATGCCGGCGCTGTCGAGCCGCCGGTGGATCGCACCGGCCGTCTTGTCGTAGTAGGCGTCGTAGCGGCCCACGACGAGCTGCCCGCGCTGCGCCACCGCGCCGGCCGACTGCTGGTAGCCGTCGAGCCCGGCCTGCCGCGCCTGTGTCTGCCGCTCGCCCTGGAAGGTCTCGCCGACGATCTCGCCTTCGAGCACCGCGGCCTGCGTGCCGACGATCAGCAGGCCGGCGTCGCGGCCCACGGTGTAGCCGCTTTCCAGCCGCGTCTGCGGGCCGATCAGCGGGTTGTAGAAGAAGCCCGTCGTCTTCTTGCCCCAGCGCGCGTGTTCGTCTTCGAAGCCCTTGTAGACGCCCGTGTAGCGCAGGTCGCCCGGCGCCTTCGACACTTCGTAGAGCCGCCCGTCCGCGCCCTTGAGCCAGCTCTGGTTGAGCTTGCCCGTGAGCATGTCGAGCGTGCCGCCCGAGATGTTGATGCTCGCGCCGCGCTGCGTGACGAGTTCGCCGCCGCTGAAGCCCACCACGCCGCCCTGCGCCATCCACTCGCCCACGCCGTGCGCCTGCGTGCCCAGGTAGCCGCCCACCTCGAGCAGGCCGCCGCCGGTGTACCAGCGCTCGCCCTGGTAGCCGCCGGTGCCGCCGGGCACGAAGACCAGCGAGCGCCGGTCGATCCACAGGTCGTTGTTGTTGAGGTTCTTGCTGTCGCGGTTGAGCGGCGCATCGCGCTGCTCGTTGCCCTGCACGTTGATCTTGATGTTGTTGGACTCCATCGCGAGCTTCACGCCCACCGCGCCCGACACGTCGATGCGCGCACCCTCGCGCACGAGGCTGCGCTGCTTCGCGTCGACCACCACCTGGCCGCCGGTGGCCAGCGTGAGCGAGCCGGTCTGGAACTCGACCGTGCCGCCGCTGGCGACTTCGACGCGCGACAGGTCGCGGCGGTCGTTGCCCGCCAGCACGATGGTGCCGGTGCCCAGCGGGACCGCCGGCGCCATGAGCCCGGCGCGCTGGCTGTCCAGCGCGGTCGCGCCGCCGGTGTCGAGCACGATGGCCGTGGTGCTGCCTTCGCCGAACCTGACCTGGCCCGCAGCGCCGGTCGCGTTCAGGTGCACCGTGCCGCGTGTGTTGACCGAGGTGCTGGAAAGGACGACGCCGCCCTGCACCACTTCGCGCCCGGCCAGCGTGACGTCGCCGGTGGTCGCCTGGATCAGCCCAGTGTTGCGCACCGTGCCCGCCGGGCTGTTCGTGTCCAGTGTCACCGCGACTTCGTTGCCGCGCGTGGTCGAGCCCAGGTTGCCGTCGGTGCCCACGCCCTTGCGGATGGTGAAGTGGTCGCCCGCCGCCAGCAGCGTCTGCCCGCCGGGCGTGGCGATCTCGCCGGCGTTGTGCACTTCGCTGCCCAGCAGCAGCACATAGCCGCCGCCCTGCGTGGCCGAGCCCGGCGCGGGCGTGGAAAGGCGTGCGCCGGACTGCACCTCGACGCGGCCTTGCGCGTTTTTGAAGTTGGGCGCGCTGCCGTTGGCGTACACGCCGTGGGCCTGGAACTGCGCGTCGTCGATCTGCGCCGCCGCGGCCACGAGGTTGCGCGTGTCGACCTGGCTGCTGCCGCTGAACACGATGCCGTTGCGGTTGGCGACCATCACCGTGCCGTCGGCCTTGATCTGCCCCTGGATCTGCGAAGGCCGCGCCTGCGGGTCGTTCACCTTGTTGAGCACCGCCCAGTCCTTGCGCTGCGCGAAGGCCACGGTGGTGTTGCGCCCGACGTTGAAGGTCTCCCAGTTGAGGATGGCCTTGTCGGCCGTCTGCTCGACGGTGACGACCGTGCGGCCGTCGACCTGCCGCTGCGAATCACCGGTCAGTGCGCGGGCATTCGACCAGCCGGCAGTCAGCGAATTCGTGTCGACCTTCAGGCCGCCTTCGGTCAGGCCGTCGGGCACCGAGGGGTCGTTCTGCGCGGCGCGCCGCGCGGCCGCCTGTGCCGCCTGCTGCGCCGCGATGCCGCGCGCCGCCAGGTTCAGGTTGCCGATCGACTGCTGCAGCTGCTCGCTGGCGCGCTGCTGCTGCGCGAGCGGGCTCGTGAGGTTCGCCGCCGGCAGCCCGTTGGGCATCAGGCCGGTGGCCGTGGCCGTGGCCTGCGCCGCGCCCTTGGCGTTGAACCAGGTCGGGCTGAAGGCGCGCTGCGCATGCGCCGGCGCGGCGGCCGCACCGGCGGCCAGCGCCAGCGCCATGGCCTGCGCCAGCGGCGAAATCCGGAAACTCCTCGCCTGCACGGCAGCGCCCTGGCGGCGGCTGCGGTGTCCCTCGTGTGTGTTCATCTGACGCCCAGTAAAGAATGAAATGCACCGGCACGGAATCCGTGCCCCTTACTGGACAGACCGACAGACGCAAACAAAACCGCTAAGTTTCTGGACCAATCCTGAGCGCACGCGAGGGCCAATCAGGCTGTCACATTCATCAGCTAAGCAGCAGCACGCCGCCCGGCAGCGCACGCGCCTCGAGGTCGTACGAGCGCTGGATCTGCACCAGCACCGTGTCGAGCGAGGCGATGGCGAAACGCCCGCTGACTTCGCGCCCGGCCAGGCGCTGCGCCAGCAACACCACGCGGCCCGGCCGATAGCGGTTGATCTCCTCGATCACGTGCGCCAGCGGCGTCTGCCGGAACACCAGCACGCCGCTGCGCCAGGCCGAGGCCTCGCGGCTTGCCACAGCCGCCACCGGCCCGAGCGAACCCGCGTCGTACAGCACCTGCTCGCCGGCCTGCAGATCGCGCGTGCCCCTCGCGTGCGTGACGCGCACGCGCCCTTCGAGACAGGTCACGCAGCCCCGGCCCGCGAGGTAGCGCACCTCGAAGCGACCGGCCTGCGCCTCGCTGCGGGCCGCGCCCGCCACGACGCCGAAGGGCTCCGGCCCGGCCACCAGATCGACCGCCGCCTCGCCCGCGATCAGATCGATGCCGACGACGCGGCCCTCGACGCTGCGGCGCTGCACGCTGGTCTGCGTGTTGAGCACCAGGTCGACGCCCTCGGCCACCTGCACCGCGCGCTGCTCGCCGGTGGCCGTGCGGTAGTCGGCGTTCCATTCGCCGAGCGACGGCCACAGGCCCAGCGGCGGAGAGACCACCGCCACACCCGCGGCGCCGGCTGCGCCCACCGCCGCACCGAGAAACGCGCGGCGCGCAGCCACCGGCCGCGCCGACGACACGGGAGGTCGCTGGACTTCAGCCGGCATGCCGCCGATGGCCGGGTCGAGCGCCTGCCACAGGCGCCGGGCCTGCGCCAGCGCGGGCTGGTGCAGCGGGTTGCCGTCGCGCCAGCGGCGAAAGCCCTCGACGTCGTGCTGCGTGGCCGCGCCGGAGGACAGCCGGCGCAGCCAGGCCTGCGCTTCGCGCAAGGCCTGGGCGTGTGCATCGGGCGGGGTCATCGGGGCTTCAACCCGTGCGCGCTGAAAGATGTCGCATACCCATGAGACGGCTCTCGACGCGGTGAACCGCACTTTATTTTTCATGCGGCTCCTTCGCGTCGGGTGCGCGGTCCGCGCGGCCCATGCGGGCGGCGATGTGGTCATGCGCCTCCTTGAGTTCCTTCTCCACCGTGCGCAGCGAGATGCCCAGCCGCGCCGCCACCTCGCGCTGCGGCAGGTGCTGCCAGCGCACCATCACCAGCACCTGCCGGCGCCGTGGCGGCAGCCGCTCGATGAGCGCGCGCAGCGTGGCCAGCTCCGCGCGGTCCTGCGCGATCTGCGCGGGCCCCGGCGCGGGATCGGGCGTTTCGTCGAGCAGCGCCTCGATCTCGTCGGACGTGGCCAGGCGCCCCTGCTTCGCGACCTGGTCGTAGGCCAGGTTGACGGCCACGCGCAGCAGGTAGGCGGCGGGGTCGTTCACGCCGTCGATGTCGTCGCGGCTTTCCAGGCGCAGCCAGGTGTCCTGCAGCGCGTCGCCGGCGCGCTCGGCGTTGCCCAGCCGCCGCGCAAGCCGCTGCTTGAGCTCGTCGTAGCGCGCGACCAGGAAGTCGCGCAACGCGGGCAGCGCGTTCTCGGGCATGGCGCTGGCGTCAGTGGCGCACCGGGCACTCGAGCCCGGGCGTCTGCGAGCGCGGCAGGATCAGCATCGTGAGCGGCTGCGCCATGTCCGGCGGCGGCGCGCGGTCGATGCGCAACTGCCGCAGCGTGTCGAGGATGGCCTCGTCGCGCACGCGCTCGCCGCTGGTGTGCAGCAGGAAGGCATGGGCGATGCGGCCGGTGCCGTCGATCACGAAACGCATCGCCGCGCGGTAGCCGCCCGGCGCTGCGCGCGGGTGGGCGCACAGGGCTTCCCAGACGCGGGTCTGGACCAGTCCGTCGTAGCCGCGGTGCGCGGTGGCGGGCGCGGCCTGCACCGCATCAGCTGGGCGTGCCGGCGCGGGCACAGCCGGCGCGAGCCGGAGCACGAAGGCGGTCGTGGCCCCCACGCCGGCGTCGTCGGCGACCAGGCCCGTGCCCGCGAGCAGCGCATCGAGGGCGGCCTGCGCATCGAACAGGCCATGCACGGGCGCGGCTTGGCGTCCGGCCACGCGTTCGGCATCGAAGAACACCGGCAGGCCGGTGGCGCGGCCGTACTGCTCCAGCGCCGCAGCCAGCGGCTGGGCCTCGATGTCGAAGGCGATGCGCGCGGCCTGCGGCCGAAGCGGCGCCGCATCGGACTGCGCGCGAGCGCTCATCCACGGCCCGGTCATGCAGGCGACCAGCGCGATGCTGGCCAGGGAGACGAAAGGAAAGGAAAGAGGTGCATGCCGCATGAGTTCGATACGCCCGGCGAAAGCCACGGCCCGGGGGGCATGTCGAAGCGGATGCTAGGTTCGCTGCATGACGTTCGGATGACTTGGCCGGTCAGCGCGAGGCCTTCTCAGCACTTTGGCGACCCGGCCTGCGCGCAGATCGGCACGAAGATCCGCGCCCCCGCGCGCTGCACCAGCAACGCCGCCGTGCCGTCGGCCCCCTCCAGCGCCTGGGCCAGGGCTTCGGCGCTGTCGATCGGCTGGCCGTTGAGCGCCAGGATGACGTCGCCCGGCTGCACGCCCGCGCGCGACGCCGCCACGTTCACGCGCTGCACCAGCAGTCCGCCCTCCACGCGCAGGAACTGCCGCTCGGCCGGCGCCAGCGGGCGCACCGCGAAGCCCAGGCGCGAAGGCACCGAGGCCGCTGCCGCCGCATCGCCCTGCAGGCGCGGCGTGTCGTAGCCCTCCACCTTCACCTCGACCACGTGCTCGGCGCGGTCGCGCCACACCATGAGGCGTGCGCGCTGCCCCGGCACCTGCTCGGCGATGAAGCCCAGCGCGTCGGCCGCCTGCACCACCTCGCGGCCCTGCACCGACAGGATCACGTCGCCGGTCTTCAGCCCGCCCCGCGCCGCCGCGCCGCGCGGCTCGACGTCGGTCACCAGCGCGCCGGCCGGGCGCGGCAGGCGGAAGGTGTCGGCCAGCGCCTGCCCCACCTCCTGCACGGACACGCCGATGCGCCCGCGCGTGACGGTGCCGGTGGCCAGCAGCTGGTCCTTGATGCGCATGGCGGCATCGATGGGAATGGCGAACGACAGCCCCTGGTAGCCGCCGCTGCGGCTGTAGATGCGCGAGTTGATGCCGATCACCTCGCCGCGCAGGTTGAACAGCGGCCCGCCCGAATTGCCGGGGTTGATCGGCACGTCGGTCTGCAGGAACTGCATCGACTCGGCACCCGGCAGCAGCCGCCCCTTGGCGCTGACGATGCCGGCCGTCACCGAGTTGCCGAAGCCGTAGGGCGAGCCGATGGCGGCCACGCCGTCGCCGGGCTCCACGTCCGCCGGGTCGCCGATGCGCACCGTGGGCAAGCCGGTCGCGTCGATCTTCAGCAAGGCCACGTCGGCCAGTGCGTCGAGGCCGATGAGCCGCGCCCGGAACTCGCGCCGGTCGGGCAGCTTCACGCGGATCTGCGTGCCGTGCGCGACCACGTGCGCGTTGGTGAGGATGAGCCCGTCGGCGCTCACGAGGAAGCCGCTGCCCAGGCTGCTTTCATCGGCCTCGGCCGGCGGCGCGCGCAGCAGCCAGCGGTCGCTGAAGCGGCGCGCCGGCACCGACGGCCGCTCCACGCCGATGTGGACCACGGCCGGCCCGAAGGCCTTCACCAGTGCCGCGAGCCCCGGCACGGGCCAGGGCATGGCGGCGTGCAGCGGTACTGCAGCCGCAAGGCCCAGCAGCGCCACGCAAAGGCGCCGCGATCGGTCAGGTGCGCGCGACAAAGCTCAGCGTGAGTTGCAGCACCATCGGCTGGCGCATGTCGCGCGGCGGCGGCTCGGCCAGCGGCTGCGCGGTGAGCAGCGCGCGCAGGTCGGTGTCGGCCTGCGCATCGCCCAGCGAATCGAAGGCCACGCGCTCGACCTTGCCGCTGCCCGCGACCCACACGCGCACCACCACCGGCGCGGGCGGCACGGGCTGGCCTTCCTTCAGCATGCGTTCCTGCATCCACGTGTGCAGCCGCACCACGGTGTCGCTGGCCGGGTCGCTGAGCGACGACTGCAGCTGGTTGCTGGCGAGGTTGGCGTAGCTGATCCAGTGCTGCGGCACCTGCGGCTGGGCCTGCGCCGATGCGGCCAGGGGCGCGGCGGCGGCGGACAGCCCGAGGCCGAGCCCGCCGAGCGCCAGGCGCAGGCGGCGCCAGCCGCGGATCTTGCCGGAAGAAGAGGTCATGGGAGTTCCAATGAAAAGTCGAAGAAGGACGCTCAGCCGCACAGCACGCCGACCGACAGGGTCGAGGCCCGTGCGGCGGGCGACTGCTGCGGGCCGAGCTGCGGTTCGCGGCTTTGCGCGTAGGCGATGCCGTGGGCGTCCAGGAAGTCGCGCAGGCGCGCCGCCGGCACCGCGCGCACGCGCGTCACGCCGCCCGCCACGCCCGCGGCCGAGGCCGCGCGGCTGAGCACCATGCCCGACGCATGCGGCGCGGCGGCGACACGCTCGACCACCACGCCGAGCAGCAGGCCGTCGGCGCCCAGCACCGCACTGCCGCTGGCGCCGGGTTGCACGCCCGACAGCAGCTGCAGGCCTTCCACGCCGGGCACGGTCATGGCGTTGCTGAGCAACGCCGCGCGATCGGGCATGCGCTGCAGCACCGCGTAGGCCTCGGTGAACACGCCCACGCTGCCCGGGGCCGGCGTGCGCGCGTCCGCCGCGAGCGTGGCGTGCAGGTACGGCGTGAGGGTGGTGCGCAGCACCGCGACATCGAGTTCGGCGCTCTCTGCGATCACCCGGGCCTGCGCCACCTGCGCGTCCTTGAGGGCGAACAGCGAACGGCAGCCGGCCACCGCATGGCGCGCGGTCAGCACGTCACCGGCGGCGTTGAGGAACACGCCGCTGGCGTTGGCCTCGGGCGGCGCGGCATGCACCGCACCGGCCAGGACGGCGAACGCCGTGGCCAGCAGGAACGACGCCCACGGGCGCGGGCGGGGGCCGGCAGAAGACAACAGCAGAGGGGGCATCGGACAGTCACGAAAGCTCTGAGACAAAGACGGAACTGCGCGCCCCGGAATGTCGTTTGTCACAAAAATTTCATCTGCCGCCCTTCCCTCTCACTGCCCCAGCAGACGCCGCTCCTGCGCCGTGAGCTTCGTCTTCTGCGCATCGCCCAGCGGCCCGCGCCCCAGCACCTGCACCGGGCTGTGCGCGTCGTAGCCCACCGGGCGCGCCGTGGCGCGGCCCGCATCGGCCGGCGCGGCGGCGCCGTCGGCGGCCTCGTTGCCGAAGCCCAGCACGCGCACCGAGAACACCGACGGCAGCGCCTGGCGCGCCGCTGCGCGTTCGCGCTGCATCGCCTCCTGCGCCGCGCCCACGGCCTGCGAGGCCGCCGCGCTGGCGTTGGTGAGCGCGCCCACGTTCACCGAAGCCACCACCGGCAGGCCGGCCGACTCGCCCTTGACCTGGATGTTGGCCGCGTTCACCACCTGCAGGGCCGCGAGGTTCACGTTGCCCGACACGCGGATGCCCGCCTCGCCCGCGTCGATGGTGCCCAGCGGCGCGATGAGGTCCATGTCGCCCGCCGGCACTTCGGCGATGGGCGCCAAGGTGGCCAGGCCGGCGCCCGAGCTGGGCACCTGCGACGACAGCTTCACGTTGCCGATGTTGTCGTACACGCGCTTGGGCGGCGTGTAGACCAGCGTGGTCTTGGAACCGCGACCCGCGTTGATGTCACCCTGCTCCGACCAGGCCAGCACGTCGCCGCCGAAGGTGGTCATCACGCGCGACAGGCCCAGCAACAAGCTGCCTTCGCTGAACAGCTGGATGTGGCCCATGCCCTGCGTGATGACGCCCGCGCTGCCCGGCGGCACCGCGCCCTGCACGCCCACCACGATCTGCCCGCCCGGCGCGAGCATCTGGATGTCGCCGCCGAAGTCGGTGTGCACGCCCGAGGGGCCGTACAGGATGATGTCGCCGGTGCGCACGATCTCCTGGCCCGCCGCGTCGAGGTCCGGGAACAGCGTGGCGATCATGCCGCGCCCGCGCAGGTAGCTGCCGTAGCGCGGGCCGTCCACGTCGTTGTACTCACGCCCGCCTGCACGCAGCTCGGCGAAGTACACGCTGCGCAGGAACACGCGCTGCTGCTCGGGCGCCAGCGCCTTGAAGTACGCGAGCGCGCTGCCCGGGTCCTTCACGTCGGCGCTGGTGGCGACGAAGCCGTAGCGCGCCTTGAGCCATGCGGCCAGCTCGGCGTCGTAGGTCTTCACCACGCGGCCCGGCTGGCTCGCCAGCGACTGGCCGGGGCCCGACTCGGCGCGCTTCGCGGGGTCGAGGTAGCGATCGGCAATGGCCGAGAAGTCCGGCCCGCCCACGCCCATCGCGCCCATGCCGGCCATCATCGCGATGCTCGCGCCGGGGCGCGTGTCGCCCTCGGCCAGCGCACCGCGGCTGACCACGCTGGCGCGGTCGTCCTGCGTGATGTGGCGGCCGGCCGACACCTCCAGCGTGCCGGGGCCCGCCACCTGCAGGTTCGCGTACAGGATGTCGCGCCCGGCCTGCACCAGCGACACGTCGCGCGGGTCGTTGTTCACGATCAGCGCCTCGGTGCCGACGATGTCGCGCCCGGCGCGGATGCGCGCCGGCGCGGCCGAGCGGTACCAGGTCTCGGGCGCGGGTTCGCCGCTGGCCTGCACCTTGCGCGCCGTGCCGCTGGCCAGGCCCAGGATGTCGCCGCGCACGGCGTAGAACAGCGAGGGCGGCGCATCGGCTGCGTGCAGCGCGCGGGCGCCCAGCGTGTCCGGTCCGAAGGCGAACAGAGGGTGGTTGTCGACCACCCCGTAGTTCGGCACGCCGGGCGATCCGACCATCGAGCCCTCCGGGCTGGTGTTGTAGACCACCGGCTGCTGGCGCGAGTTGTAGCCCACGAAGGCGGGCGCCCAGGGCGTGGGCAGCGGCGTGACCGCGCCCGACATCCCCACCGGATAGCCGCCGCCGAACAGCGAGTTGCCCGCCAGGAACTCGAGCGCGCCCGACGGCGACGGCGCGAGCACCAGCGCACGGCCAGGCGCCTGCGTGGCGGGCGTGGCCGAGAAGCCGAAATACAGGCTGCCCGAGGCCGCCGTCGCGCGCAGGATCGACGGGTAGACCGTGACGTTGTCGCTCATGTTGATGCTGCCCAGGTACCGGCCGGCGGCCTCCCGGTTCGCCAGGTCGGTGCCAGGCGTGAGGTTGCCGCCCGCGCTGAACAGGTTGATCGCGGTGCGGTCGGTCCACAGCGTGAACCAGCCCTGGCCGATGCCGTACTCGGTGCCGCCGAACTTGAATGCCGAGCTGTTCGGCACCCGCGCGCGGCCCGCGTCGGCCACGCTGGTGAGCACCAGGTCGCCCGGCGTGTCCAGGTACATCGCCGAATCGCCCGGCACGAGCACGATGCCGGCATTGCCGACGCCGATGGTCGGGGTGAAGGGGTCGATGGGGCGCGTGTCCTTCACATCGCCCTCCTGGCCCGGCAGCGAGAACGCGTACTTGCGGTAGCGCACCTCGACGCCGCCGATGGCGGAGGCCGACACGGTGGCCGCGCCGCGCAGGTTGACCAGGGCGCCGTTGAGGTCCTGGTACTGCGTATTGGTGCCAGAGCTGCCGTACTGCGCCGCGGCCAGGTTGGGGTTGACGACGCCGCCGATGCGCAGCTGCAGGTCGCCGCCGCCGGTGAGCGTCAGTTGCCCGTTCGCGTCGACGCGGCCCGTGCTGCCGACCGCCGCCACGATGGCCTCGCTGCGCTGCCAGACCTGGCCGTTGCCCAGCCGCGTGGTGAGGCCCGCGTCGCCGCCCGCGCGCAGCGTGAGGTTGCCGCCGCCCAGCGTGCCCATGCCGGTGAAGCCCACCAGGAAGGGCTCGGGGCTGCTGTCGGTGCTGACCTGCGCACCGGCCGGCAGTGCGTAGGTGCCGAAGTTGATCCACCACGACGTCGCGATGCGGTCGCTGCCGGCCAGGGCCGTGCCCGAGCCCTGGCGCCACAGCCAGCTGCCCACCGCGGCGCTCGGCGCCTGTCCGCGCTCGCCCCCGAAATGACCCCAGACGTCACCGACGACGTTGCCGCCCACCGTGATGTCGAGGTTGCCGCCCTGCTCGGGGTACCAGGCCTGGTAGGCCGCGAGCGCGGCGCTGTAGTCCGCCGTCTGCGGGCCGATCACCGAGCCGCCGACGGCCTTGCCGCGTGCGAGGTTGAAGGGGTCGAGGCCGTTGGCGTCGAGCAGCGGTGCCGAGCGCGTGCCGGCCGTGTAGACGCCGAACGGCGACTCCATGACGAAGTTGCCGGCCGCCGCCAGGCCCAGGTCGCCGGTGCCGGTGCGCAGCACGCTGAACATCGGCGACAGCGGCGTGTACTTGGTGACGTCCTTGACGGGGTTGATGACCGTCGTGCAGATGCCCGGCCCCCACTCGCAGATCGTGACGTATTCGGGCAGCACCGGCGTGCCCTCGACGAAGCTCGGGTCCCAGTCGTCGCCGTTGGGGCCCCAGAAGTAGGAAAGGCGCGCCGGGTCGACCACGCAGGTGCCCTCACCACCCCAGTCGCAGTAGCCCGCCTCGAAATCCAGCGGGTCCATCGGCGTTCCCTCGTCGTGGCCCCACATGGGCCCGTTCGGACCCCACAGGAAGCCGCTGCCGCCCGGCGTGAGCTTGACGTTGTACATCGCGTGGCTGTCGGCCAGGATGAGCGCGCCGTGCTTGGCCGGGTCGACCGCGCGGCGGTCGGCCGAATCCAGGTCGGCGCCGGCCGTGAGCTGCAGGCTCCAGCTCGTCGCGCCCTGCCCCAGCATCGGCGCCACGGCCCAGTTGCGGCCCTGCACGCCGTCGACTTCGGGCCGCAGGTTGACGGCCGCGTCGTTCGGCAGCTGCACATCGGTCAGCGACGGAATCACCGCGCCGCGCGCCAGCGCGATGGTGCCGTCGGCCTTCATCGCGACCGGCAGGCGCACGCCCTTGGGCCACACCATCGCCTGCACGCTGGCCTCGGCGCGCAGCGCGGTGCCCGCGCCCAGCTTCATGCCGCTGTCCAGCACCACGGCCTCGCCCAGCACCGTGCCGGCCTTCAGGCGCACGCTGCCGTCGGCGTTGTAGACGTTGGCGCGCAGCACCGTGCCGGCGGGCAGCGTGTAGGCCGCGCCCAAGGTCACGGTCACGGGCAGCACCGTGCCGGCCGGCAGTGCCATGGCTTCGGCGGGCACGTCGTAGTTGAGCAGCGCGTCCTTCGGGAACACGGTGCCCTTGTCGAGCACCACGCCGTCGATCGGCACGACGATGTCGCCGCCGTCGGGCGTGAACGGCGTGCCGAACTTCGTGCGCTGCTCGGTGAGGTACCAGCCCTTGTCGTCGGGCGTGGCCGGCGGCGGTGCGAAGCCGTCGTTGATGCTGCCGTACACGTTGAGGTTGCCGCCCGCGCGGATCACCAGCACACCGGGCTCGCCGAAGCCGCGGCGCGCCGGGTCGGTGCGGTTCGCACCGGGGCCGTAGCGGTAGCCCGAGAGGTCGATGTCGCCGACCACGCTGAGGTCGCCCTCGCCGGTGCTGCTGACGATCTCCACGCCGGGGCGCAGGTGGTAGCTGCCCAGGCCCGCCAGGCGCGCCGACAGCGAGGTGTTGCCCAGCGCCTTGTCGATGAAGGCGCTGCTGTGGCCGTCGATCTCGTCGAGGTACTTCTGCGTGACGAGCTGCGGCACGTGGCCCGTGACGTCGGGCGCGCTCGCCAGCGGTGCGTCGCTGTAGGTGCGGAAGGCGTTGACCGCGATGGTCTTCGCGCCCTGGATGGCGGGCGTGCCGCCGACGTTCACCGCCACGTCGTTGTCGCCGCGCCGTGGCGCGTTCAGCGCGAGCGTGCCGCGCAATGCGCCGTCGTTGCCCTGCGCCGCGCTCACGGCCGTGCCGGCACGCAGGTCGATGGCCGCGCCGCCGCCCAACGTCAGCGTGCCGTGCGTGCTCGTGAGGTCGACGATGGCGCGGTTCGGGCTGTCGATGATCTTGCCGTAGCTGTCCACGCGCAGGCCGGTGGCGTGCGCGTCGAGCGTGCCATTCACCGTGAGGTCGCCCTTGGCCGCGAGGCGGATCGCGCCCACCTGGAAGCCGCTGGCGTCGATGCGGCCGTTCACCGTGAGGCTGCCGCCGTCGAGCGTGACCTCGACCACGCGCGCCTTCACTTCGTCGCCGATGGCGAGGTCGCCCTGCTTGATCTGGAAGCGCCGTGCGCCGGTCACGCCGCCTTCGTTCAGGCGCGTGTTCAGGCCCGCGAAGTCGGCCACGGTCTGGCCGCGCAGGCTGATCTCAGCCGCGTCGTAGGGCACGATGGTGCCGCCCGCGTCGTACGTGCCGCTCGCGGTGCCGAGGATGCGCCCGCCCAGGTCGATGCGGCCCGCGCCGGCGCCCAGCGCCGTCACCTGCAGCGTGCCGCCGCGGTTGTGCGTGGCCGACAGGTCGATCACCGAACCCGCCGCCTGCGCGATGTTGCCGGCCGTGCTCGTCACCTCCAGGTCGCCGCCGCGGCTGTAGCGCGTCTGCTCGAAGAACTTCACGGCGCGGCCCGCGAGGTCGATGCGCGACTCGGCGCCCAGCGTCACGTCGCCGCTGGCCGTGAGCTGCAGCTTGCCCGAGGGCAGGCCGACCGTGCCGTCGATGGTGATGTTGCGACCGGTGAGCGCCAGTTGCGCGCCCAGCGCCGCATCGCCGGCCGGCTGCGCGCCTGCCGGTGCGCTGACGACGATGTCGCCGCCCGCCGTGATGCGGTTGTTCGAGCCGGCCTCGCCGGTGAGCAGCGGGGTGCGCAGGTTCAGCTGGCCGCCTGTGTGGTCGTAGCCCTTGCCCGTCACGTACGCGCCCTGCTGGTGGTACACGCCCAGCGTGCCCTTGCCGTTGGCGGTGATGCGCTCGCTCGCGTTCAGGTTGACCGTGCCGAAGCCCAGTGCGAGCCGGTCCGCCGAGTAGCCCGCGTCGGGTTGCGTGTGGGGCGCGTGGCCCAGCACGATGCGCGCGGCCGACACGTCGAGCGTGCCGTGGCCCAGCAGGCTGCCGATGGCGCCGCCCGGTGCGTTCCCACCGGGAAAGATCTCGTCGTTGCCGGGCGGGCGCGGCGTGAGGCCGGTCCAGATGAATTCGCCGGTCGTGATCTTCGCGGTGTCGCCCGCGCCGCCGTAGCCGTAGATGGCGGGCGTGCCCAGCACCAGCCGCTCGATGGACGACACGCCGGTGGCGGGGTCGAGCGTGTCCAGCGACACCGCGCCGTAGATGTTCACCGACTCGCGCGCGTTCAGCACCAGCGTCTCGACCGCGGGCACGCCTTCGCCCTTGTTGCCGGCCAGCAGGTTCGCCAGGATGACCTGGTTCATCGACAGGCCCGACGGCAGCTGGCCGTTGGCCGCCGCCTGCTGCAGCGCCGCGTCGCTGCCCAGGTTGACCGAGGACACGGCCAGCAGCAGGTTCTTCGCGCCGTAGCGCACGTTGTCGGCCATCGTGAACGAGCGGTTGGTGGCCACGGCCAGCGTGCCCTCGCCGTACAGCGTGGTGTGGCCGGTGCAGGCGCCGCTGGGGCACGCGCCGATCTGGACCATGGCGGGTATCCCTCCGGCGACGGGCGGCAGCAGGTTGATCCAGCCGTTCGACAGGCCCAGCACCCCGCCCAGGCCCGCCGAGAACACCACGCCGTCGGTGGAATCGTAGGCCGGCGCACCGGCGCCCAGCGTGTTCAGCGACGCGCCCTGCTCCACCTGGATGCCGTCGCCGTAGCCGCCGGCCACGAGGAAGATTTCCGCGCCGCGCAAGGTCGCGCCGCTGCGCACGACGACATGGCCGGTGTTCGACTTGAAGGTCGCGTAGTTGTCGGCATAGGGCAGATCGATCTGGCCGCCCAGGATCATCCGTGGTGCGCCGAAGGCGTTGAGCTGGTCGGCCTGCAGCGACGCGCCCGTGAACCCGGCCGTGCGCTGCGCGCCCGGCGCCGTCACCTCGATGGCGATGCCCTTCGCCGACAGCGTGCCGCCGAAGCCCGCGCTGCCGGCCGCCGGGTTGAACAGCGCCTGGCCGTCGAACTGCAGCATCGACACGCCGTCCTTCGGCTTGGAATAGAAGTAGTCCAGCAGCAGGTTGCGGGCGTCGGCCGCGATCTCGCCGCGCACGCCGCCGCGGCGTGCCGCGTCGGCCACCACGAAGGCGTCGTAGCCCATCTCGTTGTAGCTGGCGTGCTGCTTCACCAGCGCCGCCGGCGTGACGACCAGCTGGCTGGCCAGCGACGACTTCACCGCCGTGTTCGCCACGCCCAGATAGCCGCTCGCCACGTACGAGCCGTAGCCCGCCGGCAGCGGCGTCGCGGGCAGCGCGCTTTGCGCCCCCACTTCCACGCGGAAGGCACCGGGCAGCAGCGCGTAGGTCGAAGGCAGCAACGTGTAGGTGCCGGCCTTGAGCCCGCCCACGTCGTGATCGAGCGTGACCTGCCGGCCGATGGCCGGCTCGCCCGCGCCGGCATCGGGCGACACCGGCGCGTAGCCGCCCTGGAAGCCCGGCACGATGGCGTACACGCCGTTGCCCGCCTTGCTGAAGGTGTTGGCCGGGTTGGCATTGGCCAGCGGCGTGCGCAGCACGTCCACCGAACCGCCACGCCCGCTCACGAAGCCCGCGCCCGTGAGCTCGCCGCCGCCCGACAGGTCGAGCAGCGCGCCCTGGTGCCCGACCACGCTGTCGCCCGTGAGCAGGATGCCGCTGCTGCCGATGGCGCGCTTGTCGATGGGCGCGCCCGCGACGCTGTAGCCGATGCCGTCGGTCGTGCCGCCGTAGGGCATGAGCAGCCCTGCGCCGCTGACCGAGGTGATGCTGCCCGGCAGCAGGTCGACCACGGTGGCGCGCGCCTCGAAGGTGCTGCGCCCGTCCTGCCCCACGATGAGGTTGCCCAGCGGCGCGCGCACGATGCCGCCCTGGCGCACCGTGCCGCCGCCGAGCGCGAGCGTGCCGAACGCCGACTGAGGCATGGCCACGTCGCCTTCGACCTGGCGGCGGATGTCCAGCACGCGGCCCTCGTCGTAGCCCGCGCGGATCTGCGCGTTGGCGCCGGTGGCGGGATAGATCTGCGCGGCGGTGAGCGTGAGGTCGCCCAGCGTCGCCAGCTCGGTCGTGGTCGCGCCGAGCAGGCCGAGCGTGGGCGTGCCGCCCAGCAGGCGCAGGTCGCCGCGGCTGGTCATGCTCACGGTGTCGAAGCCGCGGCGGTCCACCACCTGCGCGGGGCCGGTCTTCATGGCGATCTCGCCGTGCGCGCCGAAGCCCACGCGGTCGCGGATGTCGATCAGGTCGGCCTCGGCCGAGAAGGTGGCCTCGCTCGCGCGGGTCGATGCACCGTGGCGCCAGGTGGTCGTGTAGATCACCTCGTTGTCCTGCTTGGGCGCACCGGTCACGCCGGCCAGCCGCAGGTAGGACGAGGCAAGCCGCACGTTCGAATCGGTCGCCGCGCTGTCGGCCAGCGCGAAGCTGCCGGCGTACACGCGCAGGCTCTGCGCGGTCGTGAGGTCGACATGGCCGTCGAAGCTCAGCAGGCCGTTGACCAGCAGCGAGAGGTTGCCGAAGCCTCCGTCCCGCACCTGGTCCGCGCTCAGGCGCCCCTTGCCGTAGGCCAGCGCCGCATCGGCATGGCCCGGCTTGAGGGTGGCCGGCAATCCGCTGGGCTGCTGCACCTGCGAGATCACCAGCTCGCGCGCCTGCCGCACGGCGTCGTCGACGGTGTAGATCTTCGAGAACACCGGCGCCTCGAGCGCCACCGCGAGCGTGCCGCCCGCCGCATTCGCACCGCCCGCGTGGGCGCGCAGCGTGCCGTCCAGGTACAGGCTGTGCGCCGACTTGAGCACGATGCTGCCGCCGTCGCTGGCCACGTCGAGCTCGCGCCACAGGCTGCCGGCCGCCGGCACGTCGATGCGCGCATGGCTGCCCGAGGCATCGAGCAGCGCGCCGGGGCGGATCACGATCGCGAGGTCGGGTGCGTTGGCCGCGCCCTTGGCTTCCCAGTCGAGCGCGCCGCCGATGGAGATGGTGCCGCCGTTGCGCACCGTGCCGTAGCGGCGGCCGTCGTCGTCGATGCCGGTCTGCGCGCGCGCCGCCACGTCGAGCACCGCGCCCTCGCCGATCCACACCGAGCGGTTGTGCGGCTGCAGCGACGTGCTCAGCGGCGAGTTGAAAGCCGGCGCCTCGATGTCGATGGCGATGCGCCCGCCCCAGGCGTTGAGCCGGCCATCGACCACGAAGCTGCTCAGGCCGCCGCCGAGCAGCTGGATCGAGCGTCCCGGATCGACCGTCACCACCGCCCCCGCGCCGATGGCGAGGTTGCCGCCTTCGGTGATGCGGCGCTGCGAACGCAGCACGAGGTCGGCGCCCTGGCGCTGCACGGCCTGGCGGTTCACGGTGTCCTGCTGCAGCAGCGGCGGCGTCCACAGTTGCAATGCGATGCCGCCTTCATGATCGGCACCGGCCCCGGGCGCGATGCGGTAGACCGGCATGACCACCTCGAGCTGCGCGCCCGGCGCGACCGTGAGGCCCGCGTGGCCGTTGAAGTCGTAGGTGGAAAAGCCCGACTGCAGGCGCGACGCGTCGAGCACGAGCTGCGTCGCGTCCGACAGCGCCGGGTCGGGACCGATGAGCAGCGCGTGGCCCGTTTCGATCTTCAGCGTGCCGCCGCCGTTCACGCCATGGCCGCGGATCTCGCCGCCGAGCGACAGGCGCCCCTTCGCATCGGTGGGCGACGCGGCCGAGTCGGCCACCAGCGTCACGTTGCCGCCCTTGCCGCCCTTCTGCTTGCCCTTGGCCAGCAGCGCCGCGCCCGACGACACGTCGATCAGGCTGCCCTGCCCGATCGTCACGCCGTGCGTCGATTCGAGGCGCACCGTGCCGCCGTCGATGACCGCGAGCGTGGCCGAGTCTTCAGGCGCCGTGCCGATGTCGACGCGGCGTCCGCGCAGGTCGAGCGTGACGCCGTCGCGCACGGTGAGCGACGAATCGGCGTCCTTCGCCAGCACGCGCGGCTGGGCGCCCGCCACCGGCGACGTGAAGACATTGCCGGCTTCCAGCGCGCCGCCGCGCACCGTGACGTCGGCGCCGATGTCGATGAACGCGCCGAGCAGGGCCATGCGCCCGCCGTCGGCCAGCGTGAGCGCCTTCTCGACCGTCACGCTGCCGCGCGTGCCGATGTCCAGCACCGACAGGCGCTGCGCATTCAGATGCGCCGCGTCGAGCCACAGCGTGCCGATGCGCTCGTCGGCCAGTGCGTCGGCCGCGGCCATCTGCTGCGTGACCGGTGCCACGTCGCCGAAGCGCACATCGGTGTCGAACAGGTCGATGCGGCCCAGTGCGCCGTAGCGCCCCACCGCCAGCACGCCGCCGCGCGCCACCGCCGTCTGCGACTGGCGGTAGCCGTCGTCCAGTGCGGCGTCGCGGGCGCGCGTCTGCTGCGCGCCGTTGAACACCTCGGCCACGATGTCGCCTTCGAGCACCGCCGTGGGCGCACTCACCACCAGCCGGCCGGCGTCGCGCCCGACGGTGTAGCCGTTCTCCAGCTTGCGCTGCGGCCCGATCAGCGGGTTGTAGAAATAGTCGGTGTTCGCCTTGCCCCAGCGCACGTGCTCGGCCTCGAAGCCCTTGTAGACGCCGTCGTACAGCAGGTCCGACGGCGCGCTGTTCAGGTTGTACAGCCGACCGTCGCTGCCCTTGAGCCAGGTCAGGTAGATCTTGCCGGTCTGCACGTTGAGCGAACCGCCCGACAGGTTGACCTTCGAGCCCGCCTGCGTGACCACCTCGCTGCCGCCCAGCACCACCGTGCCGCCCTGCGCGGCCCATTCGCCGATGCCGTGGCCCTGGTTGCCCAGGTAGCCGCCGACCTCCAGCAGGCCGCCCGCCGCGTACCAGCGCTCGCCCTCGTAGCCGCCCACGCCGGGCGCCACGCGCACCAGCTTGCGCCGGTCGATCCACACGTCGTTGTTGAACAGCTTGCCGCTCTCGCGGTTGCGCGGGGCGTCGCGCATCTCGTTGCCCTGCACGTTGACCTTGACGTTGTTCGATTCCATCGTCACGTTCACGCCCACCGCGCCCGACACATCGAGGCGCGCCTTGTCGGCCACGAAGCTGCGGCGCGCGGCGCTGGCCGCGATCTGCCCGCCGGTGGCCAGCGTGAGCGACTCGCCCTCGAAGCGGATGTCGCCGCCCGAGACGATCTCGATGCGCGACTGGTCGCGGCGGTCCGACAGCCGCGAGAGGTTGTCGAAGAGCGCGGGCGGCACGAGCGCGCGCGCGGCGTCCTGCGCGGCCGATTCCTTGAGGAGCGCGTCGCGCTGGCTGTCGAGTGCGCTGGCCTTGCCGTCGTCCTCGATCAGCACGGCCGTGACCGCGCCCTTGCCGACAGCGACATTGCCGCGCGTGTCGGCGGCCGAGTTCAGCAGGTGCACCGTGCCGCGCACGGCGACGGTGGAGGTGGCCAGCGCCACGCCGTCCTGGCGCACGTCGCGGCCGGCCAGCGTGATGTCGCCTTCGCGCGCCACAATCAGGCCGGTGTTGCGCACCGTGCCCGCCGTGCTGTCGGCCGCGAACTGCGGCGCGATCTCGTTGCCGCGCGTGGTCGAGAAGGCGTTGGCCTCGGTGCCCATGCCCTTGCGGATTACGAAGCTGTCGCCCGCCGCGAGCTGCGCCTGGCCCTTGCGCGCGGCGATCTCGCCGGCGTTGGCCACTTCCTTGCCCAGCAGCAGCACATAGCCGCCGCCCTGCGTGACGGAGCCGGGCTCCTTGGTGGTCAGCCGTGCGCCGGCCTGCACCTCGACCTTGCCCTGGTCGTCCTTGGCCGTGGTGAAGCTCGGCGTGGTGTCGTTCGAATAGATGCCACGCGCCTTGAACTGGTCGTCGCCGATGTGGGCGGCGGCCGCCACCAGGTTGCGCGTGTCGGTCTGGCTGGTGCCGCTGAACACGATGCCGTTGCGGTTGGCGATGAGCACCGTGCCGTCGGCCTTGATCTGCCCCTGGATCTGCGAAGGCCGCGCCTTCGGGTCGTTCACGCGGTTGAGCACGGCCCAGTCGGCCTGCTGCTTGAAATCGACCGTGGTGTTGCGCCCGACGTTGAAGGTCTCCCAGTTCAGGATGGCCTTGTCGCCGGTCTGCTCCACGGTGACGACGGTGCGGCCGTCGATCTGCTTCTGCGAATCGCGGTTCAGCGCGCGGGCGTTGAGCCAGCCGGCGCTGAGCGAGTTCGTGTCGACCTTCAGGCCGCCCTCGGCCAGGCCGTCGGGCACCGAGGGCTCGTTCAGCGCGGCGGCGCGTGCGGCGGCCTGTGCGGCCTGCTGCGCGGCGATCGCCTGCGCTGCGAGGCCCAGGTTGCCGAGCGACTGGCGCAGCTGCTCGTTGGCCTTCTGCTGCTGCGCCAGCGGGTTCGTCAGCATCGAGGCCGGCGTGCCGTTGGGCAGGTAGCCCGTGACCACGGCGGTGCCCTGCGCCACGTTCTTCTGCGCCATCCACGCGGCGCTGAAGGCGCGCTGCGCCTGTGCATTGCCCGCCAGGCCCGCCATGGCCAGCGCGAGGGCGGCGGCGTGCGCGACCGGCGCGCGGCGGAATGTCTTGTTGCTCATGTCATACCCCAGAGAAAAACCGTTCTGGAGAAGAGACCGGGCTCACCGGATGCGACCGACACGCGCGCTGCAAAAGTTCGGGAGAATTTGCGAACGCGGACGCGGCACTGTTTTTTTCACAGCCGCGTCACACAGCGCGGCTATCCGAGCAGCACGATGCCGGCGGGCAGGCTCGTGAGCTTCGCGCCGTAGCTCACGGCGATCAGCGTCTCGACATGCGGCAGTTCGTCCAGCCGCAGCCGCGCCTGCACCTTGCGGCGGCCGAGTTCGGCGCGCGTGACGATGAGGCGGCCCGGCCGGTAGCGGTTGATCTCGTCGACCACGGCCGCCAGCGGCGTGTCGTCGAACACCAGCACGCGCTCGCGCCAGGCGGCCACCGCCGCGAGGTCGGGCGCGCGCGCCACCTCGGCCTCGCGCCAGCCGCCGTAGCGGATCTGCTGCGCCTCGCCCGCCACCAGCACGCGCTCGCCGTCGCGCAGCTCGACCGAGCCCGCGAAGCAGGTCACGCACACCTCGCCGCCGGTGGCGCGCACATTGAAGCGGCTGGCCGACGCGGCCACGAGGCGCGCGCCGCCCACCGTCATGGTGAAGGGCGCGCGGCGCGCCGCGTCGAGCTGCACCTGCGCCTCGCCGCCGAGCATGTCGAGCACGGGCGGCTCGCCCTCGGCGCCGCGCGCGAGGTTGAGGCTGGTCTGCGTGTTCATCTCGACCACCGCCGCCGCATCGGCCAGCACCACGCGGCGCTGCTCGCCGGTGCCGGTGCGGTAGTCGGCCGTCATGTCGGACAGCGCGGGCCACAGGCCGGCCGGCGGGCGCACCACCACGAAGGCGGCGGCACCGGCCGCGAGCGCGGCGCCGAGGAACTGGCGGCGGCCGAACATCGGCGGGCGCGACACGGCGATGGCCGCGTGCGGCGGTGTGTCCATCGCGGGCATGCGCCGTGCCACCGCTTCGGCGGCGGGCCGGGTCAAATCCCACAGCCGCGTCGCTTCGGCCATCGCCTGCGCATGCTGCGGACTGCGGGCGCACCAGCGGCGGAAATCCTGCGCGTCGCCGGTGGTGGCGCGGCCGGAGGTCAGGCGCACGAGCCAGTCGTGCGCCTGCGTTTCCAGCGCGGCGCGTTCGCGGTCGATTGGAGTGGGGGCGGCCATCATGTCTTCTCAGACTGTTTTCCCGCGCCGGGACCGAACCGCTGGATCACATCGCGGCCCAAACGGCCGGCGCAATGCACCAGCGCAGCCTTCACTTCGCGCTCGACGATGCGCACCGACACGCCGTAGCGCCGCGCCAGGTCGGCATGCGGCGTCTCGTCCACGCGCGAGGCAATGAAGATGTCGCGGCGGCGGCGCGGCAGCTCCTCGAGCGCGCGCTCCAGCGCCTGCACCTCGCTGCGCGCCTCCGAGACACGGGCCGGGTCGTGGCTGTCGTCCGAAAAATGCAGCAGCTCCTCGACCTCCACGAAGTCGAGCAGCCGCCCGTGGGAGATGCGCCGGTCTTCCGCCACGTTCGACGCGATGCGCAGCAGGTAGGCCATGGGGCTTTGCACCGGGCCGGGGTCGCTCATGCGCTGCACGCGCAGCCAGGTCTCGTGCAGCACGTCGTCGGCCTGCTCTTCCGAGCCCAGGCGGCGGCGCAGGCGGTTGCGGAAGTCGATGTAGCGGCTGGTCAGCAGGCTGCGCAGAAAGCCGGGGGTGTCCTGTTCCACGGCGTGCTCAGGGAGAAACCGCTGTGTCGCAGACGTCGGGACGGTCGCCGGTGCGCGGCAGCAGCAGCACCGTGAGCGGCTGGTCGGCCTCGCCTTCGGGCGGGCGCTCGAGCACCAGCGTGTTCATCGCGGCTTCGAGCGCGGCGTCGCGCTGCGCCAGGCCGGAGGAACTGAGCAGCCGCGTGCGCCGCACATGGCCGCCGGGCCCGACCCACAGCTGCACGAGCGCGCGGTAGGTGCCCGGGCGCGCATGCGGCCAGCGGCACAGCGTGCGCTCCAGCGCCTGCTGCACCACGCGGGCATCGCGCGGGGACATGGCGGGGGCGGCGGGCGCGGCCGGTGCCGTCGCGGCCACGGGCGGCGGTGCCTCGGCTTCGACCAGCGTGAAGGTGCGCGCGTCGGTGTGGCGCGCGGCCAGCCGCGTGCCGGCGAGCAGGCGCTGCAGCGCCTCGCGCGGGGTGAACAGGCCGTGCAACGCGGCGGATTCGAGGCCGGCGGTGAGCTGCCCGTCGAAGAACACGGACTGCCCCGTCGCCTGCGCGTAGACCTGCACGGCGGTGGCCAGCGGCTGGGCCGGCAGGTCGAAGGCGATGCGCCCCGCCGCATCGGGCGAAGGCGCGGGTTCGCCGGCATGCGACACAGCCGCGAGGGACAGAATTCCGAGGATCAGGGTCAAGACACACACCCACCGTGACCGAGCAACGCGAGACATGCCGGGTCCTGTGACGAAGGAGGAATCGCAGGCGCCGGGCCGGTGCCGCGTACTGCTTTGGTGCTCGGAATGCTAGTGACGCTTTGTGACAGCTTGAATGCATCGCAGCCACCGCCACGGTCCGAAGCGCCCCTGCCGCTGGCGACAATGCCCCCATGACGTTCGACCTCTTCGACGCCCCGCCGCGCGCCGCGCGCGAGCCGATCGGCCCGGCCGCCTTCGTGCTGCCGGGCTTTGCGCTGCCGCGCGCCGAGGCGCTGCTCGATGCCATCGACGGCGTGGCGGCGCACGCGCCGTTCCGCCACCTGGTCACGCCGGGCGGCTTCACCATGTCGGTCGCGCTCACCAACTGCGGCGCGCTCGGCTGGACCAGCGACCGGCGCGGCTACCGCTACAGCGCGGTCGACCCCGACAGCGGCGTGCCCTGGCCCGCGATGCCCGAGGCCTTTGCGCAGCTCGCGCGCGACGCGGCGGCGCTGGCCGGTTTCGACGGCTTTGCGCCCGACGCCTGCCTGGTCAACCGCTACCAGCCGGGCAGCCGGCTCTCGCTGCACCAGGACCGCGACGAGCGCGACCACGGCGCGCCGATCGTGTCGGTGTCGCTGGGCATGCCGGCGGTGTTCCAGTTCGGCGGGCTCGCGCGCGCCGACAAGACCACCCGCATTCCGCTGGTGCACGGCGACGTGGTGGTGTGGGGCGGCGTGGACCGGCTGCGCTTTCATGGCGTGCTGCCGCTCAAGGACGCACCGCATCCGCTGCAGGCACGGCTCGGCGCGCAGCGCATCAACCTCACCTTCCGCAAGGCGGGGTGAAGCGCGCATGACGGGTTCGACCACCTCCTCCACCGAATCCCCCGGCCGTGCCATCCGCGCGCTCTACGCCGCGCTGTGGCACTTCGCGGCTGGCGCGCGTGCGCAGCTGCTGGCCGCCACCGCATTGCTCGCCAGCTCGCAGCTGATCCGCCTCACGCTGCCCTACCTCGCCGGCCAGGCCATCAACGCGCTGCAGCGCGGCGACCTGCCCGCGGCGGGCCGCTGGATCGCCACGCTCGCGGGGGTGTACGTCGGCGCGTGGGCGCTGCACGGGCCGGGCCGCATCCTGGAGCGCAACGTGGGCCTGAAGGTGCGCGAGACGCTGGCCGACCAGCTCTATGCGCGCATCGCCGCCGCACCGCTCGCCTGGCACGACAGCCACCACTCGGGCGAGCTGCAGCACCGCGTGCACCAGGCCAGCCGCGCGCTCGCGGACTTCGCGCAGAACCAGTTCATCTGGCTCACTAATGCGGTCAACTTCGTCGGGCCGCTGGTGGCGCTGGCGCTGCTGTCGCGCACCAGCGGCGTGACGGCGCTCGCGGGCTATGTGCTGATCGGCGTGGTGATCGTGCGCATCGACCGCGCGCTCATGAAGCTCGCGCGCGCCGAGAACGACGCCGACCGGCGCTACGTGGCCGCGCTGCTCGACTTCCTGGGCAACGCCTCCACGGTGATCGGCCTGCGACTGCAGGGCGCGTCGCGCCTGCTGCTGCGCCGTCGCATGGCGGCCGTGTCGCTGCCGCTGAAGCGCACCGTGGTGCTCAACGAGGGCAAGTGGTTCGCGGTAGACCTGATGGGGCTGGCGCTGACCTGGGGCCTGGTCGTCATCTATGTGTGGCAGGCGCGCGCACCGGGCCAGGCCGTGATGCTGGGCGCGGTGTTCATGATCTACCAGTACGCCCAGCAGGCGGCGGGCGTGGTTACCTCGGTGGCGGCCAACTTCAGTTTCTTTGCGCGCATGCACACCGACTACAGCAGCGCCGAGCCGATCTGGCACGCGCCGACGAGCCCCACGCTCGAGGCCCCACCCGAAGCCGTGCCGGCGTACGAACGCATCGACGCGCAGGCGCCGTGGACGCAGTTGCAGGTCGAACAGCTGCAATGGCGCTACGCCCCGCGCGGTGCCGTCGCCGACGATCCGGCCGCGCCCACGCGCAGCGGCCTGCACGACGTGGCGCTCTCGCTGCGCCGGGGCCAGCGCGTGGCGCTCGTGGGCCCCAGCGGCGGCGGCAAGAGCACGCTGCTGCGCGTGCTGGCCGGCCTGTATGCACCGCACGGCGGCACGCTCTTGCTCGACGGCGAGCGGACCGACTGGGCCCGGCTGCGCCAGCTCGCCACGCTGATCCCGCAGGAGACCGAGCTGTTCGAGGCCAGCGTGCGCGAGAACCTGGCCTTCGGTCGTCCCTGCGACGACGAGCGCCTGCGCGCCGCGCTGCACACCAGCACCTTCGACGAGGTGCTGCAGGCCACGCACGGCGACCTCGACAGCGCGATCTCGGAACGCGGCTTCAACCTGTCGGGCGGCCAGCGCCAGCGGCTGTGCCTGGCGCGCGGCGTGCTCGCCGCCGAAGGCAGTTCGCTGCTGCTGCTCGACGAGCCGACCAGCGCGCTCGACGCCGCCACCGAGGCGCGCGTGCTGGGGCGCATCGCGGCGGCGTTTCCGCAGGCCTGCGTGATCGCCTCGGTACACCGGCTGAGCCTGCTCGAGCGCTTCGACACGGTGATCCTCATGGAAGCCGGCCATGTGCGCGACCACGGCCCGCGCGACGAGGTGATGGCGCGCCAGCCCCTGCTTCGGGAGGCAGCGTCCGGTCACAAGCAGTAGGAACCCTCCTGCGCCAGAACGCGGCGTTCACACCCGCCGCGCTGGCATGCCTTCTGCAACAGTATCGGCATCCATTTGTTCACGCTTGGTCCTGCGCGGTCCCTTTTTGCGCCTCGGCTGCGTTCCAATCACATGGTTCTTCATTCCGCGAGCGTTTCCCGCCCCATGCGTTCTTCCCGCGCCACCCTTCCGCTCGCCCTGCTCGGTGCCCTGCTGGGCCTGTCCGCCTGCACCACCGGCACCACGGCCGAACAGCGCCAGGCCGCCGCCAGCAAGCCGCCGCCCACCGACTGCATGGCCTGGGTCGGCGCCGACCGCAACGCGCGGGTGGGCGGCTACCTGCTGCCGCAGGCCGGCACCGCGGTGAACGCCGGCGGCCCGCGCGTGTGCGTGCCCGTGCTCATGAGCGCCTACCCCGTGCCCACCAACTATGCGGGCGGCGACTACCACGTGGGCGCGTTCACCGACGACCAACTCAAGGCGCGCTGGCGCACCTGCAAGGCCGAGCCGGTCTGCTTCGAGCGCGTGAACGCGCAGATGCAGCGCTGGCTGCCGCCCAACAAGGCGCGCGCCACGCGCGTGACCGGCGCGGTCGATCCGGCCGGGCGCATCGATGCCGACAGCCCGACGGTCGATCTGAAGCAGATCCGCCGCCCCGCCTTCTTCGCGAAGGCGCCCTACCGCGAAGGCATTGCCGAGGCCGACGCGCGCACCCACATCGTCGAGTTCACCGTGCCGCGCGACGCCTTCGAGCGGCTCGACCTGAAGCTCAGCGACCCGATCAAGCTGCGCGGCTGGTACCTCGAAGGCGCGGGCGTGGACGACGGGCGCGGCCGCAAGGTGCGCGCCCTGGCCGTCATGGCGGCGGGCGGCGGCGGGCAGCTCACGGCCCTCCAGCACCCGGACGAGGTGGCCTACCGCATCGAGGGTGCCAGCGGCAAGGCCGTGCCGGTGTCTTTCCCCAACGGCACCACCGAGGCCATGGGCCAGCGCTGGTGGCGCGAGAACCTGCACGCACTCAACCAGGCCGGCTTCGACGTGCTGGCCTACGACCGGCGCGGCGAAGGCCTGTCGGGCGGCGTGAGCGACACCAACACGCTGGAGCAAGGCGAGGACGTGTTCCGCGTGCTCGCGCAGCTCGAGCACGGCCAGGGCCTGCGGCTGCTCACGCCCACGGGCCAGCTGCTCGAAGGCAATGCCGCGCGCGGCCGGCTGCTGGCGGGCCAGAAGGCCAGCGAGATTCCGCTGGTGCTGGGCGGCTACTCGCGCGGCTCGATGTCGACCGCCTGGGCCCTGACGCGCAACTACGTGGCCGCCTGCAGCTTCGACATGCCAGTGCCCAACTGCACGCCGGCGCGCGGCTGGCGCAACATCCGCGGGGCGATCCTGCTGTCCTCGTTCGCCAGCGGCGCGGGCTACCTGCCCGACGCGCCCGACCTGGCCGACCGCAACCTGTTTTTGGGCGGCATGGCGGCGGAGCACCACATCCTGTTCTATCCGAACTCCGCCACGCTCGCGGGCATGGACCGCTGGCCCGCCGCCTTCTTCGGCAAGGGCCTGTGGGACCGCGCCGAATCGCTCGAAGGCACCGTGGCCGCCTACAACCGCATCCGCGGCGTGAAGGAGATCGTGCTGTCGCGCGGCCCGCACGCCATCGAGACCTGGCCCGAGTCCGAGCGCCGCTACCTGCGCGAGCGCATGGTGGCCTACGCGAAGGTGGTGGTCGTCGGCGGGCGCACGGTGCCGGGCGCGCGGCCGTGGAAAGACTTCAAGTCGCTGGTCGCCACCACGCCCGATGTGTGGGAGCCGTCGTCACGGCCCGGCACAGGCCCCGGACGACAGCCCTGAGATCGACAGGCCACCGCCACAATGGCGGCCATGGACCTGCTCAAGACCCTCGGCCTCTTCATCGCGACCGCGCTCGCGGAAATCGTCGGCTGCTACCTGCCCTACCTGTGGCTCAAGCAGGGCCAGTCGGCCTGGCTGCTGCTGCCTGCCGCGCTGAGCCTGGCGCTCTTCGCGTGGCTGCTCTCGCTGCACCCGACCGCCGCGGGCCGCGTGTATGCGGCCTACGGCGGGGTCTACATCGGCGTGGCCATCCTGTGGCTGTGGGCCGTGGACAAGGTGACGCCCTCGGCCAGCGACTGGGTCGGCGTGGCCGTGTGCTTCGTCGGCATGGGCATCATCATGTTCGGGCCGCGCAGCGCGGCTTGAGGGCCCGGCCGCGATGAACCTGCGCGACTGGGCGCGCCGCATCAAGCGCGACGCCGTCACCCTCTGGTTCGCCTGCCGCGACCCCGTCACGCCATGGCTGCCGAAGGCGCTGTGCTGGTTCACCGTGGCCTATGCCCTCAGCCCCATCGACCTGATTCCCGACTTCATTCCCGTGCTCGGCTACCTCGACGACGTGCTGCTGCTGCCCGCGCTGATCTGGCTCGCGGTGCGCCTGCTGCCGCCCGAGGTCATCGTGCGCAGCCGCGCGCGGGCCGAGGAATGGATGGCGCGCACGGGCAGCAAGCCGAAGAGCAAGGCCGGCATGGCCCTGGTCATCGGCATCTGGGTGTTGGTGGCGGCCGGATTGGCTTGGTGGCTCTGGTCGCGCTGACGACAATCCGCTGGAAGTTCATCCTCTTCACAAGGAGCCGATGTGTTTTCCCATGTCTTCTTCAGCGTCTCCGATTTCGACCGCGCGCTGGCCTTCTACGACGCGGTGATGGACGGCCTCGGCCTGGAGCGCCGCTTCTGCGAGCCGGAGAAGCCCTGGGCGGGCTGGCACAGCGCGGGGCGCGCGCGGCCCTTCTTCGTGATCTGCCAACCCCACGACGGACGGCCGCACGACGCAGGCAACGGCCAGATGGCGGCGTTCACCGCCGGCACGCGGGCGATGGTCGACGCGGTGCACCGCATCGCGCTCTCGCGCGGCGGCAGCTGCGAAGGCCCGCCGGGGCTGCGCGCGCACTACCACCCCGACTACTACGGCGCGTACTTCCGCGACCCGGACGGCAACAAGCTGTGCGTCGTGTGCCACGACGCGGCGGGCTGAGCTTCTAGCTCGCGCGGCTGCGCGAACTCTTGCGCGGGCTCTCGGTGCGCGCCACGCGCGCAGCCTCGGCGGCGGCGTTCACCTGCTCGATCCACAGCAGCGCATCGACGTGCGCCATGAAACGCTGCAGGTACTGCGGCGACAGGTCGCGCATCAGCGTGAGCGCGCGCTGCACGAGGTGGTGCGTGTTGAGCGGGCCGGCGTTCTTCGGCACCTTGGCGAGCGACTGCGTCACGCGCTGGTCAGCGGCGAGCTTGGACCAGGTGCCGCGGAAGTAGCTCAGCGTCTTGAGCTCGGGTGCCGTGGACAGGCTGGGCACGGTGTCTCCGTCGGTCGCCTCCGCATCGGGCGGGGGTGGCAGCGGTGCGAGCTGGGCGATGTGGTTCATCAGCTCGGCGAGCGCGGTGTGCAGCGGTGCCTCTGCCGGCGCTTCGGCCTCGGGTTCGACCTTCTCCAGATCGGCGCGGTAGGTCGCCATGAGGCTGGCCAGCCGCGCATCGAGCAGGCGCCGCGCCTCGCCCTCGTGCGCCGCCGCGCGCTGCGCCATCGCCTCGATGAAGCGGAAGCGCACCGGGTCAAAACGGTCGTCGCCGCGCGCGCGCCAGGCGTCGAGCGTGACCACCGCATCGACCTGATCGTCCGGTGCGCTGTCGTTACTCACGGGACTTCACAGCGTCGGGTGCGTTCTTGGGCCGGGGCGTCGGCGCCATCTCCACGCGCCGGTTCTTCGCGCGGCCTTCGGCGTCGCTGTTCGAGGCCACGGCCTGCTCGGCGCCGAACGCCGCGGCGAACACCGACGACGAAGGCACGCCCTCTTCGATCAGCGCGCGCGTCACGGTGAGCGCGCGCTGGGCCGACAGCTCCCAGTTGTCGGCGAACAGGCGCGCGCCTTCGCGCATCTGCCGGTCGTCGGTGAAGCCGCTCACCATCAGGATCTCGTCGCGCGCCTTCAGGTAGGCGCCCAGCGGGCCGGCCAGGCTTTTCAGCAGTTGCCGCCCACCGGGTTGCAGGTCGGCGGAGTTGAAGGCGAACAGCACGCTGCCGCTGATGCCGATGCGGCCGTTGTTGAGCGTGACGCGGCCCGCCGCGAGCGGACCGGCCAGCGCCTGCTCGAGCGCTTCGCGGCGCTGCGATTCGGCGCGGCGCTGCTGCACCTCGGTTTCGAGGCGGCTCGCCAGGTCCAGCTGCATGCCGAGCACGCACACCAGGATCAGCACGAACGCACCCAGCATGCCCGCCATCAGGTCGCCGAACACCGCCCACACGGGGACGGTCGGCTCCAGGCCGGCGTCGAGGTCGATCTCGTCGCGCACCATTTCAGGCCTCGCTGCCTGCGGTCTGGCGGCTGGCGAACTGCTGCAGGTCTTCGACGATCTGCTTCTGCGACATGATGCTCAGGTCGATCACCTCGCGCGCCTGCGCCACGTAATAGGCCAGCTGCTCGTCGCTGCGCGCCAGCGACTTGCCCAGCGCGCCTTCGATGCGCTGCAGGTGCGCCACCAGCTTGTCGTTCGATTCGCCGAAGCGCTGCACGGCAAAGCCGAAGGCCTCGCCCAGGCTCGCCACCTCGACCGCACCGCCGGTGATCTGCGCGGCGATGCCGGCCATCTTCTCGGTCTCGCTCTCGACCTTCTCGGTGAAGCGGCTGCCCACGCGCTCCATCATGTCGGCCGAGGCCGTGACGAGCGCGTCGATGGCGCTGCGCTGTTCGGTCGAGGCATGGTTCACCGCGCCCAGCAAGGTCTCGAGCGTGCCGAGGATGCGGCTGCGCTCTTCGAGCATGTCGTTGTCGCGCGCCATGCCGTCGGACAGCTTCTGGCGCAGTTCGGCGATCACGTCGGCCGCGGCCTTCGGTGCTTCGGCCGCCACCTGCAGCAGCTGCGCGACTTCGGCGACGGTCTGCTTGGCGTTGGCCTCGGCCTGCGCCGACATGTCGCGCACGGTCTGCGCCAGCGTCTCACTCATCTGCTGCTGCTGGCTCAGGCTGTGCGCGCCGGCCTGCTGCCATTCCTTCTGCAGCGAGGCGGCCATGGTCTCGAGCGACCCGCTCCAGGCCGCGAGGCGCTGCGCGTCGCGCGTGGCGAGCTCGGTCTGCAGGTTGGCGTGCGCCTCGCGCACGGTGTCGAGCAGCGAGGCAGCGGCGCGGGGTGCGTCCGACGCGGCCTGCAGCAGCTGCGCGACTTCGGCGACGGTCTGCTTGGCATGCGCCTCGGCCTGCGCCGACACGTCGCGCGCGGCCTGCGCCAGCGTGTCGCTCAGTTGCTGTTGCTGGCTCAGCGTGTGCGCGCCGGCCTGCTGCCATTCCTTCTGCAGCGAGGCGGCCATGGCCTCGAGCGACTGGCTCCAGGCCGACAGCCGCTGCGCGTCGCGCGCGGCCAGCTCGGTCTGCAGGCTGGTGTGCGCCTCGCCTACGGTGCGCAGCAGCGCGACCGAATGCTGTTCGAAAGTGGCGGCAGCGGCGGCGAGCGCCTGGTGCGAATCACCGGACAGTTTTTCGCTGACGCGCTGGTGCTGCGCGAGCGCGCTGCCCCAGGTGTCGGACACGCTGCCCACGGTGCTTTCGAGGCGGGCCGACACGCCCTCGACCAGCGCGGCCGAGCGCTGCTCGAAGGTCTCGGCAAAGCGTTCGAGCGTGCCGCGCAGGTCGCTCGACAGCGCCCCGCTCGCGCGCTCGTGTTCGGCCAGTGCGGCCTTCCAGGTGTCGGCGACGCCCGCGGTCGAGGCCTCGAAGCGGCCCGTGAGGCCTTCGAGCTGCCGTTCGACGGCCTGCGCCATGCCGCCCTGCAACGAGGCCGCTTCGCGCGCGATGCCGAGCATGGCCGCCTCGACCACGGGTTGGATCGTCGCGCCAGCGATGCGGGCGGTATCGGTGAGGCTGTCCTTCAGCGAGCGGTCGACCGAGGCGGCCAGGCCGCTGTAGGCGGCTTCGGCCTTCTGGTGGAAGCTGTCCTGGCTGGCGACGAGGCGCTCGTTCTGTGCCTGGCCCTGGCGCTCCAGCGCGGCCATCATGGTCTGCAGCTGGCCGACCAGCTCGGGCATCACCTTCGCCACGGGCTGGATGGTCTCGCCGGCGATGCGGGCACTGTCGGCCAGGCTGTCCTTCAGCGAGCGATCGACCGAGGCGGCCAGCCCCGTGTAGGCGGCTTCGGCCTTCTGGTGGAAGCTGTCCTGGCTGGCGACGAGGCGGTCGTTCTGCGCCTGGGTCTGGCGCTCCATCGCGGCCATCATGGTCTGCAGCTGGCCGACCAGTTCGGGCATGACCTTCGCCACCGGCTGGATCGTTTCACCGGCGATGCGGGCGCTGTCGGCCAGGCTGTCTTTCAGCGAGCGGTCGACCGATGCGGCGAGCCCCGTGTAGGCGGCTTCGGTCTTCTGGTGGAAGGTGTCCTGGCTGGCGACGAGGCGTTCGTTGATCGACTGGCTCTGGCGGTCCATCGCGGCCACCATGGCCTGCAGCTGGTCGACCAGTGCGGGCATCGCGTGGGCCTGTTGCTGCATCAGCTTGAACGACTCTTCGCGGCGGTGCGCCAGCGAATGGCCGCGCAGCGACGTGGCGATGAGCGTGTCGAGCGACTGCCCGGCCAGCAGGCGTTCGCGCCGGCACAGCGCCGAGGCCAGGCCCAGCATGGCCGATGCGGCCACGCCCGCCACCGAGGTGCCGAAGGCCAGGCCCAGGCCGCGCACGGGCGCCGACAGCGAGTTGCGGATGGCCTGCACGTCGGTCGCGCTTTCGAGCGCCAGCCCCGTGCCGTTGAGCGTGACCACCATGCCCAGGAAGGTGCCCAGCATGCCCAGCAGCACCAGCAGGCCCGCGAGGTACGGCGTGAGCGCCGGGCCCGGCAGGCCGACGCGCTCGCCTTCGATGCGCAGGCGCACCGCGTTGCGCAGCGAGGGATGCAGGCCGGCGAGCCAGTCGCCGAGGCTGGCCGGCGGCGCCGACAGGTCGTTCACCGCATGCGACAGCGTGCCGGTAGCCTGGTGGAAGCGGTGCAACTCCAGCGCGCCCATCAGATAGAACGCGCCGATCAGCGCCGTGATCACCAGGGCCAGCGGGTTGTGGCCGACATAGCTGGCACCGACCCAGCACACGACGGCCAGGCCCACGAGGAAGACGGCGTAATGGAAAAATCTGTTCATGGAAGCTTGTTGTCTCTTGTAGGGCGGCAGGCTAGCGGTCGCGAAGGGCCTCGAGCAGGCCTTCGACCGGTTGCATGCGAATGTCCAGCTCGGCCCGCAGCACGCTTTGCATGTCGCGGCCGAACACGTCCAGCCAGCCGGCGGCGGCGGTCGCTGGCGGCTGGGGGGTGTCGGGGGTGGCGTCCTGCGCGGCCTGATGGGCCTCGCGCAGGCGCTTGAAATGTTTCTCCAGCAGCGTGGGCACGCTCGCCAGCAGGCTGCGTTCGCGCGCGCCCACCACCTGTTCCAGGATGGCGTCCACCGCGGCCAGCCGGGCCAGCTCGGGCGAGCGGGTGGCCAGCCGGGCCCGCAGGCGGGCGCGCAGCGGTTCGATGGCTGTTTCCATGGCCTGCTGCCGCGCGAAGTAGCGGCGGCGGTACGGCGGAAAGTCGTCGTTCGCGCCGGGCAGCACGGAGGCCACACCGCCGTCTGCATTGCCCTTGGCCAGCGCGGCCTTCAGGCGCGCGCACTCCTGCGCCTCCTCGGCGCCCTCGGACGCCCGGGCGCCGGACACGGCGACGCCCAGATCGGAATCCAAAGCTGCAGACAAGGAGATGGCGTCGGTCCAACTGAACCACTGACTCAAACGATCCGCGAGGGCTTGCCTGGATTCGGGAACGTCGATGTCGCTCAATTGAGCGAGCAAGCGAGTGAGCGCCGAGCCGGTGAAGCCTGTGCGCCGTGACACTTGCACCATACCGCGAGAGAGGGAGAAAACCGGGCAGTTTACACCGGTCAACTGGCGGCTTTCCCTCTGTGAACTGGTGCACAGGAAGCGCGGGAGAAGTGAAACGGGGTGTGACCGAAACCGAGGAAATCGGGGCGCGAATACCCAAATCAGGTGAGTGTGCTTGTTTACATTTGTCGTAAGAATGAATACTTTCAATTCCCAGTAGCCGAAGAGCCGCAGAGCTTGGTCAGGGTGGGATCTGGACAGCATGGTCACTCTGACAAATGTCGTCGACTCATTCGGTTTCCGCCTGCCCCTGCCACCTTGCTGACATGGACCGCCAGCCGCGCAGAGGGTGGATGCGCCTGTTGCCCTGGCTGCGCCTGTACCGCTGTTCCAACTGCAACAGGATGCGGCTCCTGTCCAAGCAGAAGGTGGACAGCGCCCGCCTCCTGCATGCGGCCCAGGTGCGCGCACGCGGGGGCTGAGGGCGTCGGCTCCGATTTCCCTGCTATCATTTTTTTGTTCGCGCGCCCTGCGCGAACCGGGCCGAGGACGACCTCGGTCTTGCACCTTCACCTTGCAAGGGACGGCCCTTTCCTGACTTCTCGCGAAGTTTCGACATGGCCGCACTGCTCCCTTCCTGGCGCCTCGCCGCGCAACGCTTCTTCTCCCGTTTCCGCCTTCCTCGCGCTCGCGCCACCGTGCCGGATGCCTTCCGGTTGACGCTCGGCGCCGTGCGCCTGCACGTGCGCACGGGCGCGACCCGGCTGTCCTACCGCGCCGAATGCCCGCGCGCACCCACCGCATCGGGGGCCGCGCGATGAACGGTCTTGATCTGCACTGGCCCGCGCTGACCATGGCGGTGGCGCTGGCCTACGCTGCCTGGCATGCGCGCCGCGAAGGCTGCGAACCCCGCGACGTGAAGGCCCTGTGGGCCGCGAGCGGGCTGAGCCTCGCTGGCAGCGGCCTGCTGGCCCTGGCTTCCCTCTTGATGTCGGAGTGACAACGCCCATGACAACAACACCCTCCTCCACCCGCCTCGTGCCGCCCGCCACCTGGGCCCTGATCGCCGCCGCCTGGCTCGTGGTCGGCCTCTTCGTCGCCTTCGGTGACCGCTGGCTGGCCGCGCCGATCAGCCCCGTGGTGGCCGGCTGCGTGTTCCTGGCGCTGTTCGTCACCATCCTGGCCGCATCGTTCGGCGTGGTGCGCGAGGCAGACCACCTGGCGCACCAGCTGGGCGAGCCGTACGGCACGCTGATCCTGACGCTCTCGATCGTGTCGATCGAGGTGATCCTCATCGCCTCGGTGCTGCTGGGCCCGGGCGAGTTTCCGACCATCGGGCGCGACTCGATCTTCGCCGTGATGATGATCATCCTGAACCTCGTCATCGGCATCTGCCTGATCGCGGGCGCGGCACGCCACGGCGACCAGGAATACAACGCGCAGGGCGCCGGCGCCTACCTGTCGATGATCGTGCTGCTGACCGGCACGGCGCTGGTGCTGCCCAACCACACCTCGGGCGCGGGCGAGTTCACGCCGGTGCAGGCGATCGGCATGTCGGTGCTCACGGCCGTGCTGTACGGCGCCTTTCTCTGGATGCAGATGCGCAGCCACCAGCGCTTCTTCATCCAGCCGGCGCCGGGGCAGATGTCGGTGCGGGCGGTCGCGCCCTCGCCTGCCGCGCAGGCCGATCACGCCCGCCTGGACAAACGCGCCGTGGTCGTTCGCTCACTGCTGTTGCTCGCGATGATCCTGCCCATCGTGCTGCTCGCGCACTACCTCGCGGTGGTCACCGACTACGGCATTGCCGCGGCCGGCGTGCCCGCGGCCGTGGGCGGCGTGCTCATCGCCATCATCGTGTTCACGCCTGAGTCGATCACCGCCGTGCGCGCCGCGATGAACAACGAGATGCAGCGCGCCATCAACCTGTGCCTGGGCGCCTTCGTCTCCACCGTCGGGCTCACGGTGCCGGCCGTGCTGGTCATCGGGCTGGTCACGGGCAAGCAGGTGCTCATGGGCATCTCGGGCGCGGAAACCCTGCTGTTCGCGGTGACGGCGGTGCTGAGCCTGCTGAGCTTCAACGGGCAGCGCACCTCGCCGATCCAGGGGCTCATGCACCTGATGCTGTTTGCGGTGTACGGGATGCTGCTGTTCCTGCCCTGAGGCCGCGCAACGGGGTTACCCCGCGGCCTGCGCCTTCGCCAAGGCAGGCGGACGCCCCGTTGAGGTACCTCGCCCTCTCCGAGGCCTCCCCAACCGGCACCACGCCCTCTCGCCGCCCTGTGCAGCGGCCTCATTTATCCGCATGCAATCCAATGCAAATATAGTTACCAAACGTTAATGGAACGAGATTTCAATTGCATCTGAACACCAAAGTAGTAATGTGAACTCGTCACACGTTGTGGTCTCTGGCAAGAAAAATGTATTCCAAACTGTCACTGCCGAGCGCTCCCGTCCGTACCGCGATCTCCCGCGGTGCCTGACATGGTCCATGCACCGGATGCATCCCCATGCGAGCGCACGGCTCCGCCCCCAGCCTCGACGCCAGCCTGGCGGCGGATGCGCTCATGGTGGGACGCATGCGGCTCGTGCTGTCGATCTCGGCCCTGCTGGCGATCACAGTCGACGCCGCCGATAGCCGGCAGCAGGTCCCCGCAGCGGTCTGGCTGGCCTTCTTCGGTTACATCCTTCACAGCCTGCTGATCCACGTCTGCACGGCGATGGGGCGGCCCTATTTCCAGGGCCGAACCATCCACTGGTCCGACGTGCTGTGGTTCACGCTGATCATGGCGGTGACCGACGGCACCCACAGCCTGTTCTTCCTTTTCTACTTCTTCGCCATCCTCACCTCGTCGTTCCGCTGGGGCTTCGAGGAAGGTGCCCGCGTGACGATCGCCTCGGTCGCCTCGTTCGCAGCCTGCGGACTGGCCACGGGCACGGACGACACGCCGCAGCTGCTGATGCGCACCGCCTTCCTGTTGGCGCTGGGGCACATGATCGTGTACTGGGGCGGCTCCAAGCTGGCGCTGCAACGGCGCCTTGCCCTCCTGGGCGAAGTGAGCCAGCTGTCGAACCCGCGCTTCGGCGCCGGACGCACCATCGCCCGCACGATGGAGCGCACGCTGGCCTTCTTCCGGGCCAGCCACTGCATCCTGCTGACGCGCGACCGCGCCACCGGCACCTGGCTGTTGCGCACGCTGCGCGAGGACGACACCTGCGAGCAGGTGAGCATCGAGACCATCGGCCGCCTCGCGGAATCGCCGCTCATGGCCCTGACGCCCGACAGCGTCGTGCTCAGCAACCGCCTGCCCTGGCCGCTGAACCACCTGCGCGCGCAGCACCGTGTCTTCGAAGCGGGCGCCACCGCCTGGCGCAGCGCCGACGAAGCCGGCGCGCAGCGCTGCACCACCATCGCCGCCCTGCTGGAGGCGCGGGCCTTCATCAGCGCGCCGCTGCCGATGCGCCTGGGCGAAGGCCGGGTGTTCATCTCGTCGCGCGACGGGCGGCTGGGCAAGTCCGACGCGCTGTTCCTCGCCCACCTCATGGAACAGATCTTCCCGGTCATCGAGACCATCGAGGTGCTCGACCGCATGGCCTCGGAAGCCGCGTCGACGGAGCGCCTGAAGATCGCGCTCGACCTGCACGACACCGCCATCCAGCCCTACATCGGCCTGCGCATGGGCCTGTGCGCGCTGCGCAAGCGGGCCGCCGCCGACAACCCGCTGCGCGAAGACCTGGACAAGCTCGCGGACGTCGCCGACGGCGTGATCGCCGACCTGCGCCGCTACGCCGGCGAAGTCAGGCACGGTGCGAACGACGATCCCGGCGGGCTGGTGCGGCCCCACCTGGAGCGCCAGGCCGCGCGGATCAAGGGCCTGTACGGCATCGACATCGACATCGTGATGGCCGTCGACGGCCCGCTGCACCTGGACGACCGGGTGACCGCGGAGCTGCTGCAGATGGTGAGCGAAGGGCTGAACAACATCTGCAAGCACACCCATGCGCGCCACGGCAGCGTGCGCATCGATTGCAAGAACGGCCAGCTGGCGTTGTGCATCGAGAACGACGCCTGCCAGGAAAGCTTCACCGCCTTCCACCCCCGCTCCCTCACCGAGCGCGCCGCGGCCCTGGGCGGCCAGGCGCATGTCGACCGATGCGCGAATGGCGGCACGGCGGTACGGATCGAAATCCCGATCTGACCGCCCGCCGCAGACACAGGAAGGAGTCCGTCATGCAAGCCCTCGACCATCCCGACCATCCCATTGCCGTGCTGCTCGTGGACGACCACAAGACCATGCTGTGGGGCCTGTCGAAGCTGATCGACGGCGAACAGCCGCGCATGAAGGTGGTCGGCACGGCCAGCTGTTGCGACGAAGCGGTGGCCACGGCGCAAAGCCTCGCACCCGACGTCATCGTGCTCGACCTCGACCTGGACGGCCACAGCGCGCTGGACATCCTGCCCCGGCTGCTGACCAACGAGGTGTCGCGCGTGATGGTGCTGACGGCCGAGAAAGAGCAGCGCACGCTCGACCTGGCCATACTGCGCGGCGCGCGCGGCGTGGTGGGCAAGGACGCGTCGGCGCAGCAGCTGCTCGACGCCATCGAGCGCGTGTTCCGTGGCGAGCTGTGCGTCGACGCGCAGACCATGGGCCGCGTCTTCTCCGAACTCACGTCGGCCAGGAAGCCGCCGAAGGCCGACCCCGACACGGCGCGCCAGGCCACGCTGACGCACAAGGAGCGCGAGATCATCCGCATCGTCGCGACGGGCTGCGGCGCTTCCAACAAGGCGCTCGCCGAGCGTGCCTTCGTCACCGAGCACACGCTGCGCAACCACCTGTGCGCGATCTATCAGAAGCTGGGCGTCACGAACCGGCTCGAGCTGTACATCTACGCGATCAAGCACCAGCTCGACACGCTGGCGGCCTGATCCGTCCGCTGCAGCGGCGCACGCGGCGCGCCGCGTGCGCGCCCTCTCACAGCTGCCCGGCCAGCATCGGCCCGATCATCCGGATCACGCGGATCGCCGCCGGCGTGAGGATCACGAGCGAGATGCACGGGAAGATGCACAGCACCAGCGGCAGCAGCATCTTGGTCGGCACCTTCGCCGCCAGCTCCTCGGCGCGCACCTGGCGCTTGTGGCGCAGGTCGTCCGAGAACACGCGCAGCGACTCCCCGATGCTGGTGCCGAAGCGGTCCGCCTGGGTCAGCATGGTGGCGAAGGTGCCTATCTCTTCCACGCCGGTGCGCAGCGCCAGGTTGCGCAGCGACTTCTCGCGCGTGCCGCCGGCGCGCATTTCCAGGTTGGTCCAGTGCAGCTCCTGCGCGAGCGCCTGGCTCTTGATCTGGATTTCCTCCGTGACCTTGGCCAGCCCGGCATCCAGCCCGAGCCCCGCCTCCACGCACACCAGCATGAGGTCGGCGGCATCGGGAAAGTTCTCGAAGATCTCGCGGCGCCGCGCGCGGATGCGCAGGCGCAGCACCAGGTTGGGCAGGTAGCAGCCGGCCAGCGCCGCCAGCGCGAGCCACAGCAGCATCGTCATGCCCCCCTCCGACCCTGCCGCGCGCAGCATGAGGAACGCGAGCGCCGCGAAGCCCAGCGGCAGCAGCGTCTTCAGGCCGAAATAGAGGAGGTACGCATCCGGGTGGCGGATGCCGGCGTTCAGGAAACGCACGCGCAGCGGCGACAGATCGGCGTCGCCGGTCGGCGACGACAGCTGCGCGAACGGACCGACCAGCTTGACGGCCGTCTCGGTCCAGGACGACTTGCCGGCCGGCTGCGCCACCGCCTGCAGCCGCTGCGCGGCGCGCGTCGGGGACAACCACACCGCCAGGCCGATGACGGCCAGCGACACGGACAGGAACACCAGGATGGGAAACAGCATGGCCATGGCGCTTCTCCTTCAGACGTGGATCTTCACGATCTTGCGCAGGAGCACGATGCCCACCAGCATCAGCACCAGCATGTATTGCAGCACCGTCTGGCCGATCGGGTCGGTCCACAGTGGCGCCATGAATTCGGGATTGAAGATGTTCATGAGCGCCGCCAGGGCGAATGGCATGATGCCCAGGATCCAGGCCGACAGCCGCCCCTCGGACGACAGCACCCGCACCCGCGCGAGCAGCTTGAAGCGCTCCCGGATGAGCCGGCTCAGGTTGCCCAGCACCTCGGTCAGGTTGCCGCCCGAATCGCGCTGGATCAGCACCGACACCACGAAGTAGCGCAGGTCGGTGAGCGGCACGCGCTCGCTGAGGTTGGTCAGCGCCTGCTGCAGCGAGACGCCGAAATTCACCTCGTCGGCCACCAGGCGGAACTCGCTGGCGATCGGCTCAGGCATTTCCTCGCCGATCATCTGCACGCCGCTGGCAAAGGAATGGCCCGCGCGCAGGGCGCGCGTCACCAGGTCCAGCGCGTCCGGCAGCTGCTTTTCGAGGCGCTCCAGCCGCTGGCTGCGCTGATGCTGCAGGTACAGGACCGGAAGCACTGCCGCCACGGCCCCGGCCAGCAGCGCCAGCCACACGGGCTGGTGCGCCAGCCACACGGCGCAGAACGCGAACACACCAAGCACACCGCAGGCCAGCAAAAAGCTGGACACCGTCCAGTCCAGCCCCGCCTGCAAGATGAAACGGTCCAGCCGGTGCGCGCGCGGCAGCGCCAGCAACTGGCGCTGCATCCAGGGCACGTCGCTGAGCATGCGTTCCTTCGCGAGATGGGCCTGCGGCGTGCGGTCGACCGCGGCGGACATCGCCTGCAGCCGCTTCTCGATCTTGCGTGCGTCGGGCCCCTTGTAGGACCGCCACAGCAGGTAGAACCCCTCGATCATGAGCAGCGCGGTCACGAAGACCAGCACCGCGACCGTGATCAGCGTGTCACCCCCCAGGTTGTCGAACATGGCGCGCTCCTATTCGTAGTGCTTTTCGGGATCGAAGATGGTGTCGGGCAGCAGCACGCCGTACGCCTGCAACCGCTCCATGAATTTCGGCCGGACGCCGGTCGCGTGGAAATGGCCGCGCACCTGGCCGTCGGGACCCATGCCCGTCTGGTGGAAGGTGAAGATCTCCTGCATGGTGACGATCTCGCCCTCCATGCCGGTGATCTCCTGGATGCTGGTGACCTTGCGCCGCCCGTCGATCAGCCGCAGCACCTGGACGACCACCGTGATCGCCGAGGCGATCTGCTGGCGCACCGTGCGGTGCGGCAGGTTCAGGTTCGCCATGCCGATCATGTTTTCCAGCCGCGCCAGCGCATCGCGCGGCGAGTTGGCGTGGATGGTGGTCAGCGAGCCTTCGTGGCCGGTGTTCATGGCCTGCAGCATGTCGACCGCCTCGGCGCCGCGCACCTCGCCGATCACGATGCGGTCGGGCCGCATGCGCAGCGCGTTGCGCACCAGCGCACGCTGCGTGATCTCGCCCTTGCCTTCGATGTTCGTCGGCCGCGTCTCCATGCGCGCAACGTGCGGCTGCTGCAGCTGGAGCTCGGCCGCGTCCTCGATGGTGATGATGCGCTCGGACTCCGGAATGAAGCCCGAGAGAATGTTCAGCAGCGTGGTCTTCCCTGCCCCGGTGCCGCCCGAGATCAGCATGTTGACCTTGGCCTGGGCCAGGCCTTCGAGCATCTGCGCCATCGGCGGCGTGAGCGACTTGAGATCGTTCACGAGGTTGTTCATGCGCAGCGGGATCTTCGCGAAACGGCGGATCGACATCATCGGCCCGTCCAGCGCCACCGGTGCGATGACGGCGTTGACCCGTGAGCCGTCGGGCAGCCGCGCATCGACCATGGGACTGGACTCGTCGATGCGGCGCCCCACCAGCGAGACGATCTTGTCGATGATGCGCAGCAGGTGCTTCTCGTCGGTGAAGCTCACGTTGGTCAGCTCCAGCCGGCCGCGCCGCTCCACGTAGATGCTGGTGGGCGAGTTGACCAGGATGTCCGACACGGTCGGGTCGGCCATCAGCAGTTCGATGGGGCCGAAGCCCAGCATCTCGTGCTGGATGTCGCGGATCAGCGTGCGCCGCTCGATGTCGTTGAGCGCCTCGGGCTCCTCCTGCAGCAGCCGCCCGACCATGGTCGAGATTTCCTGCCGCAGGGCGTCGGGCTGGAGGGTTTCGAGCGCCGCCAGGTCGAAGCGATCCAGCAGCTTCAGGTGCATGCGCTCCTTCAGCAGCTTGTAGGTGTCCGAGGCGAAAGGCGACGTGGTCAGCTCGAGGACCGGCCCTGCTGGCCCCGCCGGCCGCGCGCCCGCATCGCTGTCGATCGCATTGAGTTGGTCCCTGAATGACATGTTGGCACCTCCGCCTGGGTATTGATGGGAATCCGCCCTGTCTCAGGCACGGCGGAACAGCCGCCCCATGAAGCCGGGCGTCGCCTCCGGCCGCGGGCTGAGCGTGTGGGCGATCTCGTCCAGGCGCTTGGCGAGTGCGCTGCCGCGCGACATCTCCGCCAGCGGCACGCCGCGGTTGATGGACGCATCGACATCCTTGCCGCCGTCCGGCACCGTCGTGAATGTCGCGCCGGGCAGCGACCGGCGCATGTCCGACAGCCCGATCTCGCCGCCGCCGGTGCTGCGGTTCACCAGCAGCTCGACTTTGCCGGCGGCGTAGCCGAGCGACTTGAACACCTGCATCAGGCGCGTCACGTTGCGGATGTGCGGCAGGCTGGTCTGCATGACGGGAAAGATGCGCTCCGCGCGGTCGAGCACGCGCAGCGTGAGCGTGTCGATGCGCGTGCCGAGATCGAAGATCACGAAGTCGTACTGCGCGAGCGCCACCTGCAGGATGGCGTCGATGTGCTCGGCCTTGACGTCCATCGCGCGCGCCAGGTCCTCGGGCGCGGGCAAGATGCTGTAGCTCGGCGACACGCGCACCACGCTCGCCGCCAGCAGCGAGGCGTCGAGGCGCCCGATGTCGCGCGCCACGTCGGCCATCGTCGCGGTCGGGCGCAGGTCGCTCACATACGACAGCGCATCGCCGAACTGCAGGTTCAGGTCGATCAGCAGCACCGAGCGCTCGCGCGACAGCTGGTGCGCGACGTTGGTCGCAAGAAAGGTCGCGCCGCTGCCGCCCTTGCAGGGCATGAACGCCACCACCCGCCCGGGGCTGCGCGCCTGCGAGCCGGCCATCTTGAGCGCGATGCGATCGACCGCGGCCTCGAGCGCGGCGGTGTCGGCGGGCGACGGCAGCACCTCGCGCACGCCCGCGCGCATCGCGTGGATCAGGAACTCGGGCGTCTGCATCGCGCACAGCAGCACCACCGCCACCGTCGGATGCCGCAAGGTCAGGGCCTCCACCAGCGAGAGCTCCTGCGGGTCGCAGCACATGCCGTCGACCAGCAGCAGGTCGGGCGCGACCTTCTCGACGACCGCCTGCATCCGGCTCTTGCCGCCTTCGAAGAGCGACACGGCATGGCCGCGCGGCTCCAGCACCTTGCGCATGTCCTGCAGGTGGTTCGGATTGGGGGAAACGATGGCGATCTTCATGGTCTTGTCCGGTGTGCTGTCAGGAACAGATGGCCGCGCTGTGCGGGTCTTGCCGCATGACCTCGCGGGGCAGGAAGGTGGAGAACCCCGGCATCGGGATGAGCGGCGCGGCGGCCCCCACGATCGGGGAGATCCATTGGTAGTTGAGGCCGGTGATGCTCACGGTGACACCCTGGCAGGTGCTCGCCGTGCAGCCCGAGGGAACCCAGGCCACGCTCACCGTCTGCACCTGCGGCAACAAGGCCCGCATCCTGGCGAGCACCAGGGCCTGCTGCGTGGTGTCGTCGCACACCACGGCATAGCGCGCGCCGGCGCGCGTCGCCTCGTTGGCAGCGTTCCAGGTGAACAGCATTCGGGAGAAGTCCACGATGCCCAGCACCAGCATCAGGAAGATCAGCAGACCCAGCGCGAACTCGAGAGTGGTCGCGCCCTTGGCGTGGTGTTTCATGATGGCGCCCTCATGGTGGCGGCGATGTCGCTGAAGACGATGTTGCCGTTGGCGTCGGCGAAATTCACGCCGAACACCGATGGAAACAGCGAGTGGAAGGTGTAGCCGGTGATGCGCACCGTGACCGTGTTGATGATCGGGTCCGCCCCCGCCGATTGCCAGGTGCAGCAGTTGGCGGCCGGCACGTTCGCCAGGCTCAGGCCGCGCGCCAACGGCGCGCCGGTGCCGGCGGTGTTGCCGTACACGACCAGGTTGCGCGCCTGGGTGATGTTCGTGCCGGGCGTCTGGACCGAGAGATAGCGCACCGCGTCACGGGCCGACTTGGTGACCGTGTTGTATTCGTACATGGCACGCCCGAACTCTGTGGTGATGAAGGTCAGCAGCAGCAGCAGCGGCGTGATGAGCGCCAGCTCGATCAGCGCGGCGCCATGCTGGGTGCGATGGGACTTTTTCATGATGTTCACCTCACCAGGACCGGAACCAACGGGCCTGCCGATCCACCGGCCAGCCCGCTCGTGGTGCAGGGGCTGCCGGCGGCTCCCGCATTGCCGAGGAATTCCAGTTGCGTGTCGGTCATCGGAATGCTCAGCGGCTGCAGCATCAGCATGCAGAGGTAGTCGATCACGTGGTTGCCGCCGTCGATGACCGGCACCGTGACGAAGCGACGGTCCATGCCGTACTGCATGTGGCCTCCGGCCACGTTGCCTGGCGTGGCCAGCTTCTGGAAACTGTTGAGCGACAGCCCGGTGATCGACTCGCAGCTGTCCGCGCCCTTCACCTTGGTGCCGGTGTCGGCGCAGGACGCGAAAGCGGCTCGCTTGGTCACGAAGTTCTGGGCGGTCGGGTCTGCGCCACCGCCCGGCGCGCCGGCATAGGCATTGAACTGCGCGGGCCAGTTGAGCGAGGTGTAGGCATAGCCGGTGTAGTCGGGTCGATTCACGCTCGGATCGCCGCTGTTCTTGTAGATGCCGAAGCGGTAGTTCCAGGTGTCGGCCACCGAGGTCTGCACGCCGGGGGTGCCGACCGTGTCGCCCACCTTGGCGCCACAGCGGCCGTTGAGCTCGGCTTCGGTTTCCGAGGCGCTGTTGCTGCCGTCGAGGTTGGCCCAGCCGATCTGGCCGCCCGTGGCCGCGTTCTGCGCCATGATGAGCGTCACCCATTCGCCGACGGCAAAGCCGTAGTTCGGCGCCGTGCCGCCCGGCTTCGGCTTCGCTGCGACCGGAATGGGGCATGCGGTCTGTGCGCTCGCGCGGGTGGCGACTGCGCTCGCCGCCACGCTGCGCGTCGCGGGGTTGCCGACGGTATCGCCCGAGAAGGCGCCCACGGCCTGCATCAGCCACATCTTGATGTTGGGTTGGGTGTGGGTGCACTGCGCATAGCGTGCATTGGCGGACGCGGTGGTGGCCGCGTAGGACGCGTCTCGGAACGTGATATCGGCCGTGGTGAGCTTGCCTTGACCACTCCAGGTGGCCGACTGCAGGTTCACGTTGTTGGCGTTGCCGGCGGTCTGTCCCGAGCTGCGCGCCCGGTTGATGGCCGTGCTCTCTCCGTTGAGCTCAGCCGCGGCGGCCAGCGCACAGCTGTCCACCGCTGTCTGCAGCTCGGTGCGAGCGACGAAGAGGCGGCCGAAGTCGAGCGCGATGCCCATGAAGCCGAGCAGGAACAGCAGGAACAGCGCGGCCGTGATGATCATCGCGCCACGCTGGCGGCGGGGGGAGCGGCGGGCTTTCATGATCGGACCTCGGTCTGGACGATGAAAAAGAGGACACCGGGCGCGTCACACGCAATTGTTTCCGGCGAAGCAATCGGCCACGCGGGTGAGCACGGCGTCGATGCTCGCCGTGAGCGTCCCCGGTTGCAGCGCGATCACCAGCGCGATGGAAATGACGGCAATGATCAAGGCGTACTCGACCACCTGGGCGCCGTCCTCGTCTGTCAGCAATGACTTGAACATGGTGATGACCTCGTTTCGTTGTGCTGGGAAGTCGCGCAAGGCATCGGGAATTGCGGAAGAAAGCGTGCCTCGAGGAAAAGCCCGCCTTCTTCCGCCCTCCCAACACACTTCAGACGCAGCCGCCGTTCGTCGAGGTCAGGCAAAGTGCGACCCGACTGATGAAGGTCCCGAAGCTGCCACCGTTGGACGTGAGTCCCTTCAACGCGACAACCAGTGCGATCGAAACGACCGCGATGATCAGTGCGTACTCGACGACCTGAGCGCCTTCTTCGTCGCGCAGCAAGCCGCTCGCGGATTGACCGATGGTCTGGAAAAACTTGTTCATGGCTATTTCCTTTCAAGGTGTGGACTACAGAAAATCAGGTTGAAAAAACAAGGGAGTCGAATGTCATGCGTGTCGTGGCGTTCTCCTTTCCATGAGGAAGCTGTTGCAAAACGGGTCCGCAAGATCGCGGTCTTTCATTTCCCCGAGCCGCCGCCCTGGCCACCGATCTGCCCGCCGATGTTGATGACGTTGACCGCCGGCGGCGGCGTCTTGTAGGACTCCTGGTACTGCACCATCGCCTCGCGCGACGCGCGGCCGTCCATGCCTGTGACCGGGTCGCCGCTCTTGCCGGCGTTCGGGTTCAGCGTCATCTTCTTTCTGGCATCGCGCACGGCTTCGCCGAAGCGCGCGTCGTAGTGGGGCGTGACGCTCGAGCAGCCTGCAGCCAGGAGGCATGCGAGCAAGAGGGGTGTCGATCGGATGAACATGGCGGGGCTCCTCACGGGGTTTCGCTGGCCGGGGCGGCCGGGGCCGGGGTGCTGCTTTCGAGGGCGCCGTTGAGGTAGACCTCGGCGCGGCTGGGAAGCACGTGGTTGTCGGTCGGCACGCGCGGCGACTGGGCCAGCGGGCGCACCAGGCGCGGCGTGATGACGAACATCAGCTCGGTCTGCTCGTTCTGGAACTCGGTGCTGCGGAACAGCGCCCCCATCACCGGCACTTCGCCCAGGCCCGGATAGCGCTTGATCGCCTCCGTCGCGTTGCTCTTGATGAGCCCGGCGATGACGAAGCTTTGGCCGTCGTTGAGCTGCACCGTGGTGTCGGCGCGCCGCACCGTGAGCGAAGGCACGACGGACGTCACGCCCCCGACCGTGGTGAAGGGCGAGCCGGTCTGCGACAGGTCCGACACCTCCGACACCATCTTGAGATTGATGCGGTCGCCGTTGAGCACCGTCGGCATGAACTTGACGCCAATGCCGAACTCCTTTTCTTCCAGCGTGATGGTGCTCCCGGTGCCGTTGCCACCGGTTTGCGCCACCGGAATGAAGATCTTGCCGCCCGACAGGAAGCTGGCCTGCTGGCCGCTGATGGCCATGATGTTGGGCTCGGCCAGGATGCGCACCAGACCGTCGTCCTTCTGGCCGTCGATGGTCACCACGCCGCGGCCGATGCGCAGCGCCTCGACCAGGCCGCCGCCCGTGCTCAGGAAATTGGAGATCAGCGAGTAGTTGTGCAGGCCGCCGCCGCTCGTGCGCGAGTAGCCCACGCGCGAACCCAGCCGGTCGAGCAGCGTCTTGCTCACCTCGGCGATCTTCACCTCGAGCATCACCTGCTGGGGCGTCCCCACGCGCAGCAGGTTCACCACCTTCTTGCCGTCGGCGCCGTAGGCCGCGGCCAGGTTCATCACATCGTCCAGCTTCAGCGCGTCGCTGATCTCGCCGGTGAGCACGATGGAGCGCTCGGCGCTGCGCACGCGGATGCGGCGCTCTTCCGGCATCAGCTCGGCCAGCTTGGCCTGCAGCGCCCCGGGATCGATGGTGACGATCACGTCCTTGATGTAGCAGGTGCCGTCGGCGCTTTGCAGCACCACGTTCATCGAGCCGGCCTGGCGGCCGCGGAAGAACAGGTCGGTCGGGCTCAGCAGCGTGACCTCGATGTCACCGACGCCATCGCTGCGGGGCTGGGGGGGCGCCGCCATGGCTGCCGCACCCTGCGGAGCTGCCACCGGCGCGGCCGCCTGGTTCTGGGGCTGGCCGCTGACCACGATGCGCACCACGCGCGCCTTCAACGGAATGACCACCGACTTGCCGAGCACGGCATAGGTCGGGTCGGAGTCCGGAATGATGGCGGTGCAGCGCCGGCTGGCCGGGGCCGCGGGTGCTGCCGCAACCGTTGCAGCAGCTGCAGCAGGCGCAGGCATGGCGGCGGCTGTGGTAGGGGCGGCTGCCACGACCTCTGCGGCCATGGCGGGGGTCGCCACTGTCGCGAGGGTCGCCAGCAGACGGGCGATGGTTGTTGTGAGTGGGCGCACTTGGTGTTCCTCCTGACGACGATCAGAAACAGGTGAGCGAGCGGCCTGCGTGCTGGATCACTTCCACGCACTCGGAGGCTCGCGGCGTGGCGGGGCCTGCCTGCCGCACCCGCGGGCGGGCCGGGGCTGCCGCGGTGGAGACCGGCACGATGTCCTTCTTCTCGCCGAACAGCTGCCCCTTGGTGATGCCCAGGGTGGCGACCGTGGTCTTGTCCATCTGGTTGCGCAGCACGAGCGACAGGGTGCCCACGCTGCGTGCCAGGTCGAGCTTCTCGGAGTCTTCGAGCGAGAGCTCGAGCGTCACCGCGCTCACGACCTTCGGCTTGGTGTCGTCGCGGTTGGCCTCCTGGGCCACCGCCAGCACCAGCACTTTCTCGAGCACGGTCTTGCTGATCTGCAGCGCGTCTTCGCCGCGCCCTTTGTCCTGCTGGGCGTTGACCATCACGTCGACGTAGTTGCCCGGCAGCGCGAAGCCCGCCACGCCGACCACGTCGTTGACGCGCACCGTCATGGCCCGCTTGCCGCTGGCGATCACCGCCGACAGCCCGCCCTGCGTGCCCACCGGCGCCAGCTTGCCCTCCATGAGCGCTTCGCCGCGCAGCACGCCGACCTTCACCACGCGGTCGTTTAGCGCCTTGATGTCGCTGAAGGAGCCGTTGGGCACCGAGCCGCTGGGCCAGTCGACCGTGGACAGCATCTGCGCATTGACGCGGCTGCCCAGGTCGATGTCGACGGCGGCCACCACGACCTTGTTGGACGCGATGCCGCTTTGTCGGGAGATCCAGCCGGTCGCGTAGACCGCGGCCGCCAGCCCGAACAGCAGGGCCAGAAAGATCAGCCCGATCGCCTTGATGTTCTTCATACGAACCTCCGCCAGGGGTGAAACATGTAGGAGCTAGACATAGCCCAGCTGGTGCGCCAGCACTTGGACCACCGTGCCCGCCGCGATGCAGACGCCGTAGGGCAACTTGCCCACGGACTGGCCTGCCTGCAGGCGCCCGTCGGGCCGCACGCCTGCGATGCCGGAAATGAGCATCCCCTGCGCCGCGGTCTTGACGTTGCCGAGCATGTGAGCGAGGCGGCGGCGATGGATCGCGAAAGCCAGCGCCGAGACGCCGCCCGCGATGAAAGTGAAGAGCAAGGCCATCAGCGTCTGCTGGGGCCCCAGGAAGGCCCCGGTCATGGCCATCAGCTTGACGTCGCCCGCGCCCATGATCCCGAGCGCATAGAACGGCAGCATCACGACGAAGCCCACGCCCAGGCCACCGAATGCACTCAGCGCGCCCGACGACGGCGTGCGTGCCGCCATCGTTCCGTAGATGAGGGCGAAGCACGCGCCGCCGAAGGTCAGCCAGTTGGGAATGCGATAGAAGCGCCAGTCGCTCACAGCCGCCACGCCGAGCAGCGCGAAGAGCGCCAGCATGCGGATGTCGGTCGCCAGCATCGCGAGCAGTTCGAGAACAGCGTTGAATTCCTGCATGGCGGGCTCCCCGTGTTCAGGCACTGCGCCGCAGGGCGAGCACCAGCAGAAGGACGACGACCATCACCAGCGCACCGATCAGCGCGAACTCCATGAACGACATGCCGGCGTCTTCGCGCAGCAGGCTCAGGGCGGTTCTCGGCAGAACTTCGAGCGGTTCCATGCGGTGTCCCCGGTGATCGTGGCCGGCCGAAACCGCTGGCCTTCCCGGCGTGGGAAGAAGCGTTCGGCATGGGGATGACTGTAGGAATCGCACCGCTTTCGCACATGAGCGGAGCGCCCTTTTCTGGGGGAGTCAGGTGTCCCGCGACGACACGGGGACAGGCATGACAAAACGCCTACCCCGCAGGGCAGGCGAAAGCGCAGGCGCGCTTCAGATCACCTGCGCGTCGCGCAGCGCCACGAGCTGTGCCTCGTCCAGGCCCAGCCCTCCATACACCTCGGCGTTGTGCTGCCCCGTGCGCGGCCCCGTGGCGGCCGGCCGCACGCCTTCGCGCCCCACGAAGCGCGGCACGGCCGCCGGTGCCGGCACGGTGCCGAACTGCTCGTCGGGCACGTCGATGAAGGCGCCGCGTGCCTGCATGTGCGGGTCGGCCCGCAGGTCGGCGATCGAATACACCTTGCTGTAGGGCACGTCTTCGCGGTCCAGCCGCACGGCCAGGTCCGCGAACGGCAGGCTGGCGCACCAGTCGGCCAGGATGCGGTCCAGCGCCTCGAGGTGGCGCAGGCGCGCGGCGTTGTCAGCAAAGCGGGCGTCGGTGAGCAAGTCTTCGCGGCCGATGGCGCGGCAGATGCGCGCGAAGATCGGCCCGCCCGTGCCCACCAGCGTGAACCACACGCCGTCGAGCGCGCGGAACACGTTGGACGGCGCGGTGTAGGTGGCGCGCGAGCCGGTGCGCTCGCGCACCACGCCGCCGATGCGGTGCTCGGCCGCCAGCGGATCGAGCAGGCGCGACATCGCCTCGGTGGCCGACAGGTCGATCTCGGCGCCCCGTTGCTGCGCGAGCGGCAGCGCGTTGCGCTCTGCCAATGCGGTGCTGATGGCAAAGGCGCCGAAGAGGCCCGCCACCACGTCGCCCAGCGGATAGTTCATGTGCTGCGGCGGGCCGTCGGGCTCCCCGGTCAGGTGCGTGAAGCCGCTCATCGCTTCGAAGATGCGGGCAAAGCCCGGTCGGCGCGCATACGGGCCGGTCTGGCCGAAGCCCGTGAGGCGCAGCACGATGAGGCGCGGGTTGGCCGCGTGCAGCGTGGCGATGTCCAGGCCCCACGCATCCAGTGTGCCGGTGCGGAAGTTTTCCACCAGCACGTCGAAGCCGGCGATGAGCCGCAGGAACAGCGCGCGGCCCTCGGGCTTGCGCACGTCCAGCGAGATGCCCTTCTTGCCGCGGTTCGCGGTCTTCCAGAACAGCGGATGGCCCTCGTGCACCGGCGTGAGCCCGCGCAGCGGATCACCGCCGCCCGGCAGTTCGAGCTTGACGACGTCGGCGCCCATGTCGCCGCACAGCGTGGCCGAGAACGGCGCGGCGAGCACGGTCGCCATGTCGAGGATGCGCACCCCGTGCAGGGGCGCGTGGTCGGCAGGCTGGCCCATCAGTTGCCCTTCAGGTCGACGCGCTTGAGCACGGGATCCCACAGCTTGCGGTCGGCGGCGATGCGTTGGCCGTAGGCGGGCAACGACGGGTCGAGCGCGGCCGCGCCCAGCTTGGCCAGCTTGTCCTTCACCGCGGGCAAGGCCTTGGCCAATGCCGCCCGCAGCGGACGCATGACGGCATCGGGCGTGCCCTTGGGCGCGACGATGCCCACCCACAGGCCGCTGTCGAAGCCCTGCAGGCCCAGTTCGGCGAAGGTGGGCACATCGGGTGCCGAGGGCGAGCGCGTGCGGCCGGTCTGCGCCAGGATGCGGATCTGCCCGCTGCTCATGTAGGGCAGCGTGCCGCCGAGGTTGTTGCACATCACCGGGATGTGGCCCGCGATCAGGTCGTTCACCGCCGGCGCATTCCCCTTGTAGGGCACGTGCTGCATCTTGATGCCGGCCTGGTGGTTGATCATTTCGCACACCAGGTGCGACGGCGTGCTCGGGCCCGCGGAGCCGAAGGCGAGTTGCCCCGGCTTGGCCTTGTCGGCGGCGATGAGCTCGGGCAGCTTCTGGTACGGCGTCTTCGCGTTGACCGCGATCACGTTGGGCAGGTCGGCCACCAGGCCCACGGGCACGAAGTCGTCCACCGGATTCCAGGTGAGTCCCTTGTGCACGTAGGGCAGGAAGATGTTGGTCAGGCCCGCCATGAGCAGCGTGTAGCCGTCGGGCGCGGACTTGGCCACGAGCTCGGAGCCGATGAGGCTGCCGGCGCCGGGCTTGTTCTCCACGATGACCGGCTGGCCCAGCACGTGGCCCAGTTCCAGCGCCACCTCGCGCGCCACCAGGTCGGTGCTGCCGCCGGCGGGGAAAGGCACGACCAGCTTCACGGGGCGGTCGGGGAAGGCAGCCATCGCCAGCGAGCCGGCCAGGCCGAATGCAAGGCCGGCAGCCAGGTGCGAAAGTTTCTTGGTCAAGGACGTCATCGTCAGTCTCCAGTTTCTCTGTGTGTTCAGCGTGTCAGTGCGTGAGAAAGCGGCGCCCGAGCGTGGCGCGGTGCAGCTCGGAGGCGCCGTCGTAGATGCGAAACGGCCGCAGCTCGCGCACGATGAGGGCGATGGGCGCGTCTTCCGACATGCCCAGCGCACCGCACATCTGCGCCGCGCGGTCGGCCACGCGGCTCAGGGCTTCGGACACGAAGACCTTCGTCATCGCCGACTCGGTCTTCACCGACAGCCCCTCGTCCATGCGGCGCGCGCAGTCCAGGCTCATGAGCCGGCTGGCATGCAGGTCGATGTGGCAGTCGGCCACCATCGCCTGGATCTGCTGCAGGTCGGCCAGCCGATCGCCGAACGACGTGCGCTCGCACACGTAGGCCTGCGCGATCTCGAGCGCGCGCCGCGCGCGGCCCATGAGCCGCAGGCAGTGCGACAGGCGCGCGGGCTCCAGCCGCTGCTGCGCCGCCACAAAACCCGAGCCCACCTCGCCCAGCACCGCGTCGGTGCCCACGCGGCAGGCAGTGAAGCGCAGCTCGCCATGGCCGCCCACGGCGAAGGGGTCGATGGCGCGGATGGCGCGCACCAGCGAAAGGCCCGGGTGGTCCATGCTCACGATGAACTGCGTGGGTCCTTCGTCCGTCTGCGCCAGCACGATGCAGAAGGCCGCGCCCACCGCGCCGGTGATGAACCACTTGTGGCCGTCGATGACCCAGCCGTCACCTTCGCGCCGCGCGGTGGTGCGCAGCATCGACGGGTCGGAACCCGCGCCGGGCGCCGGCTCGGTCATCGCGAAGCACGAGCGGATGCGGCCCTCGGCCAAGGGCTGCAGGTAGCGCTGCCGTTGCGCGGGCGTGCCCTGGCGCAGCAGGCTGATCATGTTGGGCTGGTCGGGCGCGGCGCAGTTCAGCGCGGCCGGGCCCAGGTAGCTGCGGCCGGCCTCCTCGAACACCGCCGCGCGCTCGACCCACGACAGGCCCAGCCCGCCCTCCTCCACCGGCATCTGCGGCAGGTACAGGCCCAGCTCGCGCGCGACCGGGCGCAGCTGCGACAGCGCCGCGTCCATCGCCCGCGGGTCGTGCACATGGGCATTCGATTCGAGCGGGATGCAATGCCGCTCGACGAAGTCGCGCACCCGTGCCGCGAGGTCGGTGCGCAGGCTCATCGCGCACCCGCCTCGCGCAGCGCCAGCTTGGCGATGTTGAGCTGGTGGATCTGGCTCGTGCCCTCGTACAGGCGGAACAGGCGCACGTCGCGGTAGTAGCGCTCGATGGGGCTGAAGTCGGCCACGTAGCCCGAGCCGCCGAACATCTGCACCGCGCGGTCGGCCACGCGACCGCACATCTCCGACGCGAAGTACTTGCACATCGAGGCCGACAGGGCCACGTCCTCGCCGCGATCGCGTGCACGCGCCGCCTCGAGGATCATCGAACGCGCCGCGTAAATCTCGGTGCGGCCGTCGGCAATCATGGCCTGCACCAGCTGGAAGTCGGCCACGGCCTGGCCGAACTGGTTGCGGCTGCTGGTGTGCGCCATGGCCAAGTCCAGCATGCGGATCGCCGGGCCCGTGCACAGCGCCGCCAGGTGCAAGCGCTGCTTGTTGAGCACCTTCATCACCGTCTGGAAGCCCATGCCCTCGCGCCCGCCGATGAGCTGGTCGGCGTGCACGCGGCATTCGTCGAAATGCACGTCCGACACGAAGGAGCCGGCCTGGCCCATCATGCGATAGGGCGCGCCTGTGGTCAGGCCCGGCCCGCGCTCGACCAGGAACGCCGACACCCCCTTGCTGCCCTTCGAGCCGTCTTCGGTGCGGGCGATGACGGTGAACACATCGGCCACCGGCGCGTTGGTGATGAAGCGCTTGCTGCCGTTGAGCACGTAGTACTCGCCCTCGCGGCGCGCGGTGGTCTGCACGTTGCTGGCCTCTGATCCCGCCTCGGGCTCCGTCAGCGCCAGGCAGCCGGTGAGTTCGCCCGTGGCCATGCGTGGCAGCCAGCGCTGCTTCTGCGCTTCGGTGCCGTCGGCCACCAGCGCTTCGGAGCCGATGCCCGTGTTGGTGCCCACGCGGGCACGCAGCGCCACCGACGACTGCGACAGCTCCATGGCGCACAGCACCAGCTCCTCGGTCGTGAGGCCCAGGCCGCCGTAGGCCTCGGGAATGCTCCAGCCGAAGTAGCCCTTGCGCCGCAGCTCGTCGACCACGTCGGGCGGGATGTCGTTGTCGCGGCTGACCTGGTCTTCCAGCGGATGCCAGCGTTCGCGAACGAAGGCGCGGATGTCGGCCCGCAGGGCCTCGAAGTGGGGGGTGTCTCGGATCATGGTGGCCGCGACTGTAGGAAGCAGGTCCACAATTGCCGGCACTGAATTTCAATCATTGAAACTGCAATTCACTCCCATGCCCCGCCCTGTCCAGAATCGCCGCCAGCCCATGAAGCATTCCGACGACCTGCGCCGCGTGCGGGACGAAGACCCGTACATCGCCGGCACCCTGGCCAAGGGCCTGCTCATCCTGCAGACCTTCGTGGGCGACCCGCGCGCGCACGCCAACAGCGAGTTCGCCGCCAAGCTGGGGCTGTCGCGCCCCACCGTCTCGCGCCTGTGCCGCACCCTGCTGACCATGGGTTTCCTGGACCACGACGAACGCCTGGACCGCTACTTCATCGGCCCCGCCGCCGTGGCGCTGTGCTACCCCTACGTCATCAACACGCCCATGCTGGCCCTGCTGCGCCCAGCCATGCAGCAACTGGCCGACCGCGTCGAGGGCGCGGTGTCGGTCGGCGTGACCAGCGACCTCGACGTGGTCTACCTGGAAACCTGTGCCCACGAGGGCGGCACCCTCAAACGCCCCGGCGTGGGCGCCGTGCGCGGCATCGTCGAGACCGCCATGGGCCGCGCGTGGCTCGCGCAGCTGCCCGCGGGCGAACGCCAGGAGTTCCTTGCGCATGTGAAGCGCGAGCGGCCCGACGAGCACGCGCGTTGCCTCGAAGGCGTGCGCGAGAGCGTGGCGCACTACGGCAAGCGCGGCTTCGCCATCAATCTGGGCGATTCAGGCTTCGGCGTGCTCGCCGCGGGCGCGGCCGCACGCATCCGCTACGGACCGCGCCGGCTGCTGTTCAACTGCGCGGTGCCGGGGTTTCGCTGGAAGAAGGCGCAGCTGCTGGACACCATCGGGCCGGGGTTGATGCAGCTGGTGGAGGCGGCGGATCGGCAATCGGGGTTGCGGTGAGGGCGTGCGGATTGCGGGATTCGTGATCTGTATCGGGACGGCGGCTGGCTGCATTGCGCAGCAACGCCGAACGCTCGCGCAGCGCGCCAGGCCGCGATGCTCTTAAAATGAGAGTAATTCTCAATTGCATCGCCTTCCCTCTTCATGCCTTCCGCCGACACCCACACCGTGCACGCGCTCTACACCGAGCATCACGGCTGGCTCAGCACGTGGCTGCGCCGGCGCCTGGGCTGTGCGCACAGCGCCGCCGACCTGGCGCAGGACACCTTCGTTCGCGTCCTGCTGCGACCGCAGGTGCTGCCCACGTTGCGGGAGCCGCGCGCCTACCTGACGACGCTGGCCAAGGGCGTGGTCAGCGAACACTGGCGCCGGCAGGCATTGGAGCGCGCGTACATCGATGCGCTCGCGCAGGTGCCCGAGGCGCTGGCGCTGTCGCCCGAAGACCGCCTGCAGCTGCTGCAGACGCTGGACGCCATCGACGCGATGCTGGACGGCCTGCCGCCCAAGGCGCGCGAGGCTTTCGTGCTGTCGCAGCTCGAAGGCCTGACCTACGCACAGATCGCCCAGCGCCTGGCGATCAGCGAACGCACCGTCAAGCGCCACATGGCCCTGGGCTTCGCGCATTGCCTGGCGCTGGTGGAATGAGCGCACGGCCATCCGCACCCGACAGCGCCGCGCTGGGCGAGGCCGCGCAATGGCTGGTGCGGCTGCACTCCGGCCGCGCAGGCGAAGCGGACCACGCGGCCTGCGCGGCCTGGCGCCGTGCGGACCCGGCGCACGAACGTGCATGGCAGCGTGCCGAGCGCCTGTCGCAACAGTTCGGCGCCGTGCCGGCGAACATCGGCGTGCCGGTGCTGGCGCGCCAGGCACGCAGCAACCGAAGGGCCGCACTGCGCACGCTGGCCGTCCTGGCGACTGCCGCGCCGGCCGCCTGGCTCGCCTGGCGCCTGGCGCCGTGGGACAGCTGGACCGCCGACCACGCCACCGCCACCGGTGAACGGCGCGAGGTGCGGCTGGCCGACGGCAGCCGCGTGCTGCTCGACACCGGCAGCGCGATCGACGTGCGCATCGACGGCACGCAGCGCACGGTACGGCTGCGCGCGGGCGCCATCCGGGTCACGACCGCAGCCGACGTGCGCCCCTTCATCGTGGAAACGGTGCAAGGCCGGCTGCGCGCGCTCGGCACGCGCTTCACCGTGCGCCTGGGCGACGACGCGCACGAGACCGCATCGCCCGATGTGCGTCTGGCCGTCACCGAGGGCGCGGTCGAGATCACCTTGCGCGGCGCGTCGTCGCCTGCGGGGATCGTTGCGGCCGGCCGGCAGACCGTGTTGAACGCCCAGGGCGCCTCGGCCCCCACCGCCGTCTCGCCCGAGAGCCAGGCGTGGACACAGGGCGTGCTCTACGCAGAGAACATGCGCCTGGCCGACTTCTGCGCCGAGCTGTCGCGCTACCGGTCCGGCCTTCTGCACTGCAGCCCGGAAGTGGCGAACCTGCGCATCTCCGGTGCGTTCCAGCTGCGCGATACCGACTACGTGCTCTCGATGGTGGCCACCACACTGCCCGTGCAGGTGCTCACGCGCACGCGGTGGTGGGTGACGGTGGTGCCGGCCTGAGATCGAAAATTTTTTCGCTGATCCCTGTCCCTTTTTGAAGCCTGGTCGGGCAAGCCATGGAGCCGTGCTGCGAGTACGGCAAGAACAGGACCACCGAACCATGGCATTGCCCTCCTCCCGCACCGCGCCCATGCGGCCACTTTCCCTTTGCATGCCCGCGCGCCCGAGCGCCGTGACCCACGGCGTGAGAACCCTCTGCCTGGCCTTCGCGCTCGCCGCTTCAGGCGCCGCGACCGCACAGGCGAACCCGCCGGCAGCCGCCACCGCGGCCTACGACATTCCCGCAGGCGCACTGGGCCCGGCGCTGTCTCGCTTCGCCGCACAGGCCGGCGTCACGCTGTCCTTCGAACCCTCGCTGACAGAAGGCCGCCGCACCGGTGGATTGCGCGGCACCCACGCGGTCGGCGACGGCTTTTCGCGATTGCTCGCGGGCACCGGCCTCGAAGCGGTCGCACGCGCGGGCGGCGGCTACACGCTGCGTCATCCGGCACCGGGCGCGACCCCACCGGCCGCACCCGCGGACGCGCAGAGCCACCTGCTCAGTGAAGTGCGCGTCACGGCGCAGGCCGAGCGCAGTGCGATCACCGAGGGCTCGGGGTCGTATGCCAGCCGCATCGTCACCGTCGGCAAGGGCGAGCAGACACTCAAGGAGATCCCCCAGTCGGTCACGGTGGTCACGCGCCAAAAGATGGACGACCAGAACCTGCACACCATCGACGACGTGCTGGCCCAGACCACGGGCATCACGATGTACGACAGCCCGATGGGCGGGCGCTATGTCTACTCCCGGGGCTTTCGCGTGGACAGCTACCAGTACGACGGGGTGAACCGCGCCTTCTACTATCCCCAGGCCAACAGCTTCACGAGCAGTGCCGCCACGCTGGATCGCGTGGAGGTGGTGCGCGGCGCCACGGGCCTGCTGCAAGGGGCCGGCTCGCCCAGCGCCACGATCAACATGGTGCGCAAGCGTCCGACGGCCGACAAGCAATTGCAGTTCTCGGCCAGCGCGGGTTCATGGAACAACTACCGCGCGGAGGTCGATGCCAGCGGCCCCCTGAACGAAGCCGGCACGCTGCGCGGCCGCGTCGTCGCGAGCGGCAACGACCGCGACTACTTCTACGACACCGCGAAGAGCCGCACTGGCGTGCTGTACGGCGTGCTCGCCGCCGACATCGGGCCGCAGACCGTGCTCACCCTCGGCGTCAGCCACGAAAAACTGCGCGCCACCCCGTTCTTCCAGGGCTTGCCGAGCTACAGCAACGGCGCCGACCTGCACCTGCGCCGGTCGACCTACCTGGCGGCCGACTGGAACCGCTGGAAAAGCGCGCAGACCTCGGCGTTCGCCGAACTCGCGCACCGCTTCGATGCCGACTGGTCGCTCAAGGTCACCGCCGGCTACGTGCGCGAGCAGCAGGACATCAAGTACGCCTTCCCGCTGGGGGCCGTGAATCCGGTGACCCTGGCGGGCAACGTGATGTACGGCGGCCTGTTCGATTTCAAGACCGACAACAAGACGCTCGACCTCGCCGTCGACGGCAAGTTCGACGCCTTCGGCAGAAGGCACTCGGTGAGCTTAGGCGCCAACACCGGACGCATGTTCAACCACAGCGACTTCTCGCTGATGCAATTGGCGGGCGTTGCCAACAACGTCTTCGCACCGGTCTCGGCGATCGCCGAGCCGAGCGACGCGACCTTCGTCGCCAGGCGCTACCGCGGCGGCGACACCGAGACACGCATCACCCAATCGGGCGCCTACGGTGTCGCACGCCTGAGCCTCAGCGATCCGTTGACGCTGGTCGCCGGCGCCCGCGTCACGCGTTACCGGGCCAGCGATCGCGACCGCATCACCGGCGACCCGGCGACCGCGCCCTATCGCGAAAACGGCGTTCTGACGCCCTATGGCGGACTCATCTACGCCCTGACTCCGCAATGGTCGGCGTACGTGAGCTATGCCGACATCTTCCAGCCACAGAACGCGATGACCGCCGCCGGCGACATGCTGCCTCCCGTCAAGGGCCGCAACTACGAGGCGGGCCTGAAGGGCGAACTGCTCGACGGCAAGGTCAACGCTTCGCTGGCGCTGTTCCGACTCGACCAGAACAACCGGGCGCAGGAAGACCTGGTCAATGTCTGCACGAGGAGCACCTACTGCTCCGTGTCCACCGGCAAGGTGCGCAGCGAGGGACTCGACGCGGAGATCAGCGGCGAAGTGGCGCGCGGGTGGCAGGTGTTCGCGGGCTACACGTTCAACCACTTCAAGTACCTGAACGACACGGCCAACGCCGGCATCGATTTCGCCAGCACGTATTCACCCAAGCACATGGTGCGCGTGTGGACCGAGTACCGACTGCCCGGCGCGCTGAACGCCTGGACGCTGGGCGGCGGCGTGAACTTCCAGACCGCGAGTTCACGCACCACGGGCGCGATCAAGCTGGAGCAGGCCTCGTACGCAGTCTGGAGCGCGCGCGTTGCCTACCAGATCAACCGCAACTGGTCGGCCGCACTGAACGTGAACAACCTGTTCGACAAGACCTACTACCAGACCGTCGGCGCGCCGGCCTGGGGCAATGTCTACGGCGAACCGCGCAGCGCCATGGTGACCTTGCGCGGCAACTTCTAGACAGGATGGCCGCCTGCCCAGGCAGGCGCCCCCATACCAGATGTCTAGGGGAAAAGAACGGCGCCTCCGCGATTGAGGTCCGCCAGCAATGCGCCCTGAACATAGACCGCATAGTCCGCGAAGAACATCGCGGCGCCCCCGCTCGCTCCGGTAGGAACACTCAGGCCGGCGTAGAAAAATCCTTGGCTCGCCTGGTCATTGAGTCGCGCGAGTCCTTCGGTCGTATTGATATCGACCGGGCCCCCAGGCATTTCATCCGAGAAGCGATAGGCCACCGCCGCGGGCTTGCTGCTGTCGAGCTCGTAGGTATTGAAAACGCCTCGGACGGGCTGTCCGTTGCGGTTCGCAAAGTACTCGAAATAGCCCCTGTAGCGGAATCCGCTTTGACCGCGGCTGGTGAGTTGCGGCTTGGGATCGGAGACGATGGGTTCGAACGCGTAACTGTAGGTCGCCCCTGCGGCTGCAGAGCTTTTGACGACGATCGCATTCACGCTCGGGCTGAGACCCAGCTCCGTATTCAGGAAGCGATAGCCTTCCCGTCCCCACGCATTCAACTGGGCGATGAAGTCTGCCGGCATCATCAGATCGAAGCTGAACTTCCGATAGGTGTAGGTGACGGGCTGACTTTCGTTCTTGACCAGGATGAAGCTGGCCTTGCGGATGGCGTTGAGGGAATCGTCCAGGGTGTGCGTCTCCCCCACCAGGTGGTGCAGCACATAGCCCTTGGCGCCCTCGTCTTCCAACCGCTGCAGCAGCGCGTTGCTGGCCCCGTCCCAGCCATCGCGACCGGAGAAGGTGAGCGTGAATTCCTTGTAGCTGTATTTGTCGTTGGTGGCTTGCGGATTGACATACAGCGAATTGCTTCCCACGGGGCGCATGCGAACACTGCCCTTGGCGCCCTGGTCGTTCAGTTGCTGCACGACGGCCGGCACCGATGCGATGTAGGAATCCTTGTCGCCGTCCCAGGCAGACGGGAGCGTCTCATATTGCGCGGGTGCAGGTGTTCCAGGTTCCTGGGTTCCAGGTTCCTGCGTTCCTGGGCCCGGCGTTCCAGGCCCCTGCGTCCCGGGCCCTTGCGTTCCAGGGCCTAGTGTTCCTGGCCCTTGTGTTCCGGGGTCGTCCGTTCCAAGCCCGAAAGACCCCGGTGGGAACCCACCGCCGCCCCCTCCTCCTCCGCCACCCCCACATGCCGCAAGCATCAAGGCGACTGCCGTTGCAGCAGCCACTGCAGATTTTCTGAATTTCATTCCCTTGCCTTTCAATTTTGTCGAAGCCAATGCTGCCGAGATGGCAACGTTGTCCATGGCGATCGGGCCTCCCAGCGTGGCCCGTCAGATCGCCGTCGACGTTTGTATGGCTGGCGGGAGAAATTTCCCCATGCCGAAAGTCACACAACCGGAAAGCTATGGGAAATTGATATTTGGCTGTGAGGCAGTTATGACTAATTTGAACCATGAGATCGGAAGAGAGACGGCGTCTTCTCTTTCCAATATCGAGAGGATGCACGTGACGATTCGGGATTTTCCTTCCCGATCTATTTTTCTCAACTGACTTTGAAAAGAAACGTCTTGGCAAGGCGTCTCTGAAACTGGAATCGGCCCACCAGGCGAGCAGCGCCGTGGCAATGACGCGGCAGACAATCAGGTCACCGGCGACGGGTCTCTGAAGTACCGAGTCGCTGGAGAAAAAATCCGCGTCTTCGCCGTGACGGATGTCAGTTCCGCCATCGCCTGCAGGAGCGCAGCGGCGCTCACCGGCTTGAACAGCATCGGCACCCCCGATGCCTGTGCACGCCGCAGTTGCTGCGGGGCCGTCTCGCCAGTTATCAGCAGAAGGGGAATGTCGAGCTGAAAGCGCTCGAGCAAGCGCAGGCCGACCTCGAGTCCATCTCCCCCGTCGGCCAGCCGGTAGTCGCACAAGAGCATCGAGAACGGAAGGCTTTTCGCATCCGGGTGCGTCAATGCTTCGACCGCATGCGATTCGTCCGTCACAGCCACCACATCGACGGCGTGCGCGCGCAGCAGTGCCGCCATGGCCAGGCGAATCTCCGCTTCGTCGTCGATCAGCAGCACGGGCCCGTGCAGGTTCGGCGGCGCAAGGCTGCGATGCGCGGGAATCTCCAGTTCATCGAGCAGCAGTTCAGCGGGCGCGGTGATCGTTGCATCGGCTTGCGGCAGGACCACGCGGAAATGCGTGCCACGTCCCGGTCGCGAGTGCACCTCGATCGGGTGAGACATCAGGTGCGACAGGCGCTGGACGATCGACAGCCCGATTCCGAGTCCGCGCGCCCGGTCGCGGCCCGGGTTGTCGACCTGATAGAACTCCTCGAAGATGCGGCTCAACTGCTCAGGCGCAATGCCGACGCCGGTGTCGCGAACCTCCAGCCACACCTTGTCGCCTCGCCGCCGCGCGACCACGCTCACACCGCCCTCGTGGGTGTACTTCAAGGCGTTGTCGACCAGATTCGAAAGCAGGCGGAACAGCAGCTGGATGTCGCTGCGCACCCACATGCCACTGGCACGGATGCGCAATTGCAGACCCTTCTGCTCAGCGTAGGGGGTGAATGTCTGGTTGAGGACAAGAAGCAGCGCATCGAGTTCCAGGGCCTGCGGTTCAGACACGACGACGCCTGCATCGAGATGCGACACGTCGAGCATGGTGTCCAGCGACGCGCCGAGCGCGTCGACGGCGCGCATCAGGCGTTTGGCATTCGTTCTTTCAGGATGGTCGTGCAGTGCGGTTTCCATGGCCGCGCCGAACAGTGCAATGGCATGCATCGGCTGGCGCAGGTCGTGACTGGCCGCGGCAAGAAAGCGGGTCTTTTCCGCGCTGGCTCGCTCCACGGCGGCGATGCGTTCGCGCAACTGTGCGGCGAGCATCTCGTTCTCGAACTGCAACATCAAGGAGGCTGTCAGCCGCTTGTTCTGCTTCACCCCTTCGTGCAGTGTCAGTACCAGATTGGCGAAACTGAAGAGCGCCAGAAACCAGTGCAGCGTGCCACCGTGCCAGATCAAGGCAAGAATCAGCCCGCCCATCACGGGGATGCCGCAGCCGAACATGGCCCCCTTGATCGGCCAACGGGCCTGAATGGCCCGGGTCCAACTGACCATGATCACGACGATCACAACGGTCGTCATTGCCGGGCTCTGGATGAGCACGAGGAACAAGGCGCATGGCAGCGCCGTGGTCACGCTGACCAGCGTGACGATCCACGTGTAGCGGCGCGCCCAATGGTGGCTTTCGGACAAGGGGACATCCGGCGTCCACCGCGGCGCAAGCAAGGCATACAGATTCATCGACACGACGGCGGCGACCATGCCGATCACCAGCAGGTGGTGGGTCGAATCGATGTTGAAGTAGCCGAAGATGCCAATGGCAATGGCGAAGCCGATGTGCGCACAGGTGGCCGTCGTGTGCGCGGCATACACCGAGGCCACGTGTTCGCGGAGCACCCGATGGTCCAGATCGGCGGCCGCCGGGGCCTGATGCATCGATCGGGCAGCGTCATTCATGAATTGGCCCTTCGTTCTTGTTTCTTCGACGATCGCGTTGCACCTCCTGCGGTGAATCAACGCAGGCTGCTGATCAGTTCCGCGCGCGATTGCACACCGAACAGCAAGAGGATCGTCGAAACATAGTTCTTCACCGTGCCTTCGCGCAACTCGGCCAACAGTGCGATCTCCTTGTTGGACTTGCCTTCGAGAATCATCTGCAGCACACGCGCCTGGCTTCCTGTCAGCGAACTCAGGGCGCCACCAGCGGCACGGCGGGGTGCCCGCGCAACCCACCTGGACGTACCTGGCAGGCCATCGACAACGTCTCTCCCGAGCAGGCCGCAGGCACGGATGAAGCTCACGACCTCCTTGAGGTTGGCCGATTTCGGCAAGAACGCGCTGGCGCCCTGAGCCAATGCACTTTGCGCAATGGCGTTCTGGGCCAGCGCGGTGGCGCCGGCGCCCGACAACGCGACCACGCGGGCCTGCGGATAACGCTGGAGAAAAACGGACACGCCGCTCAGGCCTCGTGTGTCAGGAAGTGCCAGATCGAGCAACACCAGCCCGATGCTCGCCTGAGAGCGCTCATACACAGCCAGTGCCTGCGCCATGCTGCTGGCCTCGAAGACCTCGACCGCAGGCCCGTCGGGCGAGGCCTGCGCCTGGAGCAAGGCACGCACGCCCAGGCGCACCAGGTCGTGGTCGTCCACGATCAGGATGGCGGACGCCCGGGTCGACACAGGAATGCTCATGGCGCGCATGTTAGGGTCATGCGCCGCCGGCCGAAAGTGACGAAAGTCAACTCGCCAGCAGACCTTCACTCCCTTTTCAGCCCGATCTGCAGCGCAATCTGCCCAAAGCGCGCAAGGTCTGACCGGGCCCGCGCCGCTGCCTCAGAGGGCGAACTGCCAACCGGCATCCACCCCGCATCGATCAAGCGCTGGCGCGCCTCGGGCCGCGCCATGCCCTGGACGATCACCGCGTTGAGCCTGTCGATGACGGCCTGCGGCGTGCCCTTGGGCGCGGCCAGCCCGAACCACCCCGAAGTCACGAACCCCGGCAACCCCGCCTCCTGCGCCGTGGGCACGCCGGGCAGCGACTCGCTGCGCTCACGCGTCGTGACGAACAGCGCGCGCACCTTGCCGGCCTGCACGTTCGCAACCTGCGCGGCGGCGTTGTCGATCATGGCGTCGATGTGCCCGCCGAGCAGGTCGGCGATGGCGCCCGTGCCGCCCTTGTAGGGAACGACGTTGGCCGAGATGCCGGCCTCCTTCATGAACATCATCTGCGTCAGGTGGGCCTGCGTGCCCACGCCTGCATTCGCGAACGAGATCTTTCCCGGATTCCCCTTGGCATGGGCGATGAATTCCTTGAGGGTGCGTGCGGGAAAGTCCGGCCTTGTCACGACCACGAAGGGAATGTTGACCAGGATCGTGATCGGCGCCAGGTCTTCCACCGGCTTGTACTTCAGGTCGTACAGGTACGGATTGACCGCCATCGTTCCGCTGGCCATGAGCACCAGCGTGTGCCCGTCGGCGTGGGCGCGCACCACCTGCTGCAGCGCCATCGATCCACCGGCGCCCGGCTTCGCGTCCACGATGACCGGCTGGCCGAGCGCCTTGGCCATGAGGTCCGCGATCTGGCGCGTCATGGCGTCGGTCGCACCGCCGGCCGCATAGGGAAACACGATGGTGATCGGCTTGCTGGGGTAGCCCGGTCCGGCTGCACGCGCCGCGGTGGCGAGCGATGCCGCACACAGGGACACGGCAGCATTCAGCACGAAGGTTCGGCGAGGGATCGTCATGCGGGCATCTCAACGTATCTGAGCGGAAGAAGCAAGGATGCGGCTTGTTCGGCGACGCGCATCAACGCGGGCACCATGTCGGGCTGGTACCAGTGTTCCTGATGCAGGAGGTTCAGGGAACCGATCGTGCGGCCGCCGTGCCGGATCGGCACGTTGATGGCAGACCGGCACCCCAGCGCGTCGATCAGCGCATGGTCGGGAAACGCACGGCGGCAGGCTTCCCGGTCAGAGCAGATGCGCGCCCGACCGCCCTGCACCACCTCACGAAAGAAGTCGTTGTCATGGTGCAGTGGCTTGGTGCCGCCGCACGGATAAGCCACCGGGTCGCTCGTGTACAGGCGCCGGGACGCCGCAAGGCCGGGGTCGACCACCAGCACGGTGAACAGCCGATGCCCCGGAAACCGCCGCAGCGCGTGGTCCAGCGCCTCGAAAGAAACCTGCGCCGTGTCACTCACTGCGCAATGCCCAGCCGATCGATGATGGGCCCCCAGGCGGCCGACTCGCGCTGCGTGAACTTCAAGACATCGGCCGGGGTCGACTTGACGCCGATCAGCATCTGGCCGGCCAGGCGTTCCTTCATCTCGGGCGTGTCCAGGGCCTTGTTGATCTCGGCGTTGAGCCGCGCGACCGCGTCGCCGGGTGCGCCTGCGCGCGCCACCAGGGAGTACCAGCCGGGCACTTCCATGTCGATGCCCAGCTCCTTGAACGTGGGCACGTCGGGCAGTTGCGGCAGTCGCCGCTCGCCGGTCACCGCCAGCGGCACCAGCTTGCCGCTCTTGACCAGCGGCACGACGCCGACGGGGACGGTCGTCATCACCGGCGTGTCGCCCGCCATCACGCTGGTCAGCGCGTTGGGGCCACCTGCGCCGCTGATGGGCACGTGCTGCATCTGGATGCCGGTGCGCGACTTCAGCAGCTCGCTCGCAAGATGGGTGGAGTTGCCGATGCCGGCGGATGCAAAGCTGAGCCGCTGCGGCTCTGCCTTGGCCATCTTGATGAGCTCGGGCAGCGTCTTCACGCCCAGGCTCGGCGACACGACCGTCACGAACGGGGTGTTCGCGATGACAGCGACGCCGGTGAAGTCACGCGCCGGCTGGTGCCCCAGCGACTTGTACAGGTGCGGGTTCCACGACATGTTCGAGACGCCGGCCAAGAACAGCGTGTAGCCGTCCGCGGGTTGCGAGAGCACATAGGCCGCAGCCAGCGTGCCGTTGGCGCCGGGGCGGTTCTCCACCACGACGCTCTGCCCGATGCTCTTGGCGAGCACATCGGCCAGTGTGCGCGCCAAGGTGTCCGGCCCCGAGCCGGCCGGCTGCGGGACCACGACCTTGATCGGTTTGGAAGGAAAGCCCTTCGCGAAGGCGGGTGCGGCGAGCAGCGAGGCGGCAACGGCCAACGCGGAAAGCATGGTGCGGCGGGTGGTCATGATGAAGTCAAGGTCGGTGGTTGCGAAAGGTGTGAGCGGTATCAACCGACGGTGGCGTAGTCGAGCGACTTGGGCGTGGCGGTGAGCACACGCGGCGTCGCGCCCACCACGACCGTGTCGTCGATGCGAAAGCCGCCCACGCCGTAGACGTACAGGCCGGGCTCGGCCGAATAGACCTCGTTGTCCCGCAGCGGGCGCTGGCTGAAAGCCATGTCCTCCGGGTACTCGTGGTGCACGATGCCGATGGCGTGGCCCGTGCGGTGGCGGATGCAGTCGGCAAAGCCGGCGCGCTCGATCACGGCCTGCGCCGCGGCGTCGATCGCGCACACGGGCCGGCCTGTCACGGCCGCGCCGATGGCCGCATCGGTCGCGTCGCGCGCGGCCGTCCACAGCGCCTTCTTCTGGTCGTCGGGGCGCCCGCAGAACCAGGTGCGCTCGTTCTCGATCGTCAGGCCGTTGAGCCGGGGAATGACGATGTTGACCAGCACGTCGCCTTCGCGGATGCGCGCGCCGCAGGAGGCACCGTCGCCGTGCGGCGAGGCCGATGCCGGGCCGCTGAGCGTCCAGCAGCGCACGACCTCGAACTGCTCGCCGGGAAAGCGCTCGGCAGCCTCCTGCACGAACAGGCTGGCCATGGCGCAGTCCATCTCCTGCACCAGGCGGCCGGGCTTGATCGCGTCGCGGTAGCGGTCCTGCAGCCAGTCCGTCAGCCCGGCCATGGCCTGCATGACGGCCAGTTCCTCGGCGTGCTTCTGCCAGCGCAGGCTGCGCACTTCCGCGGTGGCGACGCGCACGTTCAGGTCGGGCAGCAGGCGCTGCACGGCCGCCATCACGCCGCTGCCGGCATCCAGCGCGATGCGCGAGCGGCGCAGGCCGGCGCGGCTCAGGCGCTCGGCGAGGATCTCGGGGAGCTGCGACACGAGCGGCAGGCGGTTGCTCACCATCGGATGCTCGGCATAGAACGTGACGTCCGTGATCCACACCTTGTGGGCTTCCATCGAGAAGCGCATGTGGTTCGTCGACAGTTCGTTCATGACCAGGAAGCCCTCGCCCTGGCGCGGCACGACCGCGAAGATCGGCCGTTCCCAGGGCTGCACGTCGGTGTAGAAGTTGGTGGCGAACTGAAAGAAGTCCGCGGTGGTGAACACCAGCGCATCGACGGCGAGTTCGTCCATCAACCGGACCATCTGGTCGTGGCGGTACCGCCAGACGGCTTGCGTCAGCTTGGGCATGTGTCGTTTCCTTGAAAGAGCCGGAGGCATCCGGCGGGTTGTCTGAACAGCTCGGGGTGCGGGCTACAGCGCGTCGAACTCGACCACGCCGGCCTTCATCACCAGGGGAATGCGCTCGCCCTGCCCCAGCAGGCAATCAAGGTTGCGCATCGGGTCGCCATCGACCAGCAACAGGTCGGCCAGCGCGCCCGGGATCAGCCGGCCGAGCCGGTCGCTCATGCCCAGCACCTCGGCGCCGATCAGCGTGGCGCTGGCGATGATCTCGGCCGGCGACAGCACCTGGGCACGCAGGCGGAACTCGTCGCTCTGCAGCCGATGCGACTCGCCCAGCAGGTCGGTGCCGAAGCCCATCTTCACGCCGGCCGACTTGTAGATCTCGAGCGAGCGCAGCCCGGCGCCGCGCACGTCTTCCACCTTGGCCACGCTGGCGGGTGGCAGCCCCAGCGCCGCGCCTTCGTTGGCGAGGGCGTCGTAGGTCACCAGCGTGGGCACCACATAGGCGCCGTGCTCGGCCATGAGCGCGGCGGTGGGCGCATCGACCAGGTTGCCGTGTTCGATCGTGCGCACGCCGCAGCGCACCACGCGCTGGATCGCGGCCGGGGTGTAGGCGTGGGCCAGCACGTAGGTGTTGCGGGCTGCCGCTTCGCCGACGATGGCGCGGATCTCGTCTTCGCTGTAGCCCAGCGCATCGACCGGGTCGGTAGGCGACGCCACGCCGCCGCCGGCCATGATCTTGATCTGGTCCGCGCCCATCTGCAGTTCTTCGCGCGCAGCCTTGCGCACGGCGTCCACGCCATCGGCCACACGGGCCAGCATGCCCACGCGGGCGCAGTTGGGGCACACGGCGTTGGCCACCAGATAGTCGGAGCGCGCGCGGCCGTCGCCATGGCCGCCGGTCTGGCTCAGCGCGCGGCCCGAGACGAACAGGCGCGGCCCCTGCGCCAGCCCCGACTGCACCGCCTGCTTGAACGCATCGCCCGCGCCGGCGGCGTCGCGAACGGTCGTGAAGCCGCGGCGCAGCATGCCGCGCAGGATCGGCAGACTGCGCAGCGTCGCCAACACATTGGGCATCAGCGCCTGGCGCTGCAGGTTCAGGTCGACGGCCACCACGTGCACGTGCAGGTCGATCAGGCCGGGCATCACGGTCTTGCCGGCGGCATCGATGACCCGCGCATCGCGCGCCACGATCGGCCGGTCGGACACCTCGCGGATGGTGTCGCCCTCGATCAGGATGTCGTGGCGGTCCTGCAGCTCGGGCTTCAGCGGATCGAGCAGGCGGGCGTTCTTGACGAGGATCTGAGTCATGGGTCTGTTTGCCGGGTTCCGAGGGCATGGGCGGTGAGGAATGACGGGATCGTAGGATCGCGTCACAATTCCGAAAAATTTATATGCTGAATCCACTCCATTGACTGCATGAATGGTTTCAGGCTCCCCTGCCCATGAACTACCGCAACGCCGATCTCAACCTGCTGAAGGTCTTCGAAGCCCTCATGAACGAAGGCAACGTGACGCGCGCCGCGTCCAAGCTGTCGCTCACGCAGCCCACGGTCAGCAATGCGCTGCGCCGGCTGCGCGAAACCTACGGCGACCCTCTGTTCGTGCGCAACGGCGCGGGCATCCGCCCGACGCGGCGCGCCACGGAGTTGTGGGCGCCGCTGGCGCGCTCGCTGCGCACCATCCGGGGCACGCTCGAGGGCGAGAGCTTCGATGCCTCACAAAGCGACGCCCGCCTGACGGTCTCGATGACCGACTACGTGGCCTGCATCGTCGCCCCCCGCCTGCTCGAACGGCTCGGCGAACTCGCGCCAGGGATGCGGCTGCACACCCACCCCGGCACGGTCGTGGACTTCGGGCAGTCGCTGGACGACAACCGGGCCGATTTCGCCATCGGCGCCTACAACGATGACGTGCAGCGCCCGGGCTTCATGCGCTCACGCCGGCTGTGGTCGGTGGACTTCGCCTGCTTCATGCGCAACGACCATCCGCTGGCGAAGCTGGACAAGATTCCGCTGAAGAAATTCCTGGCCGCCCGCCACCTCGACGTGAGCCTGGCGGGCCGTGTCGGTGGCATCTACGACCGCGTGCTGCAAAGCCGTGGCCTGCAGCGCAACCTCGTCAGCACGGTGAGTCACTACTCCGCAGCCTACGAGGCCGTACGCCGCTCCGACCTGATCGCCGTGCTGCCCTGGTCCGAGGGCCTGGAGACGATGCGCATGACGGGCCTCAAGCGCGTGGCGCCACCGCTGGCGGCGCCGGCGCGCACCGTCGAGCTGGTCTGGCACGAGCGGCACGAGACCTCGGCGCTGCACCAGTGGTTCATTGCTTTGGTCGTCGAGATGCTGGCGCGGGAGCCGGCTGCGCGCACTGCGCGGGCTAAGCCCGGAACCAGATCCTGAGCGTCACGTACATCGCATAGCCCAGGCCCAGGACGCACCACGCCAGGAAGAACAGGTTGGCCCAGTAGTCGCCCGCATGCGCCGCCAGCGTGTAGACCTGCCCCGCGCAGCCCTTTCCGACGCACGGCACCTCGCCCCGGACCAGGGCGCGCAGCATCGCGAAGAAGAGGTAGCAGGTCACGCCACCGGCCATGAGGAATCCGACGGGCCCTACGAGCCCCTGGGTGAGTTCGCCCTCCTCATCGCGATAGCCCTTGCGCAGCAGCTTCTGTCCGTACCTGTACCAGGCATATCCGAGCAGGAGCATCAGGGCGTAGTAGAGGAAGGCGCGCATGTCCTGCGATCGTCGGGGTGTGGCGGGCGTGAGTGTTTCGGCAAGGATCGTAGCCGAGCAACTCACGCTCGCCGCCCGCGCCCACTACCGCGCGCTTGCCACGATGGCGATACCCCGAATCTGCCCGGCGCTGGGTGCGTCCACCGGCTTCGCGTAGCGCGACGGCGCAAAGCGGTGCAGCAGCTCGGCCTCGCGCAGGCGCGCCGCGTCCAGGTTCGCCAGCTTCACATGGCCGAAGCCGCGCACCGACAGCGGCAGCGCCGCGATGCGTGCGGCGGTCGGCTGGTTGTCGGGGGTCAGCGCGGTGGCCATCTCCTGCAGCAGGCGGTCGAAGTGCTCGATCAACGCGCGCTCGGTGCGGCGCTCCGCCGTATGGCCGAACAGGTCGAAGGGCGTGCCGCGCAGGCGCTTGCCGTGGGCCAGCCACTTCATGGCCGGCAGCATCCATCCACCGAGGCGCACCTTGGCGGGTGCCTGCCCGTGCGCTGGGCGCGAGAGCAGTGGCGGGGCCATGTGGAACTCGAGCTTCAGATCGCCTTCGAACTGGTCCTTCAGCTTCTGCAGGAACGCGCCGTCGGTGTACAGGCGCGCGACCTCGTACTCGTCCTTGTAGCTCATGAGCTTCAGCAGGCTGCGCGCCGCGTTGCGCGTGAAAGGCAGGCTCGCATCACCGCCCGGCAGTGCGGATTCGACCGCCTGCAGTGCACGAATGCGCTGCTCGAAGCGCGCGGCCCACGCGGCGCTCTGGTAGCCGGTGAGATGGCGACGCGCATCGGCGAGCAGCGTTTCCAGCGGGCGGTCGTCGACCTGGTGCGCCGCAGCCTCGACCGGTGCCGCGCGCAACTGATCGAGCGCCGCGGGGTCGCCAGCCGCGAGCCGCCCCAGCGAGAACGCCGACTGGTTGGCCGCCACGGCCACGCCGTTGAGCTCGATCGCATGCATGAGCGCCTCCAGGCTCAGCGGCACCAGGCCGCGCTGCCACGCATAGCCGGTCGCGACGATGTTCGCGGCCAGCGTGTCGCCCAGAAACTCCTCGGCCAGGCTCTGCGCATCGAAGGTCTCGACCTGTTCCTCGCCGGCGACGAAGCGCATCTTCTCCAGCAGCAGGTCGACATGCAGGTCCGCATCGGGGTTGCGCAGCGACTCGGCCACGGGAATCTCATGGATGTTCGCGAGCACGCGCGTGCGCCCGTGCCGCACGGTCTGCAGCGCGTCGGCCGAGGCGCCCACCACCACGTCGCACGCGAGGATGGCGTCGGCCTGCTGCGTGTCGATGCGCACCTGGTTCAGCCGTTCGGGCGTGTCGGCCAGCCGCACGAAGCTCAGCACCGAGCCGCCCTTCTGCGCGAAGCCCATGAAGTCGAGCACGCTGGCCGACTTGGCCTCGAGGTGCGCGGCCATCGCGATGACCGCGCCCACCGTCACCACGCCCGTGCCGCCCACGCCGGTCACGAGCAGGTCGTACGGGCCGGTCCATGCATGCGGCGCGGGATGCGCGAGCGCCGCCACGCGGTGCAGGAAGGCATCGCGCCCGGCCGCGAGCGCCCCGCTCTTGCGGCGCAGCTTGCCGCCGGTGACGCCCACGAAGCTGGGGCAGAAGCCCTTGGCACAGGAGTAGTCCTTGTTGCAGCTGGTCTGGTCGATCTTGCGCTTGCGGCCCATCGGCGTCTCGTGCGGGAGCACGGCCACGCAGTTGCTCTGCACGGTGCAGTCGCCGCAGCCTTCGCACACAGCCTCGTTGATGAACAGGCGCTTGGGCGGATCGGCCAGTTCGCCCTTCTTGCGGCGGCGGCGCTTCTCGGCGGCGCAGGTCTGCTCGTAGATGAGCACGGTCACGCCGGGCATTTCGCGCAGGCGGCGCTGCACCTCGTCGAGCGCGGCGCGGTCATGGAACTCGGTGCCCGCCGGAAACTTGTTCTTGATGGCGTCGTAGTGATGGATGGCATCGCTCACGACCACCACCTTGGTGACGCCTTCCGACTCCACCTGTCGCGCAATGGCGTCCACGCTGATGACGCCGTCGACCGGCTGGCCGCCCGTCATCGCGACCGCGTCGTTGAACAGGATCTTGTAGGTGAGCGTGGCCTTGGCCGCCACGGCCTGGCGGATCGCGAGGTAGCCCGAGTGGTAGTAGGTGCCGTCGCCCAGGTTCTGGAACACGTGCGGCGTCTTCGTGAACATCGCGTGCGAGATCCAGTCGACGCCCTCGCCGCCCATCTGGATCAGGCCCGCCGTGCTGCGGTCCATCCAGTTGGCCATGAAGTGGCAGCCGATGCCCGCGCGCGCCGTCGAGCCTTCGGGCACCTTGGTGCTGGTGTTGTGCGGGCAGCCGGCGCAGAAGTACGGCAGGCGCTTGACCGCATCGCTCGCGTTGCCCAGCAGCTCGGGCGGCGTGAAGTCGCGCACATGCTGCAGGTGGTCGCCGAGGTCGTGGTTGTCGGGAAAGTGCACCGCCAGCCAGTGCGCGACCAGTTCGATGAGGCGCGACGGACGCAGCTCGCCGAGCGCGGACACCAGCGGCTGGCCCTCGCGGTCGTGCTTGCCCACGAGCACGGGGCGCGCATCGGGCGGTGCGTTGTAGAAGATGTCGCGCAGCTGCGTCTCGACCACCGCGCCCTTCTCTTCCACGACGAGGATCTCGTCGAGCCCGTGCGCGAATTCCTTCAGGCGCGTCTGCTCGAGCGGAAAGCTCAGCCCCACCTTGTAGAGCCGCACGCCGGCGCGCGCGAGCTGCTCAGGCGAAAGCTCGAGCCGGCGCAGCACCTCCATCAGGTCGTGGTGCGCCTTGCCGCAGGTGACGATGCCCACCTTGGCGTGCGGGCTCACGATGACGTGGCGGTCGATGCTGTTGCGTTGGGTGAAGGCGGCCACGGCCGCGAGCTTGTCTTCCAGCCGCGACTCGATGCGCAGCGACGGCAGGTCGGGCCAGCGGTAGTGCAGGCCGTCGGGCGGCGCGGCGTGGCCGGTGGCGGCGCGCACGGCATCGGCGTCTTCCCAGGCGGCCACGCGCGCATTCACCGCATCGAGGTCCACCGTGCCCGCGCTCTCGACGATCTCGGACAGCGCCGCCATGCCGACCCACGCGCCCGAATAGCGCGACAGCTCATAGCCGTACAGCCCGAACTCCAGGTACTCGGCCACGCTGGCGGGCTGCATCACGGGCATGCGCCAGGCCATGAAGGCGTGGTCGCTCTGGTGCGGCATCGACGACGACACGCAGCCGTGGTCGTCGCCCGCCACCACCAGCACGCCGCCGTGCGGCGACGAGCCGTACGCATTGCCGTGCTTGAGTGCATCGCCCGCGCGGTCCACGCCCGGGCCCTTGCCGTACCACATGGCGTACACGCCATCGACGGTGCGCTCGGGGTCGGATTCGACACGCTGCGTGCCCAGCACCTGCGTGGCGGCCAGTTCCTCGTTCACGGCGGGCACGAAGCGGATGCCGGTTTTCTTGAAGCGCTCGCCGGCCTTCCAGATGGCCTGATCGACCATGCCCAGCGGCGAGCCGCGGTAGCCGCTGACGAAGCCCTGCGTGTGCAGGCCGCGTGCCGCGTCGCGCTGGCCCTGCATCGCCAGGATGCGGATCAGCGCCTGCGTGCCGGTGAGGAAGACCGAGCCGGCATCGGCCCAGAGGTTGTCGGAAAGTTGGTAGTCGGGCCGTCGGAGTGCGGTCGCTTCAAGTGGGGCGTTCATGCCCGGAATTGTTCTGCGCCCCCCCAAGTAAGTGTTTCTTCAATACACTGGCGCAGACCCTTGTTTGAAGAAGAATTCACTCAAAAATCACGATGAACGTCGGTTCTGTTTCTCTTGACGAGCATTGCCTCAAGATTCTTTCTGCACTGCAGCATGACGGCCGGCAGACCGTGCAGCAGATTTCCGAGGCCGTTGGCCTGTCGCCCACACCCTGCTGGAAGCGCATCAAGGACATGGAGGCGGCCGGCGTCATCCGCGGCTACACCGCGCTCGTCGACCCCGAGCACGTGGGCCTGCACGTGTCGGCCGTGGCCGAGGTGAACCTCGACCGCCACAGCGAGGCGATGGTGCAGCGCTTCGAAGAAGCCGTGGCCGCGAGCCCGCAGATCATCCGCTGCGTGTCGGCCACCGGGCCCGCGGACTACATCCTCAACGTGACCGTGCCCGACATGAAGCACTACGAGCGCTTCCTGCACGAGGTGCTGTTCAGCCTGCCCGGCGTGACGCACGTGCGCTCGAGCATCGTGCTGCGCGAGATCAAGTCGGAAACGGCGCTGCCGCTCGGGCACCTGCTGGACGCGAAGGCCGGGCTGGCGGGGTCACGGCGGTCGCCGTGAGGCGTGGCGCAGTGGCCTCTAGCGCTTGCGCCGGATGACGTACGCGTTCTGCGCCAGCTCGAAGCCGAGCGTCGGGTAGTAAGACATCGCGTCGGGCGCCGAGAGCAGGATCAACGACACCTCCTCGCCGATGATCGCCTGCGTGCGCTGCACGAGTTCCCGGCCGATGCCATGGCCCTGGTACTTCTTGTCCACCGCCAGGTCCGACAGGTAGCAGCAGTACGCATGGTCGGTCAGCGACCGCGACAGCCCCACCAGTTCGTTGTCGACCCAGGCCGACAGCAGGAGGCTGGGCGCGGCGAACATCCGCGCGATGCGGGCGAGGTCGTTCGTGGGGCGCTTGATGCCGGAGCGGTCGAAGACGCGGGCGACGTCGGCCGGGTCCAGGGGAACGTCCTGACGGTAGTCGATGGTGATGTGGTTCATGTATTTCCTGGGTAGCGCCGGCGCCAGCGTCATTCCGTCTCGGAAGACCCGAGCTTCTTCAGTTCAGCGAACTTGGCCGCCATCGTCGGGTTGCCGCGCGTCAGCTTCTTGATCGTCACGTCCTGTGCCTTGTCGTTCGCAAGGCGCAGGTTCCGGTCGGTGCCGAGCAGTGCCTCCTTCGTCTTCTGCAGGTGGTCGATCGACTTGTCGATCTCCGCGATCGCCTTCTGGAAGTGGCCGTGGGCCAGGTCGTAGTTCCTGCCGAAGGCGGCCTTGAAGGTCTCCAGCTCGGTCTCGAACTTCGTGATGTCGATGTTCTGCGCCTTGACCAGCGCCAGCTCCGACTTGTACTTGAGCGAATTCATCGCCGCATTGCGCAGCAGCGTGATGATGGGCAGGAAGAACTGCGGGCGCACGACATACATCTTCGGGTAGCGATGGAACACATCGACGATCCCGGTGTTGTAGAGCTCGTTGTCGGGCTCGAGCAGCGACACCAGCACCGCGTACTCGCAGCCTTTTTCGGTGCGGTCCTTGTCGAGTTCCTTCAGGAAGTCTTCGTTCCGGTTCTTCGTGGCCGTGCGGTCGTTCTCGTTCTTCATCTCGAACATGATCGAGACGATCTCGGTGCCGGCCTCGTCCGCGTCGCGGAAGATGTAGTCGCCCTTGCTGCCCGTGCGCGCGTCGTTGTCCTTCTCGAAATAGGCGCGGGGAAACGCCATCGACCGGATGCGGTTGAACTCGGTCTCGCAGTGCTGCTCCAGGGTCTCGCCCACCATCTTGGTCGAGAGGCGCGCCTTCATGTCGCGCAGCCGCTCGATCGCGTCGTCGCGGTCCTTGATCTGTGTTTCGTACTTGTCCTTGAGCGATTTCTCGGCGAGTTGCTTCTCGAGCTCCGCCCGCTCGAGGCCGCTCTTCCACTGGTCCCGCTCCTTCTCGACCACGCTCACGGCCTCGCTGATCGCGAGTTTCTTCGCCACCTCGATGGCGTCGAGCCGGGCCTTCAGTTCCTGGATTTCCACGTCCTTCGCGGCGGCGCTCTTCTGCAGTTCGCCCACGTGCCGCGCCTCGGCGAGCGCGGTGGCGGCCAGCTTGTCCTGCTTGGCCTTTTCGAGCTCGTTGGCGAGCGCGTCGCGCTCCCGTTCCACGGCGCCCAGGGCTTCGCTCACGGCGAGCTTGCGCGCGACATCGCCGGCCTCGAGCTTCGCCTTGAGTTCCTGGATCTCGCCGTCCTTGGCGGCGGCGGCCTTCTGCAGTTCGCCGGCGGCCCGGGTCTGTGCGAGTTCGACGGCGGCGCGCTTGTCGCGCTCGGCCAGTTCCAGCCGCTCGTGCAGCTGCTTCTCGAAATCGCCGTCGCGCACCTGCTTCAGGATGTCCGCGTAGCCGGCTTCGTCGATCTTGAATGCCTTGCTGCAATGGGGGCAGATGATTTCGTGCATGGCTATGTGCGCTCCACCGTCAGGGTGGGCGTCGACAAGAGAGGGAGTGCAGCGAAGCGCCGCGCCGTTCGGGCGGGATCGCGGGGAGTGATGCTGTTCATAGGGTCAGGGACATGGAGCCATCCGACTGTAGCCGGACAGGGAGCGCCGGCGAGTGGCAGGCGCGTGAAGACCGGGCCGACATCTGCGAGCGAGTGATGCGTTCTCGATCACGTTGCTAGAATCGCCGCTGCAAAAATCGACTCTGACCTGTTCAGAGCTCCATCCAGCCGTAAGCGTTTACGTCAACCAACGCATCACCAGTGGCACCCGCATGCCGACTGGCGGTGCGCGTGGGTCGCTTCGGTGCTCATCGTCCCGCCCATTCGACCGGCTGGTGCCGCCTTTGAAAACTCAAGGAGCGGCGCTCGATGACGAACGTCCAAACAAACTCTTCTTCCCTGCGCACGTTGGTCTGGATGACCCTCGCGCTTTTTCTCGCTTACCTGTCTGTCGCGATGTCGATGCCGGCCGTGACGCTCCACGTGTCGCAGACGCTGGGCATGGGCAACGTCGCGTCCGGCCTGGGCGTCGGCATTGCTTTCTTGTCCACCATCCTGAGTCGCGGCTGGGCGGGTCGGCTCGCTGACGAACGCGGCGGCAAGGTCGCCATGTTCCGGGGCCTTGTCCTTTATGCGGCGGCTTCGCTCCTGTGCTGGGCGTCCTCGCTGCCCGTGCTGGGCCATGGCGTCGGCGCGTACCTGGTTCTTCTGGTGGGGCGTCTCGTGCTGGGCCTCGGCGAAAGCTTCGCGCTCGTCGGCATGCTGGGCTGGGCGATGGCGGCCATGGGCCCCGCGCGGTCCGGGCAGGTCATGGCGCTCGTCGGCACCGGCATGTACGGCGCGTTCGCGGTGGGCGGCCCGCTGGGCCTCTGGCTGCTGGAGCGGCTCGGCTTCGCCGGCCTGATGGCGGGCAGCATCGCCTTGCCGCTGGTCAGCGGCGCGATGCTGTGGTCCATCGCGCCCGCCATGTCCGCACAGGGGCGCCGCGCGCCCTTCTCCGATGTGCTGGGACTCATCTGGAAGCAAGGCGCGGTCGTGGGCCTGCAAGGCGTCGGCTTTGCGGCCTTGGGCGCGTTCTTTCCCCTGTACTTCCTGGCCCATGGCTGGCAGGGTGCCGGCTACGGACTGACATGCTTCGGCCTGGGCTTCGTCCTGGTGCGCCTGCTGGCGGGTCGCTTGCCCGACCGCATCGGCGGCACCAAGGTCGCGCTGGTCTCCCTCGCGATCGAAGCTGTGGGTCAAGCGCTGCTGTGGCTGGCGCCCCATCCCGTCGTGGCGATGGTGGGCGCACTGCTGACCGGCATGGGGTGCTCGATGGTCTTCCCCGCCATGGGACTGGAGGCCGTCAAGCGCGTGCCCGCCCACCTGCGCGGAACGGCCATCGGCGGCTTCGCGGCGTTCCAGGATCTGGCGTACGGCGTCACGGGCCCGATGGCGGGGCTGATTGCCGACCACTACGGTCACGACAGTGTGTTCCTGGTGGGGTTGATCGCGACGGTTGTGGGGATCGGGATGACTTGGCGGCTTGCGAGGGGGGCTCTCGCTAAGCGCGTATCGACACCAGCCTGAGGCGGCAAGAGAGAGAGAGCCTCTTGGCTCTCTCTTCGGCAGCGGCATCCGTCACCTGCGCACGAATCTTTCAATCTGCGACGCGACGTCGTCTGGCGCAGCATCGCTGCGGAAACGGGCACACGGCATCGCCATGAACTTTGGGAATCGCTCCCGTATCCGCCGCTCCTCGCTTGCGCTGTCACCGCGCAAATACGGCCGCGAAAGCTGGCGTTGCACGGTCACCTCCACGCATGCCTCGAGTTCGAAGGCTGGCAGCAGCAGCGAGGTCAGCGCGTCGGTCTCGATGGCGCAACGCAACGTGGGATACCCCTCCTCCACGTCTTCCGGATACGTGAGGAATCCGGACGAAAGCGCGAGAACGGTGGGACGGGTCAACGCAGATCGAACCTCCCGATAGACGGCCGCGTTCCGCCTTGCATAGCCCAAGTAGCCAGACGCCTCGATGACGGCGTCGATGTTTCCTTCGCGGGACATGAAGTGCTGGTCGAGATCGACGAACGCCCAGCCCAGTCGGCGAGCCAGATACGGACCCACCGTGGTTTTCCCCGCCCCGCCGGGTCCGATGAGATGAAGGATCGTTGTCATGCGCCCCCGAGGTCGCTCTTCAAGCAAAGGACCGTCGATATTTGACGAGCCCACGCTTGATCGAGGCATCGAAGCCGCAGCGCTCGAAGAACCGATGGGCATCCTCACGCTCCACCGAACTCAGCAACATGATCTTCGAGCAATCGCTCGCCGCACAGAACGCCTCGACCTCCCGCATCAGCGCGGCCCCCACCCCTCGATTGCGAGCGGCCGCGTCGACGACGACGTTCTCCACGACCGCGAATGGCTGCCGCTTGTACATCACGTCTTCGCACAGCGAAACCAGCACCGTGGCGCACACCTGGCCGTCGACCTCCGCAACAAGAAGCGCCGTCCTCGGGTCTTCGGACAACGCCTGCAGGCGTTCGGGCAGCACGCAGCGCGCCGCGTCTGCGACCAGTTGGCCGTAGAGCGCATCGATGCGGGCGGCGTCGTCGGACACCGCACGACGGACGCTGAGGGACGGGATGGGCATGCAGGCGGTCTCCGCAAAATGACGTCGAGTTCGGGCGAGGCCCACTTCTGACTGGATTCTCCCGCAGCCCCACGCCTGCGAAGCGCGCGATGCCCACATAGACTGTGGAAATGTCCCAGCCCACGCCCGCCTTCAGCACGTCGTCCACCACCAACAACTACGCCGAGAAGACCGCCCGCCTGGTGCCAGGCCTGCACGACCTGCAGACGATGACAGCCCTGCTCGTCGCCGAACGCGCGCCGGACGCTGCCAACGTGCTGGTCATCGGCGCTGGCGGTGGCATGGAGTTGAAGGTGCTCGCGCAGGCCCATCCCCGATGGCATTTCGTCGGCGTCGATCCGTCGCAGCCCATGCTCGACCTCGCCGCGGAAACGCTGGGTCCGCTCGCCGAGCGGGTCGCGCTGCACCATGGCTACACCGACACCGCACCCGAAGGCCCCTTCGATGCAGCGACCTGCCTGCTGACGATGCACTTCCTGACGCTCGATGAACGCAGGTCGACGCTGATGGAAATTCGTCACCGCCTGAAGCCCGGTGCGCCGTTCGTCATGGCGCATCTCAGCTTTCCCCAGGCACATGGGGAGCGAGAGCTGTGGCTCTCACGCTACGTCGCTTTCGCGGCGGCTTCCGGCGTCGATCCGGACAACGCGCGCAAGGCGGCCTCCGCGATCGGCTCGACGTTGACACTGCTCAGCCCGGCGCAGGAAGAGGCACTGCTGGATGACACAGGCTTCACCAACGTCCGCTTGTTCTATGCGGGCATGGCGTTCAGAGGCTGGGTCGCCAACGCCTGAGCGACATCTCCATCAGCGCGCGTTGCAAAACGCCTTGATGTCGTTCTGCGCCACCTCGCGATCGTAGGTGTCGGTGGGCTTGTTGCGGCGTGCTCGGGCACCACTGAGGATGTCTCGGGCCAGCGCACAACGCGAGGCATTCGTGCCGTGGTCGATGCCGTCTGAAACCGCCTTGGGTCCCTTGCGTTCGGGTGGTCCATAGGGCCGGAGCGACTGGGTCGACGTGGGGAGGCCGGACCGGTCACGTGGACGCCAGTCGCTGATGGGCGGCGTGAAGGTATTCGACGTGTCAGGTGGTGGGGAGACTTTCAGTTCCTCGGTCTTGGCGTTGCCCGCATCGGCCTTGTGCTGGGTGTAGTGCGTCTGGCCTTTGGCGTCGACCCACTTGTAGATTTCTGCATGCCCCAGCGATGAGAGCAGCACGCAGGTGAGCGTCGCAAGCACAGCGCGAACCAGATTTGAAATCTTCATGCGTTGCCCACTGTCAGGTGATGGGGTCAAAAGGAGAGCGGATGCCGCAGCCAGTCGACGCAGGGGCGGCAACCGGTGCGACATGCAAAGAATCCTAACCCGCGCCTTACTCGGGTGTTCGCAACTCCGCCCACGCCGTCAACATCTTCACCTGCGTGCGCAGCCAGCTCGTCGGCATCGACTGCGTGCCCCACACCGCGATGCGGCCCGCGTGTTCGCCCATGAGCCAGAACTGGCGCACGGCCATGAAGGCGGCGACGGCGTCGACATCCGCCGAGGGCAACGGGCGCGCGCTGCGGTAGCCCGCCAGGTAGCTGCGCCAACGCGCCAGCGACGTCGCGTCGAGCGATCCGCCCACGGTGCGCGGGTGCATCGCCCACAGGTACACGCACAGGTCGTAGGCCAGCCAGCCGGGGCCCGCGTCGTCGAAGTCGAAGAACGAGGCGACGCGCGCGCCGTCAAGACCCTCCGTCACGAAGTTGTTCATGCCGTGGCAATCGCCGTGTCCGTGAACGCGCGTCAGGGTCGGCATCGCGGTGATGCGGGCTTCGAGCGTGCGTGCGATGGCGCTGAACTCCGGGCGCAGCGCGTCGGTCATGGTGGGCGCGGCGTGCAGGCGCTCGAGCGACGCGTGCAGCAGGTCGGGCAGTTCCAGGGTGTAGCGGCTGGCGGGGCCGTGGTAGTCCTGCGCGGCTTCGTGCAGCTGCGCCAGGCCGTGGCCGGTGGCTTCGACGTCGGGCAGCACGTCGCCGGGCACGTCGCCGTCGAGGTGCTCGAACAGGATCAGCGGACGCTCGCCCTCGGGCAGGTCCATCGCGACAGCATGTGCGCCATCGCGTGCAGCCAGCGCGCCGGCCACCGGCACGCCCCTGGCCTTCAGGTGCACGAGCAGCGCCGTTTCGTAGCCGATGTTGGGGGCGCCGCGCGGGCGGTCGGCGCTCAGGCGCGCGACGGCGTGGCGGCCGTCGGCAAACTGCAGGCCGTAGACATGGTTGAAGCTGCGCCGCAGCAGCTCGCACGACCGGACCTCGCCGAAGTCGTAGGCCTGCGCCACCTTCTCTGCGATGGCGGCGCCCGTGGGCGTGGTCTGGGCGATCTGGGCAGAGCGGGCGGGCGTCGTCACGGGGCGGCCTTTCGGGAGCGTGGGGCGGGCGATTCTGCCCTACCCTCCGCGGCCTCGCCGCCGTGCGTCAACGCTCCAGATCGCGATCGAGCGAGGCGCCCCCGTCTCCCACCTGGCGCCACGCAGGCGCCAGCGCCTTGCGCGCCGCATTGAGCTCGGCCATCGAGATGTGCAGCTCCGCCATGGTCTGCACCAGGAGCTCGAGCAGCGCGGCGCGCTGGCGCAGCCGCACGGTCTCGGCGCGGCGCGCACGCTGCGCCTGGCGCGCTGCGGCCTGGATGGCGCGGCCCGTGGGCGAGTCGTGCGAGGGATGGTGGTGGTCGTCCACGGACAGGCCGGATGCAGCGCGCATGGGCAGTGGCATCACGCGGCGGCGGGCACACCCTGGACGGCGGCGGTGGCAGCTGCGGCGGCGTCGGCATTCGCCGCATCGCCGCGCGTCTCGGCGGCGGGGCCGTAGTTGCGCAGGTGCAGGAAGAACTCGCCCATCATCTGCATCCACAGGCGCACGGCAAACGCCAGGTAGGCGGGGCTGACGCCACCGGCCACGACCACGTCCATCTCGAGCACGACGAAGTCGCCGTGCTGCGCCACGCGCGCAAAGCGCTTGCTGCGGTGCCAGGCGGCGAGCACGGCCTCGGGCAGCGTGCCGCCCTGCACGCGCAACGGGCAGCTCAAGGTGAAGTCGGTGTACTGGGTGGTGGTGACGGCATTGCCCCACAGCACCTGGAAGCCGATGCCGTGGCTGGCGCTGTGCAGGCGCACCACGCCATCCTGTTCGATGGCGGTGACGGCGCCGCCGGCGGCCTTGATGGCGTCCGACACCTGCTCGGGCGTGACGGCGTCGAGCATGTCGAAAGGCACTGGCGTGGCGGCCTGGTCGTCGGCTTGCGGGGTCGTGGCGGTGGTGTTCATGGTGTGCTTCTTCTTTCTGAAAAGGGGGAATGGGTTCAGTTGGTTTTCTTGAGCGCGGCGTCGAGCGCGGCGCTGTCGATGCTCAGTTGCGCCGGCGGCGCCAACTGGGCCATGTAGGCCTGCACCAGTTGCTGCTGCCGCTGCTGGCGCAGCGCGGCCTGCAGCTGCGGCTTCATTTCCTCGAGGGTGGCGGTGCGCGCGGGCTGGGTGTCGAGCAGCTTGACGATGTGAAAGCCGGCCTCGGCCTGCACCGGTTCGCTGACCTGGCCCTGCTTGAGCCTGGCCACCGTGTCGCGCAGCTCGGGCAGGATGCGCGCAAGCGGCAGCGTGTCGACCTCGCCGCCGCGTTCCGCGCTGCGGCGGTCCTGCGAGCTGGCGCGCGCCACGGCGGCGAAGTCGCCACCGCGTGCCTGCTTGGCGAGGCGGTTGGCTTCGTCGCGCACCTTGGCGATGGCGGCCGGGTCGCGCTCGGGCGTGGCCAGGTAGATCTGCGCCACGCGGTAGGCGGCCGGCAGGTTGAAGCCGGTCTTGCCCTGGTCGTAGGCGGCCTTCACCTCGGCGTCCGACGGGAAGCCCGCGGGCACCTGGCTCACGGATTCGAGGTAGGTGGTGGCGACGATGCGCGCGGTGATCTCGCGCGTGGCGGCGTCGATCTTGGCCTTCACGTCGGGCCGGTCGGCCCAGCCCTTGGCACGGGCGTCGCGCAGCAGCGCTTCGCTCACGAGGCGCTGGCGCAGCCAGCCGTCGAGGCTCGCGCGGTCGGCCTTGACGGCGGCGCGTTCGGTCTCGGGCAGGGTCTGCAGCAGCTTCTCGATCTCGTCCTGGCCGATGGTTACTTCGCCGATGCGTGCGACCACGGCGGGGCCGGGCGCGGCGGGTTGCTGCGCGGCGGCCACGCCGACCGACGAGACGAGCAGCACGCCGGCTGCCGCGCGCAGGCGGCGGCCGAGCCCGGCTGCGGGGGTGGCTTGTGCGGGGTTCATTGGGGCTTTCCTTCCGTGGCGGATGCAGCAGCCGCAGGCGCCGGCGCGCTCACGGCGCGCACGTCGAAGCGGCTCTCGTAGAGCTTGTCGCCGTACTGCTGCGCGATCTGTTCGTACTTGACGCGGCTTTGCGCCGCGAAGGGCTGGCGCGAGGCGAGCACGCTGCCCACGTCCATGGTTTCGTAGGCGCGCAGCACCTCTTGCCCGACGGCATACAGCTGCGTGTTCTTGGCCTCGCACTGCGTGAGCGCGGTGCGCTGCAGCGCGGCCTCGCCGGCCAGGCGCTGGCGCTCGGCCTCGGAGGCGCGCGCCATCTTCAGCAGCTCGTCGTAGGCGCCGCGGAACTGCGCGATCTGCGCGCCCGCCTTCTCGCTCGCGGCCTGGGCCTGCTCGCGCAGCTGCGCGTTGCCGGCGCTGGCCTGGCCGCGCGCGTGGCGCTCGGACGCGAGCTGGGCCTGGCTGGCGGCCAGTTCCTTCTTCAGCGTCTCGAGCTCGGACGCGGCCGGCGGCGCGCCGGGTGCCGCGGGCGCCTTGCCCGCGGGCTGGCCGGCCTTGAGCGCGGCCAGCTCGTTCTGCGCCTGCTGCAGCTGGGTGGTGGTGGTGCGCAGCTGCGCGCGCAGCCGCTCCTCCATGCTCTGGCCCTGCGGCTGCTGGGCCTGCGCGACGCCGGCCGTGGCGGCCAGCGCGGCCAGGGCCAGCGCCGGGAAGATCGTTCGGGACACGGCGGACTCCTTCTTAGAAACGCGCATTGAATTCGAGCTGCAGGGTGTCGATCGACAGCGGCGGGCCGTAGACCTCCTTGGTCGAGATCCAGCGGCCGGTGAACCACATGTTCTTGTCGATCGCGTACGAGCCGCCCAGGAAGTAGCCGCGCGCATTGGTGCCGCCGCCGTGGAAGCTCGAATCGTTGTAGCCGTCGGGCATGGCGTCGGGCTCGATGCGCTTGTAGCCCGCGAGCACGTTCCAGTCGCCGCGCGCGGCCGGTGCCGGCTTGCCGTAGGTGGCCTGCAGCATGTAGGCGTTGCCGCCGCTCTTGAAGTCGGACTGGGTGGTGCCGCCGGTCGGGCCGAAGTTGTTCACGATGGCGCCACGGATGCCGCCGCGCTTCCAGATGTCGTTGGCGTCGTAGGCGGTGTTGCGCACGAAGTTGGCGTCCAGGCGCAGGTTGTTGCCGGCCACCTGGGTGTCCCAGCGCAGGTTCAGGTCGATCAGGCGGAACTTCGAGGCCAGGCCCACGTACTGCGGCTGCGGCGTGCCGGCCGGGTTGAGCGGGTCGAGCGAGATGTCGCGCAGCAGCATGAGCGTGTTGCCCTTCTGCATGAAGGCCGGACGCGACCAGTCGGTGCTGCAGCCGTCGGCGCCCGCGTACAGCGCGCAGGGCTCGGAGACCTGGCCGCTGACGTTGCGGAAGTTGTAGTACGCCAGCGCGCCGCGCACGCGGTTGTCTTCGTTGATCTTCCAGTCGGCGCCCACCTGCGCGCCGAGCAGCCACTTGTTCTCGCTCTTCATCTTGCGCTGGCTGCGCGTGGGCGAACCGTCCGCCGAGTACTCGAGCGGAATGAGGCCCAGCGTGCCGAACAGCGACAGGTCGCGGTTCGCAGCGAGTTTCTTGTCGAACTGCGCGGCAATGCCGTCGAAGTTCAGGTCGCTCGAATACAGCAGGTCGGTCGACATGAAGGGGTTGCCGAAGCGGCCGCCGGTCACGGTGAGCCAGTCGGTCGGCTTGTGCGAGATCCACATCTGGTCGAGCCACACGCTCTTCTTGCCCAGGCCGCCGCCCAGCGTGGTGGTGGTCGAGACAGGGCTCTCGTCGCCGCCCGAGGCCAGGCGCACGCCGGCCTTGGTGTTCTCCGACAGATCGGCCAGCAGGCCCACGCGTGCGCGGGCGCGGAACAGGTTGCGGCGGTCCTGGCGCGTGTTCAGGATCGACGGCAGCGACAGGTTGGTGTTCGGGTTGACGTCGTAGCCGGCGCCCTGGTTGAGCGAGGGCCAGTTGATCTCGATGTCGCTGTTGTTGCCGGCGTAGCTGCGCGACTCGTTGCGCACGCGCACGTCGCCTTCGAAGCGGATGCGCTTGCTCCACTCGGGCGTCTCGTTGGGCGCGGCCCAGCCTTCGTCCTTGGCCTGGGCCATGACCTGCGCCTTGACCTCGTCGCGGATCTGGTCGCGCACGGTCTGCGAGATGTAGGGCACGCGCACGTCGCCCGCTTCGAGGCGCATGCCGCCCGCGACGGTGGCCGATGCGGCGGTGGCCGACACGGCCGCCTGGCGCTGTGCCTGCTGCGCGGCGATGGCTTCGGTCTGGGCCTGGGCCAGCAGCGCTTCGCCCACGTCCTTGGCGAGCGTGCCGCTTTGAATGAGGCCACGGATCAGCTTGACCATGGCGGATTCGCCCGCGGGCGCGGCGGCGGTCTGGGCCATGGCGGTGCCGGCCGACAGCACGAAGGCGGAGGCCACGGCCGCCGCGAGCGCGCACTGGCGCAGGGCCGGCATCGCGCCCCGGCGCGGGAGGGTGTTGTGCAGGGTGTTCATCGCTTCGTTCACTGGAGGAAAGGAGTCGGGCCGGGCGTCGGCCGTACAGGTGTGGAAAGTCATGGCCGGCGGCCTCTCATCGACACGCGCATCGGAAAGCGCATCGAGGCCGGCGGACGTTCGTCGACGCGATCGAGCCCGCGCACCAGCGCCAGCACGGCCTCGTCGATGTCCTCGGTGCCGGTGCCGCGCACCAGCTGGGCGCGCGTGGTCTTGCCGTCGGCGCCGAGCCACAGGTCGATCTGGATGTCGTCGAACACCAGCTGGCGCGTGCGCGGGTCGCGCGACAGCGCCTGCTGCAACATGCTCGAAACGTAGCGCGCATACGAGCCGCTGCCCAGGCCGCCGCCGGCGCCGGTGCCGCTCATGCCGCCGCCGCTGCCGGCCTGGATGCCGAAGGCGTCGTTGCCGGCCTGGCCGGCGCTGTCCATGGTCACCGGGTCGCCCAGGTCCTTCGAGGGACTGGGCGGCGCGTCGTCCTTTGGCGCTTCCAGCGGCTCGACCGGCTTGGGCTCGGGCTCGACCACTTCGGGCTTGATCTTTTCCGGCTCGGGCTCGGGCAGCTTCTCGGGTTCGGGCGGCGGTGGCGGGGGCGGCGGCAGCATCAGCGTGGGCGCGTCGGCCACCACGCGCTTCTGGCTCGCGGTGTCGGACAGGAGCCGCCACACGAGCAGCGCCAGCGCCACGACGATCGCCAGGCCGATGACCACCCCGCCCCAGCGGCGCCACAGCGCGGCCGTTCCACCCGTGCCGCTGGAGCGCGGCGCGGGCGAGGCAGAAGAAATCGGGTCGCGAGGGTTCACGCTCCGGTCCTCACTTCTGCTTGCCGGTCACGAGGCCGATCTGGTTCAGCTCGATGCGGCGCAGCAGGTCGAGCACGTCGACCACTTTCGCGTACTGCACGCTGGCATCGCCGCGCACGATCACGGGAAAGTCGGGCGACAGCGCCTTCTCGGTGCGCAGGCGCTCCTCGAGTTCGGGCAGCGTGACCGGGTAGGCGTCCAGGAACACGTTGCCCGCGTTGTCGATCGTGATGGCCTTGGTCTTGGGCTTTTCCAGCGCCACCGAGGCGCTGGCCTTGGGCAGGTCGACCTTGATGCCCGGGATGCTGGCGTTGCTGGTGAGGATGAAGATCACCAGCACCACCAGCAGCACGTCGACGAAGGGCGTGATGTTGATGCCGCCCGTGCGCTTGCGCACGGCGAACTTCGCGGCTGTGTTTGCCATGGTGCGCGGTCCTCAGGCGCGGCGCGCCTGCACGGCCACCGGCAGCGAGCGGCCCTCGCCCTGCTCTTCGGCCAGGCGCGTGACGAACTCGTCGACGAACACGGCCATGTCGGCGCCGATGGCGTCCGAGCGCGAGGCCAGCCAGTTGTAGCCGAACAGCGCGGGGATCGCGACGCCCAGGCCGGCGGCGGTACACAGCAGCGCGGCGGCCATGCCGGGCGCCACCGAGTTGATGTCCACGGCCCCGGCCATGGCCGCCACCACGAACACCAGCATGATGCCGATCACGGTGCCGAACAGGCCCACGTACGGCGCGCCTTCGATGGTGGTCGACAGCCAGTTCATGCGCTTGGACATCCGCTCGGTCTCGCGCACCATCACGCCGTCCATCGCGGCGCGGATCGCGCCGATGGTGGAGGCCGACACGGCGTTCAGGTCGTAGCCGCGGTCATGGCGGCGGCGCATTTCCTCGATGGCCACTTCGTACAGGCGCCACAGCGAGGAATCGGCACGCACTTCCTGCGGCACCGTGTTGTTGGTGGCCAGGCGGTCCAGCGGCGCACCGGCGGCTTCGCGGAAGTGCTCGATGAAGGTGGCGTTGGCGCGCGAGGTGGCGCCGAAGTTGCGGCCCTTGCCGATCATGATGGCCCACGACAGCGCCATCATCAGGCCCAGCAGGCCGACCACGATCCATGCGTCCAGCGGCATCGCGGCCAGGATGAAGCCGAAGTGGCTCTTGCCGGCCTGCTGCTCGTCGGGGCCAAACGCGGCCAGGCGCGATTCGGCGCCTTGCGACACGGCATCGGCCAGCAGCAGCGCGTCGGGGCGTGCGACCTTCGACAGGCGCACTTCGTCGATCGCACCGGTGAACGGCGCGAAGCCGGCCACGGGTGCAGCGCCCGGTGCAGCGGGTGCGGCAGCCGGCGCATCGGCGCCGAGCGCCGCGGCGGTGTTCAGTGCGGGCAGCTTCGCGGCCAGCGACACGGCCGGACGGCCGCCCACATACAGCGCGACGCTGTCACCCTCGGCCTTCACCGCCAGGTGCGACCACTGGCCGGCCTGCACCGGCTGGCCCGGCGTGCTGCGCTGGCCGTTCACCTGCACGAAGGGCACGCCCTGGTCGATGCCGACCACGAGCTCGCCGGCGCCGTCGCGGCGCGCATAGATCGCCTGGCGCGCACCGAGCGAATCGGGCTTGATCCAGGCCGAGAAGGTCAGCGTGCCGCCGGCCGTCACGGCCAGCGAGGGCGTGGCGGGCAGCATCAGCGCGCCGTTGCCGAGCTGGGCGCCCTTGCCGATGACCGTGCCTTCGACGGGCACCGCCGCGGTCTGGCCGTTGTTGCCGTAGGCGGTGGTGTCGCGCGGCGGCACCGCGCCTTCGGCGAAGTGGTAGACCAGCGTGTAGTCGGGGTCGAAGCTGCGCTGGCCGTTGCCCGAGGCCGGGGCCTTGGGGTTGCCGTAGTACATCCACAGCTTTTGCGGCGTGCCGGCCGAGACGTTGGGCACGTCGACCCAGATCAGCGCGATGCCCAGCAGCGGATCGAACTGTTCGATCTGGTGGTTGAGCACGGTCTTGTCGTCGCCCGCGACAAAGCGCAGGTCGGCGCCGGTCTCGCTCACGCCCTCGAACTTGAAGTTGCCCGTGTGCAGGCGCACCAGCACCGGCACGCGCCCGGCATCGCTGCCGATGGCGCCGGCCTGCGGGCCGCCGTCGATGGTGACGGGTTTGCGGTAGGCCCACTCGGCCTGCCACCAGGCATGGGCCAGGCCCGGCAGGAGCGTGCTCAACAGCGTGAGCGCGATGAAAAGAAGTCGTCGCATGACAGGGTTCTCCGGAAAGCTCGTGGAATGAGAAAAAAATCGAAAAGAGGAATGGCTGTTGCCGTCGGTCGTTCGTTCGGTCAGTAGCTCGCGGTGATGCTGAAATTCACCTGCGTGTCGTGCTTCCTGGTGCGCGGCCCGTCGACCAGCGGATAGCCGATGTCGACGCGGCCCGAGAAATACGTGCCCACCTTGAAGGTCGTGCCCACGCCCACCGAATACAGCGAGAAGCGCTCGGCCTGCTCGGGCAGCGGGCTCTTCAGGCGCAGCCGCGCGGCGTCGGCAAAGGCGTACACGCGCCAGTTCTCGACGGTGCTGCCCAGGAAGGCCAGCGGCTTGCTGCGCAGCTCGACCGAGCCGACCACGCCGTAGTCGCCGGTGGCCTCGGCCGAGAGGTAGCCGCGCACCGAGTTCATGCCGCCCGCGGCGATCTGCTCGCTCGAGACGAGCGGCGAATCGGTCATCTGTGCGTTGACGCGGAAGGCCACCTGCGTGCCGCCCTCGAAGCTGTGCGCGCCGTTGAGGTCGGTCTTGAGCACCATGAAGCTGGGCGAGGCCTTGTAGCGCTTGTAGTCGAAGGCCGCCCAGTCGCTGCCGTACTTGAACGAGCTGCTGGTGCCCGCCACCAGCGACACGCCCACGCCGTACTGGCTCTTGTCGGTCTGGCGGAAGCCCGAGTACGACAGCGTGATCGGCGCGTACTTGAGCGGCACGGTGTCGCCGCTGCCCTTGAGCGTCAGCGCTTCCTTGTTGTTCTTGAAGTCGACGCCCACGCTGAAGGCATGCCACCAGTTGCCGGTGTTGGGCACCGTGTAGGTGGCCTTCAGGCCGATCGAGTGGCCCTTGCCCAGCACGGTGGTGCCGCCCACGGTGGCCACGTTGCTGTCGGACACGAAGGCGTTGGCCTCCAGGCTCCAGTTCGTGCCCTTGAGCGGCGCGTTGTAGGAGGCCGAGAACACCTGCGTCTGGTTCAGGTCCTGCGGCGCGCCGAAGAAGCTGATGGAGGCGCTGTGGCCCATCTGCCAGAGGTTGTCGTGGCCCAGCGAGGCGCTGGCGCGCAGCTTGCGCGTGTCGGCGCTGTAGTCGTTGTTCAGGCCCACGCTGGCACGCCACGGGCTCTGGTCCTCGACCTTCAGGTCGACGTCCATCGTGCCCGGCATGGTGCCGGGGCGCACCAGCGGCATCACCTGGCGCTTGGGGCTGCGGTTGAGCGCGGTGAGCTCGGCCTGGGCCTTGTTGAAGTCGGGCACGCCGCCCTCCTTCAGCGCCGGCACCTGGTCGCGCACGTCGAGCGGCGAGTTGTACTCGGCGCCCACCACGCGCACGCGGCCCACGCGGGTCTCGTTGACCTGCAGGAACACCACGCCCTGCGTGACCTGCTGTTCGGGCAGGTCGACGTACACCGACTGGTAGCCCGCCGCCTGGTAGGCCGCGAGCAGCGCGTCGCGCGCGCCCTCCACGTCCTTGAGCGTGCGCTCGGGGCCGAGGAAGGGCGTGACCGCCTTCTCGATGGCGCGGGCGTCGAGCACGGTGTTGCCGCGCACGATGTATTCGGCGATGTCGACCTTGCGGGCCGGTTCGGTGGTTGCGGGCGCGGCCGGTGGGGTGGCCGAGGTCGCGGCCGGCGTGGAGACAGCGGCAGGTGCTTGTGCGAACGCTGCCGCCGGGGCACCGATCGCCATCACCGCCAGCCACACCGCTCTCCAGCAGGTCGGTGGGGCGTTCTTCTTCATGTCATGCATTTACAGCTCGGTTCTCAAGGATGAAGCTCGCGTGGCAGCGGCTCATGGTGGAGAGCCTTCATGTCGCTGCTGCGTACCGATACCTAGACGCACGGCGTGCGCGGCGACTGTCGTTTGTCACGAAAACTTCATCAAGAAATCGGCACGAGGTCCGGCGCGGCGGGTTTCGCGCACATAAGAAGAAGGGCCTCCGCATGGGAGGCCCTTGTGTTTTTTCCGCCTATGCGGGTAGCGCAAAGGTTCAGCGCCTCAGCGTTTCAGCCCCCGCTGCTCGCCCGGCGTGAGCGACTGCATCTGCGCGGTCGTGAGCGCGCCCGCGCCGAGCACCTGCACCACGCCCCTGGGGTCGTAGGCCGCGCCGCTGCGCTCGCGGCCGGCACCGCTACCGCCCTCGCCGCCCGCGGGTTCGTTGCCGAAGCCGAGCACGCGCACGGTGAACACCGAGGGCAGCGCCTGGCGCTGGGCCGCGCGGTCGCGCTGCACGGCGTCCTGCGCCGCGGTCGCGGCCTGCGAGGCGGCGGCGCTGGCGTTGGTGAGCGCGCCCACGTTCACCGCCGCCACCACCGGGACGCCGGTGGACTTGCCCTGCACCTGGATGTTCTCGGCATTGGCCACGCGCAGCGCCGCCAGGTTCACGTTGCCCGACACGCGGATGCCCGCCTCGCCCGCGTCGATGGTGCCCAGCGGCGCGATCAGGTCGATGTCGCCCGGCGGCACCTCGGGGATCGGGTTCAGCGTGGCGATGCCGGCGCCGGTGTTGGGCGTGGTCGGCGACAGGCTGACGTTGCCGGCGTCGTCGTACAGGCGCCGCTGCGGCGTGTAGACCACGGTCGACTTGGAGCCGCGCCCGGCGTTGATGTCGCCCTGCGCCGACCAGGCCAGGATGCCGCCGCCGAAGGTGGTGAAGATGCGGCTCTGGCCCAGCAGGATGCTGTCCAGCGAATAGATCTGCACCTCGCCCGCGCCCTGCGTCAGCACGCCCGAGCCCTCGCCCGGCACGAAGCCGCCGTCCACCCCCACCAGCGTGCGCCCGCCCGGCACGAGGATGTTCACGTTGCCGCCGAAGTTGGTGTGGATGCCGGCGTCGAGCGCGTCGTACACGCCGATGTCGCTGGGCCGGCCGGCGGCCGTCCAGGCATCGCGCCGCAGGTAGCTCTTGCCGGCCTGCGGGCGCTTGGTGAACGGGTCCGAGCTGCTCGCGTAGTAGTTGGCGCTGCTGAACATGGTCAGGTCGCCCTGGTAGCGGCGCGCGCTGCCGTCGGCGCCCTGCGCGGGGAACAGCGTGGCGATGGCCTCGCGCCCGCGCAGGTAGCTGCCCCGGCGCGGGCCGCCCTCCTCGTTGTACTCGCGCCCGCCGGCGCGCAGCTCGGCGAAGTACACGTTGCGCAGGTACACCTGCTGCTGCTCGGGCGGCAGCGCGGCGAAGAAGGCCTGCGCGTCCATGGTGGCGGCGTCGAAGTGGCGGCCCTGGCTGTTGCGCCCGCCGAAGCGATCGCGCAGCCAGTTCACCAGGTGCAGGCCTTCGGCCAGGCCGAACTCGCGCACCAGGTCGCGGCGCGTGCTGCCGCCGCCTTCGCTGCGCTGGCCGTCGATCTCGGCCTGCTTGCGCTTCAGGTAGGCATCGGCGCCGGCCTCGTCGCCGCCGTAGCCGAACTGCTGCGACAGCCACCCGGCCAGCGTGAGCTCGCCGCCATAGCTGTACAGCGCGGTGCCGGGCTGGTCGGCGAAGGGCTGGCCGCTCGCGGCGCGGCGCTTGGGGTCGAGGTAGCGCGCGGCAAAGCCGGCCCAGTCCGGCCCGTCGCGGCCCACGCCCACCGCCACCGAGATGCCGGCGCCGTTGCTGCGGTCGCCCGGCTTCACGTTGACGATGGCGCCCAGGCTCTTGAGCTCGCCCTTGTCGGCCATGTACAGCTCGCGCCCGGCGCTCAGTACCAGCTCGCCGGGGCCGGCGATGTGGAAGCTGCTGTTGCGGATGTCGCGCCCGGCCTCCACCACCGACACGTCATCGGCGTGGCGGTGCACGATCAGGTTGCCGCGCGCCGAGGCGGCGTTCAGCGTCTGCGGCTGCGGCGGCAGTTCCGGCCGGCCGGGAAAATCGCGCCCGCGCCAGCCCGCGCCCTCCGACGGCACGAGATCGACCTCGCCCAGCGCGGTGCCGGCGCCGACGATGTCGCGCCCGGCGCGGATCGCCACCGGGCCGGCGCCTTCGTACCAGAGCCCGTTCGGCGTCGCCACGCCGGTGTTGGAGCCGCGGTAGACGATCGAGCCGGTGCGCAGGCCCACGATGTCGCCCTCCAGCGCATAGAAGCGCGACGGCGGCTGGCCCGCCGGCGCCACGTCGGCCACGCTGGGCGAGGTGAGCGTGAACAGCGGAAAGCGCAGCCACGAATTCTGGCCGTCCAGTGCAATGGAGGGCAGCAGCGCGTCGGCGGCCGTGTTGTGGATCAGCTCGCGGCCGTACCAGAGTTCGCCGCCCAGCGCGGCGAACTCTGGTACGGGTCCACCAGCCGCGACGGATCGGCGCCCGAGGGCGTGATGGTGTAGCCCGCCGCATGAATGGAGTCGCGCGCCAGCAGCTCCAGCTGCGCGGTGCGCTTCACCGCGTACTGCGGGCCGACCGGCGACGGCGCCAGCGTGAGGCTCCAGGGCGACAGCACCGGCCCGTTGCTCGATTCGTCGCGCACGCCCGAGCTCGCGCTGCCGTAGTACAGGCTGCCGCTGGCCGCCAGCGCGCGCAGCACCGCCGGGTAGACGAAGCGGCCGTCGGTCGCCTGGTGGTTGGTGCGATCGCCCAGGTCGGTCCAGCCCAGCGTCGGCGTGAGGTTGCCGCCGGCGCTGAACAGGTCGATCGCGGTCGACGGCGTCCACAGCGAGAACCAGGTCCAGCCCTCGCCCGGGTGCTGCGTGCCGTTGGCGCTGAAGGGCGTGCCGTGCGTGAGCGTGGGCACGCGCCCCGGATCGGCCACGCCGCCCAGCACCAGGTCGCCGCGCGCATCGAGCCGCACGCCGGCGTCGCCGGGAATCAGCACCGGGCCGCCCGAGGCGATCGACGAGCCCGCGACGTAGGGGCTGAGCGCGCGCGAGTCCTTCGGGCCGGGCGTGCCGAAGTCCAGCTCGATGCCGCCCACCGCGCCGCTTTCCAGCCGCAGCGCGCCGCGCAGGTTGGCAAAGACCCCGTTCAGGTCCAGCCGCATGCGGTCGTAGCGCTGGAGGCTGCCGGCCTGCCAGGTGGTGCTGGCAGGCACTGCGCGCACCTCGGGCGCCGGGTTCAGCGTGCCGCCGATGCGCACGTCCAGGTCGCCGCCGCCGGTCAGCAGCAGCTCGCCCGCGCGCGTCACGCGGCCGGTGCTGCCCACGGCGAGATGCAGGCCCTGGCTGCGCGCCACGTAGGTGGCGCTGTGGTCGCCCATCTGCTCCATCATCCCGGCGTTGCCGCCGGTCTCGAACACCAGGTTGCCGCCGCCCAGCGTGCCGATGCCGGTGAAGCCCACCAGATAGGGCCAGAGGCCGCCGAGGTCGTAGGTCGTGCCTTCGTGGCCCGCGACGTAGCTGCCGAAGTTGATCCACCACGCGGTGGGCACGCCCTCGGCGCCCGGCACCACGCTGCCGGTGCCCTGGCGCCACAGCCAGTTGCCGAGCATGGCGCTGGGCATCTGCTTGCGGAACACGCCCAGTTCGTCGGTCGTGCGGCGCATGTTGCCGCGCACGCCGATGGTGTCGCCGCGCGCATCGCCCTGCACGCGCATGCGCAGGTTGCCGCCGTGGTCGGGGTACCAGGCGCGGTACAGGCTCTGGCTGTCGACGAACTGCTCGAAGATGTCGTAGCCGCCGTTGAGCACCGTGCCTTGCGGGCCCTTGGCGCGCGGCAGGTGGAAGTCGGCGTCGTCCGCGCGCGCCGCGGCGCGCGTGCCGGCGGTGTAGATGCCGTAGGGCGAGCGCTGCGTGAAGTCGTTGCCGGCCAGCAGGTCCAGGTCGCCGGTGCCGGTGCGCACGACGCTGAACAGCGGCTGGCGCACGGGGTAGGACTTGAAGTCCCAGACCTCGGGGGTCTCGGAGACCAGGTCGCAATAGCCGATGTCGCACATGCCCCAGGACACTTCCTCCGGCGTGAGGATCACGCCCTTCCCGCCCAGGCCTTCGTCCTCCGCCTGCTGGTTCCAGGACCACACCTTGCCGCCGGAGACCAGCTGCTTCGTGAAGGCGTTGCCGTAGTGCGTGTCGGCCAGCAGCAGGTCGCGCTGCGGCCCGCGCGGCTGCAGCGCGCGGCTGTCGGCGGCCTGCGTGTCGGCGCCGGCCACCAGGCGCATCGACCACGACTGCGAGCCCTCGGCCAGCATCGGCGCGATGGCGAAGTTGCGGCCCTGGTTGCCGTCACCATCGGCCAGGCGCAGCCGCACCGACGCCGCGCCGCCGGGCAGCACGACCACCGTCTCGGCCGGGATGACGGCGCCGCGCTGCAGCGGCACCTCGCGCGCCAGCACCGGGCCGTTGTAGCGGTAGAACGGCGGCTGGTTGACGTCCAGCACGGCGCCGTCGGGGAACGGCAGCGGCACGCCGACCGGCCACAGCATCGGGCCGACCTTGGCCGCGCCCGCCAGCCGCACGCCGGGGTCCAGCTGCATGTTCGCGCCCAGCACGAGCGGCCGCGCCAGCACGGTGCCGGCCGTATGAAGGACCTGGCCGGACGCATCGCGCACCGCGCCGCCGAGCACGGTGCCCGCGGGCAGCGTGTAGCCCTCGGTGAGCACCGCGCGCACCGGCAGCACGGTGCCGGCGGCCAGGCTCATGGCCTTGAGCGGCGCCTGGAAGTTGAGCGCACGACCGGGCTGCAGGAAGGTGTTCTCGGCCAGCGTGACCACGCCGCCGCGCGGCACCACCACGTCGCCGCCGAAGGGCACGCGCCCTTTCAGCAGCACCCAGCCGTCGTCGTCGCGCGTGGCCGGCAGCGCCGAGGTGTCGAAGCCGTCGTTGATGCTGCCGTGGATCTTCAGGTTGCCGCCCGCGCGCATCACCAGCGCGCCGGCCTCGCCCGAGCCGTAGACGCCGGTGCGCTGCGTGCGTGCATTGAGGCTGTCGTAGCGGAAGGCCGAAAGGTCGAGGTCGCCGTCGATCTGCAGGTCGCCGTCGGGCGTCCGGCTCACGATCTGCACGCCGGGGCGCAGGTGGAAGGCATCGCCGTAGGCGCGCAGGCCCGCCAGCCGGCCGTCGACCAGCGCGCCGTTGGCCAGCACGTTGCGCATGAAGGCCGTGCTGTCCTCGTGCTTGGCCTGCAGGTAGGCCTGGTCGATGCGCTGGTAGGGCCGCCCGCTGATGTCCGGGTCGGTGCCCGTGGGCGCGTCGTCGTAGCGGAAGAAGCCGTTGACGGTGATCGTGCGTGCGCCCTCGATGCGCTGCGTGCCGCCGGCGTCGATGTCGATGTCGTTGCCGCGCGCGCCGCCCAGGCGCGGCGCGTTGAGTTCCACCGTGCCGAAGGCGCGCGGCGTGCCGTCCGTGCCGGCGCGCAGGTCCATGCGCGCGCCGCTCTCCAGCACGAGGCGGCCCTTGCCGCTGTCGATCTCGATGGTGGCGCGGTTGGGCGCCTCGATGGCCTGGCCGTAGCTGTCCACGCGCAGCCGCGTGCCGTGCGCGTCGAGCAGCGCGTTGCCGGCAATGGTGACGCCGTCGCGTGCCGCCAGCCGGATGCTGCCGACCTGCACGCCGCCGGCGTCCACGGTGCCGGCCACGGTGAGGTGGCCGCCGTCGACCGACAGGTTGATCTCGCGCGCCTTCAGCTCGTCGCCCACCACCAGGTCGCCCTGCTTGAGCTGGAAGCTGCGCTCGCCGACCACGCCGCCGTCGGTCAGGCGGCGGTTCAGGCCGGCGAAGTCGGCCAGGCGCTGCGCGCGCACGTCGATGCGCCCGGCCGCGTAGGGCACCGCCGTGCCGCCCGCGTCGTACTCGCCGCTGCTGCCGCCGGCGATGCGGCCCAGCAGCTCGACACTGCCGGCACCCGCGCCGAGCGCGGTGACGGCCAGCCGGCCGGCGCGGTTGTTCTGCGCCGACAGATCGATCTGCGCGCCCGCGGCCTGGCGCACGTTGCCCGTGCGGCTTTCGATCTCCACGTCGCCGCCCCAGCTGTACTTGTCGACGTCGAAGAAGCGCAGGCGCCGCCCGGCCAGGTCCAGCCGTGCGCCGTCGTTCAGCTGCACGTCGCCGTCGGCGCGCAGCACCAGCTTGCCGCTGGGCAGCACCACGGCGGTGTCGAGCGCCACGCTGCGCCCGGCGATGGCGATCTCGGCGCCCAGCGCGCGCGACGCTTCGGCGTCGGTCATCGTGGCCGGCTGCATGCCTTGCGGCGCGGCCACGCGCACGTCGCCGCCAGCGGTGTAGCGCATCACCGAGCCGGCCTCGCCGGTCAGGAGCGGCGTGTCGATGCGCAGCGCGCCGCCCGTGCGCACATGGCCCTTGGCCGCCTCGTCCCACGCGCCCTGCGACTGGTAGACCGAGAGCGAGCCCTTCTGCCGCGCCGTGACCTGCTCGCTGGCGTTGAGTTGCACCTCGCCGAAGCCCAGCACCAGCCGGTCCATGTCGTGCACGGTGTCCACGCGCATGTCGCGCGCGGCGCCCAGCTCGATGCGCCGGGCGTCGATCTGCAGCCGGCCGCTGCCGGTGCCCGCGCCGCCGGTGGCCACCAGGCCGGGCGGCGTGCGCGTGCCGTTCCACACCAGCACGTCGGTGTGGATGCGCGCCACGCTGTCGGCATCGCCCCAGCCGTAGATCGCGGGCGTGGTCAGCATCAGGCGCGCGATCGTCGACTGGCCGGTGGCGGGGTCGATGGTCGACAGCTGCGTCGAGCCGAAGAAGTTGACCGCGTCGCGCACGGTGAACACCAGGTTCTCCAGCGCGGGTGCGCCGGTGCTGGTGTCGCCGCGCAGCAGACGGTCGAGCACGGACTGGTTCAGCGTCAGGCCCGGCGGCAGCGCGCCGCGCGTGGCGGCATCGCCCAGCGCGCGTTCGCCGCCGACGTTGATGCCGCCCAGCGCCAGCACCAGGTTGCGCGTGCCGTAGCGCGTGCTGTCGCCCAGCGTGAAGGCCTGGTCGGTGGCGGCGGTGATGGTGCCTTCGGAATACAGCCGCGCGCCAGCGCTGCAGTTGCCGCTGGGGGCGCACACGCCGATGTCGATGCGGCCGGGGCCCGTTTGGCCGCCGCTCGATGCAGACGGCGGCTGGATGTCGATCCAGCCGTTGGACACCGCCAGCACGCTGCGCAAGCCCGGCTCGTAGATGTAGCCACGGCGCGAGTCCCAGGCCGCCGGCCCGCGGCCCAGCGTGTCGATGCCGGCACCGGACTCGACGGTGATGCCCGAGTCGCGGCGGTCGGTGACCAGGAACACCTCGCCCGCGCGCAGCACCGCGCCCTCGCGCAGCACGATGCCCTCGGCCGCGCCGCTGAAGCCCAGGCGGTTGGCGTCCCTCAGCCGGTCGGCCGCGGTGGCGTCCTGCACGAAGGTGCCCGCCGGCGCGCCGCCGATGGCCAGCTGCGCGGCGCCGATGGCGTTGAGGTCGCGCGCATGCAGCGAGGTGCCCTTGAAGTCCGGCGTGGGCGCGGCGCCGTCGCCCAGCACCTCGAAGGAGCGCGCCGTTCCGCCGAGCACCAGCGCCGTGCCGCCCATGCCGTCGCCCACCGTGGCGTAGCGCGCGGTGCCGGCGAAGCGCAGCGCGGGTTCGCCGGGCATCTCGCCCGCCGTGCCCTTCAGGCCGAACTGGAAGCGCAGCGCCTTGGCGTCGCGCTCCAGCAGCGGGCGCGGCACGCCGTCGCGCAGCGCCTGCGCCACGGCGAAGTCGGCATAACCGGTCTCGTTGTACTGCGCGTAGGTGCGCAGCACGTCGCCCGGCGTGAACACCGCCTGCAGCGGCAGCGCGTCATGGATGCCGGTGCCGGCCACGCCCAGTTGCGCGGGCGCGGTGTAGGAGCCGTTGCGCATCGCCGTCGCGCTGCCCGGGGCGCCGACCTGCGCGGCCAGCCCGTTGAGCTCGACGCGGAAGGCGCCGGGCAGCAGCGCGTAGGTAGAGGACATCAGCGTGTAGCGCCCCGGCGGCAGGCCGGGCACGCCAGCACCGACGGTGATCTGCCGGCCCACTGCCGGATCGCTCGCGCCCTTCTCGGCGCCGAGCGGCGCCTGCAGCAGCTGCACGCCCGGCACGATGGCATAGACCGGGTTGGTGGCCAGGCCGGGCAGCACGAAGCCCTTGCGCTGCGCGCCCACCTGCACCAGCGGGTGCATGCGCGCGTCGGTGGAGCCGCCGCGTCCGGCCAGGAAGGCGGTGCCGGTGAGCGTGCCGCCGCCCGACATGTCGAGCACCGCGCCCTCGCGCACGTCCACCGCGTGACCGGACAGCGTGATGGCCGGGCCGACGCCGGGCACGCGGTAGGCCACGTCCTTGCCGTTGAAGAGATAGGTCAGCCCGTCCTGCGTGCCGCCGTAGGGCATCAGCAGCCCGTCGGCGCTGACCGAGGTCAGGCTGCCCGCATGCAGCTGCACGGTGCTGGTGGCGGTGTCGCCGAAGACGCTGCCCAACGCGATGCCGCCCAGCGGCGCGCGCAGCACGCCGCGCTGCTCGATGTGGGCGGCGTGGAAGGTGAGCGAACCGAAGGCCGACTGCGGCATGGCCGGCGTGTCGCCCACGCGCTCGATCACCAGCCGGCGGTTCATGTCCATCTCGGCCTGGCGGGTGCCCCACTTGTCGATGACGTTGCGCTGGCCGACCTGCACCAGCCCGCTGTCGCCGGTGGCCGGATAGATCTGCGCCGCCGCCAGCGTGAGGTCGCCCGGCACGTAGAACCTGGCGTTGTTCGAGAACCGCAGGTCGCCGCTGCTGCGCAGCAGCGTGCGGTCGAAGGCGTTGCGCTCCACGACCAGCTCCTCGGGCACGTTGCGCACGATGGTGCCGCGCACGCCCTGCTGCACCATGCCCGCCAGGTCGATGAGCTGCGCGTCCAGCCGCAGCGAACTGCCGGCCGACACCAGCGGCACGCCCAGCGTGCCGGCCCCCCCGCCCGCGTTGCGCGAGCCGAGCACCGGGTTGGGCAGGATGTAGTCGTCGATCTGGGTGCGCCCGCTGGCGGCCAGGCGGATGTAGGGCGCGGCCAGCGTCACGCGCGCATCGGGCGCGGACGCATCGGCCAGCGCCAGCGCGGTGGTGGTCAGGCGCAGGCTCTGGCCCAGCGAGAGATCGACGCTGCCGTCGAAGGACAGCATGCCGTGGCTGAGCAGCGACAGGTTGTCGAAGCCGCCGTCGTGGATGCGGTCGACGCCGATGCGCGCCGTGCCGTAGGCCAGCGCGCCGTGCGCCTGGCCGGGGCGCAGGCCGGCGGCGTCGGCCACCGCGCTGCGGCCCTGCACCTGCGCCAGCAGCATCTCGCGCGGCACGCGCACCGCGTCGTCGACGTTCTCGCCCTTCAGGTTGTAGCGCGCCACCGTGCCGTAGATGGGCGTGTCCAGGTTCAGTGCCAGCATGCCGCCGGCCGCGCCCGCGCCACCCGCCGCGGCGCGCAGGTCGCCGTCCAGGAACAGGCCGCGGAAAGAACTCAGCGCGATGGTGCCGCCGTGGCTGGCGACCTCGGTGGCGCCACGGCCCGGCAGGTCGAGCGTCGCCGACGTGCCCGAGGCCTCCAGCCGCGCGCCGGGGCGCAGCACCACGAAGGCATCGGCCGCGTCCACCTGCGTGGCATCGAGCACGTGGCGCGCGCCGATCTCGATGGTGCCGCCGTTGGCCACCTGGCCATAGCGGTGGCCGCGCGCGTCGGTGGCCACCACCGGGCGCGCGGCGACGTCGATCAGCGCGTGCTCGCCGATCCAGTACGAGCGCGCGTTGGGCATGCCGTCGGCCAAATTGCGCGCGTTGCCCATGCCGTGCTCGCCCGGCAGCAGCGAGACGCGACCGCCCCAGGCCGAGAGCGTGCCATCGACCGTGATCTGGTCGTTGCCGCGCAGCGTGAGCGTGCGGCCGGGGTCGAGCGCGATGTGGGCGCCCTCGCCCACCACCAGCGGCGCGCGCTGGTAGAGCGTGCCGGCCTCCAGCGTCAGGTCGGCGCCGGCGCGCTGGGTGAGCTTCTGCTTCACCGGATCGTCCTGGTACACCGGCGGCATCCACAGCGGCAGCGCGGTGGACGGGTCGGCGCCGGTGGGCGCGAGCGCGCCGGCGACGGGGTCGAAGCGCTGCACCGGCATGCGCACCTCCACGCGCGCGCCGTCGGCCACGGCCACCCCGTCCTGGCCGCGCACCGTGTACTGCGCGAAGCCGCTGTGGAACAGGTCGGTGTCCAGGCGCAGCAGCGGCTGCACCGCGACCGCGCGCGGCAGCGCGGTGCCGGCGACGATCGCCGTGCCCGCGGGCATCACGGTGTCGGCGGCGGCCACCGTGCCGGCCTTGTACGACGTGGTCTTGGGCGGGATCGGCAGGCCCGAGGGGAACACGTCCCTGGGCAGCACGTAGCCCTGGGACAGCAGGGTGATGGCCGCCAGCACGCTGCCGGCCGGCACCGTCTGGCCCGGCTCGTAGCCCTTGCCGTCGAGCAGGAACGCCTGCGTGCCCGGCGGCACCACCCAGTCGGCGCCGGTGATGACGGTGCGCGCGTTGCTGACGCCGGGTTGCACGCTCTCCTTGAGCGCCTCGCCCGGCAGCGCGCGCGACACCGTGACGGCGAAGTCCATCGGAATCTCGCCGCCGGCCGCGATCACGTAGTCACCGGCCAGCCGCAGGTGCACGGTGCTGCTGCGTCCCGCCGCGAGCTGGCCGTCGCCGCCCGCGGGCAGTTCGCCGATGCCGATGGCCGCGCCGTTGGCCAGCGTCAGCTTGCCGCCGCCCTTCACCCCGTGGCCGCGCACCTCGCCGTCCATGCGCAGCGTGCCGGGGCCCGCGCCTTCGTTGCCGGGCTGGGCCGCCATCAGCGTCACGTCGCCGCCGCGGCCGCCGCGCAGTTCGTTGCCGGCCAGCAGGGCCGCGCCGCCCGACACGTCGACCAGGCTGCGCGCGCCGAGCACGACACCGCCGGTGCTGCGCAGCGTGACCTGCCCGCCGTCCACGTAGGGCAGGCCCTCGATGCGGTCGGGCGACTGCGCGATGTGGCTCCACAGGCCGCGCGCATCCAGCCGCACGCCCTCGCCCACCGCCACGCGCGGCGCGTAGCCGACCGGCAGCACGTCGGCAATGGAGATGTCGACCCAGCTGCCGCCGTTGGCGCTGGCGAAGCGGCTGACCAAGTCGCCCAGCGCGATGCTGCCGCCGCGCGCGACCAGGTCGGCCTCCACCGCCACCGTGGGCGCGTGCAGCGCGATGCTGCCGCCGGGTGCGACGGCAAGGGCCGACGTCACCGCCACCGTGTCGTTCGCATAGGCGACGACGCCGCCCAGGCGCTGGCGCTGCAGCCACTGGCTGTCGATGCGCACATGGCCCGCGAGCTCCTTCGGCAGCGCCTCGCCGGCGGCCAGCGCGGCGGGCGAGATCGGCGCCTCGGCGAAGCTGACGCGGTCGACCCGCGCGGAAGGGTTGTCGCGCAGCAGGCCGGTGGCGGCGTCGTAGACCGGCGCCACGCCGCCAATGACCAGGCGCCCGGCCAGCGGGGCCGCGGTCTGCAGCTGGCGGTAGCTGTCCAGGCCGGCATCGCGCTTGCGCTGCTGGCGCTCGCCCTGGAACACGGTGGCGTCGATGTCGCCTTCGAGCACCGCGGCGCGCGTGCCGACCTGCACCTGGCCGGCGTCGCGGCCCACGGTGTAGCCGTTTTCCAGCCGTTCGCGCGGCGCGATCAGCGGGTTGTAGAAGTAGCCGGTGGTGGTCTTGCCCCAGCGCGCGTGCTCGTCCTCGAAGCCGCGGTACAGGCCGGTGTAGACGATGTCGGCCGGCGCGGTCGACAGGTTGTACAGGCGCCCGTCGGGGCCCTTGAGCCAGCTCTGCTGCAGCCGGCCGGTCTGCACGTCGAGCGTGCCGCCGGCCACGTTGATGCGCGAGCCGCGCTGCGTGACCAGCTCGCCGCCGGCGAAGGCCACCGTGCCGCCCGACGCGGCCCATTCGCCGACCGTGTGGCCGTCGGTGTTGAGGTAGCCGCCGACCTCCAGCAGCCCGCCGCCGGTGTACCAGCGCTCGCCGACGTAGCCGTTGACGCCGGCCGCCACGCGCACGAGGTCGCGGCGGTCGATCCACATGTCCAGGTTGTTCAGGCGCTTGCCGTCGCGGTTGAGCGGCGCGTCGCGCTGCTCGTTGCCCTGCACGTTGATCTTCACGTTGTTCGACGCCATGGCCACGCCGACGCCGACCGCGCCCGCCACGTCGATGGCGGCGCCGCTGGCCACGCGCGTGCGGCGCCCGGCGCGCGCCTGCACCTGGCCGCCGGTGGCCAGAGTGAGCGAGCCGCCGTCGAAGTCGATGTCGCCGGCCGAGTCGATCTTCACCAGCGACTGGTCGCGGCGGTTGTAGCCGCCGTCGCTCAGGCGCATCGAGTCCTTCAGCAGGGTGTCGCGTTGCACGTCGAGCGCGGTGGCGCCGTCGTTCTCCAGCACGATCGCGCTGGTGCTCTGCGGCGCCAGCGTGACGCGCGCCTCGCCGGCTTCGCCCACCGCCCGCAGGTGCAGCGTGCCGCGCGTGTTGACCGAGCTGCTGGACAGCAGCACGCCCTGCTGCTCCACGGTCTTGCCGACCAGGGTCACGTCGCCGGTCGGCACGGCGATCAGGCCGGTGTTGCGCACGCGGCCCGCGGCGCTGCCGGCCAAGCGCAGCGGATCGACCTCGTTGCCGCGCGTGCTCGAGTCGCTGTTGCCGTCGGTGCCCATGCCCTTGCGGATCACGAAGGCGTCGCCGGCGGCCAGCACGGTCTGGCCGTTGGCGGTCGTGATGCTGCCGTGGTTGTGCGCCTCGCGCCCGGCCAGCAGCACGTAGCCGCCACCCTCGGTCACGCTGGTGGGCCGGCGCGTGGCGATGCGCGCACCGGGCTCCACCATCACGTCGGCGGTGGCCGCGCCGTGCGTGGCGCCGGTGGCGTGGAGCACCAGGTCGTTGGCCAGCACCGGCACCTGGGTGCTGCCGCGCGTTTCGCTGTACAGGCCCCGCTTGAACTGCGCGTCGCTCATGCCCACGGCCGCGGCCACGAGGTTGCGCGTGTCGACCTGGCTGCTGCCGCTGAACACGATGCCGTTGCGGTTCACGACCATCACCGTGCCGTCGGCCTGGATCTGCCCCTGGATCTGCGAGGGCCGCGCCTTCGGATCGTTCACGCGGTTGAGCACCGACCAGCTGGCCTGCTGGTCGAACTTCACGGTGGTGTTGCGCCCGACGTTGAAGGTCTCCCAGTTGAGGATCGCCTTGTCGGCCGTCTGCTCGACCGTGACCACGGTGCGGCCCGCGGCCTGGCGCTGCGAATCGGGCGTGAGCGGGCGTGCGTTGTGCCAGCCGGCGGTGAGCGCGTTCGTGTCGACCTTCAGGCCGCCTTCGGCCAGGCCGTCGGGCACCGACGGGTCGTGCTGCGCGGCGGCGCGCGCCGCGGCCTGCGCCGACTGCTGCGCCGCAATGGCGCGCGCCGCCAGGTTCAGGTTGCCGAGGGACTGCTGCAGCTGTTCGTTCGCACGCTGCTGCTGCGCCTGCGGCCCCGCGAGCATCGCGGCGGGCAGGCCGTTGGGCAGGCGGCCGGTGGCGAGCGCGGTGCTCTGCGCCATGTTCTTCTGCGCCATCCACGCGCCGCTGAACGCCTGCTGCGCCTGCGCGCCGTCGAACGCGGCGCCGCCGGCCAGCAGCAGCGCGATGGCGCGCACCAGCGGCGTGAGCCGGACCTGCGCGAATGCGGCGGACGAATAAGAAGAAGAGGACGCGTTCGGCGGATTGCGCCGGGACACCGTGCGGCGGCTGCTGCGTTGCATGCGGACTTCCATGGGTTCGTGTTTCGTTGCTCGATCGGGGCCACGAAGCGCAAGGGCCCGTGGACTACCGAGCTATGACAGCGAAGGTCCGGCGCGACTGCACCATGTCACGAAATCTTCACGAACACGCGGATCGGCACGCTGCGACGCACTTCAGGCGCTGGCGGCGCCCAGCAGCACGATGCCGCCGGGCAGCTGCGTGAGTTCGGCGCCGTACACGTCGCGCACCAGGAAGGCCACGTCGTCCAGCCGGTCGATGGAGAAGCTGGCCTGCACGCGGCTGCGGCCCAGCGCCTCGTTCGTGAGGATGAGCCGGCCGTGGCGGTAGCGGTTGACCTCGGCCACCACCTGCGACAGCGGCACCTGGTCGAACACCAGCTGGCGCCGGCGCCACGCGACGACGGGGCCGGTGTCCACACCGGTGACGACGCCGAGCCCCGCAGGGCCGTAGCGCAGCTGCCGGCCTGCGTCGAGCCGCGCCTGCTGCGTGCCTTGCGCCACATCGACCTGGCCCGCGAGGCAGGTCACGCAGACCTCGCCGTCGAGGTGGCGGATGTTGAAGCGCGCACGCGTGGCCGACACCATGCCGCCGCCCGCCGCGACCGTGACGCGCGCCGAGGCCGGGCCGCCGGCCAGCACCTCGGCCTCGCCGGACACCAGCTCGATGGCTTCGCCCGCATGCTCCGAGGCCGTGCCGTGACGCAGGTTGATGCGCGTCTGCGTGTTCATCTGCAGCACCACGCCGTCGCCCATGGCGACCTCGCGCTGCTCGCCGGTGGCGGTGCGGAAGTCGTCGCCCCACTCGGCCACCGAGGGCCACAACGCCAGCGGCGGCGACACCGCGAGGTAGGCGACCGACGCCGCGACCGCACCGCCCAGGAAGGCACGGCGTCCGGGCACCGGCAGACGGCGGGCCGCTTCGCGCGCTTCCTGCTGGCGCACGCGCTGCGCGGCCGGCGCCATGGCCTGCCACACCTGGCGCGCCTGCACGAAGGCCTGCGCGTGGTCGCGGCTGCGCGCGCACCAGCGCCGGAAGGCCTGGGCGTCGTCTTCGGTGGCCTGTTGCGAGCCGAGCCGCACCACCCAGGCTTGCGCTTCGCGTTGCAGGGTTTGCTTCATGGCCTCGGTCGCCTGGGGTTCTTCAGCGGTCATCATGGGGAGACTGTTTTCCGGCGCCAGGACCGAAGCGCTGGATGAAATCCCGCCCGAGCCGCTCGCAGCAATGTTCCAGGCCGGCGCGCAATTCCTTCTCGACGGTGCGCGCCGACACGCCGTAGCGCGCCGCGATGTCCTTGTGCGGCATCTCGTCGACGCGCGCGGCCAGCACGATGGCGCGGCGGCGGCGCGGCAGCTCGGCCAGCGCGCGCTCGAGCGCCTCGAGTTCGTTGCGCGCCTCGGCACCGCGCGCGGGGTCGGCGGCCTCGTCGGCCATGTCGTACAGCGCCTCGACCTCGCCCACGCTCAGCAGCCGCGCGTTGCTCTTGCGCTGGTCTTCCGCCACGTTGAGCGCAATGCGGAACAGGTAGGCCGAGGGGTAGCGCACGGCGCTGCGCACGGTCGAGTTCTCCACGCGCAGGTAGGCCTCCTGCAGCGCGTCGTTGGCGAGGTCTTCCGACCCGAGGCGGTGGTGCAGGTGCTTGCGGAACTGCGCGTAGCGCGCCAGGAACAGCGCGCGCAGCGAGGCCTTGATCGATTCGGACATACGACTCAGCCTGTGCGCGCGCGCAGGTACGGCCGGCAGTCGCGCGCCGGGTCGGGGCGCGGGGTCAGCAGCAGCGTGACGGGCTGCGGCAGCGCGGCCGGCGGCGGCGTGTCCAGCCCGAGCGTGCGCAGGCTGGCGAGCACGGTGGCGTCGCGCGCCGGCACGCCGCTGCCCTCGAGCAGGCGGGCCTCGGTGACGGCGCCCGCCGGGTCGATCCACAACTGGACCGCGAGCCGGTAGCGGCCGAAGGCGTCGGGCTGCGCGATGCACAGCACGCGCGTGACCGCCCCCTGCAGCACGGCCGCGTAAGCCTGCAAGGCCGGGGCATTGCCTGCCGGGGCGGCGCCCGCTGGCGCGCGTTCGTCCGGGACGGCAGTCGCCGGCTGTGCCGGCACGAGCGTGAACGCGCTGGCGCCGGTGTAGCGCGCCACCAGCCCGGTGCCCACGAGCATCCGCTGCAGCGCGTCGCGCGGCGCGAAGTCGCCCTGCACCGGCGACGCCTCGCGGCCGTCGGTGAGGCGGCTGGTGACGAGCACCGAATGCCCGGTGAGGTGGCCGAAGACGGCGAGGGAGCGTGCCAGCGGCTGCGCCGGCAGGTCGAAATGCAGCGCCGGCGCGTCGCTCGCCATGTCCTCGGCTGCCGCGGCGTGGGCGGCGCACATCACCAGCGCCATGACGAGGCACCAGGACAGTGTCAGGCCACCGCCCGATGCGGAAGTACGTGTCATGTGACGGAGGATCAACAGCAGCAACGAAGGGTCTGGAAAGCGGCCGTCCGCCGTGCGGCCCGGGTGAGCGTGCGGGCGAGACTAGCGACCGTGCATGACCGACATGTGACGTTTCGTTCACACTTCCGACCTCGCGAGATTCCGTCTTCTTCCTGACTTGCACGCGGTCCAGACTGCCCGGTTGGCCGTGATCACGGCACGGCGTTCCTTCTTCTTTTTTTCCTGGGGTGCAACGATGCGCGTCGGTGTGTGGCTGTTCGGCGTGATGCTCTCGGTGATCGGCACTGGCGCGGCGGCGCAGACGCCGCCCTCCGGTGGCGGCGAGGCCGACGGCAGCTGCGTCGAAGTGGTGGTGAATGGCGAGCGCACGCCCGCCTACGACTGCCTGACCCGCAAGCTCGCGCCCACGATGCCGGCACGCGGGCCGGACGACGCCGCGCCCGGGCTGGCCTCGGAAGCGATCACGCAGCGGCCGGGCAATCAGTTGGGCTTGTTCAACCGCGCGGCGACCGGGCACCGCATGGGCAACACCTTCGGCACCTCGGTGTATCCGCAGCGTCCGCCGCCGGCGGTGTACACCTCGCCGCTGCTGCCGCCCCGGCCCTGAGCGACGCCATGCGGGAAGAGAGGCCGGGCGTTCAGAGTTGCTGGGTCACCAGCACCACGAACCCGGCCAGCGAAATGGCGACGCCCATGGCTTTCCTGAAGGTCTTCAACATGTCGTGTGCTCCATCGGTGAGATCCGTGAGCCTCGATGGTGCGCCGCTTGCGGGCGCAGCGGGTTTGGCAATCCCGATGGCCGGGATAGAAAAACTTCAACCGCGGGGTGCGGATGAACCCGGTCAGCTCGCCCGTGCGCCGGTCCGGGCTTCGGCGAGCGACAGGCGCTCGCGGGCGAACTGGCTGGCCCGCAGTCGCACGCGCGCGACCGCGGCGTCCAGCGAGGGCTGCTGCATGAAGACGAGCACGCCGCGCTTGAGCCCGCGCAGGCGGAGTTCGGCCACGCCGGCATAGCGGCCGCCGGTGGTCTGGCGGATGTCGATCTCGCTGGACCAACCGTCGGAAAGTTCGACGAAAAGATGTTGCTGTGTGGCGCCCATGTCAGTGAGGAGCTTAGGGCTACTGCCGGCGCCGCCCTAGGACATAGTTCCTAGGTATTAGCATTTAATTTCGTTTAATAACAATTTCACGCGCTTCGCGCAAAGGGACACCATGTGTGAACATCCGCATGACTTTCGGCACTCGCGCCGAAACAGCGTGCCATCTAGGATGGAGCGGCCGTGATCCGTCTCCCTCTTTCTGCGCATCCTCCCGACCGGCCTGCCCCGCAGGTCGACACCGTCCGTCCCGATTTCCGTGCCGCCGCATGAAGGACGAGATCCACTCCGCCGAACACCTCTACACCATCGAAGTCGAGGGGCGCAACGTCACGGTGCGCGACGTGATGGTGGCGGCATTCACCTACCGCATCAAACTCGAGGAACTGCTCGGCTCGCCCCGGCAGGTCGCGCACTGCTACCGGCTCTGGCGCCGGCTCGAGCGGCTCGACGAACCGCCCATGACCCGCCTGGACATCAAGTACGCCACCGCCTGGCGCGACGCGCATGCGCAGGCCTGGCAGGTGGCGCAGGTGTTTCTCACCGACCCGCACACCAAGACCTTCGTGCTGCGGCTCGCCGCGCCCTAGCGCGCGTCAGCGCATGTGCGCCATGTCCCGGATGTCGGAGCGCAGCGCGCTGCGGTCGGCGCCCACGAGCGGCAGGTTGACCAGCAATTCGAGCCGGCGGCGCAGCGAATACAGCACCTGCAGCGCGCCATGCGCCGCGTCGTCCGGGCCGGTGTTGGCGCCGGCCACGTCGGGGTAAGGCCACAGCGCCGCATCGGGCTGGCCGGGCCAGCGCGGCTGCAGCGGTTCGAGCGAGGGGTCTAGCGTGATGACGACATCGGCGTTGTGCGATCCCGCGCGCGCCAGCAGGTCCCAGCTGCGCGGCGGCGAGGTCGGCAAGGCCATGCCGGCGCTGCCCAGTGCCTCGACGGCCGCGGGGTGCACGTCCGCCGCCAGCCGCCCCGGCTGCCCGCACGAGCGCACCGAAAAGCGCTTCGCATCGAGGTGGGCAAGACAGGCCTCGGCCAGCACGCTGCGCAGCGAATTGCGCCGCGAGACAAAGACAACCTCGATCCGTTTCTGCATGGTCGAACGACTATAGCCACGCCGTGTGGCAGGTGGGTGCCGAAGCACAGGGACCCTTTTGCAGACGCCTGTTTACCCCGGACCTGCAGACATGACAAATAAGTGTAAACACTCGTAAACCTTGCGGGACGGGTCGGCGTTAGAACCGCATGACAACCGACCCCTCCCTCGTTGTGCTTGCTTTCCTGGTCGGTCTTGCCGCGGGCGTGACGCTCATGAGCATGCTGGCGGTCCTGCGTTCCGACCAGGACCGCCTGCCGCGCTCCGAGCACACCCGGCTGTAAGGCAGACCGCGGGCATCGCCTGCCGGCACGTGGCCGGCCGGCGCAAGCGGGCGCGCTTGTTCAGAACCCCGACTGCTCGATCAGCACCGCGGTCGCCGCATGGACCCAGCGGCGGGCCAGGCTCTCGCGGGTGCCTTCGAAATGCGCGCGCACCTCGCGCACCCCATCGACCGGCGCGTCGTCTTCTCCCTCCACCGTCACGCGGAACCAGGCTTCGGCGGGGCGCAGGTCTTTCTTCTGCGCGGTCGGATTGAGCGCGATCGGCCCGCCGTGGTCCTGCGCCAGCAGCAGGTGCGGCAGCCGGCGCACCGGGCTGTTGTCGATGGCGCGCACCTGCCCTTCGAGCTTGCGTGTGCGGCCCTTCACGAGGATCACCGCGCGGCTGCCGGCCGCCAGGCGCTGGCGGTCGTGCTCGGTCACCAGCGCTTCCACGCGCCAGCGCCGGCCGTCGACCACCATCGCCATCAGTTGCGACGGCGCCACCCACGTGCCGGACTGCAGCAGCGGATCGACGTCGCGCAGCGTGCCGCCGTGCGCCGCCACCAGCCGCAGGCGCAGCAGCTCGGCGTCGCGCGCGCGGCGTTCGGTGTCCCAGCGGCTGGCCTGCTGCTCGGCCAGCACCTGCTGCGCCGCCGGGCGTTCTTCCAGGCCCATGGCGCCGCGCGCCGCGCGCGCGTAGGCGCTGGACATCGCGCGCGCCTTCTCGCGCTCCTCGGTCTGGCCGGGCGCTTCGAGCGTGACCAGCGACTGCCCCGCCGCCACGGCCGCGCCGTCGTTCGCTTCCATCGCCGCCAGCCGCGCCGCATAGGGCGAGAACACCGGTTGCTCAACGCCCGCCCGGATCACGCCCGGCGCCGAGATGCCGCCGTGCCACGGCACCAGCAGCACGACCGCGATGAGCGCGAGCAGCAGCACGGCCACGACGCGCCGCCGCGGCTTGATCTCGCCGCGCCGCGCGTGCCACACGCGCAGCTCGGCCATCACCGGCCGCACCACGAACACGCCCATCTCGACGATGAAAAGGAACACACCCAGCGCCTTGAAAAACGCGTGGTAGACGACGACCGCGATGCCGATGAACAGCACCAGCCGGTAGACCCAGGTGGCGAACGCGAAGGCGATGAGAAAGCGCCGGAAGCCGGGCGTCAGCGTCTCGGGCGACGGATCGTCGAAGCCCAGCAGCCAGCGCCGCAGCGCGCGCTTCGCCTGCTGCCCGGCGCGCTCGTGCAGGCCGGGAAAATCCAGCGCGTCGGTCAGCATGTAGTAGCCGTCGAAGCGCATGAAAGGACTGGCGTTCACGGCCAGCGTCAGCACCCAGGCCGTCGTCGCCAGAAAGAACAGCGCGTTGCGCAGGTCGCCGTCGGGCATGAAGGCCCACAACAGCGTCGACCACGCGGCCAGCACCAGCTCGGCGCAGATACCGGCCGACGCGATGGCCAGGCGGTGCCGCGAGCGCGCCAGCTTCCAGCTTTCGCCGGTGTCGGTGTAGGCCATCGGCCACATCACGAGCAGCGCGACGCCCATGTGCCCCACGCGCACGCCGTGGCGCGTGGACATGAGCGCGTGCCCCATCTCGTGCAGCAGCTTCGACACCACGAGCGCGCCCGCAAAACCCAGCACGCCTTCCCAGCTGATGGCGCCGCGCAACTGGGCCGCCACCGTGTCCCACTGCCGCGCGGCCAGCAGCACGCCGACGCCGGCGGCGAGCACGCTGAGCGCCACGAACCAGCGGCTGTAGAGCCACTCGACCCAGGGCAGCATCTTCTCGAGCAGCCGCGCCGGCCGCACCAGCGGAATGCGCACGAACAGGTAGTTGTTGAGCAGCCAGCGCCAGGCCGGCATCGGCGGTTTGCGGCGCACGGTGCGCAGCAGCTGGTGCTGTTCGAGAAAGCCCTGGAAGCGCGCCACGTCGTCGGCATCGGGTGCCAGCGGGGTGTCGCGTTCGATCGCCTGCGCGATGCACGCGGCGTCGGCCATCGGCCAGCGCTGCAGGATCTCGAACTCCAGCCAGCCGATGCGAAAGAACAGGTTGCGCACCGGGTCGCACACGTGCCAGGCCGGCGAGCCGTCGCCGTTGGCGCCGGCCGGATGGATCTGCAGTTCCTCGCGCAGGGCCGGCCACGGCGGAGGCGCTGCAGCGCCCGCAGGGGCGCCGCGGCCTGCGGGCGCCGTGCCGCTCAGCATCCGCACCACTCCCGCGCCGCCGCGAACGGCCGGCGCAGCAGCAGGTAGCCGAGCACGGTCCACTCGCCCGACACGCGCGCCGTGCCGCGCAGGCCGATGCGCGCCACGCCCGAGGGCTCGCTCAGGTGGCCGCGCAGCTGGTAGCTGGCCACGCCGTTGGGCGCCTCGACCGCCTGGTAGCCGGCGTGATCGAGCCGGGCCGACACCGGGTCCAGCGGCGCCACGCGCAGGAACAGCGTCATGGGCGCGCCCGGCGCGAGGTTGACCGCCTCGCTCACCGGCGCCCAGGCCTGCACGCCGAGCACGGCCGGGTCGGCCAGCAGCCCGACGCGCTCGCCGGTCTGCACCGGACGGCCGGCCCAGTCGTCGGGGTCGGAGTACACGAACACGCCCGCGGCCGGCGCCTTGATCTGCAGCTGCGCCACTTCGCGCTGCAGCGCACCCACCTCCACCTCGCGCTCGCGCAGCTTGCCTTCGGCCAGGCTCAGCTCGGCCTTGGCCGACTGCGATTCGATGGCCCGCTGCGAGGCCTGGTGCAACTCCAGCCGCGCGGTCGACAGCGCCGCGCGCGCCACGGCCAGGCGGTTGTCCAGCGTGGTGTCGTCGAGCTCAGCGATGGTCTGGTCGGCCACCACCGGCGTGTTGGGCGGCACCGTCATGCGGCGGATCACGCCGTCGCGCGGCGAGGCGATCACCTGGCTGCGCGTGGAGATCACCTCGGCCTGCAGCAGCGCGTACTCGCGCACCGGCACCAGCAGCGCGAGCGGCAGCAGCGCCAGCGCCCAGCGCAGCGGCTTGCGCGCCCACGCTTCGTGCAGCAGCGTGCCGATGGAGCGGCGGCGACCGGTCAGCGCCCACCACGCGTGGCCGTACATCGCGGCGGCCTGCAGCAGCAAAAACTCCGGCGCCTTGGCATCGAACTCGGTAGGCCACGGCGCCTCGCGCGCCAGGAACAACGCGGCGCGCGCGCGGCCGTCGGGGTCGGCCATGGGCAGCACCCACACCTGGTCGGGCAGCCAGTCGGCCCACGAGGCGGCGAGCGCGGGCGGCAGCATGCCGGGCGACAGCGCCAGCACGCGCGCGGCGGCCGGCAGTTCGTCCAGCCGCGCCTTCAGGTGGTCGGCCACCGAGGCCAGCCACAGCGCATAGGGCGAGTCGGACTCGACATCCGCCAGCCCCGAATGCGCCACCAGCCGCGTGCGGCGCGCACCGAAGAAGCCGACCAGCGCGGCCTGCCGGTACGGCGCGATCGCGTGGGTCTCGTTGCAGATCAGGAAGGCCAGGTCGGCCGGACGCTGCGCCGCGCGCACCTTGGCGGCCAGCGCATGGAACGCGAGATCGGTCACGACGCTCCGCCCTTGCCGCGCGCGGCGCTCATCCCCTGCCGACCGGCGCGCGCACCTGCCCGCTCATGCCCGGCAGCACCTGGCCGGCCGCGTCGCCCGCGAGTTCAGCCTCGATCTCGATGGTCTGGCTCACCGCGTCCACGCGGCCCGACACGCGCGTGACCTTCAACACCACGGCGGCGCCGGTCTCGTCGACCGTGGCGTCCAGGCGCTGGCCGGTCTTCAGCCACGCGAGCCATTGCGAAGGCACGTTCATGCGCGCCTTCAGCGGGCCGTTGCCGACCAGCTCGACCACCGGCGCGCCGGGGTTCACGCCCTGCCCCACCTTCACATGCACGCGCGCCACCTTGCCGGCGAAGGGCGCCACGAAATTGCACTGCGCGATCTGCGCGTCGAAGATGCGGACCTGGCTCTGCGCCTTGTTCACGTTGGCTGCCGCCAGCTCGACCTCGATCTCGGCCGCCGACTGCAGGCCCTGCAGCTTCAGCTTGCCCACGTACTGCACCTTGGCCGCCTCGTGCTCGGCACGCGCGGCGGCGCGGCGCGCCTGGATCTCGTCGCATTCGTAGGCGGCCAGCACCTGGCCCGCGCGCACCGTATCGCCCAGGCTCACCGGCACCTTCGCGAAGCGGCCCGGGGCCGAGGCCGAGAGCACGCTTTCCTGCGCGGCCACGACGAGAAAACGCACCGGTGCCAGGTTGCCCGGCGCACCCGCCGGGGCGCTGCGCGGCGCGGGGACCGGCTGGGCCCCGGCCTGCAGGGCACCGCCCAGCGCGCAGGCCAGGAGCACGCCGATGCGAAGCACGGAGAAGGACGACGGTTTCAAGGGCGGGCTCGCTTTCACTTCTGCGTCACCGTGGCGCCCGTGCGCGCGAGGCGCCGCACATCCGTGATCACCGACAGCGTCGCCGCCTCGGCGAAGGCGCTCACGGCACTCTCCGTCGTCACGGCCGGCACGTAGCTCGCGTAGTTCTGCGACAGCAGCTCGCGCCCGCCCGGCTCGGCCAGCGTGAGCCGCCACTGGGCGCGCGTGGTGCCGCGCTGCTGCGGCACGTTACGCTGGAAGGCCAGCGTGAGCACGAGGGCATCGGCCGCCCCCGACGACACCAGCTCGTTGCGCGTGACGATGCGCTCGACCGCGCTGCGCACCGCCGCTTCGCTCACGCCCGACGGCAGGTCGCGCACGCGCACGGTCACCGGCCGGTTGCGCACCGGGATCAGCGCCGCCTCGAGGAACACCGCCTTCTCGCCTTCGGCCATGCTCTGCTCGATGGCCCTGGCGACGGTCTTGATGTCGGTGCTGGCCACCGTGGCCGGCATCAGGTCGATGCCGACCGAGTTGAGCACCCGGCCGTACGAGGTCTGCGTGGCCGCATAGGCCGTGGCGAGCTGGAAGCGCGACACCAGCGCGCGCGCATCGACGCGCAGCGCCTCGAGCTCGCTCTCGAGCTGGTTGCTGGCACCCGCGCGCGCCACGCTGGCCATGCGCTGGTCGACGCGGCTGGATTCGGCCGCCAGCTCCTGGTCGACCACCGCCAGCTTGTAGCGCTCGGCCGACACGCGCACCTGCGTGACCACCGCCATGGTCAGCGCCAGGCGGCGGGCCTCGTCGGTCTTCTTGCGCGCGTCGTTGGTGCGGTTGATGGCCGGGATGGCCGCCAGCCGGAACAGGTCCATCGACAGGCTCACGCCCGCGTCGCTCCAGTTGCTGTTGTAGAGGAAGGAGTTGGAGTCGTAGCGCGCCCCGGCGTACAGGTTCAGGCTGGGGAACAGCGAGGCGATCTGCTTCTTGGTCTCGGCGATGCCGATGCGCGCCTTGTAGTCTTCCTCGCGCAGCTCGGCGCGGTTTTCCAGCGCGGCGACCTCGAGCTTGTCGATGTCCAGCGTGACCGGCGCGCGCCCGTCCTGCGGGCCTTCGACCAGCGTGAAGTCGACGCCCGGCGGCAGGCTCATGAGCGCGGCCAGCTCGCGCTTGGCGAACTGCATTTCCTGGCGCTTGGCGTTGACCAGCGACATCGCGTCGAGCAGCGCGCGCTGGTAGGCCAGGCCCTGCGCGGGCGGCAGCACGCCGGCGCGCTCGGCCTCGCGCGACTTCTTCAGGGCATCTTCGATGCGCACGGCCAGCCGATCCGCATCGCCGATGAGCTGCTGCGCGCCGATGGCGCGCCAGTAGGCGCTGCGCACGTCCTGCGCGATGTTCTGCAGGATCTTGCGGCGGCGCTCTTCCGCGATGTTGACCTCGTCGGCCGCCTGCTTGGCGCGGAAGTAGCTGATGCCGAAATCGAGCGCGTTCCACGACAGCGTGGCGCGGCCGTAGTAGTGCGAACGCTGCTCCGAGGTCGAGGGCCGCAGGCTCACCACGCGGTCTTCGATGCCGATGCTGGTGCCGCCCGAGTCGTTGCTGCGGTCGTTGTAGCCGGCGTCGGCCACCAGCTTGGGCAGCATGTCGGCGGCCGACACGTCGAGCAGGCCCCGCGCCAGGGCCGACTCCATGAGCTTCAGGCGGTAGTCGGCGTTGTACTTGAGCGCGCGCGCCAGCACCTCGGAATACGTCATGGGCGTGGCGACCGCCGCCTGGTCCTTGTAGAGCTGCTTCTGGTCGTGGCGCACGCGCACCACGATCTCGTCGCGCGTGAGCTGCACCGGCGTCATGCTGCAGCCGGCCAGCATCAGCGCGGCCGCGGCGGCGGGCCACGACAGGGGGAAACGGAAGGTCGACGCGGGTTGCTTGTGAATGTCGGTCATGGTGCTCGATGGATAGGACATGGTTCGATGGCTCCGGCGTTTTTCTCTGCGTCGATCAACTCGTGGGCACGCGCACAGTGGGCGTGGCGCGCTGCGGATGCCGCAGCAGGTCGCGCACCGCGTCGCGCTCCGCGGCGGCCGCGGCCACGCGGCTGGAGAACGAGCGCGCCGTGTCAGCGGCCACCGGTGCGGCGGCGCCGGCCGCCAGCGCCGCATCGGCCTGCGCCGCCTCGGTGGACGGATGCGCCGCATCGGCGCGCGGCACCACGATGCGCCCGCCGTCGCGCGCCGGCGCCTCCTGCGGCGCTTGCTGTTGCGGCGCAGAGAAGCTGTCGAAGTCGCCGAAGAGCGGGCTCGCGCCGTCGACCAGCTTGCCGGCCGTGACACCGCGCAGCGCGAGCGTCTGCTCCACGTCGCGCACCATGCGCAGCGAGAAGGCCACGCCGTCGCGGCTCACGTGCTCGGCGTAGTCCACGCCCTGCGGCTCGCCCCACAGGTCGGTGGGACGGTCTTCGCCGAAGAGGCGGTCGCCGCCCAGCGCGCGCGCGGCGATCGCGCCCGACAGCATCTGGCTCAGGCGCTGCGATTCCTGCACCGCGATCTGCACGAACAGCGCCGGCGTCATCGACTGGTCGATGCGGCGGCTGGGGTCGCCGAAGTCCGCCGGGAACACCTGGTCGCCCGTGAGCGGCCGGTGCTGCGAGGTGCCATTGATCGTGACGACCAGCTTCGCCGTGCTGGTGCTGCCGTCGGCGTCGGTGATGACGTAGTCGAACACCTCGGTCAGCGTCTGGCCGTCACCCAGCGAGGCCACGCGCACGTTGCTGGCGTTCACCGAATAGCTGTAGCTGCCGTCGGCGTTCAGGCGCAGGCTGCCGTAGCGGCCCGCCGTCGATCCGCCGATGGTGCCGGCCACGCCTTCGAACGAAACGCCCGTGACCGGCGTCGGCGTGCCGTCCGCACCCAGGCGGTCGGCCACGTCGTTCGCGCCCATGCCGTCGCCGCCGAACACGTTGCCGGTCGCCGTGGCGCCGGGGCGCGCAGTGCCGATGGCGGTGGCGTCGTTGCGCGCCGTGGGCACGTCGTCGATCACCAGCACGCGCAACGTGCTCTGCGTGGTGTCGCCGTCGCGGTCGGTCACCTGCAGCGCGATGTCGTCGGTGACCTGCCCGCCCGCGTGGCTCTGCGCGGCGCCCAGCACGTAGGTGTAGCGCACGGTGCCCGTGGCCGCGTCGAAGCCGGTGAGCGTGATGCGCCCGCGGTCGGTGGCGATGGTGACCGGGCTCGTGCCGAGCGCGGCCAGCTGCGCCGGCGTGAGCGTGGTGCCGTGCACCGCGATGCTGCCCAGGCCGTCGGGCGCGGTGACGAAGAAGCTGCCCGAAACCATCTCGCTCGCGTCGCCCGGCTCGACCAGGCCGCGCTCGTACACGGTGGCCTGCCCGGCCGTGTCGGGGCCGTTGTTGTCGCCGATCACCAGCGTCACGCCGTCGTTGGCGCCGTGGATGGTGAGGGTCAGCGTGGCGGTGCTGGTGTCGCCGTCCGCGTCGGTGATCGTGTAGCTCACCACCTCGGTCAGCGTGTCGCCCACGACCAGCGCCTGCACGCGCGGGTCGGCGTTGTTCAGCGTGTAGGTGTAGCTGCCGTCGGCGTTCAGCACGATGCGCCCGTAGGTGGTGGTGATCGGCACGCCCACCGTGCCGGCCACGCCGCCGAAGCTCACGCCCGTCACCGGCACGCCGTTGGCGTCGTCCGCGCCGACGATGTCGTTGGCCTTCACGTCGCCGCCCACCGTGTTCGGCACGCCGTCCTCGGTGATGGCATGGGTGTCGTTCACGGCCTCGGGCACGTCGTCCACGATGCGCACGGTGAGCGTGCCCGTGGCCGTGTCGCCGCCGGCGTCGGTCACCACCAGCGCAATGTCTTCCGTGCTCTCGGTGGCGTTCGGCTGCGCCACCTGCCCGTCCAGCGTGTAGGTGTAGGCCAGCTCGCCCGTCGTCGGCACGCCGCCCACCGAGCTGGTGGGCGTGAAGCCGGTGAGCACCAGCGTGCCGCGCGGCGTGTCGATGGTGACCGGCGTCGTGCCCAGGTTCGCCAGCTCGGCCAGCGTCAGCGTGCGGTTGCCCACGGTGAGGCTGCGCATGCCGTCGCTCGCCGAGACCACGATGGTGCCGGTGGTGTGCTCGCGGGTGTCGGGGCCGGCCGGGCCGTCGACCAGCCCGCGCTCGTGCACCTCGGCCTGCCCCGTGGCTGCGCCGTTGCCGTCCACCGCGCCGATGGCCGGGTCGCCGTCCAGGCGGCCGTGGATGGTGATCGTCAGCGTGGCGGTGCTGGTGTCGCCGTCGGCATCGGTGATCGTGTAGCGCACCGTCTCGGTCAGCTGCTCGTTGGTCTTGAGCGCGTTGACGGCGGCGTTGTCGTTGTCCAGCGTGTAGGTGTAGCTGCCGTCGGCGTTCAGCACGATGGCGCCATAGGTGGTCGTGAGCGACACGCCCACCGTGCCGGCCGCGCCGCCGAAGCTCACGCCCGTCACCGGCACGCCGTTGCCGTTGTCCGCGCCGTCGCGGTCGTTGGCCTTCACGTTGCCGCTCACCGTGTCGGGCACCGCATCCTCGGTGATGGCGGCCGTGTCGTCGGTGGCCTGCGGCGTGTCGTTGACGATGAGCACGGTGAGCGTGCCGTTGGCCACGTCGCCGTCGCGGTCGGTCACCGACAGCGCGATCTGCTCGGTCACTTCGGTCAGCACGCCGCCGGAGCGGTGGCTCTGCGGCGCGCCCAGCACGTAGGTGTAGCTGACCGCGCCCCCGGTCACGACGCCGTTGGGCAGCGTGGTGCCGCTGAAGCCCGTCAGCTGGATCTGGCCGTCGGGCGTGTTGATCGTGATCGGCGCGCCCGGCGTGAGCGCCTGCAGCTGCGCCAGCGTCACCACCGTGCCGCCGACGTTGATGCTGGCCACGCCGTCCGGCGCGGTGATGTTGAAGCTGCTGGCGGCGCGCTCGCCCGTGTCGGTGATGCTCACCAGGCCCGACTCGAACACCGTGACCTGCCCGGTCGCCGCGCCGTTGGCGTCGGTGACGGCGATGCCCGGCAGGTCGTTGGCGCCGCGGATGGTGATCGTGAGCGTGGCGGTGCTGGTGTCACCGTCGGCATCGGTGATCGTGTAGCGCACCTGCTCGGTCAGCGTCTCGCCGACCGACAGCGCCTGCACGCGCGCGTCGGCGTTGTTCAGCGTGTAGGTGTAGCTGCCGTCGGCGTTCAGCACGATCGAACCGTAGGTCGTGGTGATCGACGCGCCCACCGTGCCGGCCGCGCCGCCGAAGCTCACGCCCGTCACCGGCGCCACGTTGAAATCGTCCGCGCCGATGGTGTCGTTGGTCGCCACGTTGCCCGACACCGTGTTCGGCGCGGCGTCTTCGGTGATGGCGGCCGTGTCGTCGGTGGCCTGTGGCACGTCGTCCACGATGCGCACGGTGAGCGTGCCCGTGGCCGTGGCGCCGCCGGCGTCGGTCACCTGCAGGGCGATGGCTTCCGTGCTCTCGGTCGCGCCCGGCTGCGGCACCTGCGCGCGCAGCGTGTAGGTGTAGGCCAGGTTGCCCGCCGTGGGCACGCCGCCCACCGAGGTGGTGGCCGTGAAGCCCGTCAGCGTGAGCGTGCCCAGCGGCGTCGTGATGACGACCGGCGTGGTGCCCAGGTTGGCCAGCTCGGCCAGCGTCAGCGTGCGCCCGCCCACGGTGACGGTCTGCAGGCCGTCGGCCGCCGACACCGTGACGACGCCGCTGCCGTTCTCGCGCGCATCGGGGCCGCCCGGGCCGTCGACCAGCCCGCGCTCGTGAACCTCGGTCTGGCCCGTGGCCGCGCCGTTGCCGTCCACCGGCACGATCTCGGGGCTCGCGTCGGAGCGGCCGTGGATGGTGATCGTCAGCGTGGTGGTCGAGGTGTCGCCGTCCGCGTCGGTGAGGGTGTAGCTCACCGTGTCCGTGAGCGTCTCGCCGTCTTTCAGCGCGTTGACGCGCGGGTCGGTGTTGTCCAGCGTGTAGCTGTAGCTGCCGTCGGCGTTCAGCACGATGGCACCGTATTCCGTGTCCAGCGCGCTGCCGACCGTGCCGGCCGTGCCGCCGAAGCTCACGCCCGTCACCGGCACGGCCGTGTCCGCGCCCTCGCGGTCGTTGGTCTTCACGTTGCCGGTCACGGGGTTCGGCGCGGTGTCTTCGGTGACGCTGTTCGTGTCGGGGTTCGCGGTGGGCACGTCGTTCACGATCAGCACCGTGAGCGTGCCGCTGGCCACGTCGCCGTCGCGGTCGGTCACGCTCAGCGCCACCGCTTCGGTCACTTCGCCCGCGCTGTGGTTCTGCGCCGAGGTCAGCGTGTAGGTGTAGCTGACCGTGCCGCCGGTCACGACGCCGTTGGACAGCGTGGTGCCGCTGAAGCCCGTGAGGCGGATCTGGCCGTCGGGCGTGTTGATCGTGATCGGTGCGCCCGGCGTGAGTGCCTGCAGCTGCGCCAGCGTCACCATCGTGCCGCCCACGTTGATTCTCGCCACGCCGTCGGCCGCCGCGATATTGAAGCCAGCGCCCGCCGTTTCGCTGGTGTCGCCCACGCTCGTCAGGCCCGACTCGTGCACCGTCACCTGGCCGGTCGCGTTGCCGTTGGCGTCGGTCACCGTGATGCCCGGCACGTCGTTGCTGGCGCCGCGGATCGTGATGGTGATCTGCGCGATGTCGGTGCCGCCGGCGCCGTCGGAGATGGCGTAGGTGAACAGGTCGGTGAGCGTCTCGCCGGCGATCAGCGCCTGCACGCGCGGATCGGTGTTGTCCAGCGTGTAGGTGTAGCTGCCGTCGGCGTTCAGCACGATGCTGCCGTGGGTGCCGGTCAGCGGGCTGCCCAGCGTGCCGGCCGTGCCGGCGCCGGCCTCGGGGCCGGTGCGGATGCTGGTGACCGTGAGCGTGGTGCTGTCGGGGTCGTGGTCGGCTTCGCCGGAAATACGCCCGCTGATGACGTTGCTGCCCACCGAGGGCGTGTCTTCGTCGATGCTGTGCGTGTCGTCGACCGCGGTCGGCGGGTCGTTCACGGCGGTGATCGCGAGCGTGCCGGTGAGCACGTTGCTGTTCAGTGGCTGCGGGCCGCCTGCGTTGCCGCCGGGCTGCACGTTGTTGCCGTCGTTGAGCACGATGGTGTAGACGCGCTCGTTGTCGGTGCCGAACGCCGTCGGGTTGTCGCTGCTGCTGCGGTAGGACAGCTGGTCGAGCACCGCCCGCACCTCGGCCACGGTGGTGTCGGCGTCGAACTGCACCACCAGCGGCGCGCCGTTGCCGCCCGAGACGCTGACGCCCGGGGGCAGCGCGCCGTTGACGAACAGCTGGTCGCCCGGCTGGTAGCCGTCCAGGCTCACGGTGAGCGAGCCCGTGCCGAACACGCCGGCGGCCAGGCCGGGCGTGGTCGCCAGGTCGAGGTCGCCGACGGTGCCGCCGCTGACCAGCGCCACGGGCGGAATGCTGACGCCGGTGCCAGTCTGGTTGTTCTCCACCGCGGTCGCGCCGGTGGTGCCGCCGATCACCGGCGCGTCGTTGCGCGGCGCGATGGTGGTCGACACGTTGCGCAGCACCGACCACTGGCTGGTGGCGTCGTTGGCGGTGGCGCTGATGTCGCCGCTGCCCGCCGCCACCGGCGCATCGGACACGCGCACGACCAGACCGCCGGGCGTGCCGTTGAAGTCGGCCGCAGGCACGAAGCGCAGCTGCGCGCTGGTGGGCAGCAGCAAGGCGCTGGTATCGGACGCGCCCGTCGGCACGGCGAGCCAGTCGGTGCCGTTCAGGCTGTACTCCCACGCGCCCTGCGCGGCGTTGGCGTTGTTGCCCACGATGGCGATGCCGCCGAACGAGGTCGATGCATCGCCGCCGCCGCTGATGGACGTCTGGTTGTCGGTCGCGTCGCCGTAGCCGCCGCCCAGCAGCGTGTCGACGCGCACGCCGGCACCCGTCACGTCCTCGACGCCGGCGGGCACGGTCGCATCGGTCGCCGTCGGCCGGTCGTTCACGTTGATCACCGTGGTGCTGAGCACGATGGTGCCGGCGCTGTAGACGGTGGTGCCGCCGTTGCGGGCACCGGACACGTCGACCTGGCTGCCCGAGGTGGGATCGGCCGTGGCGCTGTCGTTGTTGGTGTCGGTCTCGACCAGCCGCACGGTCAGCGTGGTGGGCGTGCCGTGGAAGTTGGCGGCCGGCACGAAGCGCAGCTGCGCGTCGGCGGCCAGCACCAGGGCCGTGCCGTCGGTGCGCGCGCCGACGGGAATCCAGGTGGCGCCGTTGTCCAGCGAGTACTGCCAGGCCCCCTGCGCGGGGTCCGGGACGTGGCCCGTGATCGCGACGCCGAAGAAGGTGTCGGACGAACTGCCGCCGGTGCCCCCGTTGCCGCTGTTGTCGATCAGGTCGGCGGCGTCGTCGAAGTGCGAGCCGAACAGGGTGCCCACGGGGGTGCCGGCTGCGTTGTTGCCCACGTCTTCGGTGACGTTCGGCAGCGTCTGGGTGGTGCCGCCCACCACCACCGGCGCGTCGTTGACCGGCGCCACCGTGAAGACGAAGGTGCGCGTGGTGACCAGGCGGTTGCCGACCCCGTCCGCGTAGGCGAAGGTGCCGGTCGTGCTGTTGTCGCCGGGCGCCAGGCTGCCCGGACGCCCGCCGGTGTGGCCCTCGTCGTTGACCACCACGGTCACGGTGAAGGCGCCGTTCCAGTCGGCCGGCAGCGCGGCGCCGGGGGCGTCGGGCAGCGCGATCGAGATGGCGTTGATGCGGCTGTTGATCTGCGCCAGCGTGCCGGTGATGGTGATGCTGGTGCCGCCCAACGGGCCGACCGAGCCGCCGCTGCCGCCCACGCCGTTGATGACGAAGCCCGGGGGCACCGACACCGTGGCCGTCAGCACGTCGGTGGCGGCCGCGTCCTGGTCGGTGACCGTGAGGCCGGTCAGCGTGACGCTGCCGTTGCCCTCGTCCACCGTCGGGTTGCCGGCCGCGATGTGGGCCGGGTCGTTGATCGACGACGGGAACAGCGTGCGGTAGGCCGAGGCCACGTTGGCCGTCAGCCCCGCGGGGATCAGCGCGTAGGGGTTGACGTTGGTGGTGGGCACCGCCACCGTGCCGCCGTTCGCGTTGTTGTTCTCGCCGCCGTTGGCGCCGCCCGCCAGCGCGCCGCTGCTGTTCTCGCGCAGGCGGTCGTCCACGATGACCTGCACGCGGTAGGTCTGGTCGGTGTTGGCCAGGCTGCCGCCCAGCGCCACCTGCAGGCCGTCGAGGTAGGCCTGCACCTGCGCGCGCGTGCCGCGGATGACGAGCGCGCTGCCGGTGCCGTCGTAGGTGCTGTCGATGGTCACGCCCGAGCCGGCTGCATTGCTCGAGGTGATGGTGATGGCGTCGCTGCCGCCGTCCGTGTACTGCGCCGCGCCCAGCGGCGCGCCCGTGCCGTTGGTGATGCGCACGGTGACCTGCAGGAAGTCGGCTTCGCCGGGCGCGATGCCGCCGCCGTCGCCGTCGATGTCCAGGTCGCGCACGACGAAGCCTGGCACGGCCGACGGCGTGCTGCCGCCCGTCAGGTACAGCGGCGTGTTCGGGTTGGTGCCCGGCGTGAGCCCGGCCGTCGGCGCGTCGTTGACCGCCACGATGGTCAGCGCCATCGTCATGTCGGGCGGGTTGTTCGACACGCTGCCGCCGCCGGTGTCGCCGCCGATCTGCGAGCCGGTGTCGTCGAAGGACACGGTGAGCGTCACGTCGCCGGCGTCGGCGCCGTTGAGGTCGTGGTTGACGTGGGTGGCGCTGCGGTAGGTCAGGCCCGTGGCGGCGCCGCTGGTGATCAGCTCCTGGATGTCGCTGGCGCGGCCGGTGAGCGTGAGCGCGCCGGTGTTGTCGCCGGCGATGGTCACGACGCGCCCGCTGGGCAGCGTGAAGCTCGTCTGCCCGCCGGTGCCGCCGATGCCCAGCGTGCCGTTGGGCACGGTCAGCCGCAGCGTGATGGGCGTGCCGAAGGCGGCCGATTCGGGGTCGGACACCACGAAGCCCGTGCCGATGTAGGTCGGCTGGTCTTCATAGACCGTGTGCACGGGCGGCACGACCAGCACGCCCGGGTCGTTCTCGCTCGACGCGCGCACCAGCACCGAGGCCGCCGCGATGTTGCCCGTGATGTCGCCGGTGGTGGGCACCGTGTCGGCGTACCAGTCGTACTCGGTGGTCGGGATCGCGATGTTCGGCCCGCCCGGAACGCTCGGCTCGTTCTGCGGGCCGCCGTTGGCGCCGGGCTGCAGCACGCCGGTGGCGGTGTCGCGCAGGCGGTCGTCGACGATCACCTGCAGCCGATAGGCCTGGTCGCGGTCGGTGTCGAAGGTGAGCGTGAGGCCCGCCAGCGCGGCGTTCACCTGCGCGCGCGTGCCGCGCAGCGTGAGGAAGTCGCCGTTGCCGTTCTTGTCGGCATCGACGGTCACGCCGCCCATCGAGGTCGAGCCGATGGTGGCGCCCGCGTAGGCCGCGGCATTCAGCGGGTTGCCGTTGGCGTCCAGCAGCCGCACCGTCACCTGGACGAAGTCGGTCTCGCCCTGGATCACCGCGTCCAGGTCGGTGTCGCCGACGTTGAAGCCGGGCACGGGGTTGTGCGCCGGGTTGCTGCTGTCGATGTCGATGGGCCCGGCCGGCGCGGTCACCGTGGGCGCGTCGTTCAGCGGCGTGACGTAGATCCAGAACTGGCCGCCGGTCTGTTCCTTGTCGCCGTCGCTCAGCGTGAAGGTGAAGCGGTCGCTCGGCGGATCGCCGTTGGCTTCGGTGTGGCCGTCGGATTCGTCGCCCGAATTGAAGTAGTAGATGCGCCCGGCGTTCACGTCGGCCTGCGTGAACGAGGAGCCCACGCCCAGCGCCACGAAGTTGACGCCGTCGGTCGAGTACATGATGCGCCCGTGCGTGGTGACGGAGGTGATCGTGTACTGCAGCTGCGTGAGCGTGCTGTCGGGGTCGAAGGCCCTGAGCATGCCCGGCGTGATCTGGCCGCGCCCGCCCTCGGCCACGGTCAGCGGCTGGTTGGCGGTGCCGGGCGGGTCGGGCTGCGTCGGGTCGGGCGCGATCACCGGTGCGTCGTTGACGTTGGTGATCTGGATGCCGACGGTGACGGGATTCGACGCAGCGCCCCAGCGGTCCACGGCATGCACGTTGAACTGGGTGGTGCGCACCTCGGAACCGTCGCTCACGAAGCGCAGGCCCGTGGTGCCGGCGCTGCCGGTGATGAGCGAGGCGTTGATGCGCTGCCCCACGGCCACGGCCACCCAGGCGGCGCCGTTCCAGTACTCCAGCTGGCCGCCGGTGGGCAGGCTGTCGAACTCGAACTGCATCGCGCCCGGCCCGCTGCCGGCGTTGTTGAAGGCGTAGTTCGGGTCGCCGTTCAGCAGCGTGGCCGAGCCCTCGAGATAGCTTTCGCTCGCGGCGTCGTCGGCATCGACGACGCGGATCTGGCCGGTCGTGAGGTAGGCGGTCTCGCCTTCGCGGATGACCGTGTTCGACGAACCGGTGGCCACGGGCACGTCGTTGACCGGCGTGATGAAGAACGAGAAGCTGGTGTTCCAGACGTTGCGCACGCCGCCGACGGCGACGCCGGCCGTCACCGAGAGCGACACGGCCGATTCGAAGTCTTCCACGTCGCCGTCGTGCTGGAAGCGGATGCGCCCGGCGTTCAGGTCTTCCTGCGTGAAGGTCTCGTAGGTGTCGATGTCGACCCAGGCCGCGCCGTCGAAGCGCTGCAGCACGCCGTTGCGCACCGGCCCCGTGGTGCCGGTGTAGTCGGTGACCGTGTAGATCACCTGCGACGGCGGCACGCCTTCGACCACGTAGCTCAGGCCCGGCACGGTGTTGAAGTCGGAGCCGGTGCCGCCCAGCACCACCGAGCCGCCTTCGCTGAGCGTGCCGCGCGTGGCGCCGTTCTGGTCGGTGCCCGCGTGGTTGGAGCCCGAGGTGGTGACGGTGCCGTCGATGGTCTGCAGCGGATCGCCGTTGCCCGCCGGGGTTTCGACGAGGTTGATCGTGAACTCGTAGGTCTTCAGCGTGCCGTCGGGGTTGCGGTCGGCGCCCTCGCGGATCACGGTGTTGCCGTTGGCGTCCCAGGTGGGCCCGAGCGTGTTGTCGACCACCTGGAAGCTGAAGGTGTCGGTGTCGCCCGCCGCCGCGCCCTGCGTCTGCACGTACTGCACGCGGCCCGAGCGCACGTCTTCCATGGTGAAGGTGCCGCCCGGCGGCAGGATCTTTCCGTCGAGCAGCAGGTAGCCCTGGTTCAGGCCGTTCATCGAGGTGACGGCAAAGGTCAGGTTGTCGTCGCTCGAGTCGACGTCGGTCGCGCCGAGCATGCCGGGCGTGAGCGTGACGGTGTAGCCGCCGCCCGCCGGGTCGACGGTCGCCTCGAGCGTGCTGCCGGGGTCGAGCACCGGGTCGTCGTTGGCCGGGCGCACGTTGATGGCGATGGTGCCCGAGGTGGACGACGGCGTGCCCGTGCCGCCGCCGGCGTCGCTCACCGTGACGCCGAAGCCGTCGGTGAACGGGTAGCTCTGTCCGTTGTTGTCGCGCTGGCCGTTGTTGCCGTAGGTGAGGCCGCCGCGGTCGTCGTAGCCGAACACGAAGCCGGCATCGATGTCGGCCTGCGTGATGGCGCGGTTGGTGACGTTCTGGGGCACGCCGCCGATCAGCACCGTGCCCGTGAAGTACAGCGTGCCGTCGGTGGGCAGGCTGGTCAGCCGCACCGTGAGGTCGCCGCTGGCGTCGTCGCCGCCGCCGTCGGCGACGATGAAGTTGCCCACCACCGAGGCCGGGTTGCCGCTGGTATCGATGGCGTTGGGCGGCTGCCCTTCGAACACGCTGCCCCCGCCCGAGACCACGGGCGGCTGGTTCAGCGGCGTGACGTTCAGCGTGATGGTGGCGTGGTCGGAGCCGGCCAGCGGCGTGGCGCCGTCGTTGACCACGATGACGAAGCTGTCGTCCAGGTTCTGGTCCGCGCCGGTGGCCGTGTGCACGTAGGCAACGCGGCCCGCGAGCACGTCGGCCTGCGTGAAGACCGAGCCCACGCCGATGCGTTCGCCGTTGAGCGTGAGGTAGCCGTGCGTGGTGTTGGTCGCGATGCCGTAGACGATCTGGCCGGTGTTCTGCGAGCCGATCGTGACCTCGGGGTCGACGGCGTTGAGCGTGGTGCCGGTCAGCAGCGTGGTGCCACCCTCGGAGACCGTCTGCGCCGCGTCGGCCACCGTGGTCGGGTCGTTCGACGGCGTGATCGTCACGTCGAGCGCGCGGTTGGCGGTGAGCGCCGGCGTTTCCGAATCGGTGATCGACACCAGGATGCGCGTGGTGGCCGTGGCGTTGCCCAGTTCGGTGTCGGCGGCGGTGAACACCAGCTGGTTGATCCAGGCGTTGGCATCGGCCACGCTGCCGACGAAGCGGTAGCCGCCGGGCACGGTGGTGACGCCCGCCATGCTGGCGCTGGACAGCGCGCCCAGCGCGGGGTTCTCGACGGTCACGTCGACCGTGACGTTGCCCGCGCCGTCGTCGGTGAGCGTCCAGCCGCTGAGCGTGGCGCGGTCGGCGCCCGGCGCGTTGAGCGCGCTGGGTTCGCTGACCGTGATGCGCGGCGTGGTCGTCGAAACCGTGGGCGCGGCCAGCAGGCCGTCGTAGTCGGCGGCGGCGAAGGCGCGCGACTCGATGAGGCCGGTCGCGACCTCGAGCGACCAGTCGCCCTGGCGCGACGCCGCGCCGGTGGCGTCGCTCGACGCCGCCACGTCGGCACCCGTGGCGCGGCCCAGGGCCTGCACGAAGCGTTGCCCGTCGGCGCCCACGTCGCACCCGTAGAGCAGGATGTCGCCGTCCGCACCCAGGCTCGCGCCGATCGCCTGCCAGGCGCCGGCCGTACGCGCCAGGCCCGCGACGTCGAGGGTTTCGTTGCCCAGCGTGATCTCGCCCGCGCTGCCGTGGCTGAGGATGTGCAGCGCCGTGAGGCCGCTGCGCCCTTCGAGCGCCTGGCGCAGTTGCTCGACGCCGGACGAGCCGGTGTCCAGCAGGATCAGGTCGGCGCCCTGCGGCACCGAGGCGGCGAGCTGCTGCCAATTGGCAACATTCTTGTCGACGACGTAGACCTCGCTGGACGAGGCCGGGGCCGGGCCGGGCCCTGATCGCGCGTCCGCTTCGGGCGTGCTTTCGCGCCCGTGCGGCACGGCAACGGGCGCCGCCGCGTCGGCGGCATGCGGCGCATCCCCGTGCGGGCCCTGCGGCGCGTCCGCCGGTGCCGCCGCGGCGGCCTCCACAAAAGCGGCGCCATCAAATAGCTGCCGGCTTTCCAGCGCAAATCGATGCGCGCGTGGGCGAAGGAATTGGGGCGATTGAGACCTTGGCATGGCTCAAAGTGTGACGACAAATATGCAAATGTGTCCACTATTAACGTTCTCTCGTTTCGCGCCAACCACGTCAAAAAAACACAAAAATCACGTCTTTCCTTGCTTTCCTCCGTATTTTGAAATTAATTGTTACCCCGCATCGTGGTTCATTCACCGGCTCATATGAAAGGAATATCCATTGCCGTATTTCCCTCTGTGCAAGGCGATCTTCCCTCGACAGCCGGGCGCCTGGCGCCTTTGCAACCTCGTCCGCTCGAAGCGTCTGATCCATTGCCGGTTTTCAACTACGGAATTCCGTGGAAAACGGGGGCGGGAATTCCCTCTTCCTTGGCGACAAGGCATTCGCTAATCGCGATATATGGAACAACGTCTCAATTCATCGAGGCCGATTCACAACTGTTAAAAATATGCGGAGCGCAATCGGCAATGAAAACCTTCGCCATAAGAATTAATTGATGCAATGCACAAACCAAGGGTCCGGAGGCAATTCGATCACCCGGGAACGGGGCCTCATCCGGCCATTGCTTGCCCGCGGCCGCGCACCACGACGGGCGGGTCCGCGGCATGGGGTTGTAACCATGTGCGCGACGGCCGAAGGGCACGGCAAGGCCGCTCGGCTGGCTTTCGAAACGGCCCGCACCGCGCATCCGGGAAGCTTCGCGCGGTCTCCTCGCTTCGATGTAATTCGAAAGAATCAACAACATCCGCTTGCAGATGCGAGGCCGGTCGAGCCCCCGGTTCGACGGGGCATCGCGTCCCCTGCGCACCTTCGAATGCTTAACCCGGCAATATTTAACGATTCAAGATGATTGTTACGTTTTTGGAGCATCTGCGGACCCGCGATTCCTGCCTTCGCGGGGGTCTGTTGCACAGGGCGCGGTGATACTGTTCCGGCCCCGAATCTTGCGTTCCTGGTGTGCGCACTGCGCGCCGGAGGACACGAGGCGTGGCACATCATCCAACTCGCTCATGTAAGAAAAAATGAACAAACTGCTCGCACTCATCTTCGTGGCTGCCGCCATCACCGCTTGCTCGAAGCAAGAGTCCACGCCCGCAGCGCCGGCCGCTCCCGCAGCACCTGCTGCCACCGCACCGGCCACGCCGGCACCCGCACCGGCCGCCAGCGCACCGGCTGCTGCAGCCCCCGCAGCCACCACGACGGCATCGGCCGACGTGCCCAAGGAATGCCAGGAGTACCTGGACAAGGTGAGCGCCTGCGTGGGCAAGCAAAGCGGCGCCGCCGCTGACGCCCTGAAGTCCAGCCTCGAGCAGACCAAGGCCACCTGGGCCAGCTACGGCGCCAACGCCGCCCAACTCGGCGCTGCATGCAAGGCTGCTTCCGACGCCTTCGCCGCACAAGCCACGGCCATGAAGTGCTGATGCACTGAGTCGCTGACGCCGGCGAGCTTGCCCTCGCCGTGCGACGCGACACACCTCCTCGTCACCGACGAGGAGGCGCCGCTCCCACAACAACGGTCGGCGCAAAACGGTCCCTGTCAGACCGAAAGAATCCAGTCCCATGACAGACCTCCTCACCAACCTCACCTGGCACGCCCTCTCGGGCCCGCATGCGTCTTTTGCCGCCGGCACATCGACCGCACGCCGCTACGCCACAGGCTTCTCCCCCATCGTCGGCTTTGCCGACGCATTGCATCCCGACCTCGACGCGCTGCTGCCCTACTGCACGCCGGACGAGCACTTCTATGCCATCGGCTGGTCGGGCCCCGCGCCGTCCACCTGGCAGGTCGACATGGAATCGGTCATCGTGAAGATGATCTGGGACGCGCCTGCGCCCGTGGCCGACACGCTTCCCGATGTGGTCCGACTGGGCGCGGCAGATGTAGAACAAGTGCTGGCCCTGGCCGACCTGACGCGCCCCGGTCCCTTCTCCACGCGGACCATCGAACTCGGCGAGTACGTCGGCTGCTTCGACGCCGACGGCCGTCTCGTCGCAATGGCAGGTGAACGCATGGCCGCCGGCACACTGCGCGAGATCAGCGGTGTCTGCACGCATCCCGATGCGCAAGGCAAGGGCTATGCGAAGCGGCTGGTCACGCGCCTGGTGACGCAGCAGATGCGGCGCGGCGAAGTGCCGGTGCTGCATGTGATGCAGGGCAACGCGGGCGCGCGGCGCATCTATGAGCGCATGGGTTTTCGCGTGCACAGCGAACCCGTCGTTCGCGTGATCTCACGGCGCTGAACAGCGCCGCGCCTGCGGCCTGGATCAGGCCGCGGCCACCCCGCGCTCGCTCGTGATCTCCGCACCTTCGCGCATCGTCTTCGTGACCGGCGTGTTGGCCACCACCTCGAGCAGCCGGCTCCACTGCGCATCGGTCAGCGGTGCGCTGGCGTGCAGCACGCGGTGGATGTGCGCCTTGCCGTCCGCGTCTTTCGTGAAGCTCAGCTCGGCCTTGAACTCGCCCAGCTCCCAGCCCTTGCGCTGGGCGTACATCCGCAGCGTGATCGCGGTGCAGGCGGACAGCGCGGCCAGGTAGTAGTCGTAGGGCGCCGGCCCCGCGCCCTGCCCGCCCAGCGACGCCGGCTCGTCCGCCACGAGCTGGAACTTGCCGACCTGGATGCGGTGGTTGAAATTGACGTCGGTGGAGACGATCGTTGCGGTGTGGCCCATGGGTGTGCTCCTGTTGACAAGCAAGCATTCTGGCGCGGCCGAACGCCCGAAAACATCAGCGCCAACGCGGTTGATCCAGACGCTCATAATGCTCGCCGGGCGGCCATGCCAGGGGTCGCCAGCCACCCGGCACAAGCGGGTGCGCCGCCTTCCTGCCTGGCATCGACGGAACGACACCATGAGCGCTTTGCACATGTTTCTACCGGTCTCCGAGCCCGCGCGCAGCGAGGCGCTGGCGCTTTTCATCAAGACACATCACGTGCCCCGCCACCTCGTGAGAGGCACCTCGCGCAAGATGCCGGACGACTGCGGTCCCCCCGCGCCGGTTCGCACCTCGCAGGAACAACCGCAGGCCGCATCCGCCCAGCCATCGGCCGCATCGGCCTAGGGCGGACAGACCGCAAGGAAGACAGCCCTCGCCGCGCCGGTCGCGCGCGGCGCGTGTTCGTGCGCCCTTCTTGGCTCGCCTCCGGCGGCCGCTGGGCCTCGCGTGCCACATCGCCGCGAGGCAGCCCATCTTTCCATTCGCCTACACCGAAAACCCGGGATAAAACCCACCTTCATCGGTCACACTGGCGACATCGACAAAAGAATGCGCGAGTTGTCGCGACATACTGCACGAATGCAAAAAAATCACATGGAAACGAGCCGCCCCACGATGCGCTCGTTCCGCAGCCAGCCATGACGGAGTTGAGGGTCAGTTGGGAGCACACGTTCCCCGACGACGGGACGAAGCTGGTCATCCATTCGAACTGGGTTTCCAACACCCCCGCCACGCAGGCCTACCTCGAGGCGCTGATCGCGCGGGTCGGGCAGATGGACCCGGCGCCTCACTGCGTTTTCGAGAAACGCCAGGCCGTCCCTTCGCGCTCGTTGCCGCCGGACCTCGGCACCTTCACCTCGGCCGAGTTCTGGCAGGTGGCCGAACTGCTGCACCTGCAGGCCACCCCGTCCCTCGCCGCCGCGCGGCTGGTGCTGGTCGAGGGCATGCGCCCGGCCAAGGCGGCGAGGCAGCTCAACACGAGCCCGCAGGCGTTGACGAACACGCTGCGCAAGATCCGCACGGAGCGCGCGACCTCGTCGCGGCTGGGCAGGCTGCCCGCCGACCGGCCGCCATCCGAAGGCACCGCGCCGCAGGAGCCCTGAGCGGCCGGCCGGCGCGCCCTCCCCGGCTTGCATCGGCACGGTCAATCCCGTACGCTGGCCCGGCGTCGATGCGCAGCACCCGAGCCCTTGCGGGCCGCCGGGCCGGCCTTGCGGACGCGCAAAGGAGTCCCGCCATGCCAAGCCGATCGAACGGCCTCGCGGCCGAAATGGAAGCAGTGCGAACGCTGGCGCTGGTGGGCGCGGCGGCCGCCGGCAAGACCTCCCTGGCCGAGGCCCTGTTGTTCAAGGCGGGCGCCGTCGGCGCGTGCGGCAGCGTCGAGCGCGGCAGCACCGTCAGCGACCACGACCCGCTCGAGCGCCGCATGCTGCACTCGCTCAACGCCTCGGTGATGCACCTCACGCACGCCGCCACGCGCATCCACCTCATCGACACGCCCGGCGGCCCCGACTTTCTCGGCCAGAGCCTGCCGGCGCTGGAGGCGGTCGAGACGGTGGCGGTGGTCATCAATGCCGCCACCGGCATCGAACCGATGGCGGTGCGCATGATGGACTACGCGGCCTCGCGCCACCTGGCCCGCATGATCATCGTCAACAAGATCGACTCGCAGGGCGTCTCGCTGTCGGGCCTGCTGGCCGACATCCAGGCCACCTTCGGCCGCGAATGCCTGCCGCTGAACGTGCCCGACGGGGTCAACAGGCAGGTGATCGACTGCTTCTTCAACCGCTTCGGACGCTCCGACTTCGGGCCCGTCGAAGCGGCGCACCGCGCGCTGGTGGAACAGGTGGTCGAGGTCGATGCGGCCTTCGTCGACCGCTACCTCGAGGAAGGCGACGTCGACCCCTCGGAACTGCACGCGCCGCTCGAGCAGGCGCTGCGCGAAGGCCACCTGATCCCGGTGTGCTTCGTGTCGTCGCGCAGCGGCGCCGGCGTGGCCGAGTTGCTGGACGTGATCGTCAAGCTCCTGCCCGACCCGACCGAGGGCAACCCGCCGGAGTTCATCATGGGCGAAGGCGCGCAGGCCCAGCCCATGAAGGCCCTGCCCGATGCGTCGCTGCACGTGCTGGCGCACGTGTTCAAGGTCACCATCGACCCCTTTGTCGGCAAGATGGGCGTCTTCCGCGTGCACCAGGGCACGGTCACGCGCGACAGCCAGCTCTACATCGGCGACGGCCGCAAGCCGTTCAAGGTGGGGCACCTGTTCATGCTCCAGGGCAAGGACCATGTCGAGGTGTCGCGCGCGGTGCCCGGCGACATCGTGGCGGTGGCCAAGGTCGACGAGATCCACTTCGATGCCGTGCTGCACGACGCGGCCGAAGACAGCCACGTGCACCTCGCGCCGCTGCCGTTCCCGGTGCCGGTGTACGGCCTGGCGGTGGAGCCCAAGCGCCACGGCGACGAGCAGCGCGCCTGGGAAATTCTCGGCAAGCTCGCGGCCGAAGACCCGTGCCTGCGCATCGAGCATGTGGCCGCGACCAACGAGACGGTGCTCTACGGCCTCGGCGAGCTGCACCTGCGCCTCGTGCTCGAGCGCCTGCGCGAGGTGTACCGCTTCGAGGTCCTGACGCGCCCGCCGCGCATTGCCTACCGCGAGACCGTGACCGCGCCGGCCGAGGGCCACCACCGCCACAAGAAGCAGACCGGCGGCGCCGGCCAGTTCGCCGAAGTCTTCCTGCGCATCGAGCCACTGGCGCGCGGCGCGGGTTTTCAGTTCGCCGACGAGGTCCGGGGCGGCGCCATTCCGAACCAGTTCATCCCCGCGGTCGAGAAAGGCGTGCGCGAGGTGCTGGCCTACGGCGCGATCGCCGGCTACCCCGTGGTCGACGTGCGCGTGGTGGTGTACGACGGCAAGCACCACAGCGTGGACAGCAAGGACATCGCCTTCGCAACCGCCGGCCGCAAGGCCTTCATGGCGGCGATCCGCGAGGCGCAACCGGCCGTGCTCGAGCCGATCGTCCAGATCGAGATCGCCGTGCCCGAGCATGCCGTGGGCGACGTCACGAGCGACCTGTCGTCGCGGCGCGGCCTGGTCACCGGCACGTCGGGCCTGGGGGCCGGCACGGTGGCCATCGGCGGACAGGTGCCCGAAGTCGAGCTGGCCAACTACCAGTCGCGGCTCAATGCGATGACCAGCGGCCAGGGGCGCTACACCCTCACGTTGTCGCACTACGAGGCCGTGCCGCCGACCGTGCAGCGCACGCTGATGGGGCAGTACCGGGTGCGCGACGACGACTAGGAACGCACCGGGGGATACGGCGTCGCCATGGCTTAATGGCCTGCATCCGTCATTCGTCCCGCACGGGCTCCCCGATGAAGAAACTGCTGCCGCTGGTCCTGTCCACCCTGTTCGTTCTGCCCGCCTCCCAGGCCCACGCCGCACCGCGCCAGCCGTACACCCCGGACCAGGCGCGGGCGCTGCTCACGCAACTCGGTGTGCACGTGATGGTCATCAATTCCGACCAGACGCTGATCAAGAAAAAGCCGGCGAGCGCGTTCGACGTGCTGACCTACTACCCGCTGCCCAAGGCCAAGGTCGACGAATACAAGCGCAACGGCCACATCGTCAACACGAACGACGACATCGCCGACGCTGCCACCTACCGGATCAAGGACTACGCGCTGACGAACGAGAAGAACGAAAAGCTGCGCCTGAAGGACGACGGCGGTGCGCCGTCGCTGCAGGACTTTTCTCTCTGGACCTACGACAACGCCCTGAGCAGCCAGCGGGGCTTCTACGTGAAGCTGGACAAGCCCTTCGAGCGCGTCAAGGGACACCTCACGGTGGTGTTCGAGATGCCCGGAAACATCCGGCACGAGACGCGGGTGCCGGTCGACCTGTCCATCACGGACAAGGACCCGCGGCCCGGCACCTGATCCTGCGGTCGCTTCACGGCGATCCTGGCTCGAAGAGCTCGCGCTGCGACGTCGTCAAGGCCGCGAAGCTGTCCCCCATGGGCTGAAGAATGGCATCGGCGATCGGCTGCAATTGCCGGGTGAGGTAGTGCTCGTAGTCGATGCGCGAATGGCGGGTTTCCAGCGGCTCCGGCCCGTTGCGGGTCATGACGTACTGGATCCAGCCGCCCTTCTGGTACTGCTGGGTCCGGCCGACCCGGGCGTTGTGCTCGTCGGCGATGCGCGCGGCCCGCACCTGCGGCGGCACGTTGACCAGGTAGTCGTCGAGCCGGTGGCGCAGGCGCTTGCGGTAGATGAGCAGGTCGTCCTTGGCGCCCGCCAGCGTCGCCTTCGCATAGTCGGTCACGAAGGCCTTGTAGGGCTCGCCCTGGAAGATGCGCGACAGCAGGCCCTCCTGGAACTGGCGCGCCAGCGGGGTCCAGTCGCTGCGCGCCATCTCCAGGCCGCGGTACACCATCTCCTCCTTGCCCGCGGCATCCACGCTGAGACCGGCATAGCGCTTCTTGCTGCCGACCTCCGAGCCGCGGATGGTGGGCATGAAGAACTTCTTGTAGTGCGTGTCGACCTCGATCTCGAGAAAGCTCTGCAGGCCCTGTTCTTCGCGCAGCGTGCGCGCCCACCATTCGTTGATGTCGGCCGCCAGGCGGGCCGCGACGGCATGCGCCTCCTCGTTGGAGTGGGTGCGCCTGAGCCAGATGAAGATCGAGTCGGTGTCGCCGTAGATCGCCTCGTAGCCCCGCTGCTCCACGAACTCGCGCGTGAGCTTCATCATCTCGTGCCCGCGCAGGGTCACGGCGGACACCAGTTTGGGGTTGAAGAACCGGCACTCGGACGCGCCCAGCACGCCGGCGAAGGAGTTCATGAGCAGCTTCAGCGCCTGCGACAGCGGCTCGTTCTTCGCCCGCTTGGCCTCGTCCCGCGCGTGCCACAGCGTGGTCACGATCTGCGGCAGGCAGTGCCTGTCGCGCGAGAAGACGGTCTCCTGCGGTCCGTGGATGAGCCCGGTCGGATCGGCGGCGTTCGAACCTTCGACGAGGCCCACCGGATCGACCAGGAAGGTGCGGATGATCGAGGGATAGAGGCTCTTGTAGTCCAGCACCACGACGGAGTCGTAGAAGCCCGGCTTCGAGTCCATCACGTAGCCGCCCGGGTAGGCCTTGCTCGCGATCTCGCCCACGTTCGGCGCCACGTAGCCCAGGCGATGCATCCGCGGCAGGTAGTGGTGGCTGAACGCGGCAATGGAGCCGCCGAAGTGATCGGCCTGCAGGCCGGTGACCTGGGCGCGCTCCATCATGAACTGCAGCAGCTTCGCCTTCTCGAAGATGCGCAGGACCAGCTCGCAGTCGCGGATGTTGTACAGCGCGAGCGCGGGCTTGTCGTGCTGGTAGCGCCGCTCGATCTCCGCCATCTTGTCGTACTCGTCGCCGATGGCCTTGCCTTCGCCCAGCAGCGTCTGCGAGACGTTCTCGAGGCTGAAGGACGGAAAGCTCCACACCGCGGCCCTGAGCGCCTCGATGCCATCGAGGACGATCCGCCCCGGTGTGGGCGCGAACAGGTAGCCCTGCTTGCCCGGGTGCGTGCGCCATTCGATGGGCCGGCGCTCCCGCCCCAGCAGCAGCGGCACGCCGCAGTCGTTGGCGGTTTTCTGCAGCACGCGCAGGTCGAACTGGACCACGTTCCAGCCGATGAGGACGTCGGGGTCGTTGCGCTCGAACCAGTCGTTGAGCTGCTCGATCATCGCCTTGCGACTCGGGCAGTAGACGAGCGAGAAATCCATGGGGTCGCCCGGCTCGGGCGGCGGCTCGCCGAGCATGAAGACGACGCGCTCCGGCGTGCCGTCCAGCGCAATGGAGTAGAGCCCTTCATGCTGGCTCGTCTCGATGTCCAGCGACACGACCTTGAGTACCGGCCGGAATTCAGGCGCTGGGCTGAGCTTGCAGTCGACGAGCGTGGCGCCCTCGGCGCGCCCGCCTTCCACCCGCAGGCCGGCGGTGATGAAGCGCTCCATCAGGTAGCGGTCGTGCGGGCGCACGTCGGCTTCGAGCAAGGGAATGCCCTGCGCCTGCAGGGCGCGCGCCAACCGGCCGATCTGGCGGAAGTGCGTCGCATAGACGCCGAGGACGGCTTCCTGCTGGAAACTCTGGAGCTCGAGCTCGCGCAACTGCACGCCCGGCATGGCCGCGAGGTGGACTTCCACCGCCGTCCTGTGCCGGGCGGCGACGAACGCGACGCTGCTGCGGGAAGTCAGCACCACTTTCCTCGGCCCCGCCTCGGTGGCCAGCCAGTACTCGATCTCCGTGCCGGTCGGTGCATCACGCCAGTGGCGCGTGAGGATGAAGCCCTGGAGGTCGGTGGAGGTCACGGGCGTTCGAAGATCGGGTCGAGGGAGAAGGCGGACTTGGGATCAGGAGATTCTCGCCCGGCCGCGTGCGAGCTGCAGCCGGCGTGGTGGCTTGCCATCCGCAAGGGGGCGCATCCGCCCCGCCCCCTCAAAGCACCCCAGCCTCATCCCCCTGCGCACCGTCATCCACCACCGGCACCTCGCTGGCCACCAGTGGCTTGCCGATGGGCGCGCCGGCCTTCCCCACCTGGACCGCCGCCATGTCGGCGTCGTTCGGGTACTGCCCTGCAATCCAGTAGTCGAACACCCGCCGCACGATCGGCGCCGCGTGCGCCGCACCGAAGCCCGCGTTCTCGACGATCGCGGCCACTGCGATGGTCGGGTCTTCGGCCGGGGCGAATGCCATGTACAGCGCGTGGTCGCGCTGGCGCGCCTCCAGGGCCTTGCCGCTCGCGCGCGCCTTCGGGCTCAGGCCCACGGCCTGCGAGGTACCGGTCTTGCCGGCCGAGGTGTACGCGGCGCCCGCGAACACGCGCGTGCCGGTGCCGCCCTTGGTGACCGCCACCATCGCGTCGCGCACCACCTCGACGTGCTTGCGCGCGTAGCCCAGGTCCTGGGCCGGGGGTTGGACCTGCCGCACCACCTCGCCGGTCGACGTGTCGCGGATGGCCCGCACCAGGTGCGGCTGGTAGCGCACGCCGCCGTTGGCCAGCGTGGCATTGGCCGAGGCCAGCTGCAGCATCGTGAAGCTGTTGTAGCCCTGGCCGATGCCCAGCGAAATCGTCTCGCCCGGGTGCCAGGTCTTCATGTCGGCACGCCGGTAGGCCGCGCGCTTCCACGCCCGGCTGGGCAGCACGCCGCGCGACTCGCCCTGCAGGTCGATGCCGGTGAACTGCCCGAAGCCCAGGGGCGCCATGAAGTCGTGAATCAGGTCCACGCCCATCTCGGCGGCCAGCGAATAGAAGTACGTGTTGCTTGAAAACTGGATGGCGCGGTGCATGTCGACGCCACCCAGCCCGCCCCGGTGGCTGCGGAAGGTGCGCCCGCCGAAGTTGTAGAAGCCCGGGTCGTTCTCCACCTTCTCGGCGCTGCGCTTGCCGGTCTGCAGCGCCGCCATCGCCATGAAGGGCTTGTAGGTGGAGCCCGGCGGGTAGGTGCCGCGCAGCGCGCGGTTCAGCAGCGGGTTGTCGGGCGACTCGGTCAGCGCCTTCCAGTTCTCGGTGTCGATGCCCTCGACGAACAGGTTGGGGTCGAACGTGGGCTTGCTCACGAAGGCCAGCACCTCGCCGGTCTTCGGGTCGATGGCCACCAGCGCGCCCCGGCGCTCGCCGAACATGTCTTCCACCAGCTTCTGCAGCTTGATGTCGAGCGACAGCATCACAGTCTGGCCCGGCCTGGCGGGGTGGCGCGACAGGCGGCGCACCGCGTGCCCGCCGGCCGAGGTTTCCATCTGCTCCACGCCGGTCTGGCCGTGCAGCGCCTTTTCGTAGCTCTGCTCGATGCCGACCTTGCCGATGTAGTCGGTGCCCCGGTAGTTGGCGCGCTCGTCTTCTTCCCAGTCGTCCATCGCAGTCTTCTCGCGCTGGTTGATGCGCCCGATGTAGCCGATCACGTGCGCGCCCACCTCGCCGTGCGGGTAGGTGCGAAACAGCCGCGCCCGGATTTCCACGCCGGGAAATCGGTAGCGCTGCGCCGCGAAGCGCGCCACCTCTTCATCGCTCAGGCGGGTGCGGATGGGCAGGGAGTCGAAGCTGCGCGAATCCTCGCGCAGGCGCTGGAAGCGGCGGCGGTCCTTGGGCGTCACTTCGAGCAGCTCGCCCAGCTCGTCGATGACGGTGGCGATGTCGCCCACCTTCGAGGGCGTGATCTCCAGCGTGTAGGCCGCGTAGTTGGACGCCAGCACCACGCCGTTGCGGTCCAGGATCTGCCCGCGGTTGGGAACCACGGGGACGATCGCGGTGCGATTGCTCTCGGCCCGGTCCGCCAGCGTTTCATGGCGCACCACCTGCAGATAGACCAGCCGCGCGCCGATCAGTCCGAATCCGAACAGCACCGCGCAACCGACCACCACCACGCGGCGGCGAAAAAGAGCGAGCTCGGCGGCGGCATTGCGGATTTCATTCATCGGGCGAAACGGGGGGAAAGAAGCGGAGAAGCCAGATAGGAGGCCCTGCTCGCCCGAAGGTTCCGCGTCGGCGGTCGACGAGACGCGATCGTCCGCTCAGGCCCACGCCTCTTCGGCACCGATGCGAACCTGGCGGGTCGGCACCACCTGCTTGAGGCCGTACCCCGTGCGCTCGTCCCCTTCGGAGATCAACCGCATCATGGCCTCGCGCAGCGCGGGGCACACGCCTGTGCCTGCGTGCAGGTCACGAAAGAAGCGCATCGTAGCGCCCGCCACCACCTCGGCCATCTGCACGCCGGCCGCTTCGTGCGATTGCCTGAAGTCGAGGGCGGCCACTTCTTCGAAACGGTGGTCGGACGGAGGCGTGCACAGCAGTTCCATCGCACGGTCCGGTCCTTCGGCCAGGGCCTTCCCCTGACCCAGGATGCGCTGCACCTCGAAATTCTGGTCGTGCACCAGCCGGACATCGGCCAGGCAGTGCCGGTAGTAGAGGTGGATCCGGGCGTAGATGCGCATGAACGACGTCAGGTTCGGCAGCGTCCAGGCCTGCGTCGACGACGTGTTGAGCTCGGGCGGCGGAAGAAACTCCAGCCAGGGCTGATGCTGGGCGCCACTCAGCGCGTGGTACTCGGTGTTCGCCGCTTCGACGATGCGACCGAACCCCTTGGCGATCTGCGCCGCGGCCTCTTCCTCCTCCTCCTCGGCGGTTTGCGTGGCCAGATCGCGCAGGCTGGCAAACGATGCGTGAAGTGTTCCAGCCTCCGGCGTCAGGCAGGACGCGACGAAGCTGTCCAGCACCTGCGCATCGGCATGGACGTGCAGGAAATCCGAGACGGCATTCCTGAGGAAGTCGAGCCGCATCGACTCGGGGTAGCCAAGGCAGGACGGCAGCAGCTGGAACGACGTGATGCAGCTGCAGATGAAGTAGCGCTTGTCGACCAGCTCCACAAAAAGCGGGGCCCGCCGGTCGAGCAAGGCGTGGATCACGGCCGCGGAGAACTCCGGCCTGGATGCCTGCGATCGGGCTCCGGGTTCGCCCGAGGGAATGCGATGACGATCGCGCAACGCCTGGAGGCGTGCATCCCACTCCTCTTCGTCTTGCAGCCCGACGCCCGCCAACGCAAAGTAAGGCTGCCGCTTGAAGTCGTAGCCCGCGCCGCTGCCGACCATGTCGCCACTGTGGCCGCTTTCGTCGATGTAGATGGTGGTCATGGCGCGGGGCGAACGCCTCGCGTCGGGTCTCCCTTCGCCCTCGCGAGGTGGTGCGGGACGTCGGCGGGACGAAGCGCCTTCAGTTCTCCGTCGATGCCGAGCAGATCGTTCAGGACGAAGCGCAGTTCGCGCAAAGGTGCTTTGTAGGACGCAGGAGGTGACATGCAAGAATGACGAGTGCGCGCGTTGGCCTTGGATTGAAGTGAGGTTCGGGGCTCGCGGCCACCGGCTGCCTTGGGTTGGAAGAAGTCTAGGAAATCGACCGGGCAGGCATGTTCAGTTTTCGGGACGCACCCCGAGGCCTTGATTTCCCTCTGCAACGAGGCCCTCCTCCTTGCGTGCGCCGTCCCGGTGTTCGCTTTTCAGCCATGACGACCGCTCTCAAGCCCCGACGCAAACCCTCCCAGTCACGCGCATGGATGACGTCCATCGCCATCCAGGACGCCTTCGTGCTCCTGCTGCTGGAAAAGGGCTACGAAAAGACGTCGATGCGCGACATCGCCAACGTGGCCGGCGTCAGCGTCGGCAGCGTCTACCAGTACTTCCCCGGCAAGGAAGCGGTCGCGGCCATGACCGTGCGCACCTGGGTGCGCAAGCTCTCGACCGCGCTGTCCAGCGCGGTGGACGACGTCGTCCAAGCGGAAGGCCAACGCACGCTGAGCGAGATCACGCGTCTGCTGGCGCAGACCCAGGTGCACACGATGCTCGAGGGCGGCGGGCGCTGGCGGGTGCTGAGCTCCATCGAGCGCCGCGTCTCGCCGCAGCTCGTCTACAACCGCCTGTACCAGCACAACGTCAACCTCTTCGGCAAGGCACTGACGTGCGCGGTGGACTGGCCCGAAGGGCTGCACGATGCGCGCGTGGCCTTCGGCGCCTACACCGTCGTCGATGCGCTGGTGAAGCAGACGCTGCTGGTGAGCGCCGTGTTGCCGAGCGCGGACGTCATGGTTCAGGAGGTCCTGCTTGCATTGGACGGGTATCTGCAAGCCGTGCGCCAAAGCCACGCGCGCCAGGAATGAGCGCTGGCCCGAATATGCGAGTGGGGGTGCCCAAGCCGGTCAGTGCGGCCATGCTCATGCAGGCCGTCTCCGAATTGATGAGTACAGACATCGCCTCGCAGTTCAATGCGACGACAACGCCAAGGGTCGCGATGTCACCGCCACCAGCCGCCATCGTCCCACAGGCCTGATTCCTCGATCGCCTGTCGCGCGAGCTTGTGCTCGCGAGCGCTTTTCAACCCCACCATCAGGCGCCTCAGAGGGCCGGGCTGACTCAGGAGACTCTGGATGTCACCGTGCGCCAGCGCTGGCATCTGAAACATGGCCAGGCTTTCGAGCGCCGGTGCAGAGGCCACCCACCTCAGGTCCTTCAGCCCCACGTTGTTGAGGACGATCAGTGCCAGATCCTTGAGCGCAGCCAACGAGGGCAAGCTGGCAAGGTGTGGCTGATCTTGCGCGGTCAACCTTTGCAGTGCCTCCAGTTGGCTGACGACCGACAGGTCCGACAAATCCTTGATCCGCAGCAGTGCCAGGTGTCTCAGGGCGTTCAGGCCCGCAAGCGTGTCCAGGTTCTGCGCTTCCGAATCCCAGTTGAAGCGTATGCAGGTGGGGCAGATGCCGTAGAAAGACCAGGTTCGACAGAGGCATCCCCATGAGGGACACCTCATTCAAGGTCGACAGCTTTCCAATCACCTCGAGGCCTCGCGTGTGGCCGGCAACAACGAGCTGTCTCAGATGGGAAAAGCGCTCCAGCCCGAAAAGGTCGGTCTTCTTCGTTTTCGTCTTGCCAATTCTGAGTCTTTGCAGGTCCGTGGGCACTGCGTTCAACACATTCAGTGAATCTGCTTCGTACACATCAAAGACGAACTCCTTCAGCTTCGGCAAGGCCTCTACGGCATGCGCATTGCTGACCCGGGTGAGGCAGTCAAGGCTCAACCTTTCGACATGGGGCATGAGCCTCAGACAAGAAAGATCGCACACACGCGCGTAGCTTCCATACATCCGCCATGTGATGTCCGGCCGATGCCTGAAGAGATCCTCGTTCAGGATTTCCAGCAGCGAAGGCGGCACCTCCTGTGCGGCGGCAAATTGCAGGATGGACACCTCGCCATTTGCGGCCAGTTGCCGGACCTGTTTTCTTGTCCAATCAAGCTTCAGTTCGATTCGTTCCGACATGGGGTTGACGTTTTCAATGGATCAAAAGCCGGCGAGTGACCGGCATGCTGCTGACGACGATTCAGCGCCGCACTGACCGGCCGCGCCCGATGCCGTAGTACGCGATGCCGGCGGCTTCGACTTCGGCGGCGTCGTAGAGGTTGCGGCCGTCGAAGATCGCGGGCGCCTTCAATGTGCTGGCGATGCGCGCCAGATCGGGGCGGCGGAACACGGGCCATTCGGTCACGAGCGCCAGCACGTCGGCACCCTGCAATGCGTCTTCGGGCGTGTCGCACCAGCGCACGTCGCCGCGCTCGCCGACGATGGCGCGTGCATTCGGCATCGCCGCCGGGTCGTGCACCTGCACGTGCGCGCCCGCCGCCCACAAGCGCTCCAGCAGCACGAGGCTCGGCGCATCGCGCATGTCGTCGGTGTCGGGCTTGAAGGCCAGGCCCCAGAGCGCGATGGTCTTGTTTGCGATGTTGCCTTCGAAGTGGTGCGTCATCAGGTCGAAGAGGCGCCCCTTCTGCTCATGGTTCGCATCCTCGACGGCCGCGAGGATGCGCAGCGGCTGCCCATCGCGATCGGCCGCATGCCGCAGCGCCCGCACGTCCTTCGCCAGGCACGAGCCGCCATAGCCCGCGCCGGCCTGCAGGGAGTCGGGGCCGATGCGCCGGTCCGAGCCGATGCCGCGGCGCACCATCTCGATGTCGGCGCCCGCATGCTCGGCCACGCGCGCCATCTCGTTCATGAAGCTGATGCGGGTCGCGAGCATCGCGTTGGCGGCGTACTTGGTGAGCTCGGCGGAGCGCCGGTCCATCACCAGCAGCTGCTTCGCCGGGTCGCGCACGAAGGGTTCGTAGAGCCGCGTCAGCAGGTCGATGGCCGCGGGGTCGGTCGCACCGATCACCACGCGGTCGGGCTGCCGGCAGTCGCGCACGGCCGAGCCCTCGCGCAGGAACTCGGGGTTCACGGCCACCGCGACGCGATGGGCCGCACCCCGCTGCGAAAGCGCCGCGTGCAGCACGGCCTCGACCTGCTCCGCGGTGCCGACCGGCGCGGTGGACTTGCAGACGACCACGGCGTCGCGGTCCCGGTGCTGGCCGATGCTGCGGGCCACGGCCATCACATGCCGAAGGTCGACATCGCCTTGCGCATCGGCCGGCGTGTTGACCACGATGAAGAGCACGTCGCCGTGCAGGCTCGCCGCGCGCTCGTCGGCCGTGAAGCGCAGCTTCCCCGTCGAGAGGCCCGCTGCCACCAGCGCCTCCAGCCCCGGCTCGTGCAGCGGCATCCGGCATTGCTGCAGCCCTTCGATGCGGCCGGCATCGGCATCCGCGCACAGCACGTCGTGCCCCGCTTCGGCCATGCAGGCGGCGAAGCTGAGGCCCACATAACCGGCGCCGAAGATGGCGAGCTTCATGCGTAAGCCCCTCCCCCAAGGCACTGGCCGCGGCGGCGGTTGTGAGATAAAAGCAGGATGCAAGCCTTCAAAACAATGTCCCGACAGGAAAATTCGATGATGCCCGATCAAGTTGCTGCGCGTTGCGCGCTGGTCCTGGAGACCAACAACCTGCGCGGCGGAGCGGATGCCGAAGCCGCCGCAAGCACCAGCCTGCAGCGCCTGGTCGCCCTGTTGGCAAAGCAGAAGCTGCCGCTCACGGCCCTGGCCCAGGTGGTCATCACGCACGACGGGCTGAGCGCCGCATCGTGCGAGGCCGTCACGGCGCTGGCGGGCCGCCCCATCGACTTCGTGCGCATCGACGCCGCCACCGGCTACTACGACGCCAAGAACGTCGGCTTCGCGGCCACCGATGCGGCGCGCTGCGACCACGTGGTGTTCGCCGATGCCGATTGCCTGCCCGACGACGACTGGCTGCTGCAGATGCTCACGCCCTTCACGCGCGGCGCCGATGCGCCCGCGGTGGTGGCCGGCCGCACGAGCTACGCGGCCAGCATCGTGGGCACCGCGCTCACGACCATCGACTTCATGTATTTCCCCAACGCCGACCACGCGGGCGCGACGAGCAACTTCTACGCGAACAACGTGGCCTTTCGCCGCGACGTGTTCGAGCAGCACAGCTACCAGGCGCTCGATGGCGTGTACCGCGCGCACTGCCAGGTGCTGGGCATGCGGCTGAAGGCGGCCAACGTTCCCATCCACTACGCGGCCGCGGCCCACACCGAGCACCGCCTGCCCGACACGCGTGCCGAAGCGCTCAAGCTGCGCTGGATGCGCGGGCAGGACACGTACTCGCTCACGCCGCACCTGCTGCGCAGCTATGTGTCGGCACGCTGGCAGTGGCTTGCGAAGAGCGGACCGATCGGGCCGCTGTGCGTACTGTTCACGCGGCTGGGTTTCAGCGTGCGCGCGCTCAACCACCAGGATCTGCCGCCCCTGCGCGGCCTGCGCTGGCTCGCGGGCGTGGCGCTGATCGTGGGCTTCTCGGCCATCGACATGCTGGGCGCCTTCGCGCGCGGCATCGGCCTGCACACGACGGGCCGCACGAACGCGGATGCGCAGGCGCTTTCGTACCATCGCCCGACATGAACAGGAAAAGCATCCTCGGCCTTCTCGTGCTGGCCGGCGCATGCGCGACGGCGGGCGCCGCCGACTTCACCGGACGCGGCGTCTTCAATTTCAAGTCCGACAGCGGCTGCCCCTTCTCCGCGCTCGCGGGCCCCGCCAACGAGTGCAACCGCCTCGCCCTCGACGACGCCGACACGCGCGCCGCACTCGACAGCACGGCGCACACCCTGCGCTTTGCGAACCCGCGCAGCTACGGCCGCAAGACCATCGTGGGCGACGTGCTGCTGCAAGGCTCCGGCCAGTCGCGCCACAGTGGCCAGCGCGTGCCGCTGACCTTCCATGCGTTGCTGAGCCGCTCAGGCAACGAGTGGTCGGTGAGCAGCCATGCGCACTCGCCCGTCGGTGGCGAGTTCAGCGACATCCGCATCGACCCGTACCAGGTCGTGGTGATCGAGGGCGGTGCCGAGCGCGTGGTGCTCACGCCGGCGCAGATCGCCGAGACGCTCTCCAGGCCCTCGATCGCCGCGCGGCTCGCCAACGAACTCGTGCAGGTGCGGGACAACCGCAAAGGCGGCGCCACCGATGCGGACATCACTGTCGGGCTGGGGTTGAGCCGTGCCTCCAAGTCGGTGGCCCGCGCGCATTTCCACGCGCCGGGGGCCAAGGGCGGCGAGCTGTCCGAAGCGATGCGTCAGGGCGACTGGTCGCTCGAGTTGCAGGCGTTGAGCGGGCAGATTCCGCGCCAGGTGGTGCAGCGCGACCTGTTCCTCTATGGCCTCGAATCGCAATCGCTGCTGCTGCCGCTGATGCAGCGTGGCTTCCACAAGAACGAGAAGCTGGTGCTCGGTGCCGCGGGCGGCAAGGGCTACGTGCGCTACGACGGCCAGCAGCGCGAGTTCGCCGGTGCCGATGCATCGGCGCGCGCCTTCCTCCAAGGCAGCTTCATCGGCCTCGTGCTCGGTTGGCAGCAACTGCAGCCGCAGACCCCGGTGGCAAAAAAAGCCGATGGACGCTGACACCGCCCCGGCGAACGCGGCATTCGACTGCCTCGCACCGCCGCAACTGCGTGGCTGGCCGGCGCTGCAGGCCCGGCTGGTGCATCACATCAAGCGCGCCGCATTGCGCCAGATGCATGCGAGCCGCGCCGGTGAAGTGATGTTGCTGCGCCTGTATCTGATCGGCGAGGAATCGTCCGAGCAGGCGCTGCAGCGCGAGCTGCGCACCAACGCGCCCGAGTGGCTCACGCGCCAGCTCGACCAGCACCTGGCCGACGAGCAGTTGCATGCGCGGCTCTTCGCCGACGCCATCGTCGCGCGCGGCGGCACGGCGCAGGCGGCTGCATCGCCGGAAGCAGCGCCGAAGCCCGACTGGCTGAGCCAGCGCAAGCTCGCGCGCTGGCAGCGCCTCATCCAGCGCCATGCACCGCACTTCGCGCACGGTGGCCTCGTGCCGGCGTATGCGATCGGCCTCGCCGCCGAGCAGATGGCCTCGCGCATCCTGCAGCGCCACTGCGCGCTGATCGGCCCGCGGCATGCGCTGCACCCGCTGCTCACGCGCGTGCTGGCCGACGAAGACCGCCACATCCGCCTGTGCAGCCACACGCTGCAGCGCTGCGTGGCGCCGCATGAAGAAGCACGGCTCGCGCAGCTGATGCGCGAGGTGCGCGACACCGAGCGCGGCTTCGGCATCACCGGCGCGCTGGGCATGTACCTCGCGGGCGTGGCCTTGCGCCTGCGCCCCGGCCGTGCGCGGCCGGTGGCGGCCTGAGTCCGTCGATGCCGCCGCGCATCGTCTACCTCGCGACCGCGGACGCGCGCGGCCACCTGATGCGCGCGCAGCTGCTCACGCATTCGCTGCGCGCCGCGGGCGCCAGCGTGCAGGTGCTCACCACCTCCGACGAAGGCGCGCGTTTTCTTGCCTGCTTCGGCATCGAGGCGCCGGTGCTCTCGCGCCACTACGCGGTGCAGTTCGACCGCGAGCAGAACATGCTGCGCCGCGAAACCGACCGCAACGTGGCGCACTACGTTTTCCGCCCGGAGCGCATGCTGCGCGACATCCTTCGGCTGCGCGCATGGTTCCGCGATGCGGACCTGGTGGTGAACGACTCCTTCCACCCCGCGCTGCTGTTCATGGGCTGGATGCCGGTCTGGCGGCGCAAGGTGGTGCATGTGTACGGCGCGAGCCTGCGGCATGCGCTGCAGACCAACTTCAGCGGGCGCATGCCGGCGTGGATGGCGAACATCTTCGGCCGCATCGTCGCATGGCAGATTGACCGCAGCCGCGCGCGCATCGCGCACGATTTCGCCTACGGCGAGCCGCAGGCCGACGGACGCGGCGGCCACCGGCTCGCCACGCCGGTGGCCGTGGTCGACGCCGACACGGAAGCGCACGACGACCTCGCGCCGCAGGCCGCGGTGTACCTCAACCCGCATTTCAAGGAAGCCGCACTGGCCGATGGCCTGGAACGCGGGCTGGCCGATGCCCGCGCGCCGGCGCACCTCGTCGGCGAAGGCTATGCGCAGCGCGCGGGCTGGCACGCGCAGGACGAACACTGGATCGAGAGGGCCGCGCGCAGCGCCTTCATCGTCTCGGCACCCGGCATGGCGGCGCTGTCGGTCGCGGCGGTGTACCGCAAGCCGATCCTCCTGCTCCTGACCGACCAGCCCGAGCAGGCGATCAATGCGCAGCGCGCCGCGCAAATGGGCCTGCACCATCGCATCGTGGTGTGGCAGGGCCGCACCGAGGATTTCGCGCGGGCCGTGACGACGGCGGCCCACGAACTGATCGCGCTGGCCGACGACGGCAGCGGTCCACAAGCGGCGCAGAAAGGCCGCGAGGCCGCCATGGCCCGACTGCAGCACTGGACGGTGCTGCTCCACGGCCTCGCGGCTGCGCCGCCTGTTCGATGAATGAAGCACCGAGGAAGATGCACCCTTCGACGCAGAAACTCCTCGACGGAAATTGCCGGGTTCAGGGACTCAATGTCCTCTGGATTCAACGGGGGACGAGGATCGACGCTGCTGGATCAGCATCGCCGTCATGCCGCCTGTGACGATGACCAGCCCGGCAATGGCTGTGGCGCTGGGCCGCTCATCAAGGACCAGCAAAGCGAGCAGCGTCGCTGCGCCGGGAACGAGTGCAGCGAACGTGGCACCGACGGCTGCGCCCAGAATCTGTACCGACTTGCTGAAAAAGAACAACGCCACCGTGGAGACCATGACCCCCTGATAGAACGCCTGCACGCCGATGTCACCCAGCGGCGCTTGCAACAGGTGCAGCCCGCGCGTCGCGAGGTAGGCGGGCAGGTAGATGACCATCGAGAACACCGAAACGATGGCGGTGGCGTGCAGCGCCGATGCAGAGAACTGCTTGGACGAGACGGTGTAGATGGCCCACAGCAGCCCGCCCAGAAGGAAGATCAGGTAGGCCCACGGCGAGGAGCGGACGGCGCTGAAATTGTGGAAGCCGACCAGCGCGACCCCGAGGATGATCAGCGCAATGCCCGCCGTCTCCCTGCGCGAGAGCCTGGCGCCGAATCCCCAGGCGCTGATGAGCGCGGAGAACAGGATCATGCTGCCAGGCGTGACCACGGCGAACTGCTCCACCGGCGCCATGCCGAGGCCGAAGGCGACCACCAGCATGTAGGGCGCGCCAATGCCGGCGGTCATGAGCGCGATGGCGGTCCAGCTCAGCCCCATGAGACCTCGTCGTACGAGAAACGGCAGCAGCATCACGCCCGAGACCGTGTACCGGATGCAGGTGATGTCGTAGACGTCCAATGCCGTGTGAGTCAGCCCGAAGCGAGTCACGACCGGAAAGGCGCCCCAGATCAGGGCCGAAGCGAGTCCGAACAGCACACCCACCCATCGACGATCGATGCCGAGTTGGGAAATTGGCGGTGAGGCAGAAAGCCGAGTCATCGAGTGGGGTTCCTTCAGAACGATGCCAGTGTCTTGCCTGGCGCCGCGGGCATCGCCTGCATGGCGGACGGATTATCATTGACAGTATTGTCAAGTTTGACGTCGTTGTCAAAGATAGAAAGCGCGAGGATTTCTCATGGCAGGAGTCAGGCAGTTCGATGAGGCCAAGGTGCTGGACGCCGTGCTGGACGTGTTCTGGCAAAAAGGCTGGCGGGCCACGTCCATGGCCGATCTGGCAGAGGCCGCCGATGTGCAGCGCGGTTCGCTCTATCACGCCTATGGCGGCAAGGAGGAGCTGTTCTTGCTGGCCTTCGAGGCGTACGCCACCAGGTTTCTGGACAACGCGCGCACAGCCCTCGACAAACCGCGCGCAGAGGCGGCGTTGCGCGCCTTCTTCAAGGTCGCGATCGCCAACATGACGCAAGGCGTACCGCCTCGGGGTTGTCTCACCACGAAGACAGCAACGGAGGTCGATGGTGCAGGCCCACGCATCCAGGAACGGCTGCGTCAGTTGCTCGATGAGCTCCAGGGCGTCGTCTCAGCAGCCATGTCGAAGGGGGATATGTCGACACAGCTTTCGCTGTCCCCCAAGGAAACCGCGCAGGTTGTCATCACATTCACCCGAGGCCTGGCAGTGATGGAGCGGGTTTATCAGAACGCGCCGTCTCTTCATCGGATGGCCGACGCGGTGATCAAGGCCTTGGTTCCGAATGTGAATCGCCGAACGAGCTGACGCCGTTGCACGGAGCCGCCGGGTGCAGGCGTCGACCGGAAAGGCTCAGCGGTTCGAGCATCGCCTGACTCCGCGCGAACAAACGGTCATGCGCTGGATGGCTGCCGGAAAGCGGCCGGCGGAAGCCTGCATCCAGCATGGGCCTTTCCGAACGCAACATCGAGAATCACCTGCGGCGTGTCCGCCGACGACAGCCGAAGCCTGAAGGGGGAAAAGGCGCGCCGCCGGCCAAGCACTTGGCCCGCGAGGCGCTCACTGTCATCATCCGCTTCGCGGGCCCGGCGCCTTGGCGGCTGCGGCCATTCGGACACCCGAATGAGAGGAGTCAGCGATGGCAACCTACAGGAGCGCATTGCCGCAGCTCGGCGATGATTTCTTCATGACCGACGGCGGCATCGAGACCACCCTGATCTTTCTGGAGGGGCAGGAACTTCCCGACTTTGCCGCCTTTCACCTGCTCCGGACGCCGGAAGGCGAAAGAGTGCTGCGGAAGTATTTCCGGACCTACGCGGCGCTGGCCAGAAGCTTCGACGTCGGGCTGATTCTGGAAACCGCAACCTGGCGGTCCAATCCAGACTGGGGGAACAGGCTGGGCTACGGCCCCGAGGAGCTCGCGGCGGTCGACCGGCAGCTGGTGGGTCTGCTGGAGGACATCCGCGATGCCTACCAGACCCGCCGGACGCCGATCGTCATCAGCGGATGCCTTGGACCTCGCGGCGACGGCTATGTCCCGGACCGTGCCATGTCGGTGCGCGAAGCGCAGGACTACCATCGTGCGCAGGTCGAGACCTTCGCCGGCACCGCGGCCGACCTGGTGACCGCCATCACCATGAACTACGTCGAAGAGGCGTCGGGGATCGCGCTGGCCGCGAAGCAGGCGAACATGCCCGTCGTCATTTCCTTCACGCTGGAGACCGATGGCAGGCTGCCGACGGGGCAGTCCCTGGCGGACGCCATCCAGCAGGTGGACGGCGCCACCGCGGGTTATCCGGCCTACTTCATGATCAACTGCGCCCACCCCAGCCACTTCCAGCAGGTGGTGCATGCCGACGCGCCGTGGGCTGGGCGGATTCGCGGTCTGCGCGCGAACGCCTCCAGGATGAGCCATGCCGAGTTGAACGAGGCGCCCGAACTGGATGCGGGCGACCCGGTGGAGTTGGGGCAGGCCTATGCCGCGCTCAAGATGCACCGGTTGAAACGCCTCAACGTCATGGGCGGTTGCTGCGGCACCGACGACCGCCACGTCAAGCAGCTTGCAATGGCCTGCCTGCCCTTGTTCCGGGGCGTGGTCTAGCCGTTCACCCAGGGTTTGCACCCGCCCGCCCATCCGGCGATTCAGACGGCCCTTGCGTCTCCGATCCGGATCGTCGGCCGGTCGCGCCACGCGCCGATGCATCAAGCCTCGTGAAATCAACGTAGGCGCGGGTTCAGCCCTCTCTTGACGCCGGGAGCCGTGTGAACGTGGCGCTCAGATGTCGGGCATATGCCGCAGCATGTAGAGCGGCACCCGCCACGAGTGGCCGTTGCCGGTATCGACGGTGGCCGTTCTCTGATCGATGCGCACGACGATGTGCTCGTACAGCTTGGACAGTAAGTGGAACAGCAAGGCGCCACCGGCCTGACTGAAAGGCACGCAGGCCGAGTTTTTTAGGGACGGCTTTGCGTATTAGCCCTTGTTGCCGAACGTCTCGATATCGGGCGGGGAATCGGGATCAAGTTAGGGATGTGCTCGAATCACCGGAGCCATGAGTCTGGTGTAAACCTTTGCAATGACCATGCCCAGTTCGCGCTTGATCTGGAGTTTCAGCGCGGGGTCGCCGATCTCCTCTACTCGCGTGGTAAGGGTGCCTAGGTGGGCGTTGACACCCGTTTGAAGGGAACATACCCGAAGGACGGCTATGCAGCGGTTGCCGTCGTTGGCGCCTGCGAGACGAATAGGTACTATCGGCCACAAGCGGCCGTTCGTCGCGCCCCCTCAGCTTTTCTACTGGTTGGCTTTTCACGGACGGCCCTTGGGCGCTAAGTCAAACAAAGAAAAACCCAAATATGGTGGCCTGATCGGGTTGTGAAGGCCCAGCTTCTCACGGCAAGGCGAGGTCTCACAGCGTGGTCGCCGTGAGGCAAATGGGCCCTTGATCGGCTCCGATTTGCTTCACGGCGCACCTACACGCACGCGGCCATGAATTGCTGGATCTCAGCTGCTACTTCTCCTTGCTGCGGCTGACAGGCAGCTCCATCTTCACAGCCAACTGCGCAGTGATCTCGGTGATCTGCGACTTTGGGTCCCATTTACACGTGGCATCCACGAACGCAGCGATCACATCAGTATCTGGGACAAGCACCCGCGGGCCTTTCCGGCTCATCAGATTGATAGCCGCAAGATAACCCTGGACCCAGCCGTAAACCCCACGTTCTACCTCTGAGACTCGCACGTTCTTGTAGCCCCACGCTCGAGCCGATACCCATTGCTCGCATGTCACGGTACCCGCTTCACCAACAACAGGGTCGTCGTCGGCGCTCACGCTGCTCATGGCCATTAGCAAGCAAACGCACAGCACGCGTTGAATCAGTCTCATAGCTTTGGCGCTCCTCCTCGCCAGGGTCGAGTGTAGTCAGCAAAACTCCGGATTCGAGAGATCGATCCCAGCGCCCTTGCACTTGAGCGACATCTGTTTTGGAGGGTGATCTATGACGGCTTCGGTCTTCTTCGCGACGGCAGCGAGACCGGCTACAGTCGGCCAGAAGCTGACCTTCCCGGCACACACTAGATCATGAGAAAAGAGCAGGTCGAAATCTATTCCGATACGAGCAACGCCGCAGTTCTACGGCACCCGGACCGTCACTTTCCCGGCTGCTTAGTTCAAGGCGATACGCTTCACGGACTTCAGCAGTCGGTTCGTCGCGTCCAACGCAGTGCCTATCTCCTCGACGAAGAGGCTGCTGCAGATCTCGCCGATGTTGCAGATCATCTTGAGAGCCTTCTGAACCACTACAAAACAGTGCTCGCAGCCCACGCGATCAAACTACCGTTCACTGATACCTCGAACGGCTGACGACGCCATCCGGCCAGAACCAGACATTTACTTGCGGGCGCACCATAGTTTCATGCACACCCGTACCACCTTGATCCAAGCAACTCTAGATGAGGTGGCTGCATTACGCTTAGCCAACCATCAGGGCAGCGATGACACGGTGATTCGCCTGCTCGATGAATATGGAGATGATTCGGATCTGGCGGAGTTGCTCTGGGCTGATCTGCCCGCCACATATCGCGCTGAAGACGTAGCGGTGCTGCTAGATCTTTGGACTTGGCGGACAAACGACAATGGTGCGCGTATCGGGCGGACTCTGGAGCGTTGGATCGTCGAGTCGTCAGACGAACGGAAGGTTTGGATCGCGCTCAACCAAGAGGCATATCCGTTCATAGACGGCAATATTCGCATTACCCACTTACTTAGGTTGAAATCCGCTTTTTCGGCACTCGAGGAACGCTGCGACGCAATGATTGCCTTCAGTCGAGAACTTCTTGAGCGCGAGCGTCTGAGGAGCGGTCCCAGCAACTCGCCGGGCCCTTCTTCGGCGCAGAAAACCCCTACGAAGAAGCCTTGGTGGGCTCTGGGCCGAAGGTAGTGGGGCTGCGGTTGCGTAGGGGTGAGAGAAAGCGGAGCGACTGCTTCAGAGGACCGCGAACTACTGCTTTGGGCCCGATGCGGTCCTGCGATGCGAGAGGTCGACCGACTGCTTTGCAGCGATTTCCGCCGCCGGACTCGGGGCCGCCGATGTCTGCTTGAAGGACGATCCCGACAGGCAAGTCCGTAGAACGGCCTGTCGTAGACCGCATTGGAACTCCCTTTGACCTGAAATTCCCTGTGCGATCGCAGCAACTGCCGCCTGCTCGCTCGGCAATGCACAACTCGATGCACTGAGCGCTCGCGGCGACGCGCCGATGATCCTGGCCATCGGCCCCGACAGCGATCTGCGTTTCGACGTGGCGATGCGCGCTTATGACTACACGCCGTCGGTGCGCGCGGACGGTCCGACCTGGGACGACGAGGAACCTGGCCGACCAGGCGGCGGCGCCGATCATTTTCTCGACTTCATCGTCGCCCAAGCGGTGCCGGCCCTGGCGGCGCGCGCACCGCTGGATCCGCGACGCCGCACGCTGTGCGGGACACTCGTACGGTGGTTTGTTCGCGCTGCACGCGTTGTTGCGCCGGCCGCAGTTCTTCTCGCGCTGCGCGGCGGCGGCCCCCTCGTTGTGGTGGCAGGACGGCTTCATCCTGCGCGAGGCCGAACACCCCGCCCCCTGCCGGCGGGGCGCGAGACCATGTTGTTGTTCATGCAAGGCGCCTCGACCGAAGGCGAGAGTCCTGCCGCGCCACCTCCTGCAGGTGTCAGCGCGGCGCGCGCCGAACGCCTGCGACGCCAGCGTGCCGCCGTGCCACCGCAGGCAGGCTGGGACCTGGCGGGGCGACTCGACCGCGCAGGCGTGCGTGCGCAGTACCTCGCCTTTCCCGGCATGCCTCATGGCCCGATGTTGGCGGCATCCCTGCCGCCCCATTGGCACGGGCTGCGCGCCCGTCGCCGGCTTGAGCCGAAAGCTGGAGAAAAGTCGTTTCGCCCCCCACAGGTCGCGAGAATCCTTGCGGGGCCCATGGCCGCATATCCGACCCGGGCGGCCGGAATTCGGATGCATCAACCATTGCGCATGAGAAGCTCGGTGAGCTTCATCACTTTGAGAGCGCAATGGTCAAAAAGACAACTGAACAGAAAGCTGCAGAGGCGCTTCGTTACATCGCTGCCAGTGGAGCGTCCGATGCGGTTGAACTCGAGCCCTTCTTGACTGATCCCAATCAGGCCATACGCGCCGTGGCGGCCATGAACCCGGATGCAGACGAAGAGATCCTGGATCGTTTTGCGAATGACAAGTTCTGGGGCGTCCGCATGGAAGTGGTGCGCAATGCCAATGTCAGCCAGGCCACGTTGCGCAGGCTGCTGGAGTCCGACACGCGCAAACGCGGCGTGGTGCACCACGCCGCGCGCGAGATGCTGGAAGAGCGCGGTGTCGCATTTGGTGCTGATGGCATGCCGGAAGACGCGGCGTAGAGAACGAAGTCGCATTTCCTGAGCGTCATTTGATCGGGTCGCTTTCGATCTCGATCACTGCGGCCGGTGTTCGTGAGGGGTCCTGTTATTGGCGCTCCGGCCTCTTGTTTCGGACGAGCAGTGCCATGGCCGCCAGCGCGACCGGAACATTCGAATCACGTATCTCAGTGCTGCCCCCCACCAGACGCTTGTCTGTCAGGTGGCCCGTCAACCCGCGGACCTGGGCGCCGGCTTTGCCTTGAGGCCCGCCTCGATGAAGTTCACCAGGAAGTCGACGCCGGCCTCCATGCTGGTCTGCTGCAACTTCTCGGGCCACAGCGCCTGCACCCGCGTGTGCGTGCTGTGCGCATAGAAGAATGCGCCGTAAACGAAGATGACCCGCCAGTAGAACTCTTCGCTGCTCAAGTGAGGAAGCTCGTGGCTTACGACATCCACGAAGCGGCGCGCGAAATCGTCCACGATGGATGCTGTCAGTGCATGCACTTCATCGGCAGGGTCCATCAGCATGCGGCCGTAGAACGCACGGAACGACTCGCGCTCCTGGACACTGGCTCCCGCGACAAGCAGTGAGGGCGCCATGGACGCCCGCAGGATGTCTCGCAACGGGACCTTCCGACCCTCGAACGCATCCAGGCGCTCCTTGCGCTCCTTCATCACCGGCCCCAGGCGGCGCTCCAGCACGGCCTTGCACAGCGCCTGCTTCGATCCCCAGTAGTAGTGGAAGGCTCCCAGGTTGGCGTTGGCCCGCTCCGCGATCGCTCGCATGCTGGTGCCCCCGTAGCCATGTGCAGCAAACAGGGCCTCGGCGGCGTCGAGGATCTGGTTTGCGGTGGTGTCGGAAAGCGCCTGCCGCTTCGAAGAGACGGCGGTTTTCGCTGCGGTGGGCTTGGGCATGAGGGAAGTGGCGAGGTATTGAAGTTCGTTGACAGCCAATCCTTGAAATCATACAGTTGTATATTTATACGCACGTATGACTTAAAGGAGACTTCATGAGATTGATCGATCTGTCCTCGACGCTGGACCCGCACGACCGCGATCTGCTTCCTCCCGCCATGGCCGCCGCCGCGGGCGTGGTGGCGCCCCGGGTGGACTACTCCCATCCGGCGACGCCGGACGGCCGAGATCGCTTCTGCCACTTCTTCGGCTGCAGCCACGATGACCTGCCCGACGGCGAGGGTTGGGGTTCGGAGGTGCTCAACGACATGTCGTCGCATTGCGGCACGCACGTGGACGCACCGCTGCACAGCGGATCGACCTGCGAGGGGCGAGCCTCACGCACCATCGACCAGGTCGAACTGAACGAGCTCTTCTGCCCCGGCAAGGTGCTCGATGTGCGCCCTTGGGCGCAGCCTGGGCAGGCCATCCCCGTCGATGCGCTTCGCCAGGCGTTGTCCGCAGTGGGCGAGCCCATCCGTCCCGGCGACGCCGTGCTGATCCGAACCGGACAGGAGCGATATCGCCTGGGCGAGCCGGCCTTCTTTCAGTACCCGGGGATGAGCCGCGAAGGCACGCTGTTCCTGTCGGAGCAAGGGGCCACCGTGCTCGGCACGGACGCGGTCGGCTGGGATCGTCCCTTCGCCGTGATGGCCCAGGCCTTCAAGGAAACGGGCGACAAGCAGCAACTGTGGGATGGCCACAAGGCGATCCGCGAGAAGGAGGCCTTCATCGTCCAGCAACTGTGCAACCTCGGCGCCTTGCCGCTTCGCGGCTTCCACGTCGGCTTCTTCCCGCTGAAGCTGGCACGCGCCAGCGCCGCCCCCGCCCGTGCCGTGGCCTTCCTGTCCAACTGAGGAGCGACTTCAATGCGTATCGTGACTTTCGTGCGTGAGGGCTTTGACGCACCTCGCCTCGGTGCCCTCATCGGCGTCGACGGCGTGTTGGACCTCACGGCTCGCCACCCTGGCGAAGAGGCTTTCGACTCTGCGTTGGCTTTCCTGCGCGCAGGCCCTGCATCCTGGGACCTTGCGCGTGCACAGATCGCCAAGCACGGCGGCGCTGCAGAGTCCCTGGCCGGCGCCGCGTTGCTTCCCCCGCTGCCCAATCCGCCGCTGATCCGGGACTGGGGAACCATGATCGAGCACCCCAGGTTCTTCCTGCGGCGACGCGCCGAGCAACTGGCCGCCCGGTCGGCCGACCCGGAGGCCGCCATGGCCGCCGCACAAGCCGATGGCTCGCTCGAGTTGCCCCCGAACTGGTTCACCGTGCCTCGCTTCTACACCGGCAATCCGCTCAACATGACCGGGCCGGATGCCGAGATCGCCTGGCCGGGTTTCGCCGAATCGCTGGACTACGAACTCGAACTGGCCGTCGTCATCGGCGTGGGTGGCAAGGACATCCCCGTGTCGCGAGCACGCGACCACATCTTCGGGGTCACGCTGTTCAACGACTTCACCGCGCGGGATACGCAAGTGGCTGAAGGCAGCCCGGCCGGCAAGAGCAAGGACTTCGATGGCGCCTACGCCATCGGCCCCTGCATCGCCACGCTGGACGAGATCCCCGACCTCTACCAGCTGCAGGTGCAGTCGAGGCTCAATGGCCTCGTCCAGACCACCCGCAGCACCGCCGACATGCGGCTGACCTTCGAGGACATCGTGAGCTATGCCAGCCGCTCGTGCACGCTGCACCCTGGCGAACTCTTCGCCTCGGGCACCTTCGAAGGTGGCTGCGGCGTGGAGACCGGCCGGCTGCTGCGCGATGGCGATGTCATCGAACTCGAGGCGCAGGGCATCGGCACGCTGCGCAACCGGATCCGCCGCACGGCAGCGCCCGCCGCGGCAGCGAAGGCCTGAGATGACGGTTCCGCTGTACATCGTGGGCGTGGGCAGCACGCCCACGGGCCGCTTCGCGGACGTTGCGCTGCGCACGATGGCCCGCCAGGCCATCGATCTCGCCCTGGCCGACGCTGGTGCGACTGCCGACCAGGTGGGTGCGGCGTTCTTTGCCAACGTCGGCCAGTCGCTGCTGCAGGGGCAGCACATGATCGGTGGTCAGGTGGCGCTGCGCGAGGCAGGATTGGATGGCATTCCGATCATCAACGTCGAGAACGCATGTGCCAGTGCTTCGACCGCCTTCTACCTCGCCTGCGCGCATCTGCGCGCCGGGCTGTGTGACGTCGCATTGGCGGTGGGAGCGGAGAAGCTGTCGCACCCGGACAAGGCCCGCACCTTTTCCATCTTCGATGGCGCCCATGACGCCGAAAGGCCTGAGGCACTGCTGCGCTTTCTCGCACAACAAGCTGGTGAGGACCCCACACAAGCCGCCGTCGCACAGCAACGCAGCGTCTTCATGGACATCTATGCGGCCCTGGCCCGCGCGCACATGGCGCGCCACGGCACCACGCAGCGGCAGCTGGCCCATGTGGCCGCCAAGAACCACAGCCACTCCGTGCACAACCCGCTGGCCCAGCATCGCGTCGCGATGTCGGTCGACGAGGTGCTCGCGGCGCGCGCCATCACCTGGCCCCTGACTCTGCCGATGTGTGCGCCGATCGGCGATGGCGCGGCTGCGGCGTTGATCGTGCGCGAGGACGCCCTGGAGCGCTTCGATGCGAAGCGTGCGGTGCGCGTGCGGGCCAGCGTTCTGGCCAGCGGGTCGGCACGCGCCGGCGGAAGCGAGACGCCCATCAGCCGCCGCGCAGCACTGCGCGCCTACGCTGATGCCGGCGTCGGGCCTGAGGACATCGACGTGAGCGAGGTCCATGACGCCACGGCCTTCGGAGAAATCGTCCAGTGCGAACACCTGGGCTTGTGCGAGCCCGGCCAGGGTGGATGGCTCGCGGAGCATGGTCACACCGCACTGGGCGGCCGCCGGCCCGTCAACCCCTCAGGGGGACTGGAGTCGAAGGGCCACCCCATCGGCGCAACCGGCTTGATGCAGATCCATGAACTCGTCCTGCAACTGCGCGGCGAGGCCGGCGGGCGACAGGTGGCCAATGCGCGCCTGGCCCTTGCCGAGAACGGCGGCGGCTTCCTGGGCCATGAGGAAGCGGCCGCGACCATCACCATTCTTGAACGGGCTGCACAACACGGATGAAGCACACCACCATGTATTCCAGACGCACTCTCCTCGGGCAATCGATCGCCCTGGGCTTGTCCAGCCTCGTCGGCAACGCTGCCAGGGCCGCCACGGCGGCCTGGCCGTCCAAACCGATTCAGGTCATCGTGCCCGCAACCACCGGCAGCGCACCCGAGATCGTGGCGCGCCTGATCGCCGACGCGTTGTCGGCGCGCCTGTCGAACCCGGTCTATGTGGAAGGCATGCCGGGGGCCTCGGGGATCATCGGCACCGACAAGGCGCTCAAGGCGCCCGCCGACGGGCACACGCTGCTCTACGCCATGAACCAGGTGGCGACGATGAACCCGCACCTCTACCCGCGGCTTCCCTACAACCCGGCCAGGGACATGGCGCCGATCAGCCTGGTCGCGCGCGGCGGGTACGTGCTGCTCGCCCACAGCGGCCTGCCGGCCTCCGACCTTCCATCGCTGATCGCCCTGGCGAAGCGCGAGCCCGGCAAGCTGGCCTATGCCTCCACGGGCAACGGCAGCGCCTTCCACCTGGGCATGGAACTGATCAAGGCGCAGTGCGGCATCGATCTGCTGCATGTGCCCTACCGCAGCGGCGCCAATGCCAACACCGAGTTGATGGCGGGGCGCGTGCAGGTCCGGCTCGAGCCCCAGGCCTCGGCGCTGGCGCTGGTTCGCGGCGGTCGCGTCAAGGCGTTGGCGGTGACCACGCCCACGCGACTCTCCGTCCTGCCGCAAGTGCCGACGGTCCGGGAGACCCTGCCCGGATTCGAGCTGAGCGGCTGGAACGCCTTGTGGGCACCGGCGGGCACGCCCGCGCCGGTCATCGTGCGACTCAACGCCGAAGTGCAGCAGATCCTGAAGAGCGACGCATTCCGAAGCCATCTGCTGCAACTCGGCCTGACACCCGAGGGCTCGACGCCGGCTGAACTGGCTGCGCTGACGGCGCAAGAGACAGCCCAATGGAAGGCCCTGATCGACAAGACGGGCATCAAGGCGGACTGACATGACGGACTTCAAGAACCTGGCCGATCTCGTCGGCCACCATGCGCGCACGCGTCCCCATGCGATCGCCCTCACGTTCGAGGCGGGCCCGGCCTTGCCCGAGCAGCACCGCAGCTTCCTGCAACTGCACGAGAACGGCCTGGCGCTGGCCCGGGCGCTGCAAGGCCTGGGCGTCCGACGTGGCGACGCCATCGCGCTGGTGATGGCGAACCACCCCGAGTTCGTCGAAGCCATGGTGGCGGCCGCGCACCTCGGGGCGGTCCTGGTACCGATCGATGCGCGGGCGCAAGGCGACAGGCTCGCCGCACTGATCGATCGCACGCACTGCGTGGGTGTGATCGCCGCGGACTATGCCGCCGCTGCGGTCGCGCAGATTCGATCGCCCGCCACCCACCTGCGCTGGGTCGTGCGTGTGGTCTCGGGCGAACTTGCGCCAGATGCGCCGCGCGCCTGCGAAGCGCTGGACTACGCGCAACTGCTGGCCCGCCACACACAGGCAGGCCTCCCCTCGGCACACTTCACGCCCGTCGATCCCGATGACCCCATGCAGATTCTCTTCACCTCCGGCACGACCGGAGAGCCCAAGGGGATCGTGATCACCCACCGCCGCTTCGTCGACACGGCGGCACTGGCGGCCTCCGCCTTCGGCTACACCGGCGACGATCGCCTCTACTCCGGCCTGTCGCTGACGCACGCCAATGCCCAGTTGGTCACGCTGGGTGCAGCCCTGAGGCTCGGGATCGCCTGCGTCATGTCGCGCCGCTTCACCAAGTCGCGGTTGTGGGAGATCGTGCGTCGGCACCGGTGCACCGCCTTCACCCTGCTGGGCGGCATGACCACCGCCGTCTACTGCGAGCCACCGTCGCCCGGCGACCGGGATCATGCCGTGCGCTTCGTCGTCGCCGCGGGCATGCCGCAGGCCATCTGGCGTGACTTCGAGCAGCGCTTCGGCGTCCATGTTCTGGAGTTCTACGGCACCGCCGAAGGCGGGCTGACGGTCAACCCTTTCGGGAAAGGTCCGATCGGCAGCATCGGCCGCCCGCACCCGGCGTTCTCCGTCCGCATCGTCGCCGAAGACGGCAGCGATGCGCCTGCGGGCACGCCGGGCGAACTGGCGTTCCGGCCGGCCAACGGCGCGCCCTTCGACATCGCGTACTTCGAAGACCCACAGGCCTCGCAGACCAAAGGCAAGGATGGTTGGCTCTGGACCGGCGACATCGTGCGCGCCGATGCGCACGGCTGGCTCTACTTCGAGCACCGCCGCGGCCATGGCATTCGCCGCAACGGCGAATTCATCGACTCGGCGCAGATCGAGAAAGCCATCGCGGACACCGGACTGGTCCGCGATGCGTTTGTGTTCGGCACGGCAGCGGCCTCGGGGGCGCCTGGCGAACGCGATGTCGTCGCAGCCGTCGTCCCCCATCACGCCGACCTGGACCTTTCGGTGCTCCATGCGCGTTTGCGCGAGACGCTGTCGAAGAACGCCCTTCCCGGGCGGCTGATGGCCATCGAAGCGATCCCCAAGACCGCGTCGGAAAAGCCGTTGGCGCGGGTTCTGGAGGAATGGCTGCGCGACGGGACGGTCGCGACCGTGTTCGAGGCGCCCTCAGCCTAGACACAAGACCTGGGCGCAGGCGGCGGCAGGCCGTTTTCCCCCTGCGCAATCAAGAACAACGAAGGAGACATTCATGCACAACCACGGGCGTAAGCTTTTTCTTCCCATCTCACTTGCATCGCTGTTCATCGGGCCTTCGAGCTGGGCGCAGTCTTCTGTGACGCTCTTCGGCGTCATTGACATCTCGGTGAGCCACTACCAGACCAAGAGCGTGCTGCCCGCGGGCCTGCCTTGGTGGTCCCTGGCAGCGCCGGCATCCATCTCGCAAGGCGCCACGAAGCTCGCGTCGGGCGCGCACACCCCTTCTCTCTTGGGCATTCGCGGACAGGAGGATCTGGGCGGCGGGCTTGCTGCAGGCTTCTGGCTGGAATCCACACTCACGCCGGACGACGGGGCCCAGGGGCTTGGCGTTTTCGACCGCCGCTCGACGGTCAGCCTGTCGGGGCCGTTTGGCGAAGTGCGCCTGGGCCGCGACTACGTGCCGACCTATTGGAATCTGACGGTCTTCGATCCCTTCGGCACGGTCGGGGTTGGCGCGAACCTATGGAATCCGATCGGCACGGGGCTCACCACCAGCCACGGAAAGTCGCCCGCGAACCTGATGCCCTTTGACAACTACGTTCGCGCCTCCAACAGCGTCGGCTATTTCCTGCCTGGCCATCTTGGCGGGTTCTACGGCCAGGTCATGTACTCGCTGCATGAGAACCTGAAGCAGAGTGGCGTGAGCCACAGTCCGAGCAAGGGCGGGCGAAACGTCGGGGGGCGGTTCGGCTATCAACGTGGCCCGCTCAACCTGGCCATCGCCTACCAGGAAGACACCAAGGACGATCTCAGCGGATTCGACAAGGACCGTTTGAAGATCCTCAACGCTGGGGTCTCCTACGATTTCGATGTCGTCAAATTGTTCGGCCAGTTGTCGCAGATCAGGGATGAGCGCAGCAAGATGAACGTAGCCAATATCGGCGGCATTCCGCATCCCTTCAGGAACGAGAGCAACGGAAAGTACACCGGCGGCTTGATCGGCATCACGGCCCCGGTCGGGCCTGGATTGATCCGTGCGTCCTATTCGCGCGTGAACTATGCATCTCCTCATGCGGTGAATGCCTTGAATCCCGTTGCATGGGTGCAAGACAACGATGCCAGGATCGAGAAGTTCGCCGTCGGCTATGTGTACAACCTGTCAAAGCGCACCGCGCTCTATGCCACTGTTGCGCGAACCAAGATGAAGTGGAACGGGTCCGTGAATGCGGCGATGGCCATCAGTCCCGGAGGCGGGGTGAGGTTTGCGAACGGCATTGCCGGGATCAGCGCACCTTATGTCCCCTCGAGCACCACCGGCTACGACATGGGCATTCGGCACGCCTTCTGAGGGCACTGACTCGCGCTGCGGACCTTTCCGGTGGTCGGCCCTGAGCTCCCGCGTGCTGCAGCGCTGCGCGCTTGCCGGGCAAAGGGAAGGCCCGCACAGGGGCCGCCTCCTCCGCCCTGGAAGGGCAACGCTCTTTGACTCACAAGGCGTATGCGGTGCAACGGCAAGGATCTAGAAGGAGCGATGCATCACTGTCTAGCGTGCTCGATTGCGCATCGCATACAACAGCACGAGCGTCGCGATGATGCGAAGGACCGTGTCGTGTTCGGCCGCCCGATCGGTCAGAACCAGGGCGTGCAGTTCCCGATTGCCGAGAGCCACATCGAAGTGGAAGCCGCCGACCTCATGCGCTGGCGTGCCTGCGAGCTTTTCGACGCCCGACAGCCTTGCGGCGCGGAAGCGAACATGGCGAAGTACCTGGCCGCCAAGGCCAGCTGGGAGGCCGCCAATGCGTGCCTGCAGTTTCATGGCGGTTTCGGCTTTGCCAACGAGTACGACGTCGAACGCAAATTCCGGGAGACCCGGCTCTACCAGGTGGCGCCGATCTCGACCAACCTGATCCTCGCGTATGTCGCGGAACATCTGCTCGGTCTGCCGCGCTCGTTTTGAAGAAGCCAGGCTGGGGCTGCAACACAAGTGGAAGCGGACACTCAGGCGGGCCAGGTTGAGTGTCGGCAACCCGTCTGGAGCCGCCGTACGCGAAGGACTGCCATGCAACGAATGCCCACGTCGGACTTGCAGCCACCGGCGTCAAGCTCGAGAGCCTGATTGCTTACTGGGAGCATCGCGCCGTCAGTCCCACGTCCGATTCCCTCCTCGCTGAAATTGCCGCCGGTACGCAGAAGGCGTCGCCCCCACGATCTGTCCGAAACGGCGCGCGAACTGCGTCGGCTCTCCGAAACCGGTGCTTTCACCGATCTCCGCCGCAGAGGCGCCGGTAAAGACCAGCAGCGTCTTGGCGCGCTCGATCCGGCGTTCGGTCACCAGCTCCAGGAAGGTCTTGCCCGTTTCGCTCTTCAGCAGGTGGGCCAGATGCGTGGGCGACACATGGCTCGCATGCGCCGCATCGCCCAACGTCAGCTCCTGCGCGAGGTTGCGGCTGATGTAGCGGATGCAGCGCAGCACCGCCGGTCGGTACGACTGCAGGGCCATCCCCTGCGCCTCGCAGTTGCGAAACTCCTCGCCGTAGCGCCGCCACACCATGCCGATCAGGTGAAGCAGATGGCTGCGAATCAGCAGGTGGCTGGCGGTGTCTTCGCCCGGCGGCCGCTGCGCTTCCTGCGCCATGTGTTCGCACAGCGCTTGGAGCTGGTGGGTCTCGGTTTCGTCGAAGCGGAAATCCAGGCAATGCTGGAACCGGAAAGGCGCGAGCTCGGGCGCGCGTGACAACGGCACCTCCGACAACTCGAACACGTCGAGGTCCAGCGACGGCAGCAGGTACTCCTTGCTGATGTTGATCACATGAAACACGCCATCGGCCGCGTTCGGAATGTAATGAACCAGAAAGGGCAGCACGAAGCTCACCGTGCCGGCGCCGATGGCGCGCTGGTTGCCGCCGATGTAGTGCGTGGTATCGCCCCGCGTGTTGACGTAGATCTGGAAGTACTCATGCCGGTGAGGCACCGGGTTCGGCAGGCAGTTGCTCTGGTCGTGAATGCCGAAATAGGCGCGCTGTGCCCGCGCCGCCATCGTGTAGTTGCTGATGGCGGCACGCGCGGCACCGGCGCGGGGCGGCGGCACGAATTCGTCGGGGGAAGGCGTGGGTGGCATGAAGAGCTGATCTCAAGATCGCAAGGATTGCATATCTTTGCGCAAGCCTGCGCGTTGAGGTGAGGAGGCCTCGTTCCTAGACTCTAGCCACTCCTTTCCAAACCTTCCAGAGAGACAAACCCATGCCCCCCCAACCGACGGCCGAACTCGCGCAAGCGACCGATGTCCCCGCAAATACCGACGCCCTGCAAGTCCTGCCCGTTTCCATCGACATCGTGGACAGCGACCAACGCTTCCCGGTGCGACGCGTCTACTGCGTGGGCCGCAACTACCTGGCCCACATCCGGGAGATGAAGGAAGGCGACGAGCGCGATCCGCCGTTCTTCTTCCAGAAGCCGTCCGACTCGGTGGTGACCGACGGCCGCGTGCCCTACCCTACGCTGACGGACGACTTCCAGTTCGAGTTCGAACTCGTCGTGGCCATCGGCAGCCATGCGTCGAACGTGACGCCCGAGGACGCGCTGGATCACGTCTTTGGCTACGCTGCGGGCCTGGACATGACCCGGCGTGACCGCCAGCGCGAATGCAACAAGCGCGGCCTGCCGTGGGAACAGGGCAAGTCTTTCGATCACTCGGCGCCCTGCGGCCCGATCCATCCGGTGGCGAAGGTCGGGCACATCCGCTCGGGAACGCTCAACCTCTCGGTCAACGGCGCGGTGCGGCAAGACTCGGTGCTCGAAAAGATGATCTGGAACGTCCACGAGATCGTCAGCGAGCTGTCCAAGCAATACCGCCTGCTGCCCGGCGACCTGATCTTCACCGGGACGCCCGAAGGGGTCGGCCCGGTGCAGCGCGGCGACAAGCTCACCGGCCGCATCGACGGGCTCGCGCCCCTGCAGGTCGAGATCGTCTGAGCCCGCAACAGCACACGGAGACACCATGAAACCACTCGAACGCATCTCGTACTCGTCCATCGCGGACCGTCCCGCACTGAAGTTGCCCGGCGGCAAACGACTGGCCGTCTGGGTGATCGTCAACGTCGAGGAATGGAACATCGACGAGACCATGCCCCGCACCGTGCTGACACCACCGGCCGGCGGTTCGCCGATGCCCGACATCCCGAACTGGGCCTGGCACGAGTACGGCAACCGCGTCGGCTTCTGGCGCATGCTCGAAGTGATCGACGCACTCGGCATCAACGCCACGCTCGCCATCAACGGTTCGGCCATCGGCGCCTACGAGCCCATCGCCAAGGCGGCGAAGGAACGCCAGTGGGAGTTCATCGGCCACGGCTTCGGGCAGCGCAACATGCAGAAGGTCCCCGACGAGGTCGAGGACATCGCCAAGACCACCGAGGCCATTCGCGCCTACACCGGCAAGCGCCCGCGCGGCTGGCTCGGTCCGGGGCTCACCGAGACCTGGCACACGCCCGACATCCTGGCCGAGCAGGGCTACGAGTACGTGTGCGACTGGGTGCTCGACGATCAGCCGGTGCGGCTGAAGACGCGCGACGGCGGCACGATCGTGAACGTGCCCTACACGCAGGAATGCAACGACGTGGCAATGATGCTGATCCAGCACCACAAGGCCAGCGAGTACCGCGACCGCGCCATCGACCAGTTCGAACAGCTCTACGCCGACGCGAAAGACTCGGCCCGCGTCATGGCGCTGGTGGTGCACCCCTACATCATGGGCGCGCCGCACCGCCTGCGCTACTTCCGAGAAGCGCTGGCGCACATCCAGCAACATGAGGACGTGGCCTTCCTGACCGGCGAGCAGATCCTCGACTGGTACGGCGCGGCAAGCCCCGCTGCGTGAACCCTCGCCGGCACAGCGCCGGCGATCCCGTGCAACGAACGAACAACAAACAGATTTCTCGCTCGGCGAGAAGGAGACAACACGTGCATTCCTCAACCTCCGTCATTTCACCGGCGGTCGGTGGCGCGCGCCGCGAGGCGCCCATCACCGCACTGGAGATCGGCATGTTCCTGGTGCTGCTCGCCTCGTACGCGCTCAACGCGATGGACCGGCAGATCTTTCCACTCATCGCCGCGGACGTGCGCAAGGAGTTCGGCTTCAGTCTGGCAGACACCGGTTTGCTGTCCACCATCTTCACGCTGGGCATGGCCGTGGCCGGCGTCCCGACGGGCTACCTGCTGGCGCGGCTGTCGCGCAAGACGGTGCTGCAGATCGGCATTGCGATCTTCTCGCTGGGCACGCTGCTGGCGGCCTACTCGTACGGCTTCGCCGACATGATCGTCTACCGGGCCGTTACCGGCATCGGCGAAGCGATGCAACTGACGGTGGTGATCGCCATTGCCGCGAGCTACTTCGCGCGCTACCGGGCCACCGCCGTGGGCGCCATCAACTTCTCTTTCGGCATCGGCGCGATCCTGGGGCCGCTGCTCGGCGGCCACCTGATCGGCGTCGAGCGCGATTGGCGCCTGCCGCTCATCGTGTTCGGCGTCGCGGGCTTCGCGGCCATGGTGGTGATCGCGCTCACCGTGAGCAAGCGCATGACCGAGAACGTGGCGGCCACCGGCGGGCGCACCGACCAGCGCGGCGCCACAACCCTGTGGAACCGCAACACGGCCCTGCTGACTGGCATGAGCGTCATCGGTGGGCTCTGCATCTACGGCTACCTGGGCATGTACCCGACCTTCCTGCGCGAGCACCTGCACTACACGCCATCGGACACGGGCCGCGTGATGAGCATCTTCGGTTTCGGCGTGTTCGCGTCGATCTTCGGCGGCTGGCTCGGCGACCGCTTCCATCCCAAGCTCGTGCTCTCGGCGAGCTTCGTGGGCACCGGCCTGCTGGGCTTCCTGATGTTCTCGGGCCCCACCGACATGGTGGTGCAGTCGGCGCTGTCCTTCGCGTGGGGCTTCGTGGTGAGCGGCGTGTTGTACGTGAACCTGGCGGGGTATCACATCAAGGCGGTGCATGCCTCGCTCACGAGCCGCGCCACGGGCGTGTTCGTCACCACGCTGTACGGCGCGGGTGCAGTCGCGGGCTTCGTCATCGGCGGCATCGCCTCGCGCTTCGGTTGGAGCACGGCCGGGCTGGTGCAGATCACGCTGCTGGCGGTGGTCGGTGTGGGGCTCACGCTGCTGCTGCACACCGACCGCATGTCACTGCCGGCACGCAAGCCGTGATGCTGCTCGACTGGGCGCTGCTCGGCGCAGCCGCGGCCCTGGCCGGCGCACTCAATGCCGTGGCGGGCGGCGGCAGCTTCCTGACGCTGCCGGCACTGGCGATGGTCGGCGTGCCGCTGGTGTCGGCCAACGCCACCGGGACCGCTGCGTTGCTGCCGGGCTACCTGGCCGGCGCCTGGGCATTGCGCAAGGAACTGTCGGGCCCGATGTCGCCTTCGCTCCTGCGGCTGGGCGTGCTGTCGGTGCTCGGCGGTGCGGGCGGTGCGGCGCTGCTGCTGTCGACGTCGAACCATGCCTTTGCCCGCATCGTGCCGTGGCTGCTGCTGGCCGCGACGCTGCTCTTCGCGATCGGGCCCGGCCTGGTGCGCCGAAGGCTCGCCGCCGCCGACAACAACCACAAGCCACGAGGCCGGTGGCTCGCCGACCTGGGCATCGCCGCGGTCGCGGTCTATGGCGGCTACTTCAACGGCGGCCTCGGCATCCTGCTGCTCGCCGTGCTCGGCGCGCTGGGGCACACGGACATGGGCCGCATGAACGGCATCAAGAACTTCGTCTCCGCGATCCTGACGCTGATCGCCGTGGCGATCTACGCGGCCAGTGGCGCGATCGTCTGGACCTACGCGCTGTGGATGGCCCTCGGTGCCACGGTCGGTGGCTATGCCGGCGGCATGGCGGCACGGCGGCTGAAGCCCGAGGTGGTGCGCGGCTTCGTCGTGCTGACGGGGCTGGCGATGACGGCGGCCTTTCTTCTCAAGGCGTATTGAGCGGGGCTTTCGTTTCCTCTTTCCATCACTTCAATCACTGGCAACTACTGGGTCTGGACATGCAAACAACCAAAAGAGACTTCACCCGTTTTGCAGGCGCCCTGATGGTCGCCGCCACAGGTGCGCCGGCGCTCGTCGGCTCGGCATCGGTGTCGGCCCGCACAGCGCGTGCGTCCACATCGCCCGGCCTTCGACGCGGCAACTACCTGATCCGCAACGGCGCGGTCATCACGGTCGACCGCGCCAAAGGCGTGCTGCCGCGCGCCGACGTATGGGTCCGCAACGGGGTGATCGAGAAGATCGGGCGCGGCCTGAGCGCACCGGCTGGCACGGAGATCATCGATGCGACCGACATGATCGTCATGCCGGGCTTCGTCAACTCGCACTATCACATGTGGAGCGCCATCGGCCGCAGCTTCACCGCGCGCGACGGCGGCTTCTCGTACTACCCCGCCAAGAACGCGACCTCGACCCTGTACACGCCCGACGACTTCTACAACAGCGTGATGCTGGGCTGCGCCGAGCTGGCGAACGGCGGCACGACGACCGTGCACAACTGGTCGCACAACACGCGCTCGCCGGCCCATGCCGATGCCGAGCTGCGCGCGCACCACCACGCGCTGCTGCGCGCCCGCTACGCCTACGGCCACGTCGACAAGATGCCCGCCGACGAAATCAACCGCTATGACGATCTGGCACGCGTGCGGCGCGAGTGGTTCGGCGAGCGCTCGCCATTCGACGGGCTGGTGCACCTGGGGCTGAACCTGCGCGGCCCGCAGCAGAGCACCGACGCCGTGTTCCACGAAGAGATGAAGGCCGCCAAGGCCAGCGGATTGCCCATTGCGATCCACGCACCGCAGGAGGCCCCCAACAACGTCGATGCCGTCGACTACGAACGGCGCGGCTACCTGGGCCCGGATTTCATGCTCGCGCACTACGTGCCCGCCAGCACGGCCGACCTGGCGGCCATGGCACGCACGAAAACGCCGCTGTCCTTTGCCACGCACTCCGAGCTGCGGCTCAGCAGTACCGGCGATGCGCGCGCCGCGCTCTTCGCGATGCGCAACGCGGGCTTGACCATTTCGTTGTCGAGCGATGCGACCTCCATCGCGCCGCCCGACATGTTCGAGGCGATGCGCTTCACCTGGAACCTGGGCGTGCCGTGGGCCGGCACGCCCAGCGCGCAGTCGAAGGCGATCGGCGTGCCCGAGGCGATCGAGATGGCGACCCTCAACGGCGCCATCGCGATGGGGCTGGGCGACGTCACCGGCTCGATCACCGAAGGCAAGCGCGCCGACCTCATCCTGGTGCGCACGCAAGACCTGAACATGGGCCCGGTCGGCAATGTCGAGACCGCCATCGTGCAAAGCGGCAGTGCTGCCAACGTCGACACCGTGATGGTCGACGGGCGGATCGTGAAGCGCAACGGCAGGTTGCTGGCCTACGACACACGCAGCATCATGCGGCGCGCGCGGCAATCGGCGGACCGGATTCGCGCTGCGGCGAGCGAAGCCCTGAAGGCCTGAAGCTCTTGCGGCTATTCGCACGCGGCGTACACGCCGGCGGTCGAGCGGTTGGCGCGCCGACACCGGGAAAACCGAGTCACCGAGTCACGAACGGCTGCAGCAGACGGCGACGCGCCCGCCGCAGGAACTCAATGCCCGGCGCCGAGCCTCAGCACCTGCCCGGTCAGAAACTGCGCGCGCGGGCCGGCCACGTAGTCGAGCAGCGGCAGGCAGGCCTGTGGCACCAGGCCGTGCGTCAGCTCCAGCGCGTTGATGCGCAACCCGTGCGCGCCCCATTCGGCGGCCAGCGTGGCCACCAGCATCCGGGCCGCATCGGCGTCGCCGGCCAGTGGCCAATCGAGCCCCGGTTCGGGCACCGGCAGCAGCAGCGTGAGGCTGGCCAACGCGGCGTGGCCCGACCGAAAGCAGCGGGCCGCATCGAGCACGGCATCGAGCCGCGTGCCGGGCTGTGCCTCCAGCGCGCGCGCGTCGATGACCGCCGGACAGCCCGCGCGCTCGAGGTGGCCTGCATGCGCGCGCACCCACACGCCCAGTGCCGCATGCCAGGCCGGCTCGCGCAAGGACTCGAGATGCGGGCGCAAGGGCGCATCGAACGGAAGCGGCAGATGCGCGCCGGCCGGCAGCGGCTGGCTGCCTCCGCACACGGACGAGCCGCCGTCGAGCACCAGCAGTTGTCCGGTGAGCACGCGCGCGCCGGGACTGGCCAGGAAGCACAACGCGTGCGCCATGTCCTCGGGCTCGGCCATCCGGCCCATGGGAATCTTCGACACCGCCTGCGCCGGATTCAGCCGGCCGCCCTCGACCAGGCGCTGCACGAGTTCGGTGCGCACGAAGCCCGGTGCCAGCGTGGTCACCGTCCAGTCGGGCCGGGCTTGCGCCAACGCGCGGCTCTGCGCGATCAGTCCAGCCTTGCTGGGGCTGTAGAGACCGCGCCACGGAATGGCGCGCAGACCTGCGCCGGACGCCACGTTGACGATGCGCGCCCCGGGCCGCAGGTGCGGCGCACAGGCCTGCACCATGCGCGCCGGCGCGGCCAGGTTGAGCGCAAGAAGGCGAGCCGCCGAGCCGTCGTCATGGCCCGACGTGGCCTCTGCGCCACCGGCCGACAGGCCCGCGTTGTTGATCAATGCATCGAGCGGCGGAATCTCGTGCCCCAGGCGCTCGATCCGCGCCGCATCCGTCAGGTCGGCCACGAGGCTCATCGGTGGCGCGGCGTCGGCCGGCCAGGCGGCTTCGAGGCGCTGCAGCGCCTGCGCATCGGCGTCGACCAGAACGCAGCGCCATCCTGCGCGCGCCAGGGCCAACGCCGTGGCGCGGCCGATGCCTGCAGCGGCGCCGGTGAGCAGAACGGTGGGCATCAGGTGCCGCGCACGTCGCGCAACAGCGCGTACACGGCGTCGAGCGGCGCGGCCCTGCCGACCGGCTGGCGCACGCCGAACAGGGCGGCGTCGTCCTGCGTCAGCTCGGGCCGTGTGCGCTCCTCGATCCAGTCGTAGACCACGGTCCGCGCGGCCACGCGCCACTCGCCGCCACGACGTTCGAAACGGTCCACGTAACGCCCGCAAAGGAAAGTCTCGAGGTCCGGGCGTGTGGCCGTGGCCTGCAGCGCGAAGAAGCTGCTTTCCACCGCAGCCACCTCGCCATGCAGTTCGATCAGCACGTTGGTGATCTGGTGGACGCGGCGTCCGCCTTGCCGCAACCTGGGCAGCGCCTGCGCGATGAAGCCGGCGGCGCTGCCGTTCCACGCGCCGTGACAGTCCGTGGCGTCCTCCCAGTAGGCCGAACGCAAGGCGGCCTCGTCGCAGCGGTCGATGCCGCGGCAATAGCGCAGCAGACAATCGCGAATCGCCTCGCGGTCCAGCAGCGACTGCAAGGCCACCGGCATCGGCTTGGGTGTACTCATGCAGCAGTGGGCGCGGCGCGCCGAAACAGCTGCACCAGGTTGCCCTCGGGATCGCGCAGCGACAGCACGGCCCCGTGGTCGCCCATGTCGCGCAGGCCCAGGACCTGCCCGCCGGCGGCCACGATGCGTTCCTGCGCGCCCTCGAAGTCGTCCACCTCCAGCACCATCACCAGCCCGCCGGTCGCGGGTGCGGCCTCTTCAAGACAGGCCAGGGCCACGTTGGTGTTGCCCAGGCCGTATTGGATCCAGCGGTCGCCATCGCGGAACTTCATCGGCAGGCCGAGCGCGCCTTCGTAGAAGGCATTCAGGCTGGCGGGCTCCTTCGCCACGACGAACACGTTCTGCACGCGCTTGGGCGATGCGACGGCGCCGCTCACAGCGAGGTCTCCGAAGCGCCGCCGTCCAGGCGCAGCACATCCGCGTTGAAGAAGCGCGAGCCGTCACCAGCCAGGAAGCAGATCGCATCGGCGATGTCCTCCACCGTGCCCAGGCGGCCCAGCGGTGTGCGTGCGATCCGCCTGGCATCGAGCTCTGCGTTGCGATGCTTGGCCGTGCCCTCGGTGGGCACGGCACCGGGCGCGACCGCGTTCACGCGGATGTTGCGTGCGCCCAGGTCGGCCGCCGATGCGCGGGTGATGCCCAGCACGCCGGCCTTGATGCCGCTGTAGACCACCGAGCGCATGGGTGACTTGAAGGCCGCGATGGACGCCACGTTGATGATCGAGCCGCCACGCTGCGGGTCCATGACCTCCGCGGCGGCCTGGATGCCCCAGATCACCGACTTGAAGCCGATCTCCACCATGCGGTCCATGACCTCGGGCGTGATCTCGGCGAGCGGCTGGTAGCGCACCCAGGCGGCGTTGTTGACCATGATGTCCAGCCGCCCTGCATCGCGCGTGAACTGCGCGACGGCCTCGCGCATGCCTTCGCGCGTCGACACATCGCAGGGCAGCCCAATGGCCTGGCCGCCCAGCGCGCGGATCTCGGCCACGGCCTCTTCCACGAACTCGGGCTTCAGGTCGTTGATGCCGACCGTGGCGCCCAGGCGGGCCATGGCGCGTGCGGTGGCGCGACCGATGCCGTGGCCGGCGCCGCTGATGAAGGCCGCTCGGCCCGAAAGAGACATCGTCATGGGTGGGCTTTCGTGAGGGGTGGCTCGGGCACCAGCAGGGCGTCCAGCGCATGCGCGCCGCGCCCCTGGTCCAGCACCACCAAGGGGTTGATATCGATCTCGGACACGCTGTCGACATGGCGCACGGCGAATCGCGACAGCGCCGCGATGGCCTTCGCCGCCGCCGGCACATCGGCCTTGGGCCGGCCGCGCGCGCCGTCGAGCAGCGGAAAGGCCTTGAGCGACTGCAGCATGGCGGTGGCCTGCGCCTCGTCGACAGGCGCTGGCTGCAGTGCCACGTCTTTGAATATCTCGGCAAAGATGCCGCCCAGGCCGACCATCACCATCGGACCGAACATCGGGTCCTTCTTGGTGCCCAGAATCAGCTCGACGCCGCCCTGCACCATCTGCGCGACGAGCACGCCGGCGATGCGGGCCTCGGGCACCTTCTGCGCCACGCGCGCAAGCAGCTGGTCGTACTCCTCGAGCAGTTGCGCTTCGGACCGCACGCCGACGAACACGCCGCCGACCTCGGTCTTGTGCGCGATGTCGGGCGAGACGATCTTGAGCACCAGCGGAAAGCCCATCGCGCGCGCCGCGGCGAGCGCCTCGTCGCGGTTGGCGGCAATCGCCTCACGCGGCACGGGCAGGCCGGCTTCGGCCAGCACGACCTTGGCGCTCGCTTCGGTGGCGAAGGCCTGTGCGGCCAACGGCGCGCGCTCGATGGCCGGCACCGCCACCCGTGCAGCGTCGCGCGCTCCGAAGCGCAGCAGGGCCGCCAGGGTCGCGCAGGCCGCATCGATGCCTTCGACCACGGGGAAACCCATGGCATTGAGCGTGGCCCGCACCTCCTGCGGCGCGCGGGCGCACAGGAGGATCAGGCGCGAAGGATGGTCCTTGCGCACCTGTTCCAGCGCGGCAAGGAACACATCGCGCAGCCGGGGCACATGGAAGGCATTGGCCGACTGCAGGATCAGCGCATCGCAGCTGGCATCGCGCGCCACGGCATCGAGCATCTGGGCCAGAACCTCGGGCCGGCTCGACACCTGTGCGGTCATGTCCACCGGATTGGAGGGCGCGGCGAAGGGCACGACCGACAGGATGCGTTCCTGCGTCTGCGCGGCGAGCTTGGGCAGCGCCAGGCCTTGCGCGCTGGCCGCATCGGCCAGCAGCACGCCAAAGCCTCCGGAGGCCGTGAGCACGGCCACGCGGTGGCCGCCGGGCACATGCGCAGGACCGACGACTGACAGCGCATGGCCGACCTCGAGCAACTGCTCGATGCTGGGCACACGGATCGCGCCGCCGTTGCGCAGCACGGCATCGAACACGGCGTCGGAACACGCCAGCGCGCCGGTGTGCGAGGCCGCAGCCTCGCTGCCGGCCTCCGAGACGCCGACCTTCAACACCACCAGCGGCTTGCCCGCCTCGCGGGCCATGGCCATGGCCTGCGTCAGCTTGGCGCCGTCGCGGCAGGTTTCCATGCAGCAAAGGATCACGCGCGTGCCGGGGTCGGCCGCCAGCGAGGCGATGGCATCGGCGATGTCCACGTCGCATTCGTTGCCCGTGGTCAGCATGCGGCTGACGCCCAGGCCGCGCTCGCCAGCCAGGCGCAGGGTGAAGCTGCCCAGGTTGCCGCTCTGCGAGACGATGCCCACCGAACCGGCCACGGGAAAGGACGACTCCAGCGCCACCGAGAAGGTGGCGATGCTCTTGTCGGGCACGCCGATCGCGCCCAGGCAGTTGGGGCCGACCACGCGCAGGCCGGTGGCACGGGCGACGTCGCCGATCTGCGCCTGCAGGCGGCTTCCCTCCTCGCCCATCTCGGAAAATCCGGCCGACAGGATGACCACGGCTTTCACGCCGCGCCGGGCGCAGTCCTTCACCGCGTCGAGCACGCCCGCGGGCGGCACGGCGACCACGGCCAGCTCGGGCACTGCGGGAACGTCGTCCAGACTGGCATAGGCCGGCAGCGACTGCACGAGGCCCGCCTTGCGGTTGATTGGATAGATGCCGCCCGCGTAGCCGTACTTCTGCAGGAACTGCAAGGGCCGGCCGCCGATCTTGGTGACGTCGTCCGACGCCCCGAAGATGGCGATCGAGCGCGGATTGAACAGCGCGTCCATGCCGCGCCCCACTTCCACGACCGGCATCTCAGCGCCCCTTGTAGACGGGTTTGCGCTTCTCGAGGAAGGCCTTGCGGGCTTCCTGCGCGTCTTCCGTGCGGGCCAGCGCCATGGTGAAGTTCTGCTCGAAGCGGTAGCCGTCGCGCTGCGGCATCAGGTCCATCATGTTGGCGGCCTGCTTGGCATAGGCGATGGCCAGCGGCGCCTTGGAGGCGATCTCCTGCGCGATCTCCAGCGCCAGCGGCATCAGCTGTTCGGCGGGCACCACCTCGTCGATCACGCCGCGGCGGTACAGCTCGGCGGCAGGCACCTTCATGCCGGTGAAGAACATGCGGCGCGTGAACGACCGCCCGACCATGGTGCGCAGCATCGAGACACCGCCTGCGAGCCCGACGTTGATCTCGGGCATCGCGAAGGTGGCGTCCTCGCTCGCCAGGAAGATGTCGCACGCGGCCATGAGGCCGAAGCCCGCGCCCAGCGCGGGGCCGTTGATGGCCGCGATCACGGGCTTGGCGCATTCGCGGATGGCATTGCCCGTTTCGCGCGTCCAGCGGTTGTGGTCGAGAAAGTCGCCGGCCTTGTCGGCATTGGGGCGGTCCTTCAGGTCGGCGCCGGAGCAGAAGAACTTGCCGGTGCCCGTGAGAATCGCCACGCGCACGTCGGAGCGCTCGGAGACTTCATCAAAGATCTCGATCAGGCGGCGGCGCGTGGCGCGGTCCAGCGCGTTGACCGGCGGTTTATCGAGCCGGACGACGGCGATGTAGTCGGAAACTTCCAGATTGATGCTCATCGCACACTCCCGGTTTGGTTGGAAAAAGAAACGTGTGGTGCGCTCGCCTGCGGCGCCAGCGCCAACAGGTGGGCGACATGCAAGAGGCGGTCGCCATAGCGGAACTCGGAGGCGATGAGGCGCTGCGCCGTGCGCGTGGCCAGCACCTCCTCGCTCACGCCCATGCCCCCGTGCATCTGGATCGCCGCTTCCGCGCAGGCGCGCGCCGACTCGGCCAGCGACACCTTGGTCAGGCGCAGGGTGCGGCGCAGGTCGGGTGCGTTCTGTTCATGGGCGTGGAAGCAATGGATCACCAAGCCCTTGGCGCCCAGGTACTTCACGTACATGTCGGCCACGCGATGGCGCAGCACCTGGAAGCTCGACAACGCCACGCCGAACTGGCGCCGCTCCTTCAGGTGGGTGACCGTCTGGCGGATGAGGGTGGCCAGCGCGGCCACCGTGTCGGCGGCCGTGAGCAGCAAGGCGGCATCGGTCGCCTTGGCGCGCGCATCGCGTGCAGCGACACCGCGCGCGATGCACGCGCTCTCGGGCACGGCCAGTTGCGCCAGCGTGAAGTCCGCGCCCGCGCGGCCCTCCATCGTCCGGTAGCGGGCCTTCGGTGCGCCGATGCGTTCGGCATCGACCAGGAAGATGGCGTCCTCGCCATCGACTTGCGCAGGCACGAGGTAATGCGTGGCAGGCAGCGTCGCATCGACGCCCTGCACGGCGCCGCTCAGCTCATAGCCGATGTCGAGGTGCCTCGCCTTTACCGCATGGACGTCGGGCGTGGAAGACAAGGCGGTCAGGGGCGCCATCTGCACGCTGCCCTCGGCCACGGCCTCCAGCCAGCGATGGGCCGTTTCGGCGCCCGCGGCCTGCAGCAGCAGCGGCACCACGGCGCAGGTCTCGACCACCGGCAGTTGCAGGCCGTGTGTGGCGAGCCCCTCCACGATGGACGCGAGATCGCTCAGTCTGCCGCCGACACCGCCGGTCTCCTCGGGCACGAGGGTGGCCGTCCAGCCCAGTTCGCGCACGGGGTCACCGTCGATCGCGACGGCGATGTGGTCTTCGGCATAGCGGCTCGCCGCGTCCAGCAGCATGCCGGGAAAGAGCGACGGGAAAGAGGTGGACATGGCTCAGGCTCCCAGGAGTTCGTTGGCGACCACGTTGCGCTGCACCTCGGAGGTGCCGCCGGCGATGGTGCGGGCGCGCGTGAACATGTAGTTCTGGATCCAGGTGGCGTCGGGCACGTCGTCCCCCACCTCGGCGAGAAAGCGATGCGCGGCATCGGGACCGACCGCATCGAGGGCGATGGTCGTCAGGCGCTGCGCGACGTCGGCGCAGGTCATCTTGATGACCGAGGGCTGCACGCCCAGCGGGCGCTGGTGGATCAGGTCGTCGGTGGCCTGCGCCATCATCACGCGCGCGCCCTTCACGTCGGCCTCGCACAGGAGCAACTTGTGGTGCAAGCCGCTGAAGTCGCGCAGCCCCGCGGTGGCGCGGCTCGCCTCCTCGACCAATTGCGTGACCTGGCGGCGCATGAGTTCCAGCCGCGCCACGTTGGCCGGCGGAAGGCGTTCGCGTTCGAGCAGGAACTTGGCGCAGGTCCAGCCCTTGCCGACTTCGCCGACGAGGTTGTCGGCGCGCACGCGCACCTCGTCGAAGAACACCTCGTTCAGGTGATGCCAGCCGTCGATGGTCTGGATCGGGCGCACGGTGATGCCCGGGGTGTCCATGGGCACCAGCAGCAGCGAGATGCCTTCCTGCTTCTTCGCCTCCTTCGACGTGCGCACCAGCATGTAGATCATGCTGGCCTCGTGGGCATGCGAGGTCCAGATCTTCTGGCCGTTGACGACCCACTCGTCGCCGTCTCGCCGTGCGCTGGTGGACAGCGAGGCCAGGTCGGAGCCCGAGCCGGGCTCCGAGTAGCCCTGGCACCACCAGTCCGAGCCGTCGAGGATGCGCGGCAGGAACCGCGCCTTCTGCTCGGGCGTGCCGAAGTGGATGATCACCGGCCCGATGTGGCCCAGCCCGTGGTGGTACAGGGGCGGACAGTCGTTCTCGGCCATCACCTCCTCGAAGATGAGGCGCTGGCGGATGTCCCAGCCCGTGCCGCCGGCTTCGCGCGGCCAGCTCGGCGCACCCCAGCCCTGGGCGTTGAGGATCTTCTGCCAGGCCTGGTATTCGCGCTTCGTGATCTTCTGGCCGGCCGCGACGACGGCGCGGATCTCTGGCGGGCAGGCGCTGCGCACGAACGATTCGAGTTCGCGCCGGAAGCCGGCGTAGTCGATGGACATCTTGTCTCCTGTGGAATTTCGGAAAGGCTCAACCCTTGCGCAGCTGCGTGATCAGCTCGTCCAGGGCGGCGGTGGCGCCGGCGGCGTCGCGCCGGCGCAGGTTGTGCGCCACCTTGCGACGCAGCGGAAAAAGGTCGGGACGCGGGCGCACCGAGAGCACGTGCGTCATGCGCTCGCGCAGCACGCTGGTCATGGTCTGCGCCATCAGCGTGAGCGCTTCGTTGTGGCCGGCCGCGGCAATCGACGAGAAGAACGCGCTGGCGGAGGCAATGCGCTCTTTGAGCGGTGCGTCGTCGGGGTGCGCCTCGATGGCACCGGCGGCTTCATGCACGGCGTCCAGCTCGGCCTCGGTGGCGCGTTCGCTGGCCAGGCGCAGCAACGTGCCATAGAGCGTGCGATAGGCCTCGTCGATGTCGGCGTCTCCCAGCCGCCCTTCCACGACCAGCTTGCGCAGCGACTCGGCCAGCTTCATGTAGGCGCCCTTGTAGAACACCAGCGCCTGGTCGGTTGCCCCGGCGCTCAGGTGCCGGACCTCGCCGATGAAGATGGTGTGGTCGCCAGCTTCGTGGGCCGCATGCACGCGGCATTCGAAGCTCGCCAGGCAATCGTCGATCAGTGGCATGCCCAGCGCGCCGGCGCGCCACGGCACGCCCTCGAACTTGTCTTCGATCTTGCTCGATGCAAACCGGCCCGACAGCGCATCCTGCTGCTCGGAGAGGATGTTGATGACAAAGCCGTCCGCCGCCTGGAACGTGCCCAGCAATCGGCTCGCATTGCGCAGGCTGAACAGCACCAGCGGCGGGTCCAGCGAGACCGAACTGAAGGAGTTGCAGGTCAGGCCGGCCGGCTGGCCGTCCGGCGTGCAGGTGGTGATGACCGCCACGCCGGTCGGAAAGCACCCGAGCAGCTGACGGAACTGGGCAGGCTCGATGGCGCCGCGGGTGCTTTCTTCTTCAGCGACTTCGGACATGGCGTCTCCTGGCGCTCGGCCTCAAGCCGCAGCAAGTTCGCTCTGGGCCACGGGCCGGTGCGGCGGATCGTTGGCGATCTCCTGCTGCACCGTCGGAATGATGACCTTGCCCCAGACCTCGAGCTGGCGCAGCATCGTGGCGTGGTCGAAATCGCCCATCTGCGTCTGGAAGCAGTAGTGCACCGGCTTGAGCGTGCGGATCTCGTTGACCACGCGCTCGATCACCGTGTCGATGTCGCCCACGGGCAGCAGCGCGCGCATCTCGTCCAGCGTGGGCTCGCCCTCGACGATGCCTTCCTCGACCTGGTAGTCGTCGGCGATCTGCGCGGTGCGCCGCTTCAGGCTCACGGCGATGCGGCGCTGGTAGCGGGCGCATTCGAGGTAGCTCTCGACCTCGTCCTTGTTGTTGCTCGCATAGGCCGCGCGCAGCAGGCCGACCTGCACGCCGGCCGGGTCCTTGCCCTCCGCCACAGCCACTTTGTCGATGAGGGCCCGAGTGCTGGCCAGCTTCTCCAGGCCGCCATCGCCGCCAGAGACGAACACATGGTGATCGGACTTCACGGCGCGCGACAGGAAGGCCGGGTCGACGCTGGTGATCCACATCGGCGGCATGGGTCGCTGCACCGCGCGCTGGCTGATGGCGCTCATCGGCTGCTGGTAGTACGCGCCGTCGTAGCTGAACTTCGGCTCCTTCAGGCCCGCCTCGAGCATGTCGAGCATCTCGAAGGTGCGGCCCTTGGCGGATTCGAGCGACACGCCGAAGCGCTCGAACTCGAACTGCTGGTAGCCCGAGCCGATGCCCAGGTTCAGGCGGCCGTTCGACAACTGGTCGACCATCGCCACATCGGCGATCAGGCGGGCCGGCGTGTACAGCGGAGCGACGACAATGCCGGTTCCCAGCCGGATGTTGCGGGTGACCGCAGCGCAGTGCGCGATCATGGTCAACGGCGACGAGCACATGCCGTAGTTGCTGAAGTGGTGCTCGGCGTACCACGCGGCCCCGAAACCCAGTTCGTCCGCCAGACGCGTCTGCTCGATGGCGTCGCGCAGGATCTGGTGGGAGGTCTTATGCTTGTTCCGCTGCTGCATCAAAATGAAGATTCCGAAATCCATCGCTGTTGCTCCTGGTTGGCTGGTGTTGATCGAAGTCCATCGTAGGAACTCAATGCCTGCGTGGATCACCAGCGAACGCACAGCTTCTTTGCGTCTTTCGAAATGAAGGCCCTCGACTCGCTGCGCATCTTTGTGGCCACCCAGCGCAAAGGCAGCCTCTCGGCCGCGGCCCGCAGCCTCAGCCTCTCGCCCGCGACCATCTCTAGGCGCATCAGCGCACTGGAAGAAGAACTGGGCGTGCAACTGGTGGATCGCACCAGCCGCAACCTCAAGGTGACGGAAGCAGGCCAGGCCTTCCTGGAGCGGGCCGAGGCGATGCTGGAACTCATGAGCGAGGCCGAGCAGGCCGTGCACAACGCGCGCCAGCGGCCGGAGGGCCGCCTGCGTGTGCATTCGCGCACGCACATCGGCCTGCGGGTGCTCGCGCCGCTGCTGCCGCGCTTCGCGGAGCTCTATCCGGACATCCGTGTCGAGCTCGAACTCTCCGAGCATCCGATCAACCTGGTGGAACACGACTTCGACGTCGACATCCGCACCGGAGAGTCCAACGATTCGGGCTTCGTCATCAAGCGGCTGCAGTCCAGCGACGAGGTGCTGGTGGCCAGCCCTGCCTTCGTGAAGACCTACTCGCGCATCCGGCATCCCAGCGACCTGCCGCAGGTGCGCTGCCTCACCTACCGGCGCGAGCGCGAGGTCATCACCTGGAAGTACATCGACCCGGCAGGTGAACAGCAGGAACTGGCCATCCAGGGCGTGCTCAGCGCCAACAACGGCGAGCTGCTGCGGCTGGCCGCCATCGGCGGCATGGGCGTGGCGCTGCTCTCGGAGGCCACCGTGCGCGACGACCTGCGCGACGGCACGCTGGTGCGGCTGCTGCCCGAATACCGCTTTGCCGTGCGGGCGTTCTCCAACGGCGTCTTCGCCGTCTTCCGGCAAAGCCGCGTGCTGCCGCTGAAGGTGCGGGCCTTCGTGGACTACGTGGCGGATGCGCTCAGAAGCGAGCCCCGCTAGACGTCAGCGAAATGATGGGGCAGACGCCCCGTGGCCGGCAGCCCCTCGATCCGGAACAGCCCGCCATCCTGTGCCTTGTCGCCCTCCAGCCGTGCGCTGCGTGAAATGGTGGTCAGGTACATGTGCTCCAGGCGGGGCCCGCCGAAGCAGATGCTCGTGGGGTAGCTCGCCGGTAACTCGACAAGGCGCTCCAGCGTGCCGTCCGGGGCATAGCGCGCCAGCTTGGCGGCGCGGGTCAGCACTGTCCAGAGGAACCCTTGTGCATCGACCGTCGCCCCGTCGGGCCCGGAGTCGAAGGCGTGCGTCTTTGCAAACAGGCGCTTGTTGCGCAAGGGGCCATCCGGGTCGTAGTCATAAACCCAAATGGTTCGCTCCAGGCTGTCGGCCAGGTACAGCACGCGGCCGTCGGGGCTGAAGCAAGGCCCGTTGGCAAAACCGATGTCGTCGGCCAGGTGCTCCACGCCAAGGTCGGGGCGCAGCCGGTAGAGCCCGCCCTTCACCGCCTCGCCGGCCTGGCGATCGACGTGCATGGTGCCCGCCAGGAAGTTGCCCGCCGGATCGCACTTGCCATCGTTGAAGCGGACGTTCGGATGGTCCACGGGAATGCGGGCCAGGTGCTCCAGTGTCCGCGTGGCGAAGTCATAGCGCGCAAAGGTGTGGCGCAGCGCCACCACGACAGCCTGACTGCAGCATGGCGCGATCGAACCCACGGGCGCGGGCAACGGGTGCGGCTCGGGCAGCCCGGCCTCGGGGTTCAACCGCCACAGCGTGCCGGCCAGCGCGTCGATCCAGTTCAGCGCCTGTGCATCGGCATCCCAGCAGGGGCTCTCGCCCAGTTGATCTTTGGTCGTCCCGACCCGGGTGATCTTCACGGTCATCGGGCAAGTGTGCGGGCGCGCTGGCGCCCCTGTCGGCGCATCCCGCAAAGCTGCTTTTCATTCCTTGCAGATCACCGCTGGGAGCTGCGCCCTAGACTGAATCCAGCGTTCGATTCGAACCAGAACAGGAGACAAGAATGAGCTATCGAAAACTCGTCATGGGGTTGGCGCTGGGTGCCTGCGCGCTCGCCCCGGCCCTCGCCCTTGCCCAACAGGTGACCCGCCTCGTCGTGCCCTTTGCGGCCGGCGGTGGCACCGACCAGTACTGCCGCATCCTGGCCCAGGAACTCGGCAAGCAGGGGCTGAACGTCATCATCGAGAACAAGCCCGGCGCCAGCGGCATCCTTGCCGCCGACTACGTGGCCCGTGCCAAACCGGATGGGCAGACCGTGCTCGTGTCGTCGCTGGGCACGCTCGCGAACAACAGCGTGCTCTACGAGAAGCTGCCCTACGACCCCGTGAAGGACTTCGCACCGGTCACGCAGATCGCCTACCAGCCCGCCATCGTCGTGGGTCGCACCGACCTGCCCTACAAGAACATCAAGGAAATGGTGGCCTACGCCAAGCAGAACCCCGGCAAGATCAACCGCGGTTCGCCCGGCGCGGCCATCCTGACCAACCTGGCACCCATCGCTTTCGAAAAGGAACAAGGCATCAGCACCTTGCACATTCCCTTCAACGGCGACGCCCCCGCGCTGCAGGCCCTGCTGGGCAACCAGATCGACATCCACGGCACGTCCATCACGGGATCGCTGCCCTATGTGAAGTCGGGCAAGTTGCGCGTGCTCGGCGTGATGGATTCGCGGCGCCTGCCGCAGGTGCCCGACGCCCCCACGTTCAAGGAACAGGGCTTCGACATGGAAGCCACGCTGTGGTACTCGCTCTCGGTTCCCACCGGCACGCCCAAGCCGGCGATCGACCGGTTGAACAAGGCCGTGAACCAGGTGATCGCCGACCCCGACTTCGTGGCCCGCGCCCGCGCCATCGGCATGGAGCCCCGCGGCGGCACGCCCGAAGAGCTGGCCAGGTTCATCAAGGTCGAGGCGGACCGCTGGCTTCCGATCCTGCGCAGTTTGAATCTGCCGAAGCAATCGCACTGATCCTCAGAGCCCCATGCACAACGCCCCGGAACTCAAGCCTTAAAGGGCTTCGGGTTCCGGGGCGTTGCTGCGATGGCGTCGGCACCCGAGGGCGCCAACCCAAAATCAGATCGAGATGTCCTTCTCCGACGCCACCTTGTTCCAGCGCTCGAACTCGCTGGCCATTCGCCGCTTCATGACTTCCGGCGGCTGGTAGGCGCTGAGCGCGCCGATGTTCTCGAGCCCGCGCTTCGTGTCCGCTTCGGCCAGGATGCGGCGCAGTTCCGAGTCGAGCCGGGTCACCACGCCGGCCGGCGTGCCGTTCGGCACGATCAGGCCGCTCCAGCTGCTCACGTTGAAGCCTGCGAAACCCTGCTGCGCGATGGACGGCACCTCGGGCAGGAAGGCCCGGGCATCGGCGGAGCCGAGCGCCAGCGCCTTGAGCCGCCCGCTGCGGATGTGCGGCATGGCCGCGACCAGGTCGACGAACATGGCGCCGATCTGCCCACCCAGCAGATCGGTGATGGCCGGCGCACTGCCCTTGTAGCCCACGTGCTGCATCGGAAAGCCGCCCATGTCCTTGAGCTGCTCCATCGCCAGGTGGCCGATGCTGCCCGACCCCGCGGTGGAGTAGTTGACCGGCTGCGCCTTGGCGGCCGCGATGAAGCCCTTGAGATCGTTCACGCCCGGCAGCACCAGCGGGTTGATCATCAAGACCAGCGGCAAGTCGTAGACCGACGCCACGCAGGTGAAATCCTTGCGCACGTCGTACTGGTTGTTCCTGTAGACGATCGGTGCCACCAGCGCGGGCATGCCGAACATCGACACCGTGTAGCCGTCGGGCACCGACTTGATCAGCGACGTGGTGCCGATGGACCCCGAGGCGCCGGGACGGTTGTCCACGATGACGGGCTGGCCGAGCGCGCCGGCCAGCTTCTGCGCGACCAGGCGCGCGGTCGCATCGGTCGGGCCGCCGGCCGGAAAGGCCACGACCATGCGAACGGTTTTTTCGGGCCAGCGACTCGCCGCGTTGGCGCCGCCGGAGAGCGACGCCAGCCAGGGCGCTGCGCCGGCCGCGAGGCACGACTTCAGCAGGAGCCGGCGCGGGGCGGCGGGTTCGGTTTCGCGCATGCGGTTTTCGTTCATTTGATGACGCTTCTTTGGCTCAGGGATTCAAGTTGGCCGTCGCCCATGTCGAGCAGCTCACGCAGCACTTCGGCCGTGTGCTCCCCCAGGTGCGGCGGGTGGTGGCGCACGCCCGCGCGTGCGCCGTCGATGATGTAGGGCGGCGCGTGCACGGCCTGCGGCCCTGCCTGCGTGTCTTCGAAGCGATGCCAGACCTGCGTCTGCGCCGTGCGGTCGGACTGCAGCGCGTCGTAGAGACCGAGCACCTCCCCGCAGGGAATGCCCGCCGTGTTCATGCGTGCGATGAGATCGGCGCGCGAGAACTGCCCGATCTTCGCGAGCAGCAGCGGCAGCAACTCGTGCCGGTGCTTCGAGCGTTCGGTGTTGGTGGCGAACTTCGGATCGACCGGCAGCTCGGGGCAAAAAATCACTTCGTCGCAGAACTTCCTGAACTGGCCGTTGTTGCCGACGGCGATCACCACCGGACCGTCCGCTGCCTCGAACACGCCGTAGGGCACGATCGACGGGTGCGAGTTGCCGAACTTGGCGGGGTCGCCCTTGTTGAGCCAGGCGGTGAGCCCGTAGTACGAGGTGATCATCATCCCGCTGTCGTACAGCGACATCTGGATGTGGCGGCCCTCGCCGGTGCGCGTGCGTTCGTAGAGCACGGCTAGGATGGCCTGTGCCGAGTACATGCCGGTGAACATGTCGACCGCGGCAATGCCGAACTTCAGCGGGCCCTGGCCTTCTTCGCCGTTCATGGCCATCAAGCCCGTCTCGCCCTGGATCACGAGGTCGTAGCCCGGTCGCGCCTTTTCCTCGCTGAGCACCGAGTAGCCCGAGATCGAGCAGTAGATGAGCTTCGGGTTGACCCTGCGCAGGTCGTCGTAGCCCAGGCCCATCTTCTGCGCGCCGCCGTACTTGAAGTTCTGGATGACCACGTCGCACTGCGCGGCGAGCTGGCGCACGATGTCCTGGCCCTCCTTGTCCTGCAGGTCCACGCAGATGGAGCGTTTGTTGCGGTTGCAGCTGTTGAAGTAGGACGTGTTGTGGCTGCCGATGCGCACGCCCCAGTCGCGCGTGTCGTCGCCGCGCTCGGGATGTTCGACCTTGATCACGTCGGCGCCCAGGTCGGCCAGCGCCATGCCGCACAGGGGGCCGGCCATGACGCGGGACAGGTCCAGCACGCGCACGCCGGCAAGGGGTTGCATGAAAGTTGGGTTCATTCGATGGTTCTCGGGTCTTGTCTTCGATGCGGCCGGCGCGGGCGATCGCCGTCGGCCGCCTGCCCCGCGCGGCGCAGGCACGCGGCATCCGTCAGTTGGCGGTGTAACCACCGTCGACCGGCAGGATGGTTCCGGTGACGTAGCGCGCCTGCTCCGACGCCAGGAACACCACGGGCCCCGCGATGTCCTGCGGATCGCCCACGCGGCGCAGGAACGTGCGGCGCACCATCCGCTCGTGACGCTCGGCGTCGTCCGCGATGTGGGCGGTCATCGGCGTCATGACCAGGCCCGGCGCGACGGCATTCACGCGCACGCCATACGGTCCGAAGTCGCGCGCCAGGAATTTCGTGAGCTGACCGACCGCCCCTTTCGATGCGCCATAGGCCATGTGGGCCGAGGTCGCCACGAGCGAGGTGATGGACGCCACATTGACGACGGCACCCCGCGTCTTGCGCAGGCCGTCGGTGCATGCCACGGTGAGGTTGAGCACGCCCTTGACGTTCACCGCCATCACGTGGTCGATGTCATCCGAGAGCGACTGCGCCTCGAACGCCGCGCTGCGGCCGCCGACGCCCGCGTTGTTCACGAGCACGCCCACGGGGCCCCAGGCTTGCTGCAGGTCGGCGACCACGGCCTCGCATTGCGCGGCGTCGCGCACGTCCAGCGCGTACGGGCGCACGCGGTCCGCCGCAAGGCCCGTGCGCGCGGCGGCCTCGCGCGTTTTCTCGGCGTCGATGTCGGTCAACGCGACGCGACAGCCGGCCTCCAGCAGGCGGGTCGCAATGGCGAAGCCGATGCCTTGGCTCGCCCCGCTGACCAGGGCCACCGTGTCATCGAACAACGGACGCATTCAATGCCCCTGCTTGGGCAGATCCAGGCGCTGGAGCAATGGAACCCAGCGCTCGGTCTCGGCCTTCACATAGGCGGCCAGCGCCTGCGGCGTTCCGCCGCGCGGCTCCATGCCGATCGCCTGGGAACGCGCGATGAAGTCCGGATCGAGCAGCACCTGGTTGACGGCGCGATTGAGCTTGTCGATGGTGTCCGTGGGCGTGGCGGCTGGCGCGGACAGCGCGTACCACAGCAGTGCCTCGATGTCGTAGCCCTGCTCCTTGAACGTGGGCGCATCGGGCACCTGAGGCAGGCGCTTGGCGTCCATGACGCCCAGCACGCGCATCTTGCCCGCCTTGACGTGCTGCAGCGGGCCGGTGATGGAGGTCCCCTGGATGTCGATCTGGCTGCCCAGCAGCGCCTGCAAGCCGGGCGAATCGCCATTGAACGGAATGTGCGTCGTGCGAATGCCGGCCATGCCCTCGAAGGCCAGCGGCGCCAGGTTGGTCAGGATGGAGGCGCCCGGCGAACCGCGGTTGATCTTGTCCGGATGGGCCTTGGCATAGGCCACCATTTCCTTGATGTTCTTGTAAGGCAGGTCCGAACGCCCCACGATGATGGTCGGCTGGTAGGCGATCTGCGTGACGGGCGCGAAGCTCTTCACCGGGTCGTAAGGCAGCTTGTCGTACATCACCGTGTTGCTGGCCAGGATGCTCAGCGAGCTCATGAGCACCGTGGTGCCATCCGGCTTGGAACGCGCGACGTTGTCGGCGGCCACGATGCCGCTGGCGCCTGGCTTGTTGTCGACGATGGTCTGGGTGCCGCGCCTGGTGAGTTCAGCGGCCAGCAGCCGCGCGTACTGGTCGGTGCCGCCGCCGGCCGCAAAGGGCACGACGATGCGAAGGGGTTGCTGGGCCTGCGCCGTGCCGACGGCGAGGACGAGGCCGAGCAGAAAGCCGCCGAGGCGCTTCCGGGATTGCATGGCGATGTCTCCTGAATGGGGTGCCGAGATGGCTTTCCTCAGTTTAGGAGCGCGGGCTCGGCGGCATGCATCAAGGGATGAAAAGGTGCTTTGTAGTTTCGGGAGGAACGTCCGAGAGGTGTCCACCTACAGTGAACCGCCCTCGGAAGCTGGATGTCAGCTGGCCACCGGCGCTGCACGGGGACGAAACGCAGCTTCATCTTCGCAAGATTTCACAACCTCACATCCATCAGAAGGAAAAGCGACATCGTGAACGTCCTGAAACCACTCCTGTGTGCAGCGGCAATCGCCATTCAAATGGCCATCGCTTCCGCGGCGACACCGCAGCCCTTGCTTGAACGCGCGCTCGCCTTGTCCGATGCAGCCGAGCCCGACGTCATCGCATGGCGTCGTCATCTCCATCAGCATCCAGAACTTGCGTACGCAGAAGTCGAGACGGCCAAGTACATTGCTGCCGCATTGGGCAAGATCCCAGGTGTCGAAGTCCAGACCGGCATTGCCAGGACTGGCATCAAGGCCGTATTGCGTGGCGGCAAGCCCGGCCCGGTGGTTGCGTTGCGCGCCGACATGGACGCCCTGCCTGTCGAGGAGCGCAACGACCTGCCGTTCCGTTCAACGGCCAAGGCTCTGTGGCGTGGCCAGGAAGTTTCGGTGTCGCATGTCTGCGGCCACGACACACACGTAGCCATGTTGCTGGGCGCGGCTCAAGCCCTTTCGGCCATGCGAGAGGATCTGCCCGGCACGGTGGTCTTCCTGTTCCAACCGGCCGAAGAGATCGGCCCCGGCGCCGAAAACCCCAGCGGCGCGCTGGCAATGGTCAAGGCCGGCGCTCTGGACAATCCCAAGGTCGATGTCGTGTTGGGCCAGCACATCGGCGCACAAGCGCCCAAGGGCTCCATCTCCTATCGACCTGGTGCCATGCTGGCCAGCATCGACGTGTTCAACATCAAGCTCAACGGCGCTGGTGGGCACGGTGCCGCGCCATGGGCGGCCAACTCTCCCATGTTGGCGGCGGCGGAAATTGCCCTGGGCTTGCAGAACATCGTCAGCCACCGCACCAACCCGACGATCGATGGAGGCGCCACCGTGGTGACGGTGGGCATGCTGCAAAGTGGCAACCGCTTCAACATCCTGCCCGAGACCGCAGAACTCTCGGGCACGGTACGCGCGCTGTCGGCGCAGAACCAGAAGGTCGCCCACGAGCAGATTCGCATGAAAGCCGAGCACATCGCGGCCAGCTACGGCGTCAAGGCCAATGTGCGCATCGATACCGGTGGGGGCTACGGCGTGCTTGTCAACGATGCGCCGACCACGATGACGCTCGTCGATGCATTGAAGGCTGCAGCAGGAAAAGACAAGGTCGCGGAGATCTTGCCGTCAATGGGATCGGAAGACTTTGGCGCCTTCGGCGGCACGGGCGTTCCGGTGGTGTTCTGGATTTTGAACGCCTCGCCGTACCCCGATCGCGCTGGCCCGACAAATCATTCGCCGCTGTTCACCGTCGATGAGTCCGCGATGCGCATCGGGGTGAGAGCCTTGACCAGTGCGACCCTGGCGCAAATGACACGTGCAAGGACAGGCACGCCCTGATGAATCGGATGGTGCAAGCCGCGCGGCACATGCCCTTGGAACTTCGCCCACAACTCGCGGAAGGATTTGCGCATCCGGAAACGCGCCTCCACTGGACGCATAAAGAAAAAGCCGCCGCTCAAGTGAGCAGCGGCTTGATGTGTGCTTCTGTTGGCGCCACTCCGATCGCCGAGCGAGCGCCGCTCGGCTCTTAGCCTGGCCCCAGTAGTTGGTCCATTTCCTTGGGGGAAATGTCTTCGCGGTCTGGCGGCCGTGCCGACATCTCGGCCAGATCGAAGCGTCGAAATTGAGGGCACCTCTGGGATACGAACACCCAAAATGACGAAGGGGTTAGCAACTACTACGCTGCTAACCCCTGTCAATTTTGGTCGGTGTGAAAGGATTCGAACCTTCGACCCCTTGCACCCCATGCAAGTGCGCTACCAGGCTGCGCCACACACCGAAGCTCTCGATTATAGCGGGCTAAATTCAGTGTCCGACAGTCAGAAGCTCACGAATTTCAAAGAGTTCGCGGCGAAGGTGCAACAACTGCGACAGATCGACGCTCTGCGCGGCCGCCGTGGGCCCCGGTTCCTCGTGCACGGCGGCGTCGAATTCCTCTTGGCCGATCTCGATGGCCTCCAGGCCTTCGAGTGGCACTTCACCCGCCTTGCGACGGTCGCGCTCGCCCTGTGTGAGTTCCTGCAGCTTGTTGCGCGCACCGCTGATGGTGAAACCCTGGTCGTAGAGCAGGTCGCGGATGCGGCGGATCATCAGCACTTCGTGGTGCTGGTAGTAGCGGCGGTTACCGCGCCGCTTCATCGGGCGCAGCTGGGTGAACTCCTGCTCCCAATAGCGCAGCACGTGCGGCTTCACGCCGCAGAGCTCGCCGACCTCACCGATGGTGAAGTAGCGTTTGACGGGAATCGGCGGGAGCGTTTTCTCCATTGAAATCAAGACTGTGCGCGGGAAACCTCATAGATTACTCTACGCGGCCGCACAGCACCAAGCACTATTCCGCGCCCAGGCTCCACTCGACTTCGGAAGTGCCGCCCTGCGGCTCGACGCTGCCCTGGATCTGCTCCTTGAGCTTGGCGCTCGCATGGAAGGTGGCCACGCGGCGCTCGCCGATCGGAATGGCTTCGCCGGTGCGCGGGTTGCGCCCGGGACGCGGCGCCTTCACACGGATCTGGAAGTTGCCGAAGCCCGAGATCTTCACGTCCGTGCCTTCGATCAGGCTGCTGGCGACGAGCTCGAAGAACGCCTCCACCATGTCCTTCGACTCACGCTTGTTCAGGCCGATCTGCTCGAACAGCAGGTCGGCCAGGTGCGCCTTCGTGAGCGCCGGCGTTTCGAGGGCTTCGAGCGTGAATTCGGCGGCGTTCATCTTCATCCTCTCAAGCGGCCGCCCAGGGTGGCGCCCAGTTGTTCGACGATTGCACGGACAGCGGGTTCGACCTGCTCGTCCGTCAGCGTGGCGGCATCGCTCTGGAAGGTCAGGCGCACGGCCATGCTCTTCTCGCCCGATGCCAGCGCACCCGGCGCCGCCACGGCGCCTTCGCGCAACGGCTGCGGACGGTAGATGTCGAACAGCGTCGCATCGCGCAGCAGGCCCGAGGCGGACGCGCCCGCGCGGATGGCCTGCATCAGCGCGTCGTGCGACACCGCTTCGGCCACGACCACCGCGATGTCGCGTTCGACGGCCTGGTGCTTGGGCACCGGCTGCGCCACGGGCACGGGCCGCGCCGTGACGGCGTCGAGGTCGAGTTCGAACAGCACGGGCGCCTGGGTGAAGTCCCACTTCTGGCGCCAGCGCGGATGCAGCTCGCCAATGAAGCCGATGGCCTGGCCGTCCAGCAGCACGCGGGCCGAACGGCCGGGGTGCAGCGCGGGGTGCTCGGCCGCTTCGAAGGTCGGCACGCGCGGTGCGAGCAGTGCTTCGACGTCGCCCTTGACGTCGTAGAAGTCGACACGCTGCGGCTTGCCGTCCCAGCGCGACGCCTCGGCATCGCCCCAGGCCAGGCCCGCCACGCGCATGGGCTGGTTCACGCCGCGCACGGTGCTGTCGGTGGTGACGACGCTGTCGTCGCGCAGGAACACGCGGCCCAGCTCGAACACGCGCACGCGCGGTGCCTTGCGGTCGAGGTTGAACTTGAGCACCTGCAGCAGCGAGCCGAGCAGCGACGAGCGCATCACGCTCATCTGGCTGGCGATGGGGTTCAGCAGCTTGACCGGGTTGGCGTTGCCCGCCAGGTCCTGCTCCCAGTGCGCTTCGACAAAACTGAAGTTGATGGTTTCTTGGTAACCCAGCGCTGCAACGCTGCGACGCACCGCGAAGCGGCTGCGCTGCGCCTCGGGCCGCACGCGGGCCGTGATGGGCGCGAGCGGCGCGGTGGTCGGCAGGTTGTTGAAGCCGATCAGGCGCGCCACTTCTTCGATGAGGTCTTCCTCGATCAGCAGGTCGAAGCGGTGCGGCGGCGGCGTGACGGTCAGCGTGCCTTCGCCTTCGCTGATTGCGAAACCGAGGCGGTGGAGCGCGTCGGCGCATTGCGCCTGCGTCAGCGGCATGCCGATGACGCGCGCGGCGCGGGCCACGCGCAGCGTGACGGGCGCGGCTTCGGGCAGGCGCAGCGTCTGGTCGTCCATCTTGCCGGCTTCGCCGCCGCAGATCTCGACGACCAGTTGCGTGATGCGTTCGATGATCTGCACGGTGCGGCTCGGGTCGACGCCGCGCTCGTAGCGGTGGCCGGCGTCGGTCGAGAAGTTGAAGCGACGCGAACGGCCCTGCACGGCCTCGGGCCACCAGAACGCGGCCTCGACGTAGATGTTGCGCGTGTCGTCGGTCACCGAGGTGGCGTCGCCGCCCATGATGCCGGCGAGCGATTCGACTTCGCGGTCGTCGGCGATCACGCCGACCTTCTCGTCGACGGTGATCGTCGTGCCGTTGAGCAGCTTGAGCTGTTCGCCCGCCTTGCCCCAGCGCACTGTGAGGCCGCCGTGGATCTTGTCGAGGTCGAAAATGTGGCTGGGCTGGCCATACTCGAACATCACGTAGTTCGAGATGTCGACCAGCGGCGTCACGCTGCGCTGGCCGCAACGCGCGAGGCGCTCGACCATCCACGCGGGCGTGGTGACCTTGGTGTTCACGCCGCGCACGATGCGGCCCGAGAAGCGGCCGCACAGGTCGGGCGCCTCGACCTTGACGGGCAGCACATCGGAGAACGACGTGGCCACGGGCGCAATGGCCGGCGTCTTCAGCGGTGCGCCGGTGAGTGCGGCGAGTTCGCGCGCCACGCCGTACACGCTCAGGCCGTGCGCCAGGTTCGGCGTGAGCTTGAGCGTGAGCAGCGCGTCGTCGAGCTTGAGCACGTCGCGCACGTCGGCGCCGAGAGGCGCGTCGGCGTCGAGTTCGAGCAGGCCACCGTGGTCTTCGCTCAGCTTCAGTTCGCGCGCCGAGCACAGCATGCCCTGGCTCTCGACGCCGCGCAGCTTGCCCAGCTTGATGAGGAAGGGCTTGCCGTCTTCACCCGGCGGCAGTTCGGCGCCGACGAGGGCGCACGGCACCTTGATGCCGACGCGCGCATTGGGCGCGCCGCACACGATGTTCAGCAAGGCGCCCTGCCCCACGTCGACCTGACACACGCGCAGGCGATCGGCATTCGGGTGCTGCTCCGCTTCCTTGATTTCGCCGACCACGATGCGCGTGAAAGGCGGCGCCACCGGACGGCGCTCTTCGACCTCGAAGCCGCCCATGGTGAGCGTTTCGGCCAGTGCGGCGCTGTCGAGGGGCGGGTTGCAGAACTCGCGCAGCCAGGATTCCGGGAATTGCATCTCTTCGATCTCGATCTGGTTTTTCTATCTGTGGAGGGGGCGTGCTTACTGGAACTGCGAGAGAAAACGCAGGTCGCCGTCGAAGAAGAGGCGCAGGTCGTTCACGCCGTAGCGCAGCATGGTGAGCCGGTCGGGGCCCATGCCGAAAGCGAAGCCGATGTAGCGCTCGGGGTCCAGGCCCATGTTGCGCACGACGTTCGGGTGCACCTGGCCCGAGCCGGCGACTTCGAGCCAGCGGCCGGCCAGCGGGCCGCTTGCGAACTGGATGTCGATCTCGGCGCTCGGTTCCGTGAACGGGAAGAAGCTGGGGCGGAAGCGCAGCACGAGGTCGTCGCGCTCGAAGAAGGTGCGGCAGAAGTCGGTGAAGACGACCTTCAGGTCCTTGAAGCTCACGTTCTCGCCGAGCCACAGGCCTTCGCACTGGTGGAACATGGGCGAGTGGGTGGCGTCGCTGTCGACGCGGTAGGTGCGGCCCGGCGCGATCACGCGGATCTCGGGCGCCTTCACGGTGCCGGTGGTGTCGGCGGCAGCGGCGGCGAATTCGGCCGCGTACTTCTTGGTGTGCTGGTGGGCGTAGCGCACCTGCATCGGGCTGGTGTGCGGGCGCAGGTTGTAGGGAATGCCATCGTCGCCCTTGAGGTCGACGTAGAAGGTGTCCTGCATCGAACGCGCCGGGTGGTTCGGCGGGTTGTTGAGCGAGGTGAAGCTGTGCCAGTCGCTCTCGATCTCGGGGCCGTCGGCCACGTCGAAGCCCATGCTCGAGAAGATCTCCTCGATGCGCTCCAGGGTGCGGCTCACGGGGTGCAGTCCGCCGCCGGCGCGGTGGCGGCCGGGCAGGCTCACGTCGAGCGCTTCGGCGCGCAATTGCAGCGAGAGTTCTTCGTCGGCGAGTTGCTGGCGGCGATCGGTCAGTGCGGCCTCGATGGCCTGCTTGCCGACGTTGATCGCGGCGCCGCGGGACTTCTTCTCTTCGACACTCAGCGCGGCCATGCCCTTCATCAGCTCGGTGACGCGGCCCGACTTGCCAAGGAACTGGGCCTTGGCGTTTTCGAGCTCTGCGGGCGTTTTCGCTTCGGCGAAGGCGGCGCGTGCGGTGTCGACCAGGGAGTCCAACTCGTTCATAGCAACAAAAATCTTCGAGGGGAAATAAAAAAGAGCTGGAGCCTTTTCAAGCGCCAGCCCTTGAGCCGTGGGCGCAAGAAGCCGTCCGGAGACGGCAACCTGCTGTGCAAAATCAAGCAGCCAGCTTGGCCTTGACCTGCTCCACGATGCCGGCAAAAGCGGCCTTGTCGTGCACGGCGATGTCCGCAAGCATCTTGCGGTCGATCTCGATACCGGCCTTGCGGATGCCGTTGGCGAACTGGCTGTAGGTCAGGCCCAGTTCACGCGAGGCGGCGTTGATACGCGCGATCCACAGCTGACGGAACACGCGCTTCTTGGTACGGCGGTCACGGTAGGCATATTGCCCAGCCTTCATCACCGCCTGTTTGGCGACGCGGAAGACATTACCGCGGCGACCGCGAAAACCCTTGGCGAGTGCGAGAACTTTTTTGTGGCGGGCGCGAGCCGTTACACCACGTTTGACGCGAGGCATGTGTGTACTCCTTGTTCGTCTGAGTTAAATGCCACGACCGGGCAGCATGGCGGCGACAGAAACCATGTTGGTTTCATGCACTGCGACTGCACCACGCAGGTGACGCTTGTTCTTGGTGGTCTTCTTCGTCAAGATGTGACGCTTGAAGGCTTGACCGCGCTTGACGGTGCCACCGGGACGAACGCGGAAACGTTTTTTCGCGCTGCTCTTGGTCTTCATTTTGGGCATGTAAATGCTCCTTTAGTTTGTGCTCGTGAGGCGCCGCGGATACTCCACGGACTTGTTGGCCCCGAGACACTTCTTTATCTCGCCCCCGCCTGCACTTCTTTCGAAATGCGGGCCAGGGCGAAATCCCTTCAAAACCCGTCTACTGCAAATGCCTCAGGCGGTTGCCGTGGGCGCTGCTGCCGGCGCAGCATCTGCTGCCGGCTTCGGCGCCGCGCCGCCAACCTTCTTGCGGCCCGGAGCGATCATCATGATCATCTGACGGCCTTCCAGCTTCGGGAACTGCTCGACCATGATCGTGTCGCCCAGCTCGTCGCGAATGCGCTGCAAGAGTGCCAGACCGAGCTCCTGGTGCGTGATCTCGCGGCCGCGAAAGCGCAGCGTGATCTTGCATTTGTCGCCCTCTTCAAGAAAGCGCCTGATGTTGCGCATCTTGATGTTGTAGTCGCCATCGTCGGTACCGGGCCGGAACTTGATTTCCTTGACCTCGATGACCTTCTGCTTCGACTTCGCCTCGGCTGCCTTCTTCTGCTCGTGGTACTTGAACTTTCCGTACTCGATCAGGCGGCACACGGGCGGATTGGCCGCAGCAACGACCTCCACCAGATCCACGTCGGCCTCGCCCGCAAGGCGCAAGGCTTCGGAAAGGCTCATGACACCCAATGGCTCGTTTTCCGGGCCGACCAGGCGGACTTCCGGGGCCATGATTTCCCGGTTCAGGCGGTGTTGGCGTTCCTCGCGGTGGCGGCGGTCGCGAAATGCAGTAGCGATGGTCAGAATCCTTCAAAGTTTGCTACAAAATCTGTAGCGATCGCCGCTCAGTCTTCGCGGACAGGCGGCACGAGATGGCAGAGAAACATATGGGGTGTTTCAGAGACAAATCAACGCTTGTCAGCAACGTCCTGGACGAGCCGTTGCGTGAACGATTCGAGGGACATTGCACCGAGGTCTTGATTGCCCCGGGCGCGCACTGCGACGGCACCTGCTTCCTTTTCCTTGTCACCCACGACGAGGATGTAAGGGAGCTTTTGCAACGAATGCTTCCGTATTTTATACGTAATCTTTTCGTTGTGCAGATCCAGCTGAACTCTAAGCCCTTGATTTTGCAGCGTTTTCGCAACTTGCGCAGCGTAGTCGGCCTGTCCTTCGCTGATATTGAGCACTGCCACCTGCACCGGAGCGAGCCATGCGGGCATGGCGCCAGAGTGGTGTTCGATGAGCATGCCGATGAAGCGCTCGAGGCTGCCGACAATGGCGCGGTGCAGCATCACCGGGTGGGCCCGACCGCTCGATTCCGTGACGTACTCGCCGCCCAGGCGCTCGGCCGTGTTGAAGTCGACCTGCATCGTGCCGCACTGCCAGTGACGGCCGATGGCGTCGCGCAGCGTGTACTCGATCTTCGGGCCGTAGAAGGCGCCGTCGCCGGGCGAAATGACGAAGTCCACGCCCGAGCGGCGCAGCGATTCCATCACCGCGTGCTCGGCCTTGTCCCACAGCTCGTCGGAGCCGACGCGGTTTTCGGGCCGCGTCGCGACCTTGTAGAGAATGTCCGTGAAGCCGAAGTCGGCATAGACCTTCTGCAGCTGCGCCGTGTAGGCGATGCATTCGTCGAGGATCTGGTCTTCCGTGCAGAAGATGTGGCCGTCGTCCTGCGTGAAGCCGCGCACGCGCATGATGCCGTGCAGCGCGCCGCTGGGTTCGTTGCGGTGGCACTGGCCGAACTCGCCGTAGCGCAGCGGCAGGTCGCGGTAGCTGCGCAGGTCGCTCTTGAAGATCAGCACGTGGCCCGGGCAGTTCATCGGCTTGAGCGCGTACTCGCGCTTCTCCGACTCCGTCGTGAACATGTTGTCGCGGTAGTTTTGCCAGTGGCCCGTCTTCTCCCACAGGCTCTTGTCCAGGATCTGCGGGCCCTTCACTTCCCAGTAGCCCGTGTCGCGGTAGATGCCGCGCATGTACTGCTCGACCTGCTGCCAGACCGCCCAGCCCTTGGGGTGCCAGAACACCACGCCCGGCGCCACTTCGTCGATGTGGAACAGGTCGAGTTCCTTGCCCAGCTTGCGGTGATCGCGCTTCTCGGCTTCCTCGATGCGCTGGATGTACTGGTCGAGCTGCTTCTTGTCGGCCCAGGCCGTGCCGTAGATGCGCTGCAGCTGCTCGTTCTTGGCGTCGCCGCGCCAGTAGGCGCCGGCCAGCTTCGTGAGCTTGAAGACCTTCAGGAAACGCGTGTTCGGCACGTGCGGGCCGCGGCACATGTCGACGTATTCCTGGTGGTAGTACAGGCCCATGGCCTGCTCGTCGGGCATGTCTTCGACCAGGCGCAGCTTGTAGTCCTCGCCGCGCGACTTGAAGACCTCGATGACTTCCGCGCGCGGCGTCATCTTCTTGATCACGTCGTAGTCCTGCGCGATCAGCTCGCGCATGCGCGCCTCGATGGCGGCCATGTCTTCGGGCGTGAACGGGCGCTCGAACGAGATGTCGTAGTAGAAGCCTTCGTCGATCACAGGCCCGATCACCATCTTGGCCGTCGGGTACAGCTGCTTCACCGCATGGCCGACCAGGTGGGCCGTCGAGTGGCGGATGATCTCCAGGCCCTCGTCGTCCTTGGGCGTGATGATCTGCAGCCTGGCGTCGCGGTCGATGACGTCGCTGGCATCGACGAGCTTGCCGTCGATCTTGCCGGCCACCGTCATCTTGGCGAGGCCGGGACCGATGGACTGGGCCACTTCGGCCACCGAAACCGGGCCGGGGAACTCGCGGCGCGAGTTGTCGGGGAGCGTGATCTGGATCATGTGAAAACCTCGGGGAGAAAAACAAAAAAGCGCGGTGGATGCCGCGCTTTGCTTGGTTGGTGCGCTGGAAAAACCAGCGAGCGCGGGGCTACCGGCCCTTTCCTTCGAAGAAGAAAAAGCCGCTGAATCCTTGCGGGGTAGTTCGCGGTGTCATAACCAAGGTGCCTTTCTCGCTCTTGTTGAGTGCAGAGTGGGCGATTCTAGCCGCTGCCCGCTTCAGCCGCGCGCCTCGAACAGGAGGCTGGAAACGCACTGCCCGACCGGCCCGTCGCGGTCGTGCAGCTGCCCGACGGCATAGCCCGTGCCCATCGGGCCCGCAAGCGTGAGGGCGTCGACCAGCACCCAGTCGCCGCGCGGCGCCCTCCGCAGGTTGATCGTCAGGTCGGCATTGACGAAACCCAGCCGCGCCGGATGCGCCCACTGCGAGATGCCTGCCACGAGATCGGCCGCCGAGGCCACCTGGGCCAGAGGCGATGCGGCCTCGGCGTCGACCAGCGGCCGGCCCAGGCGCAACCATGCCGCAGCCGGGCCGGGCTCGAGGATCTGCCCGCGTGCCATGCGCACGTCCACGCCGGCAAAGAACGGGCTCATGCGGGACGCCGCCGCGGGAATGGGCGCGCCCTCTTCCGGCGGTGCGAATGTCGCGGCGGCGAAGGCGTCGGCGGCCGGCAGTGCGGGCGTCTGCCCGCTGCGCAGCAGCAAGGCGGTGCAACGCAGCACGGACTTGCCATCCTGGACCATGTCGAACGCCACCGTGCGCGCCTTGGCGCCGTCTCGCAGCAGGGTGAATTCGAGCGTGATCGGCGCCCGGCTCGCCGGGCGCCAGAAATCGAAGCTCAACCGCGCCACCTCGCGGCCGCGGCTTGCCTCGTGCGCCTGGAGCGCGCGCACGAGCAGCGCGGCGGTCGCGCTGCCCTGCAGGGCATCGGCGGACCACGGGCCGATGGCCGCCTCGGTGGGCACGAAGCGTTCGCCGTCGCTGACGAACACCGGGTCGCCGACGAGTGTCGTCATGGGCTGCGCCTGCACGCTCACGACGCCGCGGCCGCCACGTTCTTGAGGCCGAGCACTTCGATCGGCTCGATCGAGGGCGGTCCGGCGAACAGCTCGGGCGCCTGTGCCATCAGGGCCTGGGCGATCGGGCCGGTCAGGTGCGCCTGGCGGCCGGCCTCGTCCTCGAACGCATCGAACACGCCGAAGGTGCTGGGCGACAGCCGCAGCGCAAACCAGATCGGCGTGGTCTTTTCCTCGCGCGCCATGGCCAGGCCGGCCTCGAGGAATTGCTGGACGGCGGCTTCCTTGCCGGGCTTGGCTTCGAGGCGGGCGAACAGTGCGAACTTGATCATGGGACATCTCCTGGGTGGACAACAACGGCGCACGGGATTGCGCGGCGCTGGCATGGACTCTAGGCAAGCCCCGCCCTCTGGACCATTGGCTTTTTTGACATCTTTGGTATCGTTATTGCCATGAAACTCGATGTCCTCGCCCTCGACGGCGTGTTCGACTCCGGCCTGGCCACGGTGCTCGACGTCTTCACCACCGCGAACGAACTCGCCGCCATGTTGCAGCTCGACGTGGCACCTTTCGACGTCACCATCGTGGGCACCCGCAAGCGCGTGCGCACCGCCCAGGGTTTCACCGTGCCGGTGACGCACACGCTGGCCGACACCGGCGCCGCCACCGACTGGCTGGTCGTTCCGGCGCTGGGCTGCAAGATGCCCGAGACGCTGGAGCCCGCCCTGCAACGCGCCGACGTCCGCGATGCCTGCGCGGCACTGCGCGCGCGTGCCGAAGACGGCGGCTGCATCGCCGCCGCGTGCATCGGCACCTTCGTGCTGGCGGAAGCCGGCGTGCTCGCGGGCCACAAGGCGACCACCACCTGGTGGCTGGCCACCCTCTTCCGGCAGCGCTACCCGGCGGTGCTGCTCGACGATTCGCGCATGCTGGTCAGCTCGGGGCCGCTCGTCACGGCGGGCGCGGCGCTGAGCCACGTCGACATGGCGCTGTGGCTGGTGCGCCAGGCCAGCCCCGAACTCGCGGCGCTGGTCGCGCGCTACCTCATCGTGGACTCGCGCCCGTCGCAGTCGGCCTACGTGATCTCCGACCACCTCTCGCATGCCGACCCGCTGGTGGAGCGCTTCGAGCGCTGGGCGCGCGGGCGGCTGGCCGAGGGTTTCTCGCTCGACGAAGCGGCGCGGGCCGCGGGCACCAGCAAGCGCACGCTGGCGCGGCGCATGCAGCAGGTGCTGGGCAAGAGCCCGTTGTCGTACGTGCAGGACCTGCGCGTCGAACGCGCCGTGCACCTGCTCAAGACCAGCAACAAGAGCCTCGAGCAGATCGCGGGCATGGTCGGCTACGCGGACGGCGTCACCTTGCGCACGCTGCTGCGCCAGCGGCTGGGGCGCGGCGTGCGCGAGGTGCGGCTCGAAGCCTGAGCCCCGCCCGTCGAGCGCCCACGAAAAAGCCCGGCACGAGGCCGGGCTTGGGGGGCGACAGCGCAACGCGCCGTCACTCAGCGATCAATGAAGGCAGCTCAGTGGAACTGTTCTTCTTCGGTCGAACCGGTCAGCGCCTTCACGCTGGACGAGCCGCCCTGGATCACGGTGGTCACGTCGTCGAAGTAGCCGGCGCCGACTTCCTGCTGGTGCGACACGAAGGTGTAGCCCTTGTCGCGTGCGGCGAACTCGGGTTCCTGCACCATGTTGACGTAGTGCTTCATGCCTTCGCCGTTGGCATACGCGTGGGCGAACTGGAAGGTGTTGAACCAGTTGATGTGGATGCCGGCCAGCGTGATGAACTGGTACTTGTAGCCCAGCGCCGAGAGGTCTTCCTGGAACGAGGCGATCTGCTTGTCGTCCAGGTTCTTCTTCCAGTTGAACGACGGCGAGCAGTTGTACGACAGCAGCTTGCCGGGGCAGGCGGCGTGCACGGCTTGCGCGAACTCACGGGCGAAGCCGATGTCCGGCACGCCGGTTTCGCACCACACCAGGTCGGCGTACGGTGCGTAGGCGACACCGCGGCTGATGGCTTGCTCCAGGCCGTTCTTGACGCGGTAGAAGCCTTCTTGCGTGCGCTCGCCGGTCAGGAAAGGCTTGTCGTTGGCGTCGTGGTCGGACGTGATCAGGTTCGCGGCTTCCGCATCGGTGCGGGCCAGGACGATGGTCGACACGCCCATGACGTCGGCGGCGAAACGCGCCGAGATCAGCTTCTCGCAGGCTTCCTGCGTCGGCACGAGCACCTTGCCGCCCATGTGACCGCACTTCTTGACGGCCGCCAGCTGGTCTTCGAAGTGCACGCCGGCGGCGCCCGACGCGATCATGTTCTTCATCAGTTCGAAGGCGTTCAGCACGCCGCCGAAGCCGGCTTCAGCGTCCGCGACGATCGGCAGGAAGTAGTCGATGAATTCCTTGTCGCCCGGGTTGATGCCACGGCCCCACTGGATTTCGTCGGCGCGCTTGAAGGTGTTGTTGATGCGACGGACCATCGTCGGCACCGAGTCGTAGGCGTACAGCGACTGGTCGGGGTACATCGTTTCGGACGTGTTGCCGTCGGCGGCGACTTGCCAGCCCGACAGGTACACGGCTTCGAGGCCAGCCTTGGCTTGCTGCATGGCTTGGCCAGCGGAGATCGCGCCGAAGGCGTTCACGTAGCCCTTCTTGGCACCGCCGTTGATCTTGGCCCAGAGCTTCTCGGCGCCGCGCTTGGCCAGCGTGTGCTCGATGGGGAGCGAACCGCGCAGGCGAACCACGTCGGCCGCGCTGTAGCCGCGCTTCACGCCCTTCCAGCGCGGATTGGTGGCCCAGTCCTTTTCGAGGGCGGCAATTTGCTGTTCGCGGCTCAGTTGTTCGTTCAGGGTCTGGGGCATGGTCACTCCGTGAGGTTGATTGAAGGTTGGCGTTGCGGCCGTGGGGTTACTGTAATCCGATCGCGGACTCTTATGTCTTATAGAAGACATATTTTTGAACCAACAAAATCAACAACTTACGGAGATATTTCTCAATGAGAAATTATTTTTCTCATATCGAGAAAAAATATTGCGGCGCAGCAGTTTGAATTTTCGCGATACGGAATCGCTCTTTCGGTTGTGAAAACGGCGCCTATCCCGCGGCGCCCGCCGCATGCGCGATCCAGTCGCCGCTGTCGATCACATGGCGGCCCGCGATGCGCGTCGGATGGATCTCGTAGACCAGGCAGTCGATCGATTGCGTTCCCACCGCCACGCGCAGGCGGCGCCGGATGTACTCGCCCGAATCGTCGTCGGCCACTTCCTCGAGCCGGTCGAGTTCGCGCTCGACCTGCGGCGCGATGCGATAGACCTCGCCCCTCACACGCCCCGCGCCGCCGAGCGCCACGCCCGGGTACGCGCCCAGGTCGTACAGCGTGCCCGCGATGACGGCCTCGCCGACGAACACCGGCGCCGGCCGGTAGCGCGCGATGTCGTTGCGCCCGCCGCGCCGCAGCGTGCCGTAGACAAGAACGTGGGGCATCATCGAATCCATCCGATCAACAACCAGCACCCAGTCTATTGAACCCCGCCGCTCCCACCTCCGGCCGCCTCGTGGCCTACGGTTGCCTGGCCTTGAGCATGTCGCTCGTCGGCAGCTACGTCGCCCTCTCCAAGCCGCTGGTGGCAGCCTTCCCGGTGCTGCTGCTGGCGTGGCTGCGCTTCGGCATCGCGGCCCTCGCGATGCCGCACTGGCTCCAGCGCACGCCCGACGAACCGCCCATGAGCGCACGCACGCGCGGGCTCGTGTTCCTCGAGTCCTTCCTCGGCAACTTCCTGTTCTCGATCTGCATGCTGTTCGGCGTGAGCCTCACCAGCGCGGTGTCGGCGGGCGTGATCATGGCGTCGATCCCCGCCGTGGTCGCTGTGGCCAGCTGGCTCTTCCTGCGCGAGCGCATCACGGTGCGCATCGGCCTGGCCATTGCCTGCGCGGCACTGGGCATCGGCCTACTCGCTTTCACGCCGACCCACGCACCGGCCACCACCGGCAGTGGGGTCGGCGCGCCGTCGATGCCCTGGCTCGGCAACCTGCTCGTGTTCTGCGCGGTGCTCTGCGAGGCCGCCTATGCGGTGATCGGCAAGTCGCTCACCGGCAAGCTGGGACCCAAGCGCATCGCGTCGCTCATCAACCTGTGGGGCTTCGTGCTGTCGATGCCCTTCGGCATCTGGTTCGCGCTGCAGTTCGACTTCACCGCCGTGCGCTTCGGCACCTGGGCACTGCTGGTGGTCTACGCACTGGCCGCCAGCATCTGGACCGTGTGGCTGTGGATGACCGGACTTCGTCACGTACCAGCGGCACAAGCGGGTGTCTTCACTGTCTTGCTGCCCGTCAGCGCGGCGCTCGTGGGCGTGCTCGTGCTCGGGGAAAACCTCACTTCACCGCAGCTGCTTGCGTTCGCGATCGCCCTCGTGGGCGTGGTGCTGGCGACGTGGCCGGGGCGACGAACGTGAACAACGTCCCTTCTCCCCTCTGAAAAAACAACAGCTCCCAATGAAAAAAGCGCTTTTTCCCTTGGAAACGCGTTTTTTCTCATTTAGCATCCGCATTGCCACTGGAGACGCAAGTTTTTCATTGGTGAACGTTCAACCAAAAAAGGAAATCAACCATGGCAACTGCAAAGAAGGCTCCGGCCAAGAAAGCTCCGGCAAAGAAGGCCGCTCCCGCAAAGAAGGCTGCGGCTCCTGCAAAGAAGGCCGCACCGGCCAAGAAGGCAGCGGCGCCCGCCAAGAAGGCTGCTCCTGCAAAGAAGGCTGCACCGGCGAAGAAGGCTCCTGCAAAGAAGGCCGCTCCCGCCAAGAAGCGCACCCCCAACGCTGCGTTCATGAAGGCCCTGACCCCCAGCCCGGCCCTGGCCGCTGTGGTCGGTTCGACGCCTCTGCCGCGCACCGCTGTGGTGAGCAAGCTGTGGGACTACATCAAGAAGAACAACCTGCAAGACAAGGCCAACAAGCGCAACATCAACGCCGACGCCAAGCTGAAGGAAATCTTCGGCAAGGCCCAGGTTTCGATGTTCGAACTGGCTGCGCTGATTGGCAAGCACGTCAAGTAAGCGTTCGGGGGCCTCGTGCTCCTGAGTCAAAAAGCCCGCGTCATGCGGGCTTTTTTTTCACCTGCAGCAAGCCCTCGCCCGCCTCGAAGAAGCGCGCGGGCGTGCAGCCGAAGTGCTTGCGGAAGGCCTCGATGAAGGCACTCACCGAGCTGTAGCCCACCGTCAGCGCCACCGCCGTCACCGGCTCGCGCAGGCTCAGCATTTTGATGGCCTTGAGCAGGCGCGCCTGCTGGCGCCATTGCGTGAAGCTCAGCCCGGTCTCGGCAGCGAAGCGGCGCGTGAGCGTGCGACGGGCCATGCCGATGCGATCGGCCCAGTCGTCGATGCCATCGGCCAATGCCGGATCGTTCGCCAGTGCGCTCGCCATCGCCACCAGCCGCGGGTCCTGCGGCATCGGCAGATGCAGCGACTCGCGCCCGCCGGCCGCCAGTTCGTCGACCAGCACGCCCACCAATCGCGCGCGGCGGGGCTCCAGCAGTGCGTCGGAGGGCGCCAGCGACATCAGCCGCGCCACCAGCTCCTGCACCAGCGGCGTGGCGGCAAAGACATGCGGCCCGTCCGGCAGCGCCGCCGCAGCCGACGCATCGATGTGCAGATGCCATCCCGCCGTGGCCCCGAAGCTTTGCGCGGCATGGGCGCAGCGCGGCGCGATCCAGCCGATCCATCCCGGCGGCTGCACCCAGCGCCCTGCGGGCGTCTCGATGACCTGCAGGCCTTCGCGCAGCGCGAACAGCTGGCCGGTCGCGTGCGCGTGGCAGCCCGTGACGCGCGGCGCCTCGTGCGCGTAGCGCCAGAGCGTGGCGGGCGATTCAGCCGCCATGGCTGGCCCGCAGGCGGTATCGATTGGCCCCGCGCCGCAAGCCGGGGACCGCCCCGCTGCCTAGCATCGAAGGCATCTCCACCAAGGAATCCCCATGAAAGCGCAAGACATCATTCCCGACGGACAGGACTTCACCGTCATCGACGGCCACACCGTGCGCAAGGGCTCGGTCGGCGCCTTCCTTGCCAATGCGCGCGTGCTCGAAGACCCGACCGCCACGGCCGACGAACGCCGCGTCGCCCGCGACGACCTCGCGGCGCTGATCCCCACGCTCGATGCGCTCGGCCTGTTCGACGTCTTCGAACTGCGCTCGCCCGCGCTGCGCGACGAGGTGGCCCGCCATCGCGTGACGCTCAGCCCTGCGCCTGCTGCTTCGCCGCGCGCGTGATCGACGCCAGCGTGCCGCGCGTGGTGATCACCTCGGGGTCGAGCGGGATCTCGATCAGCGTGCCGGTGTCGGCCGCCAGCGCACGCAGCAGCGCAGCCTCGAACTGCGCCGTCTCGGTGACGCGCTCGGCCGCGTAGCCGTACGCGCGCGCCAGGCCGCAGAAGTCGGGGTTGCGCAGCGCGGTGCCGCTGGTGCGCTCGGGGTACTCGCGCTCCTGGTGCATGCGGATCGTGCCGAACATGCCGTTGTTGAGCAGCACGACGATGCTCTTGCCGCCGTGCTGCGAGGCCGTTGCCAGCTCCTGCCCGTTCATCAGGAAGTCGCCGTCGCCCGCGATGGTGAAGGCCACGCGCCCGGTGGCGATGCTCGCGGCAATGCCCGCCGGCACGCCATAGCCCATCGCCCCGCTGGTGGGTGCCAGCTGTGTCTTGGCGCCCTTGGCGAGCCCGTGGTAGCGGAAGTAGCGGTGCACCCAGCTCGCGAAGTTGCCAGCGCCGTTGGTGATGGCCGCATCCGCCGGCAGGTGCTTTTGCAGCAGCGCCACCACAGCCGCCATGTCGACCGCACCGCGCGGCGTCTCGGCCGGCATGCCGGCGAGCGCCTGCGGCTGCAGCCAGGCTTCGTAGTCGGCGTGCAGCTGCTGCGTCCAGGCTTCCCATGGCAGCGAGGGCGGCGCGCTCAGCACCTCGAGGCTGCGCGCCGCGGCGCTCATGCCGGCGTTGATCGCCAGGTCGGCCTGGTAGACGCGGTTCAGTTCTTCGGCGCTCGCGTGGATGTGCACCAGCGTCTGCTTGGCCTTCGGCGCTTCGAGCAGCGTGTAGCCGCCGGTCGTCATCTCGCCCAGGCGCGGGCCGATGGCCAGGACCAGGTCGGCGTCCTTCACGTGCTGCGCGAGCTTCGGGTTGATCGCAATGCCCACATCGCCCGCGTACTGCGGGTGGTGGTTGTCGAAGGTGTCCTGGAAGCGGAAGGCGTTCGCCACCGGCAGGCGCCAGTTCTCGGCGAAGCGCTGCAGCGCCTGCGCGGCCTGCGGCGTCCAGCCACCGCCGCCGGCGATCAGCAGCGGGCGCTGCGCCTTCAGCAGCAGCTCGCGCAGCGTGCGCAGCGCGCCCGGGTCGCTCCACGGCTGGACCGCCTCCACGCGCGCCAGCGGCCGTGCCGCCGTTTCGGTGCGCAGCATGTCCTCGGGCAGCACCAGCACGACCGGGCCCGGCCGGCCGTTCATCGCGGTGGCGAAGGCGCGCGCGATGTACTCGGGAATGCGGTCGGCGTCGTCGATGCGCTCCACGCGCTTGGCGAAACCCTTGGTGCTCGGCCCGAAGAAGCTGGCGTAGTCCACTTCCTGGAAGGCCTCGCGGTCGCGGAAGTCGCTGCCGACGTCGCCCACGAACAGCACCATCGGCGTCGAATCCTGGAAGGCGTTGTGCACGCCGATCGAGGCATTGGTCGCGCCCGGCCCGCGCGTCACGAAGCACACGCCCGGGCGCCCCGTGAGCTTGCCGTGCGCCTCGGCCATGAAGGCCGCGCCGCCCTCCTGCCGGTTCACCACGAAGCGTGCGCGATCGCGGTACGCATGGAAGCCGTCGAGCACCGCCAGGAAGCTCTCGCCCGGTACGCCGAAGGCGAGTTGCATGCCCTGTTCGACCAGGCACTCGACGATCAGGTGGCCCGCGGGTTGTGATGTACTCATGGAAAGTTCGAACCTCAGTTGCAAATGTCTCCGGCGATTATGTGTGCCTGCCTTCCACGCCTTGTCTTAATTCCCCAATTGGTTAAATTCGCGTCATGAAGGCCCCCAAGGACTCTTTGCCCGAAACGCTCGAGCCGCGCTCGCGCGACGCCGACCGCTCGCAACTGGCCATCCTCGCGTCGGCGCGCGACGAGTTCGCCGCACGCGGCCTGGCCGGTGCGCGCATGGACAGCATCGCCGAGCGCGCGGGCCTGAACAAGCGCCTCATCTACTACTACTTCGGCAGCAAGGACGACCTGTTCCTGGCCGTGCTGGAGCGCGTGTACGCCGACATCCGCGCCGCCGAGCAGCGCCTGCACCTGGACGAGATCGAGCCCGTCGAGGCGATCCGCCAGCTGGTGTCGTTCACCTGGCACTACTACCTGGAGCACCCCGAGTTCATCACGCTGCTCAACAGCGAGAACCTGCACGGCGCGGCGCACCTGAAGCGCTCCGAGCGCATCCAGGAGATGAACTCGCCGCTGGTGCAGCTGCTCGACACCGTGCTGGAGCGCGGCAAGAAGGACAACCTCTTTCGCGCCGGCGTCGACCCGGTGCAGCTGTACATCTCGATCGCCTCGCTGTGCTACTTCTACCTCTCGAACAACCACACGCTGTCGGCCATCTTCGGGCGTGACCTGCGTGCCCCCAAGGCGATGGCGCAACGCCTGTCGCACATGACCGACCTCGTGCTGGGCTACGTCCTGCACTGAGCCTTCGGGCGCTGCAGGCGCCCTTTTCCACGCCCCCGGGTTTTCACCAAGCAGCGTCGGTTGACGCTGCGGCGCAGCCGTTCCTACAATTCACTAATTCACTCAATGGTGAATTGATGACTCAAGAACTGCGGCCCGACCGCGCGGAGACAACCTTGAAGCAACTTGCACGCACCACCCTCCTGGCCTCGCTGACCTGCCTGGCCGCCCTGCTGCCGGGTCTGGCGGCCGCGCAGAACGGCTACCCCACCAAGCCGATCCGCGTGATCGTTCCGTTCGCCGCCGGCAGCACGACGGACATCATTGCCCGCGCCATCGCCGACAAGATGGGCACCAGCATGGGCCAGGCGCTGATCATCGAGAACCGCGGTGGCGCCAGCGGCACCATCGGCCAGCAGGCGGTGGCCACGGCCGCGCCCGACGGCTACACGGTGATGATCCATTCGTCGTCGCACACGGTGAGCCCGTCGACCTTCGCCAAGTTGCCCTTCGACACGGTGCACGACTTCGCGGGCGTCACGCCGATCTCGTCGCTGCCCAACGCGCTGGTCATCTCGCCCAGCAAGAACATCAAGACCCTGCCGCAGCTGCTGGCCGCCGCGCGCGCCAAGCCCGGCAGCATGAACTTCGCCTCGGCCGGCCAGGGCAGCGCCACGCACCTGAACGCCGAAAAATTCAAGATGGCCGCGAAGATCGATGCGACCAACATCCCATTCAAGGGATCGGGCGAGGCCGTCACCGAAGTGCTCTCGGGCCGCGTCGACTACTACTTCTCGCCCATCGCACCCGTCATCGGCCAGATCAAGGAAGGCCAGCTGCTCGCACTGGCCGTGGGCTCGCCCAAGCGCGCCGCCGCCCTGCCCGACGTGCCCACCACCACCGAAGCAGGCGTCCCCGGCTCCGAGTTCAACTTCTGGATCGGCATGATGGCGCCCGCCAAGACGCCGCGCGACGTCGTCAACCGCCTGCACGACGAAGTGGTCAAGGCCCTGGCCACGCCCGAGGTGAAGGAGCGCTTCCTCAAGCTGGGCGCCGACGCCTGGACGCTCAAGCCCGAGCAGTTCGACGCCTACATCAAGGACGAGATCACCAGCAACGCGCAGCTCGTGAAGGCCGCCGGCCTCGCGGTCCAGCAGTAACAGCAGACACGCCGAGGTCCCGCGCCGCGTCGTGCACGCGGGGCAGCCCGGCCTGCCCCGGCGTTGCCACGCGCCACGCCGATCGAAGCCCCTTTCTCTTTTCCCCTGCATCTCCCCAAGGAACCCACGATGGCCATCCAACGTCTCGGAATCATCATGCACGGCGTCACCGGACGCATGGGCATGAACCAGCACCTGATCCGCTCCATCTGCGCCATCCGCGCCCAGGGCGGCGTGACGCTGTCCAACGGCGACAAGGTCATGCCCGACCCGATCCTCATCGGCCGCAACGCCGAGAAGATGGAAGCGCTCGCCAAGGCCCACAACATCCCGCGCTGGGGCACCGACCTCGACCAGGCGCTCGCGAACAAGGACGACACCGTCTTCTTCGACGCCGGCACCACGCAGATGCGCCCCACGCTGCTGGCCAAGGCCATCCGCGCCGGCAAGCACGTGTACTGCGAGAAGCCGATCGCCACCAACCTCAACGAGGCCGTCGAGATCGCCCGCCTGGCCGACGAAGCCGGCAAGGCCACGGGCCTGAAGCACGGCGCGGTGCAGGACAAGCTCTTCCTGCCCGGCCTGCGCAAGCTCGACATGCTGCGCCGTGCGGGCTTCTTCGGCCGCATGCTCAGCGTGCGCCTGGAGTTCGGCTACTGGGTGTTCGAGGGCGACCTGCAGCCCATCCAGCGCCCGAGCTGGAACTACCGCAAGGAAGACGGCGGCGGCATGATCCTGGACATGATGTGCCACTGGCGCTACGTGCTGGACAACCTGTTCGGCGAGGTGAAGTCGGTGTCGTGCATCGGCGCCACGCACATCCCCACGCGCTGGGACGAAGCCGGCAAGCCCTACGAGGCCACCGCCGACGACGCGGCCTACGCCACCTGCGAACTCACGGGCCACAACGGCGAGCCGGTGATCGCGCAGCTCAACATGAGCTGGGCCACGCGCGTGCGCCGCGACGACCTCGTGACCTTCCACGTCGACGGCACCGACGGCTCGGCTGTGGCGGGCCTGTCGAGCTGCCGCGCCCAGTCGCGCGTGGCCACGCCGCGCCCGGTGTGGAACCCCGACGAGAAGCAGACGATGAACTTCTTCGACCAGTGGCAGGAGATTCCGGACTCGCAGGTCTACGACAACGGCTTCAAGATCCAGTGGGAACACTTCATCCGCCACGTGGTGGAAGACGCGCCCTACAAGTGGACGCTGCCCGAAGGCGCCAAGGGCGTGCAGCTGGTCGAGGCCGCGCTCGCCTCGTGGCAGGAGCGCCGCTGGATCGACGTGCCCACGCTGAAGGTCTGAGGAAGAAGAAGACAAAGCCATGGCACTGTCGCTGACCCTTCCCACTGCGAGCGGCGCGCTCGCGCCCTACGCCCTGCGCGGCACCGCGCCGGTGAAGCCCGAAGCGGGCGTCAAGTTCAACCGCATCGCCTACTCGGCCGCGCACGTCGTGGCCGACCCGCTCGCCGCCGTCGACCCGTGGCTGCAATGCGCGGTCGACTGGGACACCACCATCGCCTACCGCCGCCACCTGTTCTCGCTGGGCCTGGGCGTGGCCGAGGCGATGGACACCGCGCAGCGGGGCATGGGCCTCGACTGGCCCACGTCGCTCGAACTGATCCGCCGCTCGCTCGACGCCGCGAAGGACATGCCCGGCGCGCTCGTCGCCTCGGGCTGCGGCACCGACCACCTGAACATCGACGACGTGAAGAGCGTCGACGACGTGATCCGTGGCTACGAAGAACAGATGGCCGCCATCGAGGCGCTCGGCGGCAAGCTGATCGTGATGGCCAGCCGCGCACTGGCCCGCGTGGCCAAGAGCCCCGCCGACTACGAGCGCGTGTACGACCGCATCCTGAGCCAGGCGAAGCAGCCCGTGGTGCTGCATTGGCTGGGCGACATGTTCGACCCGGCGCTTGCGGGCTACTGGGGCACGAAGGATGTCGATGCGGCGATGGGCACCGCCGTGGGCATCATCGCGGCGCATCCAGAGAAGGTTGATGGCATCAAGATTTCGCTGCTCGACAAGGACAAGGAAATCGCGATGCGCCGCCGCCTGCCCAAGGGCGTTCGCATGTACACGGGCGACGATTTCAACTATGCCGAACTGATCGCTGGCGACGGCTTCGGCAGCGAGCCGACGCACGGCAAGAGCGATGCGCTGCTGGGCATCTTCGACGCCATCGCGCCCGCCGCGAGTGCCGCGCTGGGCGCACTGGCGCAAGGCAACAGCGAGAAGTTCCACGCGATCCTCGGCCCCACGGTGCCGCTGTCGCGCCACATCTTCGCGGCGCCCACGCGCTTCTACAAGACGGGCGTGGTGTTCATGGCCTGGCTCAACGGCCACCAGAAGCACTTCACGATGGTGGGCGGGCAGCAGAGCACGCGCTCGCTGCAGCACTTCGCCGAGCTCTTCCGTCTCGCGGATGCAGCCAACCTGCTGGAGCAGCCCGAGCTCGCGGTGCGGCGCATGAAGACGCTGCTGGCACTGCACGGCGTGGAAGGCTGATGGCGACCATGCGCGACTTTTCGCAAAACCACGACTGGCTGTCGATCAACACGGCGACCATCCGCAAGCAGTCGGGCGCCGAGGTGCCGCTGGACCGCCTCATCGACCAGTGCGCCGAACGCGGCATCCGCGCCATCAGCCCATGGCGCGACCAGGTTGCGGCCGTCGGGCTCGACAAGGTGGCCAAGCAGTTGAAGGCGCACGGCATCGGCCTCTCGGGCTACTGCCGGGGCGGCTTCTTCCCGGCGCCCGATGCGGCCGGCCTGAAGGCCGCGCTCGACGACAACCGCCGCGCCATCGACGAGGCAAAGACGCTCGACGCACCCTGCCTCGTGCTGGTCGTCGGCGCCCTGCCCGGCGCGCTCGACGGCAAGGTGGCGTACAAGGACATCGGCCGCGCGCGCAGCGAGGTGCGCGACGGCATCGCCGCCTCACTCGAATACGCCCGGGAGGTCGGCATGCCGCTGGCCATCGAACCCCTGCACCCGATGCAGGCGGCCGACCGCGCGTGCATCAACACGCTCGAGCACGCGCTCGACCTGTGCGACGAACTCGATGCGGGCAAGACCGGCCTGCTCGGCGTGGCGCTCGACATCTACCACGTGTGGTGGGACCCGAAGCTGCAGCAGCAGATCGCCCGCGCCGGCCGCGAACGGCTGCTGGCGTACCACGTCTGCGACTGGCTCACGCCGACGCGCGACCTGCTCTCCGATCGCGGGATGATGGGCGATGGCGTGGTCGAGCTGAAGAAAATCCGCGGCTGGGTCGAGGATGCAGGCTTCGCGGGTTTCAGCGAGGTCGAGATCTTTTCGAACCTGGACTGGTGGCAACGGCCTAGGGCGGAGACGCTCGACGTCTGCATCGAACGACACCGCAGCGCGGTCTGATCGATCCGGCCGAAGCGAAAGACAGCCGCTTGTGCTGCAATTCGCCCCATGGCTGACCCCACCCTCGACGACCTGCGCCGCTACGCCGTCGCGCGCACCCTCTTCACGCCGACGACGCTCCCCGCCGCCATCCGCAAGCTCGGCTTCGTCCAGGCCGACCCGATCCGTGCGCCGGCGCGTGCGCAAGACCTCACGCTGCGCCACCGCGTGAAGGACTACCGCGCGGGCGATCTCGAAAGCCGCTACGCGCGGCTTGCGATCGAGGAGGACTGCCTCGTCAACTACGGCTTCCTGCCGCGCGAACACCTGGCGCTGATGCATCCGCGCGAGGCCAAGAAAGCCTGGGACGCCGACACGCGCCGCAAGGCCGCCGACGTGCTGGCCTATGTGCGCGACCACGGCCCGGTGCATCCGCGCCAGGTCGAACAGCACTTCGCGCACGGCCGCATTCAGAACTACTGGGGCGGCTCCAGCAATGCGACCACGCACCTGCTAGACGGCATGCACTATCGCGGCCTGCTGCGCGTGGTGCGGCGCGACAGCGGCACGCGGGTGTACGAGGCCGTGAGCCATCCGCCCGCCGACGACAGCCCCGCCGGGCGCGCGCAGCGTGCGGCGGCGCTCATCGAACTGGTGGTGCGCAAGTACGCGCCGCTGCCGGCCACGAGCCTGACCTACCTCGTTCGCCTGCTCGGCTATGGCGCGCCGCACCTGGCTGCGCAGACGCAGGCGGCGCTGCGGCTGGCGCGCGAGGAGCTGGCCAGTTGCCGCATCGATGGCACCACCTGGTACTGGCCCGCCGACGAGAACCCCGCCTCGCGCCGCCATGCGCCCGACGAGGCGGTGCGCCTGCTCGCGCCCTTCGACCCGGTGGTGTGGGACCGCCGCCGCTTCGAGCTACTGTGGAGCTGGACGTACAAGTTCGAGGCCTACACGCCCGCGCCGAAACGGCAGTTCGGCTACTACGCGCTGCCGATGCTGTGGCACGACCGCGTGATCGGGTGGGCCAATGTGAGCGCGCCTGAAGGTCGGTTGCAGCCGGCCTTCGGTTATGCCGATGTGAAGAAGCCGCACGGCGCGGCCTTCCGCGCGGGCCTCGACGAAGAACTGCACCGCATGACGCAGTTCCTCGCGGGCCGCTGACGCGGCCTTTTATAATCGCGCGCCTCAGCCAGCTGCCCGCGCCCGCCGCGAGCCCGCCAGCCGTCTTCGAAGGAACGAAGACGCAGCAGCCCGAGCGACGACACCCCACGTCGTCGCCCCCGGCCACTGCCCCCACGACGCCGTAGACACACAACACCAGCCGGATGCGCTTTCCTTTCGGAATGCGCCACGGCACGCGCTCGTTCGTTTCCGTTTTTTTCGATCGCACCCGAGAAGCCATGGCGCGCCTGACCGCGCCGCAGCCACTCCCCCGCCCTAGACACACCTGACGCAGGACACAGGAGAAGCTGCACATGACATCCAAGAATCGTCGCCCCGGAACGCCGCGCACGCGGCGGGGCTATGCCACGCTCGCGGTCACCGCCGTGGCGCTCGCCGCCAGCGCACACGCCCACGCGCAAGAAGCCGCTGCTGCCGAAACGCGGCAGGCGCTGCCCACCGTCACCGTCTCGGGCGATGCGGGCGAGACCGCCACCGGTCCCGTGACGGGCTTCGTCGCCAGGCGCGGCAGCACGGCCACCAAGACCGACACGCCGCTGATCGAGACGCCGCAGGCCATCTCGGTCGTCACGCGTGACCAGATCGAAGCCCAGGGCGCGCTCACCCTGCGCGAGACCACCAACTACACGGCCGGCGTGGTGTCGAGCTACTTCGACAGCCGCGTGGATTCGTTCAAGGCCCGCGGCGGCGACGCCGTGCAGTACCTCGACGGCCTGCAACGCACCTACGGCACCTACAACGCCAGCCGACCCGACCCGTACATGCTCGAACGCGTCGAGCTGCTGCGCGGTCCCTCGTCGGTGCTGTACGGCCAGGGCGGCATCGGCGGCGTGCTCAACCTCGTGTCGAAGCGTCCGCAGGCCGAGACGCAGCGCGAGGTGCAGCTGCAGCTGGGCAACAACGCGCGCAAGCAGATCGCCGCCGACTTCACCGGCTCGCTCGACCCCGAGAGCAAGTGGATGTACCGCCTCGTGGCCGTGAACCGCGACAGCGGCACGCAGGTCGACCACGTGTCGGACGACCGCATCGCGATCGCGCCCTCGCTCACCTGGCGCCCGAGCGCCGACACCTCGCTCACGCTGCAGGCGTCCTACCAGAAGGACAAGAGCGGCTCGCTGATCGGCTTCTTCCCGTGGCAGGGCACGCTGCTGCCCTCGCTGTACGGCCGCATCCCGACCTCGACCTTCACCGGCGAGCCGGGCTTCGACCGCTTCGACACGCGCAGCACCTCGCTGGGCTACCTGTTCAGCCACCGCCTCAACGACACCTGGACGGTGCGCCAGAACCTGCGCTCGACCGAGAGCAAGGTCTGGTACAACACCTCGTACACCAGCTTCACGGCCAACCGCCTCACGGGCCGTCCGGCGCGTCCGGTGTTCAACGCCGACCAACGCACCATCGAGCGCGACCTGAGCAGCGACATCAACGGCGGCAAGATGCTGCTGCTCGACAACCAGGCCGAGGCGCACTTCAGGACCGGCGAGGTCGAGCACACGCTGCTGCTGGGCGCCGACTTCCAGCGCAACACCACCTCCAAGCTCTCGGGCCGTGGCCGCGCGGGCGCGCTCGACGTGTACGCGCCGGTGTACGGCAACTACACGGCCCCCACCAGCTTCACGCGCGCACCCGAGGTGGTGCAGAAGCAGGCGGGCCTGTACGTGCAGGACCAGGTCAAGTACGGCCGCTGGATCGGCCTGCTGGGCCTGCGCCACGACAAGGCCACCACCGACACCGAAGGCCGCCCCGCCGCGGCGGCCGACGACAAGGCCACCACCAAGCGCGCCGGCCTGGTCTACCTGGCCGACGGCGGCTGGGCGCCGTACCTGAGCTACGCCGAATCGTTCCTGCCGCTGGGCGGCGTCGACACGTCGAACAACCCCTTCAAGCCGCAGCGCGGCAAGCAGTGGGAAGCCGGCGTGAAGTGGGAGCCCGCGGGCCAGCGCACCTCGTTCATGGCGGCCGTGTACGACCTGCGCGACACCAACCGCAAGACCCCCGACCCGACCAACCCGCTCAACAGCGTGCAGCTCGGCGAAGTGCACGTGAAGGGCCTGGAGCTCGAGTACAAGGGCAGCATCGCGCGCGACTGGGACTGGATCGCCTCGTACGCCTACACCGACGCGCGCGTGTCGAAGAGCAACGGCTCCGACCTGGGCAAGCGCATCTCGGGCGTGCCCAAGCACACGGCCTCGGCCTGGGTGACCAAGCGCTTCTCGATCGGCGGCCTGCACGGCTTCTCGGCCGGCGGCGGCGTGCGCTACCTGGGCAAGTCGTACGACGGCATGGACAGCAACCCCGCGCCCGCGGTCACGCTGTTCGACGCGATGTTCGCGTGGGACAACGGCCCGCTGCGCCTGGCGCTCAACGTGGCCAACCTGACCGACAAGGTGCAGATCACCACCTGCCTGGCGCGCGGCGACTGCTTCTACGGCCAGCGCCGTACCCTGACCGCGAGCGCGACGTACCGCTTCTGAAGCAAATCCCCGCGCGCTCGAAGGTCTGGCGCGCGGGCGACAACCGGCCCGGCGGCGTGCTTCTAGAATCGCGCCGTCGTCCGGTTCGCCGGACGGCAAGCGTTCTCAGGGCGGGGTGCAATTCCCCACCGGCGGTGATGGCAACGAAAGTTGCACAAGCCCGCGAGCGCCTCGGACCTGCCACAGGTTCGAGGGTCAGCAGATTTCGGTGCGATTCCGAAGCCGACGGTCACAGTCCGGATGAAAGAGAGCGCGAAATGCGGGCATGCCCGCGCGCCTTGCTTTGCTCTTTTTGGGCAAACCGGCGCGCGAGCGGGCCTGTGGTTTCGTGCGCCCTGATTCAGGAAACCTGCTTTCAAGAGGCACACCATGAGTCAGATCAACGACCTTCCCCTTTCTGCCGTCACCGCGTCGGGTTCGCCGCGCGGCCAGCGCATCGCATTCGTCGAGGCGCAATGGCATTCCGACATCGTCCACCAGGCACGCGACGCCTTTCTCGAAGAGATGGCGCGGCTCGGCGTGGCGCGCGAACTCATCGACATCTTCGATGTGCCCGGCGCCTTCGAGATTCCGCTGCACGCCAAGCGCCTGGCCAACTCGGGCAAGTACGCGGCCATCATCGGCTGCGCGCTGGTGGTGGACGGCGGCATCTACCGCCACGAGTTCGTCGCCAACACCGTCGTCAGCACGCTGATGTCGCTGCAGCTGGAGACCGACGTGCCGATCTTCTCGGCCGTGCTCACGCCGCACCACTTCCACGAGCACGTGGAGCACCGCAAGTACTTCCATCGCCACTTCGCGGTCAAGGGCACGGAAGTGGCCGAGGCCTGCTTCAAGACGCTCGAGGCGCTGGACAAGGTCGACGCGCTGCTGGCCGCCTGAGCGGGTTGGCAAGAGGCGCACGCCTGCAGTAACCTGCGCGGATGGCCTCTCCATCCGCCCCGGCGGTCGCAGCAGCAACCGCCGACCGCTACACCCTCTATGGGGCGCCCGGCTCGGGCGCCACGCCCATCCACGCCGCGCTGACGCTGATCGGCGCGCAGGTCGACACGGTCGACATCGCCCCCTGGGAGGGCGAGTCCGAGCGCGAGCGGCTGACCGGCGTCAACCCGATGCAGCAGGTGCCCGCGCTCGTGCTGCCTTCGGGCGAAGTCTTGACCGAGAGTGCGGCCATCCTCATCTGGCTGGGCGACCGCTACCCCGAGGCCGGGCTCTGCCCCGCGCCCGGCGACCCGCGCCGCGCGCAATACCTGCGCTGGATGGTCTACCTGCCGGCCTCGATCTATTCGATGTTCTGGGTGCGCGACGAGCCGTCGCGTCTCGCGGCCGATGCCGCCGCGCAGGCCGTGGTGCTCGAACGCACGGCCGCGCGCATCGCGCACTGCTGGCACCTCATGGACACGCAGATCGACGAACCTTCGCCCTACCTGCTCGGCGACAAGCTCAGCATGCTCGACCTGTACGTGACCGTGGTGTCGCGCTGGACGCCGACCCGCCGGCGCTTCTACCGCGTGGCGCCGCGCATGGCGCGCGTGGTGCGGCGCGTGGACGCCGACCCGCGGCTGGCGGCGTTCTGGGCGGCGCGCTTTCCGTTCTCGATGGATGCGGACGAAGAGACAAGCTGAGGCCCGTTCTTCTCTTCTCATAATCGACGCCATGACCGCACGCACACCGACCACTGCCTACCCGATGACGATCTACCACAAGCCCAACTGCAGCACGTCGCGCAACGTGCTGGGCTTGATCCGCGAAAGCGGCGTGGAGCCCGAGATCGTCCTGTACCTGGAAACGCCGCCCTCGAAGAAGAAGCTGCGCGAGCTGGCGAAGGCCATGGGCCTGACGGCGCGCGACCTGCTGCGCACGAAGGAAGCGCCCTACGAAGAACTGAAGCTGGGGGACGAGAAACTGACGGACGACCAGCTGTTCGACGCGATCGTGGCGAACCCGATCCTGTTGCAGCGGCCCATCGTCGTGTCGCCGCGCGGCACGCTCATGTGCCGGCCGTGGGAGCGCGTGCGCGAGATTCTTCCCGCTTAAATCGGTTGATCTTCGGGCTGCTGCGCCAGCCCCCAAGCGACATGCTCGCGCACCAGTTCACTCGGATGTTCGGCGCGCGTGGCCAGCGCTTCCTTCGCGCCGACCTCGCCTGATCTCACCGCATTGCCCAGCGCCACCGCGATGTTGCGCAGCCAGCGCTCGTGGCCGATGCGGCGGATCGGGCTGCCTTCGGTGCGGCGCAAAAAATCTTCTTCGCTCCACGCGAACAGCTCCGCCAGCGTGCGGCCCGTGAGCCCCTCGCGCGCATCGAAGTCGGGCAGCGTGCTCTTCTTCGCGAACTTGTTCCAGGGGCAGATCAGCTGGCAGTCGTCGCAGCCGTAGATGCGGTTGGCCATCAGCGGGCGCAGCTCCACCGGAATGGCGCCGGCGTGCTCGATCGTCAGGTACGAGATGCAGCGGCGCGCATCGAGCCGCTGCGGCGCGACGATGGCGCGCGTCGGGCACACGTCGATGCAGGCGCTGCAGCTGCCGCAGTGCGCGCTGACGGGCTCGCTCGGCGGCAGCGCCATGTCGACGTAGATTTCGCCCAGGAAGAACATCGAGCCCGCGTCGCGGTTGAGCACCAGCGTGTGCTTGCCGCGCCAGCCCTGGCCGCTGCGCGAGGCGAGCTCGGCCTCGAGCACCGGCGCCGAATCGGTGAAGGCGCGGTGGCCGAAGGGGCCGACCTCCTCGGCGATCTTCTCGGCCAGTTTGGCCAGGCGGTTGCGCAGCACCTTGTGATAGTCGCGGCCCCGCGCGTACAGCGACACGATGGCCTCGCCGGGCCGGCGCAGCCGGTCGAACTCGATGGCCTGCCACTCGGCGTCGGTGTCGCGCGGCAGGTAGTCCATGCGCGCGGTGATCACGCTCACCGTGCCCGGCACCAGCTCCGCGGGCCGCGCGCGGCGCGTGCCGTGCGTTGCCATGTATTGCATTTCTCCATGGAACCCATGGGCCAGCCATTGCATCAGACCGTCTTCGGCGCTCGACAGATCGACGCCCGCGATTCCGATTTGGGAGAATCCGAGTTCCCGGGCCAAGGCCTGAATACGAGCAACGAGTGGATGGCTGACGATCACTTGCCGATTGTAGAAACGCGCACCCTGCGCTGGCAGGGCGAAGACGACACCGACGCGCTGGCGCGCGCGCTCGCCGCATCGCCCGCGTTGCGCGACGCTTTCATCGCGCTGCAGGGCGACCTGGGCGCCGGCAAGACCACCTTCGTGCGTCACCTGCTGCGCGCGCTCGGTATCACCGGACGCATCAAGAGCCCCACCTACGCGGTGGTCGAGCCGCACGAGGCGCCCGACGGGCTGGCCATCTACCACTTCGACTTCTACCGTTTCGCCGACCCGCGCGAATGGGACGACGCGGGCTTCCGCGACATCTTCGCGGGCCCGGGCCTCAAGCTGGCCGAGTGGCCGGAAAACGCCGCGGGGCGCACCCCACCTGCCGACCTAGCTATTAAAATAGAAGCAATGACCGACGACACCCGCAGCGTGACCCTCCTGGCGAACACCCCTCGCGGCAGCGATCTGCTGGCGTGCCTGGCCGCATGAAGGCGACCGGCCTGAAACGGCGCGTGCTGCTGCAGGGCGGCAGCATCGCGCTGATGCTCGGCGTGCACCAGATCGCGCGCGGCGCCAGCATCCTCGCCGTGCGCGTGTGGCCCGCCGCCGACTACACCCGCGTGACCATCGAGTCCGACGCCCGCCTCAACTCGCAGCAGCTGGTGGTCGGCAGCCCGCCCCGGCTGGCCGTGGACATCGAGGGCATCGACCTGAACACCGAGCTGCGCGACCTGGTCGGCAAGATCAAGCCCGGCGACCCGTACATCAACGGCCTGCGCATCGGGCAGAACGCACCGAAGGTCGTGCGCATCGTGTTCGACCTGAAGCAGACCGTGCGCCCGCAGGTGTTCTCGCTGGCGCCCGTGGCCGCCTACAAGCATCGGCTGGTGCTCGACCTGTACCCCGAGCAGGCCATCGACCCGATGGAAGCGCTGATCGCCGAGCGGCTGCGCGATGCGCCCAAGAACGGCAGCGGCACCACCACCGCCCCGAGCAACGGCCCTGTCGTCGCCACCGCCCCGCCCGCCCCCGCCGCACCGTCGCCGGCCCCCGCGCCCGTGCGCCCCGCCATGCCGCCCGGCGACCCGCTGGGCGACCTGATGGCGCAGCAGGCCGCGCGCCCCGCGCCCTCCGGCCC
>NZ_JBXAIT010000003.1:0-247479 GCF_058796495.1 Variovorax sp. GW823-FHT04B03
CTCACGTCGATGGGGTGCCTTGCGCAGCGAAATCAAGGAGGAGGGGCGAAGCCCCGGGGGACATTCGCGGAGCAAGGTGCCCCGTCGGCGGGAGCGTCGCCCTGAACAACAGTCCTCAAGTCTCGACCTGCACCTTGCCGTCCTTCACCACCTTCGCCCACTTGGCGATCTCCGTGCTGATGAACTGCTTGAACTTGTCCTGCGAACCACCGCCGTCTTCCGCGCCGTAGGTGTCGAGCCGCTCCTGCACATCGGGCATCGCGAGCACGGTGTTGACGTCGCGGTTCACTTTCTGCGCGATGGCCGGGGGCAGCTTGCCGGGGCCGGCCAGGCCGTACCAGGTGGTCGCTTCGAAACCCGCAAAGCCCTGTTCCTGCATCGTCGGCACGTTCGGGTGGCCCTTGGCGCGCTTGGTGCGCGTCTGCGCGACGGCCAGCACGCGGCCGTTCTTCACGTGCGGGGTGGCGGCGGTCATGGTCTCGAAGCTGTACTGGATCTGCCCGCCCATCAGGTCGGCCAGCAGCGGGCCGCTGCCCTTGTACGGCACGTGCAGCGCATCGACGCCGCCCTGCAGCTTGAACATCTCCAGCGCCAGGTGCTGGGCTGAACCCGCGCCGGCGGAGCCGAAGCTCACGGTGCCGGGCGCAGCCTTGCAGGCGGCGACGATGTCTTTCACGCTGAGGGCCTTCTGGCCCGGGTTGGCGATGAGCAGGTTGGGCGTGACGCCCACGAGCACGATCGGCACGAAGTCGCGCTCCACGCTGTAGCGCAGCTTGGGCTGCAAGCTGGGCGCGAGTGCGTGGCTGTTGATGTGGGCCATGAGCAGGGTGCTGCCGTCGCTGGGCTGCTGCGCCACGTAGTCGGCCGCGAGCACGCCGGCGACGCCGGCCTTGTTCTCGACGATGACCTGCTGGCCCCACATCGTCGTGAGTTTCTGCGCGACCACGCGCGCGAGCGCGTCGGTGCCGCCGCCCGGTGGAAAGCCCACCACGATACGTACGGGGCTGGTGGGCCACTCCTGCGCGAACAGCCGGGGCACGCCCAGCGTGGCGGCCGCGCCGGCGGCGGCCTGGATCAGGGAACGTCTTTGCATCTTCTTTGTCTCCGTCGGTTGGGGAATCCGATGCGTGCCGGGAGCCGCTTGCGCGGGCCCGGCAGGGTGGTGGGCCGCCGCATCGTTCGAGCGATGCGCTGCGGCCCGTGTGGGTTGGCGTGCGCCGGGTTCAGGCTGCTTTTTGCAGGCCGACCGGTGCAGCCTGGTGACTCGCGAAATAGTCCATCGCCGCCTGCACGCCGCTGCCCGCCAGCTTGATGCCGCTGAGCTTCATGCCCATCTCGACACCCGCGACCATGGCCACGAGCGTGAGGTCGTTGCTGTCGCCCAGGTGGCCCATGCGGAACATGCGGCCCTTGAGCTTGCCCAGGCCCGTGCCCAGCGAGAGGTCGAAGCGCTGGTGGATCAGGCGGCGCACGGCGTCGGCATCGACGCCCTCGGGCGTGATCACGCCGGTGAGCACGGGCGAGTACACGGACGGGTCGGCGCACTGGATCGGCAGGCCCCAGGTGTTGACCGCGGCGCGCACGCCGGCGGCCCAGCGCTGGTGGCGCGCGAACACGTTGTCCAGGCCTTCGCCCAGGATCATGTCCAGCGACTCCGAGAGGCCGTACAGCAGGTTGGTGTTGGGCGTGTAGGGCCAGTAGCCGTCCTTGTTCATCTCGACGATCTCGTCCCAGGCCCAGAAGGCCTTGGGCAGCTTGGCGTGCTTGGCGGTTTCGAGAGCGCGTGGCGAGAGCGCATTGAAGCTGATGCCTGGCGGCAGCATCAGCCCCTTCTGCGAGCCGCTCACGCACACGTCGACACCCCATTCGTCATGGCGGTAGTCGGCGCTGGCCAGGCCCGAGATGCTGTCGACCATGAGCAGCGCAGGGTGGCCCGCCGCGTCGATGGCCTTGCGCACCGAGGCGATGTCGGAGGTGACGCCGGTGGAGGTCTCGTTGTGCACCACGCACACGGCCTTGATCTTCTTCTCGGTGTCCTTGCGCAGGCGCGCCTCGATGAGTTCGGCCTGCACGCCGCGGCGCCAGCTGGGGGCGTTCGGCAGGTGGGCGTCGGTGCCGGCGTAGGCCAGGAACTCGGTCGACAGGCCCAGGCGCGTGGCCATCTTCTGCCACAGCGACGCGAAGTGGCCGGTCTCGTACATGAGCACGTGGTCGCCGGGGCTGAGCGTGTTGGCGAGTGCGGCTTCCCATGCACCGGTGCCCGACGCGGGGTAGATGGCGACCGGGTGCTTCGTCTTGAAGATCTCCTTGATGCCGCCGAGCACCTTCAGGCCCAGCGTGCCGAACTCGGGTCCGCGGTGGTCGATGGTGGGCAGGCTCATGGCCCGCAGGATGCGGTCGGGGACCGGGCTGGGGCCGGGAATCTGGAGGAAGTGACGGCCGGTGGGGTGGATGTCGAGTTGCAGCATGGGCTCTCCTTGTGCGCTCAGTTTTGCATTCAAAATGCATTTATTTATGATGGTTTACACCTATCAACCTCGGTTGTAGAGGCTATTTTTTGCATTCAAAATGCAGACAAGGGAACCTCACATGACCGCTGAAATCATCGAAATCTCCAGGCTGGCCTTGCATGACCAGGTGGCGTCGCGCCTGCGCACCATGCTGGTGGAGGGGCGCATCGCGCCCGGTGCCAAGCTCAACGAACGCGAGCTGTGCCTGCAGCTGAACGTGTCGCGCACGCCGCTGCGCGAGGCCATCAAGTTGCTGGCGGCCGAGGGGCTGGTCGACCTGCTGCCCAACCGCGGCGCGGTGGCGGTGAAGCTCACCGAGGCCGACGTGCTCAACACCTTCGAGGTGCTGGCGATGCTCGAGGGCATGTCGGGCGAGCTGGCGGCCAAGCGCATCACCGACGAGGAACTGGCCGAGGTGCGTGCGCTGCACTACGAAATGATGGCCTGCTTCGCGCGGCGCGACCTGTCGGGCTACTACCGCCTGAACGCGCGCATCCACACCGCCATCAACGACGCGGCGGCGAACCCGGTGCTGTCGAACACCTACCGCTCGATCAACGCCCGCGTGCAGTCGCTGCGCTTTCGCACCAACCAGGACGAGACCAAGTGGAAGCACGCGGTCGAGGAGCACGAGCAGATGGTGCAGGCGCTGGCCGCGCGCGACGCGCAGGCCATGCGCAAGGTGCTCACGGCGCACGTGCTGCGCAAGCGCGACACCGTGCTGGAGCTGCTGCGTGCCGGGCAGATCTATCCGCAAGCCAAGAGCAAGAGCACAACCAACAAAGCGAGCTGACACCCCACCATGCGCATCGATCCCGCCAGCCACATGCAGCCAGCCGGAACCGTTCTTCCGCCCAACGACACCTGCGAACTGCTGGCGCGCCGGCTGCGCACCGACACGCAGGGCGAGGTGCTGTTCGACGACGGTTCGCGCGGGCGCTACGCCACCGACGCGTCGATCTACCAGATCACGCCGGTCGGCGCCTTCGTGCCCACGAACGAGCGCGACATCGCCACCGCCATCGACATCGCGCGCGACCTGAAGGTGCCGGTGCTGGCGCGCGGCGGCGGCACCAGCCAGTGCGGCCAGACCACGGGCGCGGCGCTGGTGATCGACAACAGCAAGCACTTTCGCAAGGTGCTCGAGGTGAATGTGGAAGAGGGCACCGCCACGGTGGAACCGGGCCTGGTGCTCGATCACCTGAACGCGCAGCTCAAGCCGCACGGGCTCTGGTACCCGGTCGACGTGTCGACCAGCGCGCAGGCCACGCTGGGCGGCATGGCGGGCAACAACTCCTGCGGCTCACGCTCCATCGCCTACGGCAACATGGTGCACAACGTGCTCGGGGCGAGCGCGTGGCTATCGAGTGGCGAGCTGGTCGAGTTCGGGCCGCTGGGCCAGCTGGGCGCGCGCGCGGCGGGCATCGCGCAGTTCGTGCATGGGCTGGCGCAAGAGCACCGCGAGGCCATGGCGCAGCACTGGCCCAAGGTGATGCGCCGCGTGGCGGGCTACAACCTCGACATCTTCGACAACCAGAGCGAGAAGCCGTATACGGCCGACGGCAGCGTGAACCTCGCGCATCTGCTGATCGGCGCCGAAGGCACGCTGGCCTACACGCGCAGCCTGAAGCTCAAGCTGGCGCCGCTGCCGCGCGCCAAGGTGCTGGGCATCGTGAACTTCCCGACCTTCCATGCGGCCATGGACGCGGCGCAGCACATCGTGAAGCTCGGGCCGACGGCGGTGGAGCTGGTCGACCGCACGATGATCGAGCTGAGCCTGGCCAACCCCGCGTTCAAGCCGACCGTGGAAACGGCGCTGATCGGCAAGCCCGCCACCATCCTGCTGGTCGAGTTCTCGGGCGCCGACAAGGCTGCGCTGCTGCCGCAGCTGAAGCAGCTGGTCGAGCTGATGGGCGACCTCGGCCTGCCCGGCAGCGTGGTCGAGATGCCCGACGACGGCCGGCAGAAGAACCTGTGGGAGGTGCGCAAGGCCGGCCTCAACATCATGATGAGCCTCAAGGGCGACGGCAAACCCGTGAGCTTCATCGAGGACTGCGCCGTGCCGCTGGTGCACCTGGCCGAATACACCGACGCGCTGACCGAGGTGTTCGCCAAATACGGCAGCCGCGGCACCTGGTACGCGCATGCCTCGGTCGGCACGCTGCATGTGCGGCCCATTCTCGACATGCGCGCCGACGGCGCGGCCAAGATGCGCGCCATCGCCGAAGAGGCCAGCGCGCTGGTGCGTAAGTACAAGGGCGCCTTCAGCGGCGAGCACGGCGACGGGCTGTGCCGCGGCGAATGGATCGAATGGCAGTTCGGACCGGCGATCAACGAGGCCTTTCGCGCGATCAAGCAGCAGCTCGATCCGATCGGCCTGTTCAACCCCGGCAAGATCATCGACCCGCCGCGCATGGACGACGGTGCGCTGTTCCGCTTCGCGCCGCCGACGGCGCCGAAGCCGTACCGCCGCATCGAATTGAAGCCCGTGCTCGACTGGTCGAGCTGGAACGTCAACGCCGACCCCGTGACCGAGCTGACCACCGCGCCCGGCACGGGCGGCGACAGAACCGGCGGCCTGGCCAAGGCCGTGGAGATGTGCAACAACAACGGCCACTGCCGCAAGTTCGACGCCGGCACCATGTGCCCCAGCTACCGCGTGACGCGCGACGAGCAGCACCTGACGCGCGGGCGCGCCAACACGCTGCGCCTGGCGCTGTCGGGCCAGCTCGGCGCCGACGCCTTCACCAGCGAGGCCATGCACGAGACCATGGACCTGTGCGTGGGCTGCAAGGGCTGCAAGCGCGACTGCCCGACCGGCGTGGACATGGCGAAGATGAAGATCGAGTTTCTCGACCACTACAAGAAGCGCCATGGCCACACGCTGAAAGACAAGCTGGTCGCCTACATGCCCGACTACGCGCACCGCGCCAGCCGCATGCCGTGGCTGCTGAACCTGCGCAACCGCGTGCCGGGCGCGGCATGGCTGGGCGAGAAGATGCTGGGCTTTTCGGCGAAGCGCTCATTGCCCGAATGGCGCACCGACACCTTCTGGCGTGCAAAAGACGCGGTGGCCGCCGGCCTGTTTTCCGATCAGGCCTCGGTGCTGGCCGCCGCAGCGCGCGGCGAGAAGGTCGCCGTGCTGTTCGTCGACACCTTCAACGGCACCTTCGAAAGCGAGAACGTCTTTGCGGCGGCGCGCGTGCTGCACGCTGCGGGCTATGCGCTGCACACAGTGGAGAAGGGCGGCGGGCACCACTGCTGCGGCCGGACCTTCCTGGCCAGCGGCATGGTGGACGAAGCCAAGGTGCGCGCCGGGGCGCTGATCGACGCGCTGTTGCCGCTGGCGCAGGCCGGTGTTCCCATCGTCGGGCTCGAGCCCTCGTGCCTGCTCACGCTGCGCGACGAAACGCTGGTGATGGGCTTCGGCGACAAGGCGCAGACCGTCGCGAAGCAGGCGCTGCTGTTCGAAGAGTTCATCGCCCGCGAACGCAAGGCCGGCCGCTTCGAACTCGCGCTGAAGCCGGCCACCGCGCCGATCCTGCTGCACGGCCACTGCCACCAGAAAGCCTTCGGCGCGGTGAGCCCGATCATGGAGGTGCTGAAGCTGATTCCGGGCGCCGAGCCCGAGCTGATCGAAAGCTCATGCTGCGGCATGGCCGGCAGCTTCGGCTACGAGGCGAGCCACTTCGAGGTGTCGATGCAGATGGCCGAGGCGAGCCTGCTGCCCGCGATTCGCGCCAGGCCCGATGCGGTCGTGGTGGCGGACGGCACGAGCTGCAGGCACCAGATCGGCGACGGCGCGCAGCGCGAGGCGGTGCATGTGGCGGTGCTGTTGGCGCGGCACATGATGCTCTGAGGCGGCTGCGGCTTTCTCTTTCGGAACTCAGAAGGGCGGAGAGACCACTTGGCGCCAGCTGCGGCGCCAGGTGCGCGACACCCCGCAGCCGTCGCCGATCTTCTGCGTGTCGCCCACGCCGGTCAGGAAGCCCGTTTCATTGGTGCAATTGACTTCGGGCTTGCCGTCGGGGCGACCTTCGTTGGGCTGGCCGACCATGTTGCGCGAGGTCACGTTGCCGCGCGTGAAACCGCCGGCAGGGTTCGAGACGATCGAATAGAAATCGAAGCTGCCGTTGCCATCGACGTCGAACGAATACTTGTTCTTGCCCGTCAACGCGTCCAGCACGTAGGTGTTGTTCGGCAGGCTGCCGGTGGCCGTGCAGGACTCGATGCCCAGGTTCTTGTCCTCCGGCAGGAAGGACGTGACGATCACGCTGCTGCCCAGGTTGGCCAGGTCGCCCACCACGCGCTCGCCGTTCTCCATCGCCCCGGGGTAGGGGATCGCGCCGAGGTTCAGCAGCCATCCCTTCTTGGTTTTCCAGTCCACGGCGTTGCTGCTGACCTGGTAGAAGTTCTTGTCGCGCTCGTCGAGCAAGCCGACCTTTGCCGAGGCCTTGTCGATGGCTTGCTCCACGAGGTCAGCGAGTTCGACCTTGCGTGCGTCGGCCTTGGCGTCGCCGCCGATGGGCGTCGGGTCCCAGATGCCGTAGATGGCCTGCTTCCTGGCGGGCGTCGCGAGGTCTTCCTCGTCGAGCAGGATGCCTGTGCCCACGACCACGATGGCGCCGCACTGCGCGGACGCGCTGTACGTGCAGGTGCTTCCGTCGCCGGGGTGGACCTGCCATGCCGGTGCGGCGTAGATCGGTTGCGTCTTGCCGCCCTGCGTGGTGAACAGCAGCTGGCCCTTGGCGGAAGTCCCGAGCTTTGCGCTGCGCAGGTCGAAACGCCACAGGTTGCCGTTCGCGTCGCCGGCGTAGGCGGCGACGATGCGGCGGGTGGTGTCCCGCACGGCGACCACGCCGCCCAGGCCGCGGTTGCCGCCAGTGGCGGTGTTGCCATATTCCGTGGGGAGCCCGATGAATTTCTTGAGCTTGCCGGTGAGCGCCTCCACCATGTACAGCCCGACCTGTTTGCCGGCTTCGGGGTAGTGACCGCTGCCTGTGAGCATGACCCAGGTGCCGTCGTCCAGCTGGCCCGCGGCGGGGTTGTTGGTCACGTGGGCCAGGTCGGCGTAGTCCTTGTGCTTGTTGTTCACCTCCCAGAGAAAGTGGTTCTGGGTCGGCGTGCGGCCGGTGGCACCCAAAGGCGATTCCAGGCCGTACATGAACGGGCCCGCGCGCCCCCCGGTGCCCAGCACCACCTGGCGCCATGTGTTCTTTCCGCCTGCCGGCGCCACGCCGTTCTTGTCGTACACGTCCTGCTCGACCAGCGGGCCGTCGAGCGTGTAGCGGAAGCGGAAGTTCGGATTGGCCAGGTCGACCTGCGACGCCATGGCGCCCTTGGGCATGAAGGCGGCCAGCTCGATGCCCCCTGCGTCGTTCCTGGCGGCGTTCAGCACGTGGACCTTGCCGTTGTTGGTGGCGGCAAAGATAGTGGGAGGGGCTGAGCTCTTGAGCGCCTTGTAGTCGGCATAGGGGGGGCCCCTGCCGTCCACCGCGCTCAAGGGACCATAGCCCATGTCGAAACGCCCGCCCACGAACACCGGCGGCGAGTTGACCGAGGCGCCGATGGGCTGCTTGCGCAACCGGTAGACCGTGCCGTCGGCGTCCTTCTGCGGGTCGCTGCCCAGCAGATAGCGGACAAAGCTCTCGTCTGCGGCCTGTTGCTTGTCCGCATTGAGCAGGGCTTGGAAATCGGCCGGCAGTTTGTCCAGTCGCGTGTCGTTGGTCAGCACCGTGCGCAGAGCCGATGCGGGGGCGTTGGGGTCGTAGTTCGACAAGGCGAAGATCGACCGCTTGTTCGCGGAGGGCATCCTGACATTGGCGGACCAGGCCGGGATCGGCTTGCCTGCTTTGTCGACCGCGTTGTAGTCGCCGTCGGCATTCAGTTCGAAGGCCTTGATGTCGCCGCTGTTGTCCGCGGTCTGGTATTCGGTCGTGTACTTGTACTGGCCTTGCAGCGTCTGGAACTCGTTGCTGTTGCCCGACACGGCCACGCCGGCGTCGTTGCCGGACCCGACCATGCTGCTCAGTGCGTTGTCGAGCGCCCGGCGCACGTCGTCGCCCGAGTACACGCTGTAGGCACGGCCGCCACCGGTGAAGCCGGCGTGGATGAAATCGTCCACGCGCTGTGCATCGGTCGTATCGTTGCCGTCGTTCAGGTCGCCGGTGGGCCAGTTGGGTTTCTTCGCCGCGTTGCCGGCGAGCCAATCGTTGTTGTAGCTCTCGATCTGCGCCCAGGTCAGCCCGCCGGTCCTGCCTGCGTCGCCCGAAGGCGTCAGGCCCCAGCCGATGGTGAAGGTGGTCATGTTCTGCCAGAACGTGGGGTTGTGCTGGCCGCCCATCGGGGGAACGTCGTTGGGGAGCATCTTGGAGAAATCCGTATGCCAGAAGTAGCGGGCCGTGAGGTCGGCGAACCCGTTGCTGCTGGTGCCGCCGTCGCCGTAGGGGATGTACGTGTTTCTGGCGTTCAGCTTCTTCAGCGCATCCGTGCTGTCGTAGCCGGGCGCACCCTTCGGGTCGTAGCTGAATGCAGTGGCACTTGCCGACGGCTTGCCGTCGAAATTGATGCTTGCGCTGCTGGCGGTCTTTTGCGTGTCGATGCCTTGCGCGGTTTTCGCGTTCCAGGCGCCATCGGACAGCACGATGCTGTAGGCGCGCCGGCAGCTCAGTTCGCCGCTCTTCGGGTCGTTGGGATCGTTCTTCCAGGGGGTGTTCAGGGGGGCAGACGTGATGGGCTTCGTCGTGCTGCCGGCGTAGTAGTCGGCGGCGAGCACCAGGGCGTTGTGGCTTGGTGTTCCTCCCTTGGGGTTAATGCCGTAGATCCAGTCGTAGAAGCTGGTCTTCCACTTCTTTCCGTTCGCGGCCGCTTCGTCCCTGAAGTAGTTGACGCCACTCACGATGCCCAGCGCATCGTCTCCGTTGTTGTTGTACTGGACGTAGCCCACCCTGAACTTGTTGTCGTAGCTTTGCATCGCCAGGCCCAGGGCCGTGCTGACCGCCAGCGTGCGGGAGCGGTACCACTCATACCAGTTCGCGATGTTCTGGCGTTCCTGCTCCGTGGTGCACTGGGCGGCATTCGGCCCGCAGTCGGTACGCTTGTGGCCGAGGGGCAACTTGACGGTGTCGGAAGTGGACGGATTGCTGATGGTGGTCTCGGACCGGTTTGCGGCGCTGGAACAGTCACCGTTCTTGCATTGGACGTAGGTGAACTTTCTCGACCCGGCCGTTGTACCGGCGTTGTGATCCGGTCTTCGGTTGTCTGACAACTGGTTGTCCACGAAGAACGTCGAATTGCTCTGCGGCGTGCCGTTCGAATTCACTCGGGCGGTGTAGGTGATGGCCGGGTTGTAGTACTGCGTGTTGACGTCGCTGGACCGCATGGCATACCAGCCGTACCTTCCGTCGCAATTCCGGCCACTTTTTGGGCAGTTGTCTTCGACCGCGTACCCGTCCTGAGCCTCCTCCGCCATCGACCCCGAGTTGTCCAGAACGAACATCAGATTGGGCTTGGCACCCGGCACGGCGTTGTACAGCGGGGTCTGGCTCGGCGTCGTGGCGGCCAGCGCGTCGCCAAGGGGAAGAACCGCCGCGCCCCACGCGGCAGCGAGGCTGACGAAGGTTCGCCGCATGCGTGCAGCCTTGGCGGGTGCCGGAACAAGAAACGGGCGCGTGGCGGTCATGCGGTTTTCCCTGCGGTTGAAAGTGGGGCGCTGATAAGGCGTGCGAGATTCATCGCCAGCACTCCTTCGTCAGCAGTCCCGCGACTTCGTCGTCCATGTCCTTCACACCCAGGCCGCTCAAGGTCAGCGTGCCGCAGCGGTCGCCGGTCATGCTGCCGGTGCGGGTGGCCTTGAGGATGTAGCTGGGTGGGGTGTCGCGCGCGAAGACGGCGATGGTGTAGTTGGCGGCGCCGGACTTCGGCGACTGCTGCAAGGCCCTGGGCAACAGGCTCTCTGCGCCTTTCTTCTGCTCGGTCTCCTCGCCGGCATCGCCCGCGGCAGCGGTGTAGCGGTCGTTCGCCGAGTAGTAGCGCTGCATGAACTGCGCGGCCTCCATCAGGATGCCCTGGGCTTCGGCGCGCTTGGAGCGGCGCACGTGCTCCTGGTAGTTCGGCAGCGCGATGGCGGCCAGGATGGCGACGATCGCGACGACGACCATGACTTCGATCAGCGTGAAGCCGCGGCGGGAGTGCAAGGAACCGGGGGACAGGTGTGTCATGGCGATGAAGGTCATGAAGTCATTTGTCGCGCGTCAGCACGGACTGCAGCCACGCTTCGGCGCCCTGGGTGGCGACGCCGGTCGACGTCTCGAACCTGGCGTTGTTGGCAAAGCCCCGGGCGGTGATCAGGTAGCCGGTCAGCTTGGGCGTCGAGGTGGTGGCGATCTTCTGGATGAGGCAGCGTGGTTCGATCTCCAGGGACGTGGCGTCGACCGTGGTGCCGGTGGGCTTCTTGTTGACGTAGGCCTTCGGAACGACGATCGCGCTGTTGCCCGCCCAGCTGGCCTTCTTGCGCCATTCCGCGGTTTCGTCGAACTCCGAGCCGATGGGGGTCGTGATGATCCGGGCGCGCATGCCGACAGAGGCGTACTCGGTGTAGTCCTTGTCGTCACCGTCGAAGATGGCCACCTGTTCGCAAAAACGCAGCGCGGTCTCGGCAGCCTCGCGCGCGACCTCGGTTGAACGTATGCCGTTCACGCTGCGCTCGCTCTGCGTGGCATTGCGGATCGCGAAGGTGCCGACCAGCGACAGGATCACGACCAGGATCAGCGTGACGATCAGCACGACGCCGCGTTCGTACGCACGGCCGGCGATGCGGCGCGGAAGAGGGGATGGCTTCGTGTTCATGGGGTGATCAGGCGGTTGCGCAGCAGCACCGTGGTGGTGAAGGTCCTGCGCAGGTAACCGTCGGTGCCGGTGCGGTCGGTGTTGTCGCATCGCTTGTAGGCAAGGCCACCGTCGGGCACGTCGCGCACCGGCCGGTCGCTGCGCATCTGCAGGCACACGCGCACGCTCAGCACGCGGCTCCAGCGGTCTTCGGCAAGATCGGCAAGAACGCCGCTGCTGGGCAGGGCATCGACACCCGCGGCATCCAGGTACTTGACGATCTGGTGCCGCAGCGGGTCGTAGGTGGCCGCCAGCTCGATGCTGGGACGGCTGGCCACGCCATAAAGAATGCGCATGCTCTCGACGTTGGCCAGCAATGGCTGCGAGGGGCCGATGGCGTTAACGGCGTCGCGCTTTTCCATCCCGCGGCACGACAGCATCGGCGCCGTGCTCGCGTCGGTCACCAGATAGCGGTTGTCGGCCAGGGCGTAGTCGCCGGGTGGGGGCGCGCCGGGGGCCGGCGTGGGAGGCGGGCTCACCTGCGACGGCGTGAGGGCGTTGATGCCGTTGCCCAGGCAGTTCGTCGCCAGCTTGGCGTCGGTGCCCGTGGGCATGGTGTTGTCGGTGGTGGCTTCGTAGCGGATGGCGATGGCGTCGCTGCCCTTGCCCGTGCACGACAGCTTGTCGAAGGCGGCTGCGGCGTCGGTGAATCCGCCAGTGCATCCGCGCACGGCGGGGCCGGCGTAGTTGCCCATCACCGTGGCGCCGTTGCTCGGGATGAGCTGCTGTGAATAGCCGGCCTGCTTGAGCTGCTGCTGGATCAGGTTGAGCGCGAGGATGCCGTCCTCGTTCAACTGCGTCTCGGCCTGCGACAACTGGCTGCTGCGGCTGGAGGTCGAGAACGTGGACAGGGCGGCGGCCAGGATCACCAGCCCGATCGTCAGCGAGATCATCAGTTCGATCAGCGTGAAGCCGCGGACCGGGTTGCGCCTGCGCGGGGGAACAGTGAAGACGGCGCTCACAGCGTGATCCGGAAGTACATGCAGTTCACCTCTGCCGGGGCCGCGATGTTGGCGCCGGCGATGGGGCAGGCCTGGTGCAGCGCGAAGCCCGTGTTCTCCGCGATGGCGCGCCAGATCAGCCAGATGTTCAACACGCGCGTGGCTGGCAGGCCGTTCACGCCGGAGGCCGCGTCGACCAGTTCCGTCGTGACGTAGGCCGTGCCGCCGGGCAGTCGGTTCCCGACATTCGTGAGCCACTGCGCGAGGTCGTAGGCGGCAATGGCCGCGCCGCAGGTGTTGACCGGCCTGTCGGGAACGGAGGTGTCGACCTCGCAGGCGGCGGGCGCCGGCGTGGGGTCCGTCGAGGCCGCCTCGCGCGTGCTGGCGTTGTAGGCCTTGGCGTGGGTGTAGCCGGCAAAGCCGGCGAGGTTGGCGCGGGCACGTTCCGCGTAGTCGTTCACCAGGCTCAGGCCGGTGGCGCGCATGCGCGAGAACTGGTTGTACTTGAGGGCCGCCGACGTGAGCCCCGCCATGCCGAACAGGCCGACGGCCAGGATGACGATGGCGACCAGCACCTCGATGAGGGTGGCGCCGCGCTGTTGTGTGGAGCGCTTCATTCGTCGTTGCCCGAACAGTCTTCGCCATCCGCGGCGTAGCGGATGCGCCCGGGCTTGCTGATGCACAGCGTCTTGCGTGCCCACGGGGTGGTGCTGGCTGTTTCGAAACCGGGGGCCTCGACCGTGATGCTGTTGCTCCCCGAGCTCACCAGACCATTGGGCAGGAAGACAAAGCGGCCGGCTTTGCCCAGGGCGATCTTCGCGATGCCAGGCAGTGCGTCGTGTCGCAACAGCACTTCGTCTGTCGACTCGGAATAGGCGAAGTCGCCGTCGCGGTCGTTCTTGGCGAAGACGATCCAGCCGGCCGCGAAATCGTTGCCGCCCGAGCCGGTTTCGCAGTCGACCGCGGTGCCTGCGCGCAGCTGGCAGACGACGACGGGTCTTGCGCGGGCAATGGCTTCGGTGCGTGCGGTGCGCAGCGAGCCGGTCACGGCGTTGATGGCGTTGGACAGCCGCCACTGCACGATGAAGCGCGTCATCGAAGGCGCCGCGATGCCGATCAGGATCGCGAGGATCGCCAGCGTGACCATCAGCTCGATGGCGGTCAGTCCGCGTTGGTCGCGCAGCCGCGCCGGCCGCGAAGAATCGCGTGGCCTCATGTGCATGTGTCTCCCTGTTGTTTTGGAATTTCAGCCGACAACTTCTGGGCGCGAGACTAGGGGGCGATGCACATGTCCGACAACGGCTTGCCGACGTTCGGTGCGTTCGAAAGGATGAGCGGAAACGCCTCGAAGCGCCGAGTGAAAGTCTGGTATTTCGGGGTGTTTGGCTGGTACTTTTGCTCTTCTGCGGAAGAGGTCTTCGCGCCCATGTCCGCGCGTCGTTTTTCAACCTTGAATCACAATGCTCCGATGACTGCCGCATCTCCTTCCGATTCCGGCTTTGCCTTGTTCCCGACCGTCATCGGCGTGTGCGCGCTGGCCTGGGGGACGCAGGGGCTGGTCGGTGTGCAACTGCCCGAAGAACGGGGCGAGGCCGCGACGCGTGCGCGCATGCACCGGCGCTTTCCTGATCTGGAGGAAGCCCCGCCGTCGCCGCGCGCGCAGCACGCCATCGCGGGTGTGCAGGCGCTGCTCGAAGGCGCGACCGACGACCTGTGCGACATCGAGCTCGACATGCGCGGCGTGTCCGAGTTCCACCAGCGCGTCTATGCGATCGCGCGGCGCATTCCGCCGGGGCAGACGCGCACCTACGGCGAGGTGGCCGAAGAACTGGGCGACAAGGGCCTGTCGCGCGCGGTCGGCCAGGCCATGGGCCACAACCCCTTCGCGCCGGTCGTGCCCTGCCACCGCGTGCTGGCTGCGGGCAACAAGCCGGGCGGCTTCTCGGCGGGCGGCGGTGCGTTGACCAAGCTGCGCATGCTCGACATCGAAGGCGCCACGCCGAGCGGAACGCGCTCGCTGTTCTGAGCCGGCGTGCTCAGGCTGCCGGCACGGGCAGCCGCTGCAGTCCTGCGATGCGCGAGCCGAAGATGATCGCGGCCTGCAGCACGAAGCCCGCGAGCGCCAGCAGCAGGCAGGCCGGCTCGCCCCACATCGCGCCGACCAGGCCGCCGAGCGCTGCACCGACCGGGCGCGCACCTGCGTTCACCGTCAGGAACACCGCCGACACGCGGCCCAGCATCGCCGAGGCCGTCACGCTCTGGCGCAGCGTTGTCGAGGTGATGACCCAGACCATCGGCCCTGCGCCGAACAGGAAGAACGAGAACGCGGCCAGCGAGGCGCTCGGCACGATGAGCGTGGCCGCCATCGTCGCGGCAGCGGCGACCGCCACGGCCGGCCCGACCTGGATCGCGCGCCCGAAAGGCAGCCGCGCCGTCACACGCGAAGTCAGCAGCGCACCGACCACCATGCCCGCACCGTACATCGCGAGCGTGAAGCCCACGGCCTGCGCGCTGAGGCCCAGCACGCGCACGGCGTAGGGCACATAGCCCGCCTGCAGCACGAACCACGAGATGTTGAAGACCGCACCGGTCATCAGCATCGGCCGCAGGAACGCGTGCTGCCAGACGAAGCGCGCGCCATCGTGCACGTCGCGCAGCGGATGGCGCGACGGGGCCGCGGGGCGGGGCGCTTCGTGCAGCCGCAGCAACAGGCCCACGGCCGCCACCGACAGCACCGACGCCAGCACGAAGGCCGACGACGCGCCGGCCCACGCGACCAGCGCGCCCGCGAGCGCGGGGCCCGCCGTGAAGGCGGCACTGCGCGCCAGCTCCAGCCGCCCGTTGGCGCGCGCCAGCGCGTCGCGCGGCACGAGGGCCGGCACCAGCGCGGGCGCCGCGACGCTGAAGCCCACGGTGCCGACCGCGCCGAGGAACCCGAGCACGGCCAGCCCGCCGATGCCCAGCGTCGACGACAGCACCATGCCGAGCAAGGCCAGCAGCGACACCGCGCGCAGGCCCTCGGCCCACACCATCAGGCGACGGCGCGACATGCGGTCCGCGAGCAGGCCCATCGGCAGCGAGACCAGCAGGAAGGGCAGCGTCTGCACAGCCGCCAGAAAGCCGATTTCGCCCGGCCCGGCGCCGAGCGCGAGCACAGCCACCAGCGGCACGGCCGCGAGGCTCAGCTGTTCGGCGGACTGCGCCGCGAGGTTGGCCCAGGCGAGATGGGAGAAAGAACGGGGAAGAGGCGAGGGCATGGGGCGGCACACGAAAAGAAAGACCGCATCCTCGGGGCCGCGCCCCTATGCCGCTGGCCGTTTACGGACGTGGAAGCCTCAGCCCGCGTTCATCTGCTCGAACCACTCGGCCACGCACACCGCCTCGGGCACCGCATCGGGGGCGAGGCCGTAGTAGTAGCGCTCCAGCGTCATCCGCAACCCAGGCAGCGGCGATTGCAGCCGCCCTGACGCCAGGTCGTGCGCCACCAGCGACGTCGGCGCCAGCGCGATGCCCAGCCCGTCGACCGCGGCCTGCAGCACGAAGTGCAGGTGATCGAACTGCAGCCGACCGGCCGGCCGCGCGCGCGGTGCGCCGACCTGCTTCTTCCAGTCGTCCCAGTCGTCCTTGCGCGTGCGCGCCGACAGCAGCACATGCGAGGCGAGGGCGCGCAGGTCGGGCAGCGGCTGCGCCTTGAACAGCGCGGGCGCGCCGACCACCAGCACTTCGTCTTCGAGGAAAGGCCGCACCTGGATCGACGACGGCCAGCCCTCGAGGCCGCGGCGCACGGCGATGTCGAAGCTGTCCGTGGCCTGTTCGGGCATGACGGTGCTGGTGACGACCTGCGGCTCGATATCGGGATGGCGTTCCACGAACGACGGCAGCCGGGGAATCAGCCAGCGCACCGCGAACGAGGGCCGCACGTTGATGCGCACCGCGCGCGCCGGGCCCTGCAGCTGCAGCGCACGGGCCGCCGCGTGAATCTGCGCGAGCGCGGGTTCGGTCTCCGCGAAGAACTGCTGGCCCTCGGGCGTCAGCGTGACCTGCCGGATGCGGCGCTCGAACAGCGCCACGCCCAGGCAGGCCTCGAGGCTCTTGATCTGCCGGCTCACCGCGCTGTGCGTCACGTGCAGCTCGACCGCGGCACGCGTGAAGCTCAGGTGGCGGGCCGCCGCGACGAAGGCGCGCACGGCATGGAGGGGCGGTTCGCGAAGCGGCATGCGTGCGATTTTCTCACGCATGCCGCGCGGGAATGTCGTTTGTCGGCGGGCGTCGCGAGCGGGCACGATACGGGCTCGATGTCCGCTGCACCACCGCTTTCTCCCGCCGTTCCCGTCCGTTCCACCGACCTGGATTCCCGCCACGCCGCGATGGCGCTCGGCCTCTCGTTGCCGGCCGACGTGGTGCTCTACCTGCTGCTGCCCATGTACGCGTCGCAGTTCGGCGTCTCGCTGGCCGAGGTCGGTCTGTTGCTGGCGGCCAACCGGCTGGTGCGCATCGCGGGCTACGGCTGGGTGGCGCGTTTCTATGCGCGCCACGGCGACCGGGCGAGCTGCACGCTGGCCGTGGTGGCCGCTGCGTGTTGCGGGCTGGGCTACGCCACGCTCTCGGGTTTCTGGGCGCTGCTGCCGCTGCGGCTGACCTGGGGCCTGTGCTTCGCGGCGCTCAATTTGTCGACACAGGCCCTGGCCACGGCCGACCCGCTGGGTGCCGCGCGGCGCAGTGGGCGTTCGCGCGCCTTCATCGCGACCGGGCCAGTGCTCGCGCTGCCGCTCGGCGCGCTGCTGGCGTACACGGTCGGGCCGCGCGCGATCTTCGGCGTGCTGGCGGTGGTGTCGTTGCTCGCGCTGTTCGTCACCCGGCGGCTGCCGTCGAAGCCGCACCACAGCGCAACATCTGGAGTCGCGACACGGCGCTTCTCGCGGCCGAACGCGCTCGACGGCTGGTCCTTCATGGAAGGGCTGGCGCTCGACGGCCTGTTCATCGTGGGCCTGTCGTACCTCGGCAAGGACCTGCTGCCCGGTGGCGCGGTGATCGTGGCCGGCGTGCTGTTGGCATTGCGCTACCTCGCGGAAATCTTCCTCGGACCGGTGGGCGGGCGCATGGCGGAGCACTTCGGCGCCGAGCGCCTGCTCGTGAGCCTGTCGCTGGTGACGTCGCTCGCGCTCGTGGGTTTCGGCCTGGGCTGGCTGTGGAGCTGCGCGGCGCTGATCGTGGTGCTGCGCGCGCTGCAGCTGCCGCTCCTGCCGCCCATCGTGGCGCGTCGCACGCCCGGGCCGGAGCGCGTGCGGGCGCTCGCGGCCCGCGCGGTCTGGCGCGACATCGGCGCGGGCGCCGGGCCCTTGCTGGCCGGCGTGCTGCTGCCCATTGCGTCGCCGCCGTGGATCTACGGCAGTGCCGCGCTGTTGCTGGCGGTGGCGGCGCTGGCCTGTGTCCGGCGCGCATCGCCCCCCACCCCGATCCAGGAGAACATCACCCCATGACCACCATCGACACCGTTGCGCAACTCGAAGCCCTGTTCGGCCTGCCGGGCGAGGCTTCGCTCAAGAAGGAAGTGCCGTACCTGCACCCGAGCTACCAGGCGCTGATCGCCGCATCGCCGTTCGCGGTGCTCGCGACCACCGGCCCCGGCGGGCTCGACGCCTCGCCGCGCGGCGACGCCCCGGGCTTCGTCGCGGTGCAGGACGACAAGACCTTGCTGCTGCCCGAGCGGCGCGGCAACAACCGCATCGACAGCCTGCGCAACATCGTGGTCGACCCGCGCGTGGCCTTGCTGTTCCTGATTCCGGGCGTGGGCGAGACGCTGCGCGTGAACGGGCGCGCACGCATCCGCGTGGCGCCCGAGCTGCTCGCGCGCTTCGCGGTGGAAGGGCGTGCGCCGCAGTGTGTGATCGAGATCAGTGTCGAGACCGTGTTCTTCCAGTGCGCCCGCGCCATCCAGCGTTCCAAGCTCTGGGCGCCGGTGCCGCCGGACGCGCCGCGCACCGTGCCGACGCCAGGTGCCATCCTTTCGGCGCTGACCGATGCGGCCTTCGACGGCGTCACCTACGACCGCGAACTGCCCGCGCGCCAGCAGGCCACGCTGTACTGAGCGGGCGCGGCGTACCGCCCGGTAGAACGAATGCACTAGCGGCGAAAGCCGCCGACCCCACGCCTGCACCGATTGCGAGCCTTCGCCACAATCGACCCAATGCGTTCTTCTCCGTTCTTCAAAATGGCCCTGCTGCTGGGCCTGCTCTCCGCCATCGGGCCTTTCGCGATCGACATGTACCTCCCGGCCTTGCCCGCCATCGGGCAGAGCCTGCATGCGGACATCGGCGCGGTGCAGATGAGCCTCACCGCCTTCTTCCTGTCGCTCGGCGCGGGCCAGTTGCTCTACGGCCCGATCTCCGACATGGTCGGGCGCAAGCCGCCGCTGTATGCCGGGCTGGTGCTGTTCGCGCTGGCCAGCGTGGGCTGCGCGCTGGCGACCGACATCCAGACCCTGATCGCGCTGCGCTTCGTGCAGGGCCTGGGCGCGGCCGCCGGCATGGCGATTCCGCGCGCCGTGGTGCGCGACCTGCACACGGGCACCGACGCCGCGCGGCTGATGTCGCTGCTGATGCTGGTGTTCAGCGTGTCGCCCATCCTGGCGCCGCTCGCGGGCAGCCTGGTCATCGCCTTCACCGGCTGGCGCGGCGTGTTCTGGGCCGTCACCATCGCCGCGGTGGCGGGCCTGGCCATGATGGTCAAGCTGCTCGACGAAACACGCCCGGCCTCGGAGCGCGTCGAAAGCAGCCTGGGCAGCGCGCTGTCGGCCTACTGGCTGCTGCTGCGCGACTGGCACTACCTCGGGCTGGTGTTCATCGGCAGCTTCGCCATGGCGGGCTTCTTCACCTACCTGGCCAATTCGTCGTTCGTGATGATCGACCACTACGGCCTGTCGCCCGCGATGTACAGCGTGGCCTTCGGCGTGAACGCGGCGGCCTTCATCGCGGCCTCGCAGTTCACGGGCTCGCTGGGCGAGCGCTACGGGCTGGTCAACCTCGTCAAGTTCGGCGTGGCCTGCTGCGGCGTGGCGATGGTCGCCATGTTCGTGTACTTCGCGATGGGCGGCGACAACCTGTGGGTGCTGATCGTCCTGTACTTCATCGCCTCGGGCTTCATGGGCCTCGTGATCCCGACCACCGGCGTGCTCGCGCTCGAGATGCACGGCGCCATCGCCGGCACGGCCTCGGCGCTGCTGGGCACGCTGCAGATGCTGACCGGCGCGCTCGCGATGGCGGTGGTGGGCCTGTTCTCCAACGGCCGGCCGCTGCCGATGGTGGCGGGCATGGCGGCCGGTGCGCTCATCGCGCTGGTGCTGACCTGGCTCACGCTGGGCGGTGTGCGCTCGGAGCCGACCGGGGGCAGGGCGCAAGAAGCCTGACATGACGGCCGCCACAGCAAGCGACGCCAAGCCGCTTCCCCTCGACGGCCTGGCCGCGCCCGCGCGCGGTTGGGCGATGCTGGTCATCATCCTCGGGCTGACGGTCTCGGTGCTCGACGGCACCATCGTCAACCTGGCGCTGCCCGGCATCGCGCGCGAGCTGCAGGCCACGCCGGCGCAAGCCATCTGGGTGGTCAACGCCTACCAGATCGCCACGCTGGTGATGCTGCTGCCGCTGGCCTCGCTGGGCGACCTCGTGGGCTACCGGCGCGTGTACCTGGTGGGCATGGCGGTGTTCACCGTGTCGTCGCTGGCCGCGACCTTCGCCAATTCGCTCGCCACGCTGATCGCGTCGCGCGCGCTGCAGGGGCTGGGCGCGGCGGGGATCATGAGCGTCAACGCGGCGCTGGTGCGGCTCACGTTCCCCTCGGCGCAGCTGGGCCGGGGCATGGCCATCAATTCGCTGGTGGTCGCCACCTCGTCGGTGGCCGGGCCCTCGGTGGCGGCGGCGATTTTGTCGGTGGCGTCGTGGCCGTGGCTCTTTGCCATCAACGTGCCGCTGGGCATCGTCACCTTCGCACTCGGCATGCGCGCGCTGCCGTTCAACCGCTCGGCGCCGGCCGCCGGCGCGCGCTTCTCGCTGGTCGACGTGACGCTCAATGTGCTGATGTTCTCGCTGGTCTTCCTCGGCGTGGACCACCTGGGCGTGCGCGAGGGCGGGGTGCAGGCCACGGGCACGCCGTGGTCGGCCTGGGCCACGCTGGGGGCCGGGCTGGCAGTGGGCTTCGTCTACCTGCGGCGCCAGCGCACGCAGGCGGTGCCGCTCTTTCCCATCGACCTGCTGCGCATCCCGGTGTTCGCGCTGTCGATGGGAACCTCGGTGGCGGCGTTCTGCGCGCAGATGCTGGCGTACATCGCGCTGCCGTTTTTGCTGCTCGACGTGTACGGCCGCAGCCACATCGAGGCCGGCCTGCTGATCACGGCCTGGCCGCTGGCCATCGTGGTGATGGCGCCCATCGCCGGGCGGCTCATCGGACGCTACCCCGACGGGCTGCTGGGCGGCATCGGCCTGGGCCTGCTGGCGACGGGCCTGGCGCTGCTGGCGGCGCTGCCGGCGCATCCGGGCAATGCCGACATCGCCTGGCGCATGGCGCTGTGCGGCCTGGGCTTCGGCCTGTTCCAGTCGCCCAACAACCACACCATCGTGAGCTCGCCACCCGCGCACCGAAGTGGTGCGGCCAGCGGCATGCTGGGCACGGCGCGACTCACCGGGCAGACGCTCGGGGCCGTGGTGCTGGCGGCAGTGTTCAGTGTCTGGAGCCCGCATGGCGGGCACGGCCCCGTGGTGGCGCTGGTGCTGGCGGCGGGTTGCGCGGCGGTGGCGGCGGTTTTCAGCAGTCTGCGGCTGAAGACGACAAGTCCGCATGCCTGAATAAGGTAGGGTACGGCCTCATGAAGGAAGTACCTGACACCGTGGTCTGTCCGGGCTGCGACGCGGTCTACGCCCGCACACCGCTGGCGCCGCGCGACGTGGCCGAGTGCCCGCGCTGCGGCACCGAGCTCGACCGGCACCCGGGCGCGCAGCAGCGGCGCATCCTGCCGCTGACGGTCGCGAGCCTGATCATGTTCGCCATCGCCAACCTGTTTCCCATCGTCGAGATCGAGCTGCAGGGCCTGCGCAGCCAGACCACGCTGGCCGGCGCGGTGGTGGTGCTGAGCGCCGAGGGCATGTCGCCGGTGGCGCTGCTGGTGCTGGCCACGACCATCCTGTTTCCGCTGCTGCAGCTGTGCATCCTGGCCTACCTGCTGGTGCCGCTGGCCCGCGCGCACCGGCCCTGGGGCTTCGCGGTGCTGGTGCGCATGATGCAGTCGCTGCGGCCCTGGGGAATGATCGAGGTCTTCCTGCTCGGCGTGCTGGTGGCGATCGTCAAGCTGTCGAGCATGGCAACGGTGGTGCCGGGGCCCGCGCTGTGGGCCTTCGTGGCGCTCACCGTGACGCTCACGGCCGTGCTGTCGTTCAACCCGGGCGCGTTCTGGGAGATGACCTTCCGTCAGGCCGATGAGGAAGATGCCAACGCAGAGGCAGACCCGCCGGAGGTGCGCGCATGAACATGCGCGGGCTGCCCGCCCGTCTGGCCTCGGCACGCCCCTGGGAGGCGCAGGCCGACGACGAGCACGACCACGAGAACCCGGTGCCGACGGCCGCCGCGCTCGGCCTGCACGTCTGCACGCACTGCACCGCCGTCTGGCGCGATGCCGAAGATGGCGACGCCTGCGCCCGCTGCGGCACGCACCTGCACACGCGCAAGCCGCAGAGCCTGAACCGCACCTGGGCCTTCCTGATCGCGGCCTGCATCATGTACATCCCGGCCAACCTGCTGCCGGTGATGATCACGCGCACGTTGTTCGGCGCGCAGTACGACACCATCCTCAGCGGCGTCATCTACTTCTGGGTGTCGGGCGCCTGGGGGCTGGCGGCCATCGTGTTCATCGCGAGCTTCCTGGTGCCGCTGTTCAAGCTGGCGGTACTGCTCTTGCTTGTGGTGCTGGCGCAGCGGCGCAGCAACTGGCGCCGGCGCGAGCGGGCCAAGCTGTATCACATCATCGAGATCATCGGGCGCTGGTCGATGCTCGACGTGTTCGTGGTGTCGCTGCTGACCGGGCTGGTGCAGATCCAGGGCTTCGCGGTCATCACCGCGGGCGTGGGCATCGCGGCCTTCGGCGCGGTGGTGGTGCTGACCATGCTGGCCTCGCTGAGCTTCGACCCGCGCCTGACGTGGGACGGCCCGGTGCCGCAAGCAGACATGGACGAACGACAGATTGAAAGCAGGGAAGAAAAAATCGCATGAGTGAAGAAGACACGCAACCGCAAGACCGTCCGGCAGCGTCGGCCCCGCCCGCGCTGCCGAAGCCGAAAGTGGCGCGCCGCCGCGAATGGCTGCCCTCGCTGATCTGGCTGATTCCCATCGTCGCCGCGCTGGTCGGCGTGACGCTGGTGGCCCGCATCCTCATGGAGCGCGGCCCCGAGATCGTGCTGACCTTCAAGACGGCCGAGGGCCTCGAAGCCGGCAAGACCGCCGTGAAATACAAGGACGTGCAGATCGGCCTGGTGCAGAGCCTGCGGCTGGCGCGCGACCGCTCGCACGTGCGCGTGCTGGTGCAGCTCAACAAGGATGCCGAGGGCTTCACCTCGGCCGACTCGCGCTTCTGGGTGGTGCGGCCGCGGCTGGACACCTCGGGCATCTCGGGCCTGGGCACGCTGCTGTCGGGCGCCTACATCGGCGCCGATGCGGGCGTCGAGAAGGAAACCGCGGGCGAGTTCACCGGCCTCGAAGCCCCGCCCATCGTCACGCGCGGCGACTCGGGCCAGCAGTTTTTGCTGCGCGCGCGCGACGTGGGCTCGCTCGATGTCGGTTCGCCCGTGTACTTCCGGCGCATCAAGGTCGGGCAGGTCGCGGCCTACGAGCTCGACGGCGACGGCCGCGGCGTCACGCTGCGGGTGTTCGTGAACGCGCCGTACGACAAGTTCGTCGGCATGAACACGCGCTTCTGGCAGGCCAGCGGCATCGACGCGCAGCTCAGCGCCAGCGGCTTCACGCTGCGCACGCAGTCGCTGGCCACCATCCTGCTCGGCGGCATCGCCTTCCAGGCGCCCGACGACGCCATGGGCCCGCTGGCCAAGGAGAACACGGCCTTCGCGCTGGCGCAGGACGAAAGCGCCGCCATGAAGGAGCCCGACGGCCCCTCGCAGACGCTGCTGATGTACTTCAACCAGTCGCTGCGCGGCCTCACGCCGGGCGCACCGGTCGACTTCCGCGGCGTGGTGCTGGGCGAGGTGAAATCCATCGGCGTCGAGTTCGACCGCGCCGAGCGCGAGTTCCGCATGCCGGTGCTGGTGCAGATCTACCCCGACCGCCTGCGCCGCCGCGAGAGCGGTGCCGGTGCGCAGGCCACGGAGTCGCGCGCGACGCAGCAGGAACGGCTGCGCTTCCTGGCCGAGAAGGGCCTGCGCGCCCAACTGCGCAACGGCAACCTGCTGACCGGCCAGGTCTACGTGGCGCTCGACTTCTTCCCGAAGGCGCCGCCCGCGAAGATCGACCTGTCGAAGAGCCCGATCGAGCTGCCCACCATCGCCAACGGCCTGGACGAGATCCAGTCGCAGGTGCAGGAAATCGCCACCAAGCTCAACAAGGTGCCTTACGAGCAGATCGCCACCGACCTGCGCACCACGCTGGCCACGCTCAACAAGACGCTCACCAGCACCGAGCAGACCGTCAGCCGCATCAACAGCGACGTGACGCCCGAGCTGGCCGCCGCCATGAAGGACGTGCGCAAGACCGTCAACTCGGCCGAACGCACGCTGGCCGACGACTCGCCGCTGCAGCAGGACATGCGCCAGACCCTGCGCGAGCTGACGCGCGCCGCCGGCTCGGTGCGCGTGCTGACCGACTACCTTGAACGCCATCCCGAATCGCTGCTGCGCGGCAAACCGGACGACAAGAAATGAAGACGACGACGACCTTCGCGCTCGCGGGCGCCGCCGCGTTGCTGCTGCTGGCAGGCTGCGCGAGCAAGCCCGACAGCTACTACACGCTGGCCAGCCCGCCCGCGCTCACCGACGCCGCGCCGCGCCAGAGCGATGCCGCCACGCCGCTGTACATCGAGCTCGCGCCCGTGGCCGTGCCCGAGCGGCTGGCGCGCCCGCAGATGGTGGTGCGCCGCCCGACCGGCGGCGTGCAGGTCGACGTGCTCGAGCAGCACCGCTGGGCCTCGTCCTTCGAGAACGAGCTGCGCGACGCGCTGGGCAGCGGCATCGCCAGCCGGCTCGGCGCGCTCGACGTCACGCAGGGCGGCCGCCAGACCTCGCAGCCCGTGTGGCGCGTGGCGGTGCAGGTGCGCCAGTTCGAGATGGTGGACGGCGGGCGCGTGGACGCCGGCTTCACCTGGACCCTGCGCCGTTCCGACGAGGCGCGCACGCTGGTGTGCCGGCTCGACGCGGGCGAAGCCACCGGCGGCGGCATGGACGCGCTGGCGCAGGGCGCGCAGCGCGTGACGGCCGCGGCGGCGGCGGCCATGGCGCGCAGCGTGAACGCGGCGCGGGCGAACCCGGGCGCGACGGCGTGCGCGACCTGAGGCTTTCACCTTTCCCCGACGGGGGAAGGCACCACGCCGCCATCCGCTAGAACGGAGGCCCAATGGCACAGATCGGCAAGGCGCCCTGCGACGACACGCTGATCCTGCATGGGTCTCCATCTCCCACGGAAGAGGGCGCCTGCCCCGAAGCGTCCAAGCCCTGGGTGCTGGCCGCGGCCATCGTCGGTTCGAGCATGGCCTTCATCGACGGCACCGTGGTCAACGTCGCGTTGCCTGCCATCCAGGCCGATCTGCATGCCACGGCCTTCCAGGCGCAATGGGTGGTCGAGTCGTACGCCTTGCTGCTCGCGGCGCTGCTGCTGGTGGGCGGCGCGCTCGGCGACCGCTACGGACGGCGGCGCATCTTTGCCATCGGCGTCGTCGTGTTCGCTTTGTCGTCGGTGGGCTGTGCGCTCGCAGCCGACGTGCAACAGCTCATCGCCGCACGCGCGATTCAAGGCATCGGCGGGGCGCTGCTGGTGCCGGGCAGCCTGGCGCTCATCAGCGCGTCGTTTCCCGAGAAGGAACGCGGGAAGGCCATCGGCACCTGGTCGGGCTTCAGCGGCATCACGGCGGCGGTGGGGCCGGTGCTGGGTGGTTTCCTGGTCGATCACTTCTCGTGGATCTGGGCTTTTCTCATCAACGTGCCGATGGCGCTGCTGGTGCTGTGGATCGTGCGCCGCCACGTGCCCGAGAGCAAAGGCGCCGCGGCGCGTGGCGGGCTCGACCTGTGGGGCGCGCTGCTGGCAACCGCCGGGCTGGGCGGCATCGTCTACGCCTTCATCGAGGCGCCGACGCAGAGCTGGCGTTCGCCGGCCGTGCTCGCGGCACTGGCCATCGGTGTCGTGGGCAGCGTCGGCTTCGTCATCGCCGAACGCCGGGCGCGCACGCCGATGCTGCCGCTGTCGCTGCTGCGCATCGGCAACTTCAGCGGCGCCAACCTGTTGACGCTGCTGCTGTATGCGGCGCTGGGCGGCGGGCTGTATTTCTTTCCGCTCAACCTGATCCAGGTGCAGGGCTACTCGGCCACGGTGGCGGGCGCGGCGCTGCTGCCGTTCATCTTCCTGATGTTCGCGCTCTCGGGCTGGGCCGGGCAGCTGGTCGACCGCTTCGGGCCGCGCGTGCCGCTGGTCATCGGGCCGGCCATCGCGGCCGTGGGCTTTGCGCTGTTCGCGCTGCCTGGCGTGGGTGCGAGCTACTGGAGCGGCTTTCTGCCGGCCGTGGTGGTGCTGGGTTTTGGCATGACGGTGACGGTCGCGCCGCTCACCACCACGGTCATGAACGCCGTGGGGCCCGACCTCGCGGGCGTGGCCTCGGGCGTGAACAACGCGGTGTCGCGCGCGGCGGCGGTGCTGGCGATCGCGGTGTTCGGCGCCATCATGGCCTGGGCCTTCGACGCGGCGCTGGCCGAGCGGCTGCAGGCGATGGGCGCGTCGGACGAGGTGCGGGCTTTTCTTGCGGCCGAGCGTGACCGGCTGGCCGCGGCCGGCGCGCCGCCGGGGGCCGACGCGGCCACCGTTGCCGCCGTGAAGCGCGCCGTGGCCGAATCCTTCGTCGCAGGCTTTCGCTGGGTGATGCTGCTGAGCGCCGGCCTGGCCGTGCTGAGTGCCGTGAGCGCCTGGCTGATGATCCGGCGCACGCCCGCAGAAAAGCCAGACAACGACAAGCCATGAGGCAGGAGACAAACCACCGATGGAAGCAGCACAACCGGCCGTCGCGCCGCCGCACGTCGATGTCCTGATCGTCGGTGCCGGCCTGTCCGGCATCGGCGCCGCCTGCCACCTGCAGGCGCAGTGCCCGGGCCGCAGCTACGCGATCCTCGAAGGGCGCGAACGCAGCGGCGGCACCTGGGACCTGTTCCGCTACCCGGGCGTGCGTTCCGACTCCGACATGTACACGCTGGGCTACGTGTTCCGCCCGTGGACGCAGGCCAAGGCGATCGCCGACGGTCCGTCGATCCTGCAGTACGTGCGCGACACTGCGCGCCAGCACGGCGTCGAGGACAAGATCCACTACCAGCACCGCGTGGTGCGCGCCGCCTGGTCGAGCGCCGACGCCTGCTGGACGGTCGATGTGGAGCAGGGCCCCGACAAGCAGCTCGTTCAGTGGCGCTGCAACTTCCTGTTCCTGTGCAGCGGCTATTACCGCTACGAGGCGGGCTACACGCCCGACTTCGCCGGCATGGCCGACTTCCAGGGCCGCATCGTCCATCCGCAGCACTGGCCCGCCGACCTGGACCACAGCGGCCAGCGCGTGGTCGTGATCGGCAGCGGCGCCACTGCAATGACACTGGTGCCCGCCATGGCCCAGACCGCCGCGCACGTCACGCTGCTGCAGCGCTCGCCGACCTACGTGGTGGCGCGCCCGGCCGAAGACCCCATTGCCAATCGCCTGCGGCGCCTGCTGCCGGCGATGGCCGCGTACCGCCTCACGCGCTGGAAGAACGTGACGCTCGGCATGCTGTTCTTCCGTCTCGCGCGGCGCAAGCCGGCACGCGTCAGGCGCATGCTGTTGGGCGGCGTGCGCCACGCGCTCGGGCCCGGCTACGACATCGCCACGCACTTCACGCCGCGCTACAACCCGTGGGACCAGCGCCTGTGCCTCGTGCCCGACGGCGATCTGTTCGCGGCGCTGAACGCGGGGCGCGCCTCGATGGTCACGGACCACGTCGACACCTTCACGCCCGAGGGCCTGCGGCTGAAGTCGGGCCGCGAACTCGAGGCCGACATCATCGTCACCGCCACCGGCCTCGAGTTGCAGGTGCTCGGCGGCATCGAACTGAGCGTGGACGGCCGCCGCGTCGACCCCGCAGCGACCTTCAACTACAAGGGCATGATGTACAGCGACGTGCCCAACCTGGCCTCGTCCTTCGGCTACACGAACGCCTCGTGGACGCTCAAGTGCGACCTGACCTGCGCCTACGTCTGCCGGCTGCTGAACCACATGCACAAGCACGGCTGGCGGCAATGCACGCCGCACAACGCGGGCCCCGACCTGTCGCCCGAACCGTGGATCGATTTCAGCTCGGGCTACGTGCAGCGCTCGCTCGACAAGTTTCCCAAGCAGGGCGCGCACACGCCGTGGAAGCTGCACCAGAACTACCTGCGCGACATCCTCCTGCTGCGCCTCGGGCGCGTGGACGACGGGGTGATGGCGTTCTCGAACCGCGCGGTTTGATCGCGGCCTGATCGCGTTGCGTGACGCGGCGATGTATAGCTCTGCTCAATACAACATCGAAGATTTTTGAATTGGATCGATGGCAGGCGGCGGTGATTTACTCCGCCCGGCGTTGCACTCGCACTGAAAAAACGGCGAGGCGGTGCCCGGGAATCACCCCACGACCCTGTGATGAGGAGACCTCATGAAGTCATCGATCCGTGCATCCCTGGCGGGCCTGCTGCTTGCCGCACTCGCCGGGCATGCAGGCGCCGCCGCGCTGGACGCTTTCGCGGCCACGCCGAACGCAGCCATCTCCGGCAACAACATCGAGAACCTGACGCAGTCCACGCCCGAGATGTGCGCGTCGGCCTGCCTGGGCGCGCCACGCGGCGCCTGGTGCGTCTCGTTCGACTACAACAAGGCCGGCCAGAGCTGCGACCTGAGCGACAAGCGCGCCGCCGACGTGGGCGGGCTGAAGACCGACTACCCCGGCAACCCCTATGACCACTACAGCCTCAAGCCCGATCCGCTGAAGCCTTTCGCGCACACGCCCAATGCGGCCATCAGCGGCTACAACACCGAGGCCCTGCAGACCGTGACGCCCGCCGACTGCGCCAACGCCTGCACCGACGCGAGCCGCTCGTCGTGGTGCAAGTCCTTCGACTACCACAAGACCAACCAGCGCTGCGACCTCAGCGACAAGCGCGCCAGCGACATCGGCGGCCTGAAGACCGACTACGTCGGCAACCCCTACGACCACTACTCGCTGATCGCGGGCGAGGGCGTTCCCAACCCCGTGCCCGGCAACAAGCACATCCTGCTGATCGGCATCGACGGCCTGCGCGGCGACGCCATCCAGTGCGCCGGCTGCGTGCAGACGCCGGCGATGTCGGCGCTGATCGCCGGCGGCGCCTTCCACGGCAACGTGCTGGCGGGCGGCACCAAGCAGGCGACCGTGAGCGGGCCGGGCTGGTCGTCGGTGTTCACCGGCTTCTGGGCCGACAAGCATGGCGTGACCTCGAACACCACCACCTTGCCGCTGAAGAAGACGCACGTGTTCGACCAGATCAAGGCGGCCTGGCCGACGGCCACGACGGCGGTGGTGGGCGACTGGTTCAACATCACCCACAACCTGCGCCCCGCGCTGGCCGACTTCGTGGTCGCCAACGCGGCCAAGAATTCGCAGCAGGCCACCGATGCGGTGAAGGGCTGGCTGAGCTGGAAGCACCCGCCGACGGCGATCTTCTACTACCTGCACAACGTCGACGTCCACGCGCCGAGCTACGACCCGCTCAATGCCTACTACCAGGGCAAGATCGCCGGCGAAGACCAGCAGATCCAGCAGGTGCTCACGGCGCTCACGTCGCGGCCGAACTACGCGAATGAAGAATGGCTGATCGTCGTCACCTCGGACCACGGCGGCACCGGCAGCAGCCACGGCGGACAGACGGCGGCCGAACGCAGCACGCTGCTGATCCTGAACAACAACCACCAGAACCCGCTCAAGCCCAGCTACTGCGTGGGCAACCTCGGGGGTACCGCATTGACGCAGGTGGACGGCACGACGCCGCACATCCTGGACTTCCTGGGCCTGCCGAACACCACCGAAGGGCAGAAGCACCCGGCGTGCGGGAACTGAGGACAGGCGAGTCCGGACGAGGCCGAAGGGGAGGGTAGCCCGCGCGCATGCCGTGCGCGGCAGGCGAAATGCCTACCCTTCGGCGATCGGCGGGTTGAACCCGCACATAATCTCGCGTTTTCTTTTGTTCTGAATCTCTCAGGTAGCCACGCCGTGTCGAAGCCAACCTGCCCCTGGACTTCGACCAACCCTTTCCGGCTGTGGTGCGCCCGTGTTCGAACGCTATTACCGCGAGCTGCTGAGCTTTCTGTCCCGCAAGGTACCCGACCGCGCCACCGCGGCCGACCTGGCGCAGGAGAGCTACGTGCGGGTGTACGAGGCGCAGCGCACCGGCAGCGTGGTGCGCGACCCGCGCGCGCTGCTGTACCGCACGGCCCGCAACCTCGTCACCGACCACCACCGCCGCACCAGCGTGCGCGCGGGCGGCGACACGGCGGCGCCCGATGACGCACCGCCCGACGCCGACGACTGCATCGGCCCGCCCACCTTCGAGCCCGACGCCATCCTGTCGTCCAGCCAGGGCATGGCGGCCATGGTCGAGACCATCGACCGGCTGCCTCCGCGCTGCCGCGAAGCCTTCGTGCTCTACAAGTTCGACGGGCTCTCGTACGCCGAGGTGGCTGCGCGCATGGGCATTTCGGTGCGGACGGTCGAGATGCAGTTGCGTATTGCGATGGAGGCATGCTGGGCGTGCCTGGAGCGGACCCGTGGTTCAGAGTGAGATGAGACGCCCCATTACAGGGTTTGACCACGCTCGTGCGTCTACCCCCATAAGAATGATCCCCACGTCATGACCCTCACGTCGCCTCCGTCCGAAGAAGCCCTGCGCCTGCGACAGGACGTGCTGGACTGGTTCGTCCGCCGCCAGCGCACGCACTGGAGCGCGTCCGACGAGCGCGCGTTCCAGGCTTGGCTGGGTGCCGATGCGCGCCATGGCGAGGCGTTTCGCGAATGGGAGTCGCGCTGGCGCGCCTTCGACGCGATCGCGCCCGAGACGGTCGCGGGCTGGCGCAGCGGCTTCGAAGGCCGCGCGCCCGCCGCACCCACGCGCCGCGGCTTCCTGAAGCCGGCTTTTGTGCTGGCTGCTTCCGGCATGGTGGTCGGCGCCGGCTATCTCGGCTGGCGCCATGTGCAGGCCCAGCCCGTGTTCGAACAGGCCTTCGCCACCCGACGCGGCCAGCAGCTCGAGGCGCCGCTGCCCGACGGCTCCCGGCTGCGGCTGGACACCGCCACCCGCCTCGAAGTGCGCCTGTTCCGCGACCGCCGCGAGGTGACGCTGATCGACGGGCAGGCGGTCTTCGCCGTGCAGTCCGATGCGAAACGCCCGTTCGACGTGCTGGCCGGGCCGCTGCGCGTGCGGGTGGTCGGCACGCGCTTTGCCGTGCGCCACACCCCCGGCATGCCGGGCGCCGACGGCACGCGGGTGTCGGTGGAAGAGGGCAAGGTGCGCGTGCTGCGCCGGGCGCCGGATGCGACGAGCGAAGTCTTCCTGACCGCTGGGCGCCAGGTGGAGAGCGATGCGCAGGGCCGGTTCTCCGCCGTCTCGGCCGTGCCGCGCGACGGCATCGCGCCCTGGCGCGAGCACCGCCTGAGCTTCGTCGACACGCCGCTGGCCCGCGCGCTGGCCGAGCTGGAGCGTTACGGCAGCACCGGCCTGGTGGTGAACGACCCGGCCGTGGCGGCCCTGCGACTGAGCGGCACCTTCGACCCGCGGGACGCGCGCACGCTGCGGCGCGCCCTGGCCAGCGCCTTGCCGGTGCGGCTGAAGGAAGCCGGCACGGTCGCGGAAATCCTGCCGGCCCCCTGAAACAAAAGAATCAAGAATTTCTCGCCGGCACTACGGGGATTCCGCCGGCTCGTGCGTCAGCCCAGATAGGAACCATTTGCATTCACTACCTGGAAGACGTTCGATGACGAAGCGCTTGAGAACAAAGATGACACCCGCGCCGCTGGCCCTGGCCGTTGCACTGGCCCTGGCGAACGCGCCCCTGATGGCCCGGGCGCAGGGCGCGCCCCAGCCGATCCACATCGCGGCCCAGCCGCTGGCCGAGGCGCTGAACGACTGGGCGCGGCAGACCCGCATCCAGCTGGTCGTGCAGCAGAGCCTGGTCGCGGGCAAGACCGCGCCCGCCATCTCGGGCAGCCTGACGGCCCGGCAGGCACTCGACCGGCTGCTGGCCGGCAGCGGCCTGGCGGCCACGATGGAAGGCAATGCGGCGGTCATCAAGACGGCGCCCGCCACGGGCGGCACGTCCACGCTGCCGGCCGTGACCGTCGTGGCCGACGGCGAGGAAAGCGCCACGGGCCGGGTGCAGGGCTATGTCGCCAAACGCAGCGCCACAGCCACCAAGACCGACACGCCGATCATCGAGACGCCGCAGTCGATCTCGGTCATCACGGCCGACCGCATCGAGGCCATCGGCGCCACCAACCTGAAGGACGCGCTGGGCTACACACCGGGCGTGTCGACCACCACCTACGGCGCCGATTCGCGCTACGACTGGATCTCGCTGCGTGGCTTCGACGCCTATTCGCCGGGCTTCTACCTGGACGGCCTGCCACTGCGCAACAACAGCACCTGGGGCGTGTGGCGCACCGAGAACTACGGCGCCGAGCGCATCGAGCTGCTGCGCGGCCCGTCGTCGGTGCTGTACGGCATGAGCGGCCCCGGCGGGGTGGTGAACGTGGTCAGCAAGCGCCCGACGGCGGAGCCCGTGCGCGAGCTGCAGCTGCAGGTGGGCGACCATGCCCGCAAGCAGGTGGCGGGCGATTTCTCGGGCGCACTCGACGCCGACGGCAAGCTGCTGTACCGCATCACCGGCCTCGTGCGCGACGCGCAACTGCCGGCGGGCAAGGAGGCCGACGACCGCATGTACATCGCGCCTGCGCTCACCTGGAAGCCGTCGAGCGACACCACGCTCACGCTGTTGTCGCAGTTCTCGCGCACGCGCGGCGGCGTCTATACGCGCGCACGGCCGCAGGTCGGCTCGCTCGATCCGACCGCGATCGGCACCACCATTCCCTCGAAACTCTTCGTCGGCGAGCCCGGCTTCGACCGCTTCGACCAGGACCAGCAGATGGTCGGCTACCAGTTCGAGCACCGCATCAACGACACCTTCACGGTGCGGCAGAACGCGCGCTACGCGCACCAGAAGCTCGACTACACGGGCACGCAGCTGAAGGGCTTCATGGCGCTGAACCCCGACGTGCCGAACGACCCGCTGAACTTCCAGCAGATGTCGCGCAGCGTGTTCGGTAGCCGCGAGAACATCGGCGCGCTGGCACTCGACAACCAGCTGCAGGCCGACTTCCGCCTGGGCGAGACGCAGCACAAGGTGCTGGTCGGGCTGGACTACCAGCGCACCCGCATCGACCAGGTCACCTTCAGCGGCGGCAGCGCCTCGCCGCTGAACATCTACGCGCCGGTGTACGGCGGGCCGATCGAGCGGCCCGCGCCGTACTTCGATGGCATCACGCGGCTCGCGCAGACCGGCGTCTACCTGCAGGACCAGATCAAGTGGGGCGAGCGCTGGACGCTGACGCTGGGCGGGCGCTACGACACCGCCGACAGCACGGTGGACAGCCGCCTCGACGGCTCGCGCCAGCGCATGCGCGACCACAAGTTCACCAGCCGGGCCGGCCTGGTCTACCTGCACCCGAGCGGCTGGGCACCGTACCTGAGCTACTCGGAGTCGTTCGCGCCCACGGCCACCATCGACCCGGTGTCGGGCGACCCGTTCAAGCCCGAAAGCGGCAAGCAATACGAGGCCGGCGTGCGCTACCAGCCCACGGGCAGCAAGGCGATGTACAGCGCCGCCATCTTCGACCTGCGGCGCAAGAACTACATCAGCTACGACGGCGAGTTCATGCCCAAGCAGACGGGCGAGATCTCGGTGCGCGGCCTGGAGCTCGAGGCCACGGCCGAGATCGCCTCGCGCCTGAACCTCACGGCGTCGTACAGCTACACGCCGCGGGCCATCGTCACGGCAAGCGCCAACACGAGCGAGATCGGCAAGCAGGCCACGGCCGTGCCGCGCCACCGGCTGTCAGTGTGGGCGGACTACCGCTTCGCCGGCGGCGTGAAGGTGGGCCTGGGCGCGCGCTACACGGGCTCGAACTACGGCGACGGCGAGGCCGCGTGGCCGAGCAAGGTGCCGGCCTCGACGGTGTTCGATGCCATGCTCGGCTACGACATCGACCGCTGGAGCCTGGCGCTGAACCTGCGCAACCTGACCAACAAGACGTACTTCGCGAACTGCGGTTACCGCAACTGCTACTACGGCTACCCGCGCACGACGACGGCCACGGCGACCTACCGTTGGTAGCTGCTTTCAGCGCGGTGCGCGCAGCAAATGCCGCCCCAGCGCCTCGAAGGCCGGCAGCGTGACCGGGTCGTTCGCGGCGTTGCCCGCGATCGGGTGCGAGGCGTAGCGCACGATCACCATCCCGGCCTTCGGGTCGATGTAGATGCGCTGGCCGTGCACGCCGCGCGCCATGTAGGCACCGTGGTCGTTGTGCGTCACCCACCACATGTTGCGGTAGCTCCAGCCCTGCAGCAGCGGGTAGCCGCCCTTGACGAAGGCGGCCTTGTCGCCGCCGCGGCGGATGTCTTCGACGGCAGCCTTGGGCACGACCTGCCGGCCTTTCACGCGGCCGTCGTTGCGCAGCATCTCGCCGAAGCGCGCGAGGTCGCGCAGGCCCGTGTTCAGGCCGCCGCCCGCGAAGGGCGTGCCGATCGAATCGACGGTGAAGTAGGCGTCCTGCTCGGCGCCCAGGTGGCGCCAGATGCGCTCCGACAGCAGCTGCGCCACGGTGCGGCCGGTGGCGCGCGCGATCACCCAGCCCAGCACGTCGGAGTTGACGGTCTTGTAGCCGAAGCCTTCACCATGCTTGCCTTCGGGCTGCACGGTCTGCAGGAACTCGTAATAGCTGCGCGGGCCGGTGTAGTCCTTGGGCTTGGGCAGCGGGTTGCCGGCCTGCGCATGGGCCCAGACCTCGGCCTTCGGGTCGGCGTAGTCCTCGCTGAACTTCAGGCCCGTGGTCATGTCGAGCACCTGGCGCACGGTGGCGTTGCCAAAGGCCGATGTCGCCAGTTCGGGCACGTAGTGGGCCACCGGCTTGTTGGCGTCGAGCGTGCCTTCGGCCACCAGCATCGCGCCCAGCGTGCCGACCACCGACTTGGTGACCGACATGGCGCCGTGCTGGCCGTCGTCTTTCAGCACGCCGAAGTAGCGCTCGTAGACCACGCGTCCGCGGTGCAGCACGAGGATGCCGTCGGTGTAGGTGGCGGCCAGCGATGCGTCCCAGGTCATGGGCGTCTTCGCGCCGAGCGGCGTGAAGCGCAGCGTGTCGATGTCCTTGCGCAAGGCCTGGGGCAGGGCAGACGGCGCACCGAGCCCGCGCGACACGTTCACGGTCGGCATCAGCTGGCGGAAATTCGACACGCTCCAGCGCATCGCCGGAAACTGGAAATAGCTACCGTCGTCGAAACGCAGCGTGCGGTCGGATGGCGGCGGCGAACCGGTCATCCAGCCGAGCCTGGCGGGGTCACTGGCGGCGGCGTCGGGGTAGGTGGCATCGGCCGCGCCGGCCGACACCGCCAGGGCGGCGAGCGCGGCGGTGAGCAAAGCCTGGGCGCCAAGGCGGTTTCTGGAAGGGGCGAACATGGCAGTTCCGAAGCGAAGGACCGGCCCATTGTGGCCCGCGGCCCCGCCTGCGAACTTCTCACTGACAGCCGCGGCGCAGGTTGACAGGGCGCCGCTTCGGCTTTGATACTGAACCCTTCAGTTCATCATTCAACCCAAGGAGATTCCATGCAGAAGATCATTCCCTGCCTCTGGTTCGACGGCAACGGAGAGGATGCGGTCAACTTCTACACCGCCATCTTTCCCAAGTCGCGCCTCACCGACACGCTGCTCTGGGGCGATGTGAATCCCGCCAAGAAGGGCAAGCTGCTCACGGCGACCTTCGAGCTCGACGGGCAGTCGTTCATGGTGCTCAACGGCGGGCCCGAGTACAAGATCACGCCGGCCATCTCGCTCATCGTGACCTGCGAGACGCAGGAGGAGGTCGACTACTACTGGGACAAGCTGCTCGAGGGCGGCGGCCAGCCCGTGCAGTGCGGCTGGCTCACCGACCGCTTCGGCGTGTCGTGGCAGGTCACGCCGATGCCGCTCATCCGCATGTTCCAGGACAAGGACGCGGCCAAGGCGGCCCGCGCGATGGCGGCCATGATGAAGATGATCAAGCTCGACATCGCCACGGTGAAGAAGGCCTTCGACGGGGAGTGAACCCCGCCGAGGCAGCGATCAGACCAGCCGGCCGATCGGCTTCTTGCGCCACACCAGCCGGTAGTACGCGGTCTGCAGAAGCAGCATCGCGCCGAAGGTCACCGGGTAGGCGACCCAGATCCCATCCAGGCCCATGCCGAAGTGGCGGCTCATGAGCCAGGCCACCGGCACTTCGACGCCCAGGATACAGACGATCGAGATCAGCGTCGGCACCAGCACCGAACCGCTGGCGCGCATGATCCCCGAGATCGCCGAGGCCATGCCGAACAGCACCAGGCTCCACAGCATGATGTGCAGCAGGTTCTGCGCGATCTCGATCACCGGCGCGCTGGTGATGAAGAAGCCCATCAGCGGACGCGAGAACAGGTAGCCCAGCAGCACCAGCCCGCCCGTCAGCACGAGGTTCATGCCCAGCGCGGTCTGCACGATGGCCCCGAGCCGGTTGGCGCGGCCCGCGCCGATCGCCTGCGCGCCGAGGATCGACGTGGTGATGGCGATCGAGATGGCCGGGAACTGCACGTAGGCCACCACCTGGTTCACCGCGCCGTAGGCGGCCGTGGCGTTGGAGCCGTAGCTGTTGACCATCGACAGCAGCACCACTTCGGCCAGCGCCACCACGATCATCTGCACGCCGGTGGGCACGCCGATCTTCAGCACCGCTTTCAGCAGCTGCGGCTGGATGCGCAGGCAGCGCACGAACTCCGCGTCGGGCGCGAGCGGGCTCTTTTTCTGGCGCAGCCGGAAGCCCAGCCACGTGGTCGCGACCGCGAACGACAGCACCGAGGCCCACGCGCCCGCCGCCACGCCCAGCTGCGGCAGCCCGCCCCAGCCGCGGATGAGCGCGGGCGTGACGACCAGGCCGATCGCCGTGGAAATCAGCAACGTCAGCAGCGGCGTGATGGTGTCGCCCACGCCGCGCAGCATGGCGGTGGCCAGCAGGAACAGGAACACGCCGGGCATCGCGATCAGCATGATGCGGGCGTAGCGCGTGGAGTCGGCCAGCACGTCGGGCGGCGTGCCCAGCATGGCCAGCATCGGCGTCGTGAAGAGGCCACCGAACACCGCGATCGCCAGCCCCAGCAGCAGGCCGACCGTGAGCGTGGTGCCCGCCACCGCCTTGGCCTTGGCCGCATCGCGCGCGCCCCAGGCCTGGCCGATGAGCACCGAGGCGCCCGCACCCAGGCCGATGATGAAGGCGATGAAGAAGAACATCACCGGGAAGAAGCTCGACACCGCCGCCAGCGCGCTCACGCCGAGCATCTGCCCGACGTAGATGTTGTTGATGGTGCCGGAGAGCGACTGCAGGATGTTGCTGAGCAACATCGGCGCCAGGAAGAACAGGAACACCTTCCACAGCGGACGCGGCGCGCCCACCGGCGCCACGGGCACGCCGCGCAGTCCGCTCGGGTTGCCGGGGCTGGTGGAGGTGGTGCTGCTGTCGGGCGCCGCGCTCATGCAGCACCCCAGCCACCGGCCGACAGCTTGTGCAGGTGCACGCGCAGGTCGGTGGGCCAGGGTTCCACGAGGTCGCTGAAGCGCTGATGCTCGCCCGCGAACAACGCGCGCGTGGCTTCCTCGAAGCCGGGCAGGTTGCCCGCGATGGCGGTCATGAAGCGGTAGGTGGCTTCACGCGCGGCGCGCACCGTGTCGCGGTCGGCGTGCACGTGGCGTGCGTCGTCCACCAGCTTGCGCAGCGCCACCGAGGCGCCGCCCGGCTGGCGGCCGAGCCAGTCCCAGTGGCGCGGCAGCAGCGTGACTTCGCGCGCCACCACGCCCAGGCGCGGACGGCCGACGCCGCGCGGCGCGTCTTCGTGTTTCTCGGCTTCGAGCGCGGAGGTCTCGATGGCCTTCGGGTCGCGCAGGTCGACATCGAGCTGCTCGCCGGTCTGGTCGTCGAACACGAGGCAGGTGGCGGCGTCGCCGCGCTCGCGCAGTTGCGTGAGCACCTGGGCCTTGGTGCCGGCGGCGACGCGCTGGAAGCCGGCAAACGCAGTGAATGTGGTCGGTAGTTCGTCGGGTGACATGCAAATTCTTTTTGGGTTGTCGATCCGGGCGGAACGAAACGAGGTTCGTAATCTACCCGCAGGACGGTTCAGGCGTGCGGCGTGTCGTGATCGCACAGCACCCGCAGCGCGGCATGGAGGTCTGGCAGGCGTTGCGGGTCCAGCGATTTCACGGCATCGACGCAGATCGCTTCGACGGTGGTGATGGCGGCTTGCATCAACTTCTTTCCGCCGCTGCGAATATTCGCATGGCGCTGGGGGTCGTCATCGGGTCCCGTCGTGCGCTCGGCCAGGCCGGTCTTTTCGAGCAGCACCATCTTGCGGATGAGCGCCGACATTGGCAACCCCAGCGTGTGCGCAAGCTCGGCCATCGGCATGGCGCCGTTGCCGGCACGCAGCAACAGGTGGAGCAGGGTGAAGTCGTCGTAGTCCAGCCCGTGGAAGGCGCCCAGGTCCTCGTTGAGTTTCAAGCTCAGGCTGGCGTGGGCGCGGCCGAGGTCGAGGCAAAAGCCCAGTGCGTCGGTGCTCATGGCGTGTTGTAGCCCTTGTCAGTGGTGCACTGGAGTTCCTCGCGCCAGAGTTCCAGCAGCTTTTCCAGCTCCGCCGCGCGGTCGAAGGCGGGGTCGTCGCGCTCCTTCACCCGGTCGATCACCTCGAAGCCGAAGTGCGTCGCGCCCTGCGCCACCCAGTCGCGCTGCAATGCCTTGTTGCGGTGCGAGCGCAGGTTCAGCTCGAAGCGGGCGCGGTTCATGGCGCCTTCGACGTCGAGGCTGCCGGCCACGTAGACGCGGCCGTCCATCAGGTTGCGGATCACGAAGACGCCGGCGGGGCGCACGCTGTCCTTGTATTGCTTGACCAGGGTACGCCTGGTGTGGGGAGATGGATTCATCTCCAAATATTACCCGGGCAAAATATAAAACACAATACACCCGGGTAAAAGTGGATTCACTCAGCGCGCAGCCGGTGCCAGCCGCGCAGCACCCGCCGGTGCACCGCCCGCACGATGCGCCAGGGGCGGCTTTCGCGCACCCGTGTCAGCACGCTGTCTTTCCATGCTTTCCAGCGCGGGTACCAGCGGGCGAACCAGGCCAGCCGCATCAGCGAGCCCTCGACCAGCTGGAAGATCCGCGCGACCACCGCCGTGCCGGCGAGCTTGGCCAACAGCAGCACGGCCATGCCGCTGAACGCGTGGCCGCGGCCGAACAGGAACAGCGCCAGCAGCTTCACCGGAAAGAGCAGCAGCATCGGCACGAAGAACGCCAGCAGCGCGCCCCAGGGCGGCAGCGCGCGCAGCAGGTTCTCGAGCCGCGCCCAGAAGGGCAGGCGCGCAAGCCGCGCGACCAATGCCGCGAGCGGGGCCCAGCCCCATTCCTCGAACAGCAGCACCGGCACGAGGATCGTGGTGGCAACGGCGCGAAACAGGGCGCGCAAGGCGCGCACGAGGGGGTTGTGCATGCGCGAAGGGTATACGCACACGGCCGCGCGCCGCCGGGACCTTGCGGACCCGGCGGCGCATCGTTCGAAAAGGCGGCGTCTGCGCGCCTGTCTATTTGCGGCCGACGCTGCTGTCTTCCGCGGGCCGGAAGAACAGGTACTCGCCCCGGCCCAGTTCGGGCGTCACTTCGTAGCCGCTGCACCGCGTGACGTTGCACTGGATGATCACGACGCGCGGCCAGATGGTGGCCGAGGTCGGGAACCCCGGCATGTACTGCGGCACGTGCCAGACGCCGTAGTCGCCCACCGGCTCGGCGTTTTCCGTGCCGCTGGCGTTCTGCAGGCCGCTGCCCATGGGCATCCGCTCGATGCGGATGATCGGCGTGGCGGCCACCGACGCCGTCGCCACGCAACAGGCGGCCAGCCAGAGAGGAACGGTCCTGGTGTTCATGGTGATGGACTCCAGAACCGGCCTCATTGCGCGTCGGCCGGTGCCGAAGCCACCTCGTCGGCCGGGTCAGCCGGCAGGCGGCGCGTGATGCGCGCTTCCAGGATGTCCGGCTGCGGGGCCACGGCGCTCGCAATGACCGGTGCCGGCTCCGCCGCAGGTGCCGCGGCTTCCTCGGCGGGCGCTGCGGCCACGGGGGCCGGTGCCACTTCCGGCGCAGACACCGGGACGGCGGTCGCGGCCGGCGCGGGTTGCGGCGCCGGCTGTTCCTGCGCCGGGGCTGCCATGGGCATCGCCTCGACCAGCGTGGCCGGTGGGGCGGGCTGCTGCACCGCCACGACCGGCGCGGGTGCCGGGGCCGGAGCCGGGGCCAACGCGACAGGCGCCGCAGGTGCCACGGGCGCCACCGGCTGGGGCACGGCCACCGCCACGGGGGCCGGCGCAGGTGCTGGAGCCGCGGCCACGGGCGCCACCGGCGCCGCCGGACGTGCCGCCACGGGTGCGCCGGCCGACGAGGCCTGCGGTCCGAATGCGCTCACGCGTTCTTCGGCGGTCATCGACTGCGGGCACTTCGAGCCGGTCATCTCCAGGGCCGCCTGGGCCGCCGGGTCCATGCAGTCCATGGCCAGCGACGCTGCCTTCATGCCCTTGTTCCAGAGCTCGCGGCTCATCTTCAGGCGCTTGCAGTGTTCGTCCGTCCAGGTGGTGCCGAAGCTCAGCCCGACCCCGGCGCCGTTGGCGCTGGCGCTGGTGCTGCCCATGCAGGTGTCATTGCTGGTCGTCAGGTTCGGGCCGCTCACGGAGGGCACGTTCTTGACGGTGTAGCTGCCACGGTAGTCGACGGTGCTGGTCGTCGCGCCCGTGTTGTTGATGTTCTGTGTGCTGTTGCTGTCCACCGTGGCCCGGGAGGTGACTTCCGAGGGGGCGGAGCTGTTGAAATTCACCGCCTGGGTGTTGCCCTGGGCGTTGGTGGTGGCTGAACTCTGCGACTGGTTGTTGGCGCCACCCGCCGTGGTCTGCGCCAAGGCGCCGGCGGACAGGCCCAGCAAGGTCAGGGCAATCAATGTTTTCATTTTTTCGACTCCTTTGGGAAGCAGGGGAGGGGCGTGCCCCTCCCCGTTTCTGGTCCAACAACCGATGGTCCGGATCGCTCAGGGAGCGTTGGCCGTTGCGCCGGAGATCGCGCCACCGGCGGTGCCGCCACCGTTGCTGAAGCCCGCTGCGTTGCCCACGGCGAAGTTGATGACGCCCGTGGAACCGCCGGTCGAGCCCGACGTGGCCGAGGTCGTCGTGCCGTTGACGATGCCGTTGACCGCGCCCGAATTGGCGCTGAAGCCGGCCGTCGTGCCCGAGGTGCGCGTCACCACGGCCAGGCCGCCGCCAGGACCTGCAGCGGTGGCTGCGGTGTTGTTGGTGGTGGAGCCGGCTGCGCCGCCTGCAGAGCCGCTCACGGGGTTGGCGCCGCCGCCGGCGTAGTTCGCATTGGCGCTCGAGGTCGCATTGGCCTGTGCATTCGCACCGCCTGCAGCCACGCCGTTGCCGGTCGTTGCTGCCACGCTGGTCACGCGTCCTTGCGTGGTGGCCGAGCCGCTGGCGGTGGCGCCGCCGACGCGCAGGAAGGCGTTGCCTGCTGCGCCACCCGCCGCGTTGGCCGTGGCCGACGAGGTGGAGCTGGCTGCGTTGTAGCTCAGTGCGCTGCCCGTTCCGGAGCTGGCGGCGACCGAGCCAGCCGAGCTGGAGGAACCGGTCGTGGTGTTGGTGACGGCGAGCGCCACGCTGCTGCCGGTTGCGGTCCCGATGCCAGCCACGAGAACCACTGCCATGGCGATAAGAGTCTTCTTCATGATGCTTCCTCGATAGTGTTGAAACGAACCCGATCGCCGGGGAATCCGGCCATCAGCGACGGTCAGCGAGCACGGATTGAATGGATTCCGTTGCGACCGGGATGCAGTTTCAGCGGGGGGAAGGGATCGAAAAATGCCTCAGGCTGGGTAGTGCAAGGCTATGGCGAAAGCAATGTCCGAGGGCGTTTTGGGCGTTGGCAGAGAGCCGGTTCTAGGCCCTGTTCCCCTCGTGGGAACTATCACTTTGGTTCACAATCTGGCAATATTGCAACCGAAAGAAACCAAGGTAATCAAAAAAGCCGATAGCCGGAAAAAGAGTAGAAATCGATTAACTTTTGTTCACGAAGTCGCGACTTTTATCTGTGACAAGGGGGCTTAAATGGAAAACGATCTCGACATTTCATTGACCGATGTCGGTGGTGGCGCTAGGAAATTCTCCAATCCCGGCCAGTTCGGTGGGCTGCTGGCTCCCTCGGCGGATACCCTGCCGTGGCCGGACTACCTGACAGGCCAGGAAACCAAGCCCGTTCGTGTCCTGCTCGTCGACGACGACCCCTTTGTCCGCCGTGTCATCGCCCAGGAACTGCTGGGCGATCTGCGCATCCAGCTCGAAGGCCAGGCCGGCTCCCTGCGCGAGGGAAGGCGCCTCTTGATGCAGCATGAATTCGATGTGCTCATGGTCGACATCCGCCTCGGAGACGGCAGCGGATTCGAGCTCATCGAAGAGGCCAAGAAGCACCGCAGCGCGGCCGAGATCATCGTCATTTCCGCGCTGGAAGACGAGCCCCAGGTGCTGCATGCCTTCGAGCTCGGCGCCTCGGGTTACCTGGTGAAGAACGCCTGGTTCCAGAGCTATGCCCAGGCCGTGTTGCAGGTGGTGAATGGCGGGGCCGCCATCACCCCCCGGCTGGCGCGGCGGCTGCTCGTTCACCTGGACCACCAGCGCGCCAATCCGAGCCCGGTGCGCCCGCCGGACAGCAAGGCGACCCTGTCGGCACGGGAGCGCGAAGTGTTGCGACTTGTAGCCACGGGATATGTGACGGAAGAGATCGCCCTGCAGCTCACCATCAGTGCCCAGACGGTTAACGCGCACGTCAAGAACATCTACCGCAAGCTGCACGCCCACACCCGCGCGCAGGCCGTGAGTTTCGCCTCGCACCGGGGGCTGCTCTAGGGCGCGCTTCGGGCGCGCCGCGTTCGCAGCGGAGCCACCCATGCGCGCGCCCGCGCCCCCGCTCCCGCCGTATTTCCTGGAGGACCAGTTCGTGTGGCTTTCGATCGCCGCCTGGTGTGTGCTCCTGATCTGGCTGTGGCCGCGTGCCTCGCGCCAGCGGATGCTGCTGTGGGTGGGGCTCGCATTCGCGCTGCACCTGACGCCGGTGGTCGGGCAGGTGATTCGCGCGACCTCGGCGATCACCACGCTGGGTACCGAGGTGCCGGCCGCCTTCTGGGCCCTGCAGGGGGTGAACGTCGCCGTGCTCTGCATGATCGTGGCCACCTGGTATTTCACGCGGCGCCGCCTCGTGCGCTACCGCCAGGCGCAGGCCGTGCTCGCCGAGCGCCGCCGCATCGCCAGCGACCTGCATGACGGCGTCGGCTCGCGGCTGGTGGCCCTCATGGCCAGCTACGACCCGCGCTCCGCCGACGCCCGCGAACTGTCGATGGCCCTGCAGGCCTGCCTGCTGGAGCTGCAGATGACGGTCGACTCCCTCGACGACCAGGCCGACACCAGCATCGGCGAGCGCCTGGGCCACCTGCGTTACCGACTGCAACCGGCATTCGACCGGCTCGGTATCACGCTCGTGTGGAACGTGCAGGACGTGGTGCTGGCGCCGCCGCTGTCGCCCGAGGCCGCGATGCAGCTGTGCCGCATCGCGCAGGAGGCCTTGTCGAACGTGCTGCGCCATTCGCAGGCGACCCGCGTGGAAGTGCGCTTCGGCCCGCGCGAACGCTCGCACGGGCTGGTGCTCGAAGTGCTCGACGACGGCCGCGGCCTGGATGCGGCGGCCGGCGAGGCCGGCGGCAAGGGCCTGCGCAGCATGCGCGAGCGCGCCGACGCGCTGCATGGCGAGCTGGCCATCATGGATGCAGCGCCGCACGGGCTGCGCATCCGGCTCGTGATGCCCGGCGAAGTGCTGCCGCAGTCCGCGGTCGCGGCGCCGGCCGAGAGCACGTTGTAACCATCCCGCGCCGGTGCCCGGCGGGGGGCCTCGTCGCCTATGGCAAACTTCCGCGCTTTGCCAGGGACGCGCTCAAGACATGCAGAAAATCATTCGCCAGCTCGCCGTTGAAATCAAGGTCGGCGAGCACCAGGTGAAGGCCGCCGTCGAACTGCTCGACGAAGGCGCCACGGTTCCGTTCATTGCCCGCTATCGCAAGGAAGTCACGGGCGGCCTCGACGACATCCAGCTGCGCGAACTGGAAGCCCGGCTGTCTTACCTGCGCGAACTCGAAGACCGCCGCGTGGCGGTGCTCAAGGCCATCGACGAGCAGGGCAAGCTGACCCCCGAGCTGCGCGCCGCGATCGAATTCGCGCCCACCAAGCAGGAACTCGAAGACCTGTACCTGCCGTTCAAGCAGAAGCGCCGCACCAAGGGCCAGATCGCCCGCGAATTCGGCATCGAGCCGCTGGCCGACAAGCTCTTGGCCGACCCCACGCTCGATCCGGCCGTCGAAGCCAAGGCCTTCCTGCAACCCGCCACCACGCTGGACGACGGCAAGCCGGGCCCCGATTTCTCCACCGTGCCCCTCGTGCTCGACGGCGTGCGCGACATCCTGTCCGAGCGCTGGGCCGAAGACGCCGTGCTGGTACAGCGCCTGCGCGAATGGCTCTGGAACGAAGGCCTGCTCAAGTCCACCCTGATGGCCGGCAAGGACGAGAACAACGCCGACATCGCCAAGTTCCGCGACTACTTCGACTACGACGAACCCATCGGCCGCGTGCCCTCGCACCGCGCCCTGGCCGTGTTCCGCGGCCGCGCGCTCGAAGTGCTCGACGCCAAGCTCGTGCTGCCGGTGGAGCCCGAACCGGGCAAGCCCAGCATCGCCGAAGGCAAGATCGCGCTGCACCTGGGCTGGAGCCACGCGGCCCGCCCGGCCGACGACCTGCTGCGCAAGTGCGTGGCCTGGACCTGGCGCGTGAAGCTGGCGCTGTCGACCGAGCGCGATCTGTTCACCCGCCTGCGCGAAGACGCCGAAAAGGTCGCCATCAAGGTGTTCGCCGACAACCTGCGCGACCTGCTGCTGGCCGCCCCCGCCGGCCGGCGTGTCGTGATGGGCCTGGACCCCGGCATCCGCACCGGCGTGAAGGTGGCCGTGGTCGATTCGACCGGCAAGCTGGTCGAGACCGCCACCGTGTTCCCGCACGAGCCGCGCAAGGACTGGGAAGGCTCGCTGCACACCCTGGGCAAGCTGTGCGCCAAGCACGGCGTGAACCTGATCGCCATCGGCAACGGCACCGCCAGCCGCGAGACCGACAAGCTGGCCGGCGACCTCATCAAGCTGCTGGCCAAGATGGCCGCGCAGGCCGGCGCGCCCGAAATGACGGTCGACAAGGTCGTCGTCAGCGAAGCCGGTGCCTCCGTGTACTCCGCCAGCGAATTCGCCTCGCAGGAAATGCCCGACGTGGACGTGAGCCTGCGCGGCGCCGCCTCCATTGCGCGCCGCCTGCAGGACCCGCTGGCCGAACTCGTGAAGATCGACCCCAAGAGCATCGGCGTGGGCCAGTACCAGCATGACGTGAACCAGAGCGAACTCGCGCGCACCCTGCAGGCCGTGGTCGAAGACTGCGTGAACTCGGTGGGCGTCGACCTGAACACCGCCAGCGTGCCGCTGCTCAGCCGCGTGTCCGGCCTGTCGGCCAGCGTGGCCAAGGCCGTGGTGCGCTGGCGCGAGGCCAACGGTGCGTTCTCCACCCGCAAGCAGCTGCTCGACGTGACCGGCTTCGGCCCCAAGGCCTTCGAGCAGAGCGCCGGCTTCCTGCGCATCCGCGACGGCGCCGACCCGCTGGACATCACCGGCGTGCACCCTGAAACGTACCCGCTGGTCGAGCAGATCATCGTCAAGACCGGCAAGCCCATCGCCGAGCTGATGGGCCGCGCCGACATGCTCAAGACCCTCAAGCCCGAGCTGTTCGCCAACGAGAAGTTCGGCGTCATCACGGTCAAGGACATCCTGGGCGAACTCGAGAAGCCCGGCCGCGACCCGCGCCCCGACTTCAAGGTGGCGCGCTTCAACGACGGCGTGGACGACATCTCCGACCTCACCGAGGGCATGATCCTCGAGGGCACCGTGAGCAACGTCGCCCAGTTCGGCGCCTTTGTCGACCTCGGTGTGCACCAGGACGGCCTGGTCCACGTGAGCCAGCTGAGCCACAAGTTCGTCAACGACGCCCGCGAAGTCGTCAAGACTGGCGACATCGTCAAGGTCAAGGTGATGGAAGTCGACGTGGCCCGCAAGCGCATCGGCCTGTCGATGAAGCTCGACGCCGCGCCCGCACGCCGCGACGGCCCGCGCGACAACCGCTTCGAAGGGGCAGGGCGCGGCCAGCAGCAACAAGGCCGGCGCGACAACTCGCCGCAGCCGGCGGGGCAGATGGCGAGTGCGTTTGCCAAGTTGCAGGGGTTGCGCAAGTAACCGCCAGCAGATCGAAGGCTGCCCCGTTAAACTAGTCATCTAACTAGTCTGATGGGGTGGCGCCGATGAAAACCTGGCCGGTACAAGACGCGAAAGCGCGTTTCAGCGAATTCCTGGAGGCCTGTCTGAACGACGGGCCGCAAATGGTCACCCGGCGCGGTGCCGAGGCGGCCGTGCTGGTGCCGGCCGCGGAATGGCGGCGGCTGCATGCCATCGCCAAGCCCTCGCTCAAGGAGCTGCTGTGCACCGACGAGGCGCGCACCGAGTTCCTCGTGCCCGAGCGCGGCGCCGCGCGCAGGCGACGCGTCACCCCGGCCCGTTGAAGGCGCGCGCGGCATGTACCTTCTGGACACGAACGTCATTTCCGAACTGCGCCGGCTTCGTCCTCATGGCGCCGTCCTGGCGTGGCTGGCGCCCATTCCCGACAGCGAGCTTCACCTGTCGGCCGTGACGCTGGGAGAGATCCAGGCCGGCATCGAACTCACGCGCGAACAGGACGCGGCGAAAGCGGACGAGATCGAGCAGTGGGTCGAGCTGGTCGCTGCGTCGTACAACGTCTTGCCGATGGATGCGAAAACCTTCAGGCTGTGGGCCCGGCTGATGCACCGCAGTTCCGTCACGCTGTACGAAGACGCCATGATCGCCGCCACGGCGAAACAGCACGGGCTGACCGTCGTCACGCGCAACGTCAGCGACTTTGCCGGCTTCGGTGTCGAGGTCTTCAATCCCTTCGAAACGGGTACCGCATGAAAGCCCTGCGCATCTACGCCGGCCCCGCGGCCCGCCAGCACATCGAGCAGCACGGCCTGCGCCCGCAGGACGTGCGCACCGTCCCCGGCGCGGCGGGCGGGCCCAAGGGGCTGATCCTCGGGCCGCTCGATCGCTTCATCTTCGGGCGCTGGCTCACGCAGTCGAGCCAGCCGGTGGACCTGGTGGGTGCGTCGATCGGCGCGTGGCGGCTGGCCACGGCCTGCCTGTCGGACCCGGAGGCGGCCTTCGGGCGCTTCGAGCACGACTACGTGCGCCAGCAGTTCGAAGTGCCGCCGGGCCAGAAGCGGCTCAGCCCGCACCAGCTCAGCGAACGTTTCGCGGAGAGCCTCGACACCTTCTATGGCGGACGCATCGGCGAGGTGCTGGGCCATGCGCGCTACCGGCTGCATGTGGTGACCTCACGCGGGCGCCACATCCTGGGGCGCGAGGGCAGGGCGCGCACGCCGGTCGGCTACCTGGGCGCCTTCGCGAGCAACAGCCTGCACCGCAAGAGCCTGGGCGCCTGGCTGGAACGCTGCGTGTTCTCCACGCCCGGCGCGGCCTTGCCCTTCGGCACGACCGACTTCCGCACGCGCCAGCACGCGCTGAGTGAGGCCAACTTCAACCGGGTGCTGCAGGCCTCGTGCTCCATTCCGTTCCTGCTGGCGGCGGTGCACGACATTCCGGGCGCGCCGCGCGGCGCCTACTGGGACGGCGGCATCACCGACTACCACCTGCACCTGGACTACCAACCTGCAGACGAAGGCATCGTGCTGTACCCGCACTTCCAGCAGGCCGTGGTGCCGGGCTGGCTGGACAAGGGACTGCGCTGGCGCCACAAGTCGACGCGCTTTCTCGACCGCATGGTGGTGCTCGCGCCCAACCCCGAGTGGGTGAAGACGCTGCCGCACGGCAAGCTGCCCGACCGCAAGGACTTCATCCGCTTCGCGAACGACGCGCAGGCCCGCATCGCGGCCTGGGGTCAAGCCACGCGCGAGGCGACGCGCCTGTCGGACGAGTTCGAAGCCTGGCTCGGCGACGACGGGCGCTCGCGCGACATCCTGCCGCTCTGAGCCCACCTTGTCCCGTCGGGGACAAACCCTGAGCGCCGGCGCAGGAGCGCGCTTCGAGAATGGTCCGATCCATGCCATCCGAAGGGTTCCCGACCATGCCGCACGCCACGCTCTCCCGCCGCCGTTTTTCCCTTGCCACCGCGGCCGCCGCCGCCAGCCTGGCCGCACCGTCTTTCGCGCAGAGCGCCTGGCCGAGCAAGCCGATCCGCATCGTCGTGCCCTACACGCCCGGCGGCTTTACCGACCAGATGGCGCGGCTGGTGCAGGCGGGCCTGCAGACGCGCCTGGGCCAGCCGGTGGTGATCGACAACAAGCCCGGCGCCAACAGCCTGATCGGCGTCGATGCCGTGGCCAAGGCCACGCCCGACGGCAGCACCTTCGGCGTCGTCATCGCGGCCTACACGGCCAACACCACGCTGTACCCCAAGCTGCCCTACGACCCGCGCAAGGACCTCGTGGGCGTGTCGCTGATGGGCGTGTCGCCGCTGCTGGCGGCGGTCAACAACGACGCACCGTTCAAGACCGCGCGCGAGCTCATCGACTACGCACGCAAGCATCCCGGCAAGGTTAGTTTCGGCTCGTCGGGCAACGGCTCGGCCGCGCACCTCACGAGCGAACTGTGGAAGTCGCTCACGCAGACCTACATGATCCACATCCCGTACCGCGGTGCGGTGCCCGCGCTGACCGACCTGATGGGTGGGCAGATCCAGCTGTTCTTCGATGCGCCCACGGGCCTCATCAACCAGGGCAAGGCCGGCAAGGTGCGGCTGATCGGCGTGGCCGGCGACAAGCGCCTGCCGGCCGTGCCCGACGTGCCCACCTTCATCGAGCAAGGCTTCGCGGGCTTCACCGGCAGCACCTGGGCCGGCATGCTGGCGCCGGCGGGCACGCCGCGCGAGATCGTCAAGCGCATGTCGGAAGAGGTGGCGCGCATCATCAAGAGCGACGAGACGCGCGCCAAGCTCGATGCCATGGGCACCTTCCCGGCGGGCAGCACGCCCGAGGAGTTCGACGCCTTCATCGCCTCCGAGACCACCAAGTGGGGCAAGGTGATCCGCACGGCGGGCGTCAAGCTCGACTGAGCGCCCCACGCTGTTTCAGGGCGCCAGCACCAGCACCTTGAACTGGCTGGGCACGATGCGCATGCCCACGATGTTGCAGCGGTTCTGCACCGCCAGGCTGGTCATGCGCGTGCAGGGCGTGCCCTTGAGCAGCACCGTGAAGGCGCCGGTGATGTGGCGCGACGGCCCCATCACCGTCTGCGACACCACGCCCATCAGCACGCCGGCGTTGTCGCCGTTGGTGATCGGCGTGGTGGTCGCCATGTTGTGCACGGGCGTGCCGCCGTACAGGATGTTCCAGGCGTTGGGCAGGGCCGTGGGCCCGAGCGCGATGTTGGGGTAGGGCACGGGCAGCGCGGGCGGTGTCTTGCAGACATCGGGAAACGCGAGGTCCATTCCCATCATCTGTGCGTTGGCGAACATGGTTCAGGCTCCTTGTCGGTATCAACCCATGTGGATCTGTTCGGCGTCGACCTTCACCAGCGCCTGGCTGGTGACGAAGGTGTTCTTGGCGTGCAGCCGCAGGCTTTGCGAGGCCTGCATGTCGATCTGGCCCGCACGCACCTGCTCGACCTCTTCGGTGAGGCGAAAGCTCGAGCGCGTGAGCAGGCTCAGGCGGTCGAGCACGGTCTCGAGCGTGCGGCCCACGAAGCGGGCGACCAGCGTGGTCACGCGCACCTCGGCGCCGCGGTAGGCCATGTCGGTGATGTCGACGGTCGCTTTGTCGGCCTGAAGCGCGAAAGACGACGCCTGCAGCGCGATGCCGCCGCGGCGCGAGCGGATCGTGAGGTCGCCGTCGGCCACGAGCTGCGACTGGCTCGGGTCGGCCTGCGTGACGACGGCGATCAGGAACAGCTGCTCGCGCTGCGGCCCGGCCACGAGCACGACATCGCCCACGGCGGGCTGCAACAGGCAGCTCGCGGCGCGCGGGCAATGCCAGGGCGCGCCGCTCGGCTGCGGCTCGACGACGAAGCGGCCGTCGGGCAGCGATTGCGCGACGATGCCGAGCGCGCTGCCGGTCCAGACGGGTGCGGCTTGCGCAGGCAGCGGCTTGCGCAGCAGTGCGTGCATCTCGGTCTCGGGCGTCTCCGATGGCGGCGAAACAGGTTCGCGAAGGACTCGGTGATTCATGGCGGGGTGTCCTGTGGATCGGGCGGCAGCGGCCGGCCGAAGGTGTCGCGGCCGGCGCGTTGCGGGCGGCTCGCACGGGCGGCGGAAAAGCGCTCGGCCTCGAACAGCGCCGGGTCGCTGTCGAGCACGCCGAGGCGGTCGCTCCAGCGCACGCCGGTCTCGATCACGCGGTGCATCTGGGTGCGGTGGAAGGTCGCGCCGCGCAGGTCGGCATCGGCGAGGTCGGCGTAGGAGAAATCCGCGTACACGAGGTGGCTGCGGGCGAACGCGGTGCGGCGGCAGCTCGCGCGGTGGAACACGCACTGTTCGAGCCGCGCGTCCGACAGGTCGGCGTCGTCGAGCCGGGCACTCACCCACAGGCTCTGGTCGAAGTGCCCGCCGCGCGCATCCACCCGGCGCAGGTCGGCTTCGGGAAACAGGCACTGCGGCGCCTGCACGCCCGACAGCACCGCGCCTCCGAGCTTCGCGCCTTTGAAGTTGCACTGGCTCAGGCGCGCGCCGGCGAAGTTGCAACCCGTGAGGTCGGCGTCGATGAACTGGCACAGATGAAACGACTGCGCCGAGAAGTCCTGCCCCGCGAGGTCGGCCTCGCCGAAGATCACGTTGTGGAAGCTCGCACCTTTGAAGCGCGTGCCGCACAGCGCCGCGCGGTAGAAGACGGTGGTGTTCAGCGCCGTGTCGTCGAAGCGCGTGCCGTCGAGGCGGCATTCGCCGAACACCGCCTTCGTGAGGTCCGCGCGCTCGAAGCCCGCGCCGTCGAGCGTGCTCTGGTGAAAGGTGGCCTGGCCCGCCTGCGCCCCGGTCATGTCGACGCCGCTCAGGTCGGCCTCGGAGAAGACCGCGTGGCCCATCACCGCAGATTGCAGGCGCGCGCGGGGCAGGGCGCAGCGGTGGAAGGCGGCGTGTTGCAGGTCGGCGGTGTCGAGCACCGCGTCGTCGAAGCGGCAGCTGTCGAACACCGATTCGCCCAGCCGCGCGCCGCGCAGGTTCGCGCGGCGGAAATCGCAGGCGCCGAAGCTGCCGCCGCGCAGGTCCATGCCGTCGAAGTCCATGCCCTGGAAGTCCTGGTCCTGGAGGTGGTCGCCGCCGCGGATCTTCGCTGCCAGCTCGGCCGGCGTCATCGGGCCGGTTCCGCGGCGCGGCGCGGAAGGGTCTTGGCCTGTTCGAGGTGCGCGCCGTGCGTGTCGGTCACGCTGTCGATCAGCGTCTGCGAGACGTCGGCGCGGAACAGGTTGGCCTCGCGCAGGTCGGTGCGCACCAGGCGGGCTTTCTGCAGGCTGGCATGCATGAGATTGGCGCCGCGCAGCGAGGCCTGCGTGAAGTCGGCGCGGATGAAGAGGCTTTCGGGCGCATCGCAACCGCTGAGGTCCGCCCCCGTGAGGCTGCAGGCCGACAGGTCGCAGGTGTCGAGCGTGGCACGCACGAAACGCGCGCCGTCCAGTGGCATCTCACGCAGGCCGCATTGCACCAGCGTCGCGTCTTCGAAGTCCATGGTGCGCAGGCTGCTGGTGCCGACGAAGCAGGTGGTGTGCAGGGTGGCGCCGCGAAAGACGATGCCGGTGTCGCCCGGCGTGTGGGCCCAGGCGCAGGCTTCGAGCCTGGCCGCGCTGAAGTCGAGCCGCTCCGCGATGCACGAGATCAGGCCGACCTTGTGGAGCACGGCGTTGCGAAAGCTGCAGTCCTGCAGGCGGGTCTGTTCGAGGAAGGTCACGTAGGAAAGGCGCGCGGCATCGAAGCGGCAGTGTTCGACCTGCAGGCCGAGCACGGTCAGGTGCTCCAGCGAGGCTTGCGAGAAGTCGCAATGGTCGAAGTGCGTCTGCTCGAGCGTGGTGTGGTGCAGCTGCGCGCCGGTGAGCACGGTGTGGACGCAGTGCGCCAGGCTGAGGTTCGCGCGGTGCAGCACGCAGCCCGCGAGCGAGGCCCGCGTGAGGCGCGCACGCACGAGCACGGCCTCGGTGGCATCCGCGCCATCGAGCCGGGCGCCTTCGAGGTTCGCGTGTTCGAGCAAGGTGCGGTGCAGGCGCGCGCCGCGCAGGTCCATGCCTGACAGGTCGGCGCCCGTGAGGTCCATCTCCGAGAGGTCGCGCGTGGTGGCCATCGCGTCCTGCACGCGCTGGCGCGCCTCGGCGGCGCGTTCGCCTTCGAGCACGTCGGCCGGTGACTGGTGCTGTGCGCCCATGCGGTACATGTCGATCAGCCCACGCTGGCCTTTCTCGACCACCTCCGCGAAGGCCTGCTGCTGCGCGGGCGGCAGTGCGGACGTGCCCGTCGCGGCGGCGATGCCGAACATGCCCTGCAGCACGGTCTGCGCATCGAAGGCGGGTGGGCCTTTGGTCGTGGTGCGGTCGATGTTCGAGACCAACTCCGCGGAATCGAAACCGACCTGGCGCGACTCGGCCGCATTACGCTGACCCGCGCGTTCGAGTTCGCGTCGGCCGTCTTCGAGCGCCTGGCGCTGGTCCTGCGTGAAGCGCCGCGTGCGCTCGACGAACTCGGGCAGCTCGGCGAGCGTCGGTGCCTTGCGAAAAGGCTCGGGCAGCGGCCGTTCGCGCAGCAGGCGCGGATCGTGGCCGGCCTCGCGCGCCTGCTGCATCAGGTCCGCGCGCAGTCGGTCACCACGCTCGCGCATGTTGCGCACCCGTGCGGATTCCTCGCCGTCGTCCAGCGTGTCGAGCCACGGGCCGATGGCCTGCGCGGGCAGCAGCTCGTCGTCGCGGGCGGCATGCAGTGCGCCGGTCTCGGGATCGCAGCGGCGCTGGAGGAGGGCGAAGTAGTGCGCCAGCGGGCGCGGTGCATCGCCCGCGGCTTCGATGGCCGGCATCACATGGGTCACGTCGTCGGCGTCGTCTTCCACGATGTCGATCTCGCCGTGGTGGATCAGCGCCACCTGTCCGCGGTGCGGAAAGAACCAGGCCGTGGTGAGGCGCATGGGCACCTCGTCGAACTGCTCGGGCTCGCGACCGCGACCGCTTCGACGCGCAATGAAGGCGCGCGCACGCCAGTCGGGCAGGCGCCCGCGCTGCACCGGCTGCGTGGGGTGCATGTGCCAGATCTCGTAGGGCGTGCCGCCGGGGATGTGGTCGCGCGCGGGCCAGCGCTGCTGCGGCGGCGCGGCGTTGAAGAAGCGCCAGTCCATGTCCTCCGAAAAGCCGGGGAACAGGTGCTCGCGCCAGTGGCCGTCGTACTGACGGCCGATCAGGCGCATGCGGCTGGGCCGGGTCAGCTCGATCGGGCCGAAGCCGGCCGGCTCGGTCTCGCGCTCGGGCCGGTCGATACGCTGCTGCGGGTCTTCGATGTTCGGCAGGCGCTGCACCTGCAGGCCGTTGACGGTCTCGAGCGCGTGGCCGATGCCCTGCGGGTTCTCGGCAAAACCGGGGCCGCCGTAGGCGCGCGTGGCGTCGAACCGCATCGATTCGAAGGGCTGCGGCGCGGTGGCGCGGCCGTCGAGCCAGAAACGGTCGCCGAACACCAGCAGCTGGCGCGAAAGCTCGCCCACGCGCATCGCGACGGCGCAGGCGCTCTTGTCGTCCTGATGGTGCGTGTAAGCGTGGCCGGTGGCCAGGAACTCGGCGTGGGGTTTGGGAATGCCCAGGTCGATGGCACCCGTGGGGCCGAGCTCTTCGGCAGCGATCTTCCAGAACTCCGGCTCGGGCAGCAGCACGGGCGCGGCGTCCATCGACACCATGCCCATCAGCGTGACGCCCAGGCGTTGCTGGCGGCCCCGCAGGAAGGGGCGTGTGATGACGCTCAGCCGCAGCGGCTTGACGGTTTTCAATGGGAATCAGCTCCGTGCGGGTGCCACTTCGAGCGGCGTGCGCTGCCGGTCGACCGCCACCACGTCGGGGTGCGCCGGGTCCTGGACCAGATGCAGGGTCGCGCCCGGCACCGCGAGGCGGGGCAGCAGCAGCTCGTCGACCAGCGTGCGCAGCACCACGCTCGGCACCGGGGACGACGGCGGCATCTGCAGCGTGAATTCGAGCGCCACCATGCACTGGCCATGGCTGCCCGGGCTGGTGAGCTGGTGTTCGGAGCGCCGCACCTGCGCCACCACGCCGTGCGTGGCCACGCCGGCAAGGCCCAGGCGTTCGCCGATGCGCCGCTCCTGCGTGTACCTGCGCTGCTCGCGTGTGGCCGTGACGACCACCGCGACGCCGGCCAGCAGCGCCCCGCCCATCATCACGGCGAAGACACTCCAGAGGACTTGCTCCCAGACGGCCATCGATCGGTCGGCGGCTCAGACCTTGACGGTCATCGCCTTGGCGGCAAAGGCCAGGCCGCCGCTGGCGATCTTCATGCCGATGTTCGCGACCTTGAGCATCTTCCCCTCGATCTCGGTCGCCGAGTTCTGCGAGCGGAACACCGCCACGTCGAGCCGGATGCCCGAGAACTGCGAGTTGAGGATGTAGTTCTGCTGGCGCAGGCCCCACAGGTCGAGCGCCAGCCCGACCGCCGAGAAACGCGCCCCCACGCCGCCCGCGCGGTACCAGCGCCAGTCGTTGCTCTTGGCGTAGTTGTTGATGTAGGTCTTCGAGTTGTTCGTGTAGTCGTTCGTGATGTTCTTGTAGACCTTGGACGTCGTGTTGTAGACGTTGGTGTTGATCACGTGCTGCGTCGTGTTGTGGATGTGGTTCGTGGTGTTGAAGGTCACGTCCGGCGAGGTGTGGACCGTGGGGCCGGTCACCGTGGTGTTCGACGGACCGTTCACATGCACGGTGTTCGACGTGTTGATGGTGTCGTTGCGGCCCGCGCTCACGAAGCGGATTTCCTGTCCGTCGATGGTGCCGTGGAAGCCGCCGCTGATGGCGAGCGTCACGCCGCCGGAGATGGTGTCGTTGAGCCCGCCGCTGAGCGTGCGCGTCTTGCCGCCTGTGATGCGCTGCGTCACGCCGCCGCTCACGGTTTCGCTGAAGCCGCCCGTCACGTCGCGCGTGTCGCCGCCGGTGATGGTTTCCGTCGCGCCGGCGGTGATGTCGCGCGTCTCGCCGTCCTGGTAGGTGGCCGACTCGTGGCCCTTGATGAGGGTGGTGCGGGTGCCGTCGGTGGTGTGGGTCTCGTCGGCTTCCACTTCGACGTCGAGGTTGCGCTCGGCGTGCAGCAGGATCTGCTCGGCACCCGTGCGGTCCTCGAAGCGCAGCATGTTGGCCTGGTTGGCCGCGCCGCCAGTGCTGGAGCGCGTGAGGATGCCGCTGGCCGTGGCGTTGGCGGGCAGCTCCCACGGCGGCATCTGGTCGCTGTTGTAGACGCGGCCGGTGATGATGGGGCGGTCGGGCTGGCCGCCGATGAAATCGACGATCACTTCCTGGCCCACGCGCGGCATGTGCATGGTGCCGTAGTTGGCGCCGGCCCAGTTGCTCGACACGCGCACCCAGCACGAGCTGTTCTCGTCCGACTGGCCGTAGCGGTCCCAGCGGAACTGCAGCTTCACGCGGCCGAAGCGGTCGGTCCAGATCTCTTCGGGGCCGACCACGGTGGCGGTCTGCGGGCCGTTGGTGCGCGGGCGCGGCGTGGTGCGCGCAGGGCGGTAGGGCACGGCCGAGGGCAGCACGGTGAAGTCGAACTCGCACACCGATTCGCTGCTGCCGCCGGTCGAGTATTCGGGCTCGCGCAGGTCGTAGCGCGTTCCGGTGACGAGGTACTCGCGGTTGTCGGCCTCGCGCGGGCAGTGCGTCATCTCGAACAGGTGGCCCGGCGCCATGCCCACCACGTTGGTGTGGCCCGAGGCCAGCTCGTGCGCGCATTGCAGCTCCTGCAGGCGGATCTTCGCGTAGGCGTCGCCTTGCTGGTGCTCGCTGTAGCCGCCGAGCCATTCATAGACTTCGTAGGTCGCGTGGTCGTGGCCCTTGGGGTCCTGCTGCACGCTCTGCAGCGAGGCGCGCGACTTCCTGAAGTCGAAGTCGTCGAGCATCACGCGGCCCGAGGTGATCTGCTCGGCCACGCGCCAGCGGTCGATGCAGGGCTCCAGCGCATTCACCACGCGGTCGCGCGGGCGGTAGGGAATGCGGGCGTGGCCCGGCAGCTTGGCGTAGCCGCCCGCATCGTCGGCCAGCACCAGCAGGTGCGAGCCGTTGCTGTGCTCGAAGTGGTACGCGATGCCTTCGTGCTCCATGAGGCGGCTCACGAAGGCGAAGTCGCTCTCCTGGTACTGCACGCAGTACTCCCAGGGGCGGTAGCTGCCGGTGAGGCGCTTCTCGAACTGGAAGCCGTACTTGCCCAGCACCGCGTCGAGCACCTCGGGCACGCTCTGGTTCTGGAAGATGCGGCAGTCGGTGGTGCGCGTGAGGTACCACAGCCAGGGCTGCACGAGCGCTCGGTAGATGTAGTGGCGGCCGGTTTCGTTGGCGCGCCCCACCAGCTCGAAGCGCACCACGGTGCCGTTGAGGTAGCGCGGCGTGCCGTCGTCGGCAATGGCCAGCGTGAGCGAGGTGCCGAGCAGGCGCTTCAGGTCGAGGTTGAAGCTGGTGCTGACCATGTCGACCTCGAACTCGAAGAGTTGCGAGAGTCCTTCGTGCCCCCGCATCGCGCGGAACTTGAGCTGCTCGGCGCTCAGGACGGTATGGACTTGGACGGTACGCGGCATTCGACACTTCCCTGACCCCTCGGGCTTTCACGGATGCGAAGCCTCTGCAGATGGGGCCAGGCCAGTATGAAAACGCCGCGTGTCACATCCATGACGCGCCCATGCAAAAGGCCGTCGAAACGGCCTTTTGTGAAAGCGAATGCACGCCTGCGCAGCAGGAGTGACGCAAAGGTTTTACATCGACGCTTCGAGCATCGCCTTGTAGTCGTCGCGCGTGGCCAGCCGCGGGTTGGTCTTGTGGCAGTGGTCGGCCATGGCGCCGTCGATGATCTGTTCGAACATCGCGGGCGTCACGCCCACTTCGGCCAGGCCCTTGGGCAGGCCCAGGCGCGCGTTCATGTCGCGGATCGCGTGGCCGAGGTCGCCGGCCGAGTCCAGGTGCATGGCTTGCGCCATGCGCTGCAGGCGCTGTTCCTTCTGCACCGACTCGGCGCCCGAGTTGAAGTGGATCACCGCCGGCAGGAAGAGGGCGTTGAGCGTGCCGTGGTGCAGGCGCGGATCGACGCCGCCCAGGCTGTGGCTCAGCGAGTGCACGCAGCCCAGGCCCTTCTGGAAGGCCATGGCGCCCTGCATCGACGCGCTCATGAGGTTCAGGCGCGCCTCGCGGTCGCTGCCGTCTTTCGTCGCGCGCTCGATGTGACCCCAGGCGCGCTCCAGGCCGTCGAGGCCGATGCCGTCGGCCGGCGGGTTGAAGGCGGCCGACATGAAGGTTTCCATGCAGTGCGCGATGGCGTCCATGCCGGTGGCGGCCGTGAGCCGGGGCGGCAGGCCGAGCGTGAGCTCGGGGTCGCAGATGGCGGCCTTGGGCATCAGGAACCAGCTGTGGAAGCCCAGCTTGCGGTGGTCGTCGACGATGACAATGGCCCCGCGCGCCACCTCGCTGCCGGTGCCGCTGGTGGTGGGCACGGCAATGAGCGGCACCGCGCGCTCGGTGATCTTGGGCGAGCCGCCTTCGATGGTGGCGTAGGTCTTGAGCGGGCCGTCGTGCGTGGCCGCGATGGCCACGCCCTTGGCGCAGTCGATGGCCGAGCCGCCGCCCACGGCGATGAGGCCGTCGCAGCGGCCGCTGCGGTAGAGCTCGACGGCGGCGCGCACCGCGGCCTCGGTCGGGTTGGAGGGCGTCTGGTCGAACACCGAGACCTCGAGATCGGCGATGGCATCGAGTGCCTTCTGCAGCACGCCGGCCGCGCGCACACCGGCGTCGGTGACGATCAGGGGGCGATTGATGCCGATGCGCGCGCACTCGCTCGACAGGAGCTTGATGGCGCCGAATTCGAACTGGATCTGGGTGAGGTATTGGATGAGGGCCATGAGGGGGAACGCCCGAGGGCAGTACGATTGCTGACCGTTCGAATCTAACAAGAGGGGACATTCTTGCCCATCAACAAAACCCTTGCGTCTGTCGCACTGGGCTCAGCGCTGCTGGCCGCCTCGGTCCAGGCCGCCTGCCTCAGCGACACCCAGGTGGCCGACTTCGCCGCCGCGCAGGCGGCACGCACGCCCGCCGCCGACATCGAGAACCTCAGCGAGGCCGACGCCGCCTGCACGCGCGCCAAGCTCAACGTGCTGCATGCGCGCAACCTCGGTGACGTGATCGGCTACAAGGCGGGCCTGACCAACCCCGCGGTGCAGAAGCGCTTCAACTACGACCAGCCGGTGTGGGGCGTACTCTACCAGCGCATGCTGCTCGACACCGGCGCGGTGGTCGATGCGGCCTTCGGCGCGCGGCCGCTGTTCGAGGCCGACATGCTGGTGCGCGTGAAGAGCGCCGACATCCACAAGGCCAAGACACCGGCCGAGGTGCTGGCCAACATCGACCAGCTCATTCCCTTCATCGAGCTGCCCGACCTCGCGGTGCAGACGCCCTCGAAGCTCAACGGCCCGGGCGTGGCGGCCATCAACGTCGGTGCGCGGCTCGGCGTGCGCGGGCTGCCGGTCGATGTGCCGGCGACGGCCGACGGCCAGTCCTGGATGCTCGAGAGCCTGCGCGACATGCGCGTGGTCATGAAGGACGGGCAGGGCAAGGAGCTGGCGACCGGCAAGGGCTCCGACATCCTCGAACACCCGCTCAATGCGGTGGTGTGGCTGGCCGGCGCGCTGGCCAAGGAAGGCATCACGCTGAAGCCGGGCGATCTGATCAGCCTGGGCTCGTTCTCGCCGCTGCTGCCGCCCAAGGCCGGGCAGACGGTGGTGGTGAGCTACGAGGGGCTGTCGCGCATGCAACCGGTGGTGGTGTCTTTCAAGTGAGCACGACCACGACAGCGAACCGCCTCGCGCAACCCGCACTCACCCCGAAGATGGCCGGCGTGGTCGAGCGCATGGCGCGCGCGGGCCATCCGCCGCTCGACCAGCTCACGCCCGACGAAGCCAAGGCCTCGTACGAAAAAGGCGCGGGCGTGCTCGAGGTGCCCAAGCCCGAACTGGCGCGCATCGAAGACTTCCACATCGCCGCGCGCGACGGCCACGCCATTCCCGCGCGGCTGTACGCGCCGTCGGCCGAGGTGCTGCCGGTGCTCGTGTACTTTCACGGCGGCGGCTTCACGGTCGGCAACATCCGCACGCACGACACGCTGTGCCGCGTGCTCAGCCTCAAGAGCGGCTGCGCAGTGGTGTCGGTCGACTACCGGCTCGCGCCCGCGCACAAGTTTCCGACCGCATCGAACGATGCGTGGGACGCGTTCCAGTTCATCGCCACGCAGGGCGCGAGCCTGGGCCTCGACGGCACGCGCCTGGCGGTGGGCGGCGACAGCGCGGGCGGCACGCTGGCGGCCGTGTGCGCGATCCTGGCGCGCGATGCCGGCCTGCCGGTGGCGCTGCAGCTGCTCATCTACCCCGGCATGGCCGCGCACCAGGACACCGAGTCGCACCGGCGCCATGTGGACGGCCCGCTGCTGACCAAGGCCATGATCGACTTCTTCTTCGCCCAGTACGTGAACACGCCCGCCGACCGCGATGACTGGCGTTTCGCGCCCTTGCTGGCCGACGACGTCGACGATGTGGCGCCGGCCTGGATCGGCCTGGCCGAGGCCGACCCGGTGGTGGACGAAGGCATCGCCTACGCCGACAAGCTGCGCGCCGCGGGCGTGGCGGTCGACCTGGAAATCTACCGTGGCGTGATCCACGAATTCATCAAGATGGGCCGCGCGATTCCCGAAGCGCTGCAGGCGCAGAACGACGCGGCCCGCGCACTGAAAGAGGCATTGAACCCATGAGCGACAACAACAACACCCCGGTCCGCCGCGAGGACTTCCACTACTTCCACCGCCTGCGCGTGCGCTGGGCCGAAGTGGACATGCAGAAGATCGTCTTCAACGCGCACTACCTGATGTACTTCGACACCGCCATCGCCGACTACTGGCGCGCGATGGCACTGCCGTACGAAGAGGCGATGCACTCGCTGGGCGGCGACCTGTACGTGCGCAAGGCGACCATCGACTTCCGCGCCTCGGCCCGCATGGACGACGTGATCGACGTGGGCATGAAGTGCGCGCGCATCGGCAACTCGTCGATCATTTTCCAGGGCGGCCTGTTCCGCCAGGACGAGTTCCTGGTGGGCTGCGAGCTCGTCTACGTGTTCGCCGACCCGGCCACGCAGACCTCGAAGCCGGTGCCCGCGGCCCTGCGCGAGACGCTGACGGCCTTCGAGGCCGGCGAGCCGATGCGCACCGTCGAGACCGGCGACTGGGCCACGCTCGGCGAAGGCGCGAGCGCGCTGCGCCGCGCCGTGTTCATCGAGGAACAGAACATTCCCAAGGAGCTGGAGTGGGATGCGCACGACGCCGTCGTGCTGCACGCGGTGGCGCGCAACCGGCTTGGCCAGGTCATCGGCACCGGCCGGCTGCTGCCCGCCGAGGACGGCGTCTCGCACATCGGCCGCATGGCGGTGCACCGCACCTTGCGCAGCGGCGGCCACGGCGCGGCCGTGGTGCAGGCGCTCGAAGACGCGGCCCGCGCGCGCGGCGACCGCGAGGTGGCGCTCAACGCGCAGCGCAGCGCCGAGCGCTTTTATGCGCGGCTGGGCTACGCCGTGCACGGCCAGCCTTTCGAGGAAGCCGGCATTGCGCACATCGAGATGCGGCGCGCGCTGCGCTGAGCTCAGCAGCGCCTGCGGTCAGTAGCGGGCCGGCGGGTCCGGCACGTAGCCGGGGTCCGAACCCGGGAACGGCGAGGGGCCCGACGGGCGCGGCCAGCGCTGCGGCACCGGAATGACGCCCGCGGCGACCAGGTTCTCGCGGCTGTCGTAGCGGATGCGGATCACCTCGTCGGGCTGCGAGCTGGCGCGCTCGAAGGTCGTCTTGCCGACGTAGGAGGTCTCGCGCCGTCCGTGGGCCGTGCCCAGGCTCGGGCTGGGCGCCGACTGGCGGGCCATGGCGCTGGCGGACGACTCGGCGGCCATGTCGGCATTGCCGGCGCTGCCGGCGGGCGGAGCCGCCTTGGTCCGCGCATCGCCCATCGACGACGGTGCCGGCGGCGCCTCGCTGCGCCGTTCGCGGCTGCTGTTGCTGTACTCGTCGCGCGATGGATAGGGCGTCACGACCGGCGGCGGCGGTTCCGGCCGGCGTTCGCGGAACATCGCGACGCCGATCACGCCCACGTCGTCGGGGCGGCCCGTGCGGCTCGCGTAGGAGTTGCCGGCGGCGGCGAACTCGAAGGCCGCGATCTGCGAATCGCTCTTGCGCCAGCCCGCGATGTCGCTGCGCTCGCGCGGGCCGAACACGTAGCCGTTCTGGCCGACGCCGGCGGTTTCGCCGGTGACGACGTTGACGCCGTCCACCGACATCACGGCCATGATGCGTTCGCCCATCGCGTTGCGCGCCCGGATCGCATAGCGCGCGCCGGGGCGGCCGGCCACCCAGTACTCGCCGCGGTGGCGGTAGATCGGCAGCTCGGCGCCGCTCGTGCGGTCGACGATGCTGATGTTCATCAGCCCGCCGATGCGGCTGGCACCGGAGGGGTACGGCCGCATCGGGCTTTCCGCCCCCGCCGACAGCGCGGTCAGGGCCAGGACGGTGGTGAGGAGAAGTCTGCGCTGCATCATGGTGGCTTCCTTGCCAGGAGTGGATCGATGCAGGCTTCTACGGCGGGGCCTCGCGAACGGGGTTAAGCGTCGCGCAAAAAAAATGGCGCTGTCGGTGAGACAGCGCCAAGCGCCCCCGGAAAGAAGGCAGGGACGCAGGGGAAATCAGATGTCTTCGAGCAGCGGATAGGGCAGCGGCTCGACCGACAGCGCCGGCCCGCCGGGCGCCCCCGCGTGCAGGCCGCCGGCCTCGAGCGCGGCAATCTGGATCGAGATGAGCGCCGACCAGCCGCCATCGGGCGCGGGCGCGGCCTGCGCCACGGTGCCCACGGGCTGTTCGGCGTCGTTGGCCGCAAACACCTCCTGGCCCGCGGCCAGCGGGGCGTCGGTCTGCGCGAGGTAGGTGCGGCGCTTGAGCGTGCCGCGGAACTGGCTGCGGGCCACGATTTCCTGGCCGGGGTAGCAGCCCTTCTTGAAGTTCACGCCGCCCACCGACTCGTAGTTGATCATCTGCGGCACGAAGGCCTCGATCACCGGCGTGGTCAGCGTGACGATGCCGCTGCGCACCTCGCTCCAGGGCCACAGCGCGGCGTCGAGCGTCGGGCCCACGGGCGCCTTCTGGTCGGCCGGCGCGATCCACAGCGCGCGCGGCACGCCGTCGGCCGGGTACAGCGACACCACGCTGATGTCTTCGCCGATGGCCGTGCGGCGACCGGGCGGCAGGGCCGCGTCGAGGCCGTTGGCGGTCAGGGCGGTGCCGGCCACGCCGTGCAGCGCGAACTGCTCGGTGGCGTCGGTCAGCTTGACCTTGGCGCGCAGCACGTACATCGACAGGCGCTTGAGCGTGGCTGCCAGGATGTCGCGGCTGCACACCAGCAGGATGAGTTCGGGTTGTGGCCGGATGCCGATGAAGCTGGCGATCACGCGGCCCTTGGCCGTGCAGAGCGCCGCCAGGCGGGCTTCGGTGGCGCCGAGCAGCGAGAAATCCTGCGTGAGCTGGCCGTGCAGAAAGCTGGCGGCATCGGGGCCTTCGGCGCGGATCACGCCGAGGTGGGGCAGGGTGCTCACCCCGTTGAGAACGACTGTGGTCATCGCTGAATTATCATGGCCGTGCCTGTTCCTTCGGGGCGGCAGGGATTCCCCGTCGCAGCGACGGGGCCGGCCGTTCCCGCGGGTCGGTGTCCATCTGCTTGCCAGCCCTTTTTCTTCCTCCGTCTTTTCCTCGGATTCGTGCGCAGCTTCTTCCTCACGCTCTTCCTGCTCGTGGCCCTGGCCGTCCTGGCGCTCGGCGGCGCCGGTCTCTGGTGGGTGCACCAGCCGCTCAAGTTGCCGACGCCCAGCGTCGACCTGTCGGTGGAGCCCGGCACCACGCCGCGCGGCATCGCGCAGGCCGTGGCCGACACCGGCGTCGACGTGCAGCCGCAGCTGCTGTACCTGTGGTTCCGCGTGTCGGGGCAAGACCGCCAGATGCGCGCCGGCAGTTACGAACTGGAACGCGGTGTCACGCCCAAGCTGCTGCTCAACGTCCTGGTGCGCGGCGAGGAAGCCACGCGCAGCGTGGTGCTGGTCGAAGGCTGGAACATCCGCCAGGTGCGCGCCGCGCTCGCCAAAGCCGAGCAGCTCAAGCCCGAAAGCGTGGGCATGAGCGAAGACGCGCTGATGGCCGCGCTGGGCAAGCCGGGCCTGCACCCCGAAGGCCGCTTCTTCCCGGACACCTACACCTACTCGAAGGGCTCGACCGACATCGCGCTGCTGCAGCGCGCCATGCGGGCCATGGACAAGAAGCTCGAGGCCGCCTGGGCGGCGCGCGCGGCCGATTTGCCGCTCAAGTCGGCCGATGAGGCGCTTATTTTGGCCAGCATTGTCGAAAAGGAGACAGGCAAGGCCAACGACCGCGCGGAGATTGCCGCCGTCTTCACCAACCGGCTGCGCATCGGCATGCCGCTGCAGACCGACCCGACCGTGATCTACGGCATGGGCACCGCCTTCGACGGCAACCTGCGCAAGCGCGACCTGCAGACCGACACGCCCTGGAACACCTACACCCGCGGCGGCCTGCCGCCCACGCCGATCGCCATGCCCGGCAAGGCCGCGCTGCTGGCGGCCGTGCAGCCGGCGCAGAGCAAGTCGCTGTACTTCGTCTCGCGCGGCGACGGCACGAGCCAGTTCAGCAGCTCGCTCGACGACCACAACCGCGCGGTCAACCGCTACCAGCGAGGCGGCGGCAGCAGCTCCCAACCCAAGGCGACCCAATGAGTTCGATCAGCAATGGCGGTCTGTTTCTGACGCTGGAAGGCATCGACGGCGCGGGCAAGTCGAGCCACCTCGACGCGCTGGAAGCCCGCTTCAAGGCACAGGGCCGCACCGTGGTGCGCACGCGCGAACCCGGCGGCACGCCGCTGGCCGAGACGCTGCGCGGGCTGGTGCTCGAACAGCCGATGAACCCGTTGACCGAATCGCTGCTGGTGTTCGCGGCGCGCTGCGACCACATCGCCCAGGTCATCGAACCGGCGCTGGCGCGTGGCGAGGTCGTGCTGTGCGATCGCTTCACCGACGCCACCTTCGCCTACCAAGGCGCGGGGCGCGGCTTCGACACCGCCGTGCTGGCGACCCTCGAACAGTGGGTGCAGGCGGGCCGGGCAGGTTTGCCTGCGTCGCAACTGCTGCAGCCCCAAGTGACTGTGTGGTTCGACCTCGCCCCCGAGATCGCCGCCCAGCGCCTGGCCGGCGCGCGCGTGCCCGACAAGTTCGAGGCCCAGCCCGTCGAGTTCTTCCGCCGCGTGGCGCAAGGCTACGCCGCCCGCGCCGCTGCTGATGCGTCGCGCTTCGTGCGCATCGACGCGAGCCAAACGCGTGACCAAGTCTGGCAACAGATCGACACCGCGCTGGTGGCGCGTGGCGTGCTGTCGCCGGTGCAGGGGGCCGCGCGATGAGCGAGCCGGTGAACACGCTGACCCCGTGGCTGCGCCAGCCCTTGGCCGAACTGCTGCGCCAGCGCGGCCATGCCTGGCTGCTGCAAGGCCCGTCGGGCATCGGCCAGTACGAACTGGCGCTGGCGCTCGCCGCCGCCTGGCTGTGCGAACAGCCGGTGGAGGAGGGCGGAGCCGCCTGCGGCCACTGCGCGAGCTGCCACGCCATCGAGGTCCGCACCCACGCCGACTTGTGCGTGCTGATGCCCGAGGTCGCGATGCAGGAACTGGGTTGGCCGCTCGACGAAAAGGCCCAGTCCGACATCGACGACAAGAAGCGCAAGGCCAGCCGCGAGATCCGGGTCGAAGCCATGCGCGACGCCGTCGGCTTTGCGCAGCGCACCAGCGCGCGCGGCCGCGGCAAGGTCGTGCTCGTGTATCCGGCCGAGCGCATGAACACCATCACGGCCAATGCGCTGCTCAAGACGCTCGAGGAACCCGTCGGCGACGTGCGCTTCGTGCTCGCCAGCGAGGCCGCGTGGCAGCTGCTGCCGACCATCCGCAGCCGCTGCCTGGGCTTCACGCTGCCGTGGCCCGAAACCGCCGAGGCCGAAGCCTGGCTGGTGGCGCAAGACGTGCCGGCCGCCGATGCCGCGCAACTGCTGCGTGCCGCAGGCGGACGGCCCAGCGATGCGTTGCGGCTGGCGCGCTCGGGCCAGTCGCCCAAGGCGTGGTCGTTGCTGCCCAAGGCCGTGTCGCGCGGCGACGTGGGCGCGCTGGCCGACCAGGCGCCGGCCCAGGCCGTCGTCTCGCTGCAAAAGCTCTGCCACGACCTCATGGCCGTGGGCCACGGCGCCGAACCCCGTTTCTTCGACGCGGCCGACCTGCCGCCGGCCCCGCACAAGCTGGCGCTGGCGCGCTGGTCGAAGTCGCTCGCCGCCGCCGCGCGGACCGCCGAGCACCCGTTCAACGCCGGCCTCATGCTCGAAGCGCTTGTGAGCGAGGCGCGAAGCACCCTAAACTCTGCCGCTCGCCGCCCATGAACCAACCTGTCGCTCCCGCCGCCGCTTCGTCTGCCACGCCCGCCCGGCCGAGCGTCATCCAGCTCGCCATCAAGGAAAAGGGCGCGCTCTACGCGGCCTACATCCCGCTGTTTGCCGAGGGCGGCATCTTCATTCCGACCACGCGCGAATACCGGCTGGGCGACGACGTCTACGTGCTGCTCACGCTGCCCGAAGACCCGCAGCGTTACCCGGTCGCCGGCAAGGTTGCCTGGATCACGCCGGCCCGCGCCGCCGGCAACCGGGCGCCGGGCGTCGGCGTGCGCTTTCCCTCGGACGAGAAGTCGCGCCAGCTGAAGGCGCGCATCGAAGCCGCGCTCGGTGGCTCGATGGCCTCCGACCGCCCGACCCAGACCATCTGAGTTCTTTCTCCGCCGCCGTCCCCGTGACGCGGAACTCCGGACACGGCGCGATCTCCCACAGGCGCGCCGCACTTCATCCTTTCCGATGTTCACCGACTCCCACTGCCACCTGACCTTCCCCGAATTCGCGGACCAGATGCCCCAGATCCGCGCCGCCATGGCCGCAGCCAAGGTCGACCGGGCGCTGTGCATCTGCACCAAGCTCGAGGAATTCGACGACGTGCAGGCCCTGGCCGCCAGCTACGACAACTTCTGGGCCAGCGTGGGCGTGCACCCCGACAACGAGGACATCGCCGAGCCCACCGTGGAAGACCTGGTGCGCCTGTCGGCGCGCCCGCGTGTCGTGGCCATCGGCGAAACCGGCCTCGACTACTACCAGATGGAAGAGCGCAAGGGCGGCCGCAGCATCGCCGACATGGAGTGGCAACGCGACCGCTTCCGCGTGCACATCCGCGCCGCACAGCAGACCCGCAAGCCGCTCATCATCCACACCCGCGACGCCTCGGCTGACACGCTGGCCATCCTCAAGGAGGAGGGCGAAGACGGCACGGGCAGGGCGGCCGGCGGCGTGTTCCATTGCTTCACCGAAACCGCCGAGGTGGCGCGCGCCGCACTCGACCTGGGTTTCTACATTTCCTTTTCGGGCATCCTGACTTTCAAGAAGGCTCAGGACCTGCGCGACGTGGCGGCCTTCGTGCCGCTGGACCGCATGCTGATCGAGACCGACAGCCCCTACCTGGCGCCCGTGCCGTACCGAGGCAAGACCAACAACCCGTCGTACGTGCCCTTCGTGGCACAACAGATCGCCGAACTGCGACAAATGCCCGTAGAGGACATCGCCAAGGCGACAAGCGACAACTTCGAAGCTTTGTTCAGGGAAGTCAAATCATGAAAAATTACTTTAAGAAGTCGATATATCTTGTTGTCATGGCTGCATCTTTTGCAGCACATGCCGGTTCGTTCGAAGACTTTTTCCGCGCCGTGCGCGGCGACAACGCCAGCGGTGTGCGCACCCTGCTGAACCGCGGTTTCGACCCGAACACGCGCGACGAACACGGCCAGACCGGCTTGATGCTCGCGCTGCGCGAACCGTCGCCAAAGGTCATCCAGGTGCTGATGGAGTCGCCGCAACTCAACGTCGACCTGGCCAACGCCAAGGACGAAACGCCGCTCATGCTGGCATCGATCAAGGGCCAGCAGGACCTGGTGGTGCAACTGCTCAAGCGCGACGCCGCCGTCAACAAGACCGGCTGGGCACCGCTGCATTACGCCGCCAGCAGCGGGCAGCTGTCGATCATGAAGCTGCTGCTCGAGAACCACGCCTTCATCGACGCCCAGTCGCCCAACGGCACGACGCCGCTGATGATGGCCGCGATGTACGGATCGAACGACGCCGTGAAGCTGCTGCTGGCCGAAGGCGCGGATACGGCGATGAAGAACCAGCTTGGCATGACCGCGGTCGACTTTGCAGTGAAGGCCAATCGGGCTGAGTCTGCGGAGCTGATCAAGGCGGCTGGGGATGCGAAGGCGAATGGGGTGAAGGCGGTGCCGAAGGATGGGAAGTGGTGAGCGGCTGGATGGGTTGAATGCGGCTGGGATGGTCCATCTGAAATCAACACAATGTGCATTATGTAAAATGACTTGTGTGCGTACGGAACGCTTGCCGCGGTGAACCTGAGAACCTGGGCAGTCCTCGACCCGAGCCCAATGCCCTTCCGGCCTTCGCACTTCGCCCAGCCCCTCATTTCAGGCCAGAGCGAAGTAGCCCAGAGTCGGATCAGCTCAGCATGCTCCCATCCGGCAGCTTCGCAATCACCTTGATCTCGAACTGGAAGCCATAGAGCCACGTCACGCCGATCCCGGTCAGCGTCGGGTGCGGCGCTTCGCCCCAGTACTCGGGCACCAGCTTCCAGATCGTTTCGAAGTTCGATTCTGGATCGACGATGAAGACCGTCACGTCGACCACGTCGTCGAAGGTGCAGCCCGCGGCTTTCAGGATGGCGTTCAGGTTGTCGAAGGCGCGCCGGACCTGCGCCTCCAGTTCAGGTTCCGGCGAGCCGTCTTCGCGGCTGCCGACCTGCCCGGACACGAACAGGAAGCCGTTGGATCGGACGGCCGGCGAATAGCGGTTGCGCTCATAGAGCGCCTGGCGCCCAGGTGGAAAAACGACGTCGCGTGAGGCCATAAGGTGCTTTCTTTCTGCGGTGAATGAGGACGATGCAGGGACTTTAGGAAGCCATGCGCCATCGATAAACGGGCAAAGCCAACAATCACTGTTTGCAGATCCCAAACAATCGCCGGCAGGAGCCCTCCCATGGACCGTTTCGATGCAATGCAAGCCTTCACCCGCGTGGTGGAAGCCGGCAGCTTCACCAAGGCCGCCGACACGCTGCACATGAGCAAGACCAGCGTGACGCAGTTGGTGCAGCAGCTGGAGGCGCGGCTGCGTGTGAAGCTGCTCCATCGCACGACGCGCAAGGTGAACGTCACGGCCGATGGCGCGGCGTACTACGAGCGTGCGGTGCGGCTGCTGGCCGACCTGGACGATGCCGAGACCAGCCTGTCGAGCGCCGCCGCCCTGCCCCGCGGCCGCCTGCGGGTCGACGTGCCCAGCCCGCTGGCCCGCATGATCCTGGTGCCCGCGCTGCCGGCCTTCCATGCGCGCTACCCCGACATCCAGCTCGACATGGGCGTGAGCGACCGCATGGTCGATGTGATCGGCGAGAACGTCGATTGCGTCGTGCGCGGCGGCGAGCTCACCGACCCCTCGCTCATGGCCCGCCGCGTGGGCGACCTGCAGCTTGGGGTCTACGCGGCGCCGAGTTACCTGGAACTGGCCGGCACGCCGACGCATCCGCGCGAGCTGGAAGACACACACCACCGCATCGTCGGCTTCCTGTGGTCGCGCCACGGCAAGACCTTTCCGTACGCCATGCGCCGGGGCGGCGAGCGCGTCGACGTGCAGGGCCGCTACGTGCTCTCGGTCGACGATGGCAACGCCTACCTCGCGGCCGGGCTGGCGGGCCTGGGCATCCTCTGGCTGCCGGACTACATGGCCGCGCCGCACCGGGCGCGCGGCGAACTGGTGCCGTTGTTCGAAGACTGGCAGCTCGATCCGATGCCGCTGTACGTGGCGTTCGCGCCGAACCGGCATGTGAGCGCCAAGCTGCGCGCGTTCATCGAGTGGGTCGCGGGGCTCATGGCGCAGCATGCGCCGGTCATCGTTCGCCCTGGGCCGTCGGATTCACGTTGACGTAGCCTCTGCTTCCTGCAGCGCGCGCCACATCACCTTGCCGCTGCCGCTCTTGGGCAGCGCGTCGACGAACTGCACCACGCGCGGCGCCTTGTACGCCGCCATGTTTGCGGCGCACCAGTCGATGATGTCCAGCGCGCTCACCGGCGGCTGCCCGGGCTTCAGCACCACCAGCGCCTTGACCGATTCGCCGCGGTAGGCGTCCCGGGTCGCGATCACGCAGGCCTCCTGGATGGCCGGGTGGCGGAACATCAGCGCCTCCACCTCGGCCGGCCAGACCTTGAAGCCGCTCGCGTTGATCATCCGCTTGAGCCGGTCGGTGACGAAGAAGTAGCCCTCCCCGTCCACATGCCCCATGTCGCCGGAGCGAAAGAACTGCTTGCCGTCGATCTCGACGAAGGCGGCCTCGGTGTCCGCGGGGCGCTTCCAGTAGCCTGCGAAGACCTGCGGCCCGTGGATCACGATCTCGCCCTGCGCACCTGGCGTGACCTCGCGGCCCGTGTCGGGGTCGATCACGCGCGCGTCGGTGCTCATGAACGGGATGCCCAGGCACTGCAGCTTGGGCGCGTCGGGCGGGTTGTAGTGCGAGGGCGCGGCAGTTTCGGTAAGGCCGTAGGCCTCGACATAGCGCAGGCCGTACTGCTCGAACAGCCGCTGCGCCACCGCCTGCGGCATTGCCGCCCCGCCGCCGCCGATGGTGACCAGGCTCGACAGGTCGAAGCGCGCCGCGTTCGGACTGGCCAAGAGGTCGATGACCATGGTCGGGATGTTGGCCCAGTGCGTGACCTGGTGCGTGGCGATCAGCCGGCCGGCCAGTTCGCGGTCCCAGCGCGGCATCAGCACGGCCGTGGCGCCCACCTGCATCGCCGCGTGCATGACACCGACCATGCCCGTGATGTGGAACATCGGTACGGCCACGAGGTGGATGCTCTGCGGCGTCACGTTGCCCCAGGCGTTGATGGCCATCGCGTTGTGCATCGCGTTCGCGTGGCTGAGCAGGCAGCCCTTGGGCAGGCCAGTCGTGCCGCTGGTGTAGGGCAACAGGGCCAGTGCGTCCGCATCGGCGCGGGCCACGGGCGGTGCGGCTTCGCAGGCCAGGCAGTCGGTCCACGCATGCACCGCGCCACCGGCCAGCGTCGGCAGTTGGCGCCGCGGTAGCAGCCACGGCGCCCAGGCTGCCGGCATGTCCTGTTCCGACAGCGCGGCCGGGTCGAAGGCATCGGTGAACTGGGTCACGACGAGGTGGCGCAGCTGCTGCGCCTGCGGCAAGGCATCGCTGGCTTTCGCAAGCTCGACCGCGAGGTCGGCCGTCGCGATCGCCACCTGCGCATCGGGATCGACGATGAAATGCTTCAGCTCCTCGGCGCGGTTCATCGGGTTGACCGGCACCACCACGGCATCGGCGCGCAGGATCGCGAAATGCGCGATCACCAGCTGCGGACAGTTCTGCATCGCCAGCAGCACGCGGTCGCCGGGGCGCACGCCCAGCGCATGCAGGCCGGCCGACAGGCGTTCGACGGCGGCCCACAGCTGTGCATAGCTCATCGTGCGGCCCATGAAGATGAGCGCCGCCTTGTCGGGAAAGCGGCGGGCATTGACCGCGAGGTTGTCCCACAGCGGCGTGCGCGCCGCGTGCAAGGCGCGAGGCAGGCGCCGGGGCCAGAACGTGTGATGCGGGCGGGTTTGCATGGCGTGCTCCTGGAAGGTGGTAACCGTCAGTCGATCGGGCGCGGCAGCGCCCTGCCCGCTTCCAACAAGCCGGAAGCGGGTGCGATGCTTCAAGAACGAGACGGCTACGGCTGGCCGGGCGCGATGCCCGCGCGCGCAAAGGCGGCCTGCGACTGGGCGCCGTTCATGTAGACGTCCTTGCGTGTCACCTCGCCGGCGTCGTTGACGTCGACCACGTCGAGCATCTCGACGCGCGCGGTAAACGGCTGCCCTGCCGTGTCCTTCAGCGGCAGCACCATCACCCACTCCAGCACCCAGTGCCGCGCGCCGAACAGGCTGCGCCGCAGCTCGAAACTGAAGGGATAGCGGGCGAACACGCCGACGCAGTACTGGCGCAGCGCCTCGCGCCCGCGCACCGGCGCGGAGCCGTCGTGCAGCCAGTAGGTCGTGTCTTCGGAATGCAGTGACGCGATGCGGTCGGGGTCGCGCGTTTCCCATCCGACGTGGTACCGCGCGAACAACGCTTCGGTGTCCAGGGCGGGGTCGGCGGGATCGGTCTTGCCAGGAAACGCCATGTCTGTCTCCATCGGATGCGATGGAGAAAATTTACCGACCCAAAGTCGGTTTGTCAATCCGGGGACGAACCCAACCCGTGTTGCTGCAGCCCGCACAGCATGGTTTCGAGCAACCGGCAGTGCAGCTGCACGGCGGCCATCGGGTCTTGCGCCGCCCCGCAGGCCAGCGCCGCTTCGGCCACCGCGCCGGCGATGAGCCGCGTGGCGGCCTCGATCTCTTCGGGCGACGTGCCCGCCGGCATGATCGCCACCAGCCCGGTGCGGATCGAGTCCATGAAGTGGCGGTCGTCGATGCCGCGCCAGCGCTCCCAGCCGAGCACCACGGGCCCGTCGACCAGGATCAGCTGGCGCAGGCCTTCCTGCGTGGCCGCTTCGAGGTAGATGCGCAGGTTGGTCGCGATGGTGTGGGGCGAGCGGTGCCCTTCGATGCGCTGGATGCGTGTGCCAAGTTCTGCGGCGAGCTCGGCTTGCACCGCATCGAGCACGGCTTCGAAGACGTCGTGCTTGGCGCGGAAGTGGTGATACAGGCCGCCCTTGGCGATCCCCGCGCCGGCCGCGATGTCGTCGATGCTGACCGCCGCGAACCCCCGCTCGATGAACAGCTGTCGCGCCGAGGCGAGGATGGCCCCGACGGTGGTTGCGCTGCGCTTGGCCTGCTGGACCATGTGCGTCTTTCTCCTCGATGGCTGCTGCGCCACGTGAACACGCGGGCAGTATGGCACGCAGTGTCAGTCGGTCGGCGCCGCCGACAGCTCCCGCAGGAGCTCCTCCGTGTGCTCGCCGAGCCGGGGCGCCGCCCTGCCCGCCACTGGCTGCGCATGCAGCCAGCGTGCTGCCGGCTCCAGGCCGACGTAGGTGTGGCCGCGCGCGTCGGCGTAGTCCCGCACCGGGCCGCTTTCGCTGTCGCGCAGTTCGCGGATGAGGGCCTCGACACTGGGAATGCGTGCCACCGGAATGTCGGCCGCGAGCAGAACCTCCAGCCAGTGCGCCGTCGGATGCTGCGCGATGTGCTGCTCCACGAAGGCATACACCGCATCGATGTGCTGCGTGCGGCTGGCCATGGTGCGAAAGCATGGGTCGCCGTTCCACAGCGCCTCCTGCCCCACCAGCCGCAGGAAGTTTTCCCAGTGCTTGTCGGTGTACAGCAGTGTGCTCAGCCATCCGTCCTGCGTGCGGTAAGGCTTGCGGTAGCGCGACAGCAGCCTCGGGTTGCCGGGCTGGCCCAGCGCTGGCTCGAAGCTCGCGCCGGCCATGTGATCGAGCAGCACGAAGTTCGCCATGGTCTCGAACATCGGCACTTCGATGAACTGTCCCTGCGCGTGCGCTTCGTCCCGGCTGCGCTGCAGCAGCGCGGCCAGCACGGTCTGCGCGGCGAAGAGGCCCATGGTCTTGTCGGCGATGTTCAGCGGCAGGTACTGCGGCTCGCCGTCGCCGGTGGCGGCCACGAGCGCGGGCAGGCCCACCATGCCCTGGATCAGGTCGTCGTACGCGGGGCGGCCCGCGTACGGGCCGTCCTGCGCGAAGCCCGACAGGAAGACGTAGATCAGCTTCGGGTGGTGCCGCTTCAGATCCTCCCAGCCCAGCCCGAGACGTGCGAGCGCGCCCTGGCGCATGTTGGTGATGAACACGTCGGCCGTGGCCACCGCGCGCAGCAGCGTGTCGGCCGCTTCGGGCGCCTTCAGGTCGAGGCACAGGCTGCGCTTGCCGCGATTCAGATTGAGAAAGACCGGCCCCATGCCCTCTTCGCGCACCGGCCCCATGCCACGCATGATGTCGCCCTCGGGCGGCTCGACCTTGATGACGTCGGCGCCGTACTCCGCGAGCATCTGCGTGGCGTACGGCCCCATGATGACGCTCGTCAGATCGAGGATGCGGACACCCGAGAGAGGCAGTGCCATCGTCGTCACGCCGCCCTCCTTCATTGCGGCTCGATGCGCGCGTCGCGCACGATGGCCTGCCACTTGGCGATCTCGCGCTTCACGTAGGCCGCGAAGGCCACGGCATCCATCGTGCTTGGCGCCGTGCCCTGACTTGCCAGCGTTTCCTTGAATGCCGGCTCGCTCATCGCGCCGATGGCGATGCGGTTGAGCTGCTGCACGATCGCGGGTGGCGTGCCGCGCGGCGCATACAGGCCGATCCAGATCTCGGTCTCGTAGCCGGGCACGCCCTGCTCGGCGATGGTGGGCACGTCGGGCAGCGAGGGGTTGCGCTGCGCGGTCGACACGGCGATCGCGCGCAGTTTCTGGCTCTCGACGTACTTCACCGCCGTGAGCGCATCGACGAAGGCCGCGTGGATCTGTCCGCCCAGCACGTCGTTCACCGCCAGCGCCGTGCCCTTGTACGGAACATGCAGGAACGGAGCGCCCGTGCGGGCCGCCAGGAGTTCGCCCGACAGGTGTGTCGTGCCGCCGGTGCCCGACGAGCCGTAGGACACGCCCCCGCTCTTCTTCGCGAACGCGATCAGCTCCTGCAGGTTCTTCGCGGGCACCGAGGGATGGACCACGAGCACGTTCGGCGTGCGCGCCAGCAGGGCCACGGGCACGAAGTCCTTCTCGGTGTCATACGGCAACTGCTTGGTGATGGCCGGGTTGACGACATGCGCCGTCGTCGTGATGAGCAGCGTGTGGCCGTCGGGGCGCGACTTGGCGACGCGCTCGGCGCCGATGATGCCGCCCGCGCCCACGCGGTTCTCGACCACCGCGGGCTGCTTGAGCTCGTCCTGCATCCTGCGCGACAACTGGCGGGCCAGCACGTCGGTCATGCCGCCGGCCGTGAATGGTACGACCAGCGTCACGGGGCGGTCGGGGTATGTGGACGCGACGGCCGGGGACAGCCCCGAGGCCAGCGCCAGCCCGAGGGAGGCGGCGCGCACGAATTTCGAGATCGTTGTCATGTGTCTGTGTCTCCTTGGAGAGGCTGCTTCAGCCGCGCTTTCTCGCGCGCAGGAAGGCCTCGATGTAGTCCTTGGGTTCGCTCGTGTCGTAGGCGCGCACCAGCGCTTCGACGCCGACGGCGATGGCGTCCTGCGTGGGCATGCGTTCCCAGCTGCGGATCAGCGCCTTCTGGTTGCGCAGGGCCTGCGGCGCACCCGACAGCAGCTCGTGACGCCAGGTGGACACTTCGTCCTCGAGCGATTCGGCGGGCGCCGTCGCGGTGATGAGGCCCCAGCTGCAGGCCGTGTCGGCGTCGATCATGCGGCCCGACAGCAGCAGGTCGCGCGTGCGGCCCCAACCGATCAGGCCGGGCAGCAGCGCGCCATGAATGACCGAGGGCACGCCGAGCTTGACCTCGGGCATGCCGAAGCGCGCGTCCTTCGCGGCGATCTTCAGGTCGCACACGGTCGCGACCTCCATGCCGGCACCCAGGCAGTAGCCCGACACGACCGACATGGTGGGAAACGGCAAGGCGCGCAGCTGCTCGCACAGCGCGAACACGCCCTTGATGTAGGCATCGATGTCGCGGTGCTTCGCGTCCTTGAGGAACTTGATGTCGGCCCCGCCCACGAAGGCCGTGGGACGCCCGCGCAGGATCAAGAGGCGGATGTCGTCGCGCCACTGCAGCTCGTGCAGCGTCTCGGTATAGATGGCGGCGGCCTCGGCGGTCAGCAGGTTGAGGCGGCCGTTGTCGAACTGCACGCTGGCGACGCCTTCGGCATCGACATCGACATGGCAGCAAGGGCGGGATTCGGTGGAGGTTTCCATGGTGCAGGCGGATCGGTGATGGGATTGCGCCTGATCGTAGGCAGCCCTCATTGATGCAACAATGGAATTATTTGAATAAACCAAGTCCTATTTGGAATGAATATCACCATCCGGCAGCTCGAGGTTTTCCTGGCGCTGTTCGACACGCGCAGCTTCACCGCGGCCGCCGCCCAGCGCCACATGACGCAGTCGGCCGTGAGCAAGGTGGTCGCCGAACTCGAGACGCAGCTGGGGTTCGCGCTGTTCGACCGCACCACGCGGCGCGTACAGCCCAATGCGCAGGCCGTGGAGTTCCATCCCTTCGCGGTGGAGATCATCGCGACCATGCGATCGGCGGCGCGCAGCGTGGCCGAACTCGCTGACCTGCAGCGCGGGCGCGTCGGCATCGCCGCCTCGCCCATGATGGTCTACGGCCTGCTGGCTCCGCTGATCGCCGACTACCGCAGGCGTTACCCCGGCGTGCAGTTCGACCTGCACGAACTCTCGACCGACGAGACCGTCGCGAGCGTGCTGGCCGGCCGGGTCGACTTCGGCCTCGGCGCGATCGACCACGAGATTGCCGGCGCCGACACGCAGGTCGCCTTCGAGGATTCGATGTTCGCCGTGGTTCGCGCGGACCACCCGATGGCCGGCAAGAAGAAGGTGCCGTGGAAGGAGCTCGCCCGCTGGGAGCACATCAGCCTGCGCAACGTGTACACGGTGCGGCGCACCATAGACGACATCGTGGCGCGCCAGGGCATCGCGCTGCCCAGCGCGATCGAGGTCGGCACGCTCACCGCCGCGCTCGGGCTGGTGCGTGCGGGTGCGGGAGTGGTCGTGCTGCCCGGCTACGCGGCCCGCATCGCGCAGGAATGGGGGCTCAAGGCCTGCGCCATCGCCGACATCGGCGCCACGGTGCACCGCATCCACGTGATCCGGCGGCAGAAGTCGACGCTGTCGATTGCCGCGCGGCGCTTCCTCGACGAGCTGCGGATGTCGGCCGGGAAGCTCCCCGCCCGCCCCTAGCGTCGGGGGCGGTGCGGGGCTTTCTTGTGGCTCAACCCGCCGGCTGCGCCACCTTGCTCCACGCCTCGTACAGGTCCTCGTCGCTTTCGTCGCGCACCGGCAGCGAATGCAGCTTCATCTCGCGCTGCTCCAGCGGCCGGGCGATCTCCACATAACCGCGCGCGGCCGACAGGTCAAAGGGCTCGCCGTCTTCGTTCGAGTAGGCGTAGAACACCTCCTTCACGCCCGACAGGTACATCGCCGTCAGGCACATCGAGCACGGGTAGCCGCTGGCGTACACGGTGCAGCCCGACAGGTCGGTGCTCTTCAGGGCCTTGGCCGCAGCGCGCACGGCCTGCATCTCGGCGTGGGCCGAAGGGTCGCACAGGGCATCCACTTCATTGACGGCGGTGGCGATGACCTTGCCGTCGCGCGCGATCACGGCGCCGAAGGGCCAGGTCTTGCGTTCGCGGATGTTGCCCATGGCGAGGCGGATGGAGTCGAGCAGGTACGCGCCTGCGTGGGGGTCATGGGATGTGGTCATTCAGCAAAAGCTCCCGCGGTCAGCTGCCGCGATAGGTGGAAAAAAACCAGGGGGCGCACAGCATCGGCACGTGGTAGTGCTGCCCGGCGTCGGCGATGGCGAAGCGCACGGGCACCACGTCGGACAGCGCATCGGCCGCCTTGAAGTGGTCCCCGACGTGGAACTGCAGCTCGAACTGTCCGGTGCGCGCCGAGGCAGCAGCCAGCATGGGCGCGTCGGTGCGGCCGTCGGCGTTGGTGCGCGTGCTGTTCAGGCGTGTGGGCGGCGTGGTCGCCACGTCGTAGAGGTCGACCTTCAGCCCGACGAGCGGGCGGCCGGTGGTGATGTCGAGCACGTGGGTGGTGATGCCGGTCATGTGAAGAAAACTCCTTGCGGACGATGGGAACGAACGGGGCCTGCTTGGTCAGCTGCCGCGCGAGTAGGTGTAGCTCCACGGGCCGAACTGGATCGGCAGGTGGATGCGCTCGGCCACGTTGGCCACGCGGATGCGCACCGGCAGCTTCGACAGGAACGGCGGCGTCGGCAGGCGCGACTGCTTGCGTGCGAAGTACTCGTCCACGTGCAGCAGCAGCTCGTAGTCGCCGGCGCGGTAGCTGTCGCCGATCAAGAGCGGCTCGTCGGCGCGGCCGTTGCCGTTCATGGTTACGGTGCGCAGCAGCTTGAAGCCGTCGCCCTCGCGCACCGAGAGATCGATGCGCAGCCCGGTTGCCGCGGCGCCGTGGAAGGTGTCGAGCGCGTGCACGGTCAGGCGCGGGCTCACGCCGTGCAGCACGATCGGGCCGCTGGCCTGGGCCGGCCCGGCGGGTGCGGCCGTTGTCTGCGCAACAGCACCGTGGGGCGCCAGGGCTGCAGCGCCGAGCGCGAGGCCCGACAGCGCGAAGCGACGGCGTGCGGGCAGGGAAATTTCTTTCTCAGGCATGGACCGCTCCTTGGGAGATGGACGCACCCAGCAGCGTGTCGATGCGACCGCGGGTGATGAGGCCGATCTGCGTCAGCGCCGCGCGGCGCTCGGCTTCGGTGGACTCGGCGGCGCGGCTGCGCAGCGCCTCGAAGATCTGGCCCTTGGTGCTGCGGCGCACCGCGATGATGAAAGGAAAGCCGTGCCGCTCGCGGTACACGCGGTTCAGCCGCTGGATCTCGGCCATCTCTTCGCGGCTCAGCGCATTCAGGCCCGCACTGCCCTGCTCGCCGACCGATTCGGCGGTCATCGTGCCGGCCTGGGCTTCGCGGCCCGCCAGCTCGGGGTGGCCGCAGAGGAACGCCAGCTGCTGGGCGTCGGGTGCGCGGCGCACCACGTCGAGCATGGCTTCGTGCAACGCGTCGATGGTGGCGAAGGGCCGCAGCGACCAGGCCGAGCGTGCGACCCAGGGCGAATTCTCGAAAGTCGGCCCGAGTGCGGCGACGAACGCGTCGCAGTCCATGGCGTTGAGCGCCTGGAGATCGAAACGATGGGCGTGGGAAGGCATGGAGAGCATCTCCTTTGTATTCAGACAGACGGACGAAGGGGTGAAAGGAATCAGCGCGCGGGCGTCTTGTGCAGGCGCGGCACGAACAGCAGGATCAGCACGGTGGCGCAGATCTCGACCGCCGCGACCACATACAGGCCCGGCGCCAGGCTGCCGGTGGCGGTCTTGATGAGGCCCAGCATCCACGGCGCGCCGAAGCCCGCGAGGTTGGCGATCGAGTTGATCAGCGCCACGCCGCCGGCGGCCGCGGTGCCGGCCAGGAAGCGGTTGGGCATCTGCCAGAACACGGGAATCGCGCTCATGGTGCCGACGATGGCCAGCGTGAGGCCGGCCAGCACCAGGGCCGGGCTCTGGCGCAGGAACAGCGCCACCACCAGCAACGCACCCGACCCCAGCGCCGCGGCCAGCGCGCAGTGGTAGCGCGACTCCTGGTGGCGGTCGGAGTGGAAGCCGTTCCAGATCATGCCGGCCGCGCCGCACAGGTAGGCGCCGGCCATGATCCAGCCCACGGTCAGCGGGTTGGTGAAGCCGATCTCTTTCACCAGCGTCGGGCCGTAGAAGGTGAGCGACGAGTTGGCCGCGATGATGCAGAAGAAGATCAGGATCAGCAGCCAGAACTTGCCGTTCTTCAGCGAGGCCAGCATGCTGTGTTCGCGGTGGCCCAGCGTCTTGCGGTCGCGTTCCAGGTCGTCGTGCACCAGCTGGCGTTCACGCGCCGTGAGCCAGTGGGCCTGCTCGGGGCGGTCGGTCAGGTAGAAGTAGGTGGCGATGCCGGCCAGCACCGAGGGAATGCCCTCGAGCAGCAGCACCCACTGCCAGCCGGCCCAGCCGTTCACGCCATGCATGTTGTTCATGATGGTGCCGGCCAGCGGCCCGCCGATCACGCCCGCGAAGGCCGAGGCCGACATGAACATGCCGAAGGCCTTGGCGCGCCGGCTGTCGGGGAACCAGTAGGTCAGGTACAGGATGATGCCGGGGTAGAAGCCCGCCTCGAACACGCCCAGCAGGAAGCGCAGCAGGTAGAACATCTCGGTGCTCTTCACGAACATCGTGGCGATCGAGGTCAGGCCCCAGCCGATCGTGATGCGCATGATGGTCTTCTTGGCGCCGATCTTCTGCAGCAGCAGGTTGCTGGGCACCTCGAAGAAGAAGTAGCCCAGGAAGAAGATGCCCGCGCCCAGCCCGTAGGCCGCTTCGCTCCACTTCAGGTCGTCCAGCATCGTCAGCTTGATGAAGCCGATGTTGACCCGGTCGATCCAGGCCAGCACCCACAGCAGCATCAGGAAGGGAATCAGGCGGAAGATGATCTTGCGGTAGATGCCGTCCAGTTCCGCCGTGGCGGTGTGTTCCCGGACTGGCGCCATCGTGGCGTCCATGCTCATGGTTGTCTCCATTTCTAGGTGTGGACGGGACGCGCCGCCTGGGACCTTCTGTGGGTCCGCTTGCGGCTGCCGTTCCCGCTGGTGGCGAACTGTAGGCAGATATCGCGGCCCCGGATCACGCTCTCTAGAATGTGCGGCATAACGGTTTGCCATGATGGTGCTGCCGCCGGCAACGCCTCTTTTCTCCGCCCTGCCGCCATGTCACGCTCCCACGCTCCCGTCGACACCTACCTGCTGCGCGTGCTGGTCGCCCTGGTGGCCGAACGCAGCGTCTCCCGGGTGGCGGTGCGCATGAACCAGACCCAGCCCGCCATCAGCACCGCGCTGCGCCGGCTGCGCGAGGTGTTCGCCGACCCCATCCTGGTGCGCGAGCGCAGCGGCATGGTGCCCACCGAGCGGGCGCTGCAGCTGCGCGACCGCGCGCGCGGCGCGCTGCTCGAAATCGACCGCATGCTCTCGGGCCCCGAGCAGTTCGAGCCCGCCTCCAGCGCGATGACCTTCCACCTCGCGCTGCCCGACTACCTGGCGATGAGCTTCCTGGCCGACGTGACGACGAGGTTCCGTGCCGAGGCGCCGCATGCGCGGCTGGTGGTGCACCCGCTGAGCGTCACCTACGACTACGAGCGCGCGCTGGCCCAGGGCGAGCTCGACATCGTGATCGGCAACTGGCCGCAGCCGCCCGACCGGCTGCACCTGTCGCTGCTGCTCGAGGACGACCTGATGTGCCTCATGGGCAAGAACAACCCGCTGGCCGCCAAGGGCGCCATGACGATGGAGCGCTACATCGCCGCGCGCCACGTGGTGCCCACGCCGTATGCGGCGTCGCAGCGCGGCGTGGTCGAGACGCACCTGGCCACCTTGCGCCAGACGCGCGAGGCCTGCATTGCCGTGCCCTACTTCACCGTGGCGCCGCACCTGCTGGTGGGCACCGACCTGGTCTTCACCACCGCGCGCCATTTCGCGATGCAGTTCGTGCACACGCTGCCGCTGGTGGCGGTGCCCGCGCCGCAGGGCTTTCCGCGCATGCGCTTCTACCAGCTGTGGCACGACCGCTCGCAGCACGAGCCGGCGCACCGCTGGCTGCGCGGCATCCTGGCGGCGGTGGCGTCGGGGCTGGCGCGGCCCGATGCGGCGGAAGCTGCCGCACCAGCAAGCGCCTAGGCTGATTGCCTTTCGCTCAGGCGGCCGAACCCGGCGCAGCGGCTGCGCTCCCCCACGCGCGTTCCCCTGCCCTTCGGACGGGTTCCCGCTGCCGGCGCCTGTTCTCTTCCGGCGCGCTGGCCGCGGTGCTCAACCGGTAGCCCTGCCCCGGGACGGCCTGCAGTTCCAACCCATGGCGTCCGGCGCCCAGGCCGAGCTTGCGCCGCAGGCCGCACACGTTCGTGGAAAGCACCCCGGAGCCGCAGCGATGGCCACTGTCCCACACCAGCGCGCGCAGCGCGTGGTGGGTCAGGACCTGATCGACGTTCCTGAACAGCACGATGGCCAGGTCGAACTCATTGGGCGTCAATTCGACCCGGATGCCGGCCACCTGCGCGCTGTCCGCGGACAGGTCGAAGCGGAACGCACCCCATTCGACGAACTGGCCCGCCACCCGTGCCCGGTGCCACTGCAGGAAGCACCGCATCAGGAGGTACGCCTCTTCGAACGAAGACGGTGTCACCTCCACGTGGTCGGATTCGCGCGCATGCAGGACCGCCAGCTCGCGCAGACCGCGTTTGCCGCCGCTCAGGACCAGGGGGCACTCCGGGCCCACCTGCTCCCGCACCTGGGCGATCAGTGCGCCCGCCGCGCCGGCGTCCACCGGACAGGCCACGACCACGGCGTCGAAGCGAAGGTGGAGGTAACGGCACGCCTGCATCAGTTCCAGTGCGCTGGTGAAGACCAGCGGCCAATGGCCGAGCCTGCGGATGGCCCGCCCCATCTGCTGTCGGGGCCGGAGTTCCGGGTCGATCACCGCAATGGTGGCGCACACGGGCTCATCCCACAGGATGGGCAGCCGCAGCGTGGAGGGAATGGCGGTGTGGACTGTGCAATGGCTCTGCTTCAAGGGTCGCTCCAGAGGTAGATGGATCGGATGTCGAATCGCCTTGTGGGCGAACCGAAGGGGTGGCCTGTGCGCCGGATGACGGGCTAACGGCTCAGAACTTCGAAACGCCCCGCGCCTTCCCAGGTGCTTTCGGCCGCGACGCGCGTCGCGGCGGTTCCCACGAAGGGCTCGATCTCGAGCTGGACCGTCAGGCGTTGGCCCTGGGCCAGGCCTCCGCCGTCCATGGGCGACATCCGGTCGCCGGGCCGAAGGAACGACGAAGGGGCCGCGCCCGTGGCATCCGCCTGCGATGCGGCCAGGCGAACCGGCTTGCCGTCGAGCTGCGCCTGCACGATCCGCAGGGTGAAGCGGCCGGTCCCGGCAAACCGGAACCCCGTGTCGTCCGCCGCCGCGCCCTGGAACGACAGCGCCATCGCCGTGCGTTCGGCGCACACCGCCGTGAGCGTCACGAGGCGCTTGCCCAGCGAGGCGCGGGCGGGGTCGGGCTGGCGCTCCAGCAGCTGTGCGCGGGTCATCCGTCCGTAGTCGACGAGCGGCTCGCTCAGTTGCGCATCGCAGCGTGCCGAGGCTTGTGCATGCGCCGGCATTGCTGCCAGCGCGACAAGTGCCATGCCGAACGTCGCGCCCATTCGGCGCAGGTTTTTCATCGTGATCATGGGTGTGCTTCCATGGCCGTGCAGGTGGCATTGGCCGATTCAAAGTAGGCAGATGCGTCGGGTGTCTGCGGCAGCGAAAACGCGAGCCTGCAGGTGCCGCCGTTCGACAGCGTGACCCGCAGGTCCGCGCCGTCCCGCACGTCGGGCAGAAAGACCTGCCCGCCGTCGACCACCGAGGTGACGTACTGGTTGTCGCCATCGACCACCGCCCCGCCCTTCTCGAGCGCCTGCCCTGCGGGACCGACCGCTTTCAGCAGCACCCGGCGGGCATTGACCACGCCGAAGCGGATGTGGTTCACCGATCCGCGGCCCGCATCGAGCTCCTGGTAGCCGTTCACCAGGTCGACGTTGCGAGGCAGCGACCGGGTCGCGATCTCCAGCCGGCTCGTGTGGTACGGGAACAGCTGCGGGGCCACCGCGCGCCCCCAGGCGTCGGTCCACACCGGGCCTTGCGGCGTGCCGATTCGGACGCCGGACACGCCCCCCACCGAGACGATGCCGAAGGTGTCCTGCACGGGGTACGGCGAGAACGTGATGCCGTCCTTGTGGGCGACGATGCCACCTTGCAGTTGCCCGCTGTAGGTGGTGCTCGCGCCGTTGCGCGAGAAGCCCAGGTTGGCCTGCGTGTAGCGCGGCAGCAGGCTCAGGCGCCCGGCGAAGTCGTTGCGCCCGTCGCGGCTGTCTCGCTCGGCCGAGACCTGGTAGCTCGTGGTGTCGTTGATGCGCTCGTTGAGCGTGACGCCGGCGCGGGTCCGGTCGTCGTAGCGGTTGACGTACGTCTTCACCGTCTTCGAGCCCAGCGGAATGCTCACCGTGACATAGGCCGCATGCCGGTTGTCGAAGCGCCCGAGGTCGCCCGTGCTGCGTTCCACGTTGAGCGACACCGTGGCGTGCGGGAACGACTTCACCCACGAGCCGATCACGCGCTGGATGTGGCGTCCGTCGAAGCTCGAGGAGGCCGAATACGCCAGCCGAAAACCGCCAAGGCTCGCGTGGGTCCAGCCGACAGAGCCCGTGTACTGGCCCTTGTAGCGCTGGCGCGTCCAGGCGGCGTCGAACAGGTTCGGGTTGATCGTGTCCGCCAGGGCGCGGTAACCCCGGGTCTGTTGCGTGGCGCTCACCGACGCCGACAACGCGGGCGAGATCACGCTGCTCACCGAGGCATCGACCTGCGTGCCGCGCACGCCTTCCCCCGAGGCGTTGGACACGGCCTGGCGAAACCCCGCCATCGTGCCTGGCACCACCATGCGATTCACGGCCCATGCGGCGGCCTGGTAGCGCGTGGCCGCCATGGCGCCCGCCGTCAGGTGCGTGCGCTTGTCGAGCGCCCAGGTGCCGGTGCCTGTCGCCACCCAGGGCTTGTCTTGGCGCTCACCGTGGCCGTACGGGCGGTAGCGGCCGACCGCGAACGAGTAGCCCGCCGTCGTGCGAAGCGCGGTCGCGCCCAGGGCGGCGGCGGGCACGGTGAACGGCCGGCGCGAGCCGTCGGCTTCGATGACCGTGACTTCCAGGTCGCTCGCGCCGCTGAGCAGCGGCAGGCCCGCCAGCGAAAACGGCCCCGGCGGGACCACCGTCGAGTAGATGAGCGCGTGGTTCTGCCGCACCTCAACGCGGGCCTGCGTGTGGGCGATGCCTTCGACCACGGCGCCGTTGTCGCGCGCATCCGCGCGCAGGGCGCCCTCCGGGACGATCTGCACGCCCAGGATCGAATCGCCCGGGAAGATCGAGCTGGCGATGGTGATCTGGCCGCCCTGCACCGTCGAGCCCAGGCCGGTCAGCGTCTTCTGGCTGTAGGCATACAGGTGCTGGATCTTCTCCTTGCCGTTGTGCGAGGTGTAGCTCTGGCGGCTGCGGAAGATCCAGTCGCCGACGTTCAGGCCGGCCTCGGTGCCCAGCGAATGGAAGCTGCTGGTGCCACCGGCATGGCGGCTGTCCATCGTCAGCAGGTCGTAGTTCAGCAGGCCGGCAGCGCCGCCGCTGCTGAAGGTGTCGGCGCGCTCGCGGGCCCGGAACGCGTCGGTCGGCACGATGAGGCGGACCTCGTCCCTGCCGGGGCGCAGCTCGACGATCGTGCTGGGAAACTGGCGCTGGAATTCATCGCAGGCCGTGGCGCCCGCAGCCGCGTCGTCCGCCGCCGTCTCGCTGCCCGCGACGAGGCCGGCCTTGTCCCGCAGCGTCTCGTCGAAGCACAGGCGGCCGTCCGCATCGAAGGTGGCGGGCACCAGCCCGCGCCGCTCGCCGTTGACGAACAGCGTCACCACGCTCGTCCCGGCGCGAAAGCGGGCTTCGTGCCGGAAGTAGTCCGCCAGCTTCGGATCAATGCCGCGCTGCTTGAGCACGTCCTGGTCGAAGCCGGCGACCTGCTTCTCCTTGATGAACTGCTCGAGGGCGTCGGCGTGCTCCTCGCCGGCCAGGGCAAAGGCCGAGGGAGAAGCCAGCAGCACGCAGAGCATCGCCGGCAGGCCGGCCGAAGTGCCTTTCGCGCGCTCGCCCATGGCGGCCGCCGGGGCCACGGTGCGCAAGGACGACAGCCCAGCCATCGTCAGTGCGCCGCGAGCCTGACGTCGTAGCTGGCCACGGTGAAGCCGTACACCGTCGCAGGCACCATCCGCACCGTGGCGGCCCCCTTCGCAGCGGCCGGCAGGGGCACTTCCACCGTCTCGCCGGGCAGCACATGGGGGCGCGGCAAGTCGACCGTCGCGGTCGACGGGAGCAACTGGACCGCGGTGGCCAGGCGCACCACGTACGGGCTGTCGTTCACGACGCGCAGCGTGCCGGTCCCGACCGACCACTTCAGTCGCTTCCATGGCTGGTCGTCCTTCGCCAGGCCCTTGGGGTGGATCAGCACCGGCAGGTTCTGGCGCACGTTCATGGTCACGCGCAGGCCCGGTTCGGTGTTCTTCGGCGGGATGCCTTCGAAGATCACGCGCCGCAGGCGCTGCGTCTTCAGCGGCTCCTTGGTCTGCAGCAGAAAACGCACCAGCTGTGTCTCACCCGGCTCGACCCGGGCGACCGGCGGGGTCACGATCAGCAGGGTGTCGTCGTCCCCGGGAATGCCCGTCAGCGACGTGAACATGAGCGCCGGCTTGGCGTCCGTGTTCTTGACGTTGATACTGGCTTCGCCATCGCTCTCGTTGACGATGACGACCGAGGTTTCCGGCAGCATGCCCGCGGCATGCAGCGGCAGCGGGGCGAGGCCCGCGATCCATGCGGTCGAGGCGGACAGTGCGAAAACAAATCTGGCGGGGATGAAGTTCACGGTTCTCTTTCCTGTGGTCGGACGAGCGCGTCCGCCGTCTCGAAAGGGGCGCTTTCGAGAAGAATCAAAAATGGGGAGGGACCGACGGGCCGTTCGCCAGCCGTGGCACCCCGTCGATCCCGATCGGTCCGGACGCGATGCCGGCCGGTGCTCTATGCCGCAGCGGGCTCGAGAACGGAATGCCCTGGAAAGGGTTGCGCCAGGCGCCCTGCCCGGCACCACCCTGTATCGGGCGGAAGACCCGCCCGATACAGCCGTGTGGCTTACAGGTAGACGAGTTCGAAGGTCGACAGGCCATCCAGCGGGATCGCGTGGGTCAACGGCAGGTTGCTGCTCTTGTCGATGGCGGTCACCACGCCGATCGTGGTCGTGATGGACTTGTGGGGATTCGGCGTCGTGGTCGTGGAGCTGTTGACGGCCCCAATGAGCCTGCTCCCATCAGCAACCAGGGCAGATTTTGAGCCAACTTGGCTCCAGCTGGTGCCGCCGTTATCGCTCTGAACGATATACGCGCCGCCTTCACTGGTGATCAGACCCAGGAGCTTCAACGAATAGGCGCCAATCTTCTTGCCATCCGAAGTGCCCAAGCCGAGCTTCATGTTCGGGGCGGCCCCTTGGATCGTTTCAAGCGAAGTGATCGCGCTCGCGGCGCGTTCGTCAATCACCTTGAAGCCGAACCGCGTAGGCGCATCGCAGGTCATGATCAGTTCGACCGACTTTTCCGCGAGCGTGGTCTGGGCCGTCGGGTTCAGCGAGCTGGCGGGAATGTTGCCGTAGTCGACCACGCCTCCGCCCGTGAAAACGGGCGTGCAAGGGGATGGCGTGATGGTTCCGGCGATCCGAAGCTCGGCACTGTCGGCGCTCGCCTGGCCGGGCACGAACATCACGGCGGCCACGCTGGCGACAGCGGCAAGAGTTGCGATTTTCTTCACGAATAATTTCCTCAAGAACTTCAAAAAAGAGATTTCAACGAAGGATTCATTGACGCCCGCCATGGCCCCGAAACGCTGCCCTTGACGGCAGAAGAAACAAGAGCGGAAAGGGATCGACGGGCTGTTCGTCAGTTGCTGCTTACAGGTAGACGAGTTCGAACGTCGACAGGCCATCCAGCGGGATCTGCTGGGTCAGCGGCAGGTTGCTGCCCTTGTCGATGGCGGTCACCACACGGATGTCGGCCGTGATGGCGGTGTGGGCGCCCGGCACCGTTCCCGTGGCACTGGCGGCGAAGGCAACGAGCGTGCCGCCGTCGCCGGTCATGCCGCCCGCAAAGTCCGACCAGGTGGCTCCGCCGTCCACGCTGTTGATGTGTTTGGTGCTGCCTTGATCGGCAGTCTCTTTCGTGATCTGCAACGAATAGGCGCCGATGTTCTTGCCATCCACAGCGCCCAAGCCGAACTTCGCATTCGTGGCATACCCCGGGATGGTTTCCAACGCGGCGACCGCCGTTGCAGCGCGTTCGTCGATCACCTTGAAGCCGAACAGCACAGGCGCATCGCAGCTCAGCGTCAGTTGGGTCGACTTGTCCGCGAGCGTGGTCTGGGCCGTCGGATTCAGCGAGCTAGCGGGAATGTTGCCGTAGTCGACCACGCCGCCGCCTGTGAAAACGGGCGTGCAGGCGGCCGGCACGATGATGCCGGCGATCCGGAGCTCGGCACTGTCGGCGCTCGCCTGGCCGGGTACGAACATCACGGCAGCCGCGCAGGTGACAGCGGCAAGGGTTGCAATTTTCTTCACTGGTATTTCCTCAAGAACTTCAAAAAAAGGTTCAACGAAGGATTCGTTGAACCCCACCCATGGCCTCGAAACGATGCGTCGGACTGCACCGCAACGAACCCAATCCAACCGCCGATGCATCGGGTTTCGCGTTGCAAGGGCCTTGCGCCTCTTGCGGCGAGCGCCCTTGAAAGTGCGCACGAAAAGCGTGTGAGCGGCGGCGTGTTTTGTTCCGATGAATTGTTCTTTTCGGGTGCTTTTCCCGATATAGAAATACAACGAAAAACCGGGAGGTCGACTTAGGGATCGTTCGAAAATTCGAACCCGGGGCGGCGCGGGCTCGTACGGCGTGCGCTCACGCATCCCCTCGTTGTGATGGTGTCGACGTGGGGGCGAGCCGCCTACGATCCGCCCACTGGGAGGGTCCTCATGGCACACCACCTCGCCGCGCAGCCGCTGCGCCTGATGCTGCTCGACGACCACGCGGTCGTCCGGCATGGCCTGATCGCAAGATTGGCGGACGAGCCCGACCTGTCGGTGGTTGGCAGCCATGCCACCAGCCGCGAACTGCTCGATGCCCTGGCCACCGTGGCGGCGGATGTCGTGCTCGTGGATTTCTCGCTCGGCCCTTCGGACATCGACGGGCTCAACCTCCTGCGGGCACTGAAGGTCCGGCATCCGCGCAGCCGGACGATCGTCATCTCCGCGCACTACAGCGCGGCCACCGTGGCACTGGCGTTGAAAGCCGGCGCGCGCGGCTATGTCGGCAAGAACCAGGAACTGGACGAGCTGGTGGCGGCCGTGCGCACGGTGAGCAAGGGCCGCATCCACCTGCATCCCGACATGGCGGCGGACATCGCCACCCTTTCCGAGGCCGCGTCGCCCCACACCGACGCCGAGGCGCTCACGAAGCATCCCCAGCTGTCCCCGCGCGAGCGCGAGGTGCTGCGCTGCTGCCTGGAGGGCCTGTCGGTCACGCAGATCGCCACGAAGTTCTCCCGCAATGTGAACACCATCAGCACGCAGAAACACGCGGCGTTCCGCAAGCTCGGCATCCGCACGGACAACGAGCTGTTCAAGATCCGCCACCAGCTGGACAAGACATGAATCCCTGGCCCGCTCTCGGGCGAGTGGCCCGGTGGACGATGTGCGGCGCGATGGCCCTCCCCGCAGGCCCTGCCTGGGCGCAGGCGCAGCCCCTCTTCACCGACGAGGAACAGCGCTGGATGAAGGCCAACCCCGTCGTGCGCTATGCCGCCGACACACGGCTGAGCCCGCTGGAGTCCATCGAGCACGGCCGCTACAAGGGTTTGATCGCGGAGTACCTCGACGCGGTCGCCCGCAAGTCGGGCCTGCGCTTCGAGCTGCACGCCACCCCCGACTGGCAGGAAGCCCAGCAGGCCTTTCTCGACGGCAAGGTCGACATGTTCCCGAACGCCAGCGCCCAGCGCACCACGCGCGAGGTCGGCGCCCGGCTGCGCCTGACCGATCCCTTCTTCGTGGCGCAGACGATCATCGTCACGCGCACCGATGCCCCCTTCGTCCTGCACATGAAGGACCTGGACGGCAAGGTGGCGGCCGTGCGCGGCGGAGGCACCTACGCCCATGTCTTCGCCGAGCGCTACCCCGGCGTGCGCGTGCTGCCCACCAGCGAACCGATGGAAAGCCTCGATGCGGTGATCACCGGCGAGGCCTACGCCGCCATCGGCTCCGACGCGGTGTTTCTTCCCATGATGCGCCGCAGGCATGCGCGTCAGCTGAGCATCTCCGGCACGATCGGCGATCTCCTGTACGTGGCCCAGATGGGCGTTCGCGCCGACCTGCCGCTGCTGCATTCCATCGTGGAGAAGTCGCTCGCCAGCCTCTCGGCGGCGGAGACCGGCCAGATGAACGACCGGTGGCTGGAGCAGACCGACTTCGGCGAGCCGTCGCTGCTGTCGATCGTGCGCTACCGCCTGCCGCAGCTGTTGCTGCTGCTCGGCGGGGTCGTGCTGCTCGGCTGGTTCGCCTGGCGCGCCCGCGTGGCGCAGCGCGCCGCGCAGAAGAGCGAGCGCACCAAGTCGAACTTCCTGGCGGTCATGAGCCACGAGATCCGCACGCCCATGAACGCGGTGCTGGCCTCCATCGAGATGCTGGCGCACACGCCGCTGGATGCGCGCCAGACGCGCTTCACGCGCACCGCCTCTGCGGCCGCCGAAGCCCTGCTATCGCTGCTGGACGATGTGCTCGACCTCTCGAAGCTGGACGCCCGGCGCCTCGCGCTGGAACTGGTGCCCACCGACGTCGACGCGCTGGCGCAGAAGGTGGCGCATGTGGCGCGCGTGAACGCGCAGGACAAGCCGCTGGTCATCGCGGTGCGCACGCACAACCCGTCGGGCCGGCAGGTGCTGATCGACCCCACGCGGTTGCGGCAGGTGCTGCTCAACCTGCTGGGCAATGCCGTGAAGTTCACCGAGCGCGGGCACATCGACGTGACGCTGGAGCTTCTGGACGATGGCGACATGAACGGCCTGCTGACCGTCACGGTGAGCGACACCGGCATCGGCATTGCGCCCTCGCAGCAGGCCTCCCTCTTCGATGCGTATTCGCAGGCGGACAATTCCACGACCCGGCGCTTCGGCGGCACAGGCCTGGGGCTGACCATCTGCAAGGAGCTGGTCGAGTTGATGGGCGGCGAGATCCGGTTGACCAGCCGCCTCGGTGCGGGCACCTCGGTCGAGTTCGCCCTGCCGGTGAAGCTTGTATCGCCCTCACAAGAACTGTCCAAGGATGCCGCTGCGACGCATGGCAAACCGTCTTCCAGTCCTGCGGCCACCGTGCTGGTCGTGGAGGACCATCCGGGCAACCAGTTCATCATCGCGGAGCAGTTGCGCATGCTGGGCTACGACGCCCGGATCGAAGCCGACGGCGCGGCGGCGCTGGCCGCACTCGCGCCGCCGCATCCTTTTGCGCTCGTGCTCATGGACTGCCACATGCCGGGGATGAGCGGCTACGAAGCGACGCGCCGCCTCCGGGAGCGCGAGCGCGAGGCCGGCGCCGGCCATCTGCCCGTGATCGCGATCTCGGCGGCGACCGACTCGGCGCACCTCGACGAATGCATGGAAAGCGGGATGGACGGCGTGCTCAAGAAGCCGCTGCGCCTGGACGAGCTGTCGAGCATGCTGCAGCTCTGGCTGGGCGGGACGCCCTCGTCGCAGCAACGCCCCGACACGGCCTTGCCGCCGCAGTTTCACGAGGCCATGGCGGAAGACCTTGCGGCGCTGCGTCGGGCGTTCGCTGCGGGCGATAGCGCGAGCGCGGCGCACCATGCGCACCGGATCAGGGGCGCGGCCTTGATGGTCGACGCCGCGGCCGTGGCCGCTCCCGCCGATGCGTTGGAAGAAATCGCTCGCGGCGAAACCGCTTCGGATCACATGCGCGTGGCGGACCTGCTGGACGAACTCCAGCTTGCGCTGTCGGCACAGGCGGCGTCCTGAGCAGACGGTGCCCTACGCCCCCGCCATCCGTTCCTTCATCAACCGCCGAAGAATCGCCAGCGCCGGCGCCTCGGTGCGCTGGCGCAAGGTCACCAGCCCGAAGCGCGCCGTGCCGCGCATCGGCGGCTCCATCCGCAGCTCGACCAGGTCGGGTGCCGACTCGTGCACCGCGAGCAGCACCGTGTCGCTCTGGCGCACCACGTCGGCGATGCTGGGCAGCTCCTCGCACTGCAGGGTCACGCAGTTGGCAGGATGCGCCTGCGGGCCGTAGGTTTCGACCAACCCGCGCGCCACCTCGTCGCTCAACGGCGTCGAGGCGATCGGGTAGCGTTGCACCGCCTCGAAGCTCACGCCCTTGCGCAGCCGTGTGAGCGGATGGCCGCGGCGGCACAGGAAGGCGCCGCGCAGCTCGTACACGTGGGTCAGCACCAGGTCGGGCGCGGGCTTGAGCGCGCGCGCATCGACCACCAGCGCGTCCAGGCTGCGCTCGCGCAGCGCCTGCGCCAGCAGGTCGGTGCTGCCGCGCGCGATCACGGTGCGCACGGCCGGGTGGTGCGTCGCCATGTGCAGCAAAAAGGGCGTCATCAGCAGCGCGCCCGGCCCCGAGCCCAGCCCGATGCGCACCGTGCCGCCCTCGCCTTCGCGCATCTGCCGGCCGCGGTCGCGCAGCGCCTCGGCCTCCGACACCAAAAGCCGCGCGCGCTCCAGCACCTCGCGCCCGAAGACCGTGAGTTCGTTGCGCCGGCCGATGCGGTCGAACAGCGGCATGCCCAGCTCGTCTTCGAGCGCGCGCACGCTGCGGCTGAGCGCGGGCTGCGTCAGGTGCAGCGCCTGCGCCGACTGGCTGAACGAGCCCGTGTGGGCCAGCGAAATCAGGTGCCTCAGTTGAACCAGCGTCATGGCGAAAACCTCGTTTTCATGAATGCATTGGACTCATGCTAATGCAGCCAACAATGCATTGGACGTTGCGTCGGGCCGCTCCTAGCATTCCCCTGCATCCGGCCCCACGAGCCGGCACCACCCCAGGAGACATGACTTTGACGACGACTTCGCTCTTCCGATCCGCGCTGCTGCTCGGCTGCGGGCTGATGCTGGCGGCCGCGGGCCCCGCCCGTGCCGACGGCTTTCCCGCCAAGCCCGTGAACCTGATGGTTCCCTATCCCGCCGGCGGCCCCTCGGACGCCACCGCGCGCATCTTCACCGTGCCGCTGGGCAAGGCGCTGGGCCAGCAGGTGGTCGTGGAGAACCTGGGCGGCGTGAGCGGCGCCATGGCCGCGCAGAAGGTGCTGGCCGCGCCGGCCGACGGCTACTACCTCTTCCAGGGCTCGCCCAACGAGATCATTCTTGCGCCGCTGGCCAATGCGGCCGTGAAGCTCAAGGCCGAGGACTTCCGCATGGTGCACCCGGTGGCCGAGGCCGTGATGGTCTTCGTTGCCCGCAAGGACCTGCCGGCCAACAGCGTCGACGAGCTCATTGCGCTGGCGCGCAAGTCGCCCGACAAGCCGCTGTCGTACGGCAGCGTGGGCATCGGCTCGCTGTACCACCTGATCCTCGAGAAGGTGCAGCTGGACACCGGCGTGAAGCTCATGCACGCGCCCTACAAGGGCAATGCGCCGCTGCTGCAGGACATCGGCGGCGGCCAGGTCGACTTTGCCGTGCTGGTCTACAGCGCCGCCATGGGCGCGCTGGCCGACCAGGGCCGGCTGAAGATCCTCGGCCAGCTCGGCGGGCAGCGCTCCGAGCTGCTGAAGAACGTGCCCACCGCCAGCGAAGGCAAGGAGCTGAAGAACGTCAACTACAAGACCTGGAGCGGCTTCTTCGTGCGCAAGAACACACCTGAAGACGTGGTGCAGAAGCTGCATCAGGCCGTCGGCGCGGCGCTGAAGGAAACCAGCGTGCGCGAGCAGCTCGCGGCCCAGACGCAGCTGGCCTCGCCGCAGACGACGCTGGCCGAATCGGCGAAGTTCTACGAAGCCGAGACCGCGCGCTACCGCGACATCGCCAAGTCCATCCGACTGGAACCCCAATGAGCACCACCGCCCTCCTGAACGACCTGCACGCCAGCGCCGACACCTTCATCGGCATCCGCCGCGACATCCACCAGCACCCCGAGCTCGGCTTCGACGAGCATCGCACCTCGGCGCTGGTGGCCGAAAAGCTCCAGGCCTGGGGCTACACCGTCGAGCGCCACATCGGCGGCACCGGCGTGGTGGGCCGGCTGGTGCGCGGCAACGGCACGCGCCGCCTCGGCCTGCGCGCCGACATGGACGCCCTGCCCATCGACGAGGCCACGGGCCTGGCCTACGCCAGCGAACACACGGGCGTGATGCACGCCTGCGGCCACGACGGCCACACGGCGATGCTGCTGGCGGCGGCGCAGCACCTGGCCGAGCGCGGGCGCTTCGACGGCACGCTGAACCTGATCTTCCAGCCCGCCGAGGAAGGCGGCGGCGGCGCGGTGCGCATGATCGACGACGGCCTGTTCGAGCGCTACCCCTGCGACGCCATCTTCGCGATGCACAACATGCCCGGTATGGCGCAAGGCCGGCTGGCGATGCGCGAAGGCCCGGCCATGGCCTCGTCCGACTACGCCACCATCACCCTCACCGGCGTGGGCGGCCACGGCGCCATGCCGCACCGCGCGGCCGACCCCATCGTGGCCGCGGCCAGCATCGTGATGGCGCTGCAGAGCGTGGTCTCGCGCAACATCGACCCGCTGCAAATGGCGGTGGTCACGGTGGGCGCCATCCACGCGGGCAAGGCCAACAACGTGATCCCGCAGAGCGCGGTGCTCGAGCTGAGCGTGCGCGCCCTCGACCGCGAGGTGCGCAAGAAGATCGAAACCCGCATCAAGGCGCTGGTGGCCGCGCAGGCCGAGAGCTTCGGCGTGCAGGCGCAGATCGACTGGCGGCCCGGCTACGCGGTGCTGGTCAACACGCCCGAAGAAACCGCCTTCGCGCGCACCGTGGCCGAAGAACTCGTGGGCCCGGCGCAGGTCACCTGGCAGACGCCACCGCTGCCGGGCAGCGAAGACTTCGCCTTCATGCTGGAGCGCGTGCCCGGTTGCTACCTGCTCATCGGCAATGGCGACGGCGACGCGCACGGCGCCTGCATGGTCCACAACCCGGGCTACGACTTCAACGACAGCAACGTTGCCGTGGGCGGCGCCTACTGGGTGCTGCTGACCGAGCGCTTTTTGCGCGCCGCGACCTGAACGTTCAAGAAGACTGCCGCGCGAGCCATTCGCGCGGCGACACGCCCACCTTCTGCGCGAACAGGCGCGACAGCGCCGAAGCGTTCGCGTAGCCGAGGCTGTCGGCAATCGCCTTGACCGACGCGCCCGTGCGCAGCTCGGCCTGCGCGATCGTCAGGCGCCACTGCGCCAGGTAGTCGGCGGGCGTCGCACCCACCACCGCCTTGAAGCGCGCCGCGAACGCGCTGCGCGACATGCCGGCCTCGGTGGCCATCTGTTCGAGCGGCCACGGCTCGCCCGGTCGCTCGTGCAGCGCGACGAGCACGCGCGCCAGTTGCGGATCGCCCAGCCCGGTCAACAAACCTGCGGGCACGCCGCTCTCCTGCGGATGGTCGAGCAGCCAGCGCAGCAGCTGGATCAGCACCACCTCGAACAGCCGGTCGGCCAGCAGCCGGTGCCCGCACAGCACGCGCCCGGTTTCCGCGAACAGCAGCGCCAGCGAAGCTTCGAGGCCGTCGACCGCATGCAGCGGTAGCCGCACCAGGGGCGGCAAGGCGCGCACCAGCGGGTGCGCCTCGCCGCCGTCGAAGTCGACCGTGGCGCAGACGAAATCCGAGCCTTCGGTGGGCGCGTTGTGGAAGTCGTGCGCCAGCGGGCGTGGGTAGAACAGCAGGCTGGGCTCCTTCACGACCAGCTTGCGCGGCACGCCGGCCGAACGCACCGACGGCGCCGAATGCGTGACCACCATCTCGCCGCGCCGCATCACATGCAGGAAGCTGCGCCCCTCTTTCGCCGCGAAGTGCGTCACGCCGCACAGCGGCCCCGTGTGGAACAGGTGGGCCCGGACACGGAAACGCTCGAGCAGGGACGAGAGCCTGTCGATGGGCGGCGGCGGTGTTGCGCTCGGCATTGGACGAAAAGGTATGTTGAATGGATTAAAGCGTTCAAATCATACGGATTTTCGGAAGACACTGCCCCCATCGTCATCACCGAAAGGAAGTCTTCATGCCCCGCGTCAACCTCGTCACCGACACCGCCGCCACCGGCGACGCCCAGTCCTTGCTCTCCCAGATCCACGGTGCCTTCGGCGCCACGCCCAACATGTTCCGCGCCGTCGCCAATTCGCCCGCGGCGCTGCGCAGCCTGTGGGGATCGTTCGGCGCGCTCGGCGGCGGCGTCATTCCCGCGCAGCTCGGCGAGCAGATCGCCGTGGCCGTCGCCGACCGCAACGCCTGCCACTACTGCCTCGCGGCGCACACCGCGCTGGGCCGCAAGGCGGGCGTCTCGGCCGCCGACATGGCGACCGCGCAGGCCGGCGAATCGGCCGACCCGCGCACCGCGGCGGCGCTGCGCTTTGCGCTCAAGCTCGTCGATGCGCGCGGCCAGGTGAGCGACGCCGACGTGCAGGCCCTGCGCGCCGTGGGCTTCGACGACCGGCACATCGTCGAGATCCTGGCCCACGTCGCGCTGAACCTGTTCACCAACTACGTGAACGTGGCGTTCCAGGTGCCGGTGGACTTCCCACAGGTGAAGCTGCGCACCGAGGCGGCCTGACATGGCCTGGCCACGCCCCGAGTCGCCCGAGCTGCAGGTCGCGCAGTGGCTCAACACCGATGCGCCCGTCACGCTCGCGTCGCTGCGCGGCCGGGTCGTGGTGCTGCATGCGTTCCAGATGCTGTGCCCGGCCTGCGTGTCGCACGGCCTGCCGCAGGCGAAGAAGACGCGGCAACTCTTCGCCGAGAAAGACGTCGCGGTGATCGGCCTGCACTCGGTGTTCGAGCACCACGACGTCATGACGCCCGCCGCGCTCGACGCCTTCGTGCGCGAGTACCGGCTGGGCTTTCCCATCGGCATCGACCAGCCCTCGCCCACCGGCGGCATTCCCGCCACGATGCGCGAATACCAGTGGCAGGGCACGCCGAGCACGGTGCTGGTCGACCGGCAGGGGCGCCTGCGCATGAGCCACTTCGGCATGCTCGACGACATGGCGCTGGGCGCCGCCATCGGGCAGCTCGCGGCCGAGGAGGCGTCTGCGCACCTCATTGCCCAACCTGCAGACGATGCATCGCCAGACGGCCCCTGCGACGACACCGCCTGCCGCGCCTGAAAGAAGAAAGGACACTCGCCGCATGCCATGCATCGCCCTGCAACACCTCGCCTTCGAAGACCTCGGGCGCTTCGCGAACGTGCTGACCCAGGCCGGCAACGCCATCGACTACCGGCAGGCGGGCCCGTCCGCGCTCAGCGTCGACGAGTGGCGCCACGCCGACCTCGTGCTGGTGCTCGGCGGCCCCATCGGGGCGTACGACACGGCGACCTACCCCTGGCTCGCCGAGGAGATCGCCGGCCTGCGTGAACGGCTGGCGCTGCAGCGGCCCACGCTGGGCCTGTGCCTGGGCGCGCAGCTCATGGCCCGCGCGCTCGGCGCGCGCGTGTACCCGTCGGGGCACACCGAGATCGGCTGGGCGCCGGTCGACCTGGGCGCGGCGGGCCGAAGCTCGTGCCTCGCGGCGCTGGACGGCGAACCCGTGCTGCATTGGCACGGCGACACCTTCGACCTGCCGCCCGGCGCCGAACTTCTGGCAAGCACCGCGCGCACGCCGCACCAGGCCTTCAGCCACGGCCGCCATGCGCTCGCGCTGCAGTTCCACCCCGAGGCCGACCCCGCGCGCATCGAGCCCTGGCTCATCGGGCACCACCACGAACTGGCCGCGGCCGGCATCGACATCCCCGCGCTGCGCGCCCGCAGCGCCGAGCTGGCCGACGTGCGCTCCGATGCCGCGACGCGCATGCTGACCGCCTGGCTGGCTCAGCTCGCATGACGCAACCCGCCCTGCCCATCGACGCGCTGCTGGTCGGCCCCGTGGCCTTGCTGCCCGACGGCCGCACACGCAGCGGCATCCGCAAGACGCCGACGGCCGATGCACTGTGGCTGTCGCCCACCGGCTTGCAGGGCGACGCGCAGGCCGACCTGCGCATCCACGGCGGTGTCGAGAAGGCCGTGCACCACTACCCGCGCGAGCACTACGCCGGCTGGGCGGCGGGCGGTCACTGCACCGAACAGCTGGCGCACTCGGGCGCCTTCGGCGAGAACATCTCGACCACGGGCTGGGACGAATCGACCGTGTGCATCGGCGACATCGTGCAGCTCGGCGATGCGCGGGTGCAGGTGTCGCAGGGCCGGCAACCCTGCTGGAAGCTCGACGCGCACTTCGGCAGGCCCGGCATGGCGCGCGAGATGCAGGCGCGCGGCTGCACGGGCTGGTACTACCGCGTGCTCGAACCCGGCTGGGTGCGGGCCGGCGCGATGGTCACGCGCGTGGAACGCCCGCACCCGGACTGGCCGCTGTCGCGCCTCATCGCCCTGCTGTTCTCGCGCGACGCGCGGTTCGCCCCCGAATGGGAACAGGCCGTCGCCCTGCCCGCCTTGGCTGAGCGCTGGCGTGCCACGTTTCGCAAGCGCGTGGATGCGGGGCGCGTCGAAGACTGGGAGCCGCGGCTGCGCACACCGCAGGCCTGACGCAGTTCAGAACGCCAGCACGCGCCGGAACGACCGCGCCGCGGCGTCGTTGCCCGCCGACACCGCCAGCAGCAACTCCACCCCGGTGGCCGGTGCGCGCGCCGGCGCCACGCCCGGCAGGCGGCGCCAGCCTAGGCCGGGTTCCCAGGCGCGCAGCTGGAAGGTAGCGACCCCGTCGAGCACCGCCACCCGGTCCGCAGGCTGTGGCGCCTGCAGCGGAAACACGGCCGACACCGGCCCCGCCGCGCGGTAGAGCACATCGCCGCGCACCCACCACTGCACGCGCTGCCACTGCCCGGGCGCGGCCGGTGCGGTGCGCACGATCTCGACCACGAACGGCGCGCCGTTCGGCTGACGCGCCTGCATCGCCACCGGCAGCAGCGGCATAGCGGCCGACGGATTCGCCGATGCCGCCGCCGGTGCCGGCAGCTCGGTGGTCGCGCGCAGGGCCACGTCGCGCTCGAATTGGTCCAGCGCGCGCAGCAGCCGGGCCACGCGCTCGGTGCGGTCTTCGAGCTGGTCGTTCGCACGGCTCACGCTGTCCAGGCCGCGCCAGGCCATCACGGCGAGCACGGCCATGAGCGCGATGGCGATCATCACCTCGACCAGCGTGAAGCCGCGCTGCATCGGCCTCATGGCGGTGCGCTGCGCGTGTGCAGCGTGGCCAGCAGGCGGTCTTCGTCGTCGGCCGCGTAGACCTGCACACGCACGGGCCGCAAGCCATCGACCACGGTTCCCACCTCCAGCCGGCAGACGAAGCGGATGCCGCCCTGCGGGCAGTCGCTGCGCGACACGCCCGGCGCCCCGGGCACACCGCCCAGCTGCAGCTCCGCCAATTGGTTCCCCGCCGACAGCATCGCCAGCGACTGCCGCTCCAGCAGGCCGAGGTTGCCGATGGTGAGGCTCGAGGCGCGCACGATCGCGGCCAACGCAATGCTCACGATGGTCAACGCAATCAAGATTTCGATCAGCGTGAAGCCGCGGTTCTTAGCGCACATGAAACGCCCCGGACGCATCCCGCGTCACCGTCACCGTGGTCGCGCCATGCCGAAGTTCGCGCTGCCAGCTGGCGCCCACAGGCTCCGACGTGAGCACGACCGGCCCCGCCGGCACGACCTCGACCGGCCCCACGCGCCAGCCGCGTGGACGCAGTTCGTCGTCCGCCGCGAAGGTGTCGAGCGCGCCGAGCGTCGTCACCTGCGGGATCGCGCTGCCGCCGCGCTGCACCCAGGTGCCGCGCGCAAAGCGGTAGCCCTCGGCATCGGCCTGCCAGGCGATCGTGCGGCCGTCCACGCGCACCTCGTTCTGCGCCACGGCCAGGTGCCGCACCAGCTCGCGCGCGTCGCGCCGCAGTTCCTGCGCGGGGTCGGGCGCGATGCCCAGGCTGATCGCGGCGGTGGCGATGCCGACGATGACCAGCACGATCATGAGTTCGATCAGCGAGAAGCCGCCCTCCCCGCCCGTGCGTGGTCGCATGCCGCTCGTCATCCCGTCCTGGAAACACGCCATGCGGCCGATGCTAGGCAGGCTGCGTGATGCCGCGATGAAACGCCGTGCTGACACGAAACCCCAACGCCCGCGTGATAGACACAGGGGGTGCCCGCCGCCCTCGCGGCCCGCTGACCGCCCTTCACCATGCGCCCTTTCACACCACCTTCCGCCCGCCTTCTCGTTCATGCCGCGGGCCTGTCGCTGGTCGTGGCCGGTGTCGTGACCTGGGGCCGGCTGCTCACACCTTCTGCCCCGCAAGTGCGAACCGCGCCCGCGCAGGCCGTCGTCGCCGATCCCACGGCCGATGCCCTCGCGGCCTGGTTCGGGCCCGGCGAGGTCCGCGCGAACATCGCGGTCAAGGGGTTGATCAAGGGCGCGGGCCAGGCCGGCGTGGCCGTGCTGTCGGTGAACGACGGCGCGCCGCAGCCCTACCGGGTCGGCGATGCGCTGGGCCGCGCGCTCACGCTCGCGGGCATCGAGGCCGATGCGGTGATGGTCGACAAGGCCGGCACCTCGCTGCGCATCGCCGCGCCGGTGCTGCCCACGGCGCCCGGCATCGTGCGGGCCGGGCCCTGAACCTTCGCGGCGCTCAGGGCGCCGTTTCGCGCGGGCGCGCATCCGGCGCCGAGGCCCAGTTCGACAGCGCGTGCAGCAGCCCGCGGTTGACGCGGAAATCGCCATCGCCCGACTCCGGCAAAAAGGCGCCCGACAGCGCCCGCGTCACCACGCGCACCGCGCGCGGATCGCCGCCGAAGGCTTCGAGCTCGCGCGCAAAGGCCGCGCGCGCGGGCAGCTCGTCGGCAAAGCGCTCGAAGCCCACGAACCAGCGAAAGAGCATGTTGTAGGCCAGGCTCTCGTGCACCTTCTGCGCGTCTTCGAGCGAATAGATGATCTGCAGCATCAGGCTCTTGAACAGCGTCGCGGCATCGACCGTGCCGCCGTGCTGGCGCTCCAGTTCGGCCAGCAGCGTGCGTTCGCAGCGCAGCGTGTCTTCCACCTGGTCGCGCAGTGCCACCAGCGGATGGCTCTGCGGCACCAGCGCGCGCAGGTTGTCGGCCTGCACCCAGGCCTGGTGGCTCACGATCCAGACCCAGGGCGAGCCGTAGCGGTTGACCGCCACCGGGCCTTCGCGCGCGCGCTCGACGATCTTCGAGAGCCGGGCGTCGAGCTCCTGCATGGTGACCCGCAACGGCGACATCCACTTCATCTCGTTCGCTCCCTTCACGTTGCCGCGCCGTCGCGGCGCAATTCGGCCAGCGCCTGCCGCAGCGTGGTGTCGACCCGCCGCGCCGTCGTGCCCTGGCGACGGGCCACGTCCTGGCGCGACATCTCGTGCCAGCGCAGCGCCAGCAGCACCGAACGATGGCGCTGCGGCAGGCGCGCCATGGCGCGGTCGACGGCGGCGACGTCCGAGCGGGCCTGCGCGATCTGCGCCGGGCCGGGGCGCGGGTCGGCCATCGCCTCGAGGTCGGCGCCTTCCGCGCTCACGCCCTGCCAGCGCTTGCGTGCGCGGATGCGGTCCATCGCGAGGTTGGAGGCCACGCGGTACACGTAGGCGTCGGGGTTGGCAGGCACCTCCTGCAGCGTGCATTCGCCCAGCCGCAGCCAGGCCTCGTGCAGGCATTCGCTGGCCAGGTCCGCGCAGCCGAGCTGCCGTTCGAGGCGCCGTTGCAGCGGCGCGTACTGCGCCACGAGGTGCTGCTGCAGCTGCACACCCGGCGTCGGCGCTGGCACCGGGCGCGGGGCCGGGCGCAGTGCAGGCAGCGCAACCCGGTCGTCGATCAGGCGCCAGACCGAAGGCCGCATCGAGGAGAACCGGTCCGGGGCGCGTCGCAAGGCGTGAGGATGGGGAGTCATGGTCGGTTTCGCTGAGCGCCCGCCGCGCCGCACCCGGACTCTCCGGTGGCGGCAACGGCCAGGCCTGGGACAACAAGGGAAGGAACACGGGCGCCCGTCGGCCGGGGCGCGGGCTCGACGGGGCGTTCAGCGTTGCAGGTTGGCGCGCTCCTCGTCCGTCAGTTGCCGGCTCATCGCCGGCGGCAGGCTGCCACCGCCGCCGAGCACGCGGATCACGCTGCGCGGGTTGTAGTTGGCGGCGGTCGTGGCGGCCTTGGCGCTGTCGACCGGCGCCTGTGCGCCGTTGCTTCCGGTTCCACTGACCGGCTCGTTGCCGAAGCCCAGCACGCGCACCGTGAACACCGACGGCAGCGCCTGGCGCGCCGCCGCGCGTTCGCGCTGCATCGCGTCCTGCGCGGCCATGCCGGCCTGTGCGGCGGCGGCGCTGGCGTTGGTCAGCGCGCCCACGTTCACCGAGGCCACCACCGGCAGGCCGGCCGATTCGCCCTTGACCTGGATGTTGGCCGCATTCACCACCTGCAGCGCGGCCACGTTGACGTTGCCCGACACGCGGATGCCCGCCTCGCCCGCGTCGATGGTGCCCAGCGGCGCGATCAGGTCGACGTCGCCCGGCGGCACTTCGGCGATGGGCGCCAGCGTCGCGATGCCCGCGCCCGAGCTCGGGGCCTGCGGCGACACCTCGACGTTGCCGACGTTGTCGTACACGCGCTTGGGCGGCGTGAACACCACCGTGGTCTTGGCGCCGCGCCCGGCGTTGATGTCGCCCTTCTCCGACCACGCGAGGATGTCGCCGCCGAAGGTGGTCATGATGCGCGACAGCCCGAGCAGCAGGCTGCCCTCGCTGAAGAAGCGGATGTTGCCCTGCCCCTGCGTCAGCACGCCCGAGGTGGCCGGCGGCACCGCGCCCTGCACGCCCAGGATGATGCTGCCGCCCGGCGCGAGCATGTCGATGTCGCCGCCGAACTGCGTGCGCACGCCCGAGCCGCCGTACATGGTGATGTCGCCGTCGAGCGCCGCGCGCATCGGGAACAGCGCGGCGATCATCTCGCGCCCACGCAGGTAGCTGCCCTGGCGCGGACCGTCCGCGTCGTTGTACTCGCGCCCGCCTTCGCGCAGCTCGGCGTAGTACACCTCGCGCAGGAAGATGCGCTGCTGCGCCGGGGCCAGTGCGTCGAAGTACGCGAGCGCCTGCGCGGTGGTGCCGGCGTCGAAGCCGTAGCGCGCTTTCAGCCAGGCGGCCAGCTCGGCCTCGTAGGTCTTCGCGGCCTTGCCCGGCTGCTGCGCCAGCGGCGTGCCGGTTTCGGCGCGGTTCGACGGGTCGAGGTAGCGCGCGCGAATCGGCGCCATGTCCAGCCCCTGCGTCGCCGCCTGCGCGCCCACGCCGGCCATGAGCGCCACCGAGGCGCCGGGCCGTGTGTCGCCGGGCACGATGGGGCCGATCGAGGTGATGCCGCCGCGGTCTTCCTGCCGCAGGTGCCGGCCCGCCGAGACTTCGAGCGTGCCGGGGCCGGCGATGTCGACGTTGGCGTAGAGGATGTCGCGGCCCGCGGAGATCACCGAGACGTCGGAGGGCTGCTGGTGGACGATGAGGTTGCCGCGTGAGGCTGTGCTCTGGAGCTCGCTCGGACGCTCCACCCAGAACGTGCCCGGCGCATCGCCGGTGTTGACGATGTCCCGGCCGGCCTTGATCCAGATCGGGCCCGCGGCGTGGTACCAGGTCGCGCTGCCGTCGGGCAGGGTCAGCGTCTCGCCGGTGCGCAGGCCGACGATGTCGCCGCTGGCCGCATAGAAGCGAACGGGCGGCGCAGCGGCGTCACGGGCCAGCGGCTGCGCTGCCGTGTTCGGGCCGAAAGCGAACAGCGAAGGCCCGAAGAACTGGGAGCCGGAAATGGCCGTCCCCGTGGGCGAGGCGTTGGTGACGAACTGCTTAACCCCCTGCGCGTCGAACTCGGCAAAAAACGCCGGATTGAACGGCGTCGGCAGCGGCGTGCCGGTGCCCGACATGCCCATGCCGAGTTGGCCCGCGTAGATCGAACCGCCCGACAGCATCTCGAATTCGCCGCGTGCGGAAGGCGCCAGGGTCAGCCCGTAGCTCAGTGCCACAGGGTAGTACCGTGCTTGCGGCAGCGCCGCATAGCCGGCGTAGATGTTCCCCGTCAACGCGGCGGCGTGAAAGATGCCCGGATAGACGATCCATGCGTCCGGCGAGGTGGTCTTCAGTGTCGAGTCGGCGCTGTCCCGGCGTGCCATCACGGGCGTCAGGTGCCCACCCGCCGACAGCAAGTCGATCGCGCTGCGGTCGCTCCACAGGCTGAACCAGCCCTGCCCGCCTCCGTCGTAGCCGGTGCCGCCGACACTGAACGCGGAGCCGTTGGGCGTGGGCACGCGCCCGGGGTCTGCCGCGGCACCGAGCACGAGGTCGCCGCGCGTGCTCAGGCGCATCGTCGCGTCACCCGGCAGCAGGTTGATGCCGCCGCGCGCATCGGCAAAGGTCGGGTTGAAGGGATCGATGGCGCGTGTGTCGATCGGGTCGCTCAGGTTGAAGTTGCTCGACAGGTACTGCAGGCCCAGGCTGCCGATCGACGCCGCGCGCACGTCGGTGCTGCCGCGCAGGTTGGCGATGGCGCCGGTGAGCACGAGGTTCTCCGCGGCCCCGTTGAGCGCGCGGTGCGGGTTCAGGGCGCCGGCCACGCGCATGTCGATGTCGCCGCCGCCCGTGAGGGTCAGCGCACCGTCCGCGCCGACGCGGCCGGTGCTCGCCACGGCGAGCACGAGCCCGCCGCTGCTGGGTCTGTCCTGCGAGTTCACCAGTGGCTGCGGCGTGCGCGGTGCGATGGCCCCCGCATCACCGCCCACGCGCACGCTCAGGTTGCCGCCGCCCAGCGTGCCGAAGCCGGTGAAGCCGGCCAGCGTCGGCTCCGTGAACGCACCGGGCACGACGGCACCGCCGATGTAGGCGCCGAAGTTGATCCACCATGCGCCCGGGATCGGGCTGTCGATGCCCGCCGTGCCCGAGCCTTGCCGCCAGAGCCAGTTGCCGGCCAGCACGCTCGATCGTTCATTGGAGACGATGTGGCCCACAAGGTCGCCGCCCGCCGCGATCAGCAGGTTGCCGCCCTGGTCGGGGTACCACGCGCGGTAGGCCGAGAGCGCACCGTTGTAGTCGGTCAGCGGCGACTGCGGCCCCAGCAGGCCGTCGGAGCCGCTGCCGCGCGGGCGGTTGTGGTCCGCCTCGGTCGCGGTGGCCGTGCCGGCCGTGTACACGCCGAAGGGCGAACGCATCCGCAGGTCGCCTGCCGCCAGCAGTTCGAGGTCGCCGGTGCCGGTGCGCAGCACGCTGAAGGCGACGGTGGTGCTCGGCGAGCCGATGGCGACCGGATCGCCACCGCCGCCGGGCATGCATTGCTCTGCACTGACGTCGCACCAGAAAAGTTCATCGGGTGATACCGGTGTGCCGGGTGGATGGCCGAACCAGTTGCCCGGCGCCCAGACCATGCCACCGGGCGTTTGGATCGTGAACTTCAGCACGCTGTGCGCGTCGGCCAGTTGCAGCGCCGCGCGCGAATCCGGCCGCGTGGCCCGGCGGTCGGCTGCGCCGAGGTCGGCGCCCGCCACCAGCTGCAGGTCCCACGAAGTGGCGCCTTCGCCGAGCATCGGGGCGATCGCCCAGTTGCGCCCCTGCACGCCGCCGTCGCCCGTGGGCCGCAGCTGCACCGGCGTGTTGCCGGGCAGTTCCAGCGAGGTGTTCGACGGAATCAGCGCGCCGCGCGCGAGCTGCAGCGGGCCGGCCATGGTCATCTCCACCGGCAGCTCCACGCCCTTGGGCCAGGTCAACGCGCCCACCGAGGCCGGCGAGCGCAACGCCGTGCCGGCGCTCAGCCGCGTCTGGGGCGGCAGCGTCACGGCGGTCGCCAGCACCGCGCCGGCGGCATGGGCCAGTGAGCCATCGGGGCCGTAGATGTTGGCCGCGACCACGGTGCCGGCCGGCAGGCTCCACGGCGCTTGCAGCACCGCGTCCACGGGCAGCACCGTGCCGGCGGGCAGCGTGGCGGGGTTCACGGCCACGCTGTAGTTGAGGGTGGCGCCCGCGGGGAAGCGGGTGCCGGTGTCGAGCGTCACGCCGTCGATGGGCACGACGACGTCGCCGCCGGCGTAGCGCCCTTCGGCGAGCATCCAGCCCACGTCGTCCGGCGTGGCCGGCGGCGGCGCGAAGCCGTCGTTGATGCTGCCGTGTACGTTGAGTGCGCCGGCCGCGCGGATCACCAGCTTGCCGGGTTCGCCGAAGCCCCGCCGTGCCGGATCGCTGCGGTCGGCCGAGGGGCCATAGCGGTAGCCCGACAGGTCGAGGTCGCCGTCCACCGTGAGGTCGCCGTTCGGGTTGTTCAGTCGGTCGCTCACGATCTCCACGCCCGGGCGCAGGTGGTAGCTGCCCAGGCCTGCGAGGCGCGCCGACAGCGAGGCGTTGCCCAGCGCCTTGTTGATGAAGTCGACGCTGTGGCGGTCGATCTCGATGAGGAAATCCTGCGTGATCAGTTGCGGCCGGTGGCCCGTCACGTCGGGCGTCGTGGCCAGCGGCGCGTCGTCGTAGGTGCGGAAGGCATTCACCGCGACGGTCTTCGCGCCCGCAATGGCGGGCGTGCCCTCGACCGCCACGGCCACGTCGTCCGCGCCGATGCGTGGTGCATTGAGGTCGAGCGTGCCGCGCGCGCGGCCGTCGTTCTGCCCGGCGCGGGTGCCCATGGCCACGTCGGTGCCGGCGCGCAGGTCGATGCGTGCGCCGTTGCCCAGCGTGAGCGTGCCGTCGCGGCTCGTGAGGTCGACCACGGCGCGGTTCGGGCTGTCGATGATGCGGCCCACACTGTCCACGCGCAGGCCGGTGCCGTGCGCATCGAGCGTGCCGTTCACACGCAGGTCGCCCGCCGCGGCCAGCCGGATGGAACCGACCTGCACGCCGCTCGCGTCGATGCGGCCGTCCACGCGCAGGCTGCCGCCGTCCAGCGCAATGGACACCTCGCGCGCCTTCACGCCGTCGCCCACCACGAGGTCGCCCTGCTTGATCTGGAAACGCCGCGCGCCGAACACGCCGCCTTCGTTGAGCCGCAGGTTCAGGCCCGCGAAGTCGGACAGGGTCCGGGCGCGCACGGTCAACTCGCCCGCGTCGTAGGGCACCAGCGTGCCGCCCGCGTCGTAGCTGCCGCTGGTGGCGCCGCGCAGCGCGCCGTCCAGCGTGACATGGCCGGCGCCCTCGCCCAGCGCCACGGCCTCGATCGTGCCGCCGCGCTGGCGGCGCGCCGACACGTCGATGAGGCCGCCCGCCGCCTGCGTGATGTGGCCGGCCGCGCTGGTCATCAGCAGCTCGCCGCCGGCGCTGTCCTTCGCCACCTCGAACAGCGTCACGGTGCGACCCGACAGGTCGATGCGCGAGGCCGTGCCGAGCGTGACGTTGTCGGTCGCCGCCAGCACCAGCCGGCCGGAGGGCAGCACGATGCTGCCCTCCAGCCCGACGCGCTTCCCCCTGAGTTCCAGTGTCGCGCCCAGCGCGTCGCTCGTGCCCGGTGCCACGCCTTCGGGCACGGCCACGGTGATGTCGCCGCCCGCGGTGATCCGCATCGTCGAGGCCGCCTGCCCCGTGAGCACCGGCGCCACCACCGCGAGGTTGCCGCCTTCGTAGGCATAGCCCTCGCCCGGCGTGTAGGCGCCCTGGCGCTGGTGCACCGCCAGCGTGCCGCGACCGCTCGAAGTGACACGCTCGCTGGCGTTCAGCTTCACGTCGGCAAAGCCCAGCGCCAGACGCGCATCGGTGGCCTGGCCGCTGGGCTGTGCATACGGGCCGTGGCCCAGCACGATGGTGCGGGCGCCGATGTCGAGCGTGCCCGCGCCCAGCAGGTCGGCCATGGCCGCGCCGGGCACGGCATCGGAGCCGGACCAGACGAACTCGCCCGCCCGGATGGCTGCCACGTCGCCCGCCGCGCCATAGCCATGGATGGCCGGCGTGCCGAACACCAGCCGGTCGAGGCCGCTGGCGTCGAGCTTCACGGCGCCGAAGATGTTCACGGCGTCGCGCGCGTTGAAGATCAAAGTCTCGAGCGCCGGCGCGCCGATGGCGGTGTTGCCCGCCAGCAGGCGGTCCAGCCGCGCCTGGTTCAGCGCCAAGCCCAGCGGCAGGCGGCCGTTGGCGCCTGCGGTGGCAATGGCGGCGTCCTCGCCGAGGTTGACCGCCGCCACCGCGAGCGACAGGTTGCGCGTGCCGTAGGACACGTTGTCGGCCAGCGTCAGCGCACCGTTCGTGGCGATGGCCAGCGTGCCCTCGGACACCAGCTGCGTGGTGCCGCTGCACGAGGCTGTCACGCACTGGCCGACATGGAGGCCGACGGAATACGGCACATCGGCCGGCGGCGTACCCAATTGCAGGTTCAACCAGCCGTTCGACAGCGCCAGCACCGACATGCCCGTGAACACATAGCCCGCGCTCGAGTCGAAACCCGACGCCTTCTGGCCCAGGGTGCTGAGCGAGGCGCCTTCCTCGATGACGATCTGCTGCTCACCCACGAAGCCGGGACTGCTCGCCAGCACGATGTCGCCCGCCGACAGGCGCGCGCCGCTGCGCACCACCAGGCTGCCGTCGCCGCCGATCGTGGCCAGTCGTCCTTTCTGGCCGTACTCGACGAAGATGCCTCCATTGAGCACCAACCGTGGTGCATGCAGCTTGCTGAGTTCGTCGGCCCGCACCGACGAACCGGCCAGGCCGGTGGCGGCAGTCTGCCCTTCGGCCAGCACCTCGCCCAGCCCGCGCACGTTCACCGTGCCGCCGAAGCCGTCGGTGCCGGGCGCCGCGTCCAGGCGCACCTGGCCGTCGAAGGTGAAACCCAGGCGGTTCGTGTCGGTGTCGGTGGGCTTGGCCAGGAAGACGTCCAGCGTCTTCGCGTCGACCGTGAGCATGCCGCGCGCAAAACCCTGGCGCGCCGCGTCCGCGCGCATGAACGTGTTGTAGTCGGTCTCGCGGTAGCTCGAATGCGCGCGCACCTGCGTGCCCGGCGTGAGCACCAGGCGGTTCGGCAGCGTCTCGCGAATCGCGGTATGGGCCACGCCCAGGTAGCCGGGCGCGACATACGAGCCGTTGCCCACCCCGGTCACGCCCGCCAGGCCGATGCGGTCGCCCGCGCCGATCTCCACGCGGAAGGCGCCGGGCAGCAACGCATAGGTCGAGGGCATCAGCGTGTAGGTCCCGGCCGGAAGGCCGGGCACGCCGGCCGGAAGGGTGACCTGCTGCCCCACCGCCGGTGTGCCGAAGCCCGCCTCGGGCGCCACCGGCGCATAGCTGGCCGCGCTGCCGGGGACGATGGCGTACACGCCGCTGCTGCGGTCGCTGTAGGCGTTGAAGGGGTTCGCGTTGGCGAGCGGCGTGGCCAGCACGTCGACCGAGCCGCCCCGGCCGGTGGTGAAGCCCGCGCCCGACAGCGTGCCGCCGCCGGACAGGTCGAGCAGCGAGCCGGCCTGCGCGTCGACATGGCGGGCGTTGAAGCCGATGCCGCGCCCGACGATGGCTGCACCGACCATGCCGCCCGCTGCGTCCTGTGTCACGGCCAGCCCGCCGTAGCGATAGATCAGGCCGTCGACCGTGCCGCCATAGGGCATCTGCAGACCCGCACCGCTCACCGAGGTTTCGCTGCCTGCGAGCAGCGTCACCCGCTCGGCCACTTCACCGCTGTTGGTGTTGGAGCCCAGCAGCAGGCGCCCCAGCGGCGCGCGCACGATGCCGCCCTGCTCGATGGTCTCGGCGCCGAGCCTCAGGCTGCCGAACGCCGAGTACGGCATCGCGACCTCGCCATCGCCCTGGCGGCGGATCGCCAGCACACTGCCCTCGGCAAAGCGCGGTGCCTCGCCGGAGGCGGGGTCTCGTGGCATCACGCCGGCCAGGATCTGGGCCCCAACACCTGTCGCCGGATAAACCTGCGCGGCAGTCAGCGTCATCCGGCCGCTGGTCGACAACTCGGTGGTGGACTCGCTCGAGAGCCCCTCGCTCTGGCCGCCGCCCAGCAGGCGGATGTCGCCCCGGCTGCTGATCTCGACGTCGCCGAAGCCGCGCCGATCCACCGTGTAGCGTGCCGTGCCCAGGTTGACGTCGGCGTGAGCGCCGAAGCCGACCCGGTCGCGCACGTCGATCAGGTCGGCAGAGACAGCGAAGGTGCCATCGCCCGCCTGGGTGGAGGGGCCTTGTGCCCAGCCGGCTTCGGGCATGACCGAGCCCTCTGGCATCTCGATGGGGGCGGGGGGTCTGCGCACACCCGCAAGCCGCACATACGGTGCGCTCAGCGACACCGATGTACCCGCTGCGGCCGTCTCGCTGTGGGCATAGGACGCCGCGTAGAAGCGCAGGCTTTGTCCCAGGTTCAGCGTGACGCTGCCGTCGAAGCTCAACGGTCCGTGAACCAGCAGCGACAGGTTGTCGAAGCCCCCGGCCTCGATGCGATCCACGCCGATCCGGCCCGTACCTGTGCGCAGAAGTTGTCGTGCGTCGAACCGCGAGGTCGCCGTCGCGAGCGGGCTGTCGCCTTGCGTCTGGGCCAGCACCATCTCGCGGTGCCGCAGCAGTTCGCCCGTGGTGAGCGCGCCCGGATAGACCGCCGATTCGAGCGCAACGGCCAGCGTGCCACCTGCAGCGCCCGCGCCGCCCGCCGCCGCACGCAGCGTGCCGTCCAGGTAGAGGCCCTGGCTCGACGAGAGGACGATGGTGCCGCCATTGCTCGCCACCGGCACCGGCGAGGTCATGCCGCGCGGCCCGCCCGCGCCGGGATCGAGGTCCGCGCGCGTGCCCGACGCATCGAGCAGCGCGCCCGGTCGAACCACGACGAAGGCTTCGGGCGCCCGGGTCCTGCTGCCCTGCTCCCAATCGAATGCGCCACCGATGCGGATCGTGCCGCCATCGGGCACCTGGCCGTAGGCCCGACCGAAGTTGTCGTGCGCCACCGCGGCCCGCGCCGAGGTGTCGAGCACGGCGCGCTCGCCGATCCACACCAGCCCGGGCTGGCCCGGACTGCCCGTCTGTCCACTGCCGGGCAATCCGCTGCCCTCCACGCTGATAGTGCCGCCCGGCGCGCGCAGCAGGCCGTCGACCGTGATCTCCCGGCCGCGCAGGCTGATGGACTGGGCCGGGTCGACCGTAATTTCGGCCCCCGGGCGCACATCGACCGGCGCCCGCGACACCGTGGCAACACCACTGTCGACGGCCGCATGCAACTGCAGGCTCGCACCGCCGCGCTGCGCGAGCACACCGCGCACCGGGTCTTCGGTCCACAGCGGCGGCATCCACGGCGCCAGCGCGCGATCGGGCTCGCTGCCGCCTGCAACGGTCTTCGCGTCGGGCGCAAAGCGGTAGACCGGCATGCGCACGTCGAGCTTCGCGCCGTCGGCCACGACCATCCCGAGGTGTCCGTTGATGTCGTAGCGCGAGAAGCCCGACTGGAAGATGCCGCTGTCGATACCGATCTGCGCCAGGGCCGTGACGGGTCGGTCGAACACCGTACCGGCCGCCACCCGCGTGCCGCTCGCAACGATGAAGTCGGCAGGGGCCACCTGGCCCGTGGGGACGGTGACCATGCGTCCTTGCACACCGACTCCGTTCGGAAAGATCGCAGCCGAAACGACGTAGTCGATGGGGAAGCCCTCGGGGCCGATCATTCCGACGATCTTCGCCCCTGCAGGCACCGTCTGGGGTTCCCGGGGATCGCCCCCGGAGTACGACCTGAAGCGCTGGATCGAACCGTTCACGATCGCCTGGACGCTGAACGCGACCGCGGCGGCGCTGCGAGGCAGCACCCAGTCCGCGGCGATGGTGACGGCGTTCGTGTCGTTGTCGAGAAAGAGCGGCGCCGACCCCATCGCTTCCCCGGGGCGCGCGCGGGTGCGCTCGTACTGGTAATCAACCGGCAGGATGCTGCCCGCGACCACCTTGTAGTCCTCCAGCAGGATCAGGTCAGTGGCCGCGCGCTCGCCGAGCGCCTCGCCACCGATCACCACGCCCGTGCCTGACGCCATCCGCAAGGTGCCGCCACCGCTCACGCCGTAGCCCCGGATGTCGCCACCCGCATGCAACAGGCCGTGGGTCGCCACCGTGGCATGGCTGTCCGCCAGCAGGTCCACATCGCCGCCGCGCCCGCCGCGTGTCTTGCCGTTGGCCAGCACCGCACCGCCCGACGACACATCGATCAGCGAACCCGCAGCCAGGTCGATCGCGCCCGTCGTGCGGATGCGCACCGCGCCGCCGTCGAGGTACGGCAGGCCGCTGCTGCCCGACGGGTCCATCTGCAGGTTGCTCCACAGCCCGCGCGCATCGAGCGTCACGCCGGGCGCGACGCGCACGCCGATGGCCTCGGGCAGCGTGCCCTCGGCCAGCGGCAGGTTGACATCGCCCGGTCCCCCGACGTTGGTGGCGCTGCGCACCACGTTGCCCAGCATGATCTGGCCGCCGCGCGCCGTCAGGTCGCCGCGCACCGCCACCGTCGTCGCGTGCAGCGCGATGCGCCCGCCCGGTGCCACGCCCAGCGCGCCGTCCACCGCGATCTCCTTGCCGGCCACGGCCACGAGCGCGCCCAGGCCGAAGCCGCTGAGCTGCCGGCTGTCCAGGCGCAGCGCTTCCTTGTCGGCGGCGGGCAGCGGGTCGCCGGCCCCGAGCCTGGCCGTGTCGGCGCCCGCCGCATCGTCCGCGAACACGATGCGATCGAGCGTCGGCACCAGCTGGCGAAAGATGCCCACCGCACCTTTCGCGGGGTCGTCGTTGAAGCCGACGATCTGGTCGTTGCCGAGCGTGAGCTGGCCCGCGCGGGCCGCCGCAGCGTGCGACTGCGCGTAGCCGTCGAGTGCCGCGTCGCTCTTCGTGCCCTGCCCCGGCCCTTGGTAGGCGGTGGCCGTGATGTCGCCGCGCAGCACCGCCGCGCCCGTCGCCACTTCGAGGCGGCCCGCGTCGCGGCCCACCGTGTAGCCGTTCTCGAGCCGTTGCTGCGGGCCGATCAGCGGGTTGTAGAAGTAGCCCGTGGTCTTGTCGCCCCAGCGCTTGTGTTCGTCTTCGAAGCCCTTGTAGACGCCGGTGTAGACGATGTCGGCCGGCGCGCTCGACGCCTCGTACAGCCGCCCGTCGCGGCCCTTGAGCCAGCTCTGACGGATCACGCCGGTCTGCACGTCCAGCGTGCCGCCCGAGAGGTTGATGTTCGAGCCCGCCTGCGTCACCACCTCGGCACCCGTGAAGACCACGTGGCCGCCCTGCGCCGCCCATTCGCCGATGCCGTGGCCCTGCAGGCCCAGGTAGCCGCCCACCTCCAGCAGGCCGCCCGCCGTGTACCAGCGCTCGCCGTCGTAGCCGCCGGTGCCCGCGGCCACGCGCGTGAGCTTGCGCCGGTCGATCCACACGTTGCTGTTGTTGAGCATCGTGGTGTCGCGGTTGACCGGTGCGTCGCGCTGCTCGTTGCCCTGGATGTTGATCTCGACGTTGTTCGAGGCCATGGCCACCCGCACGCCCACGGCGCCCGACACGTCGAGCCGCGCGCCGTCGGCCACGGTGCTGCGCCCGCCCTGGCGGCCCGCGCTCACCGCGATCTGGCCGCCGGTGGCGAGCGTGGTCGACGCGCCTTCGAACAGCACGCCGCCGCCCGAGACGATCTCGATGCGCGACAGGTCGCGCCGGTCGTTGAGCTGCGAGAGGTTGTCGAACGCGCCCAGTGCGGCGCTCCGGCGCAGCACGTCCTGCCTGGCCGACTCGTTGATGAGTGCGCTGCGCTGGCTGTCGAGCGCCGTGCGGCCGTCCTGCGTGTCGAGCAGCACCGCGTTCAGCGCACGCCCGGTGACGGTGACGCTGCTCTTCGCATCGGCGGCCGACGCCAGCAGATGGATCGTGCCGCGCGTGTCGACCGTGGTCGTGGCCAGCGCCACGCCGTCCTGCACCACCTTTCGGCCGGCCAGCGTGATGTCGCCTTCAGGCGCGCGCAGCAGGCCGGTGTTGCTCACCTGCCCCGCCGTGCTGTCGGGCAGGAACTGCGGCGCGACCTCGTTGCCGCGCGTGGTCGAGAAGGTGTTCTCGGCCGTGCCCTGCCCCGGCCGCACGATGAAGAAGTCGCCCGCCGCAAGCTGCACCTGCCCGCGCGGCGTGGTGACGGTGCCGGCGTTGTGCACCTCCTTGCCCATCAGCAGCACGTAGCCGCCGCCCTGCGTCACCGAGGCCGGCGTGCGCGTGGTGAGCTGCGCGCCCGCCTCGACCTTCACCGCGCCCTGTGCATCGGTGAAGCTCGGCGCATAGCCTTCGCCCGCGCGGGCGCTGTGGATGCCGCGCGCCTTGAACTGGTCGTCGCTGATGTGCGCGGCGGCCGCCACGAGGTTGCGCGTGTCGGTCTGGCTCGTGCCGCTGAACACGATGCCGTTGCGGTTGGCGATGAGCACCGTGCCGTCGGCCTTGATCTGGCCCTGGATCTGCGACGGCCTGGCCTTCGGGTCGTTCACGCGGTTGAGCGCGGCCCAGTCGGCCTGCTGGCGGAACTCGACCGTGGTGTTGCGACCGACGTTGAAGGTCTCCCAGTTCAGCACCGCGCGGTCGCCGGTCTGCTGGATCGCCACGTGCGTGCGGCCATCCGCCGACGGCGTCTGCTCGGGTCTGTTGGCGTTGTGCCAGCCGGCCGTGAGGCTGTTGGTGTCGACCGCGAGCCCGCCTTCGGTGAGACCGTCGGGCACCGACGACGGCGTGTTGCGTGCGGCTTCACGCGCCGCCACCTGGGCCGCCTGCTGCGCCGCGATGGCCTGCGCAGCGAGGTTCAGGTTGCTGATCGAACGCTGCAGCTGCGCGTTCGCCTGCTGCTGTTGCAGCCCCGGGTTCGTGAGGCTCGACGCCGGCATGCCGTTCGGCAGGCGCCCGCTCTGGACTGCCCCGGCCTGCGCCGCGCCCTTATCGGCGAACCAGGCGGGGCTGAAGGCCTGCCGTGCCTGGGCCACGCCCATCGCACCCGCGGTGGCCAGTGCCAGAGCCAGCGCACGCGCCAGCGGCGTGAGGCGCAGCTCGCCCTCGGTCGAAACGGCGCGTCGGCGCGAAGAATGGGCGTGCGGATTCAGGACCATGATGAGCGGGAGCGAAACGGCGCGAAGGGAGAAACGGCGGGATCGAACGCCGCCCGGGATCCCGGACGGCGCACGGACACATGGATGTCGCTCGCCGCGCGGGCGATCGACGGGAATCGAGGGGCAGGCAACGGCCGGGTCTGGCAGGCCGCGGGCAACAGCAACTGCCACAGCGCGAAGGCCTCGCGCCAGGCCCGCGCATGTGCCGCGCTGCGTGCACACCAGCCCGCAAGCGCCTGTGCCTCGGCCTCGCTGCCATGCAGGCGGTTCAGGCGCACGACCCAGGCCAGCGCTTCGTCGCTCAGGCAGGTGTCATGAGGCGTCGGTTGCATACCCCATGACGAGCCTGCGCGATGCAACCCGTAAATTTTTTGCAGGCTGCTCGCGGTGTGTCAGAAATTCAGCTCAGCAGCACGATGCCGCCCGGCAGGCTGCGCAACTTCGCGCCGTACAGCTCGCGGATCATCGCCAGCGCGTTGTCGATGCTGCGCAGCGACAGCTGCATGCGCACCGCCACGCGGCCCAGCGCTTCGTTGCGCAGGATGATCCGGCCCGGCCGGTAGCGGTTGATCTCCGCGATGACCTCGGCCAGCGGCGTGCCGTCGAACGACAACACGCCCGTGCCCCAGGTGCTCACGTTCGCCAGGTCGGCGCGCACCACCTCGTGCAGCCCGCTGGGGTCGTACACCACCTGCCGGCCCGCCTCGACCGAGCGCTGCTGCCCGTTCACCGACACCAGCACGCGGCCGTCGAGGCAGGTCACGCAGACTTCGGGCCCGGTGTGGCGGATGTTGAAGCGCGCGCCGCGCGCCTGCAGCCGACCGCCACCGGCTTCGACGAACAGCTCGGCCTCGCCGGCCGTCGCGATCTCGGCTTCGCCAGCGACCAGCGCCAGTCCGCGCGCGCCCTGCAGGCGGTTGATCTGCGTCTGCGTGTTCATGCGCACGCTCACGCCCTCGCCCAGCGCCACCTGCCGCTGCTCGCCGGTCGCGGTGCTGTAGTCGGCCGTCAGCTCACCGACCGAAGGCCACAGGCCCAGCGGCGGATCGACCGCGAGCACGCCCGCGGTCACCGAGGCCGCGACCGCACCGCCGAGAAAGGCACGGCGCCCCGGTGAATGCAGCGCGTCCGACAGCGCCGGCCAGAAGCGGTAGGCCCGCGTGCGTGAGCGTGCGGCTTCGGCCTGTCGTGCTGCTTCTTCGGCCAGCAGCGGATCGAGCGCGGACCACACGCGCATCAGCTCGCGCCAGGCCTGTGCATGCGCGGCACTCAGCGCCGCCCACTGCTTGAAGGCGTCGGCATCCGCGCGCGTGGCCTGGCCCGAATGCAGGCGCGCCCACCAGGCCCGCGCCTGGCGCTCCAGCATGCTCGTTTCGGTATCGGGGGAAGACATGGCGCTCATCATCAGTTGTGTCTCGGCCCGGCAAAGTGGCCGCGCTGCACCGCGTCCACGTCCGGCAAATGCTTCTTGCAATAGTCCAGCGCCGCGCGCAGTTCTTTCTCGACGGTGCTCAGCGACACCTCGAAGCGCAGCGCGATCTCGCTGTTGAGCAGCCCCTCGACCCGCGCGGCCACGAGGATCTCGCGGCGCCGCACCGGCATGCGCGCCAGCACGTCACTCAGCGCCTGCACGTCGCTGCGCGCGCTGGCGATGCGCTCGGGGTCGCCGGTTTCGTCCACGAGGTGCACCAGCGCGTCGATCTCGCCGCGTACCAGCAGCACGCTGTCGCGGCGGTAGCCGTCGGTCGCGATGTTGGCCGCCATGCGCAGCAGGTAGGCGTCGGCGTTGTGCACCGTGCCCGCGTCGCCCATGGCCGCGAGCCGCAGCCAGGTTTCCTGCATGGCGTCGGCCGCGTCGTCGCGCGAACCGACGATGCGTTCGAGCTTGCCGCGCAGCTCGACATAGCGCGCGACCATGCGCGCGCGCAGCGTGGAGGCCAGGCTCTCGCTCATGGCGCCACCGGCGGCGTGCAGTCGGTGCGCGCGCCCGGCCCTTCCGGCAGCAGCAGCACCACGAGCGGTTGCGGCAATGACGGCGGTGGCGGCGCGCCGACCGACAGCCGCTGCACCTTGAACCGCACCGCGGCATCGCGGTCGGGTTCGCCGGTGGTGCTCAGCAGGCGAAAGCGGTCCACCGCGCCGCGCGCGTCCAGGTGCAGCTGCAGCGCGAGGCGGTAGCTGCCCGGCCGCGTCTGCGTGGTATCGCACAGGGCACCACGCAAGGCGTGCTGGACCTGTGCGGCATAGGCTTGATGCAAGACATCCCCTTCGTTGAAACCCGACCCCTCCAGGCCCGCCGCTTCCGGCGACAGGCCCGCCTCCTTCGGCCCTGCGGCGGCCTCGCGGATCACCACCGAGCCCGCGTTCGCATGGCGCGCCTCCATGCCCGTGCCGGCCAGCATCGCTTCGAGTGCCTCGGCCGCGCTCAGCGTGCCGCGCACCGCGCCCGACAGCCGCTGCGCGTGCTCGCCGTCGATCAGGATGTCCAGGCCGGTCATCCGGCTGTAGACATCGAGCGCATCGCCCAGCCGCTGCGGTGCGATGTCGAACACCCGGCGCGCCGCCGATGCCGCCTTGGCTGCCGGCTCGGGTGGCTGCTGTGCCTGCACGCCCACGCCCCAGGCCAGGCACCCGATCAGTGCCAGGGCACGGACCGATGCCGCGTTCGCTCTCATACCGGTGGGACGCACAGGCTCCTGGGTGACTTCGTTCTTCCGCGCGCTCAGGACTGCGGAAGGCCGTGGTCACGGTAGTGATCGACGGTGACGCACGCATGACATTCATTCGTTCTGCTCCGCCGCGAACAGCGAAGAGGCCCCGGGAGCGGCCGCGCCGAAGCGCAGCCTCTCCACGGGGCCTCCGGTCGGCGAACGGGCGAAGCCCGTTCAGGCCGAGCCGATCAGCAACTTACGGACGGCCCTTGCCGTTGCAGACACCGGCGAAGCCGATGCTCAGCGGGCTGGAGGCGTTCAGGAAGTTGGCGGCGATGGCGGCCTTCCAGTTGTTGTTGGCGGCCGGCGGGGTGCCCGGCGACGTGCCGTTCGGGATCACCACGAAGTTGTGGGTGGTCTCGATCAGCGTGTCGTGGGTCGTGCCGGTCAGTGCGGTCAGCAGGTCCTTGACCCGCGTCTGGATCGCGGCATTCTTGTAGCACTGGTTCAGCAGCAGGTTGGTGGTCCCGAAGATCGGGTACTCGGTACCGGCGACCGGCATCACGTAGTTGGGCACCCACTTCAGCGGATCGTTCGCCGGGCCGGTGGGCAGCACCTGCTTGGCGAGCGCGTTGCGGATGGAGCTGGCAACCGGCAGCACGTTGTTGATCTTCGCGACGAACGCGTTGTCGGCGCCGGTGTAGTCCGGATCCGGGCTCAGGTAGCCGACGCGGCTGTCGGTGGCCAGGGCGGTCTTCACGCCGCTGCTGCCGGTGGCCGAAACCCAGTGTGTGGGAATGACGTTCGCCGGCGAGAGAGCGCCGCCCACCACCGTGGCGAAGTTATTCGACACCGTGAAGCCGGCGCCCGGGCAGGCGGCCACGAGGTAACGGCTCAGCAGTTCGGTGGTGCCGCTGGAGTCAGCGCGGTAGATGACCTTCACCGTGGTGGCATCGGTCGTACCGCGCACCTCACCCCAGGTCTTGCCACCGGTCTTGTTGCTGAAGACGGCGCACATCTTGGCGTCGGGAAGGTTCAGGTCGGCGATGCCGGCGCGCTTGTAGGGGATGAGTACCGAGGTGGCCACGGCGGGCACTTGGATCATCGGGCCCCAGCCGGTGGCACCGGCGGCATTGGCGTTATAGGTCGACAGCTCGCCCGAGCTCAGCGCGGAGTCGCTGCCGGCGAAGTGCACGGACTGGCCGGTGGCCGGCCAGTTGGCGCCGTTGAGCACCGACTCATTCTTGAAAGCGGAGGCGTTGTTGCTGACGAAGCCCGTCTTGCCGGCGCCGCTGCCGGTGCCGGTGTAGCTGAAGTTGGTTTGACCCACGCCGCTGGGCAGCAGATCGTCATAGAGCAATTCGGGCAGGGTCGCACCGCCGCCGACGGCGATCTGGGCGGAAGCGGCGCCGGCGGCCACGAGGGCCGCCATCATCACGGCCGACAGGGCGACCGACTTGAACTTTGCACGCATGGAAACTCCTTTGAAGGGACCAGAAAATTTGACTCGTGTCGCCTGTGCAGCGACAGGATCGATGGTGCGTTCGCGAGGTGACAGCCACCCGAAAAAAGCTCGGGAACACGCACCCGTGAATGCGTGCGAAACGGGGCGTCGGCGTGCGCCAAGCTCCCGAACATTCAGCGCACCATCTGGTTGATTTCCATGATCGGCATGAGCACCGCGAGCACGATCGCCATGACCACGCCCCCCATGGCCAGGATCATCAGCGGCTCCAGCAGCGTGGTCAGGCGCATCGCGCGGCGCTCCAGATCTCGGGAGAGGTTCTGCGCCGCGCGCTCGAACATGGCCGCCAACGTTCCCGTCTTCTCGCCGCTGGCCACCAGGTGCACGAGGTTCGACGGAAAAATCTTCTGTGCCTTCAGCGCCGCCGCGAGTGGTGCGCCCTCCTTCACGCGGCCCGTGGCCTCGAGCACGCAGCGGCGCAGCCAGTCGTTGCCCAGGGTCTGGCGCGCGGCCTCGAGCCCGCGCAGCAGCGGCACGCCCGCGTCCATGAGGATCGCCAGCGTGGACGCGAAGCGCGCCGTGTCCACACCGAGCGCATAGCGCCCCACCAGCGGCAGGCGCAGCACGAGCGCATGCCAGCGCAGGCGCCGCCCTGCATCGCGCAGCGCGGCGCGGGCGAGCAACCCGGCGCCCGCGCACACGCCCGCCGTGAGCCAGCCCCATTCGCGTACGAAGGCGCTCGCCGCCAGCATCACGCGGGTGATGGCAGGCAGCTCCTGGCGCGCCTGCGCGAACGCGCCGATGACCTGCGGCACGACGTAGCCCAGCAGGAAGACCACGATGCACAGCGAGACGAAGCCGACGATGGCCGGATAGATGAAGGCGGTGAGCACCTTGCCGCGCAGGGTGTCGCGGTTCTCGAGGTAGTCGGCCAGCCGTTCCATCACGCGTGCGAGGTCGCCCGAGTCTTCGCCGGCACTGACGAGTGCGCGGTAGATCGGCGGAAAGTCGCGCGGCCGTTCGCCCAGCGCATCGGCCAGCCGCAGGCCGGCGCGCACGCCGTCGCAGACCGCGCCCAATGCTTCGGCCACGTGGCGGCGCTCGGCCTGCTCGATGGTGGCGACGAGCGCGGCTTCGAGCGTGAGGCGCGCGCCCAGCAGGCTCGCGAGTTCGCGCGTGGCCCAGCACAGGTCGGCCGCGCCGAGCTTCGGTTGCAGCCAGGCCAGCGCACCGCCGCTGGCTGCCTGTTCGCGGATGCCGAGCGGCGTCAGGCCACGTTCGCGCAGCTGGGCGCGCACGGCGCGTGCGGATTCGCCTTCGGCGCCGCCGCGCTGCACCTCGCCGGCCGCGTTCGCCGCTTCGTACTGGAACCGTGCCATGGCAGATCAGCTGTCGCGCGTGACGCGCAGGATTTCCTCGGCGGTGGTCACGCCCTCGCGCACCCAGCGCTGGCCGTCCTCGCGCATCGAGCGCATGCCGTGGCGCACGGCGGCGGCGCGCATGGCCTGTTCGTCGCCGCCTTCGTGGATCAGGCGCCGGATGTCGTCGTGCACCACGAAGAGTTCGTGGATGCCCGTGCGCCCCTTGAAGCCCGAATGGCCGCAGGCCGCGCAACCCACGGGCACGTAGACCGTGCGGCCGTCGTCCTGCACGCGCGGCGCCTTGCAGGCCGGGCACAGGCAGCGCACCAGCCGCTGCGCCAGCACGCCCAGCAGCGAAGACGACAGCAGGAAGGGCTCGATGCCCATGTCGGCCATGCGCGTGACGGCCGACACCGCATCGTTGGTGTGCAGCGAGGCCAGCACGCCGTGGCCCGTGAGCGAGGACTGCACGGCGATCTGCGCCGTTTCCAGGTCGCGGATCTCGCCGATCATGAGGTTGTCGGGGTCCTGCCGCAGCGCGGCGCGCAGGGCCGCGCCGAAGGTCATGCCGATCTTGGCGTGCACCGGGATCTGGCCGATGCCGGGCAGGTCGTACTCCACCGGGTCTTCCACCGTGAGGATGTTGCTGGTACCCAGATCGAGCTGGCCCAGCGCGGCGTACAGCGTGGTGGTCTTGCCGCTGCCCGTGGGGCCGGTGACCAGCACGATGCCGTGCGGCTGGCGCACCAGCCGTGTGAGCTCGGCCAGCGTGTCGGGCGCCATGCCCAGCCGTTCGAGCCGCAGCCGGCCGGCGTCTTTCTCGAGCAGCCGCAGCACGGCGCGCTCGCCATGCGCCGTGGGCACGGTCGAGACGCGCACGTCGATCGGCCGACCGCCCACGCGCAGCGTGATGCGCCCGTCCTGCGGCAGGCGTTTTTCGGCGATGTCGAGCTGCGACATGATCTTGATGCGCGAAATCAGCGCCGCATGCAGCGCCCGGCGCGGCGTCACCACGTCGCGCAGCGTGCCGTCGACGCGAAAGCGCACCACCGAATGGGTCTCGAAGGATTCGAGGTGCACGTCGCTCGCGCCGTCGCGCGCGGCCTGCGTGAGCAGCGCGTTGATCATGCGGATGACGGGCGCGTCGTCCTGCGCGTCGAGCAGGTCGGTGACGGCCGGGATGTCCTGCATCAGCCGCGCCAGGTCGACCTGCTGCTCCACCGCGCCGACCACCGAGGCGGCGTCGCCGGATTCGGCCTGGCGCTCGGCGAGCAGGCGTTCCATGTCGTCGTCGCCCACCTGCCGCAGCGGCAACTCGCCCAGCAGCCGGCGCGCCTCGACCACGGCCCAGCCGGGCGTGCGCGGGCTGACCGCCAGGAAGGCCGCCTCGCCGTCGCGCTGCACCGCGACGCGCTGGCTGCGGGCCCAGGCCTGGGGCAAGGCGATGTCGGCGCGGGCCGTGTTCATGGCGTCACCACCCGTTCGGGCCGGTAGCCCAGCTCGCGCAATACGGCGACCGCGTTGTCGACGGCCTGCGGCTCGCGCGGCACGTCCACGCGCACCATCGCGCCCTCCCCGCCCGGGCCGCCGACGATGTAGGCGCCGATGCCGCTCACGCGCACGCGCTGCACGATGCGCAGCGCCTCCTGCTCGGTCTTGGTGTCGGCGAACTGCACCACGGTGACCTTGTCGTTGGCGCCGCCGTACAGCGTGGCGGGGTCGGACTCGACCGTCACGCCCGTCGGCAGCCGCGAGCGCTGCGTCGGGGGCGGCGGCGGCGCAGCGGCCGGTGCATGGCGCACCGCGCTGGCCGTGGCGGTGGCCGGCGGCGGCTGCTCACGCGTGTGCTCCCAGCTCTGGGGGCGCAGGTCGACCTCGGGCGCCTGCCTCAAGCTGGGCACGTCGGCCGGCGGCAGCAACGGCGCGCCGCTGTCGGGCAGCAGGCCATGCGCCATCGGGCGTGCGCGGCCCTGCTGCAGGCGCATGAAGTTGTAGCGGTCGAGCGTGAGGCCGCGGCTGGCGTTGGCGTCGCGGATCACGTAGGGCCGCAGGAACACCATGAGGTTGGTCTTGACGCGCTGGCGCTTGTCGTAGCGAAACAGGTTGCCCAGCACCGGCAGCGAGCCCAGGCCGGGCACGGCCTCGGTGCCGTTGGCGACGCTGTCTTCCATCAGCCCGCCCAGCACCATGATCTGGCCGTCGTCCACGAGGATGCTGGTGTCGAGCGCGCGCTTGTTGGTGACGATGCCGGCCGCGCCCGAGGTCTGCTCGTCGATGCTGGACACCTCCTGGTAGATGTCGAGCTTGACCGTGCCGCCCTCGGAAATCTGCGGCCGGATGTTGAGCTTCAGGCCGATGTCCTCGCGCTGGATGGTCTGGAACGGGTTGGTGCTGCTGTTGCCGTTGGTGATGTACTGGCCGCTCACGAAGGGCACGGTCTTGCCGACCATGATCGAGGCCGGCTCGTTGTCCAGCGTGAGGATGTTCGGCGTCGACAGGATGTTGGCGCCGTCCTTGGCCTGCAGCGCGCGCGCCAGCACCTTCAGGTTGAGCACCTCGCCCACGCCGGGCAGGTTGATGGTGCCGTCGACCACGCCGATGTTCAGGCCGCGCGGCATGGCGTCGATCGTGGTGCGCGCATTGGCATTGAGGCCCGCGCCGCCGAAGTTGGTGCCGCCGCGCACGCGGCCGTTGTTGCCGCCGGCCATCCACTGGATGCCCAGCTCGGCCGCGTCGCGCTCGGTGACCTCGACGATCAGGCTTTCGACCAGCACCTGCGCGCGCCGCTGGTCGAGCAGGTCGATCACGCTGCGCAGGCTGCGGTACATCGGTTCGGGCGCCGCGATGATGAGCGTGTTGGTGGTGGCGTCGGCCTGCACCGTGACACCGCCGCTCGAGAACGCGGTGGACGTGCCGCCGGTGCCGCCCGCCGCACCCTGCGCCTGGCCGTTGGCGCCGCCGGGCGCGCCGCGCAGGCCACCGAATTTGCCGGCGGTGCTTCCCGTGGCGCCGCCGGTCGCGGACTGGCTGCCGGTGGCCGACGTACCGTTCGCCGCACCGCCATTCGCCGCCCCCGCCCCGCCGAGCATGCCGCCCGCGCCCAGCGCGGCGCGCACCGAACTGCCGCCGCCGCCCGTGGCGCTCTGGTCGCCCGATTCGCCCGTGAGCAGCCCGCGCAGCACGTTCGCCAGGTGCACCGCCTGCGCATTGCGCAGGTAGACCACGTGCAGGTTGCCCGGGTCGCCCTGCGCGCTCTCGAGCTTGCCGATGAGTTCGCGCGCCAGCGCCGTGCGGCCCGGGCTGCTGGAGCGGATCACGATGCTGTTGGAGCGCGGATCGGCCAGCACCACGATGTCGCGCCGGCCTTTTTCGCCGCTGCCTTCGAGCAGCTCGGTGGCCAGCGCGGCGATGTCGGTGGCGATGCCGTGGCGCAGCTTGACCAGCTGGGCGTCGAGCGCGGTGGGCGTGTCAATGCTCTCGATGATGCGTGCCAGCCGCTCGAGGTTGTCGATGTAGTCGGTGACGACCAGCGTGTTGTTGGCGGCGTAGGCTGCGATGCTGTTCTCGGCCGCGACCAGCGGCTTGAGCACCGGCACCATCGCCTCGGCGTTCTCGTAGTTGAGCCGGAAGGTGCGCGTCGCGAGCCCGCCGCCGGGGCTGCGTGCGTTGACCGATCCGCCCTGCTGCTTGGCGTCGGCCACGGGCACGACACGGCTCACCTCGCCCACGTCGACGATCGCGAAGCCGCGCATGCGCAGCGCCGAAGCCAGCATGCCGTAGGCGGTGGCGGCCGGCACCTCGCCTTCGGAGACCAGCGTGATCTGCCCCTTCACGCGCGGATCGAACAGGAAGTTGCGCCCGAGGAACCGCGCCAATGCCGAGACCACCGAGGTGATGTCGGCATCGACGAAGTTCAGCACCACGCGCTCTTCGGCACCGGCACGCGGCGCGGTCTTGGCAGGCGGCGATGGGGGCGCGGCGCTGGCGGCGATCGCGAAGACGCCCAGGCAGCATGCCGCCGTCCATCGGCGCAGGGCCGCGCCGTTTCGATCTCGTGTCACTGGCCATCCTTGGTGAGTTGTGTGGACTGCAGCGCCACCGCGCCGCGCACGCGGCCCTGCGGCGTGCCCTCGCTGTCGTCGTCGGAACTGTCGATGCGCTCCAGCTGCGCCCGCGTGACCTCGAGATCGCGGCGCGCCGAGACCGCCACGAGCCAGGCGAACACCTGCGCGGCCGGCACGGGCTCCGGGAACTCGACGCGCCATGCGCGGGCGGGCTGCGCCGGGCTCCCGGCTGCGGGCGGCGCGTCGGCCACGGCGTCGTGCAGGCGGTAACGCCCGCGCAGGCCGGCGCGGTCGAGGGCGGCGTCGATGCCGCCCTGCGCCGTGTCTGGCATAGCGTGGGCGCCGGGCACATCGGCCAGCAGCGTGTCGAGTTCGGCGGACTGGGCCCGCAGCTTCGGCAGGTCGCGCTGCCAGCGCGCGGCGGTGTCGAGCGCGGGACGGGCGAGGCCCAGCCACAGGATCGCGAGCACCACCAACAGCAGCGCAACGCCCGCGCCGAGCCGGTCGCGTGCGGGAAGCCCACGCCAGCGCCCGATCGCTTCGCGTGCCATCCGCCGCGCGGGGTCGAGGAGGACGCCACCCCTTCGGGACAGGTTCACGGGGTGTCCTTCTCTGCGCGGGCCGTGGCCGGCGTGATGCGCAGTGCGCCGGCCTCCGGGTCGGCGGACAGGCTTCGCTCGCGCGCCTGCGCCTGCAGCACGCGCAGCGCCTCGGTGTTCGGCGCCGCGCCCTCGCGCCAGCGAACGCGCAGCTCGCCCGCCGTGTAGTGCAGCGCCTGGACCTGCCCGGCCGGCAGCTGCGCGAGCAAGCCCACCGCCGCGCGTGACAGCGCCGCGTAGTCGCCGCCGACCGCGGCCTGCGGTGCCTGGCCCGCCCGCGCCTCCTTCTGCTGGCGCGCCTGCTGCACCGGGTTGACGACCACGGGCAGCTCGGGAAACGCGGCCTTGACCCGCGCGGCCATCTCCCGCTTCAAGGCCTGGCCTTGCGTCGCCAGCCGGTGGGCATGCACCTGGAGGCCGGCTGTCCACACGAGCGCGGCCATGCAGCCCCACAAGGCCGCCGGCCGCAGCAGCGCCGCCACGCCCGCATGCGCCTGCGCGGGGTCGCTCGCGGACAGCGCCCAGCGCCAGCCCTCGCCCGACCAGCGCGCCGGGTCGCTCTCTTCCTGCGCCGTCCAGTGCACGGCCGGCGGCGCCGCCTCGCCGGTCGTCACATGCGCCGCCAGCGCGGTGTCGCGGTCCGCATCGTGCGGCAGCGCCTGCATGAAGCCCGCGCCGGCGCCGGTGCGCACCACGAGCCAGCGGTCCAGCTGCAGGCCAGTCCAGCCCTCGGTGGGCGTCGGCAGGAAGGCGGTCGGCAGGCACAGCGCGCGCGGCGCCATGCCGTGCCGGCGCAGCAGCGCCAGCCAGCGCACCATCGCGTCGCGCGCGATCCAGGCGGCCGGCACCGTGCCGTCGGCCCCGCGCGGACCGATGCCGACCGCCAGCGCGTCGATCGGTTGCAGCGCACAGGGCTCGATGACCCCGAGCACCGCCGCATGCAGGTGCCGCCCCGTCAGCGGCGGCAGCGCGAAGCTCGCCAGCGCCACCTCGCCCGGTGCCAGCGCGACCTCGAGATGGCGCGGCTCGAAGCGGCCGGCCACGGCGCCCAGCGCGAGCGCGCCGCCGTCGTGCCACCGGCCGTCGGCAGCGCGCCAGCCGCAGTGCACTTCGGCATCCACGGGATCGGCGGCGCCCTCACCCGGCCAGGGCGGCAGCTGCAGGCGCAGGCGGTCGACCTTCAGGGCGCTCACACGCCCTCCCGCAGCCAGATCACGCGCGGCACGCTGGTCTTGTCGTCCTGCAGCAGCGCGACCTGCACGAACTTCGTGCGCGGCGTGTCGAGCACGCTGGCGACGCGGAACCAGTTGCTGTCGATGCCGATGCGCACGTCCCGCTCGTCGAGCGCGGGCATCTGGAGCCGGTTCGCAAAATCGCCGCGGTTGATGAACCACTGGCCGCGGTCGCGCGCGGCGAGCAGCGCACGCGCCTTGTCCAGCGCCAGCCCGGGCACGCCGGCCGCGAGCAGTTCGGCGCTGGCCGTGTTCGCGTTGATCCAGGTGCGCGCCGGCAGCATCGTGACGAAAGGCGCGAGCCGCGCGATCACGCCGGCATCGACGCCAGGCACAGCCTGCAGGTCTTCCAGCACGCGCGGGCGCGGGGCCTGCGGGGTGCGCGGCAACTCGGGCGGCAGGCCCAGCGTCGCGGCCATGGTGTCGGCCGCCGCATCGGGCATCGTCTGCGCGGCTTCGCCTTCGGGGTCGGCGATGCTGCCGACCACGCGCCGCATGAGCGCCTGCGCCTGGGCCTGCGAGACGCCCGTCATCGTGCAGAGCCGTTGGAACACGGCCGCTTCGGCCGGGTCGATGCGGCCCCGGTCGACGAGGTTGCGCAGGTTGAATTTGCTTTGCTCGTCGCTGATCTCGCTGAGCAGCCGCGCGCCCTCGGCGGCCACCTGCCCTGCCACGGGCCCGGCGAACGGCCGGGTCCACAGGCCGTCCAGGCGCGTGGTCGGCTCGCGCACGGCCTCGGCGTGCAACAGCCGCTGCGCCGCGCCCAGTTCCCCGCGCAGCAGCCAGCGCGCCTGCACCCGCGACTGCTCGCCCTGCGTGGTGCGGATGAAGGCCGACTGTCGCCCGAGCAAGGCCGCCGCCAGCGCGGCGATCACCGCGACGATCAGCAAGGCGCTGATCACCGCCATGCCGCGCATGCGCCGTTGCCGGCGGCCTGTTCCGATCCCTGCCATCGCGCCCACGGTGCCGTTCCCGCGCTACCAGGAGCCGATGTCCGCGTTGGCTTTTTCTCCGTCGGGCTCGCCGTCGGCGCCCAGCGAGAACACGTCGACTTCGCCGTGCGTGCCGGGGTTCAGGTACTGGTAGGCGTTGCCCCACGGGTCCTGGGGCAGGCGTTCGAGGTAGGTGCGCCAGTTGGTCGGCACCTTGCCCGTGGCCGGCTTCTCGACGAGCGAACGCAGGCCCTGCGTAGCGCTGGGGTAGGCGCCGTTGTCCAGGCGGTAGAGCTTCAGTCCCTGCATGATCGCGGCCACGTCCTGCCGGGCCGCGGTGGCGCGGGCCTGGTCGGGGCGGTCCATCAGGCTCGGCACGATGAGCGCGGCGAGCACGCCGATGATGACCAGCACCACCATCAGTTCGATGAGGGTGAAGGCCCGCTCGGCACGGCGACGGATTGAACGGGCGGCCATGTTCCACAACTCCCGGGAAAAGACTTCACAAGGACAACGACGAGCACTGCGGGCCATCCTCGCAGCGGCGCATGTCAGTCCGATTGAAAATCCTCGGGAGTTCGGTGACAGCCTCTCAGTCGTCGAGCGTTTCCACGCGCAGTGTGATCACCGGACCAGATACGACCGGGCTCGTCTGCAACGCGTGCAGCGCGAGATCGACAGCGCTTTGCAGCGCCGATTCCGTGATCACCAGCACCTGCGGCGCCGCATCCGCCGGCCCGTTCGCCAGTACCAGTTGCCGCACCGGCAGCCGCTGCGCGGCCAGCAACTCGGCCACGGCCGCGATGTCGGTCGCCGCCTGCACCGGCACGCGCAGGTAGTGCGCGCTGCGCACGGCCGCGCGCGGCAGCACCGGCAGTTCGCGCACCGCATGCGCATGAAAGCCCGTGTGCGGCACGCGCTGGCCGGGGTGGGTGCCGTCCAGGCGCGCCACGTCGACCAGGTCGGCGATCACGGCCGAGGCGGTCTGCTCCGAGCCGGCGCCCGCGCCGTAGTACATCGTGACGCCCGCCGCGTCGGCCTTGACCATGATGCCGTTCATCGAGCCGTTCACCTGCGCGAGCAGGTGCGTCGCCGGCACCAGCGCGGGCTGCACGCGCAGCTCCACGCCTTCTTCACGGCGGCGCGCCACGCCCAGCAGCTTGACGCGAAAGCCCAGCTGTTCGGCGCAGGCCACGTCCACACGTTGCAGCGCCGTGATGCCCTCGACCTGCGCGTCGGCAAAGCGCACCGGCATGCCGAAGGCGTTGGCGGCCAGCAGCGCGGTCTTGTGGGCGGCGTCGACACCCTCGATGTCGAAGGCCGGATCGGCCTCGGCATAGCCCAGCGCCTGGGCCTGCGCGAGCGCGTCGCCGAAGTCCAGGCCTTCGTCGCGCATCTTGCTCAGGATGAAGTTGGTAGTGCCGTTGACGATGCCCGCCACCCATTCGATGCGGTTGGCCGTGAGGCCCTCGCGCAGCGCTTTCACGATGGGGATGCTCACCGCCACCGCGCCCTCGTACATCACGGCCACGCCGTGCGCGCTGGCGGCGGCGAAGATCTCGGGGCCGTGCACGGCCAGCAGCGCCTTGTTGGCCGTGACCACGTGTTTGCCGTGGGCGATGGCGGCCAGCACCCAGTCGCGCGCCGGGCCGGTGCCGCCGGCCACCTCGACCACCACGTCGACATCGGGGTCGGTGGCCACCTGCATCGGGTCGGCCGTGAGCGCCACGCCCTCGCCCACGATGCCCTGGGCGCGCGCGAGGTTGCGCGCCGCCACCACCGTCACCTCGATGCCGCGCCCGGCGCGGGCGGCAATGAGGTCCTGGTTGCGGGCCAGCACGCGGAAGGTGCCCGCGCCCACGGTGCCGATGCCGATCATGCCGACGCGCAGGGGGCGAATGGCCGCAGGATGGCTGGGCTGAGGCAGAAAGGACGAGACGGGATCGCGGTACATGGGCTTCTCCAAACAACGAACGAACAGGACAAAAACAAAAAAACCCAGCTGCCAGCTGGGTTTCGTTCATTCGGGAGAAGAGACACCAGGTGGCTGCCGGAGCGGCCACCCTGCGCGTGCTCAGGGGGCCGCGGCGGTCATGGTGGTAATCATTCGTGCATTCACTGCGTCGCTCGTTCGCACGCAGGCGGCGAACGGCATCGTGCGGCCGACAACGGCGGCGCTGGATGCTGCAACGGGGGAAAGTGAAAGGCACGACATGAGCCGGCGAGTGTACACGCGGTGCTTGCGGCACGCCCCGATCCGGGCAAACTAGGGCATGGACAAGCATTTCCTGACCCCCCTGTTCGCCCCGGCGTCGATCGTGGCCTTCGTCGGCCAGCCCAGCGATCCGGGGGGCCAGACCGCCCTGGGCCGCACGCTGCGCGAAGCCTTCCGGGCCGACCGCTTCGACGGCACGCTGCGCTTTCTGGACGTGCGCACCCAGGGCACGCTCGAAGAGCTGGCGCAGACGCATGCCGACCTGGCGCTGATCGCGCTGGCGCCGCACGACGTGGCGGCCGCCCTCGAGATCGCGGGGCGCATCGGCTGCAAGGCCGCGGTGGTCATCTCCACCGGCATCGCCGCCGAGCAGGCCGCGCAGTGGCGCAAGATCGCGCGCCGCGAAGGCGTGCACCTGCTGGGCCCGAACTCGCTGGGCTTCCAGCGCCCGCCGCTGCACCTGAACGCCAGCGTGGCCGGCCCGCTCGCGCGCACCGGGCCGCTGGCGCTGGTGTCGCAGTCGGGTGCGCTCACGGCCTCGATGCTCGACTGGGCGCGGCAGAACGGCGTGGGCTTTTCGAGCGTGGTGTCGCTCGGGCCGCACACCTCGGTCGACATTCCGCAGGTGCTCGACTTCCTGGCCAACGATTCGAGCACGCACAGCATCATCGTGTACCTCGAGGGCATTGCCGATGCGCGCCGCTTCATGAGCGCGCTGCGCTCGGCCTCGCACGCCAAGCCGGTGGTGGTGCTCAAGGCGGGCCGCAAGCCGGCCGGCAACGAGGCCGCGCAGACGCACAGCGCGGCCATCGTGGGCAGCGACGACGTGTTCGACGCCGCCCTGCGCCGCGCGGGCGCGGTGCGGGTGCGCTCCTTCGTCGAGCTGTTCTCGGCCGCCAAGTGCCTGGCCTCGCGCTACCGGCCGGTGGGCAAGCGGCTGGCCGTGGTCACCAACGGCGGCGGCCCCGGCGTGCTCGCGGCCGACTGGATCAACGAGATCGGCCTGGACCTGGGCCGCCTCTCGGCCCCCGCGCAGCGTTCGCTGCAGCCCTCGCTGCCGGCGCTCGCGTCGCTCACCGACCTCATCGACCTGTCGGAGGACGCCACGCCCGCGCACTTTCGCGCCGCCATCGACACGGCTTCGGCCGACAGCCAGATCGACGGCGTGCTCGCCATCTTCTCGCCCAAGGCCGGCGTCGACGCGGCCGCCACGGCGCGCGCGCTGGCCGACATTCCGCGCCCCATGCCCAAGCCGCTGCTGTCCTGCTGGATGGGCGACGCCTCGGTGGGCAATGCGCGGGCCGTGCTGGCCGAGGCCACCATCCCGAGCTTTCGCACGCCCGAGGCGGCGGTGGGTGCCTTCGGCAACATCGCGGCCTTCTACCAGAACCAGCAGCTGCTGCAGCAGACGCCGCCGCCGCTGTCGGCGCTGGCCAAGCCCGACATCGACGGCGCGCGCCTGCTCATCGAGAGCGTGCTGGCCGAGCGGCGCAAGGTGCTGACCGAGATGGAGTCGAAGTCGCTGCTGTCGTGCTTCCACATCCCGATCACGCGCACCCTGCTCGCGCGCAGCGCCAACGAGGCCATGATGATCGCCACGCAGCTGGGCTTTCCGGTGGCACTGAAGATCGACTCGCCCGACATCTCGCACAAGTCCGACGTCGAGGGCGTGGCGCTGAACGTGATGAACGGCACCAGCGCGCGCGACACCTACCTGGAGATGATGGAGCGCGTGGCGCGCCTGGCGCCCGACGCCCGCATCAACGGCGTGACCGTGCAGAAGATGGTGCGCGCGCGGCGCGGGCGCGAGATCTACGTGGGCCTGGTCACCGACCAGCCCTTCGGCCCGGTGATCGTCTTCGGCGCCGGCGGCACCATGATCGAGCTCATGAACGACCGCGCCATGGAGCTGCCGCCGCTGAACCAGTTCCTGGCGCGCCACCTCATCGAGCGCTCGCGCGTGGCGGAAACGCTGGGCGAATGGCGCGGCGCCAATGCGGTGAACATGGAGGCCATCGAAGACGTGCTGCTGCGCGTGTCCGAAATGGTGTGCGAGCTGCCCGAGCTGCGCGAGATGGACATCAACCCCATCATCGTGGACGAGCACGGCGCGGTGTCGGTCGATGCGCGCATCGTGGTCGACAGCAGCACGCAGGCCGTGGCGGGCCCGGTGGGAAACGGCTACCAGCACCTGGCCATCATGCCGTACCCCGCGCGCTACCGGCGCGAATGGCCGCTGCCCGGTGGCGGCGCGTACGTCGTGCGGCCGGTGCATCCGAACGACGCGCAGATGCTGCAGGCACTGGTGCAGGGCCTGTCGCCCGAAAGCCGCTGGTTCCGTTTCGTCTCGCGCTTCCATGAGCTGCCGCCGTCGATGCTGTCGCGCTTCACGCTGATCGACTACGACCGCGAGATGGCGCTGGTCGCCACCGTGATGGAACGCAGCACCGCGCCCGACGGCAGCATCCTCGAGAGCGAGCGCATCGTGGGCGTGTCGCGCTACATCACCAACCCCGACCAGACCAGCTGCGAGTTCTCGCTCGTGGTGGCCGACGAGTTCAGCGGCAAGGGCATCGGCTCGCGCCTCATGGAAAGCATCATCGACGTGGCGCGCGACCGCGGCCTCTCGGAAATGGACGGGCTGGTGCTGGCCGGCAACCCCGACATGCTCAAGCTGGTGCGGCGGCTGGGCTTCTCGGTGAAGTCCTTCCCCGAGGACCCGGACTTCAAGCTGGTGACCTACCCGCTGTAGCCCGACGGCGGCGGCTGCAACTCGACGAGAATCGGCCGCCCTCCACCTCCGCGTTTCTTCATGCTCCTAATCCTCCTGCGCTCCCTCGGCCGTCTGCTGGTGAGCCTCGCCGTGCTGCTGTCGGCCGCCTGGGCCTGCGCGGCCCTCTGGTACCAGCTGCCCGCGACGCTCCCGCTCAAGGTCGGCGCGATGGTGCTGTGGGGCCTCTTCGGCCTGGCGGCGATCGTGCTGCTGTGGCGCGGCAAGGCCGGCCGCTCGCTGCTGGCCTACGCCATCGGCTTCGTCGTGCTGCTCGAGTGGTGGGGCACCATCGCGCCCTCGCAGCATCGCGAATGGGCCGACGACGTGGCCCGCCACCTGAAGCCGCGCGTCGAAGGCAATGTGGTCACGATGGAGAACGTGCGCAACTTCGACTGGCGCAGCGACACCGACTACACCGTGCGCTGGGACACGCGCCGCTACGACCTGGACCGCCTGCGCTCGGTCGACGTGTCGCTGTCCTACTGGACCGGCCCGGCCATCGCCCACACGCTGGTGTCCTTCGGTTTCGACGACGGCCAGTACGTCACTTTTTCCATCGAGATCCGCAAGGAGCGCGGCGAAAGTTTTTCCTCCGTGGGCGGCTTCTTCAAGCAGTTCGAGAACAGCCTCGTGGCCGCCGACGAGCACGACATCCTGCGCGTGCGCACCAACGTGCGCGGCGAAGACGTCTACATGTACCGCGTGCGCCTGCCGCAGGCCGAGATGCGTTCGCTGTTCCTCGGCTACGTCGGCGAGGCCAATGCGCTGGCGCGCGCGCCGAGCTTCTACAACACGCTCACCGCCAACTGCACGACCATCGTCTACAGCCTCGCCAGGCACGTCGTGCCCGGCCTGCCGATGGACTACCGCCTGCTGGCCTCGGGCTACCTGCCCGAGTACCTGCACGACGTGGGCGGCCTGACGCCCGGCCTGAGCATGGACGCGCTGCGCGCCGGCGGCCGAATCACCGACCGGGCCATCGCTACCGACCAGCAGCCCGGCGTGAACTTCTCGCAGGCCATTCGCCAAGGCCTGCCGGGCGTGGCGCCATGAGGCGCATCGGCTTCTCCGCCCTGCTGCTGGCGCTGTCGCTGCTCACCGGCTGCGCGGGCGTCACGGTCGGCACCATCTCGCCGGCCGACTACCTGGCGCAGCGGCGCGGCGACGTGCTCACCACCGGCCAGCTCAGCAGTTCGGCGCAAGAGGTGCTGCGCGTCATCGGCTCCGATGCCGACCAGTGCCGCAAGGACGGCCGCGCCTGCCGCCAGAACCTTGCCACCTCCGCCGGCCTGAACGACGAGCAACGCATGTCGGCACTGTCCGAGGTGTGGCTGCAGCTCGCGCTGGCGGGCGGCGATGGCGGCTCGGCCGCGCAGCCCATGGCGCCCGAGGCCATCGAGGCCTGGCTGGAAACCGCGCGCCACGCCTACGCCTACCTGTTCCACACGGCGCGCAAGCCGCGCGACCGCGCCTTCGAAGACCGCCAGACGCAGGTGCGCGACTACTACAACTACGCCGTGCAACGCGCCATCACCGGCCTGTTCAGCCGCTACCGCAAGAGCGACATGTCGGTGGCCGCCATTCCGCAGATGAGCGGCTGGCGCATCGACGCCGACCTGTCGGCGCTGCAGCTCGCGCCCGACGCGCCCCCGCCCAAAGAGCTGATTCCCGCCGCCTCGCTGACCTTCTCGGGCCTGCGCAACATCTACCGCCGCGACGGCTTCGGCGCCGAGCTGGTCGCCGCGGGCGACGACCGCCCGACTGCGGCCCAGGCCGACGAAGACGCCCCGCCCTTCAGCGAAACGCCCTTCCCCGCCCTCACCGCGCTGCTGCAGTTCGACGGCGCCACCCTGCAGGACGTGCTGGCCACGCGCACGCTGCGCATCGCCGTGTTCGACCCCTACCGCACCAGCACGATCCGGCTGGCCGGCGAAGAGATTCCGCTGGCCGCCAACTTCACCTCGGGCTACGGCCTGTGGCTGGCCCGCTCCGACTTCGCGCTGCAGGCGCTGCGCAGCCTGTTCGGCGGCGCCGAGGGCCTGACCCGGCCGCACATCTACCTGATGCAGCCCTACGACCCGAAGCGCCGCACCATCGTCATGCTGCACGGCCTGGCCAGCAGCCCCGAGGCCTGGATCAACGTGGCGAACGAAGTGCTCGGCGACGAGACGCTGCGCCGCCGCTACCAGATCTGGCAGGTGTACTACCCGACCAACGCGCCGCTGCCGCTGAACAACCTGGCCATCCGCGAAGCCATCACGCAGACGCTGGCGCACTTCGATCCGCAAGGCCGCGCCGAGGCCTCGCACAACGTCACGCTCATCGGCCACAGCATGGGCGGCGTGCTGTCGCGCCTGCTGGTGTCGTCGTCGGGCGACGTGCTGTGGGACGCGCTGCGCGAGGGCTACCCCATGCCGGCCGCGCAGCGCCGCCGCATCGAGGAAGGGCTGGGGCCTTACTTGCGCTTCGAGCCGCTGCCCCAGGTCAGCGACGCCATCTTCATCGCGTCGCCACACCGCGGCACCTCGTTCGCCAACAAGCGCATCTCGCGCTGGGTGGCCAACCTCATCACGCTGCCGGTGGCCATGCTGGGCCAGCTCAACGACATCTCGCGCGAGCTGATGCGCGTGGCGCCCAGCTCGCAGGACATGGGTCCGCTGCGCATTCCCAACAGCATCGACAACCTCAGCGACCGCGATGCGTTCGTGCGCCTGTCGTCCGGGTTGCCGCTGAGCCCGAAGGTGCGCTACCACTCGATCATCGGCAACGACACGCCCGGCCTGCCACTGGCCGAGTCGAGCGACGGCATCGTGCCTTACACCAGCGCGCACCTCGACGGCGCGGTGTCGGAGCTGGTGATTCCGTCGGCGCACAGCGTGCAGGAGCACCCGCTGGCGATCCTGGAGATCCGGCGCATCCTGCGCGAGCAGTTGCAGCGCGTGCCCTGAGCGCACTTCATGCCGTGGCGAGCACGGCCGCAGCCGGTGCGTGCCGCATGTCCGGCACCGCCGCCATCAACGCCCGCGTGTACGCATGCTTCGGCGCGTCGAGCACTTCGGCCGCACTGCCCTGCTCCACCAGCCGCCCCCGCTGCATCACACCCACGTCGTCGCACATGTGGCGGATCACGGCGAGGTTGTGGCTGATCAGCAGGTAGGTCAGGCCGAACTCGTCCTGCAGGTCGCGCATGAGGTTCAGCACCTGGGCTTGCACCGACACGTCGAGCGACGAGGTCGGTTCGTCGCAGACGATGAACTCGGGCTGGCTGGCCAGCGCCCGCGCGATGGCGATGCGCTGGCGCTGGCCGCCCGAGAACTGGTGCGGGTAACGCCGCCCGTCGTCGGGCGACATGCGCACGCGGCGCAGCGCCTGGGCCACGCGCTCGGCGGTTTCGTCGGCGCTGGCGGCCAGGCCCAGCACCTCGACCGGCTCGGCGATGAGCCGGTCCACGCGCCAGCGCGGGTTGAGGCTGGCATGCGGGTCCTGGAAGATCATCTGGAAGCGCCGGCGCAGCGCGGCCGTCTGCGCGGCGTCACCCCAGCGATCGATGCCGTCGAAATGCACCGTGCCGGCCGTGGGCCGCGTGAGGCCCGCGATCATGCGCGCCACGGTCGACTTGCCCGAGCCCGACTCGCCGACCAGCCCGAAAGTGCGGCCGCGCGCGATGTCGAAGCTCACACCGTCGACCGCGTGCAGCACCTTCTTCGGCTGGCGCGCGAGCGTGCGCACGAGCCAGCCGGCCGAAAGATCGAATTCGCGCGACAAGCCCTGCACGCGTATCAGCGGAGTGCCGTCGGCCGGCGCCGCCACGGTCTCGGCCTGCGCGGGCGGCAACGCGGCGGCCACGGCGATGTCCGCGCCGATCTCGGGCACCGGCAGCCGATGCAGCCTGTCGTGCACCGAAGGAATGGCGGCCATCAGGGCGCGCGTGTACGGCTCGCGCGGGTGGTCGAGCACCTGGCGCACCGGGCCGGTCTCGAGCACGCGGCCCTGGTACATCACCATCACGCGGTCGGCCGCCTCGGCGATCACGCCCATGTCGTGCGTGATGAGCATCGCGGCCGTGCCGCGCTCGCGGCAGACGCGCCGGAACACGCGGATCACCTGCGCCTGCACCGACACGTCGAGCGCGGTGGTGGGCTCGTCGGCAATCAGCAGCTGCGGCTCGGCGCACAGCGCGAGTGCAATCGCCACGCGCTGGCGCATGCCGCCCGAGAACTGGTGCGGGTACTGGTCGATGCGGCTTTCGGGGTCGGGAATCTCCACGTCGGCCAGCAGCGCCAGCGCGCGCCGGCGCGCCTCCTGCTCGCTCACGGGCAGGTGCGTGCGGATGGTCTCGATGAGGTGCCGGCCGATCGGGTAGACCGGGTTCAGGCTGGTCAGCGGGTCCTGGAACACGCTGCCGATGCGGCGCCCGCGCACGCGGCGCATGTCTTCGCCGCGCAGCGTGTCGATGCGCTCGCCGTGCAGCTCGACCGTGCCGCCCGCGATGCGCCCCGGCGGCGGCACTATCCCGATGACGGCTGCGCCGACCATCGACTTGCCCGCGCCCGACTCGCCGACCACGCCCAGGATTTCGCCCGGCGCGATCTCGAAGGAGACACCATCGAGCACCTGCACCGTGCCCCGGTGTGTATCGAAGGCCACGTCGAGCCCGCGCACGCGCAGCACGGGTGTTTCGCCTCGAGGCGATGGCGATGGGTCGCGCGCACTCATTGCAGCCTCGGGTTCAATGCGTCGCGCAGCCAGTCGCCCGCCAGGTTGACCGACAGCGCCAGTGCCAGCAGCACCAGCGCGGGAAACAGCAGGATCCACCACTCGCCCGAGAACAGGAAGCCCTGCCCGATGCGGATCAGCGTGCCCAGCGACGGCTGCGTGGGCGGCAGCCCCACGCCCAGGTACGACAGCGTCGATTCCGCCACGATGGCCAGCGCGAAGCTGATGGTGGCAATCACCAGCACCGGCGCCAGCAGGTTCGGCAGGATGTGCCGCACCAGGATGCCGGTGCGCGAGCGGCCGATGATCTGCGCGGCGGCCACGTAGTCCTTGTGCTTCTCGAGCATCACCGCGCCGCGCACCGTGCGCGCGTACTGCACCCATTCCGACAGCCCGATCGCCGCCACGATCACGTACACCGCCATGTCGTCGCGGTAGCCCTCGGGCAGCAGGCCGCGCGCAATGCCGAAGATCAAGAGCGCCACCAGCAGCACCGGAAAGGTCAGCTGCACATCGGCCACGCGCATCACCAGCGTGTCGAACCAGCCGCCCGCATAGCCGGCCGCCAGCCCGAGCGGCACGCCGATGGCCAGCGACAGCCCGACCGCGCTCACGCCCACCAGCAGCGACATGCGCAGCCCGTAGAGGATGGCCGAGAACACATCGCGCCCCTGGTCGTCGGCGCCCAGCGGGTAGAACGCGCCCGAAGCGCCCTGCTGCCCCGGCGGCGTGAAGGCGTCGATCAGGTCGAGCACGGCCGGATCGAAGGGGTCCTGGCGCGCGATCCACGGCGCGAACAACGAGGCCAGGGCAACCAGCAGCAGCACGAAGGCCGCCAGTTGCACGGTGCGCGAGCGTGCGAAGGCGCGCAGCACGGGCGACTCGGCGTTGCGCCAGCGGCGCGGCGCGCCGGCGCCAGTCGGGGAAGAAGACGTCATTCGGAAAAGCAGGAAGGAGTCAGGCGCGTCGCAGGCGCGGATCGACCAGCACATACAGCAGGTCGACGATGAAATTGATCGCCACGTACAGCAGCGCGATCAGCAGCAGGTAAGCCGCCACCACCGGCACGTCCACCCCCTGGATCGAGGTGATGAACAGCAGCCCCACGCCCGGCCACTGGAACACCGTCTCGGTGACGATGGCAAAGGCCACCAGCGAGCCGATCTGCAGCCCGGTGATGGTGATGACCGGGATCAGCGTGTTGCGCAGCGCATGGCCGTAGTTCAGGTCGCGCTCGCGCAGTCCGCGTGCGCGGCCGAAGCGGATGTAGTCGGCGCGCAGCACCTCCAGCATCTCGGCGCGCACCAGCCGCATGATCAGCGTCAGCTTGTACAGGCCCAGCGTCAGCGCGGGCATCAGCAGCGAGGCCCAGCCCGAGGCCGTGAGCAGCCCGGTGCTCCAGCCGCCCAGCTGCACCGTGTCGCCGCGCCCGAACGAGGGCAGCCAGCGCAATTCGACCGCGAACAGGTAGATGAGCCCGATGCCGATCAGGAAGGTGGGCAGCGACACGCCGACCAGCGACACCGCCATGACCGCGCGGCTGGCCACGCTGTCGCGCCGGATCGCGGTGTACACGCCCAGCGCCACGCCGCCCGCCACCGCCAGCACGGCCGCCACCAGCGCCAGCTCCAGTGTGGCCGGCAGCCGCTCGGCGATGAGCTCGACCACCGGCCGCTTCAGCCGGTACGACACGCCCAGGTCGCCCTGCAGCGCATGGCCCACGTAGCGCAGGTACTGCACCGGCACCGGGCGGTCGAAGCCCAGCTCGGCCGTCAGCGCGGCGCGTTCCTCCAGCGTGGCGTCTTCGCCGAGCAGGCTGATGGTCGGGTCACCGATGTGGCGGAACACCAGGAAGGACACGAACGACACCGCCAGCAGCACCAGCACGGACTGGCCGAGCCGGCGCAAGAGATGAACCCACATGGTGTGCGTGCGTGTGTGTGCTTAGGGCTTCGCCACCTTCACGTTCTTGAAGAACACGCTGCCGTCGGGGCTGACCGGAATGTCCAGCTTCGGGGTCGAGGCGAAGTTGAGCACCTGGTCGTGCAGCGCGATGTAGATGCGCTCCTTCTGCACCGTCTGCCAGATGCTTTTGATGGTGGCGTCGCGTTTCGCCTTGTCGCTCTCGGCCGCGAGCGACGCGATCTGCGCGTCGACCTCGGCGTTGCTGTAGCCGGTGGCGTTGGTCGGGCCGCGGCCGTCCTTGCCGCGCGTGTGCACCAGGTAATCGAAGATGTAGGCCGAGTCGTAGGTCGGCACGCCCCAGCCGAACAGGTAGAAGTCGGTGTCGGCCGAGTTGATGGCGGTGCTGTGCAGCGCGATCGGGCGCGCCGCCACCGTGGTCTTGATGCCGATGCGCCCGAGGAAGCCCGACACCGCCGTGCTGATGGCCTCGTCGTTCACGTAGCGGTCATTCGGCGTGTGCAGCGTGATCGCAAAGCCGTTCGGGTAGCCGGCCTCGGCCAGCAGCTTCTTCGCCTGCGCGGCATTGGCCTTCGGGTAGGCCGCGAAGCCCTTCTCGTAGCCGTGCACGAACGGCGGCGCGATGATGCCCGAGGGGTTCGACAGCCCGCGCATCACCGCCGCCTTGATCGCGTCGCGGTCGATGGCCAGGCCGATGGCCTCGCGCACCTTGGGGTCGGCCAGCGGGTTCTTGCCCTTCACGTCGGCGTACTTGAGCTCCTTCGCGCCCACGTTCAGGCCCAGGAAGATCGATCGGTTCTCGGGCCCTTCGGTCACGCGCAGGCGCTTGTCGGCCTTCAGGCGGCCCACGTCCTGCGCGGGCAGGTCTTGAACAAAATCGACCTCGCCCGACAGCAGCGCGGCCACGCGCGTGGCGGGCGACTTGATCGGCACGTACACCAGCTCGGTCACGTCCAGCGGAAACTGGCCGCGGCCCCAGTACTGCGGAAACTGCTTGAGCACCGTGCGCGCATCGACCTCGCGCGAGGCCAGCACGTAGGGACCGGTACCGTTCTCGTTGCGGGTGGCGAAGTTCTCGGTCTTGCTGGCCACGTCCTGCGACTGCTCGGCCTTGTTTGCCTTCGCCCAGGCTTCGTTCAGGATGAAGAGGTTCGTGAGGTTGTTCGGGAAGATCAGGTTCGGGCCCTTGGTCCTGACCTGCACCGTGAGTGGGTCGACCTTCTTCACCTCGGCCACCGACGACAGCAGCGACTTCAGCGCCGAGCTCGGCGCCTGCGCGCGCTGCAGCGAGAACACCACGTCGTCGGCCGTGAGCAGCGCGCCGTCATGGAACTTGACGCCGGGGCGCAGCTTGAACTCCCACACCGTCGGGTCGGCCGTGAGCTTCCACGAGGTGGCGAGTGCGGGCTGCAGCTTGCTGTCGGCGCCGCGCAGGATCAGCGGCTCGTAGATCTGGTGCAGCAACCCGAAGTTGGTGCCGGTGTTGACCGCATGCGGGTCGAGCGTGGCGGGGTCGGCGCTGCGCGCCCATCGCACGGTTTCGGCGGCGGCAACAGGCGCCTGCAGCAGGCCGGCGGCCAGCAGGGCCGCGGTCAGGAGTGGTCGGAGCATGGAATCCCTCGGGTGTTCTTTGGAAGAGAAGACAGGCGGACGACCGCGCGGGGCGGCGTTGTCCTGTGCCTGTGCGTGAGGGACTGTGCCCTGCCCCGCGCCGTCCCGAAAGAAGGACTCCGCATATGGAAATGCGGTGTCTGCCGCGCTGCGATGAACGACGCTCACGCCCTCGCCGCCAGCCGCTTCAACCGCAGCCCAGCCCACACCGCCAGCAGCACGCTCGCGCCGAACACCCAACCCGACAGCGCGCCGGCCATCGTGCCCGACAGCAGATTGCCGACCGTGCAGCCCAGCCCGGTCATCGCGCCCCACCCCAGCAGCACGCCGCCGCCGAGGCCACGCACGACCTGCCCCACGCTCGGCCATACGGGCTTGAACTGCCCGCTCGCGAGCGCCGCGGCCAGCGCACCCGCCACGAGGCCACCGACCAGCAGTGCATTGGGCGTCTGCCAGAGGCTTTCGACCACCGCCGTGACGCAGCCGCCGAAGCCGTCGAGCCCGTCCAGCCGCTGCGGCAGCAGGCCGTGCGCGTTGCCGAGGTCGCGCGCGACGCTGCCCAGCGCGGCAGTCACACCCAGCGGACGCAGCCGCAGCACCACGATCACAGCGATCGCGCCGACTGCGAGGCCGCCCCACGCATACGGCCAACGCCCGTGCAGCAGGCGGCGCGCGGCGTCGATGAAGCTGCGCGGCGTAGTCGACGCAGCTTCGCCCGCCGGCAGCTTCCGCCAGAGCCAGGCAGCAAGCGCCGCGAGCACCGCCAGTTGCAGCGCAGCCGAGCCCGCATAGCCCAGGTGATGCGGCAACCACACCACGGGCGCTGTGGCGATGGTGGCGCTGTAGAGCCAGTTCCAGCTGCTGAACCCCAGCAGGAACCCCGCACCGGCACCGAGCAGCGCGAACGGCGCAGTCGGCGAGCCTTCGCCCAGCCGGTACCAGTGCGCGCTGATGCACGAGCCCGACACCACCATGCCCGCGCCGAAGGCCAGCCCCGCGAGCACCAGCGCGCCGCTGACCGGCCCGATGTGCGCATCGGGCGGCAATCGCCCCGGCTGGGGCACGGGCAGCCAGCCCGTCATGACGACGTGCATGCCCACGGTGCCGACCGCCAGCGCGGCCACGATGGCCAGCAGGCCGCGTGCATCGCCGCCTTCGAAGTAGTCGCGCGCATGGCAATAGAAGCAGAAGCGCGAGCGCTGCAGCACCACGCCGAGCACCGCGCCCAGCCCGAGCGCGAAGGCCAGTGCGCGGCCACCGCTGCGCTCGCCGAGCAGATGCACGCCGGCAGCGACCAGCAACAACAGGACGACCGCAGCGGCCAGGCCTGTGCGAGAAAGCGGCGCAGGCGCCGCATGGATTGACGAAGCGGACATGCCCCGGTCCCTCTTTCTTGGGTCCAAAAAAAAGCGAGCCCGAGGGCTCGCCCAATGTCGCTCATCAGAGAGGCCGCGAGGTCCCTCCAACGCCGACTCACCTCGAACTCATCTCACCTCAACTCATTCATTCATTTGGACGCCCACACCGTGCCGGCCGGGTTGTTGACCGGCACGCCGACGGCGTTGCCGTACTCGGTCCACGAGCCGTCGTAGTTGCGCACGTTCTTGTAGCCCAGGATCTTGTGCAGCGCGAACCAGGTGTGGCTCGAGCGTTCGCCGATGCGGCAGTAGGTGATGGCCGGCTTGCTGCCGTCGATGCCCACGGCCGCGTAGATCGCCTTCAGCTCGGCGGCCGACTTGAAGGTGCCGTCTTCGTTCACCGCGCGGCCCCAGGGCACGTTGGCCGCGCCGGGCACGTGGCCCGCGCGCACCGCCAGTTCGGCGGCGCCGGCCGGCGCGAAGATCTTGCCGCTGTACTCGTCGGCCGAGCGGATGTCGACCAGCTTCGCATCGGAGCGGCCCTCGGCCACGGCCAGCACGTCGGCCAGCCGCGCGCGCAGCTGCGGGTTGGGCTGCGTCACCTTGAAGCGCGTGGCGACGTGCTCGGGCGGGCGGTTGTCGAGCACGCGGTTCTCGGCCTCCCACTTCTTGCGGCCGCCGTCGAGCAGCTTCACGTTCTGCACGCCGTACTGGTCGAACACCCAGGCGCCCCAGGCGGCGAACCAGTTGTTGGTGTCGCCGTAGAGGATCACGGTGGTGTCCTTGTCGACACCGGCCGTCGACAGCAGCTTCTCGAACTCGGCGGGGCTCACGATGTCGCGGCGCACGCGGTCGTTGAGGTCGTTGTGCCACGAGAAATTCACCGCGCCCGGGATGTGGCCGCGCTCGTACAGGCCCGGGTTCACGCTGACCTCGATCACGCGCAGCTTCGGGTTGCGCAGGTTCTTCTCGAGCCAGTCGGTGGAGACCAGCGGGCCGCTGCCGTCGGCCGAGGCCTGCGCGAAGGCCGACGGTGCGGTGGCCAGGAAGGTCAGCGTGGCGAGGGACGCGGCGCGCCACCATCTGCTGAAGATCGACATGCGGGACTCCTTGTGTTGAATGGAAGACATCTGAAACAGATCAGAGCGAACTCTAGGCAGGCAGCACGTGATCACCAACGAAGCGTTTGCGATAAGCGCATGCGCAAAGCGTCTGAGGCTCAAGCGAGTGCGGCCTCTTGATGTGGCAGCTCGGCGCGCACGCGCCAGCCCAGTTCGGGCGCGATGCGCACCGCCAGGTCGTCCAGGATCTGCTCGTAGGCCTCGCTGTCGAAGTTGTAGGGCAGCTCCACGCGCAACTCGCTCACCAGCGGCAGCACGGGGTCGCGGTGCAGGCGCTCCAGGATCTCGTCCGCGCTGCCCACGAGGTCGCCGGCGAACAGCGTGCGGCGTTCGCCCTGCGGCGACAGCGTGCGCTCGACGCGGCCCGCGGCGAACGCGCGATAGCGCCGCCGCGTGGCGGCATCGGCGCCATCGAGCGGCACGATCACGCGGCCCAGCGCGATCCGCCCGCGCCGTGCGCCCGGCACTTCACTGGCGCGGTAGCGTTCGACCAGGCCGGTCTGCGCCTCGAGGAAGTCGTCGGTGGTCTCGCCCGTGAGCACGTTGCCCAGCAGCAGGTGAAAGCCGTTGCGCCCCGCCCACTCGGCCGAGCGCAGCGACCCGCCGCCGTACCAGAGCCGCCCGACCAGCCCGGGCGCATAGGGCTGCACGCGCGGACGCACGCGCCCGCCGGCCGACTCGACCACCGTGTCTTCGTCGCCCAGCAGCACGTCTTCGAGGTTGGCGCGCAGCCGCGCCACGCGCTTGTGCGTGAAGTCGACCGTGGCCGGCGGCGCGTCCTGGAAGCGCCCGCCCAATAAGGCGCCGTGCGGCGGCGCACCCGCGCTCAGGCCCACCTGCAGGCGGCCGCGCGAGAGCACGTCGACGGTGGCCAGGTCTTCGGCGAGCCGGAACGGGTTTTCGTAGCCCATCTGGATCACGGCCGCGCCGAGTTCGATGCGCCGCGTGCGCTGCGTGGCGGCGGCCAGGAAGGTCGGCGCCGACGACACTGCGCGCTCCAGGTGGCGCTGGCGCACCCAGGCGCTGTCGAAGCCGCGCCGCTCGCCGAATTCAAAGAGCCGCAGCGCGGCCTCGAGGCCCGCGTGCGGGTCGGCCTCGTCGTAGTTGCCGGGCGTGAGGAAACCGATGTGGTGGATGGTCATGGTCGTGTCGCTCGCAGGGTCAGAACTTCGGCAACCCCGGCGGGTTGACCTCCGATTTCGGCAGCGCCTCTTCGACCAGGCGCCAGCGCGCGAGTGCCTTGGCGTAGGTGCCGTTGCGGATCAGGTTGTTGGCCGCAGTGGTCAGCGCCACCGCCAGCCCGCTGCCCTTGCGCGTGGCCACGGCCACGTCCGACTTCAGCGGCCAGCCCGCGTTCACGGTGCCGGCCAGCCGCAGTTGCCCGTTCTTCGCGGCCTCGTAGGCCTGCGGCGCGTTGGGGTTGAAGTTGGCATCGACGCGCTTCGTCGTCACGGCCAGCCAGCGCGTCACATCGTCGTCGTAGTACTGGATCGACACCGGCTTCAGGCCCGCGGCCACGTTCTGGCGGTCCCATTCGAGCAGGATGCGTTCCTGGTTGGTGCCCGCGCCGGTCGTGAGCTTCAGGCCCGCCACGTCCTTCGGCTCCTTGATCGACTGGATGGCGCTGTCGGTGCGCACGTAGAAGCCGTGCAGGCCGAGCCGGTAGGTCGAGAAGTCGAACTTCTCCTTGCGCTGCTCGGTCACGCCCACGTTGGAGATCACGGCGTCGTACTTGCCCGAGCTCAGGCCCAGCGGCCAGTCGGCCCAGGCGACGGGCCGCAGTTCCAGCTTCAGGCCCAGCGCCTCGGCGATGAGGTGGGCAAAGTCGGGGTCGAAGCCCACCACCGTCTTCGCGTCGGTGGCATAGGTGGAGATCGGCGGCGCGAACGGCGCGATGGCGATGGTCAGCACGCCCTCCTTCACGAACTTGAAGCTCGGTGGAATGGCGTTGACGGCCTCGGCGTCCTTGCCGGTGTGCAGGCGGCCCTTCTGCTCGGGGCTGAAGTCGAAGGCGTCGGCGGCGTGCGCCGGCGCGAGCGTCATCAGCCCGAGGGCGGCCAGCGCCCCCAGTTTTCTCTTGAGCGACATGGTCCCCTCCCCTCAGTTCTTCGGCAGGCCGGGCGGGTTGGTGCGCGCCACCTCGATGGCCTCGGATGCCAGGTTCCAGCGCGACAGCGCCTTGCCGTAGTTGCCGTTCCTGATCTGCGTGTTCAGCGCGAGCGTCACGGCCTCGGCAATGCCCGAGCCCTTGCGCGAGGTGACGGCGATCTCGGCGTTGAGCGGCCAGCCGCCCGACACCAGGCCCGCGAGCCGGGTCTTGCCGTCGCGCGCCTCGTAGGCCGCGATGGCGTTGGGGCCCACGTAGGCATCGGCGCGGCCCGACTGGATGGCCAGGCGCTGCACCACATCGTCGTCGTAGTACTGGATCTCGATGGGCTTGAGGCCGGCGGCGAGGTTCTGCTTGTTCCAGCGCAGCAGGATCTGCTCCTGGTTCGTGCTGGCCGTCACGATGAGCTTCAGGCCCGCGATGTCCTTCGGCTCCTTGATGGCGCCGAGCTTGCTGTCCGACTTCACGTAGATGCCCAGCTGGTCGTTGCGGTAGGTCGAGAAGTCGAACTTCTCCTTGCGCTCCTCGGTGACGGTCACGTTGGACACCACCACGTCGAACTTGCCCGACTGCAGGCCCAGCGGCCAGTCGGCCCAGGCGGTGGACACCAGCTCCAGCTTGCGCCCCAGGCTGTCGGCCACGAGCTGCGCGATGTCGGGCGCGTTGCCCACGGGCGTCTTCGTGTCGGTGGCGTAGGCCGCGAACGGCAACCGGCCGGTGGTGGTGCCCACGACGAGCACGCCTTCCTTGAGGAACTTGAAGTCCTTCGCGAGCCGCACGGCCTCGTCGATCTTCTGCGCGCGCGGGCGACCGGGCTGCTCGGGGCTCAGGTCGGGCGCCGGGGCGGTCTGGGCCGTGGCGGCGATCGGCAGCAAGGCCGCCAGGAGAACGGACAGGAGAAGGCGTCGATGGGTCATGAAATCGGTCAGTTTGAGAAATGGGGGAAAGGAAAAAATCTCAGAGCACCTTGGCCAGGAATTCGGCCGTGCGCGGATGCCTCGGCGCGTTGAACACCTGCTCGGGCGTGCCGGTCTCGAGGATGCGGCCCTGCTCCATGAAGACCACGGTGTCGGCCACCTCGCGGGCAAAGCCGATCTCGTGCGTCACGATGACCAGCGTGGTGCCGGAGCTCGCGAGCTCCTCGATCACCGCGAGCACTTCGCCCACCAGCTCGGGGTCGAGCGCCGAGGTGGGCTCGTCGAAGAGCAGCACCTTGGGCTTGAGCGCCAGCGCCCGCGCGATCGCCACGCGCTGCTGCTGGCCGCCCGACAGCTGGCGCGGGTAGGCGTCCTTGCGGTCGGCCAGGCCGACGCGGGCCAGCAGGTCGGTGGCCAGCGCCTCGGCCTCGGCGCGCGGCAGGCCGCGCACCGACTGCGGCGCCTCGACGATGTTCTCCAGCACCGTGAGGTGCGGGAACAGGTTGAAGTTCTGGAACACCATGCCCACGTCGACGCGGCGCGCGAGGATGTCTTTCTCGTGCAGCTCGTACAGCGTGTCGGCATCACGCCGGTAGCCGATGAGTTCGCCGTCGATGGCAATGAAGCCGTCGTCCACGCGCTCCAGGTGGTTGATGGTGCGCAGCAGCGTCGACTTGCCCGAGCCCGAGGGGCCGAGGATCACGGTGACGCTGCCGCGCGGCGCGGTGAAGGTCACGTCGTCGAGCACCTGCAGCGCGCCGAAGCGCTTGGACACGCCGTGGATCGTCACCTCGCCGCCCGGGGCGCGCGAACCGTTCCAGCGCGGCACCTGTGCGGGCGCCGGTGCCGGTGCCGACACGGGCACCACGGCCGGCGCCCTGCCCCGCGCCCACAGCCCGTGCACCACGCCGCCCAGCCACGAGCGCGGCGCATGGCGCAGCGCCCCGCGCGAGAAATGCCGCTCGATGTAGTGCTGCGCCACCGACAGCACCGTGAGGATCACGAGGTACCACACGGTCGCCACCATGAGCAGCGGAATCACTTCCAGGTTGCGCCGGTAGATGATCTGGATCGTGTAGAACAGCTCGGGCAGCGCCAGGATGTAGAGGTTCGAGGTGCCCTTGGCCAGCCCGATGATGTCGTTGAAAGCCGTGGGCAGGATGCTGCGCATGGCCTGCGGCAGCACGATGCGCGAGGCCTGGCGCCGGCGCGAAAGGCCCAGCGCCGCCGCTGCTTCGAGCTGCCCCTGGTCCACCGACAGGATGCCCCCGCGCACGATCTCCGAGGCGAAGGCCGCCTGGTTCAGCGTGAGGCCCAACAGCGCCGCCACGAAGGGGCTGATGAGCTGCGTGGTCGGGTACGAGAAGAATGTGAGGTCGGTGAACGGCACGCCCAGCGACACGGTCTCGTACAGGTAGCCCAAGTTGTTGATGATCAGGAGCAGCACGATCACCGGCACCGAGCGAAAGAGCCAGGTGAACACCCAGGCCAGCCGCGCCAGCAGCGGCGAGCGCGACACCCGCGCCAGCGCCAGCCCCGTGCCGAAGAAGAAGCCCAGCACCGCGCCCAGCGCCGTGAGCAGCAGCGTGCGGCCCAGCCCGGCCAGCACCGGCTCCGAGAAGAACCACTGCGCGAAGACCGGCCAGCCCCAGCGCGGGTTGGTGAGCACCGAATGCAGCACGAGGCCGATCACCGCCACCGCGAAGACGGTGCCGACGGTGCGCGCCGGGTAGGTCGCGGGGACGATGCGAAAGTGCGAGTAGTCGCCCTTGGCGGGCGGTGTCGCGTCGCTGCGGCGCAGGGGTGCCGTGGGGGTACGAGGCTCCGGACCGGCGTCGAGCACGGTGGTCGTGTTCATCGCGACACCGCCCCGCTCAGTGCCGCACCCACGCGGCCTTGCGTGGCCCATTGCGCCAGGTGCTTCTCGAACGGCAGCTTGCGCGGCGTCTCGGGGTCGGCGTCGTCGGTGAACAGCGCCGTGTAGCCATGGCTGCGGTACAGGCCCACGGCCTCGGGCTGGCGAAAGCCGGTCGTGAGGTAGATGCGCTCGTAGCCCTGGCGCAGCACCTGCGACTCCAGCTCGGCCAGCACGCGGCTGGCCAGGCCCTGGCGGCGCAGCGCGCCGTGCGTCCACACGCGCTTGAGCTCGGCGGTGCGCTCGTCGTGGCGCATGAAGGCACCGCCGCCGATCGCCACGCCGTCGCGCAGCAGCAGCACGAAGTTGCCGTGCGGCGGCGCGAACACCTCGGGCGCGTAGCGGTCGATCTCGCGTGGTGCACCGGGCTCGCGCAGCACGTCGCCGTAGCGGCTGTCGTACTCGAAGGTGAGCCCTTCGATCAACGGCCGCGCCAGCGGGTCCAGCGGCGTGGTGTAGAGAAACTGTTCGCTCATGGGGTGGTTTCCTGGGTGTCGCCGTCGGCGGAAAGAAAACGCTCGGCGAGCCGGGCCCAGTACACGGCCGCGGGCGCGAGGATCGCGTCGTTGAAGTCGTAGCGCGGGCTGTGCAGCGAAGCGCTCTCGCCGTTGCCGAAGAACACGTAGCTGCCGGGACGCGCCTGCAGCATGTAGGCGAAGTCTTCGCTGGCGGTGCGCGGGCGGAAGGCCGGGTCGACCCGCTGCGCGCCGAAGGTGTCGAGTGCCACGGCGCGTGCGAAGGCGGTTTCTTCCGCGTGGTTGACCACCGGCGGAAAGCCCGGCCGGTAGTCGACCTCAGCCTGCGCGCCGAAGCTCTCGGCCTGCGCCCGCGCCAGCGCGGGAATGCGCTGTGCCAACAGCGCGCGCACCTCGGGCTTGAAAGAACGCGCCGTGAGCTTGAGCTCGACCGTGTTCGGAATCACGTTGGAGGCCTCGCCACCATGGATGGAACCCACCGTGACCACGCCCATATCGAGCGGATCGACATTGCGCGCCACCACCGTCTGCAGCGCCGCGATCAGGTGCGCGCTCGCAACCACGGGGTCCACCGTCTCGTGCGGCTGCGCGCCGTGGCCGCCCTTGCCGCGCACCGTGATGTGCGCCTGGTCAATGGCCGCCATCGCGGGCCCGGTGACGCAGCCCACGTGCCCTGCCACCACGCCGGGCCAGTTGTGCAGGCCGAAGACGGCGTCGCACGGGAAGCGCGTGAACAGGCCCTCGTCGATCATCTTCTTGGCGCCCGCGCCGAGCTCTTCGGCGGGCTGGAAGATCAGGTGCAAGGTGCCGCGAAAGCTGCCCGCTTCGGCCAGGAAGCGCGCCGCCGCGAGCAGGATCGCCGTGTGGCCGTCATGGCCGCAGGCGTGCATCACGCCCGCGTTCTCACTCGCGTACGGCAGGCCCGTCGCTTCGTGGATCGGCAGCGCGTCCATGTCGGCGCGGATGCCGAGGCTGCGCCCCGGCCCGCGCCGCAGCGTGCCCACCACGCCGGTGCCGGCCAGGCCGGTCGTGACCTCGTAGCCCCAGGCTGCGAGCCGCTCGGCCACGAGCGCCGAGGTGCGGTGCTCCTTGAACGACAGCTCGGGGTGGCGGTGGATGTCGCGCCGCAGCGCGATGAACTCGTCGCCGTAGCCCGCAATGGTGGATTCGACGCGGTGGATGTCCTTGAGGGCCGGTCGTGGCAGCGCGGCGCCCATCAGGCGGCCTTGCGCTCGGCGGTGGCGCCGCCCTGCGGCGCGGCATGGCGGCTCGCCTTGCGCGGCAGGCCCAGGTGGTCGCGCAGCGTCTGGCCGGGCAGCGTGCGCTGGTAGCGACCGCGCGCCTCCAGCGCCGGAACAACGAACTCGATGAAGTCGTCCAGGCCCTGCCCCAGCACCGGAAAACCGAGGATGAAGCCGTCGGCCGCGCCCTCGTCCACCCAGCGGATGATCTCGTCGGCGATGCGCTCGCCCGTGCCCACGAACTGCGTGCGCGGCGTGGCGACTTCGAGTGCCACCTCGCGCAGCGTCTGGCCCTTGGCCTTGGCATTCGCCTTGATGCGGTCGGTGGTCGAGCGGAAGCTGTTGCGGCCGATCTCGCCCAGCTCGGGGAACGGCGCGTCGAGCGGGTACTGGCTGAAGTCGTGGTGGTCGAAGAAGCGGCCCAGGTAGGCCAATGCTTCCTCGACCGTCAGCAGCGCGCGGATGGCGAGGTACTTGGCCTCGGCCTCCGCCTCGGTGGCGGCGACCACCGGGCCGATGCCCGGGAAGATCTTCACGTCGCCGGCCTGCCGGCCCTGCGCCACGGCGCTGGCCTTGACCTGCTTGAGGAAGGCGCGCGTGTCTTCGAGCGACGGCGAATGGGTGAACACCGCGTCGGCGTACTTGCCCGCCAGGCCGATGCCCGCGTCCGACGAACCGGCCTGGAAGATCACGGGCTGGCCCTGCGGCGAGCGCTGGATGTTCAGCGGCCCGGCCACCTGGAAGAAGCGGCCCTTGTGGTCCAGCGTGTGCAGCTTGTCGCGGTCGAAGAACCGGCCGCTCTCGCGGTCGCGCACGAAGGCGTCGTCGTCCCAGCTGTCCCACAGGCCCTGCGTCACGGCCAGGTACTCGTCGGCGATCTCGTAGCGCAGCGCGTGCTCGGGGTGGGCGCGGCTGTAGTTCTTGGCGCTGCCTTCCAGCGGCGTGGTCACTACGTTCCAGCCCGCGCGCCCGCCGCTGATGAGGTCCAGCGAGGCGAACTGCCGCGCCACCGTGAACGGGTCGCTGTACGAGCTGGAGATGGTGCCCGCCAGGCCGATCTTCGTGGTGACGGCGGCCAGCGCCGACAGGATCGAGATCGGCTCGAAGCGGTTGAGGAAGTGCGGAATCGACTTCTCGTTGATGTAGAGCCCGTCGGCCACGAAGGCGAAGGCGATGCCCGCGGCCTCCGCCTTCTGCGCGCTGCGGATGAAGAAGTCGAGGTTGACGCTGGCATCGGCCGGGCCGCCCGGGTGCTTCCAGGCATTCATGTGGCTGCCGGCCCCTTGCAGCATGACGCCGAACTGGATGTTGCTCATGACGATCGTTCTTGTGGATGGAAAAAGAAAAAACTCAGGCCAGTGCGGGCTCGCGGGCCTGCGCCAGCAGCTCGACCGCCGTGGCGCGCGCGCCGAAGTCCGCCACCGGGATGTCGATCACGAACTCCTCGATGCCGTGGCGCGCGCTGAGGGCCTCGAGCGCATCGCGCACCTCCTCGCCGGTGCCGGCGATGACATGCGGGCGCCGCTCCTCGGTGCGGTAGTCGCTCGCGCCCGCCTGCCGCGCGAACTCGGCGGCGGCCTCGAGGCTGGGCAGGTTCACGCTCTGGCCCGTGGGCAAGGTCACGCGGAAGCTGCGCAGCGCGCCCACGCGCTCGGCGGCCTCGTCGTGCGTCTCGGCGGCGAAGGCGAACAGCGCGAGCAGCGGCGCGCGGCCGGTCGCGCCGCGGTAGGCGTCGATCGATTGCTCGATGTTCACAGGGTCGCCGTTGAAGTGGCCCGCGTAGACGAACTGCCAACCCAGCCGCGCCGCAAGCAGTGCGCTCTCGGGGCTGCCGCCGAGCAGCACGCGCTGCGGCGCCACCGGCGGGAACGGCGTGGCCACGGCGCCGGCCAGCGCATGGTCGGCGGGCACGCCGTCGTGCAGGAAGGCGTCGAGCTCGCGCAGGCGCGCTTCGAAATCGAGGGCCTTCGCCTTCACCGGGTCGTGCAGCGATTGCAGCGCCTTGCTGGTCAGCGGCAGGCCGCCCGGCGCCTTGCCGATGCCCAGGTCGACACGGCCCGGCGCCAGCGAGGCCAGCACCTTGAAGGTCTCCGCCACCTTGAACGGGCTGTAGTGCTGCAGCATGACGCCCCCGGTGCCGATGCGGATGCGCGAGGTCTTGGCCAGCAGGTGCGAGGCCAGCACTTCGGGCGCCGAACCGGCGTAGGTGCGGTTGCCGTGGTGCTCGGCCAGCCAGTAGCGGCGGTAGCCCAGCCGTTCGGCGCGCCGGGCCAGCGCGATGGTGTGCTGGAACGCCTGCGCGGCGTCGGCACCTTCGGGGATCAGGCTCTTGTCGAGCAGGGAGAGCGAGTAGGACACGGTGTTCGGCGATGGCGCAGTGGAAGCGGGTGTGCTTCAAATTCTGCGAGCCATCGCACGGGCCGTTTGCGCTGAATTCCTCTATCGATATCTGGAATCTGCGGGGTCGCGCGGCTCACCATGCATAGGGCAACAGCGCCGCCACGGCCGTGGCGTGCAGCCGCCTGCGCACGCGCAGCGGCACATGGCCGTGCGGTGCGCGGCGTGCCACTTCATGCGGCGACGCCGGCGCGATGCACCAGGCGATGGCGGTCAGCGCGAGGACGTGGCGGGCCTGTGCGGCCGGGGACGAAGAGGCGACGGTGTGCAGTGGCATGGCGGGCGGTTTCCCTGGTTCGATGCCGCCGATTCTGCGAAGCGCACCCGCCATTGCCAAAGACGGATTGCGAATGTCCTGATGCGGTTTGCATCGCATCCGCGCGCCCAAAGGTGTTGCCTCGCGCCCCATGCGATGGCTACGATGGGCACGCAACCACCCAAGGAGCAACCGCCATGTCGAACCATGTCTACAAGTCGCTCGAGCTGACGGGCTCGTCCAAGACCAGCATCGAGGACGCGGTGCAGACCGCCATCGCGAAGGCGCACGAGACGGTGCGCAACATCCAGTGGTTCACCGTCACCGAGACGCGCGGCCATGTGGTCGACGGCAAGGTCGCGCACTGGCAGGTGACGGTGAAGATCGGCTTCACGCTCGAGTAGCCGCAGCGCGGCCCGGCCGCTCAGGCCCGCAGAGCCGACGTGCCTTCGTAGATGTACTTGCGCGACCACGGCAGCGTGGACGCCGCCCTGCCCGCCTTGCGCCCGACGATCTGGTAGATCGCCACGTCGTCGTTCTCGAAGGCGTAGGCGCAGCCCGCGAGGTAGATGCGCCAGATGCGGAACTTCTCTTCGTCGACGAGCGCACGCGCCTCGTCGGCATGGGCCTCGTAGGCGTCGCTCCAGTGACGCAGCGTCTGCGCGTAGTGGCGGCGCAGGTTCTCCACGTCGAAGGCCTCGAGCCCGCCCTGCTGCATGGCCTGCAGCGCCAGGCTGATGTGCGGCAGCTCGCCGTTGGGGAACACGTAGCGGTCGATGAAGTCGCCGCCGCCGTACGACACGCCGCCGCCCTCGGGGTCCGACGAAGTGATGCCGTGGTTCATGACGATGCCGTCGTCGGCCAGCAGCTGCTGCACGCGCTTGAAGTACTCGGGCAGGTTCTTGCGGCCCACGTGCTCGAACATGCCGACGCTGGTGATGCGGTCGAACTGGCCCGTCACGTCGCGGTAGTCCTGCAGGCGGATCTCGATGCGGTCTTGCAGGCCGGCGGCCTTCACGCGCTCGGTCGCCAGGTCGAACTGGTTCTGCGACAGCGTGACGCCCACGCAGCGCGCACCGAATTTCTGCGCCGCGCGGATCACCAGCGCGCCCCAGCCGCAGCCGATGTCGAGCAGTGTCTGGCCCGACTTGAGTTCGATCTTGGTGAGGATGTGGTCTATTTTCTTCAGCTGCGCGGTGGCCAGGTCTTCGTCGCCGTTCTCGAAGTAGGCACACGAATAGACCATGTTCGCGTCCAGCCACAGTTGGTAGAACGCGTTCGACACGTCGTAGTGGTACTCGATCGATTTCCTGTCCGACGACTTGGTGTGCGCGAAGTAGCGGGCCATGCTTTGCAGCGCGCCGCCGGGCTTGTCGAGCGAGGTCTTCGCCAGGCCGTAGGCGATGTCGATCACGTCGCTGAGCTTGCCTTCGATGTCGATCTTGCTCTTGACGTAGGCCTCGCCCAGGTTGTCGAGCGTGGGCTGCAGCATCAGCGACAGCGCCGCGGGCGATTTCACGTGCAGCGTGACCGCCGGTCCGCTGAAGTCACCGAAGTCGTAGGACTGGCCGTCCCACAAGGTGAGCCGCGCGGGCAGGTTGGCCCGTGCGCGGACCGCGGCGCTCCACTGCGCCAGCTTCTTTTCCCAAAGCATGCATCTCTCCGAGTTGTTGAGTAGTCCCGCCTCCACGAGCGGACGGGTGCTGCAGCGAACAAAACGATAGCGAGAATTTGCGAAACCTGCATGGCCGCGACGACGCAAGAAATCGCGGCAGGTGCTATAGGCGCACGGACGCGATGCGACCGATGCAATGCGACCGATGCAATACCTAGGCGGCTTCCATCGAGGTCGCGTCGTTGCCGGCCTCGCCGAGCCAGCGGCGCTTGTCGCGCAGCGGCGGCGCGCCGAACATGCGGCCGTACTCGCGCGCGAACTGCGAGGGGCTTTCGTAGCCCACGTTGTGCGCGGCGCTGGCCACGTCGGTGCCGGCGATCAGCATCTGGCGGCGCGCCTCCTGCAGGCGCAGCTGCTTCTGGTACTGCAGCGGGCTCATCGCCGTCACGGCCTTGAAGTGGTGGTGAAACGACGACACGCTCATGTGCACCGCGCGCGCCATGTCTTCCACGCGCAGCGACTGCGCGTAGTTGGTGCGCAGCGCGCTGATGGCTTTCGCGATGCGCTGCGTGTGGCTGTCGTGCAGCGCGATCTGGCGCAGCCGCGCGCCCTCTCCGTTCACCAGCAGGCGGTACATGATCTCGCGCTTGATGAGCGGCGCCATGATCGGAATGTCTTCGGGCGTGTCGAGCAGCCGCAACAGGCGCAGCACGGGCTCCAGCACCGGCATGGCGATGCGGTTGACGTACATGCCGCGCGAGGCCGGGGCGTTGGCCTTGGCCGGCAGCTTCTCGTCGCCGATGAGGTCGCCGATCTCGTCGAGCGCCAGCTCCAGCCGCACGCCCAGGTAGGGCTCGTTCTCGCTGGTCACGCACACCTGGCCGCACACCGGCAGGTCGACCGAGGTGACGAGGTAGTTCATGGGGTCGTACACGTAGATGTCGTCGCCCACGATGATCCGTTTGGAGCCCTGCGCGATGAGGCCCAGCGCCGGCGTCGCGAAGCCGTGCTTGGGGCCGTCGGGCTTGCTGATGCAGTGCACCTGCAGGCCGGGCACGGCGCATTCGACCGTGCCGTCCTGCCCGCGCGTGATGTGGCGGATGAGCTGCACCAGCTCTTCGCGGGCGGCATCGAGTTCGGGTTCCAGCGGCATCGGCATGGCGAGGACGGTGGCGGTGTCGGGGGTTTCATCAGACATGGGTAGGCCTCTGACAAAGGGGAGCGGCCGCGGTAGCGGCCATGGAGGATTGGGCTGCCCGCAGCTTAGCGTCGCATCTTCTCCTTCGCACGGCCTGCGCACGAGGTCTGGAGAAATAGGCAAAGACTTTGCAGAAACGCGCTCGCCCGCCGGGGCGCGCCGGCGGGATACTTTTTCGCAACCGCCGGCCATTCGTCAAGCCGGACGGCCCCTCCACCCGCAAAGGACAACTTTCGATGCAATACCGCCAATTCGGCCGCACCGGCCTCCTGGTTTCCGAACTCTGCCTCGGCACGATGACCTTCGGCGGCGCGCCGGGCATCTGGGACCACATCGGCCAGCTGCAGCAAGGCGAGGCCGAGGGCCTCATCGGTCGCTCGCTCGACGCCGGCATCAACTTCATCGACACGGCCGACGTGTACTCCGAGGGCCTGTCCGAGACCATCACCGGCCAGGCGCTGAAGAACCTGAAGGTGCCGCGCGACCGCGTGGTGGTCGCGACCAAGGTGCTGGGCGAAACCGGCAGCAAGGGCGTGAACTCGGCCGGCGCCTCGCGCTACCACATCATGGACGGCGTGAAGGCCAGCCTGAAGCGGCTGCAGCTGGACCACATCGACCTGTACCAGATCCACGGCATCGACCCGATCACGCCCATCGAGGAAACGGTGCGTGCGCTCGACGACCTCGTGCGCCAGGGCCATGTGCGCTACGTGGGCGTGTCGAACTGGGCCGCGTGGCAGATCGCCAAGGCGCTGGGCATCGCCGAGCGCGACCGGCTGGCGCGCTTCGAGTCGCTGCAGGCCTACTACACCGTGGCCGGGCGCGACCTGGAACGCGAGCTGGTGCCGATGCTGCGCAGCGAACAGCTCGGCCTGATGGTCTGGAGCCCGCTGGCCGGCGGCCTGCTCAGCGGCAAGGTCGACCGTCACGCGGCCACCGCGCAAGGCAGCCGCCGCGCGAGCTTCGACTTTCCGCCGGTGAACGTGGAGCGCGCCTACGACTGCATCGACCTCATGCGCCAGTTCGCCGAGCCGCGCGGCGTGTCGGTGGCGCAGATCGCGCTGGCCTGGCTGCTGCACCAGCCGGTGGTGACCAGCGTGATCGTCGGCGCCAAGCGCATCGACCAGCTGGACGACAACATCGCCGCCACCGAGGTGCGGCTCACCGCCGACGAACTCGCGGCGATCGACAAGGCCAGCGCGCTGGCGCCCGAGTACCCGGGCTGGATGCTCGCGCGCCAGGGCGGCGTGCGCGCCCAGCGGCTGGCCGATTCAGGCCGTCGCGGCTGACACGAGCGGGGCCTCGGTGCGACGCGCGGCATGGGCCGCGCTCGCCCGCAGCGCACGCAGGTCGAGGTGTTCGGCGGCGCGCGCCGCCGAGGGCTCTGCCAGGTGCGGCACCACGCCCAGCAGCGGCGCACCGAGCCGGGCGCGCAGCGTCTGCAGGTTGCCTTCGGGCGAGAGCATCTGCGGCTCGACCACGCTCGCGACCCAGCCGGCCAGCACCAGCCCGCGCGCGCGGATCGCCTCGGCGGTGAGCAGCGCATGGTTGAGGCAGCCCAGCCGCAGCCCGACCACGAGGATCACGGGCAGGCCCAGCGCCACCGCGAGGTCGGCGGTGTCCAGGTCGTCGCCCAGCGGCACGCAGAAGCCGCCCACGCCTTCCACCACCACCGCCTCGGCCTGCGCCGACAGCCGCTCGAAGGCATCGAGCAGCACGGGCAGCGCGACCTGCACGCCCTCTTCCCGCGCCGCCAGGTGCGGCGACATCGGCGCCTTCAGCACGTAGGGGCAGCGCCAGGCCAGCGGCGCGGCGACGTTGCCGGCCGCCTGCAGGCGCTCGACGTCTTCGTTGCGCCATTCGCCGTCGATGGCATCGAGCCCCGCCGCCACCGGCTTCATGCCGACCGCGCGCAGGCCCGAGGCGGCCAGCAGCGCGAGCATGGCGCTGCTCACCAGCGTCTTGCCCACGCCGGTGTCGGTGCCCGTGACGAACCAGCGGCGCTGTGTCGCTGCTGCTGCTGCCGTCGTCATGCGGCCTCCGGCCACGGTTCGGCCAAGGCCTCACCCAGCGCGCCGATGAGCCGCGCCACGTCGGCCTCGGTGTGGCTGGCCGACAGCGCGATGCGCAGCCGCGCGGTGCCGGCAGGCACCGTGGGCGGACGGATTGCGCCCACGCGCAGGCCGTGCACGTCGAGCCGCTCCATGGTCTGCATGGCGCGCGCGTTGTCGCCCACGATGAGCGGCTGGATCGCCGTCGGTGAATCGGCCAGCCAGGCGCTGCCGTCGGCCGGCAGCACCTGCTTGAGGCCGTTGCGCAGCTGGGTGATGCGGGCGCGCAGCTGCGCACGGCGGCGCATGCCCTCCTCGCCCTCGATGAGCGCCAGGCTGGTGAGCAGCGCATGCGCCACCGCCGGCGGCGCGGCCGTCGTGAAGATGTAGGGCCGCGCGCGCTGCACCAGGAAGTCGATCACCGTGCGGTGCGCCGCCACGAAGGCGCCCGACACGCCGGCCGCCTTGCCCAGCGTGCCGATGAGCACCAGCCGCTCGGAGCGCAGCGCCAGCGCCTGCAGCGCGCCGCGCCCGGTGGCGCCGAGCACGCCGAAGCCGTGCGCGTCGTCGATCACCAGCCAGGCGTCGTGCTGCTCGGCCAGCGCCAGCAGGCCCGCGACCGGGGCGATGTGGCCGTCCATGCTGAAGACGGCGTCGCTCACGATGATCTTGACCGGCGCGTCGCAGGCGGCCAGCTGCGCGTCGAGCGCCTGCAGGTCGCAGTGCGGGTAGCGTTCCACGCGGGCGCGGGCCAGCCGCGCGCCGTCGATCAGCGAGGCGTGGTTCAGCGTCTCCGAGAAGATCACCGCCTCGCCGTCGCCCAGCGCCGACAGCACCGCGAGGTTGGCCATGTAGCCGGTGCAGAAGAACAGGCTGCGTGCGTCGGGAATGTGCGGCGCCATCCATTCGCCCAGCCGCTCCTCGAGCTGCGCATGGGCGCGCGAGTGCCCCAGGATCAGGTGCGAGCCGCCGCTGCCCGTGCCGTAGCGCGCCGCGCCTTCGGCCAGCGCCTCGGCCAGCGCGGGGTGCGCGGCCAGGCCCAGGTAGTCGTTGCTGCTGAAGCCGAGCATGGTGCGCGGCGCGGCGGCGCCGGCCAGCGTGAGGATCTGCTCGGGCGCGCAGGCGGTTTCGGCGATCTGCCGGCGGCGGCGCAGCGAGCGCGCGTCGAGCGCGGTGATCTCGTCCTGCAGGCGTTCAAGCAAGCGCAGCATCGCGGGCTCCTTCGTCGGCGGTGGCGCCGGGTGCATGGGTGACGGCCTGGAGCGTGGCGAGCGTGCCGTCCACGAGCTGGTCGATCTCGTCGTCCGCAATGGCATACGGCGGCATCAGGTACACGGTCGCGCCGATGGGCCGCATCAGCAGGCCGTGGTCGCGCGCCGCGAGGTGGAAGCGCTCGGCAAAGCGCGCGCCGGGCTCGCGCACGTCGAAGGCCGTGATCATTCCGCGCTGGCGCAGGTGGTCGATCGCCTGGCCGGCGAGCCCCTCGCGCAGCCGCGCCAGCAGGCGCGCGGACCGCGAGAGGTTGCGGTTCAGCGCGTCTTCCTGCTCGAACAGATCGAGCGTGGCGAGCGCCGCGCGGCAGGCCAGCGCGTTGCCGGTGTAGGAATGCGAATGCAAAAAGCTGCGCGCGGCATCGTCGTCGACGAAGCCCTGGTAGATGGCCTCGCGCGTCATCACCAGCGCCAGCGGCAGGTAGCCGCCGCTGATGCCCTTCGACAGGCACAGGAAGTCGGGCCAGATGCCGGCCTGCTCGCACGCGAAGAAGGTGCCGGTGCGCCCGCAGCCGACCGCGATCTCGTCCGCGATCAGGTGCACGCCGAAGCAGTCGCACAGCGCGCGCACGCGGCGCAGGTAGGTCGGATCGTGCATCGCCATGCCGGTGGCGCACTGCACCAGCGGCTCGACGATCACGGCGGCGATGCTGTCGTGCTGCGCGGCCAGCAGCGCCTCGAGCTCGTCTGCCGCGCGGTTCGCGACGGCGGCGGCGTCTTCGCCGGGCCGGGCGGCGCGCGCATCGGGCGAGGCCACGAGGTGCGCGCTGGCGAGCAGCGGCGCGTAGGCGTCGCGGAACACGGGCACGTCGGTGACGTGCAGCGCGCCCAGCGTCTCGCCGTGGTAGCCGCCGCGCAGCGCCACGAAGCGGCGCTTGCCAGCGCGGCCTGCGTTGCGCCAGGCGTGGAAGCTCATCTTGAGCGCGATCTCCACGGCCGAGGCGCCGTCGGAGGCATAGAAGCAATGGCCCAGCGCATGGCCCGTGAGCGCCGCCAGCCGCTCGGCCAGCTCGACCGCCGGCGCGTGCGTGCAGCCAGCGAGCATCACGTGCGGCAGCGTGTCCAGCTGCGCCTTCAGCGCGGCATTGATCGCCGGGTGCGCATGGCCGAACAGGTTGACCCACCACGAGCTGGTCGCGTCGAGGTAGCGCCGGCCTTCATGGTCGGTCAGCCAGACGCCCTCGCCGCGCGCGATGGGCAGCGGCGGCGCCACGTCGAGGCGGATGGTCTGGGTGCAGGGGTGCCAGACGTGGCGGCGGCTGCGCTGTTGCCAGTCGGCGTTGGCATTGGCGGCATCGGCACCTGCGGCGGCTGGCGCGGTCGTGGGGGAGAAAACGTTCGAGGGAGGCACCCGCGCGTTCCTTTCTGGAGGGCAAGGCGGCGGATCGTATCGACGCGAACGCGCCCCGGCAAACGCCCGGAACGCGTGCGAAAAGAAGGCGGAATGACCGAGGTTGGGCGGTGTAGCGCGTGCGTTCAGGCCAACGTCGCGCAAGCTGGCGACTTCGTGCGGGGCCGCGCCGGCGCGGGGCCGACGCAAGTTGTCCGGCTGCCGTCACAGATGGCGAAGGAATGTCCGCTTTTCAGGGTACGCGGTGGGTGGACTCCGCTTTTCGGACAACCGATATGGCTGGTATTCACAACCGGCTTCAGCCGCGCTTCTCGGCGTTGCGCTTGCGCGTGGCGGCGCCCCTCTTCGCGGACGCCGAACGTTCGGCGGCCGTGCGGTGTGCCGCTGCGGCGCCGCCGAGGCGACCACCCTTGCGAGACGGTGCATGGTTCTCGGGCCGGCCGCGGCCCGCACCGCTCTTCTTGCCGCCGCCGGTCTCGGCATTCACCGTGGCCCAGGCGCGGCGCTCGGCCTCGCCCTTGGCCACGCCGCGGTGCTCGTAGCCTGCCTCGATGTGCTCGGCCTTGCGTTTCTGCTTGTCCGTGTAGGACGACTTGTCGCCTCGTGGCATGTCTGCGCTCCTTCAATCAAATGGGATGAAAGAAGCCTTCATGCTGGCCGCCCGTGCGGCGCCATGGGTCGGAAGAGGCAGGCGCTGCGCGTCAGCGCAGTCTGTCGTGCGCGCTCAGGCCGACAACACGTTCGCGAGGTCGGTCTTCAGGGCCGTGGCGCGTTCCGGCGCCCGCGCGAGCCCCGCCTCGACCAGCGCCTGTGCCCGTGCGCGGTCGCCCAGGTGCACCGCGATCCGTGCGAAGTGCAAGGCGGTGCGCGCATGGATCTGGTGCGGGTCGGTCTCGCGCAGCATCTGTTCGAAGCTCTGCGGATAGCTGCCATGCCGTGCGAAGAAAGTACGCCCCGGCCCTTCCCACTCGCTCACGATGAATTCGACGTTTTCCTCGGCCTGTTCTTTCGTCTCGCCATAGGCCCACCCGAACGCGGCGCCGGGCGGTGGGTCCAGGCGGTCGCGGAACACGCAGTGCGATTCTTCGAGCGCCTCGGGCGCCACCGGCGTTCCGCCCTCGGGCGGCAAGAAGTCCAGGTGCGCGCCGAGGTTCAGGTAGCAGGCCTTGCCGCCGCTGGCGCCCTGCACGTTGAACACGTGGATCACCGGCCCGTCGATGCGCCGCAGCGTCTGGCCCGAACCCTGGAAGCCTTCGGCCTTGAGCACGGGAAAGAGGTGGTGCGTGAGCAGCTTGAGGAAGGTGGTGCGGTTCATGGCGCGCGGGGTCTCCGGGTACGCAAGGTGATCGAATAACGCAGGCCCTCGGTCGGGGCGATGGCATGTTGCCATGCCCAGCGCGCCGGTCCGCGCAGCAGGTACACGGAGCGCGGCTCGACGAGGACCTCGAGCGCGGCCGGCCCCGACGCGGGCGCGCCGGGCACGTAGGGCCTGAACTGCATCACCGCGTCGCCGTGCAGCGAGACGCCGACGATGTCCTCGAAGTCGGGCACGTCGCGGTGCCAGCCCAGCGGCGTGCCGGGGCGGTACTCGGCGATCAGCACGTGGGTGAGGTCTTCGGGCGCCAGGCCGGCCCAGGCGGCCGCCTTCGCGCGCAGCGGGTGCAGCGCCTCGGGCAGCGGCGCGCCGGGCTTGAGGCGGTTGGTGTCGAAGTCGTAGCTGCCGCCGAAGCTGGTGCCGCGCCGGCGGGCCGTGTATTCCTTGTAGCGCATCTCCTTGAGCGGCAGGCCCTGCACGATGCGCAGCAGGCCGGCCTCCTCGTCGCGCGACAGGAACCCGGGTTCGTAGCGCAGGCCCTCGATGGCCGCCACGGGCGCCTCGCCGAACAGGTCGGGCTGGCCGGCGTGCTCAAGGCGTCGGGTGGCGCGCATCGCCTTCCCCGGCCTGCCCGGCCTCCCCGGCCAGTTGCACATGCCACCAGCGCGGCAGCAGCTCGCGGATCTCGGCGCGTGCAAAGCGGTCGTCGAGCAGGTGCAGCACGCCGGTGTCGGCCTCGGTGCGGATCACGCGGCCGGCGGCCTGCACCACCTTCTGCAGGCCGGGGTAGAGGTAGGTGTACTCGTAGCCCTTGCCGAAGCGCGACTGCATGCGCTCGCGCGTGATCTCGTTGAGTTCGTTGTACTGGGGCAGCCCCAGGCTCGCGACGAAGGCGCCGATGAGCCGGCTGCCCGGCAGGTCGATGCCCTCGCCGAACGCGCCGCCGAGCACGGCGAAGCCGATGCCCTGCCCGCCTTCCTCGAAGCGCGCGACGAAATCGTGGCGGTCGGTTTCGCGCATGCCGCGCGTCTGCGTCCATACGGGCACGCCGGGGTGACGCAGCGAGAACGCGGCGCAGGCCTTGTCCAGGTAGTCGAAGCTGCTGAAGAAGGCCAGGTAGTTGCCGGGCAGGCGTTCGAACTGCGCGCCGATGATGTCCGTCACATGGCGCAGCGAGCCGGCGCGGTCGCGAAAGCGCGTGGAGACGCCGGTCGCCACCTCGACGCGCAGCTGCTGGCCGCGAAACGGCGATTCGACGTCGAGCAGCGCCGTGTCTTCGGGCAGGCCGAGTGCGTCGCGGTAGAACGCGAACGGCGCGAGCGTGCCCGAGAAACAGGTGACCGACACCGCATCGGCGAAGCGGCCTTCGAGGAAGGGCCCGGGCACGAGGTTGCGGATGGCCAGGCCGCGCTGTTCCTGCGTGGCGCCCAGCGTGCGCTCGAACACCGAGTGGTCGTCGAAGACCTCGGCCAGCCGCGCGAAGTGCAGCGCATCGAAGAAGAAGCGCTGCAGCGGCCCCTGCGCCGCGTCGGGCGTGGCGGCGAAGTGCTCGGCCATCGCGGTGTTGGCGGCCTGCAGCGTGCGCAGGAAGCGCTCGGGGATCTCGTCGGCGGTGTCGTAGCCGGCGGTCTGCGCCTGCTGCAGCGTGTCCCATTCGCGGAACAGCCGCGCCAGCGGGCCGCGCACGGCGGCGGGCGCTGCGCGGTGCGCTTCTTCCAGCGCCGCGCCTTCGAGCTTCGCGGTGTACATGCCGCGCGCGCGCTCCAGCAGGTTGTGCGCCTCGTCGACCAGCACGGCGACGCGCCAGTTGGCGTCCTTCATGCTGGCGAAGAGGAAGGCGCTGCCGTCGAAGTAGTAGTTGTAGTCGCCCACGACGACGTCGCTCCAGTGCGTCATTTCCTGCGCCAGGAAATAGGGGCAGACCTCGTGCGCGAGCGCAACCCGCCGCAGCGCTTCGCGGTCGAGCCAGCTCACCTGCGCGGCCTCGGCGCGCGCGGCGGGCAGGCGGTCGTAGAAGCCGCGCGCCAGCGGGCAGGCCTCGCCGTGGCAGGCGCGGTCGGGGTACTCGCAGACCTTCTCGCGGGCCGCGAGCTCGAGCACGCGCGGCCGGTGCGCGCCGCCCTGCCCCAGCACGCGCAAGGCGTCGAGCGCCACGGGCCGCCCGGAGGTCTTGGCGGTGAGGAAGAACACCTTGTCGAGCTTGTGCGCCGCGCGCGCCTTCAGCAGCGGAAAGAGCGTGGCCAGCGTCTTGCCGATGCCCGTGGGCGCCTGCGCCAGCAGGCAGCGCCCGCCCACGGCGGCGCGATAGACCGCCTCGGCCAGTTCCCGCTGGCCGGTGCGGAAGTCGGCGTGAGGAAACTCGAGCCGCGCCAGCGCGTCGTCGAGCGCGCCGCGGTGCGCGGCCTCGCGCTGCGCCCAGTCGCTGTAGCAGGCGCACAGGGTCTCGAAGTGCGTGCGCAGGGTGTCGCGGGTGTGCTGCTCTTCGAGCACGGTTTCGTCGCCGCTGGCCAGGTCGAGGTAGACCAGCGCGACGGTCAGCTGCTCGTGCCCTTCCTGCTCGCACAGCATCCAGCCGTAGCAGCGCACCTGGGCCCAGTGCAGCGCGCGGTGGTTGGCGCGGATGGCGTCGAAGTCGCCGCGGAAGGTCTTGATTTCTTCCACCCGCGCCTGTGCCGGGTCGTAGCCGTCGGCCCGGCCGCGCACGCGCAGCGTGCCGCAGGTGGTGGCCAGCGGCACCTCGCTCTGGTAGTCGCCGCCGCGCCGGGCCTGCACCAGCGCGTGGCCGGCCATGCCTTCGAGCGCGCTGGGCGCGGGCACGAAGCGCAGGTCGAGATCGCCCGCCTTCGCGCCGAAGGCGCACAAGGCCTTGACGGACACGACGTGCGCCGCCGAGACGGCGGCTGACGGAGCGGAATGGAGGTCGGAAGGCATGCTGCCGATACTGGATGAAATCACAGTATAGCGAGCGCCGAATGCGGCAATACGTCACACAAATCGGTATCGAGGCCTTCTCCGACAGGTCAAATGATCTTTTTCGGCAAGACTTGACAAGTTTTGCTTACAAATGCATTCATGAAAACTCCCTCCGCGATCGACCCCGTCGAATTCGACCGCCTGCTCAGCCGCAACCTCAAGCTGCCGCTGCTGGGCGGACTGATCGGCGCCGTGGCGTTCGTCGCGCTGATCCTGTATCTGCTGACGAGCCTGAGCTGGGTCGAGCACACCGACCAGGTCACGCGCGCCGCCAGCGAACTGCAACGCCGCTCCATCGACATGGAAACGGGCATGCGCGGCTTCCTGATCACCGGCGAGGAGAGTTTTCTCGAGCCCTACCAGTCCGCCCTGCCGCGCCTGAAGGCCGACACCGACGCGCTGCGCCGCCAGGTGTCGGACAACCGCCAGCAGGTGGAGCGCGTCGACCGCATCGTCGGCCTGCAGGAGTCGTGGCTGACCTTCGCGCGGGAAATGATCGAGGCGCGGCGCAACGGCATCGATCCGCAGGCCACCGTTCGGCTGGGCCGCGGCAAGCGCCTGACCGACGACCTGCGCGCCGAGTTCACGGCCTTCATGGACACCGAGCAGACGCTGCGCTTCCAGCGCAACACCGAGGCCAACCGCACGAGCTGGTGGGTGGTCGGGCTGTTCCTTCTGTTCACGCTGGTGTACTCGGGCCTGGTGGCGTTCTTCGGGCGCCGGCAGCTGATGCGCCTGTCCGACAGTTACGACGTGGTGCTGGGCGAACAGGCGGCGCACGCCGAGCGCCTGTCGCAGGAGGCCTGGCTGCGCAACGCGCAGACCGAGCTGGTGGGCGAGCTGGTCGGCGAACTCAGTGCGCCGGACATGGGCCGCAAGATCCTCGCGTTCTTCTCGCGCCATCTCGGCAGCTCCGTGGGCGCGCTCTATGTGCGCGAACGCCACGGCCCGCTGCGTCGCGCCGCGAGCTACGGTTTCTCCAGCGAGGCCGAAGCCTCGCCGCAGGTGTTCTCCCCCACCGAAAGCCTGGTCGGCCAGGCGGCGGCCGAGCAGCGCCGCATGCTGATCGATCCGGTGCAGGCCGACTACCTGAAGGTCAATTCCGGCCTCGGCGAGATGGCGCCCAAGGCCGTGCTGCTGCTGCCGGTGGCGGCCGATGGCGCCGTCAACGGCGTGCTCGAACTCGGCCTGCCGGGCACGCCGGACGCGCGCAGCGAGCAGCTGTTCGACCTCGTGGCCGACGACATCGGCACTTCGCTGGCGGCGGCGCGCTACCGCGAGCAATTGCAGGACGTGCTGGCCGAAACGCAGCAGCTCAACGAAGAGCTGCAGGTGCAGCAGGAAGAGCTGCGCACCGCCAACGAAGAGCTCGAAGAACAGTCGCGCGCCCTGCGCGCCTCGCAGGCCATGCTGGAGAACCAGCAGGCCGAGCTGGAGCAGACCAACAGCCAGCTCTCCGAGCGCACCGAGGCGCTCGACCAGCGCAACACCGCCCTGCGCCGCGTGCAGCGCGACCTGGAAGACCGCGCCGACGAGCTGCAGCGCGCCAGCCGCTACAAGTCGGAGTTTCTCGCGAACATGTCGCACGAACTGCGCACGCCGCTGAACAGCGCGCTCATCCTGGCCAAGCTGCTGGGCGACAACCCGCAGGGCAACCTGTCGCTGGAGCAGGTGAAGTTCGCGGAATCGATCTACGCTTCGGGCAACGACCTGCTGGTGCTGATCAACGACATCCTGGACATCGCCAAGGTCGAGGCCGGCAAGCTCGAACTGGTGCCCGAGGAGGTGCCGCTCGACAAGCTGGCCCAGAGCCTGGAAAGCACCTTCCGCCCGCTCGCGACCGACAAGAACCTGGAGTTCCGCCTGGAGCTGCGGCCCGACGCGCCCGCCCTGCTGGTCACCGACCGGCAACGCGTGGAGCAGATCCTGAAGAACCTGCTGTCGAACGCGATCAAGTTCACCGAGCGCGGCGAAGTGGCGCTCACGGTGTCGGCCACGGCCGACGGCGGCGCGGCCTTTGCGGTGCACGACTCGGGCATCGGCATCGACCCGCAGCAGCACGAGCTGATCTTCGAAGCCTTCCGCCAGGCCGACGGCACCACCAGCCGGCGCTACGGCGGCACAGGGCTGGGCCTGTCGATCTCGCGCGACCTCACGCAGCTGCTGGGCGGCTCGCTGACGGTGAAGAGCGAGGCCGGCCAGGGCAGCACCTTCACGCTGCAGCTGCCGCCGCGCGCGCCGCAGACCTCGCCCGCGCCGGCCACGCCCGTGGGCACGCTGCGTTCGGTGTCGACGTCTTCGCATGCGCCCGCCGTGCTGTCGCCGCCGCCGCTCGCGCCCCCTGCCCCAGCGCCCGTGGTGCCGGCCCCGCGCTTCGCGGACGACCGCTCGATTCCGCGCGACCAGGTGCGCCGCGTGCTGGTCATCGAGGACGAGCCGCAGTTCGCCCACATCCTGTACGACCTGGCGCACGAACTGGGTTACCGCTGCCTGGTGGCGCACGGCGCGGCCGACGGCTTCGAGCTGGCCACGCAGTTCGTGCCCGACGCGATCCTGCTGGACATGCGCCTGCCCGACAGCACCGGCCTGGACGTGCTGCAAAAGCTCAAGGACTCGCCGCACACGCGCCACATCCCGATCCACGTGGTCTCGGCCGCCGACAACGCGCAGGCCGCCGCGCTGCACATGGGCGCCATCGGCTTCGCGCTGAAGCCGGCCACGCGCGAGGAGCTGACCAAGGTGTTCGGCCGGCTGGAAGAAAAGCTCACGCAGAAGGTCAAGGTCGTGCTGCTGGTGGAAGACGACGCCTTGCAGCGCGAGAGCGTGATCAGGCTGATCGGCGACGACGACATCGAGATCGTCGCGGTCGGCTCCGGCGAGGAAGCGCTCGCGCTGCTGCGCACGCGCGTGTTCGACTGCATGATCACCGACCTGCGGCTGCCCGACATGCAGGGCAGCGAGCTGCTCAAGGCCATGGCGGCGGAAGAGATCGTGTCGTTCCCGCCGGTCATCGTCTACACCGGGCGCAACCTCACGCGCGACGAAGAAACCGAGCTGCAGCGCTACTCGCGCTCGATCATCATCAAGGGCGCGCGCTCGCCCGAGCGGCTGCTCGACGAGGTGACACTGTTCCTGCACAAGGTCGAGGCCTCGCTGTCCAGTGAACGCCAGGGCATGCTGAAGACGGCGCGCGGGCGCGACCGCATCTTCGAGGGCCGCACCATCCTGCTGGTGGACGACGACGTGCGCAACATCTTCGCGCTCACCAGCGCGCTGGAGCAGCGCGGCGCCACGGTCGAGATCGGGCGCAACGGCCGCGAGGCACTGGAGCGCCTGGACCAGGTCAGCGAGATCGACCTCGTGCTGATGGACGTCATGATGCCGGAGATGGACGGCCTGGAAGCCACGCGCCACCTGCGCGCCGACCCGCGCTTCGCGAAGATGCCGGTGATCGCCATCACCGCCAAGGCCATGAAGGACGACCGCGACCAGTGCCTGGCCGCCGGCGCCAGCGACTACCTGGCCAAGCCGGTCGACCTGGAGCGCCTGTTCTCGCTGTTGCGCGTGTGGATGCCGAAGATGGAGCGCCTGTGACCCGCAAGCCCCTTCCCGCCGCGCTGCAGGATCCGGCCACCGCCCCCATGCAGCCCCAGCCGCTGAGCGACACCGAGATCGAGCTGCGCCTGCTGATGGAGGCCATCTACCTCAAGTACAGCTACGACTTCCGCAACTACACCACCGCCTCGCAGAAGCGCCGCGTGCTGTATGCGCTGGAGCAGCTCGAGCTGCCCAGCATCTCGGCGCTGCAGGACCGCGTGCTGCGCGACGCGGCGCTGTTCGGCCAGTTGCTGCAGTTCCTGACGATTCCTGTGAGCGAGATGTTCCGCGACCCGGCCTACTTCCTGGCGCTGCGCCGGCACGTGGTGCCGATCCTGCACACCTACCCGTCGGTCAAGGTGTGGGTCGCGGGCTGCAGCACGGGCGAAGAGGTGTTCTCGCTGGCCATCCTGCTGCGCGAGGAAGGCCTGCTCGAGCGCACGCAGATCTACGCCACCGACATCAACCCGGCCTCGCTCGAGAAGGCGCGCCAGGGCATCTTCCCGCTCGAGGCGATCCGCGGCTACACGGCCAACTACCAGCGCGCGGGCGGCCTGAGCGCGTTCTCCGACTACTACACCGCCGCCTACGAGGCCGCGCGCTTCGACCCGTCGCTGTGCGCCGACGTGATCTTTGCCGACCACAGCCTGGCCACCGACAGCGTGTTCGCCGAGACGCAGCTGGTGTCGTGCCGCAATGTGCTGATCTACTTCAACCGCCAGCTGCAGGACCGCGCGCTCGGGCTGTTCCACGAGTCGCTGTCGCACCGCGGTTTTCTCGGGCTGGGCTCGAAGGAGAGCATCGACTTCTCGGGCTACGCCGACCGCTTCGACGCCCACGCGCGTGCCGAGCGCATCTACCGCAAGGTCGCATGAAGCGCGCCGGCACGCAGCACCGTCCGTTTCCGGTTCGCCGCGTCGAGGCCGTGGTGCTCGGCGCCTCGGCCGGCGGCATCGACGCGCTCAGTGCGGTGCTCGACGGCCTGCCGGCCAACTGGCGCATTCCGATGGCGGTGGTGCTGCACCTGCCCGAATCGCACGAGAGCCACCTGGCCGAGATCTTTGCGCAGCGCCTGCCGATTCCCGTGCACGAGGCGCTCGACAAGATGCCGCTGGTGGACGGCTGCCTGTACTTCGCGCCGCCGGGCTACCACCTGTCGATCGAGCGCGGGCGCCGCTTTTCATTGAGCTGCGAGCCGCCCGTGCTGTTCTCGCGCCCGTCCATCGACGTGCTCATGGCCTCGGCCGCCGACGCCTACGGGCCCTCGGTGGCCGGTTTTCTCATGACCGGCGCCAACGAAGACGGCGCCGAAGGCCTGCTGCGCATCCACCGCGCCGGCGGACTCACCGCCGTGCAAGACCCGAAAGAAGCCCTGGTTCCCACCATGCCCCTCGCCGCCATTGCGCGCCACGCCCCCGACCACGTGCTTCGGCTGCGCGACCTGCGCATCCTGCTGCAGCTACTGGAGCCCGCCCATGCCCATTGAGGTCGAAAGCAAGCTGCTGATCGTCGACGACCTGCCCGAGAACCTGCTGGCGCTCGAGGCGCTGATCCGCGCGCCCGGGCGGCTGGTGTACCGCGCCGGTTCGGCCGAGGCCGCGCTGGCGCTGCTGCTGGAACACGAATTCGCGCTCGCCATCGTCGACGTGCAGATGCCCGGCATGAACGGCTTCGAGCTGGCCGAGCTGATGCGCGGCACCGAGCGCACGCGGCACATCCCGATCATCTTCGTGAGCGCCGCCGGGCGCGAGATGAACTACGCCTTCCAGGGCTACGAAAGCGGCGCGGTCGACTTCCTGCACAAGCCGCTCGACCCACACGCGGTGGTCAGCAAGGTGAGCGTGTTCGTCGACCTGCACCAGCACCGCAAGGCGCTGCGCCACGAAATGGAATCGCTGGCCGCCGCGCACCGCAAGCAGGAAGAGCTGGTGCAGCAGCTGCAGCACACGCAGCGCGAGCTGGAGCGCGCGGTGCGCATGCGCGACGACTTCATGTCGATGGTGTCGCACGAACTGCGCACGCCGCTGAACACGCTCTACCTGGAGGCGCAGCTGCGGCAGCTGCACCTGTCCAAGGGCAAGCTCGACAGCTTCTCGCCCGAGAAGCTGCCCACCATGATCGAGCGCGACCAGCGGCAGATCCGCAACATGGTGCGGCTCATCGACGACATGCTCGACGTGACGCGGCTGCGGCGCGACGCGCTGTCGATCCAGACCAAGCCGGTCGACCTGGCCGAGCTGGCCCGCGCCGTGGTCGACAACCTGCGCCACCAGGCCGAGGCCGCGGGCTGCACCATCCGCCTGGACGCGCCCCCGGCGCTGCGCGGCGTGTGGGACGAGTTCCGCATCGAACAGGTGCTGACCAACCTCTTGACCAACGCGCTGCGCTACGGCGGCGGCAAGCCGGTCGAGATGACGGTGCGCCAGGACGGCGACCAGGCGGTCGTGAGCGTGCGCGATCAGGGCATCGGCATCTCGCCCGAGGACCACCAGCGCATCTTCGAGCAGTTCGAACGCACCGACGTCAGCCGCAAGCACGCGGCCGGCCTGGGCCTGGGGCTGTACATCACGCACAAGATCGTCAGCCTGCATGCGGGCCGCATCGGCGTGGAGAGCACGCCGGGCCACGGCGCGCGCTTTTTCGTCGAGCTGCCGCTGCAGCCGCCGCCCGCCTCGGCCGACAGCGGGAAGTAACAAACAAGGCCTCTGTTACGGATTCCGGTAGGCACAGCGTCGATACTGCGGGATCGCAATCAATGGATGCCGAGAGAAAACAACTGTGAATGTGCTGATCGTCGACGACAACGAGGCCGCGGCCGACCTGCTGCGGGAGCTGCTGACGCTGCAGGATCACACCGCCCGCTGCACCTACACGGCGCAACAGGCGCTGGACGCAGCGGCCGGCGAGCGCTTCGATGCGGCGCTGATCGACCTCACCCTGCCCGACTTCCCGGGCACCGAGGTGGCGCGCCGGCTGCGTGCCACGGCCGCCGAAGGCACGCCGCGGCTGCTGGTGGCGATTTCTGGTTTTTCGGAACGGGACGCGGCGAATGCGGCGCCGGGCGAGGTGCTGTTCGACCACCACCTGCAAAAGCCCATCGACATCGGGGCGCTCGAGCGCATCCTCGCGCCCAGCTGACCCGGCCTTCTATCGCCCTTCAGCGCATCGCGCGGTAGCGGTAGAGGCGAAAACCTTCCTTCTGGATGAAGCCGCTGGGCTCCCAGCCGCGTGCGAGCGCACGGTCGGTGATCTGCGCCATCTGCAGGCCGATGCTGTCCTGGAGGTTGTCCCCCACGGCCAGCTCGAACTTACGGAGTTCGCCGTCCAGGGCCTCCACCGCCGCAATGGCGGCCTCGACATCGGTGAAAGGCCGAACGCTGGTCTGCATTTTTTGTCGCTCCTTCGGCACTCTGCGCGCCTGTTGAACGATGCAAGGCAAGTGTCATGCCCCGGGCCCGAACCCTCCCGCAGGCATGAAATGAATTCTTTGATCTTACAAATGTGACTGAATGTGACGTTTTCGTCAGAGTTCACGCCAAGAATTGGCATGCCTGCAAGCTTGCGGATCGCCGGTCAATCGCGGTCGTCATCGTCGTCGTCATCGTTCGGCGCACGGTAGGGATAGCCGGGGCCGTAGTAGAGGCGCCCGCGCGGCGGGACGTAGATCGGGGCCGGCCGGTAGTACACGGGCGGCGGCGGGCGGTAGTAGGCCCGCGGCGGTGGCGGTTCGTAGTAGATCGGGGCCGGGTAGCCGTAGACGGGCGGCGGCACGTAGTACGGCGGCGCATAGACCGCGCCGGGCGTGCCGATCTGCACCGACCAGCTCGTGCGCGCGCTGGCAGCGCCCGTCGCGAGCAGCGCACCGGCCGCGATCGCAGCGACGGCGGCCCATCTGAAAACGGAAGAATCACTTGGGGAATGCATGGTGGCTCCAGGCCTGGCGCGAACGGCGCCGGCGTGGTCCTGCAACGCCACATGTCCCCGAGTGGTGCACCTCGAAGCGCACCAGCTGGTTGCCAAACGTGAACGGGATTCCCAGTCGGCCTTCAGTTCACGATGGCCCGGCGCGACAGCATCACGTCGTCGCCCGTCGTGTTGAAGGCGATGGTCGGGGCGCTGAAATCGCTCAGCGGCGCGCCCAGGCCGATCTCGCCGCGGCCGTGCAGCACGCACTCGTCGCGCCGCAGCGCGATCTCGTGGCTCGGCCCGCCATTGCCGTGGAAGCGCACCCAGGTGCCGTAGGTGCTGACGTCGATCAGCACGCAACTGCCCTGCCGCTCCTCGATGCGCGCATGCAGCCGCGACACGCGCGGGTCGTTGACCACGAACTGCGCGTCGCCCACGCGGCCCAGGTGAATGGGCAGCTGGTCGATGCGAAACATGGAGCGCACGTCGAGCCACGCGAGTTCGATGCGGCCGAAGGTGGAATCGGGCAGGCGCGCCGGCAGCAGCGCGGCCGGCACGGTGAGGAAGCTGGTGAGGTCTTCCTGCCAGTCGATGCGGTGGACGATCGACATCTCGGTGCGTCCGCGGATGCTGATCGGCCCGAGGTCGCGGTGCTGCACGGCGCCTTCGTGCAGTTGCTGGATCACCGCCTCGGTGACCCAGATCTGGCCGGGGCCGGCCAGGTCGCTCAGGCGCGAGGCCAGGTTGACGGCGTCGCCGAAGCAGTCGCCCTCCACCTCGACCACATCGCCGCTGGCCACGCCGATCTGCAGCGCCATGCGCAGCGGCACGGGCCAGCCGGCCAGGCGCTTCTGGTGGTAGCGCTGCAACTCGATGACCGCGTGCGTGGCGGCGGCGCCGCTGGTGAAGATGGCGAACACGCCGTCGCCGAGCGATTTCACGACCCGGCCGCCGTGGGCCTCGCACACACGCCCGATCCATTGGGTCAGCCGCGTCACGGTCTCGGTGGCACGTGCATTCCCCATGGCCTCGAAGACCCTGGTACTTCCGGTCAAGTCCGCGAAAACGACTGTGGAATTGACACCCATACTGTTTTTTCTTGGCGGCAAGCGCTGGTTATGTTGCTCTGGACCTTTCGCCGCTCCTGCGAGAAGTTTCCCCGACATGCGCCTTCACATGCAAGGAACGATCCGCAGAAGCTTCTTGTTGACGCTGCAGCGACAGGGCCAGCTTGGCGCATCGTGCAGATGAATGCCAAAGTTTTTTAATACTTTTGCGCTCAAAATTCAAATGGCAATAAAAGAGACCGCTAAAGCTTGTTGTTTGCAAACAAGAAACGGTGTTTCACATCTTGTGTCCCGGCGAACTGAGGCTTAAGGTAGCGACCGTCTCAGCTCCCGGCAATACGCTTTTCGTGACATGCTGCTCTTTCGCCGCCTTTTTCAGCTCCTGAACGTACCCGGCCTGGGCTCGCGGCAGGTTGCGGAAAGTCAGCTCGGGCGCATCCGCACGGCGATGCTGTCGGTGCTCCAGGGCCGCGGTGGCCAATCGATCCAGCGCGTCAGCCAACGCGTGCGCTTTGCGGTCGATGTCGAGACCCTCTGGTACCTGCGCCAGGACGTGATGGTCGCGCTGAGCGCCATCGACGGCGAATCGGCCGCGCGGCGCCAGATGAAAGAAATCAACAGCATGTTCAAGGGCGGCCTGCCCGGCTCGATGGGCCCGCGCGTCCATCAGCGTTTCACCAACCAGTGATGTCCTGATCGGCCGGCAACGCAGCGGCACCGGTGGCCGCCTGCGTGCTGGCTCAATGGTCGTGGCCGTGATGGTCGTGACCGTGGTGAGCATGGTCATGGTGCCCATGCCGATGGCCCCACACCAGGAACACGTCGCGCCCCTCGGCGGCCAGCGCCACCTTCGCACCCACCGGCAGCAGCACCTTGGTCTGCACGTGCCCGAACGGCAGGCCGGCAATGACTTGCACCTTCTTCAGGCTGGCGCGCAGCCGGTCGATCACCGTGTTCATGCCGAAGCCGCGGTCGTAGCCGGCGATGTTGCGCACGCCCGTGAACTGGCCGAACACGACGGCCTTCTGGCGCGCCAGCACGCCCGCGAGCTTCAGCTGGTCGAGCATGCGTTCAACGCGGTACGGGTGCTCGTTGGTGTCTTCGATGAAGAGCACGCCCTTGTCGACCACCGGGAAGTACGGCGTGCCCAGCAGGCTGGTCAGCACGCAGAGGTTGCCGCCCCAGAGCACGGCGTCTTCGACCGGCTTGACCTTGAGCTCGGCGTCGCGCGCCGGCATGCGCCAGCCGGTGCCTTCGCCCTGCCCGCTCAACAGGTCGTCGAAGCAGGCTTCCATGATGTCGTCGGCACCGCCTTCAGCGCCGAAGTCTTCGCCGACCGCGGGGCCGGACCAGGTGACGGCGCCGTTCTTGGCCAGCAGTGCGTTCTGCAACGCCGTGAAGTCGCTGCAGCCGACGAACTCGGTGCCCTTGTCGATGGCCTTGGCCAGCGCCTTGTAAGGCAGCGCGTCGAGGATGCGCGTGAGGCCGTAGCCGCCGCGCGCGATCAGCGCCACGTCGGCGCCGCTGGCGGCCGCGCGCGAGATCGCGGCCAGCCGGGTGGCGTCGTCGCCCGCGAAACGCTGGTGCGCCAAGAGCGCGGCTTCATCGACTTCGACTTCATGGCCCAGGGCCTTCAACCGCGCCACGCCACGCCGGAAGGCGGCCTTGTCGCGGATGGCACTGGAGGGGGAATAGATGTAGATATGTTTGGACGTCACGTCGTCGAGTATCCCATTGCGTCCCGGATTTCCCGGGCCAGGGTGGCGGCCTGTGCGGCCGTGGGCCCGCCCGATGCGGCACGCGGACCGAGCGCGCGCAGCGCGGCTTCGTAGCCCCGGTCGGGGAACGGCGCGCGCCAGGCGTCCTTGGCGCGCACGCCGCTGTCGGGTGCAGCGAGCGTTGCGATGAAGCGGCCCGGTGCCGACGTTTGCAGCAGCGCGGCCAGTTCGCCGCCCGCCGCGCTGTGCACCAGCGCAAGCGGCTCGGGATGCACCTGGTCGAGCCACGCCAGCAGCACGTCGCGGTGCCATTCGAGCCGGTGCGTGGCCTCACGCTTGGGCTTGTCGCTCCTGCCGAAGCCGACGAGGTCAGGCACCAGCGTGCGCAGGCCGGACGTGCCGACGAGATGGCGGAAGAAGTAGCCCCACTCGCCCGGGCCATGCAGGCACAGGACGTCCGCCACGCGGCCGTCGCTGCCGGCCGGGCCGGTCTCGTCGATCCAGTGCAGGCGCCAGCCCTGCAGGATTGGCAGGTCCTGGACGTGATGCGGCACGAAGCCGAAATCGGTGAGCGCGGCAAAGCGTTCGACGGGCGTGCGCAAGGCATCGTCGCGCAGCGGCTCGGCCTGCGCGCGCGCGGCGCTGCGGCGTTGCTGGAAGAAGCGCTGCAACAACGCACTGCAGTCGTCGGCCAGCACGCCGCCCTGCACGTGCGTGTGATGGTTCAGTTTCGGCTCGGCGAACAGATCGAGCACCGAGCCCGCGGCGCCGGTCTTGGGGTCGGCGGCGCCGAACACCACGCGCGCCAGCCGCGAATGCAGCATCGCGCCCGCGCACATCGCGCAAGGCTCGAGCGTGACGAACAGCTCGCAGCCGTCGAGCCGGTAGTTGCCGAGCGCGGCGGCACCGGCGCGCAGTGCGTTGATCTCGGCGTGCGCGCTCGGGTCGTGCTGCGCCACGGGCGTGTTGCGGCCGGTCGCGATGACCAGGCCGTCTTTCACCAGCACCGCGCCCACCGGCACCTCGCCCGCGTCGGCTGCGCGCTGCGCTTCCTGCAGCGCGAGCGCCATCCAGTGCGCGTCCGATGTCGATGCGGCCGGCTCAGTTGTCATCGGGCATCTTGCGGGCCTGGGCCGCGGCGTCGAGGGCGTCCTTGACCTGTTGCTGGACCTGCTGCGCCTGCGTGCGTGCATCGACCGCCGCAGGAGCCGACACGCCGGGCGCTGCCGGTTGTTTGGCGATGGCGGTGCGCGACAGCTGCTGCTTCGCCAGCAGGCCGACGACCACCAGCGCGAGCACGAGGCCGATCAATCCGAACATCCGCATCTCAGCGCGCCTCCGGTGCGACGGCCATGCCGAGCCGGTCCATCCACACGGCCAGCGCCTGCTCGTCGGCCGAGCCGGCGCGGTAGACCTCGCGCATGGCCGCGTGCGATTCGGGCCGGTGCTGGTTGAGCTTGATCTTGCATTGCAGCGCCGTCACGTGCAGCTCGAAGCCCATGATGCCGGCCAGCATCTTGCGCTGGAACTCCTCGCCGAGGTCCTTCCACTGCTGGGCGTAGGCCGGCTCGTGGTCGCCGATGAGCTTCTTGAGCAACGCGTCCTTGGCCTCGGGCGTCTCGACGAGCCGGGCTTCGACGGTGCAATGGACCGCGAGGTAGTTCCACGTCGGCACCCGCGCCAGGTCGGGATAGACCGAGGGCGACAGGTAAGCGTGCGGCCCCTGGAACACCACCACCGCGCGCGGTCGCGCCTGCAGGTAGCGCCAGTGCGGGTTGGGCTTGGCGCAGTGCCCCAGCAGCACCAGCGCATCGCCCTCGCGCTGCTCGGCCACGATGGGCAGGTGCGTGACGAAGGGCAGGCCCTCGTCGTCGTTCGAGATCAGGTTGGCAAAGGGGTGGTCGCGCATGAGGCCCAGCGCGACGGCCGGGTCCTTGGCGTTGAACTGCGGAGGCATGTACATGGGGCGGTTCCTCGTGGGGAAGCCCGATTGTCCCCGAGTCGCCCCGGCTTCCGCTGCAGCAGGCTACTTGGCGCGTGCCGCTTCGAGCTGCTTCACCATCGCCGTGTAGCCACGCGCCTTTGCGAGCTGCAGCGGCGTGAGGCCCTGGCGGTCGGCCAGTTGCAGGTTGGCGCCGCCGGCGATCAGCGCGGCCAGCGTGCGCTGGTGGCGAGCACCACCGTCGCCGAGCACGATCGACTCGATCACCGCCGTCCAGTGCAGGTTGTTCACGTGGTCCAGCGGCGCACCGGCCGCGACCAGCCGGCGCACGACCTCGTCGTGCCCCAGGTGCGCGGCGGCGATCAAGGCGGTGCCGTCGTAGCGGCTGGTGACCTGCCCGGGCTTGGCGCCCAGTTGCAGCAGCAGCGTGAGCGTGGTCACGTCGTCGGCCACGGACGCGATGGTCACGGCGTCGTAGCGGTCGTCTTCGAGCAGGTCGATGTTCGCGCCCGCCTTGGCGAGCAGCGTCACGGCGTCGCGTTGGCGCGCATAGGTGGCGACCTGCAGCGGCGTGCGGCCGCGCGCGTCGCGCACGTCGAGGCCGGCGCCGGAGGCGATCAGGCTCTTGAGCTTGGGCAGGTCGCCGTGCCAGGCGGCGCGGTGCAGGCCTTCGTAGGCCAGCACTTCGGCGGCCAGCGGCGGCACCTGGGCCGCCGCGCCGGGCGCGGCGCTCCAGCCGATTGCGGCGGCGAGCACCGCCGACCAGAGACCGCGCGCCGTCATCAGAGCTGGCCCTTGACCTTCTCGAGCGCGGCGTTGGCGCACTGCTCGTCGAGGTGGCCGCCGGGCGCACCGCCCACGCCCACGGCACCGATCACTTCGTTGCCCGACTTGATCGGCACGCCGCCGCCCAGCAGCAGGAAGCCCGGCAGGTACACGAGGTTGGCGGCGCCGGGGTTCTTCTGGGCGCCTTCCATCATGGCTTGCGTGGGGCTCTTGGCCGAAGCCGAGGTCCAGGCCTTGCGTTCGCTCGACGACAGCGTGTGCGGGCCGGCGTTGTCGGCGCGCTGCACGGCGCGCACGGTGCCGGCGCGGTCGACCACGGTGGCGGCCACGTTGTAGCCGTTGGCGGCGCAGGCGGCCACGGTTTCTGCGGCGATCTGGTTGGCCAGCGCGAGCGAGATGTTCTTCTCGGTGCGAACAGCGGGGGCCGGCGTCTGGGCCTGGGCGACGGAAGCAGCGAGCAGAACGGCGAGGCCGCCAACGCGGATGATCGATTGCATGTGTTGTTTCTCCAGTGATGAGAGGGTTCGTGCCGGCCTGTGCCGACCACGGTGTCACTGTAAAAAATACGGTCCGCTGCAACCATTCGTACGGCTACGCCCGGCACTCCGTAGAACTACGGAGCGCCCTCTTCTCCCGCACCCGACGCCAGCACGGCATAGCGCCGGATCAGCTGTGCCAGCGAGTCGCAATCGAGCTTGGCGAACAGGTTGGCGCGGTGGGTCTCGACGGTGCGCGGCGACAGCGCCAGCACGCGCGCGATCTCCTTGTTGGTGAGCCCCTGCACGATGAAGGCCAGCACCTCGCGCTCGCGCTCCGACAGCTGCGCCACCCGCTCGCGCGCGGCGTTGTCGGCCTGCGAGCGCTCGCGCGTGCGCACATGCTGGCGCACGGCCTGCTGCAGGGCTTCGAGCAGCTGCTCGTCGTCCACCGGCTTCTCCAGGAACTCGGCCGCGCCGGCCTTGAAGGCGCGGCGGCACATCTCGACCGTGCCGTGGCCGGTCAGCATGATCACGGGCTGGTCGACGCCCTGCGCCACCAGCCGGTCGAGCACCGTGAGACCGCTGATGCCGGGCATGCGCACATCGAGCACGATGGCGCCGACGCTCGCGCGGTCGAAGCCGTCGATGAAGGCCTGCGGATCGGCCCAGCCCTGCACGCGCAGGCCGACGGTGCCGATCAGCAGCGAGAGGCTGTCGCGCACGGCCTGGTCGTCGTCGATCAGGTGGATCAGGGGCGATTGCGGCTGGTCGGCTGTGGCGGTCAACGTGTTCATGTCGAAGGTGCCACCAGCGGCAGCAGCAAGGTGAAGCGCGCACCGCGCGGCGAGGCATTGGCGGCGCTCAGGCTGCCGCCCATGCCGCTGGCCAGCGTTTCGCTCAGGCTCAGGCCGAGGCCCAGGCCGCCTTCGCGCGTGCTGAAGAAAGGTTCGAACAGGCGCGGCAGCGCCTCGGGCGCGATGCCGCGGCCGTTGTCGGTGACGGTCAGCACGCCCTCCTCGCCGTTGCGGCCGACCGAGACCACGAGGCGCCGTTCGGCGGCGGGCACGAGGTCCAGCGCCTGCGTCGCGTTCATCAGCAGGTTGTGCACGATCTGCTCCAGCGCCACGGCCTCGGCCTGCACGCGCACAGGCGCCTGCGCGCTGGCGTCGAACTGGGCCGCCACGCCGTGGCGCGCGAACTCGGGCGCCAGCAAGTGCATGGCGCTGCGCACCACCTCCTGCAGCACCAGCGGCTTCACGTCGCCGCCGGCCTCGGGGCGTTCGATCACGCGGCGCAAGCGGCCGACCACGCCGGAGGCACGGCGGGCCTGCTCGACGGCCTGCCCCATCGCGTCGCGCGCGGTGGCGAGGTCGGGCGGGTCGTCGTCGAGCAGGCGGCGTGCGGCCTGGGCGTTGGCCAGCACGGCCGTGAGCGGCTGGTTGAGTTCGTGCGCCAACCCGGCCGACAGCTCGCCCAGCGCATTGAGCCGCGCGACCTGGCCCAGGCGCAGCAGCTCTTCGGCGCGGCGCCGTGCGATGCGCTGGCGTTGCGCGGCCCACAGGCCCGCCAGCAGCAGCGCCATCGCCACGGCCCAGCCGCCGATGGTGCGCCACGGCAGCTCGGCCCAGCCGACCTGGCGCTCGGCCACCAGCTCGAAAGGCTGGCTCGGCGACGCCAGTTCCTTGCTCAGGCTGTAGCGCCAGCCATGTTCGGCCGACTGGCCGTGCTGCAGCACCAGTTGCTGGCCGTCACGCTGCAGGACCAGTCGCACGGGACTGCGCTGCGGGTTCATCGGCCAGTCGCGCCAGGGCACCGAGCCGACGAGGTCGATCTCGAGCGCATAGCTCAGCGGCTCCGAGCCGATCACGAGCTGGTAGCGGCCATGCGCGAGGTCGAGCACGGCCAGGTCGGCGCGGCGCTCGGCGCGCGAACGGGCCTCTGCCGCGGCCAGCGCGTCGGCGTGCTCGGCATCGGGCCAAGGCTCGTCGGCCGCGCGCCGCTGCACGCGCAGGATCGACGAATACACCGACGGCAGGCGACGCTCGGGGTAGTCGGCGCCGGCGTTGGGCTCCAGCAGCGCGAGCGTGGCCAGTACGGCGTCGTACTGCACCACCTGCTGGCTCATGAGCCGGTGCGCGATGCGCGCGTCGGTCTCGAAATCCTGCTGGAGCCGGGTCAGCTCGGCGCGTGCGAACCACACGGCGCCGGCGGCCGTGAGCACCACCCAAGCCAGCCACCAACCGCCCCGCGTACGCAACCACTGTGTCATGGCGCGGATTGTGCCCGGCGCCGACGGGCCTCCCCGCTTGGCCGAAAATGCCGACCCAGACATGGCTGACGTGCAGGACTCCCTCTTTTCCGACCTCCCCGAACTTCCGCGCCCGGTTGAAGCGGCCGACGCGCCGCCGCCTTCGCCGAAGAAGTCGCGCGGCGCCACCGTGAAGCCGGTGGCACCCGACGCGTCGCTGGTCGCTCTCGCCGCCGAGTTGCCGCCGCAGCTGCGCCTGGGCACCTCGTCGTGGAGCTATCCGGGCTGGGCCGGCCTGGTCTGGGACGGCGACTATGCCGAAACCGTGCTCTCGAAGAACGGCCTGTCGGCGCTCGCCCAGCACCCGCTGCTGCGCACCGTGAGCCTGGACCGCAACTTCTACCGCGCCCTCACCGCCAGCCAGTACGCGCGCTACGCGGCCATGGTGCCGGACGACTTCCGCTTCGTCGTGAAGGCCCCGAGCCTTGTCACCGACGCCACCGTGCGCGATGAAAGCGGCCGCGGCACGCAGGCCAACCCGGTGTTCCTGAGCCACGAGATCGCGCTGCAGGAGTTCGTGCAGCCGGCGCTCGACGGGCTGGGCCACCGCATCGGCGCGCTGGTGTTTCAGCTGAGTCCGATCCCCGCGCACCTGCTGGCCGACCAGCCCGCGCTGATCGCTCGCATCGGCGCGATGCTGGCGGCGATGCCCGACCTGAAGCCGACCGCGCCCGACGCCGTGCTCGCCGTCGAGGTGCGCGACCCGCAGCTGCTGTGCCCCGCCTTCGCCGACATGCTGCGCAGCGTGGGCGCGACCTTCTGCATGGGCCTGCACGCGAAGATGCCGCCCATCGAAGACCAACTGCCGATGCTGCGCGCCCTGTGGCCCGGGCCGCTGGTGTGCCGCTGGAACCTGCACCGCCGCCACGGCCGCTTCGGCTATGAAGACGCCGAGAAGCTTTACGGCCCCTTCGACAAGGTGCTCGACCCCGACCCCGAAACCCGCGCCGCGCTCGCCAAGGTGATCGCCGGCACCACGGGCGCCGGGCAGAACGCCTTCGTCACCGTGAGCAACAACGCCGAAGGCTGCGCGCCGCTGACCATCGCCTCGCTGGCGCAGGACATCGTCGACCGGATCTCCCGCTAGAACGCCCGCCATGCCTTCGATCTCGTTCCGGCCCCTGCAATCCACGGATTTCGCGATGCTCCACGACTGGCTGTGTCGCCCGCACGTGGCCGAATGGTGGACGCCCGTGCCGACGCTCGCCGAGGTCGAGGCCGACTTCACGCCGATGCTGGCGCACGACTCGCCCGACCGCGGCTACATCGCATTGCGCGACGGGCAGCCCTTGGGATTCATCCAGTCGTACGTCGTGATGGACTCGGGCGACGGCTGGTGGGAAGACGAGCGCGATCCGGGTGCGCGCGGCATCGACCAGTTCCTGGCTCAGGCGGACCAATTGAATCGCGGACTCGGCAGCGCGATGGTGCGCGCCTTCACGGACCAGCTGTTCGCCGACCCGGCGGTGACGCGCATCCAGACAGATCCTTCGCCGCGCAACGCCCGCGCGATCCGCAGCTACGTCAAGGCCGGCTTCCGTGCGCTGGGCGAGGTGGTCACGCCCGACGGGCCCGCGCTGCTGATGGTGCGCGAGCGCGACGCCTAAGCCGCAGGCGGTGCGGCCTCGAGGTCGCACCACATGTGGACCTTCGACGAGAACGCGCCATCGAGCACGGTGGCCATCGGCTCGACGCCGAAGACCTGGAAGCCGCAGCGCTCGTACAGCGCCTGCGCCGGGCGATTGCCTTCGGTCACGGTCAGCTGCACCACGCGCACGCCGCCGAGCGCGCGTGCATGCGCGAGCAAGGCCCGCACGAGTTGTCGCCCGGCGCCCGCGCGCCGCGCCGATTCCGCCACCACCATGCCGAACAAGGTCGCCTTGTGGCGCGTGCGCTGCCGCGATTCGCGACCCAGCCCTGCCGCACCGATGAGCGCACCATCGACATCGAAAGCGCCGTACACCGCCTCGGCAGCGTCGGCGTCCGTGCGCAGGCGTGTCTCCCACCACGTCGGCGGCAGGCTGGCACGCTCTTCGACCGTGGAGGTGAAGGCTTCGGGGTGCCGTGCGTAGGCGTCGAGCATCAGCGCACGGTAGGCCGTGGCGTCGGCAGGAACCAGCCGGCGAACGGTGGGAGCGGCTTCAGAAACGGGCACAGACGGACTGCCTTTCCTGCAACACGGCCTCTTGCGCGAAGCGCTGGCGGTAGGTGTCGATCAAGGTAGCGATGGCCGCGTCGGCCTTCGCGTCGCGCGGGTGCAGCAGCACGACCAGCTTCGAAGGCTCGCGCACCACCTGCCCTGACGTGCCGCGCCACTGGCCGGCGGCGTCGAGCACGGTGAAGCCTTGCGGAAAGGCCGGTGTCACGCGGGTGTCGAGAAAGTCGGCCCAGTCGGCGTCGGACACCTGACCGCCCGTGGGGATGGCACGGCCGAAATAGAGGGTGTCGCGCTCGAAGGCTTCGAAGCCCGCGGTGCAATGACCGGACGGCCCTGCGGCGCAACCAGCAAGCACCGCAACAGCCAGCGCGCCCGCCACGCCTGCGCGAGACAGCCTGTGGCGAGCGACGTTGTGCATGCCGGCCCTCGGTCTTGGTTCAGGCCTCGGGCGCGATCGACTCGGCGTACTCGTACAGCGCGCCCAGGATTTCCTCGCCGCGCTCGTCGGCGTTCTCGGACAACGCATCGACTTCGCTGAACAGCGCCTCGATGGTGCGCGCCCCGCCCTCGCCCTTGAACAGGCGCGCCACGCGCAGCGCTTCCCAGCGCTCGGCTTCTTCCTCGTTCAGCGACTCGGGCCAGTTGCGCGCGCGGTAGCGGAAGAGGATTTCTTCGAGCCGCCCGTCGTCGAAGGCCACGCGCTCCTTGGCGAGCCCCTCGGGCGACAGCCCGCGCAGCTGGTTCAGTCGCCGGCGGTCGCCGTTGCCGACAAAGCCGCCGTAGAGGTCTTCATCGACATCGGGCGTCGCCTCCTTCGGGCGGGAAAAGACCTGCGACCAGATCGCGCTCATGTCGGGCAGGTCGCGCGCGATGGCGGCGTGGCGCATGGCGGTGTCCATGTCGACACCCCAGCGCTCGGCCATGGCCGGTGCCAGCGTGCGCAGGTTGCCGACCACCATCGGCGACTTGTTCAGGTGCACGCTCTTCATCGGCAGCCGCGTCATGCCTTCGGGCAGGTCGGAGGTGCGCGTGAACAGGCGCAGGCGCAGCGTCTCGGCGTCGAGGTCGCGCAGCTCGCTTGGGTCTTGCGACAGGTCCCAGGCCAGCAGTTCGTTCTTGTTGGTCGGGTGGCTGGCCAGCGGCCACATCACGGCCAGGCAGCCGCGCTCGACCGGGAACATGCCCGACACGTGCAGGAAGGGCTTGGCGGTCTCACGCATCGCGGGCAGGCCGAGCTCCATCGCCACGCGGTCCTTCTTGTGCAGGCCGAAGGCGAAGTCGAAGAGCTTGGGCTGCTTGTCGCGGATGAGCCGCGCCAGCGCGATGGTGGCACGCACGTCGGACAGCGCATCGTGCGCCGACTCGTGCAGCAGGCCGTTGGCGCGCGCCAGGTCTTCGAGCTTGAAGCTGGGCTTGCCGTCTTCCTTCTTCGGCCACTCGATGCCGTCGGGGCGCAGCGCGTAGGTGAGGCGCACCACGTCGAGCAGGTCCCAGCGGCCGCAGTCGTTCTGCCATTCGCGCGCATAGGGGTCGATGAGGTTGCGCCAGAACAGGAAGCGCGTGACCTCGTCGTCGAAGCGGATGGTGTTGTAGCCCACGCCGATGGTGCCGGGCTGCGAGAAGGCCTGCTCGATGTGGGCCGCGAACTCGTGCTCGGGAATGCCGCGCTCCAGGCAGACCTGCGGCGTGATGCCGGTGATCAGGCAGGCCTCGGGGCTGGGCAGGTAGTCCGGCGCGGGCTTGCAATAGATCATCAGCGGCTCGCCGACTTCGTTGAGCTCGGCGTCGGTGCGGATGGCCGCGAACTGCGAGGGACGGTCGCGGCGCGGCACTGCGCCGAAGGTTTCGTAGTCGTGCCAGAGAAAGGTGTGGTTCATTCAGAGCAAGGGAGAAAACAGTCGCGCAATGGCATCGCCAAGGCGGCGCCAGAAAGTCTGCGGGCGGTGGGCGCGCACGGCGCCGGAGCTGTGCAGGTCGGTTTCGAACTGCGCCGCCAGCGGCTGGGTCAGCGCGGGCCCGTAGACCACGGCGCAGACCTCGAAGTTGAGCCGGAAGCTGCGGTTGTCGAAATTGGCGGTGCCGATCATCGCGCAATGGTCGTCGACCACCAGCGTCTTGGAATGCAGCATGCGTTCTTTGTACTCCCAGATCTTGACGCCCGCGGCGATCAGCTCGTCGAAGTACGAACGCGCGGCGGCGCTCACGATGGCCGAGTCGCTGCGGCGCGGCACGAGCAGCCGCACGTCGACGCCGCGCAACGCCGCGCTGGTCAGCGCCATCAGCGCGGGCTCGCCCGGCACGAAGTACGGCGTGGTGAGCCAGGCCCGGCGCGTGGCCGAATGGATGGCCTCGACATGCATGCGGTGGATGGCCTCGAAGGCGTTGTCGGGGCCGCTGGTGACGATCTGCACCGGGATGTCGCCCGCCTCCACCTGGGGCAGCAGCGCGTCCAGGACGGCGTCGGAGCGGTGCTGCTTTTCGCCGGTGGCGTAGCTCCAGTCCTCGAGGAAGGTGGTCTGCAGCCAGCGCACCGCACTGCCTTCGATGCGCACATGCACGTCGTGGTACGCGTCCTTGGGGTTGGTGCGCTTGTCTTCCTCGTCGGTGATGTTCACGCCGCCCGTGAAGCCCACGCGGCCATCGCACACCACGATCTTGCGGTGGGTGCGGTAGTTGGTCACGGGGCGCAGGCGCCGGCCGATCTTGGTGTCGTGGAACAGCGCCACCTCCACGCCGGCCGCGTGCATCGGCGCCATGAACTTGCGGCCGATGCGCTTGGAGCCGAGCGCGTCGAGCAGCAGGCGCACCCGCACGCCGGACTGCGCGCGCTCGACCAGCAGGTCGCGCAAGGCGGTGCCGATGCGGTCGGGCTCGAAGATGTAGTACTCGAGGTGGACGTGGTCGCGCGCCGCGCGCACGGCCTCGAAGATCGCGTCGAAGGTGCGCGCGCCGCCCGAGAGCAGCTCGACGCCCGTGGCGCTCGACACCGGCAGGCCGCAGGCGGCGGTGCCCAGTCGGGCCATCTGCTGCAGCGCCGGCGGCGCATGCTGCGAGGCGTCACGCAGCCGCGCCAGGTCGGCCTGCGCATGGGCGTTCGCGCGGTTGCGCAGGCGCTTGAGCCGCTGCTTGCGCAGCCGCTGCGGCCCCAGGAAGTAGTAGACGATGAAGCCCGCAAACGGCAGCAGCGCGAGCGACAGGATCCAGCTCATGGTGGACACCGGCGCGCGCTTTTGCATCACGATCCAGACCGACAGCACGGCGATGTAGCCGCTCCACGCCAGGGAGAGGCCGGTTTTCCATTCGTGGCTGAGTTCGGGGAGGATCAAGGCAAAAGCGGGTGAAGGCGGGGTGTTTTCGGCCGGCCCAAAGAAAAAGGCCAGCAGCGAATGCTACCGGCCTTTGACTTCGTTCCTCAGAGAGGCGGGATCAGCCCGTGGCGGCTTCCTCGGCTTCGGGCTTCGACTTGCCTTCCTTCTTCGGGATCGGCTGGATGTCGAGCAGCACTTCGTCCTTCTCGTCGAGGTCGACTTCGAGGCGACCGCCGTCAGTCAGGCGACCGAACAGCAGCTCGTCGGCCAGTGCCCGACGGATCGTGTCCTGGATCAGGCGCTGCATCGGACGTGCGCCCATCAGCGGATCGAAGCCCTTCTTCGCCAGGTGCTTGCGCAGCTTGTCGGTGAAGGTGACCTCGACCTTCTTCTCGCTGAGCTGGGTTTCCAGTTGCAGCAGGAACTTGTCGACCACGCGCAGGATGACCTGTTCGTCGAGCGCCTTGAAGTTGACGATGGCGTCCAGACGGTTGCGGAATTCAGGCGTGAACAGGCGCTTGATGTCGCCCATTTCGTCGCCGGCCTGCCGCGCGTTCGTGAAGCCAATGGTCGCCTTGTTCATGGTCTCGGCACCCGCGTTCGTCGTCATGATGATGATGACGTTGCGGAAGTCGGCCTTGCGCCCGTTGTTGTCCGTCAGCGTGCCGTGGTCCATGACCTGCAGCAGCACGTTGAAGATGTCCGGGTGCGCCTTCTCGATTTCGTCGAGCAGCAGCACCGCGTGCGGCTTCTTCGTGACAGCCTCGGTCAGCAGACCGCCTTGGTCGAAACCGACGTAGCCCGGAGGCGCGCCGATCAGGCGGCTCACCGCGTGACGCTCCATGTACTCCGACATGTCGAAGCGGATCAGCTCGATGCCCATGATGTAGGCCAGCTGCTTGGCCGCTTCGGTCTTGCCGACGCCCGTGGGGCCGGAGAACAGGAACGAGCCGATCGGCTTGTCGCCCTTGCCCAGGCCCGAACGTGCCATCTTGACCGCGGAGGCCAGCACTTCGAGTGCCTTGTCCTGGCCGAACACCACGCTCTTGAGGTCGCGCTCGATCGTCTGCAGCTTGCTGCGGTCGTCGTTGCTGACGTTGGCCGGGGGAATGCGCGCGATCTTCGCCACGATTTCCTCGACCTCGGTCTTGCTGATGGTCTTCTTGCGCTTGCTCGGCGGCAGGATGCGCTGGGCGGCGCCGGCTTCGTCGATGACGTCGATGGCCTTGTCGGGCAGGTGACGGTCATTGATGTACTTGGCGCTGAGCTCGGCCGCAGCCTGCAAGGCGGCCACGGCGTACTTCACGCCATGGTGCTCCTCGAAGCGCGACTTCAGGCCCTTGAGGATGTCGACGGTTTCCTGCACCGACGGCTCGACCACGTCGACCTTCTGGAAACGACGCGACAGGGCCGCGTCCTTCTCGAAGATGCCGCGGTATTCCGTGAAGGTGGTGGCGCCGATGCACTTGAGCTGGCCGCTGGAGAGCGCGGGCTTGAGCAGGTTCGACGCGTCGAGCGTGCCGCCCGAGGCTGCGCCCGCACCGATCAGGGTGTGGATTTCGTCGATGAACAGGATGGCGTTCGGCTTGTCCTTGAGCGACTTGAGCACGCCCTTCAGGCGCTGTTCGAAGTCACCGCGGTACTTGGTGCCGGCCAGCAACGCGCCCATGTCGAGCGAGTAGACCTGCGCCTCGGCGAGGATCTCGGGCACGTCGCCCTGGGTGATGCGCCATGCCAGGCCTTCCGCGATCGCGGTCTTGCCCACGCCGGCCTCGCCCACGAGCAGCGGGTTGTTCTTGCGCCGGCGGCACAGGATCTGGATGACGCGCTCGACCTCGTATTCGCGGCCGATCAGCGGATCGATCTTGCCGTCCTTGGCGAGCTGGTTGAGGTTTTGCGTGAACTGCTCGAGCGGCGAGGCCTTCTCGTTGCGTTCGCCGCCGCCCTCTTCGCCCTCGCCCTGAGGCGCTTCGCCGCTGCCCTTGACTGCTTCCGGCGGATCGCTCTTCTTGATGCCGTGGGCAATGAAATTGACCACGTCCAAGCGGGTGACGCCCTGCTGGTGCAGGTAGTACACGGCGTGCGAATCCTTCTCGCCGAAGATCGCGACCAGCACGTTGGCGCCGGTGACTTCCTTCTTGCCGTTGCCGGTGGACTGCACGTGCATGATGGCGCGCTGGATCACGCGCTGGAAACCCAGGGTGGGCTGGGTGTCGACATCATCGGTACCCGCCACTTGCGGCGTGTTGTCCTTGATGAAGTTGGTGAGCGACGCCCGCAGGTCGTCGACGTTCGCCGAGCAGGCGCGCAGAACTTCCGCGGCGCTCGGGTTGTCCAGCAAAGCGAGCAGCAGATGTTCCACGGTGATGAACTCGTGGCGTTGCTGCCGGGCCTCGACGAAGGCCATGTGCAAGCTGACTTCCAGTTCCTGGGCAATCATGTGATTTCCTTTTGCCTTGCTGTAAATAAGTTCTCAGATGGGTTGGAGCGCGTGCAATTCAACTGGTTCACGCGACCGGTTCGCTGACACATTGCAGCGGGTGCCCTGCCTGCTGCGCGGCCTCCATCACCTGATTGACCTTGGTGGCCGCCATGTCGCGGGAATAAACCCCACAGACACCCCGGCCATCGAGGTGGATCTTGAGCATGATCTGGGTCGCCGTTTCTCGGTCCTTGCTGAAGTATTCCTGCAGGATGACGATCACGAACTCCATCGGCGTGTAGTCGTCGTTCAGCATGACGACCTGGTACATCTGGGGCGGCGCCGTTTTTTGCGGGCGGCGCTCCAGAACGACCGAATCTCCGTCGTCGCCCGCCGGTTTCTGCGCCGGTGGGGTGCTGGGAGTTTTGGGAATTCTCGTTGCCATGAAAAAGATTCTATAGAGCGTGCAAGCACCGTGCCGACGCCAACAGACTTGGTGACGCCTATTCGACAAATCAAGAGGCATGCGTCGTGTACGACAGCACGAAGACAGACGTAAAAAAACCGGCAGATTGCCGGTCTTTTCTACAGATTGCGCAGAACGGGGCCTTTGGGCGCCGGCAATTTTCGGCCCGGCACCCGGGTCGGAACCGGCAGATCGGGCGGCAAGGCGTCGATTTCTTCGTCGGTGAGTTCGCGTTCGGGGGCCGACTCTGCTTCCCGGTGAACGGCGGCGGGCAGCGCGAGTGGCACCGTTGAGTTTTGCGGCTCGGAATCCTCGTGCAAGGCCGGTACTGATGGCGATGCTCTCGGCCGCTGCGGGGGTGACTGCACAACGGGCGGCGCAACCGGCCCTCCTCTTCTGCCCGGCCACGTAGGGGGCGCTGGCGACAACGCCTGCCATTCAGCCAGCCGCCGCGCATCCTGCTCAGCCTGCCACCGCGCCAGTGCCAAGCGTTGCGCTTTCTGATGTGCGGTCTGCTGTTGCCCGAGCAGCGCCAACTCGGCGCGGATCGCCAGCCGCATCTGTTCGTGCTCCGAATCCGAGGCACGGCGCTGCGCTTCGAGTTGCCTGCCGAGCCTGTGCGAGAACACCCAGAGGCCCAGCAAGGCGCCAGCGGCGCCGACCGCGAAGCAGATGACAAGAAAGTTGGCCTGGATCAGCGTCACAGCGAAGCCTCCTCGTCGGCATCCCATTTGCGCAGCAGATCAAGTGGAATGGCATCGGCCACCTGGGAAAACCGCAGGCCGGTCATGCGTTCGGCCTGCTTGAGCAACACGGCGACAGGACTGCTCGGTTCGTGGTTCTCGAACCATCGGCGGGCCTTGCGAATGTCACCCAAGATGTCGTCGCGTGTTGCGAGGCCCTCGCCCGCTGGCGTGCTTGCCGGCCACGACGGGAGTGGGTCAGGCCTTGCTGCGGCCGCGACAGGCGGCGCCGACGACCCGGTTCGCTGGAATGGGGCCAGCAACCGCACCAGCGGATGCAGTGGAGGCGCGTCCAGCCCCAGGTGCTGGGCGGCCCAGCCGACGATCTGCGCCGCCGCCTCTGCCGCTTGCGCCAACAGGCGCAGCGGCGCCTGGTCGTCGCCCGACGCAGCGGCCGCGAGGTCTGCCAACTGCTGCGCCATGGCCTCCGGACTGGCTGCGTCCGGCGCCCGGGGCATCGCAAAGGCGCGCTCGACTTCACGCACTGTCAGGTGCCGCGCGGCATTGGCTGCAATGACGACTTCTCGCACGTCGCTCAACAGGCCCTCCGGATCGGCCAGCGCAGCGAGCGCATTGGCGCGCACGGCCGGGTCGCGCTCGCCTTCGATCACCAACTGGGGGTGCACCGCTTCGGGCCAGGTCCGGAGCGCCTCGACCAGCAGCACCAACGACTGCGCAAGCCCTGCCGCCTGCGCCAGCCGGGTGCGCGCGCGGCACAGCCAGACAAAGAGATTGATGTCCCGGGTCCGCAACAGCAGCCGGCGGCAGTCCCGTTCGATCTCGGCCCAGTTCGGCGCGTCGGGTGCTCCGACGAACTGCCCGTACTGCGCATCGCCACGCGGGGACAGCGTCTGGCCCGGTGCATCGAAGGGCGTGCCATCCGAGAAGATCCCCGCCGCGCTGGCCAGCACCAGCTTGCCCAGTGAGAGCGACTCCGCATCGATGCTGTAGTGGTTGAACCCCCAGTAAAAGGGAGTCAACGAGGCGGCACGCTTGTGCGCCAGATGTTCGAGGTAGCGCTCCTGCTGTTGAAACAGTTGCGGACGCAGGAAGAGCCCTTCGCTCCAGGCGACTTTGTTGTACCAGCTCATGGGTTCGATCGTTGTGCTTTCGGGCCGCAGACGTGCTACTTGATGGGTGTCAGCTGGATGCCCTTGCCTTGAAGGGCGATCTTCAGCTTGACCTTGTTGGCGGGGATGACGGTGCGATACCAGGCGGCCTCGGGGGCAGGATCGACTTTCTGCACAAGGCGCCACTCGCTTTGTGCAAGCTCCCGGTAGCCAGCGATCACGCCGATCGCGGCGAGCTCGGGGTGCGACATGCGCCGGATCTTCTTGACCTCTCCGGGTCGCAGGATGAACTCATCGCGCACCAGAAGGTCGGCGCCCATCACGTTCTTGTCGCTGTTGTGCAGAGAGAAGTAATCGGCCGATTCGAAGGTTGCCTCCGACTTGAGCTCGTAGATGCGGACCATGATGGGTGCTGCCCTCCCCTTGTCGTCCGGGTTGACGCCGGCTTCCGCAGTGACCGTGATGTCGAGCTTGGTTTGCTCTCTTGGGTGTGAGAACTGCGCATATGCCAGTGAAGGCCCTGCCAACGCAACGGCCAGCCTCATCGAGCACGAGCACGCCGTGGTGCTCGGCAAAGGTGGCGACAAGGCCACGCACCATCTCGATCGCAGCAACCTCGTCGGGCTCTGCCACCTGCAGCGTCTGAAAGCGTCGCGTCAGCGCCGGGTCTTTCTCGATGTGGCGCTTGTACTCGCTCCAGGTGGTGGCACCGATCGTGCGCAAGGTTCCCCGTGCAAGCGCTGGCTTGAGCAGGTTGGCGGCATCGCCGGTTCCGGATTGCCCGCCCGCACCGACCAAGGTGTGCACCTCGTCGATGAAGAGGATGACGGGCTGCACCGATTTGCCCGCTTCTTCCAGCAATGCCTTGAGGCGGGACTCGAACTCCCCGCGCATGCTTGCGCCGGCCAACAGCGCTCCGACATCGAGACTCCACAGGCGGCAGTTCTTCAGATCGGGAGGAACCTCGCCTTGCGCGATGGCCAACGCGAGCCCCTCGACCACCGCGGTCTTGCCGACGCCCGCGTCTCCTGTGAGCAAGGGATTGTTCTGGCGGCGACGCAGCAGGATGTCGACCATCGTGCGGATCTCGTGTCCGCGCCCGATGACCGGATCGATCTGCCCTTGAGACGCGCGCTCGGTCAGATCCGTGCAGTAGCGCCGCAACGCCGACTTTCCATCCAACGCCGCATCGGCTAGCGCGGCGCTGGCTTCACCAGGCAGCGCTGATGGCAGACCGGCGCCATCGTGCGGTCCTTCCTGCCCTTCGGGAGAGCCGGCCACGATGGCATCGATGGCCTCCGTCAGTTGGTCTGCTGGGATTCTCTGGAATGCAGGCGAGATGCCAAGAAGCACGCGCCGCAAGTCTGGCGTCTGAAGCAGCGCAGCAAGCAACCACGCACCACGCACGCAGTGCGCGCCGAACTCGAGACTCGAGAGCACCCACGCGCGCTCAATGGCAGCTTCGATGTGACTGGAAAAATCGGTCAGCGAGGTGGCACCCGATGGCAAGCTGGACAAGGCCGATGCGAAGTCTTTCTGGATGGCTTGCGCGTCGATCTGGTAGTGCCGGCAGATGCGGTGCAGATCGCTGTCGTTGAGCTGCCAGAGCTGATGAATCCAGTGCGTCAGTTCGACATAGGGATTGCCACGCAGCTTGGCAAATGCGGTGGCGGATTCGATGCCGCGAAACAAGGTGAGGTTGAGCTTGCCGAACAGCGCTCGCCGAGAGATCGTCATTGCGCGATCTGCCGTGCAGCGTGCACGCCCTGTTCGATCGAGTCGTCTGCGAGGCCCCCTGTTGCCGGGCAGATTCCTGCGTTCTTTTTCCCCACTTCGCGCCCCCTATGCTTCTTGGAATGGGCGCGATTCTGGCGGCTCGCCGCGAGGCAAACACAGCACAGTTTCTACCAATAGTTAAACGAAGGACGGAGCCTATTGATCTGTGATGTTTGCCCGCTGCTCCTTACGTTCAGAGCACAAAGAAGGTAATTCACTAACGATATCGCGAGGGCGACAGGCAAGAAAAAACCCTCGAGTCCTTTCGGAAGCTCGAGGGCTTGATAAGGGTTCGACGTTTCTCGACGTCAGCGATCGCAATTACATGTTGTCGATCATGACCTGACCGAAACCAGAGCAGCTCACTTGCGTCGCACCGTCCATCAGGCGCGCGAAGTCGTAGGTGACCTTCTTGCTGGCGATCGACTTTTCCATCGAACTGATGATCAGGTCGGCCGCTTCGGTCCAACCCATGTGGCGCAGCATCATTTCGGCGGACAGGATCTCGGAACCCGGGTTCACATAGTCCTTGCCTGCGTACTTGGGGGCCGTGCCGTGGGTGGCTTCGAACATGGCGACGGTGTCGCTCAAGTTCGCGCCCGGTGCGATGCCGATGCCGCCGACCTGTGCGGCCAGTGCGTCGGACACGTAGTCGCCGTTGAGGTTCAGCGTGGCGATCACGCTGTACTCGGCAGGGCGCAGCAGGATCTGCTGCAGGAACGCATCGGCGATGCTGTCCTTGACGGTGATTTCCTTGCCGGTCTTGGGGTTCTTGAACTTCATCCACGGGCCACCGTCGATCAGCTCGGCGCCGAATTCCTTGGCGGCCAGGTTGTAGCCCCAGTCACGGAAGCCACCTTCGGTGAACTTCATGATGTTGCCCTTGTGGACCAGGGTCACGCTCGGCTTGTCGTTGTCGATGGCGTACTGGAAGGCCTTGCGCACGAGGCGCTCGGTGCCTTCGCGCGAGACGGGCTTGACGCCGATGCCCGAGGTGTTGGGGAAGCGGATCTTCTTGACGCCCATCTCGTCCTGCAGGAACTTGATGAGCTTCTTGGCCTTGTCGCTTTCGGCTTCGAACTCGATGCCGGCGTAGATGTCTTCCGAGTTCTCGCGGAAGATGACCATGTTGGTCTTGTGCGGCTCGCGCACCGGGCTGGGCACACCCTCGAAATACTGGATGGGCCGCAGGCAGACGTACAGGTCGAGTTCCTGGCGCAGCGCCACGTTCAGCGAGCGGATGCCGCCGCCGACGGGCGTGGTCAGCGGGCCCTTGATGGACACCACGTAGTCGCGCACGGCATGCAGGGTTTCCTCGGGGAGCCAGACATCGGGGCCGTAGACCTTGGTCGACTTCTCGCCGGCGTAGACCTCCATCCAGTGAATCTTCTTTTTGCCGCCGTAGGCCTTGGCCACCGCAGCGTCCACCACCTTGAGCATCACTGGCGTGATGTCCAGCCCGGTGCCGTCGCCTTCGATGAACGGAATGATCGGCTGATCGGGCACATTGAGCGAATTGTCAGCGTTGACCGTGATCTTCTGGCCTTCGGTCGGGACTTTGATGTGCTGATAGCTGGACATGAGGGGGCTTGACTCCGGGAGTGACGTAATTCGAACGACTGTCTGCGAATTCAGACAGCGAGGGAGAATCGCTGTACAGCGCGCTAACAAATCGCTGTACATTTTAGACGCAACCCATCAGCGGACAATTGTCAACCGTAGGGCGATAGAGCCCGTTACTGGCTGACCTTCTGCTCGCCGGGAGGCGTTTCCAACCAATTCTCGATAGAGGAATCATCAATGAGCAAACTTCTCGCAGTCATGATCGCTGGCCTGTTCGCCGCTGGCGCGTACGCCCAGAACCCGGCCGGTACCACGCCCGAACAAGGCAACGCGACCAACAGCAAGCCGCAAGCTCGCGCTGAAGCCAAGAAGGAAGCCAAGCCCGCTGGTCAAGTGGCTCCCGCTGCTGGCGACATCGCCAAGACGCCTGAAGGCGGCGCCTTCGGTGCCGACAAGGCTGGCGTTGCTGGCGAAAAGCGCGCCAAGACCCGCGACGATCGTCGCCGCAACAAGGACGGCAGCGTGAAGCGCAAGGCCACCCAAGGTGGCACGCCTGACATGCCCGGCGCCAAGTAAGCTGGTCTGCCCCCTAAGAAAAGCGCTCTCCGGAGCGCTTTTTTTCGTTCGCAGTTTTGTTCAACCACTGTCAACCGGGGTTCTTGAGGTCCGTTGAATGGAGGCCTTCCGCAGGGAGGTGATCCATATCAACAATCTCAAAGGATTTCTCATGAACAAGCTGATCGCAGCCCTGGTCGCCGGCCTCTTCGCAGCCGGTGCATTCGCCCAAGCCGCCGAACCCGCTTCCGCAGCGCCGGCCGCTCCCGCCGTCCACAAAGCCAAGGCCAAGCACACGGTCAAGAAGCACAAGGTGCGCCACGTCTCCAAGGCCCACGCGGCCGCCGCCAAGAAGGTGTAAGCTTTCAAGCTCCCGGCAATGCCCGCTTCAGCGGGCATTTTTATTGGTCACGGGCCGACCTCGTGTGTCGCCGCCCCGAAAGAGTCATCCGATGTTTCAGCGTCTCGCCGCGCTGCTTCTGGTGTCCGCGTCCTTCCTGGCGCCGGCCCACGCGCAGCAGCAAATCCAACCGCAACCCCAAACCGATCTGGCACGCACGCAGTTGTCGGTCGGCCTCTACAAGATCGATGCGCAGGTGGCGCAATCGCCCCGCGAACGCGAGATCGGCCTGATGTTCCGCAAGACGATGCCGCAGGCCGAGGGCATGATCTTCGTCTTCGAGCAGCCGGCCACGCAGTGCTTCTGGATGCGCAACACCCTGTTGCCGCTGACCGCCGCCTTCGTGGCCGACGACGGCCGCATCGTCAACCTGGTCGACATGCAGCCGATGACCGAGAACTCGCATTGCTCCGAGGAGCCGGTGCGCTACGTGCTCGAGATGAACCAGGGCTGGTTCGCCAAGAAGAACATCAAAAAGGGTGCCAAGCTCGGCGGCGAGCTCTTCTCGGCCGCCAAGCGCTGAGCAATTGAACGCCCGTAAAAAAGCCGACCCGCAGGTCGGCTTTTTTCATGGCGAGCGCCAGATCCGGCTTCAGCCGAAGTTCTTCGCTGCGAAGTCCCAGTTGGCCAGCTTGGCCAGGAAGGTCTCGACGAACTTCGGGCGCAGGTTGCGGTAGTCGATGTAGTACGCGTGTTCCCACACGTCCACCGTCAGCAGCGCGGTGTCGGCGGTGGTCAGCGGCGTGCCGGCGGCGCCGGTGTTCACGATGTCCACCGAACCGTCGGCCTTCTTCACCAGCCAGGTCCAGCCCGAGCCGAAGTTGCCCACGGCCGACTTCACGAAGGCTTCCTTGAAGGCGTCGTAGCTGCCCCACTTGGCATCGATGGCCTTGGCCAGCGCGCCGGTGGGTGCGCCGCCGCCTTGCGGCTTCATGCAGTTCCAGAAGAAGGTGTGGTTCCAGATCTGGGCGGCGTTGTTGTAGATGCCGCCGCTGGACTTCTTGACGATCTCTTCGAGCGTCATCGCTTCGAACTCGGTGCCCTTTTGCAGGTTGTTCAGGTTCACCACATAGGCGTTGTGGTGCTTGCCGTGGTGGTACTCGAGCGTTTCCTTCGAATACTCGGGGGCCAGTGCGTCGATGGCGTACGGCAGGGGTGGGAGCACATGTTCCATGGTTTTTTCTCGTGGGTTGGTTGTGGGGAATGAAGGATTCTAGGAAGTAATCATGGGGGCGGCGTCAGACGTGTTCCCGTCGCGCCGCCGGGCGTCACGGTCAGGTCGACCGAGCCATCCGAAAGGCGTGCGACCACGGCATCACCGGCCTGCAGGCTGCCTGCGCTGATGACCGCCCGGCCTTCGCCGTCGGTCAGCAAGGCATAGCCGCGCTGCAGCACCAGGGCCGGGTCGAGCAGCCGCAGGCGCAGGGCCACGCGTTCGAGCCGCTCGCGCCGCTGCGTCAGCGAACGCGTGAACTTCGCGGAGAAATCGGTGGCGATGGCCTGCGGCACCTGCGCCAATCGCTCCCGGCGCGACAGCACCGCGTAGTGCAACCGCTGCGCGTGGTGCGCCAGCCGCAACTGCTGGCGCGCGACCAGGCCCGAGGGACGCCCCAGCCGCGCGGCCGCCTGGTCCAGCCGTTGGCCGAGCACATCGAGCCGCCCGCCCAGCGCATCGCCGAGCCGTTCATCGAGCAGGTCGAGCGCGCCGAGCCACAGGTCGCGCGGCGCGCTGACGAGTTCCGCGGCGGCCGTGGGCGTCGGCGCCCGCAGGTCGGCGCAGAAATCGGCAATGGTGAAATCGGTTTCGTGCCCCACGCCGCTGATCACCGGCACAGGACTCTGCACGATGGTGCGCGCCAGCGTTTCGTCGTTGAAGGCCCAGAGGTCCTCGATGGAGCCGCCACCGCGCACCAGCAGGATCACGTCGACGGCCGGCTCCAGCGTGTAGAGCGACTGCAAGGCGCGCACCAGGTCGGCCGGCGCACTGGCCCCCTGCACTGCCGACGGCGCCAGCACCACGGGAATATGTGGCACGCGCCGCCGCAGCGCGGTCACGACGTCATGCAGCGCCGCAGCGCCCAGCGAGGTGACGACGCCCACGGCGCGTGGCATGGACGGCAGCGCCCGCTTGCGCGCCGGATCGAACAGGCCCTCGGCTTCGAGGCGCGCCTTGCGCTGCAGGAACTGCTCGAACAACGCGCCCTGCCCCGCGCGCCGCAGGCTTTCGACCACCAGCTGCAGATCGCCACGCGGCTCGTACACCGCCAGCCGGCCACGCACCTCGACCTGGTCGCCGTCGCGCGGCGTGAAGTCGAGCAGACTCGCCGCGCGACGGAACATCGCGCAGCGCAGCTGGCCGGATTCGTCCTTGAGCGAGAAATAGCAATGACCGCTCGATGCGCGCGAGAAACCCGAAATTTCCCCGCGCACCGAGACCGGGTTGAAGCGCGCATCGAGCGCATCGGCCACCGCGCGGCACAGCGCGCCCACGGCCCACACGCGCGGCCCGGGCACGGCATTCGGCTCCCTGAAGCTCATTGCGCCCCTCCGCCACCGAGCGCCACTCTTCCACAACGGGCGCCGCGCCCCCCACTTTGGAGGGGTATGGTGGAACAGATGCACGAGTTCTCGTGCAAGCTGTTGATTTCATTAAACAAAGTGCTGCTCAAAATTCAATCGATCTAACGGAAAGCCCGTCCCATGCGGGTTCGGCGGCATTGCGCGATGGGTTAATCACAAAGTTATCCACAGAATCTGTGCGTCCTTGCCGACACGCAAACAAGCCGCGAGCCGATGGTGGCTCGGTGGATAATCGCCGCGCATTTGCAGTCTACGGGCCGGAGGATTTTCTTGTTTTCCATCATTGTTGCCGCGGGCTGGCCAATCTGGCCATTGCTCGCCTGTTCGGTCATCGCACTCGCGCTGGTCATTGAACGTTTCACCAGCCTCAAGACCGTCAAGGTCCTGCCGCCGAAGCTGCTGGACGAGACCATCACCGTGTCGCGCGGCGCGGTTCCCGGCCCCGATGTCGTGACCAAACTGGAAAGCAACTCGATGCTCGGCCAGGTGCTGGCCGCCGGCCTGCGCGCGCTGAACGCCAACCCGCGCTGCACCGAAGACGACCTGCGCGCCGCCATGGAGGCCTCGGGCCGCACCGTGGCGCACAAGCTGGAGCGCTACCTGCCGGCGCTGGCCACCATCGCCTCGGCGGCGCCGCTGCTCGGCCTGCTGGGCACGGTGATCGGCATGATCGAGATCTTCGGCTCGCAGTCGCCCGGTAGCGGTGCCGTCGGTTCGGGCAACCCGGCGCAGCTGGCGCACGGCATCTCGATCGCGCTGTACAACACGGCCTTCGGCCTGATCGTGGCCATTCCGACACTGATCTTCTGGCGCTACTTCCGCAGCCGCGTCGACGAGTACCTGCTGAACCTCGAACTCTCGGGCGAGCGCTTTGCCCGCCACCTGAACGCCCTGCGCAAATGAGCTCGCGCGGCCGCATGCAGTTTCGCCACGGCGCGCGCGACGAGCCGGAGATCAACCTGATCCCGTTCATCGACGTGCTGCTGGTCGTGCTGATCTTCCTGATGCTGTCGACCACCTACAGCAAGTTCACCGAGATGCAGCTGCGGCTGCCGACCGCGGACGTCGACGCCCAGCGCGACTACCCGAAAGAGGTGATCGTGGCAGTGTCGGCTGACGGCCGCTACGTGATCAACAAGTCGCCGCTGGCGGACCGCAGCGTCGACACTGTGGCCGCCGCGCTCGGCGCCGCCGCCACCGGCGGCAAGGACAGCGTCGTGATCATCAGCGCCGATGCCGCCAGCCCGCACCAGGCCGTGGTGACGGTGATGGAGGCCGCGCGCCGCGCCGGCCTGATGCAGATCACCTTCGCCGCCCAGTCGACGGCCCAGGCCGGTCACTGAGTGTCGACCGGCGCGCGGCTGCAGGACGCCTGGCTGCGCCGCGGTGCGCTGGCCTGCCTGCTGTGGCCGCTGTCGCAGCTCTACGGCGCCCTCTTCGCGCTGCGGCGCGCCTTCTACCGATGGGGTTGGCAGAAGACCGGACGCGTGCCGGTACCCGTGATCGTGGTCGGCAATGTGATCGCGGGTGGGGCCGGCAAGACACCGGTCGTGATGGCTGTCGTGCGCCACCTGCAGGCGCGTGGCCTGCGGGTGGGCGTGGTGTCGCGCGGCTACGGCCGCCGCACCGACGACTGCCGTGAAGTCCAGGCCGACAGTGATCCGCAGGACGTCGGCGACGAACCCGCGCTGATCCACCATGCCACCAGCGCGCCCGTCTTCGTGGCCCGGCAGCGCATCGAGGCTGCGCGCGCCCTGCTCGAACAACACCCGGCCACGCAGGTCATCGTCAGCGACGACGGCCTGCAGCATCTGGCGCTGGCGCGCGACATCGAGATCTGCGTGTTCGACGACCGCGGTGTCGGCAACGGCTGGCTGCTGCCGGCCGGCCCCCTGCGCGAGCCGTGGCCGCGCCATTGCGACCTGCTGCTGCACAGCGGCGAGCGGCCCGCCTTCGCCGAGGGCTACACCGCCACCCGCGAGCTGGCGCCGTACGCCTTCGCGAAGGACGGCCGGCGCATCCCGCTCGACACGCTCGCCGGCCAGCCTGTGATCGCGCTCGCCGCCATCGCGCGGCCGGAGGCCTTCTTCACGATGCTGCGTGCTCGCGGCCTGACGCTCGCAGACACCCTCGCGCTGCCTGACCACCACGATTTCAGCGGTTGGCAACGACCAGCCGGTCCCGCCCTGCCCCTCGTCTGCACGGAAAAAGACGCCGTCAAGCTCTGGCACCAGGCGCCCGACGCGCTCGCCGTGCCGCTGCACTTCGAACCCTCGCCGGCGTTCTTCGCCGCCCTCGACGCAAAGCTATCATCGCTCGATGGATACCAAGCTGCTTGAACTGCTCGTCTGCCCCGTCACCAAGGGCCCGCTGACCTGGAACGCCGAGAAGCAGGAGCTCTGCTCGCGCAGCGCGCGTCTGGCCTACCCGGTGCGCGACGGCATCCCGGTGCTGCTCGAGAACGAGGCCCGCACGCTGTCCGACGAAGAGCTGGGCCTGTGAGTTTCACTGTTCTGGTGCCGGCCCGGCTGGCTTCGACGCGACTTCCCAACAAACCGCTGGCCGACATCGCGGGCCTGCCGATGGTCGTGCGCGTGGCACAACGTGCCCGCCAGTCCGGCGCCCTTCGCGTGGTGGTGGCCGGCGATGACGCTTCCATCATCGAGGCCTGCCAAGCGCACGGCGTCGAAGCCCTGCTGACGCGTCAGGACCACCCCAGCGGCACCGACCGGCTGGCCGAAGCCTGCGAACAGCTCGGACTCGACGGTGACGCGATCGTCGTCAACGTGCAGGGCGACGAGCCGCTGATCGACCCCGCGCTGATCGACGCCGTTGCCGCCACGCTGGCCGCGCGCCCGCAGGCCGCGATGAGCACCGCCGTCCATGCGATCGACTCGCTGGCCGACTTCATGAACCCGAACGTGGTGAAGGCCGTGCTCGATGCGCAAGGCCATGCGCTCTATTTCAGCCGCGCGCCGATCCCCTGGTGGCGCGACGGCTCGTCGGGCGGTGCGGCGCCGTCGGTGCTGCCCAGCCCCGCACCGCTGCGCCACATCGGCATCTACGGCTATCGCGCAGGCTTCGTGCGGCAATTTCCGTTGCTGTCGCCCGCCCCTGTCGAAGCCACCGAGGCGCTCGAACAGTTGCGTGCGCTGTGGCACGGACACCGTATCGCGGTGCATGTCAGCGATGTGGCCCCAGGCCCCGGGATCGACACGCCCGAAGACCTGGCACGCGTGCGCGCCGTCTTCGCGGCCGGCTCGCCTGCGTGAGCTGCTGGCCGCCCCGAGGGAGACGGCGGCAATTTGTCACGGGGACGCATGCTATCCTCGATGCAATTCCGCCTCGGCGCGCCTGAGGGCGCGCATGGGGCGCGACACAAAATCTAAGAACCTTCCGAGGACACCATGAGACTTATTTTGCTGGGCGCGCCCGGAGCAGGCAAAGGCACGCAAGCGACCTTCATCTGCCAGAAATATGGCATCCCCCAAATCTCGACCGGCGACATGTTGCGCGCCGCGGTCAAGGCAGGCACCCCCCTCGGGCTGCAGGCCAAGACGATCATGGATTCGGGTGCACTGGTCAGCGACGACCTGATCATCAACCTCGTGAAGGAACGCATCGCGCAGCCCGACTGCAACGGCGGTTTCCTGTTCGACGGCTTCCCGCGCACCATTCCGCAGGCCGACGCCATGAAGGCGGCCGGCGTCAAGCTCGACTACGTGCTCGAGATCGACGTGCCCTTCGGCGACATCATCGAACGCATGAGCGGTCGCCGCTCGCACCCGGCATCGGGCCGCACCTACCACGTCAAATTCAATCCGCCGAAGGTGGAAGGCAAAGACGACGTGACCGGTGAAGAGCTGATCCAGCGCGAAGACGACAAGGAAGAGACCGTACGCAAGCGGCTCGACGTCTACAGCCAGCAGACCCGTCCGCTGGTCGACTACTACTCGGCCTGGGCCAAGACCGATCCGGCCGCCGCGCCGAAGTACCGCGCCATCCAGGGCGTGGGCACGGTCGACGAGATCACGCAGCGCGCGCTTGCCGCACTGAACAGCTGATTCAGAGGCTGATTCGTCAGCCTCTTTCTCCTAGCCGCCCTCCGATTCCGGGAGGGCGGCCACTCCCAAGAGTTCCAGCACCAGCGCAACCCGCGCCTTCACCGGCGTGAGTGCGCCCGCATCCCGCAGCCCGTCACCGGGTTTCGGCAGGATGCGTCCGTTCGCACAGCGCGTGGCGCGCAGCACGGAGACACCGCCGTCCTGCGCCTTCAACGCCGCGGCTTCCAGTGCATGGTGCACGGTGCCGTTGCCAGTCGTGGCCACGACCAGCCCGCGCAAGGGCTCAGCCGACGGGAGCAGCAACGCCTCCACGATCGCACCGCTCGCGCCCGCGTGGCTCATGACGATCTCGACGCGGGGCCACGGCTTCAACACCGCCTCCAGCCGCGCCGCATCGAACGGCGCGCCCTGCGGCCACGCACGCACGCGCCGCACTTCGCCCTCCTCCACATAGCCGACCGGCCCCGCATCGCCCGACGCGAAGGCATCGAGACGGTAGGTGTGCACCTTCTGCACATCGAGGCCGCTGTGGATCGTGCCCGCGCACACCACCGTCACGCCCTGCGCGCCCGGTGTCGAGGCCACGGCAAGCGCGTCGCGCACGTTCTGCGGGCCATCGGGCGACAGGGCCGTCGCCGGGCGCATCGCGCAGGTCAGCACCACCGGCTTGGCTGGTGCCAGCACGGCGTGCAGGAAGAAGGCGGTCTCTTCCAGCGTGTCGGTGCCGTGCGTGACCACGATGCCGGCCACATCGGGCTGCGCCAGCCAATGCGCGCAGCGCGCGGCCAACTGGCGCCAGGTGTCGGCGTCCATGTCCTTGCTGTCGAGCTGCGCGACCTGCTCCGCCACCAGCGCCACGCCGGCCGGCGCCTCGATGCCGCCCAGCAGGTCCGCCACGCCCACCTGTCCGGCGGTGTAGCCGATGTTGTCGCCGCTGCTGGCGGCCTTGCCGGCAATGGTGCCGCCGGTGCCCAGCACGACCACGCGGCGCGTCCCGGACAAAGAGGAATGAGTCATGGCTTGTCAACTTTTGAAAACTGGTTAAAAATACAGGTACTGGATATCTAGCCAGTGCCGCAAGGAAACCACTATGCAGTTCGCAGTGAAGCTTACCGCCCGCCAGCAGCAGATCCTGGACCTGATCCAGGGCGCCATCGCACGCACCGGTGCGCCGCCCACGCGCGCCGAAATCGCCAACGAGCTGGGCTTCAAGTCGGCCAACGCCGCCGAGGAGCACCTGCAGGCCCTGGCCCGCAAGGGCGTGATCGAACTCGTCAGCGGCACGTCGCGCGGCATCCGCCTCAAGGGCGACGCGCTGCGCTCGCTCCACGAAACGCGCCATCGCGAAGGCAACCAGTTCTCGCTCTCGCTGCCCGGCATGGCCCAGCTCGCGCTGCCGCTCATCGGCCGCGTCGCGGCAGGTTCGCCCATCCTCGCGCAAGAGCACGTCGACCAGACCTACTACGTCGAGAACACGCTGTTCCAGCGCCAGCCGGACTACCTGCTCAAGGTGCGCGGCATGTCGATGCGCGACGCCGGCATCATGGACGGCGACCTGCTCGCCGTGCAGGCCACGAAGGAAGCGCGCAACGGCCAGATCGTGGTGGCACGCCTGGGCGAAGAAGTCACCGTGAAGCGCCTGAAGCGCAACAAGCAGGTGATCGAGCTGCACGCCGAGAACCCCGACTACCCGACCATCATCGTCCAGCCCGGCGAGCCCTTCGAGATCGAAGGCCTCGCGGTCGGCCTCATCCGCAACACGATGCTGATGTAGCCCCGGGCCTGCTGCCCACACGCAGCAGCACCTCATCCGGCCGCGACAGGTGGCGGGCGTATGGCGCGAAGTCGCCATCACCCTGTCGTGGCCGATTCAAGAAATCCTGCCTGTGTTCAACCTCATACTTTTTTGGAGTTCACATGGGAATCGCCCTCCTCGCCATCGCCGACCTCTGGTCGCCCCTGCAATCGCTGGCCACCCGCTGGATGCCCGCCCGCCGCCCTGCGCATGGTGAGAGCGGCGACGCAGCGGCCGGCTTGCGCTACGTGGCCATTCGCCCGGCCTGCACGGCACGCACCGCCGGCAGCCCGGCGCCGGCCGCGTCACCGTCCGCCGCCACGCCCGCCCGCCCGCTGCGCGTGGTCCGCGTGGTCGACCGGCAAGGCTCGCAGCGCGGCTGCGCCAACCGGGTCGTGATTTCCGGCCGCATGGCCGACGTGTGCGCTGAACTCGACCGGCTCGCCGCATTGGAAGCCGCGGAAACAGGCAGCGGCACGCCCCGCCCCAGCCACCTGCACTGAGAAAGTGCAAACGAACCCGCCGTGCCTGCGCACTCTGTGCGCCCCTCATGCGCACGGCGGATTCACTGGAATCGGCCTGAAACAGGCCTTCCGGCCGCCATCCGGTGCCGGGTATCCAAACGTTCACACGTGCGACGTGCCGATGCTGCGAGGCACAATGGCATGCCATGAACATTGTGATCCTCGACGACTACCAGGACGCCGTGCGCAAGCTGCAGTGCGCTGCCAAGCTGGACGCTTACGCCGCCAAGGTCTACACCAACACGGTCAAAGGCATCGGTCAGCTGTCGGTTCGCCTCAAGGATGCGGACGTCATCGTGCTCATCCGCGAGCGCAGCCAGATCTCCCGCCAGCTGATCGAGAAGCTGCCCAAGCTCAAGCTGATTTCCCAGACCGGCCGCGTCGGCGGCCACATCGACGTCACGGCCTGCACCGAACGCGGTGTGGCGGTGGCCGAGGGCTCGGGCTCGCCGCAGGCGCCCGCCGAACTCACCTGGGCGCTGATCATGGCGGCCATGCGCCGCCTGCCGCAGTACATCAGCAACCTCAAGCACGGGGCCTGGCAGCAGTCGGGCCTCAAGTCGGCGTCGATGCCGCCGAATTTCGGCGTGGGCTCGGTGCTCAAGGGCAAGACGCTGTGCATCTGGGGCTATGGCCGCATCGGCCAGCTGGTGGCGCGCTACGGACAGGCCTTCGGCATGCAGGTCGTGATCTGGGGCCGCGAGGCCAGCTGCGCCAAGGCGCGCTCCGACGGCTTCCAGGTGGCACAGAACCGCCACGAATTCTTTGCCGCGGCCGACGTGCTGTCGGTGCACCTGCGGCTCAACGAGGACACCCAGGGCCTCGTCAAGCTCGAAGACCTCTCGCGCATGAAGCCGACGGCGCTGTTCGTCAACACCTCGCGCGCCGAGCTGGTGGAGGCCGATGCCTTGCTGGCTGCGCTCAACCGCGGCCGCCCCGGGCTGGCGGCCATCGACGTGTTCGAGAGCGAACCGCCGCTGCAGGGCCATGCGCTGCTGCGCCTCGAGAACTGCATCTGCACGCCGCACATCGGCTACGTCGAGCAGGAAAGCTACGAAAGCTACTTCGGCCAGGCGTTCGACAACGTCGTGAGCTTCATCAAGGGCAACCCCACGAACATCGTGAATCCCGGCGCGCTGCAGGTCCGGCGGTGAACCCATGAGCCGGCCCGCGCCGCAGCGAGGCGCGCTCTGGGCGCTGCTGGCCGGCAATTTCGTGATCGGCACGGGCGTGATGGTCGTGCCCGGCACCCTCAATGAGATCAGCGCCTCCTTGGCCATCAAGGTCGCCACGGCCGGCCAGCTGATCAGCGCGGCCGCCTTCGTGATGTGCCTGGGCGCCCCGCTGCTGGCCGCCGCCGTCGCTGGCTGGGACCGCCGCAAGCTGCTGGCCCTCACCCTGCTCTGGTACGCCGCGTGGCACGTGGTCGCGGCGCTCGTGCCCAGCTTCGGCGCGCTGCTGCCGGTGCGCATGCTGACGGTGATCGCGCCCGCCATCTTCACGCCCCAGGCCGCGGCCTGCGCCGGCATGCTGGTGCCGCCCGAGCAGCGCGGGCGCGCCGTCACCTTCGTCTTTCTCGGCTGGTCGGTGGCCTCGGTGCTGGGCCTGCCGATCGGCGCGCTGATCGGCGGCCACCTGGGCTGGCGCATGGCTTTCATGGCCATCGCGGCGCTCAGCGTCGTGAGCGCCGCCTCGGTCTGGCTCACGCTGCCCAGCGGCATCCGGCCCGCCGCGCTCACGGCCGCCGCCTGGTCGCGCGTGCTGCGCAGCCCGGTGCTGATGGGCATCGTGTCGGTCACGGCCCTGCAGGGCGTCGGCCAGTTCGTGCTGTTCAGCTATTTCGGCCCGCTGCTCAAGCAGGGCTTCGGCGCCGACGCCAACACGCTGAGCCTGATGTGGGCGCTGTTCGGCGCCTTCGGCCTGCTGGGCAACATGCTGGTGAGCCGCTACATCGACCGCGTCGGCGCCGGGCGCATGGTGCTGCTGACGACCGGGCTGATCGCGCTGAGCCTGCTGCTGTGGCCGCTGGCCAGCACGCTGGCGTGGCTCGCGGTGGTGCTCGTGCCCTGGGGCCTGGGCTGCTTCGCCACCAACTCCTCGCAGCAGGCGCGCCTCGTAGGGCTGGCGCCCGCCCTGGCGCCGGGCTCGGTGGCGCTCAACAGCTCGGGCATCTACATCGGCCAGGCCCTGGGCGCGGCGCTGGGCGGCTGGCTGCTGGCGAACGACGCCACCGAGTGGATGAGCCGGGTCGGTTTTGCACTGATGCTGCTGGCCATGGGCCTGAGCATCGCCATCGACCGCAGCCGCCGCCCGGCCTGATTCCGATGCCCCGCGTAACACCCGGGGCGCGGGCCTCCCGCGAGATTGCAAAATCGGAGCTTTCGTCCGCGTCGCGCACCCGCGCCGGCGTGGCCGCCCCGGACACCCACCAACCCATGAGAACCTTGATCCCATGACAGTGAACTACCCCCGAATCGGCGTGATCGGCGCCGGCGCCATGGGGCGCGGCATCGCGCAGATCGCCGCCCAGGCCGGCAGCGAAGTGCTGCTGCTCGACAGCTTCGCCGGTGCCGCCGAGCGCGGCCGCGAAGCCCTCGCCGCCCAATGGAACAAGCTGCACGAGAAGGGCAAGATCGACGCCCCCACGCGCGACGCCTACGTGGCGCGCGTGAAGGCGGTCGACGGCATGCAGGCGCTCGCAGGCTGCGACCTCGTGGTCGAGGCCGTGGTCGAGAACCTCGAGGTCAAGCGCACGCTGTTTCGCGAGCTCGAGGACGTGGTCGCGCCCACCACCACGCTGGTCACCAACACCTCGTCGCTGTCGGTCACGGCCATCGCGGCCGGCCTGCAGCACCCCGCGCGTTTCGCGGGCTTCCACTTCTTCAACCCAGTGCCGCTCATGAAGGTGGTCGAGGTGGTGGCGGGCTTCAAGACCTCGCCCGAGGTCTGCCAGAAATTGGCCGGCTACGCCGCGCAGATGGGCCACAGCGCCGTGCAGGCGCAGGACACGCCCGGCTTCATCGTCAACCACGCGGGCCGCGGCTACGGCACCGAGGCGCTGCGCATCGTCGGCGAAGGCGTGGCCGACTTCACCACCATCGACCGCATCCTGAGGGACCAGGCCGGCTTTCGCCTCGGCCCGTTCGAGCTGCTCGACCTGACGGCGCTCGACGTGTCGCATCCGGTGATGGAGTCGATCTACCACCAGTACTTCGAAGAGCCGCGCTTCCGACCCAGCGTGATCACCGCGCAGCGCCTGGCCGCTGGCGCACTCGGCCGCAAGACGGGCGAAGGCTTCTACCGCTATGAAGACGGCGTGATGCAGCAAACGCCCGAAGCGCCGGCGCCGGTGATCGAAGGCACGCCCGCGGTCTGGGTGTCGCCGCGCGCCGCGCGCCGCGCCGAGCTGCTGCGCCTGGTGAACACGCTGGGTGCGCAGATCGACAGCGGCAGCGCCCCCGCACCGCAGTCGATCATCCTGGTCGCGCCGCTGGGCTTCGACGTGACGACGGTCGCGGCGGTCGAGCGGCTGGACGCCACGCGCACCGTCGGCATCGACATGCTGATCGACGACGCCGCCACCAAGCGCCGCGTGCTCGCCACCAACCCGGCCACGCGCCGCGACGTGCGCGACGCCGCGCACGCCCTCTTCGCGCGCGACGGCAAGGCCGTGAGCGTGATCCGCGACAGCGGCGGCTTCGTCACGCAGCGCGTGATCGGCGCCATCGTCAACATCGCCGCCGACATGTGCCAGCAGCGCGTGTGCACGCCGGTCGACCTCGAGACCGCCGTGCAATTGGGCCTGGGCTATCCGCGCGGCCCGCTCGCCATGGGCAACCTGTACGGGCCGACCAACATGCTCGAGGTGCTGTTCAACCTGCAGACCGTGTATGGCGATCCGCGCTATCGCCCGAGCCCGTGGCTGCGCCGCCGCGGCGCGCTGGGCCTGAGCCTGCTGCACGAAGAAGAATAAGCACGCACACCATGACCGCCGAACTCAAGAGCACCAGCGAAGGCAGCACCATGGTGCTGACCATCGTCAACCCGACCCAGCGCAATGCGCTGGGCCCCGAGATCTATGCCGCCGGCATCGAGGCGCTGAACGGCGCCGAGAGCAGCGACGAGATCCGCAGCGTCGTCATCGTGGGCGAAGGCGCGTGGTTCTGCGCCGGCGGCTCGCTGCAGCGGCTGCTGGCCAACCGCCAGCTCGACCGCTCGGTGCAGGCCGAGAGCATCGAGGGCCTGCACAACTGGATCGACTCGATCCGCACCTTCCCCAAGCCGGTGATCGCGGCCGTCGAGGGTGCGGCGGCCGGCGCCGGCTTCTCGCTCGCGCTGGCCTGCGACTTCGTCGTGGCCGCGCGCGACGCCGTGTTCGCGGCCTCGTACAGCAACGTGGCGCTCTCGCCCGACGGCGGCCTCAGCTGGCACCTCGGGCAGGCGCTGCCGCGCCAGCTGGCGAGCGAATGGCTGATGAACGGCGAGCGCATCGAGGCCGCGCGCCTGCATGCCTTCGGCCTCGTCAACGAGCTCACCGACAGCGGACAGGCGCTGGCCGGTGCGCTGGCTCTGGCGACCCGCCTGAACGCGCGCGCGCCGAACTCGCTGGCCAGCATCAAGGAGCTGCTGAGCGACGCGCGCGGCGCCACACTGGCGTCGCAGCTATCGCAGGAGCGCGATCATTTCGTGCGCAACCTGCACCACGCGAACGCGGGCATCGGCATCGCCGCGTTCCTCGACAAGACACCGCCACGCTACGAGTGACGCCTGACGGCGTCGCTCCCGAGACACCCCACAGCTTTTCAGTCGCCGAGAGGACAGACCATGGACGACCCCATTCTTACCATCGAAGAACGTGAAGCGATCAACAGTGGTCGCTGGTTTTCTTCCCTATCTCCATCGCTACGGCACGACATCCTCCGATGCGCCTTTGTCAAACGCTACAAGGACGGCGACCTGCTCGCCGCGCGCGGCGACCCGCCCGAGCACTGGATCGCCTGTGCCAAGGGGGCGTTGCGCGTGAGCTCGACCGCGGTGTCGGGCAAGCAGGTGACGCTGACCTACGTCGAGCCGGGCATCTGGTTCGGCGACGTGGCGATGTTCGACGGGGAGCGGCGCACGCACGACACGTACTCGCACGGCGACACCACCGTGCTGTGCGTGGCGCGGGCCGACTTCCAGAAGATCCTGGCCACGCACGTCGAGCTGTACGAAGCGCTGATGCGGCTGCAGGCGCGCCGCATCCGCACGCTGTTCGGGCTGGTGGAAGACCTCAACACCCTGCCCTTGCGCGCACGCCTGGCCAAGCAGCTCATCCACCTGGTGCGCAGCTACGGCGTGCCCAACCTGGACGACGGCAGCCAGACGCGCATCGGCCTGCAACTGGCGCAGGAAGAACTCGCGCAATTGCTCGGCGCCTCGCGCCAGCGGGTCAACCAGGAACTCAAGACGATGGAGCGCGAGGGCACCATCCGGATCGAGCCGGCCGGACTGGTCGTGCTGGACCGCTCGGCGCTGATGCACATCTCTGAAGCAGACAACTAAAAAAGATTCGACATGAGCCAGGACTTCTCCAGTTTCATCGGCACCCGCGCGGTGTCCCAACAGCACACCTTCGACGTGGACGCGCTCGCGGCCTGGCTCGAAAAGAACCTCGAGGGCTTCCAGGGGCCGCTGACGGTCGAGATGTTCAAGGGCGGTCAGTCCAACCCGACCTACAAGCTCGTCACGCCCACGCAAAGCTACGTGATGCGCGCCAAGCCCGGCCCGGTCGCCAAGCTGCTGCCCTCGGCCCATGCGGTCGAGCGCGAATACAAGGTCATGCGCGGCCTGCAGGGCACCGACGTGCCCGTGCCGCGCATGTACTGCCTGTGCGAAGACGAGTCCATCATCGGCCGCGCCTTCTACATCATGGAGTTCATGCAGGGCCGCGTGCTGTGGGACCAGTCGCTGCCCGGCTTCAGCAACGCCGAACGCGCGGCCTACTACGACGAAATGAACCGCGTCATCGCGGCGCTGCACACGGTCGACTTCGCCGCCCGCGGCCTGGGCGACTACGGCAAGCCCGGCAACTACTTCGAGCGCCAGATCGGCCGCTGGAGCAAGCAGTACAAGGCCTCGGCCGACGACGCCGGCGAACTGTCGCAGCCCATCGAGGCCATGGAGCGCCTGATCGACTGGCTCCCCGCCCACATGCCGGCGAGCGCACGCGACGAGAGCAAGGTCTCGATCGTGCATGGCGACTACCGCCTGGACAACGTGATGTTCCATGCCACCGAGCCGCGCATCATCGCGGTGCTCGACTGGGAGCTCTCCACGCTGGGCCACCCACTGGCCGACTTCAGCTACCACTGCATGTCGTGGCACATGCCCCCCACCACCGGCCGCGGCATCGGCGGCGTGGACGTGGCGGCGCTGGGCATTCCCACCGAGAGCGAATACATCGCCCGCTATTGCGAGCGCACGCGCATCAGCACGCCCGAGGCGCTGGCGCCCGACTGGAATTTCTACCAGGCCTACAACCTGTTTCGCATGGCCGCCATCCTGCAGGGCATTGCGAAACGCGTCGAAGCCGGTACTGCATCGAGCGAGCAAGCCGTGGCGTCCGCCCGTGGCGCACGGCCGATGGCCGAGATGGCCTGGCAATTTGCCCAAAAGGCATAGCCAGCCCTCCCCCTTAACCCCACCAGGAGACAGCATGGATTTCGAATATTCGGCCAAAACCAAGGAGCTTCAGAAGCGCGTTCTCGCCTTCATGGAAGACCACATCTACCCGGCCGAAGCCGAGTACAGCGCCGAACTGGCCGCCAACACGGTCGCCGGCAAGCGCTGGAGCGCCCTGCAGACCGTCGAGAAGCTCAAGGCCAAGGCCAAGGCACAAGGCCTGTGGAACCTGTTCCTGCCGGTCGACAGCGCCTCGGCCTCGGGCTATGAGGGTGCGGGCCTGACCAACCAGGAATACGCCCCGCTGGCCGAGATCATGGGCCGGGTGCCATGGGCCTCCGAAGCCTTCAACTGCTCGGCGCCCGACACCGGCAACATGGAAACCATCGCCCGCTACGGCTCGGAAGAGATCAAGGCGCGCTGGCTCAAGCCGCTGCTCGAAGGCCAGATCCGCTCGGCCTTCGCCATGACCGAACCCGACGTCGCTTCCAGCGATGCCACCAACATCGCCACGCGCATCGAGCGCCAGGGCGACGAGTACGTCATCAACGGCCACAAGTGGTGGATCTCCGGTGCGGCCGATCCGCGCTGCGCCGTGTTCGTCACCATGGGCAAGACCGATCCCGAAGCGCCCAAGCACTCGCAGCAGAGCATGGTCATCGTGCCGGCCGATGCCAAGGGCATCCGCATCGTGCGTCCGCTGAACGTGATGGGCTACGACGACGCGCCGCACGGCCACGTCGAGATGTACTTCGAGAACGTGCGCGTGCCCGTGGGCAACATCCTGCTGGGCGAAGGCCGCGGCTTCGAGATCGCCCAGGGCCGCCTTGGGCCCGGACGCATCCACCACTGCATGCGCCTGATCGGCCTGGCCGAGCGTGCGCTCGAGCTGATGTGCAAGCGCGCCTCGTCGCGCGTGGCCTTCGGCAAGACCGTCGCCTCGCAGACCGTCACGCAGGAACGCATCGCCGAAGCGCGCTGCAAGATCGACATGGCCCGCCTGCTCACGCTCAAGGCCGCCTGGCTGATGGACGTGGCCGGCAACAAGGTCGCGCGCACCGAGATCGCCATGATCAAGGTGGTGGCGCCCACCATGGCCTGCCAGGTCATCGACTGGGCCATGCAGGTCCACGGCGGCGGCGGCATGTGCGACGACTTCCCGCTGGCCTCGGCCTATGCGCAGGCGCGCACGCTGCGCTTTGCCGACGGTCCGGACGAAGTGCACCGCAACGCGATCGCCAAGTGGGAGCTGGGCAAGTACGCCGCCGACAAGTCGGGTGCCACCGCCGACGCGCCTGTCACGCGCTTCTGATCCGGAAAAAAGAAAGGGCGCGATCGCCGCGCCCTTTTCTTTCTAGTCTGGCCATGCCGCCTACGCCTTGCGCGTCGGCGGCATTTTTATTTACCGCATTCGGTCAGAGCTTCTTCTGCAGGAAGACAGCGTGGCCGAATTCCGGGTCGAGCTGGTAGCTGACGAAGCCTTCGCGCTCGTAGCTGCGCAGCGCGGGCGCATTGCCCGACAGCACCTCGAGCGTGAGCTTGCAGGCGCCGCGCCGGCGGGCTTCCTGCTCGACCTGCGCGAACATCTGCTGCGCCACGCGCTGGCCACGGTGGCTGGCGCGCACGACCACGTCGTGCACGTTGACCAGCGGCTGGCAGGCGAAGGTCGAAAAACCTTCGATGCAGTTGATCAGGCCGACGGGCGTGTCGCCGTCGAAGGCCAGCACACTGAACGCCTGCGGCCGCGCCGCCAGCGCGGCGGGCAGGCCTTCTCGCACCGACGTGGGCAACGGCGTGCCGCCACCGGCCGGGTCGCGCGCGTAGCTGTCGAGCAGTTCGACCACGGCCGCAGCCTGCAGCGGGTCGCGGTAGTCAGCCAGGCGGGTTTCGATGCGGCCCGCCGTCGTCATGCGGCAGGCTTGAGCGTGGCCGCGAGGCGCTCGGCGCAAGACTGCGACTGCTTCGGATCGCGCGCCTCGACCATCACGCGCACCAGCGGCTCGGTGCCGCTCGCACGGATGAGCACGCGGCCCGCATCGCCCAGCTCGGCTTCGATGCGCTTCGTTTCGCTGGCGAGCGCCTGGTTGCTCTTCCACTCCTGGCCGGGCGCGAGGCGCACGTTGATCAGCGTCTGCGGGAACAACGTGACGCCTTCGAGCAGCTGCGCCACCGTCTTGCCGCTGCGCACGCAGGCCTGCAGCACCTGCAGCGCGCTCACGATGCCATCGCCCGTGGTGTGGCGGTCGAGCGCCAGCAGGTGGCCGGAGCCTTCGCCGCCGAGCAGCCAGCCGCGCTTGTCGAGTTCTTCGAGCACGTAGCGGTCGCCGACCTTGGCGCGCACGAACTCGATGTCCTGCGCGCGCAGGGCCATCTCGACGGCCTTGTTGGTCATGAGCGTGCCGACCACGCCCGCCGGCTTCTCGCCGCGCGCGATGCGTTCGGCCACCATCAGGTACAGCAGCTCGTCGCCGTTGAACAGGCGGCCGCTGGCATCGACCAGCTGCAGCCGGTCGGCGTCGCCGTCCAGCGCGATGCCGTAGTCGGCCTTCTGCGCCGTCACGGTGGCGACCAGTGCCTCGGGGTGCGTGGCGCCGAAACCCTTGTTGATGTTGAGGCCGTCGGGTGCGCAGCCGATGCTGGTGACGTCCGCCCCCAGTTCGTGGAACACATTCGGCGCCACCTGGTAGGCCGCGCCGTGGGCCGCATCGACCACCAGCTTCATGCCGCGCAGCGACAGGTCGTTGGCGAAGGTGCTCTTGCAGAACTCGATGTAGCGGCCGTCCGCGTCGTTGAGGCGGCGGGCCTTGCCCAGGTTGGCCGAATCCACCCAGACGGGTTCTTCTTCGAGCGCGGCCTCGACGGCCAGCTCCCAGGCGTCGTCGAGCTTGGTGCCCTGCGCGCTGAAGAACTTGATGCCGTTGTCGGGAAAGGCGTTGTGGCTGGCGCTGATCACCACGCCCAGGCTGGCGCGCTGGGCGCGCGTGAGGTAGGCCACGCCCGGCGTGGGCAACGGGCCGAGCAGCACCACGTCGACGCCGGCGGAGTTGAAGCCCGACTCGAGCGCCGATTCGAGCATGTAGCCCGAGATGCGGGTGTCCTTGCCGATCAGCACCGTGGGACGGGCCTGGGTTTTCTTGAGGACGCGGCCGACGGCGTGTGCGAGGCGCAGCACGAAATCGGGGGTGATGGGCGATTGGCCGACCGTGCCGCGGATGCCGTCGGTGCCGAAATACTTACGGGTCATGTTGTTGCTCTTTGAAGGTGTTCTTGCGGTGCTTCCGCGCGCATGGCACGCCATACGGCGAGGGCGGCGAGGGTGTCGCGAACGTCGTGCACCCGCACGACCGCCGCACCCCGGTCCACGGCCAGCACGGCGGCTGCCACGCTGGGCACGGTACGCCCGGATGCATTGTCGATGCCGGTGACGGCCCCGATGGAGGACTTGCGGGACCAACCTAGCAACAAGGGGTAACCGGTTGCCAACAATTCCCGCTGCCGACCGAGGAGCGCGAAGTTCTGCGCCACGCTCTTGCCGAAACCGACGCCCGGATCGAGCGTGATGCGCGCGGGGTCGATGCCCAGCGCTGTCAGGGGCGCCAGTTGCGCGTCCCAGAAAGCCAGCACCTCGGGAATCACGTCGCCCTGCATCGGCAGCGTCTGCATGGTCTGCGGGTCGCGGTGCATGTGCATCAGGCAGATGCCGCAGGTGGGGTGCGCCGCCACGGCCTCGCGCGCGCCGGGCTGGCGCAGCGCCCAGATGTCGTTGACGATGTCCGCACCCAGGTCGAGCACGGCGCGCATCACGTCGGGCTTGTAGGTGTCGACCGACAGCGGCACGTTCAGCTTCACCGCCTCGCGCACCACGGGCAGCACGCGCGCCAGCTCGGCGTCCAGCGGCACGGCGGGGCTGCCGGGGCGGGTCGATTCACCGCCGATGTCGAGGATGTCGGCGCCCTCCTTCAGCAACTGCTCGCAGTGCTTCAGCGCAGTCTCGGTCGACGCATGCGCGCCGCCGTCGGAGAAGGAATCGGGCGTGACGTTGACGATGCCCATCACGCGCGGCTGCGCGAGATCAATCCTGAAACGCGAGGTCTGCCAAACCGCACCATCTGGCTCACCATGGAAAACGGGGCCAGGGGCCCCGTTGTTGCTTGATTTCAAGCTCACCTCAAGCGGCGGTCGGCGCCGGGTCAGGATTGACGGCCGGCGTGCCACCACTGCCGCCACTGCCCGAAGGCGGAATGCGCGGCGTCCAGTCCTTGGGCGGACGCGGTGCGCGGCCGGCCATGATGTCGTCGAGCTGTTCGCTGTCGATGGTTTCCCATTCGAGCAGCGCCTTGGCCATGGCGTGCATCTTGTCGCTGTTCTCTTCGATGAGGCGGCGCGCCAGGGCGTACTGCTCGTCGATGATGCGGCGCACCTCGCCGTCGACCTTTTCCATGGTCTGTTCGCTCATATTGGTCGTCTTGGTGACCGAGCGACCCAGGAACACTTCGCCTTCGTTCTCGGCGTAGACCATCGGGCCCAGCGCGTCGGTCATGCCGTAGCGCGTGACCATGTCGCGGGCGATGGAGGTCGCGCGCTCGAAGTCGTTGCTGGCGCCGGTGGTCATCTGGTGCATGAACACTTCTTCGGCGATACGGCCACCGAACAGCATGCTGATCTGGTTCAGCATGTACTCGCGGTCGTAGCTGTAGCGGTCCTGCGACGGCAGGCTCATGGTCACGCCGAGGGCGCGGCCACGCGGAATGATCGTGACCTTGTGGACCGGGTCGCACTTGGGCAGCAGCTTGCCGATGAGGGCGTGGCCGGACTCGTGGTAGGCCGTGTTGCGGCGCTCTTCCTCGGGCATGACCATGCTCTTGCGCTCGGGGCCCATGAAGATCTTGTCCTTGGCCTTCTCGAAGTCCTGCATCTCGACCACGCGCGCATTGCGGCGGGCGGCCATCAGGGCGGCTTCGTTGCACAGGTTGGCCAGGTCGGCACCCGACATGCCGGGCGTGCCGCGGGCGATGACGCTCGGGTTGACGTCCTGGCCCAGCGGGACCTTGCGCATGTGGACGGCCAGGATCTGCTCGCGGCCGCGGATATCGGGCAGCGTGACGTACACCTGACGGTCGAAACGGCCCGGACGCAGCAGTGCGGCGTCCAGGATGTCCGGGCGGTTGGTGGCAGCCACCACGATCACGCCGAGGTTGGTTTCGAAGCCGTCCATCTCGACTAGCATCTGGTTGAGGGTCTGCTCGCGCTCGTCGTTGCCGCCGCCGAGACCGGCGCCACGCTGACGACCCACCGCATCGATTTCGTCGATGAAGATGATGCAAGGCGCGTTCTTCTTGGCGTTCTCGAACATGTCGCGCACGCGGGCCGCGCCCACGCCGACGAACATTTCAACGAAGTCGGAACCCGAGATCGAGAAGAACGGCACCTTGGCTTCGCCGGCGATCGACTTGGCCAGCAGCGTCTTGCCGGTGCCCGGAGGGCCGACCAGCAGCAGACCGCGCGGAATGCGGCCGCCGAGTTTCTGGAAGCGCTGCGGGTCTTTCAGGAAGTCGACGACTTCACGGACTTCTTCCTTGGCCTCGTCGCAGCCTGCGACGTCGGCGAAGGTCACCGTGTTGTTGTTCTCGTCCATCATGCGGGCCTTGCTCTTGCCGAAGCTGAACGCCCCGCCCTTGCCGCCGCCCTGCATCTGGCGCATGAAGTAGATCCACACGCCGATCAGCAGCAGCATCGGGCCCCAGCTGACCAACAAGGTCATGAGGAGCGAGCCCTCTTCGCGCGGCTTGACGTCGAACTTGACGTTGTGGTCGATCAGGTCGCCCACGAGGCCGCGGTCGAGGACCGTGGCGGTCGTGCGGATCTTGCGATCGTCGTTGGTGACGGCGACGATCTCGCCGCCGCCGGCGCCTTCAGGAATGATGGCGCTCTTGATCTGGTTGTTGCGGACCTGGTCCAGGAACTCGGAATAGCTCACCGTTCCCGAGCCGACGCCACCGCGGGTGTCGAACTGCTTGAACACAGTGAACAACACCATGGCAATGACGAGCCATACGGCAACTTTGGAAAACCACTGATTGTTCAAACGAAGCTCCAGTCGAAAGCGCGTGACGGGAATATGAAATACGCGCTGAGGGTACGCAATTGCGCCCCATTTTAGGCTTTTCAAGCTGCGAAAAGCGGACATTTCCCTATAGCAGCCATAGGCTGACAAGGGTTTGCGCCCCTGGAGGGCACGCTGCGGCAAGGTATCAATGCGTATCGGATGCCTTCAATCCCCTGCCGATGAGGAAGGTCTCGGCCGATTTGTCGCGCGATGCCTTGGGCTTGAGCGGCTTCACGACGCGGAAATTGGCCTTGAACATCTTGACCAATTCGTCGTACCCGCTGCCATGGAAGACCTTGGCCACCAATGCCCCTTCGGGCTTCATGTGGTTCTGGGCGAAGTCGATGGCCAGCTCGATCAGGTGCTCGACCCGGGCAGCGTCCGCCGAGTGGATGCCCGACAGGTTGGGCGCCATGTCCGACACCACCAGGTCGGCCTTGCGGCCGTCCAGCACCGCCAGGAGCTGCGCCAGCAGCGCGTCCTCGCGGAAATCGCCCTGCAGGAAGGTCACGCCCTCGATGGGCTCCATCGGCAACAGGTCGAGCGAAATGATGGTGCCGTTGAGGTCGCCGACCGCCGCCCCGCCCGGCGACATGCGCCGCCGCAGGTACTGGCTCCAGGCCCCCGGGGTCGAGCCCAGGTCGACCACCAGCTGGCCGGGCTTGACCAGCCCGAGCGACTCGTCGATTTCCTTGAGCTTGTAAGCCGCGCGGGCGCGGTAGCCCTCTCTGGTCGCGAGCTTCACGTAGGGGTCGTTGATGTGGTCGTGAAGCCACGCCTTGTTGACTTTTTTGCTTTTGGCTTTGGTGCTCATGAGGGTGTTCGTGTACGCGTCGATAATACGGGGATGCCCGCCATTCAACTTACCCCTGCCGAGCGCAAGGTGCACCGCGCCGAAGCTCACCACCTGGATCCGATCGTCATGGTCGGTGGAGACGGGCTCACCCCTGCCGTGAAAAAGGAGGCCGACGCGGCCCTGAAGGCCCATGGCCTGATCAAGGTGCGCGTCTTCTCCGACGACCGCCTCGCCCGTGACGCCATGCTCCAGGAGCTCGCCGACGAGCTCGACGCCGCCCCGATCCAGCACATCGGCAAGCTGCTCGTGCTGTGGCGCCCGAAGCCCGAAAAAGAGCGTGTCATCGACGAAGACCGCATGCCCGGCCCGCGCGACGTGAAGATCGTCAAGTACAGCAAGCGCGGCGGCCAGCGCCCTGAAATCAAGACCCTGCGCGTGCTCGGCAACCAGCGCCTCACCCCTGGCGGCACCATCAAGCGCGCCAAGGCCAAGCGCCCGCTGTCGGCCAAGAAACGCAACCAGGCGGACTGAACTTGGTGGCAGCGCAAGGCGCCCAGCGCCATATCCTCTGCATGAAGTGGGGCACCAAGTACGGCCCCGAGTACGTCAACCGGCTCTATGCCATGGTGCGCCGCCACCTCAGCGGCGACTTCAAGTTCGTCTGCCTGACCGACGACGGCAACGGCATCCGCCCCGAAGTGACGTGCCTGCCGATTCCACCGCTCAACCTCCAGCTGGCCCCGGGCCAGCGCGACGGCGCCTGGAAGAAGCTCACGACCTTCGAGCAGGACCTGCACGGCCTGCGCGGCACCGCCCTCTTCCTGGACGTCGACGTGGTCATCGTCGGCAGCCTGGACGCCTTCTTCGAGCAGCCCGGCGAATTCCTGATCATTCACGACTACGCCCGCCCCTGGCGGCGTGAGCGGATCACGGGCAATTCATCGGTCTACCGCTTCGAACTGGGTGCCCATGCCGACGTGCTGGCGTACTTCCGCGCCAACATGGACAAGGTGCAGGCCGAATACCGCAACGAGCAGGCCTACCTGTCGGACGTGCTGCACAAGCAGGGCAAGCTGGCCTACTGGCCGGCCGCCTGGTGCCCGAGCTTCAAGTACCACGGCATCCCGACCTGGCCGACCAACTACTGGGAAGAGCCCTTCGTGCCCGAAGGCGCCCGCGTGATGGTGTTCCACGGCGAGTGCAACCCGCCCGATGCGCTGGCGGGACGGCGCAACCGCGCCTTCCGCTACATCCGGCCGGCGAACTGGGTCGCCAAGCACTGGAAAGAGTAGAGCCGGAGGGAGGCGGCGAGCGCGTCGCCTCCCCGGTTCAGCGTGGCGCCCGAGCGGCGGCGCCCATGCGCCACAGCAAGGTGCCGGCGCACGCCCACTGAACAAAGTACATGCCCGTGCCCACGGCGTGCCACAGCTTGAGGTTGTCGCGCGCCACGATGCGCGGCGCCACGGCGTACTGCTGCAACAGCGCCAGCAGCAACGCCGCCAGCACCAGGAAGATGGCCGTCAACACCGGCCCGGTCATGCCGTCGTCGGCCTTCTGGCGGAAATGGATCAGCAGGATCAGCCCGCAGCCGATGGCGATCCAGCTCTGCGCCTCGAACAGCTGGGCGGCGAAATTGCCGGCCACCGCCGGGTTGCCGAGCCTGGCGAACAGCATCGGCACCACCAGGAAACCGATGGTGCTGAGGCTGCCCCACCAAAGGGCCGCCAGCATCAGCGCGACGCGGTCTTTCATCCGGCTCAGAGGTAGCGAACCGCCACGATCTCGTAGCGCTTGAGGCCGCCCGGCGCCTGCACTTCGGCCGTGTCGCCCTCTTCCTTGCCGATCAGCGCGCGCGCGATCGGGCTGGAGATGTTGATCAGGCCAAGCTTCAGGTCGGCTTCGTCTTCGCCCACGATCTGGTACTTGACGGCATCGCCCGACTCTTCTTCTTCGAGTTCGACGGTCGAGCCGAACACCACCTTGCCACCGGCATCGAGCTCGCTCGGGTCGATGATCTGCGCGGCCGAGAGCTTGCCTTCGACTTCCTGGATGCGGCCTTCGATGAAGCCCTGGCGGTCCTTGGCGACTTCGTATTCGGCGTTTTCGCTCAGGTCGCCCTGGGCGCGTGCCTCGGAAATGGCGTTGATGACCCAGGGACGGTCGACCGTCTTGAGCTGGTGCAGTTCGGCACGCAGTTTTTCAGCGCCGCGCTTGGTGATCGGAATGGTGGCCATGTTGTTGGTTCTCCATAAAGCGAAACCGCCGAACGCTGCCGTTCGGCGGTCGATTGAGGGAATTGATCAGACGAGTGTGCGTCCGGTCAGCCGGCTCAGGATGGCGAGCGGGCTCGATTCGGGATTGTATTGCTTCGATGCGGCCAGATGAAGGGTCTGCTCGAGCATGTACTGGCCCGCCATCACGGCGTGCGAGGTCTGGTCCGAGAAGCACACCCACACCGAACCCGGCGGGAATTTCGCCGTTTCCTGTGGCGAGTTTTCCTGGTACGCCATGTCCGACTTCATGCCGTCGTGCAGCTGCAGCATCAGGTGGTCGTACTCGCTGCGGAACGACTTGGTGACGTGCAGTGCCTGCAGCAGCTTGGCCTGCCAGCGCGCATAGGGCTTGGCTCGCGGCAGGAAGCGCTTGGCGATGTCCTCGAAAGGCTCGCCCACGCGCCACACGCGCGGTGCGCTGTCGGGGTTGACGTTGGTGAACACGCGCAGGATGCGCTCGCCGTAGTTGGGACGCGACGGGAACGCATCGACGTGCAGGCGCCGGTCGTCGGCGCGCCAAGATTGCACGCGCGTCTCGACCTGGGCCGGCCGGTAGCTGGTCGGCGCCAGGCGCAAGGCCGGCGTGTAGTGCGGCAGCAGCCCATGGATGAGCTGCTGCGCCTGGGTGCGAAAACGCTTCACCATCGCCGCCGTGGCACGCTGCACCGCCTCGTCACCGACGGCGCCCTTGAGCTTGCCGTGGGCATCGAGGCTGATGTTGCGCACGTCGGGCGACAGCAGGCCGGGCGTCAGCAGGCTGCGCTCTTCAGGCAGCAGTTCGAAGCCCAGCCGTGGGAAGTACAGCACCTTGCCGGCTTCCAGTTCCGCGATCCACGCCTCGTTGGGCGTGGCCGCGTTCCAGTCAGTCAGGCCCAGTTCGACCAGCTGCGTTTGCATGATGGCGGTGCCCGGTCAGGCGGCGGCCAGCTGCGCGTGCATCTCCTGCACCGAGATCACGCCCAGCTCGTCCATGAAGCCCATGCCTTCGACCGCGGCTTCGGCACCGAAGATCGTGGTGAAGGTGGTCACGCGCGCCAGCAGCGCCGAGGTGCGGATCTGGCGCGAGTCGGTGATCGCGTTGCGGCGCTCTTCCACCGTGTTGATGACCAAGGCAATCTCGTTGTTCTTGATCATGTCCACGATGTGCGGGCGGCCTTCGGTCACCTTGTTGACCGTCTCGCAGGCGATGCCGGCAGCGCTGATGGCCGCGGCGGTGCCCTTGGTGGCGACCAGCTCGAAGCCCAGCTTGGCCAGGCCGCGCGCCACTTCGACGGCACGTGCCTTGTCGTTGTTCTTCACCGAGATGAAGGCCTTGCCCGACTTGGGCAACAGCGTGCCCGCGCCCAGCTGCGACTTCACGAAGGCTTCGCCGAAGGTCTTGCCCACGCCCATGACTTCGCCGGTCGACTTCATCTCGGGGCCGAGGATGGTGTCGACGCCCGGGAACTTGACGAACGGGAACACGGCTTCCTTCACGCTGAAGTACGGCGGGGTGACTTCCTTGGTCACGCCCTGCGACGCGAGCGACTGGCCGGCCATGCAGCGTGCCGCCACCTTGGCCAGCTGGATGCCCGTGGCCTTGCTCACGTAAGGCACGGTGCGCGACGCACGCGGGTTCACTTCGAGCACGTAGATGACGTCCTTGCCGTCCTTCTGCTGGATGGCGAACTGCACGTTCATCAGGCCGACCACGTTCAGCGCAGCGGCCATGGCAGCGCTCTGGCGCTTCAGCTCGGCCACCGTGTCGGCGTTCAGGCTGTAGGGCGGCAGCGAGCAGGCGGAGTCGCCCGAGTGCACGCCGGCCTGTTCGATGTGTTCCATCACGCCGCCGATCAGCGTGCCGCCTTCGGCGTCACGGATGCAGTCGACGTCGCATTCGACGGCGTCGTTCAGGAAGCGGTCGAGCAGCACCGGCGAGTCATTGCTGACCTTCACGGCCTCGCGCATGTAGCGCTCGAGGTCGCGCTGCTCGTGCACGATTTCCATCGCGCGGCCGCCGAGCACGTAGCTCGGGCGCACCACCAGCGGGTAGCCCAGGGCCGCAGCCTTTTCGAGCGCTTCGGGTTCGGTGCGCGCGGTGGCGTTCGGCGGCTGGCGCAGGCCCAGCTCGTGCAGCAACTTCTGGAAGCGCTCACGGTCTTCGGCCGCGTCGATCATGTCGGGCGAAGTGCCGATGATCGGCACGCCGTTGGCTTCGAGGTCGAGCGCGAGCTTCAACGGCGTCTGGCCGCCGTACTGCACGATCACGCCGAGCGGCTTTTCCTTGTCGACGATCTCGAGCACGTCTTCGAGCGTCAGCGGTTCGAAGTACAGGCGGTCGGAGGTGTCGTAGTCGGTCGACACGGTCTCGGGGTTGCAGTTGACCATGATGGTCTCGTAGCCGTCTTCGCGCATGGCGAGCGCGGCATGCACGCAGCAGTAGTCGAACTCGATGCCCTGGCCGATGCGGTTGGGACCGCCGCCGAGCACCATGATCTTCTTCTTGTCGGTCGGGTCGGCTTCGCACTCGTCTTCATAGGTCGAGTACATGTAGGCCGTGTTGGTCGCGAACTCGGCCGCGCAGGTGTCCACGCGCTTGTAGACCGGGCGCACGCCCAGGGCGCGGCGCTTCTCACGGATGGCCGTGTCGGTGGTCTTGAGTTGCTTGGCCAGGCGGCGGTCGGAGAAGCCCTTCTTCTTGAGAGCGAGCAGCGTGTCCTTGTCGATGTCGTCGAGCGACTTGGTTTCCAGCTCGAGTTCGATCTTCACGATCTCTTCGATCTGCACCAGGAACCACGGGTCGATCTTGGTCAGCGCGAACACTTCATCGACGCTCAGGCCCATGGCGAAGGCGTCGCCCACGTACCAGATGCGCTCGGGACCGGGCTCGCCCAGTTCCTTCTCGAGCACTTCGCGGTCCTGCGTCTTCTCGTTCAGGCCGTCGACGCCCACTTCGAGGCCGCGCAGGGCCTTCTGGAACGACTCCTGGAAGGTGCGGCCCATGGCCATCACCTCGCCCACCGACTTCATCTGCGTCGTGAGACGCGAGTCGGCCTGCGGGAATTTTTCGAAAGCGAAACGCGGGATCTTGGTGACCACGTAGTCGATCGACGGTTCGAACGACGCAGGCGTGGCGCCGCCGGTGATCTCGTTGCGCAGCTCGTCGAGCGTGTAGCCCACGGCCAGCTTGGCCGCGACCTTGGCGATCGGGAAGCCGGTGGCCTTGGAGGCCAGCGCCGACGAACGCGACACGCGCGGGTTCATCTCGATGACGACCATGCGGCCGTCCTTCGGGTTGATGGAGAACTGCACGTTCGAGCCGCCCGTATCGACGCCGATCTCGCGCAGCACGGCCAGCGAGGCGTTGCGCAGGATCTGGTACTCCTTGTCGCTCAACGTCTGCGCGGGCGCCACGGTGATCGAGTCGCCGGTGTGCACGCCCATCGGGTCGAGGTTTTCGATCGAGCAGACGATGATGCAGTTGTCGGCCTTGTCGCGCACGACTTCCATCTCGTACTCTTTCCAGCCGAGCAGCGACTCTTCGATCAGCAGCTCGTTGGTCGGCGAGGCTTCGATGCCGCGCTTGCAGATGGTCTCGAACTCTTCCGGGTTGTAGGCGATGCCGCCGCCGGTGCCGCCCAGCGTGAAGCTGGGGCGGATGACGACCGGGAAGCCGACCGTCTTCTGCACGGCCCACGCCTCGTCGAGCGTGTGGGCGATGCCCGAACGCGCCGAGCCCAGGCCGATCTTGGTCATCGCGTCCTTGAACTTCAGGCGGTCCTCGGCCTTGTCGATGGCTTCGGGCGTGGCGCCGATCAGCTCGATCGGGCGGTTCGTGGCCGTGCCGGTGTACTTGTCGAGCACGCCGTTGCGCCACAGGTCGAGCGCGCAGTTCAGCGCGGTCTGGCCGCCCATGGTCGGCAGGATCGCGTCGGGGCGTTCCTTGGCGATGATCTTCTCGACCGTCTGCCAGGTGATGGGCTCGATGTAGGTGACGTCAGCCGTGGCCGGGTCGGTCATGATCGTCGCGGGGTTGCTGTTGATCAGGATGACCTTGTAGCCCTCTTCGCGCAGCGCCTTGCAGGCCTGCACGCCAGAGTAGTCGAACTCGCAAGCCTGGCCGATGATGATCGGGCCGGCGCCGATGATGAGGATCGATTTGAGGTCGGTGCGCTTAGGCATTCTTGTGCTCCGTCTTGTGCTTTTCCATGAGTGCCGTGAAGCGATCGAACAGGTAGCCGATGTCGTGCGGGCCCGGCGAGGCTTCGGGGTGGCCCTGGAAGCAGAACGCGGGCTTGTCGGTGCGCGCCAGGCCCTGTAGCGTGTTGTCGAACAGGCTGATGTGGGTGGGACGCAGGTTGGCCGGCAGCGACTTCTCGTCGACCGCGAAGCCGTGGTTCTGGCTGGTGATGCTCACGCGGCCGTTGTCCAGGTCCTTCACCGGATGGTTCGCGCCGTGGTGGCCGAACTTCATCTTGAAGGTCTTGGCGCCCGAGGCGAGCGCCATGATCTGGTGACCCAGGCAGATGCCGAAGGTGGGGATGCCGGTCTCGATCAGTTCCTTGACCGCGCTGATGGCGTAGTCGCAAGGTTCCGGGTCGCCGGGGCCGTTGGCCAGGAAGATGCCATCGGGTTTGAGCTTGAGCACGTCGGCCGCGGGCGTCTGCGCCGGCACCACGGTGATGCGCGCGCCACGCTGCGCGATCATGCGCAGGATGTTCTTCTTGACGCCGTAGTCGAACGCAACCACGTGGAACTGCGGCGTGATCTGCACGCCGTAGCCCGCGCCGAGCTTCCACTCGGTCTCGGTCCATTCGTAGGTCTGCTTGACCGACACCACCTTGGCCAGGTCGAGGCCGGCCATGCTGGGCGCGGCCTTGGCGGCGGCGATGGCCTTGTCGATCAGCGCCTGCGTCACGGTCTCGCCCGCGGCCAGGCCCAGGATGCAGCCGTTCTGGGCGCCGTGGGTGCGCAGGTGGCGCGTGAGCTTGCGGGTGTCGATGTTCGCGATGGCCACCGTGTTGCCGGACACGAGGTACTCGGTCAGCGTGGCGGTCTTGCGGAAGTTGGAAGCGACGAGGGGCAGGTCCTTGATGATCAGGCCCGCGGCATGGATCTTGTCGGCTTCGATGTCCTCGCCGTTGACACCATAGTTGCCGATGTGCGGATACGTCAGGGTGACGATCTGCTGGCAGTAGCTGGGGTCGGTGAGGATTTCCTGGTAACCGGTCATCGCGGTGTTGAACACCACTTCACCGGTCGTGGAGCCGGCGGCTCCGATCGAGTTGCCGAGAAAGACCGTGCCGTCTGCGAGCGCCAGGATGGCGGGCGGGAAACTTCCCTTGAGAGACAAAAGCACTGGGTTCTCCGGATGGTTACGGTCGCCCGGAGCCCCAGGCGCGTTGCCTGCGGACTGCTGCTTAAGGGGATTTTGGCGTTGAAGGCGGCCGGGCGACGCTGATTTGCGAGTAAGCCCCCGATTGTAGCCCGGACTGGGTGTGTTATTTGGCCTGCAGGGCTGCTCCGCTTGCGTGCAGGCAGATGGCGGCCGCCGCCGCCACGTTGAGCGACTCTTCGCCGCCCGGCTGCGCGATGCGGATGTGATGGGCGGCCCGGGCCTCCAGCGCGGCCGAAACGCCCTGCCCTTCGTGGCCCATCAGCCAGGCGCAGGGGTGCGGCAAATTGGCCTTGTGCAGCCATTCGCCCCGGTGCGAACTGGTGGCCACCAGCGGCACCCGCAGCGCATCGAGCGCGTCGATGTCCACGCCTTCGACCAGCCGCAGGCCGAAGTGGGCCCCCATGCCGGCGCGCAGCACCTTCGGCGCCCACAGCGCGGCCGTGCCCTTGAGCGCGATCACCTGGGTGAAGCCGAAAGCCGCCGCGCTGCGCAGGATGGAGCCGGCATTGCCGGCGTCCTGCAGGCGGTCGAGCACCACGCTCGGCGCGTCGGGCAGGATTTCGGGCCGCGGCGGCAGGTCGAGCACGAAGCCCATCGGCGCGGGCGACTCCAGGCCACTCACTGCGCGCAGCAGGTCGTCGGCGACCACTACCGTTTTGATAGCACTCTGCACCCATTCGGCGGGCGCCGAAGGCCAGAATTCTTCTGAAAACACCGCCACCGCCGGCCGGACGCCGCGGGCCAGCGCCGCGCGGCACAGGTGATCGCCCTCGAGCCAGAGGCGGCCGAGCTTGCGGTAGGCACCCGGGTCCTGGGCGAGCTTGCGCAGATCCTTGAGCAAGGGGTTGTCGCGCGAGCTGATGTGGCTCGGGCCGGTGTCGGTGGTCATGGCGGGCTCAAGGGGCGGCGCGCGGATCGAGGCGTGCGTTGTTGTTTTCGGCGGCGCCGATCACGTGGGCGACCGAAACCTCGCCGGCCATGACGTTGACGCCTGAAGTTGCGGCGGCCGTGCGCGCCAGCGCCGCCGCCACCGGGCTGAACGACCGACGGTGATGCACGCAGGCCCCATGGCGCTGGAGCGCCTCGAGGTGCTCGCGCGTGCCGTAGCCCTTGTGGCCGGCGAAGCCGTAGTGCGGAAATTCGTCGTGCAGTTGCGTGCAGAGCCGGTCGCGGTGCACCTTGGCCAGGATGGACGCGGCCGAGATCGCCTTGACCCGCGCGTCGCCCTTGACGATGGCCTCAGCCAGCACGTCGAGCCGGGGCAGGCGGTTGCCGTCCACCAGCACCTTGACGGGCTTGAGCCGTAGGCCTTCGACCGCACGACGCATCGCGAGCATGGTGGCCTGCAGGATGTTGAGGCTGTCGATCTCCTCGACCGAGGCCTGGGCGATCGAGCAGCACAGCGCTTTGGCGAGGATCTGGTCGTGCAGGCGTTCGCGCTGCAGGGCCGTGAGCGTCTTGGAGTCGGCCAGGCCACGGATCGGGCGCAGGTCGTCGAGGATCACGGCCGCGGCCACCACGGGCCCGGCCAGCGGCCCGCGCCCGGCTTCATCGACGCCCGCCATCAGGCCGGGCGCATCCCACACCAGCGGGGCCTGCTCAGCCTTCAAGAACTTTCTGGATCGCATCGGCGCACAGTGTGGGCGTGTCGCGCTGCAATTGCACATGCAGCGCTGAAAATCTTTGTTGCAGCGCCTGCGTCTTCGCGGGCGCGTCGAGCCATTCGAGCGTGGCGTTGGCCAGGGCCTCGGGCGAGGCGGCTTCCTGCAGCAGTTCGGGCACCACGAACTCGCGGCAAAGGATGTTCGGCAGCCCGACCCAGGGCTGCAGCTGCTTGCGCTGCATGAGGCGCCACGAGAGCCCGTTCATGTTGTAGGCGATGACCATCGGCCGTTTGAACAGCGCCGCCTCGAGCGTGGCCGTGCCGCTGGCGATCAGCGTGACGTTGCAGGCGGCGAGCGCGGCATGCGACTGGCCGTCGAACAGCTTCACCCGACCGGCCATGCCGGCGGCCTGCAGCAGGCTTTCGACCTCGGCGCGCAACCCCGGCAGGATCGGCGCGATGAACTGCAGCTTCGGCTTGGCCTTCTGCATCAACGCCGCAGCAGCGAAGAAGCGGGCCGCGAGGTAACGGATTTCGGAACGGCGGCTGCCAGGCAGCAGCGCGACGACCTGCGCCTCGGGGTCCAGCCCGAGTGCGGCGCGGGCGGCAGCGCGGTCGGGCGTCATCGGGATCACGTTGGCAATCGGATGGCCCACATAGCTCGCGGCCACGCCCTGCTTTTCGAGCAGTTCTGGCTCGAACGGGAAGATGCACAGCACGTGGTCGGCAGCGGCCCGGATCTTGTCGATGCGGTCGGCACGCCAGGCCCAGATCGAGGGGCAGACGAAGTGAACGGTCTTGATGCCCTCGCTGCGCAGGCCGGCTTCGAGGTCGAGGTTGAAATCGGGCGCGTCGACGCCGATGAACAGCTCGGGGCGCTCGCGCAGCAGCCGGGCCTTGAGCTGGCGGCGGATGCCGGCGATCTCGGCGTAATGCCGAAGCACCTCGATGTAGCCGCGTACGGCCAGCTTTTCCTGCGGCCACCAGCTCTGGAAGCCATGGGCCAGCATGCGTGGGCCGCCGATGCCGACGGTCTGCAAGGCCGGCCAGCGGGCTTCGAGGCCGTCGAGCAGCAAACCCGCGAGCAGGTCGCCGGACGCTTCGCCCGCGACCAGCGCGAAGCGGCGCTGTTCGTTCGTGCTCATCGCGCCCATGTCAGCGCGCGATGCCGCGCGTTGAATGAGCGAGGAAGGCCTCCATCAGCGCGACATCGCCGGCGGCCTCGGGCATCTCCGCCGCGAGCTCGGCGATGGCGGCGCGCGCCTCTTCGAGCGTCTTGCCCTGCCGGTACAGCAGGCGGTGCATCTGCTTGACCGCCGCGAGCCGCTGCGCCGAGAAATCGCGCCGGCGCAGGCCCACGATGTTGAAGCCGCGCACGGCCAGCGGATTGCCGTCGACCAGCATGAACGGCGGCACGTCCTGCGAGATCGCGCTCGCAAAACCGACCATGGCGTGGGCGCCCACCGAAACGAACTGGTGGATGCCCGTCAGGCCGCCGATCGTGACCCAGTCGGCCAGGTGCACGTGCCCGGCCAGCGTGGTGTTGTTGGACAGCGTGGTGTGGTTGTCGACCCGGCAGTCGTGCGCGATGTGCGTGTACGCCATGATCCAGTTGTCGTTGCCGACACGCGTGATGCCCCCTGCCCCGGGCACGCCGAGGTTGAAGGTGCAGAACTCGCGGATCACGTTGCGGTCGCCGATGGTGAGCTCGGTCGGCTCGCCCGCGTACTTCTTGTCTTGCGGGATCGCACCGAGCGACGAGAACTGGAAGATCCTGTTGTCGCGCCCGATGGTGGTGCGCCCTTCGATCACGCAGTGCGCGCCGATGGTGGTGCCCGCGCCGATCCGCACGTGCGGGCCGATCACGGTATAGGGACCGACCGACACCGAGGCGTCGAGCTGGGCCTTCGGGTCGACGATCGCGGTCGAGTGAACCTGGGTCATGCCTTGCAAGAGACGATGAGCCGGATCAGCTGTTGATCTGGCGCATGGCGCACATCAGCGAGGCTTCGCACGCCAGTTCGCTGCCCACGAGCGCACGGCCCTTGAACTTCGAGATGCCGGCCTTCATGCGCTCGATCTCGACTTCCAGCGTGAGCTGGTCGCCAGGCTCCACGGGGCGCTTGAAGCGTGCGCCGTCGATGGCTGCAAAGTAGTAGACCGTGTTGTCGTCGGGCACGATGTCCAGCGAGCGGAACGACAGCAGCGCCGCGGCCTGCGCCATGGCTTCGAGCATCAGCACGCCCGGCATCACCGGACGGTGCGGGAAGTGGCCGTTGAAGAAGGGCTCGTTCATCGTCACGTTCTTGAGCGCCGTGATGCGCTTGCCCTTCTCCATGCTCAACACCCGGTCCACCAGGAGAAACGGGTAGCGATGCGGCAGCAACTTGAGAATTTGGTGGATATCGAGCGTCGTGTCCGTCATGGTGTTCTGTTCCTGCATCGTCGTCATTGTTTCGAGGGGGCTTTTTCCAGCGCCTTCAGTCGTTCGCGCAGGCTGTGCAACTGCTTGAGTGTTGCCGCATTCTTTTCCCAGTTCGCATTGTCATCGATCGGAAACATGCCGGTGTACTGGCCGGCCTTGCGGATGGAGCGTGTCACCACGGTCGCCGCCGACACGTGCACGCCGTCGGCCACCGTGAGGTGACCCAGCACGATGGCGCCGCCGCCGAAGGTGCAGTGGGCGCCGATGGTGGCGCTGCCGGCCACGCCGACGCAGCCCGCCATGGCGGTGTGCTTGCCGACACGCACGTTGTGGCCGATCTGGATCAGGTTGTCGAGCTTCACACCGTCTTCGATCACGGTGTCGTCGAGCGCGCCGCGGTCGATGCAGGTGTTGGCGCCGATCTCGACGTCGTTGCCGATGCGCACCGCGCCCAGCTGCTCGATCTTGACCCAGGCGCCCTGGTGCGGCGCGAGGCCGAAGCCGTCAGCCCCGATCACCACGCCGGGGTGCAGCAGGCAGCGCTCGCCGATGGTGCAGTCTTCGCTCACGGTGACGCGCGATTTCAGTACGGTGCCCGCGCCGATGCGCGCGCCCCGCTCCACCACGCACAGCGCGCCGATGCGCGCGGTGGCGTCGATCTGGGCTTCGGGATGGATCACGGCGGAGGGATGGATGCGATCAGCTTCCGGGCGCGCATGGTGCGCTTTCCACAGCTGCGTCAGGCGCGCAAAGTAGTAGTACGGGTCGGGCGTGACGATGTAAGCGCCACGCGCCGCGGCAGCGTCGCGCATGGCGGGTGACACGATGACACAGGCCGCCTTGGAGGCGGCCAGTTCCTGCTGGTATTTGGGATGGCTCAGGAAGCTGAGCGCATCGGGCTGTGCATTCTGAAGCGGCGCGAGCCGCTCGATGGACAGCGTGGCATCTCCATGAAGCTCGCCCCCGAGGGCGTCAACGATGGCTCCGAGCTGCAGCGACACGCCGGTTCGCGGCGTTACTTGCCGGCCGCAGGCGCAGAGGAGCCGACCGACGCGTTGAGCGCCTTGATCACCTTGTCGGTGATGTCGTGCTTCGGGTTGATGTAGATCGCTTCCTGGAGGATGGCGTCGTACTTTTCGGCTTCGGCGACCTGCTTGACCACGCGGTTGGCGCGCTCGTAGACCTGCTGGAGCTCTTCGTTCTTGCGCGCGTTCAGATCTTCCTGGAACTCGCGGCGCTTGCGCTGGAAGTCGCGGTCCTGGTCGACCAGCGAACGCTGGCGCGAGACGCGCTGGCTTTCCGACAGGGTCGGCGCCTCGCGCTCGAACTTCTCCGAGGCCATCTTCAGCGCATCGCCCTGCACGGTCAGGTCCTTTTCGCGCTTGAGGAATTCAGCCTCGAGCTTGGCTTGCGCGGTCTTGGCCGGCTGCGCTTCACGCAGGACACGGTCGGGGTTCACGAAACCGATGCGAAAGCTTTCCTGGGCCTGCGCGGGCGCAGCCACGAGGGCAAAAGCGGGAATCAGGAACGCGCCGGCGGCGGCGCGAATCAAATGCTTCATTTAGAAAGACGTTCCGATCTGGAATTGGAGGCGCTGAATTCTATCCTTCGGGATCACGACGAACCCGGTGCTGGGATCCGTCACTTCCTTCTGGGACTTGACGGGGAAGGCGTAGGCCAGGCGCAGCGGGCCCAGCGGCGAGATCCAGCTGATGCCCAGGCCGACCGAGGCGCGCAGCTTCTTCTGGGCCTTCCATTGCTCGTCGGTCACGTTGGGTGCACGGGAGCCGAACACGTTACCGACGTCGAAGAAGCCGTACAGGCGCAGCGTGCGGTCGTTGCCGGCGCCGGGGAACGGCGTGCTCAGCTCGGCGTTGAAGATGGCCTTCTTGGTACCGCCCAGTGCCGCGCCTTCGGTCTGGCCGAGCAGCGGCTGGTCGCGCGGGCCCAGCGAGTTCTGCTCGAAACCGCGGATCGAACCCAGGCCACCGGCGTAGAAGTTCTTGAAGATCGGGTAGACCTTGCCACCGAAGGCCTTGGCATAACCCACTTCGCCGTTGATGGCGAAGGTGTACTGCTTGTTGATCGCGAAGAACTGCTGGTACTGGTAGCTTGTCTTCAGGTACTTCATGTCGCCGCCCACGCCCAACTCGAGGTTGGCGCGCTGCAGACGGCCGGTGGTCGGGACCAGCGCGCTGTCGCGGCTGTCGCGGCCCCAGCCCACGGTCAGCGGGATGCCCCAGACACTCTTCTGGTCGCAGCTGGTGACGAACCAGCCGGTCGCGTCCTTGCCGCAGTGGAAGTAGTTCAGGTACGACTGCGGCGTGGTGAGGCCGGCGAGCGCCGAGCGGTTCGGGTCGAACGCGTAACGCTCCAGGCCGACGCCGAAGAAGACGGTGTCGAGTTCGCTGAACGGCACGCCGAAGCGGATCGAGGCGCCCTGGTTCACCAGCTTGTAGTCGCCGTCTTCGTTCGTAGAGTACGGGCGCGTCGTCGTGTGGTACACGCTGATCGTGCGCGAGATGCCGTCCTTCGTGAAGTAAGGATCGGTGGTGGTCAGCGACAGCGTGCGGTTGTACTTGCTGGTGTTGACCTGCACGCCCAGGAAGTTGCCCGAGCCGAACACGTTCTCCTGCGAGATGCCGAAGGTCAGCGCGACCTTTTCCGCGCTCGAGTAGCCGGCGCCCAGCTGCAGCGTGCCGGTGGGCTTTTCGGCCACGTTGACGGTCAGGTCGACCTGGTCGGGCGAGCCCGGCACTTCCTGGGTCTCGACGTTCACTTCGGTGAAGAAGCCCAGGCGGTCCACGCGGTCGCGCGAAACCTTGATCTTGTCGCCGTCGTACCACGAGGCTTCGAACTGGCGGAACTCGCGGCGGATCACTTCGTCGCGCGTCTTGTTGTTGCCGCCGACCGACACGCGGCGCACGTAGACGCGGCGCGAGGGCTCGGCCTGCAGCGTGAGCGTGACGCGGTTGTTCACGCGGTCGATGTCCGGACGCGCCTGCACGCGGGCGAAGGCGTAGCCGAAGGTGCCGAAGTAGTCGCTGAAGGCCTTGGTGGTCTCGGTGACCTGCTCGCCGTTGTAGGGCTCGCCGGGCTTGATCGTGATGAGCGACTTGAACTCGTCGTCGCGGCCCAGGTAGTTGCCGTCGAGCTTGATGCCCGCCACCACGAACTTCTCGCCTTCGGTGATGTTCACCGTGACGCTCAGGTCCTTGCGGTCCGGCGAAATGGCGACCTGGGTCGAATCGATGCGGAACTCGAGGTAGCCGCGGGTGATGTAGTAGCTCTTCAGTGTCTCGAGGTCGGCGTTGAGCTTGGCGCGCGAGTACTGGTTCGACTTGGTGTACCAGCTCATGAAGCCGCCGCTGTCCTGGTCGAACAGGCTCAGCAGCGTCGATTCGCTGAAGGCCTTGTTGCCTACCACGTGCACTTCGCGGATGCGGGCGGATTCGCCTTCGGTCACGGTGAACGTCAGGTTCACGCGGTTGCGCTCGATGGGCGTGACCGTGGTCACGACGTTCGCGTTGTACAGGCTGCGGCTCACGTACTGGCGCTTGAGCTCCTGCTCGGCGCGGTCGGCCAGCGCCTTGTCGTACGGGCGGCCGTCGGCCAGTCCGATTTCACGCAGCGCCTTCTGCAGCGCCGCCTTGTCGAATTCCTTGGCGCCGACGAAGTCGACGTCGGCGATGGTGGGCCGCTCTTCGACGATCACCACCAGCACGTTGCCGTTGACGTCGATGCGCACGTCCTTGAACAACCCCAGGTCGAACAGCGCGCGGATCGCGGCCGAGCCGCGTTCATCGCTGTAGGTGTCGCCCACACGCAGGGGCAGCGACCCGAAGATCGTGCCGGCCTCGACGCGTTGCAAGCCTTCGACGCGGATATCGCGCACCGTGAAAGGCTCGACGGCCCAAGCGGCCGTGGCCGCCAGCGTGCTGGCCACCACCGCGGCAACGCTACGCAGGCGAAAGCGACTGAAGTTTGTGTTCATCTGTGAATTGGGCCGGCACGGAAAGGGCCGGCAGAAAGTTAACCAAAGAGCCGCGTGACGTCGTTGAAGAGTGCGACCGACATCATCACCAGCAGCAAGGCGACACCGCCACGCTGCAGCCGTTCCATCCAGGCGTCGGAGACGCTTTTCCCGGTCAGGCCCTCCCAAAGATAATACATCAGGTGCCCCCCATCGAGGACCGGCAGCGGCATCAGGTTGAGCACCCCGAGGCTCACGCTGATGAGCGCGAGAAAGACCAGGTACTGCGTCAGACCGAGGCTGGCGGACTTGCCGGCGTAATCAGCAATTGTTAAGGGACCGCTCAGGTTCTTGATCGAGGCCTCGCCGATCAGCATCTTGCCCATCATGCGAACCGTGAGCGCGGACACCTCCCAGGTGCGCACCACGCCACGCCAGACGCCGTCGATGACGCCCTGGCGCACCGTGACCATCTCGGGCGGCGCGCCGACGTAGGCACCGATGCGCGCGACCTTGGTGGTGCCCTCTTCGCGCACTTCCGGCTTGACTTCGAGCGAGAGCGGCTGGCCGCCGCGCTGGAGCTGCCAGGTCTGCGTGCGCGCCTGCCCGGTGGCATCGACCGAGGCCCGGATGACTTCGCGCAGCTGCTGCCCGTCGAGGATGGGGGTGTCGCCGATGGTAAGAACCAGGTCGCCATTGCGCAGGCCCGAGCGCTCCGCCGCGCTGCCCGCCATGACCTCGCCGATCTCGGGGCGGGTCAGCGGCGCGACCACGCCGATCTTGCGGAACATCTGCGGATCGGCGTCCTTGGCCTCCATGCGGCTCAGCGGCAGGACCAGTTGGCGGCCGGGCCGGCCGCCCTCGCCCGCCACTTCGAGCGTGAGGTCGCGGCCGTCGAGTGCGCCGCGCGTCATGCGCCAGCGCAGGTCTTCGAAGGACTGGACCGGCGACAGGTCGCCATCGAAACCGGCCTGGGTGATGTGTTCGCCGCCGCGCAGTCCCGCCGACTCGGCCAGCGACGCCGCCACCGGCCGGGCCAGCTTGGCCACAGGCTCGTCGACGCCGATCCAGTTGACGGCCGTGTACAGAACGACCGCCAGCAGCAGGTTGGCGATCGGGCCGGCGGCCACGATGGCCGCGCGCGAGCGCAGCGGCTGGGTGTTGAAGGCGCGGTGCCGCTCCTCGGGCGCCACGGGGCCTTCGCGCTCATCGAGCATCTTGACGTAGCCGCCGAAGGGAAAGGCGCCGATCACGAACTCGGTCTGCTGCCCCGGATGCTGCCGCTTGGGCTGCCAGCGCAGGAGGGCCTTGCCGAAGCCGACCGAGAAGCGCTCCACCTTGACGCCGCAGGCCACGGCCACGCGGTAGTGGCCGTATTCGTGGACCGCGATGAGGACGCCAAGAGCGACCACAAAAGCTATGACGGTGAGCATCAGGGTCCTCTGCGCAGTAGGGAATCAGGCCGCGAAACGTGCCGCAGCGGCATTGGCCGCCTCGCGGGCGCTGGCGTCGAGCGCCAGCAGGTCGGCCAGCGATGCCGGCTTGGAGGGCATGACCGCCTCCAAAGTTTCCAGATTGACCGCATGAATGCGATCGAAACGCAGGCGTCGGTCAAGAAAGGCGGCCACAGCCACCTCGTTGGCCGCGTTCAGCACCGCCGTGGTGCCTGAAGCGGCGCGCAAGGCTTGCCACGCCAGCCCCAGGCCAGGGAACAGCGCAGGATCGGGCGCGTCGAAGGTCAGCGAGCCCATCTGGCGGAAATCGAGCCGTGCCGCCCCGCTCTCGACGCGCTCCGGCCAGGCCAGCCCGACCGCGATCGGCACCCGCATGTCGGGCGTGCCGAGCTGGGCGATGACGGAGGCGTCGGTGAACTGCACCATCGAATGGACCACGCTCTGCGGGTGGATGACGACCTCGATCTGCTCCGGCGACACGCCGAACAGGTGGCGCGCCTCGATCACCTCGAGCGCCTTGTTCATCATCGTGGCCGAGTCGACCGAGATCTTGCGGCCCATGACCCAGTTCGGGTGCGCACAGGCCTGCTCGGGCGTCACGGCGCCGAGCGTGTCGGGCGCGCGGGTGCGGAACGGGCCGCCCGAGGCGGTCAGGATGATCTTGTCGATGCGCCGCGCCCAGGTGGACGGGTCTTCGGGCAGCGACTGGAAGATGGCCGAATGCTCGCTGTCGATGGGCAGCAGCGTGGCGCCGCCCTCCTGCACCGTGCGCATGAACAGCTCGCCGCCGACAACCAGGGCTTCCTTGTTGGCCAACAGCAGGCGCTTGCCGGCGCGCGCGGCAGCCAGGCACGGCGCCAGGCCGGCAGCACCGACGATGGCGGCCATCACGGCGTCGACTTCGTCGTCTGACGCTATTCTTTCGAGAGCATCGTCGCCCATCAGGACGCGGGTCGACAGGTTGTTCTGCTTGAGCTTTTCGGCCAGCAGCGCGGCATGCGGCGCACTCGCCATGACGGCGAAACGCGGCGAGAAGCGCGCGCATTGGGCCAGCAGCTCGTCGACCTTGGTGGCCGCCGAGAGCGCAAACACCTCGAAGCGTTCGGGGTGGCGGGCAATGACGTCGAGCGTGCTGACACCGACCGAACCGGTCGAGCCGAGCACCGTGACACGTTGTTTGGGAGTGTTCACAGGAAAGCCAGCATCATGGCAATGGGAAGTGCCGGCAAGAGGGCATCCACGCGGTCGAGCACGCCGCCGTGGCCGGGCAGCAGGCGGCTGCTGTCCTTGGCGCCGGCGCTGCGCTTGATCAGCGATTCGACGAGGTCGCCGACGACGCTCATCGCCGCCAGGAACACCGCCCCGATCAACAGCAGCCACCAGCCGCGCTCATGCAGGCGGGTGTAGAGGCTGGGCACCGTGGTGCCCAGGCTCTTGTCGGCCCAGACCCAGGCGAACGCCAGCACGATGACGCCGGCCATGCCGCCCCAGACACCTTCCCAGCTCTTGCCGGGACTGATGGCGGGCGCCAGCTTGGCGCGCGTGAACTTCAGGCCGAAGGCGCGGCCGGCGAAATAGGCGAACACGTCCGCCACCCAGACCAGCACCAGGATCGACAGCAGGAAGTTGATGCCGACCATGCGCGCCTGCACCGCTGCGAGCCATGCGACCCACAGCGCCAGCAGGCCGCCCACCAGCCGCAGCCCGCGCGGAATGCGCGGCCAGCCGGGCACCGCGACGCGCAGCAGCGCCGCGCCGCCGAGCACCCAAGCCGCACTGGCCAGGGACCACATGAGGAACAGGCGCTGCTCCAGCAGCCCGAGCCACCACGACAGCCCGCACAGCGCCACCATCTCGGCGCCCAGGAACAGCGACATGCCCTGCCCGTAGCCGTTCAGGCGCCCCCACTCCCATGCGGCGGCGCCGATCAACACCAGCATCACGCAGGCGAAGGGAATGTGGTTTCGATAGAACAACGCCGGCAGCAGGATCGCGAGCAGCACGATCGCCGTGAGGATGCGTTGTTTGAGCATGCGGAAGGTGGTGTCGGGCCGTTGTCAGGCCGCGGAAGCCGAAACCTGTGCCGAGGTCTGGCCGAAGCGACGCTCGCGGCCCTGGAACGCGGCAATGGCCTCATCCAGCGCAGCCTCGTCGAACTCGGGCCACAGCTTGTCGCTGAAGAACAGCTCGGCGTAGGCACTCTGCCAAAGCAGGAAATTCGACAGCCGCTGCTCGCCACCCGTGCGGATGAACAGGTCGGGGTCGGGCACGTGGGCCAGCGCCATGGCGCGATCGAGGTTCATCTCGGTCATGGGCAGGCCCTGCTCGGCGAGCTTGGCCGCAGCGCGCGCGATGTCCCAGCGTCCGCCGTAGTTGAAGCAGATGTTGAGAATCAGACGCGTGTTGTGGGCCGTGGTCTGCTCGGCCGACACCAGGCCGGCCACTATCTTGTCGGACAGGCCGGCGCGTTCGCCCACGAAATGCAGCCGCACGCCGTCGGCGTTGAGGCGCGGCACTTCGCGCGCCAACGCCCCGACCATCAGCTGCATCAGGCCGGAGACTTCTTCAGGGGGACGGTTCCAGTTCTCCGAGGAGAACGCGAACACGGTGAGCACGCCCACGCCGCGGTCGGCGCAGGCCTTGACGCAGCGTCGCAGCGACTCCACGCCCTGCTTGTGCCCCGCCACGCGAGGCAGGAAGCGCTTGGTGGCCCACCGGCCGTTGCCATCCATGACGATGGCAACGTGGTGCGGAGGGGTCGTCGTCTGCGGCGAGGAGGCCATGCGGAGCCTCAAACGGCCATGATCTCCGCTTCTTTCGCGGCGACCAGACGGTCGATTTCCGCGATGTGCTTGTCGGTGACCTTCTGGATCTCGGTCTCGGCGCGCTTCTGGTCGTCTTCCGAGGCCAGCTTGTCCTTCACGAGCTTCTTGACGGCTTCGTTCGCATCGCGGCGCAGGTTGCGCGTCGCGATCTTGGCGCTTTCGCCTTCGTTGCGGACCAGCTTGGTCATTTCCTTGCGGCGCTCTTCGCTCATGGCGGGCAGCGGCACGCGGATCAGGTCGCCCATCGACGCCGGGTTCAGGCCCAGGTCGCTTTCGCGGATAGCCTTCTCGATCTTGGCGCCCATGCCCTTTTCCCAGGGCTGAACGCTGATCGTGCGCGAGTCGAGCACCGACACGTTGGCCACCTGGCTCAGCGGCACCTGCGAGCCGTAGTACTCGACGTGGATCGAGTCGAGCAGCGCCGAGTTGGCGCGACCCGTGCGGATCTTGGTGAGGTTGTTCTGGAAGGCGGCGAGCGACTGGTTCATCTTCGCGTCGGTCGCACTGCGAATGTCTGCAATGGTCATCTCAATTACTCCTAGGCATGCACCAGCGTGCCCTCGTCCTCGCCCATCACGACGCGCTTGAGGGCGCCATTCTTGAAGATCGAGAACACCTTGATCGGCAGCTTCTGGTCGCGGCACAGCGCGAAGGCCGTGGCGTCCATGATGCCGAGATTCTGCGCAATCGCCTCATCGAAGGTGAGCGAGGCGTAGCGCGTGGCTTCGGGGTGGGTCTTGGGATCGGCGGTGTAGACACCGTCCACCTTGGTCGCCTTGAGCACCAGCTCGGCACCGATTTCGGCACCGCGCAGCGCGGCGGCCGTGTCGGTCGTGAAGAAGGGGTTGCCGGTACCGGCAGCGAACACCACGACCTTGCCCTCTTCGAGGTACTGCAGGGCCTTGGGGCGCACATAGGGCTCGACCACCTGTTCGATGGCGATGGCGGACATCACGCGGGCCACGAGGCCCTGCTTGTTCATGGCGTCGGCCAGGGCCAGCGAGTTCATGACGGTGGCCAGCATGCCCATGTAGTCGGCCGTGGCGCGGTCCATGCCGACGGAGCCTCCCGCGACACCGCGGAAGATGTTGCCGCCGCCGATCACGACCGCCACCTGGACGCCCATGTTCACGACCTCGGCCACTTCTTCGACCATGCGCACGATGGTGGCGCGGTTGATGCCGAAGGCGTCATCGCCCATCAGTGCCTCACCCGACAGCTTCAACAAGATTCGCTTGTGGGCTGGGCGGGCATCAGACATGGGCATTTTCCTTAGAGGGTTGGCGGGGGCGAGTGTAAAACGTGGCGGTGAAAAAGCGGCGGCACGCTGTCGCGCACCGCCGCTTGGAGGCCTGCCGGATCAGGCGGCAGCCTTGGCAGCAGCGACCTGGGCAGCGACTTCGGCAGCGAAGTCGTCGACCTTCTTCTCGATGCCTTCGCCGACCACGTACAGGGTGAAGCCCTTGATCGTGGTGTCGGCGGCCTTGAGCATCTGCTCGACGGTCTGCTTGTCGTTCTTCACGAACGGCTGGTTGTGCAGCGAGACTTCCTTGAGGTACTTCTGCACGCCGCCTTCGATGCGCTTGGCAACAATGTCGGCCGGCTGCGGCTTCTTGCCTTCGGCTTCGGCCGTCTTGCGGTCTTCTTCCGCCTTGCCGGCGGCCACAGCGCGTTCTTTTTCGATCAGGTCGGCGGGCACGTCCGATGCCTGAATGGCGACCGGCTTCATGGCGGCGATGTGCATCGCAACGTCCTTGGCCGAGGTGTCGTCACCTTCGAATTCGACCATCACGCCGATGCGCGTGCCATGCAGGTACGAAGCCAGCTTGCCGTTGCCCGTGAAGTGCTTGAAGCGGCGGAAGCTCATGTTCTCGCCGATCTTGCCGATCAGGCCCTTGCGCACGTCTTCGAGCGTGGGGCCGAAGCCGTCCTGCTCGTAAGCCAGCGCGCCGAGCGCGGCGATGTCGGCGGGGTTGTTCTTGGCGACCAGCATCGCGGCAGCATTGGCCATGGCCAGGAAGCTGTCGTTCTTGGTGACGAAGTCGGTTTCGCAGTTGATTTCGATCATGCCGCCGGCAGCGCCGTCGACGAAAGCCGTGACCACACCTTCAGCGGTGATGCGGCCCGATGCCTTGCCAGCCTTGTTGCCGAGCTTGATGCGCAGCAACTCTTCGGCCTTTTCCATGTTGCCGTCGGCCTCCGTCAGGGCCTTCTTGCATTCCATCATGGGCGCATCGGTCTTCGCGCGCAGTTCGCCGACCATGCTTGCGGTGATTGCAGCCATTTGTGTATCTCCGTAAATCCAAAAATCAGGTTAAAAAAAAGGGGCACCAAAGCCCCTTCTTCAGGCTCGCGAACGCGCCTATCAGGCCGAAGCGCCTTCTTCGACTTCGACGAATTCGTCGCCATTGCCTTCGGCAACGGCCTTGACCACGTCACCGCCGGCGCTGTTGCGGCCTTCGATGATCGCGTCGGCGATGCCACGGGCGTACAGCGTGACGGCCTTCGACGAGTCGTCGTTGCCGGGGATCACGTAGTCGATGCCTTCGGGCGAGTGGTTGGAGTCGACCACACCGATCAGCGGGATGCCGAGCTTCTTGGCTTCGGCCACGGCGATCTTGTGGAAGCCCACGTCGATCACGAAGATCGCGTCGGGCAGCGCAGCCATGTCCTGGATGCCGCCGATGTCCTTCTCGAGCTTCGCGATTTCGCGCGAGAACGTGAGCTGCTCTTTCTTGCTCAGGCTGTCGAGGCCGGCTTCTTGCTGGGCCTTCATGTCCTTCAGACGCTTGATCGAGGTCTTGACGGTCTTGAAGTTGGTCAGCATGCCGCCGAGCCAGCGGGTGTCAACGAAAGGCACGCCGGCGCGGCGAGCTTCTGCAGCGACGATTTCACGGGCTTGACGCTTCGTGCCGACCATCAGGATCGTGCCGCGGTTGGCCGTGAGTTGCTTGGCGTACTTCATCGCGTCCTGGAACATCGGGAGCGACTTTTCCAGGTTGATGATGTGAATCTTGTTGCGGTGACCGAAGATGAACGGAGCCATCTTGGGGTTCCAGAAGCGGGTTTGGTGACCGAAGTGGACACCGGCTTCCAGCATTTCGCGCATGGTGGTCGACATTGAATTTACTCCAAAGGTTGGGTCTAAAATCCAGCCCGTTTTGCGCCCCTTCGACGGGGTCGCAACACCTTGATTGGGCCGGTTTGCGGATGTGCTTGACTGGCGGCGACAAAACTGTCGCATAACCAGCGAAACCCAAAGAGTATAGCACGGCGGCCACCCCCTCCTCCCTCGAACCGAGCCGTTCCAAGGTACCCTCGACGCCATGAACGACCTTCACGCCACCCGTCTCACCCTTCTGGCTGGCGGTTCCGATGCGCGCACCGAAATGGAGCGCGCCATCGCCCTCTCCGAATCTCCCGCCTGCGCCCACGTTTTCACCCGCACGATGTTCGACGAGGCCCGCGCGGCCGCCGCCGCATCGGCGCCCGAAAGCCGCCTCGCCGGGCTTGCCTTCACCAGCAAGGACCTGTTCGACGTCGCCGGCCAGCCGACACCCGCCGGCTCGGCCGTGCTCTCGCACGCACCGGCCGCCCCAGCCGATTCGCTCGCCGTGGCCCGACTGCGCGCCGCCGGCGGCGTGCTGACCGGGCGCACCAACATGACGGAGTTCGCCTTTTCCGGCGTCGGCGTCAACCCGCACCACGGCACGCCGGCCAACGTGAGTGACGCTGCCACGCCGCGCATTCCGGGCGGCTCGTCCTCCGGCGCGGCGATTTCGGTGGCGAGCGGCGCGGCCTTCATCGGCCTGGGCTCCGACACCGGCGGCTCGATCCGCATCCCGGCTGCGCTGAATGGCATCGTCGGCTTCAAGAACACCGCCCGCCTCACGCCGGCCGACGGCGCGCTGCCGCTGTCGACCACGCTCGACACCGTCTGCGCCATGACCCACTCGGTGCGCGATGCCGTCACCGCGCACGAGATCCTCTCGGCACGGCAGGTGACGCCCGGCTCGGCGTCGCTGTCGGCCTACCGGCTGGCCGTCGTGAAGAACGTCTTCCTCGACGACCTCGAGCCCACCGTGGCCACAGCCTTCGAGCGCTCCCTGGCCACCCTGCGCGCCACCGGCGCCCATATCCAGGAAATAGTGCTGCCCGAGCTGGCCGACCTGCAGAGCATCAACGCCACCGGCGGCTTCTCGGCGGCCGAGTCGTACGCCTGGCACCGGCTGCTGCTCGAGCGCAGCGGCGCCGGCTACGACCCGCGCGTGGCGCAGCGCATCCTGCGCGGCGCCGGCATGAAGGCACACGAGTACATCGACCTGGTCCGCGCCCGCCGCGACTGGATCGCCCGCGTCGAGAAGGCGTTGGCACCGTTCGACGCCGTGGTGTCGCCGACCGTGCCGATCACGGCGCCGTCCATCGCCAGCGTGGCACCAGGCGCCGAGCGCGACGACGAATTCTTCCGCGTCAACGCGCTGCTGCTGCGCAACCCGTCGATCATCAACATGCTCAACGGCTGCGCCATTTCGCTGCCCTGCCACGCCGACGGCGAACTGCCGGTCGGCCTGATGCTGTGGCATGCCGCGATGCACGACGACGCCGTGCTCGCGGTGGCACTCCAGGCCGAACGCACGCTACAGAAATAACCGCTGTCACCGCCCGCCTCACGGGCGTCAGCCGCTTCTTTTATCTAGAACATTTCAATGAAAATCGCGATCGTGGGCGCCGGCATCGTCGGCGTCACCACCGCCTGGGAACTGGTTTCCGACGGCCATGAAGTGAGCGTGTTCGAGCGCCGCGGCGCCGCCGCCGAAGAGGCCAGCTTCGCCAACGCCGGCGTGGTCGCGCCGGGTTATGTCACGCCGTGGGCCGCACCAGGCATGCGCAGCAAGGTGCTGCGCTCGCTGCTGTCTTCGCACGGCGCGATCAAGCTGCGCTGGCCGCTGAGTTCGCGCGACCTCGGCTGGATGTCGCGCTGGCAGAAGGCCTGCAAGCTCGAGACCTACCTGGCCAACCGCGCCCGCATGCAGCGCCTGGCCTTCTACAGCCGCACCCGGCTGCACGCGGTGACCGAAGCGCGCGAGCTGAGCTACGAACGCAGCGACGGCTACCTGGTGCTGCTGCGTTCCAAGCGCGAGAAAAAACTGGTGCAGCCCGGACTCGAGGTGCTGCGTTCGGCCGGCAGCGTGTTCCGCGAGATCGACGCCGACGAGGCCCGCCTGATCGAGCCCGCGCTCAACCCCGACACCCCGCTGGCAGGCGCGATCCACCTGCCAGAAGACGAGGTCGCGAACTGCCGCCAGTTCGCGCTGCTGCTCAAGTGGGAAGCCGAGGCTTTGGGCGCGCAGTTCCATTTCAACTGCGACATCGCGCCTCTGAGCCGCGCCGCGCCCACCTCGCTGACGCTGGCCAGCGGCTCGGACGCGCTGCAGTTCGACGCCATCGTGGTCTGCGCCGGCCTGTCGTCCGCCACACTGCTGCGTCCGCTGGGACTGCGCATCCCGCTGGCGCCGGTCTACGGTCACTCGGTCAGCGCCCCGGTGCGCGAGCCACTCAACGCGCCGCGCAGCGCGGTGATGGACGAACGCTACAAGGTCGCGATCTCTCGCCTGGGCCAGCGCGTGCGCGTGGCCGGCAGCGCCGAGATCGGCGGCTCGCCCGACGCCATGAGCCCGGCCGCGATCCAGACGCTCTACAAGGTGCTGCACGACTGGTTCCCCGGCGCTGCCACGTTGCAGTCGGGCATCCAGCAATGGAAGGGCGCCCGCCCGATGCTGCCCGATGGCCCGCCGGTGCTGGGTGCCAGCGGCATTCCCGGCGTGTGGCTCAACCTGGGCCACGGCTCGAGCGGCTGGGCGCTGTCGTGCGGCAGCGCGCGCGTGCTCGGCGACCTGATCTCAGGGCAAGACCCCGGCATCGACCTCGAAGGCCTGGGGATCGAGCGGCTCAGTCTTTAGGACCCCAGCGGCGCAGTTGCTCGGGGGTGGCCGGTTTTTCCGCCGGCAGTTCGGGCCGGGGCGCCCAGCGTTGGGCGATCAACCCCAGGATCGCCGGTGCGATCAGCCCGAAGAACGCCAGCACCAGCAGGTCCAGGCCCAGCATCAGCCACTGCGTACCGGCCCCTGCCTCGACCGGCACGTCGAGCCACCGGATCACACCGATGCCATAACCCACGCCCAGGGCCCAGGCGACGTCGCGCAGCGGCACCCGGCGCAACAGCTCGGCCAGCAGGAACAGCCCCCACACCACGATCAGCAGGCCGACCGCCCAGGCCGCGCCAGCGATCATCGCTGCGGCCGTGCCAACGAAGCCGGCCAGGCACGCCAGCAGCAGAACCAGCAACCAGCCGAAGGTCTTGAGCGTCATCGGTCGATGATAGGAGGCGCGGCGTCGGCGGCACAATGGCTCGATGCATCGCATCACGTCCGCCAGCGCCGCCGACCTGTTCGACATTGCCGCCACGCGTCGCATCGAGCAGGCGGCCGCCTCCGCCCTTCCCCCTCACACGCTGATGCAGCGCGCCGGCCTCGCGGCGGCGCGGCTCGCAATGGCGCTCGTGCCGCACGCGCGAACGATCTGGATCGCCTGCGGCCCCGGCAACAACGGCGGCGACGGCTTCGAAGCCGCGGCGCAACTGCGGCATCGCGGCTTTTTTCCTGTCGTCACCTTCGTGGGCGATGAAGGCCGGCTGCCACCGGATGCCAAGGCGTCGCTGCAGCGTGCGCGCGATGCGGGCGTCACCTTCGCTTCGCAGCCGCCATTGAGCTTCGAACTGGCGGTGGATGCGCTGCTCGGCATCGGATCGACCCGCCCGCCCACGGGCACGATGGCCGAATGGCTCGCGCGGATGCACGCTAGCGCCTCGCCAGTGCTCAGCATCGATGTGCCCTCAGGCCTCGATGCCGACACAGGCATGCGGGCCTCCAACCCAAATCAAGCACCGGCATCGGTTCGCGCCACCCTCACCTTCCTCACGCTGAAGCCCGGTCTGTTCACGGCGCAAGGCCGCGACGCCGCCGGCACGGTGTGGTTCGACGACCTAGGTTGCAGCGCGTTCGCCCAGGAGCGACCAACAGCCCGCCTCGCAGGCGCGCCCGATATCCAGCCGCGCACCCACGCCTCGCACAAGGGCAGCTACGGCGATGTCGCGGTGATCGGCGGCGCTTCGGGCATGGCCGGTGCCGCGCTGCTGGCCGGCTCGGCTGCGCTCCATGCCGGCGCAGGACGCGTGTTCGTCGGATTGCTCGATCCCCGCGCAGCGCCGGTCGACACCTCGCAGCCCGAGCTGATGCTGCGCGACGCCCATGCCCTGGACCTCGCCGGCATGACGGTCGTGTGCGGCTGCGGGGGCGGAGATGCCGTGCGCGAACTGCTGCCGCGCGTGCTGTCGACGGCCGCCGCGCTGGTGCTCGACGCCGACGCGCTCAACGCCATCGCCGCCGATCCGTTACTTCAGGCGCAACTGATCGCGCGAGGCCAGGCCGGTGCCCCCACCGTGCTCACGCCACATCCATTGGAAGCCGCGCGCCTGCTCGGCGACACGACGGGTGGCGTGCAAGCCAACCGCCTGGCCGCGGCCCGCGCGCTGGCGTCGCGCTTCGGCGCGGTAACGGTGCTCAAGGGTTCTGGAACAGTGATTGCCGATGCGGGCGACGAGCCGCCGGTCATCAATCCGACCGGCAATGCCCGCCTTGCCACCGCAGGCACCGGCGATGTGCTCGCCGGCATGATCGGCGCGGCGCTCGCGATGCGCCGCCCCGCGTTCGAGGCGGCGTGCGAAGCCGTCTGGCAGCACGGCCGCATCGCCGACCTGTGGCCGGCCGATGCGGCCCCGCTCACGGCAGGCTCGCTGGCCCGCCGCGCGCCCGACTGAGCGCAGGACTCAGCCGCGCCCGACGAAGGGCATCTTCGTGGCCATGATGGTGTGGAAGAGCACGTTGGCTTCCAGCGGCAGGTTCGCCATGTAGAGCACCGACTGGCCGACGATCTTGACGTCGATCAGCGGCTCGATCGCGAGTTCGCCGTTGGCCTGCGGCACGCCGGTGGCCATGCGCGCGGCCAGCTCGGTCATGGCATTGCCCACGTCCACCTGCCCCACCGCGATGTCGTACTTGCGGCCGTCGAGCGAAGCGGTCTTGGTCAGCCCTTCGACCGCGTGCTTGGTCGAGGTGTAGGCCGCGGAATTCGGCCGCGGCGTGGTCGCCGAGATCGACCCGTTGTTGATGATGCGGCCGCCCCGCGGCGTCTGCGCCTTCATCGTGCGGAAGGCCTGCTGGATGCAGAAGAACATGCCGGTGAGGTTGATGTCCACCACGCCCTTCCACTGCTCGGGTGTCCAGTCCTCGAACGGTCCCGGCGGGTTGCCCACGCCGGCGTTGTTGAACAGCAGATCGACGCGCCCGAAGCGCTCGACCGTGGCGCCGAACAGCGCCTGCACCGAGTCGGCATTGGCCACGTCGGTCGGCACCGCGAAGGCGCGCGCACCCGCGCCCGATTCTTCCGCCACCTGCTCCAGCGGCTCGAGGCGGCGCCCCGCAAGGGCCACGCTCCAGCCGTCCGCCAGCAGGGCCAGCGCGGCCGCGCGGCCGATGCCCGACCCCGCGCCCGTGACGATCGCGATGCGGCCCTTGTTGTTTTCCACGCTCATGCTCCAAGTCTCCTTTTCAACTGATCCATACACACGGTAACTCGACCGGTAGTGTGCACGGCGCGCCTCATCCGCGGCGGGGCTTGCGCCCCTTGCCCTGCATCTTGTTAGCGGCTTTCTTCACCGCCGACTTGAAGGCCTGCATGGCCGATTGCGGACCGGCGGGCACCGCGGCAGCGCCGCCGCCACCGTGCTCCGATCGCGACTCGCCACCGGCCTCCGCCTTGTGGCGGGAGCTTCGCTTGGCCGACGCCTTCACCGGCGCACCGCCCTTGTCCTTCATGGCGCGCGAGGTCAGGTCCTCGCCTTCGCGCACGAGGCGGAAGTCGATCTTGCGGCCATCGAGGTCGACGCGGCTCACCTGCACCCGCACCCGCGTGCCGATGGCGTAGCGAATGCCGGTGCGCTCGCCGCGCAGTTCCTGGCGCATCTCGTCGAACTTGAAGTACTCGCCACCGAGTTCGGTGATGTGGACCAGGCCCTCGACGTACATCGCATCGAGCGTGACGAAGATGCCGAAGGTGGTGGCCGCGGTGACCACGCCGCCGTACTCCTCACCGAGGTGCTCGCGCATGTACTTGCACTTGAGCCAGGCCTCGACATCGCGGCTGGCTTCGTCGGCGCGGCGCTCGTTGGCGCTGCAATGCAGGCCGGCGGCCTCCCAGGCCAGCACTTCCTTGCTCGGCGCGACGGTCGCCTTCTGCGGCTTGTTGGTCGGCGCCTTGACGCGCGAAGCGAGCCGCTTGGCCAGCTTGGCATGCGCCTCGCCGGGCGTGGGCAGCATCGGCAGCTGGTAGCGCGTCTTGCCGAGGATCGCCTTGATCACGCGGTGCACCAGCAGGTCGGGGTAGCGACGGATCGGGCTGGTGAAGTGCGTGTAGGCCTCGTAGGCCAGGCCGAAGTGACCGCTGTTGATCGGCGTGTAGATCGCCTGCTGCATCGAGCGCAGCAGCATGGTGTGGATCTGCTGCGCGTCGGGGCGTTCCTTGGTGGCTTCGGCGATCGCCTGGAACTCGCCGGGACGCGGCTCGTCGGTGATGCTCAGGCCGACGCCCATGGCCTTCAGGTAGCCGCGCAGGATTTCCTTCTTCTCGGGCGTCGGGCCTTCGTGCACGCGGAACAAGCCCGGGTGCTTGCCTTCGGCGATGAAGTCGGCGCTGCAGACGTTGGCGGCGAGCATCGCCTCTTCGATCAGGCGGTGGGCCTCGTTGCGCGTGCGCGGCACGATCTTCTCGATGCGGCCGGCGTCGTCGCAGATGATCTGCGTCTCGGTGGTTTCGAAGTCGACCGCGCCGCGCTTGCCGCGCTGCTTGAGCAGGGCCTTGTAGACGTCGGCGAGGTTCAGCAGGTCCTTGACGCGGTCCTTGCGCTTGGCCGCTTCGGGCCCGCGCGTGTTGCCGAGGATGGCGGCGACTTCGGTGTACGTGAAGCGCGCATGGCTGAACATCACGGCCGGATAGAACTGGTAGGCGTAGATCTCGCCATCGGCGGCAACCAGCATGTCGCACACCATGCACAGGCGCTCGACCTCGGGGTTGAGCGAGCACAGGCCGTTCGACAGCTTCTCGGGCAGCATCGGGATCACGCGGCGCGGGAAATAGACGCTGGTGGCGCGGTCGTACGCATCGATGTCGATGGCCGAGCCGGTCTGCACATAGGCGCTGACGTCGGCGATGGCCACCAGCAGTCGCCAGCCCTTGCCCCGGCCCACCTTCGCGGGCTCGCAGTACACGGCGTCGTCGAAGTCGCGGGCGTCTTCGCCGTCGATGGTGACGAGCGGCACGTCGGTGAGGTCGATGCGGCCTTTCTTGTCGGCGGGGCGTACCTTCTCGGGCAGGGCCTTGGCCTGCGCCAGGCACTCCGCAGAAAATTCATGCGGTACGCCGTACTTGCGCACGGCGATCTCGATTTCCATGCCGGGGTCGTCGATCTCACCCAGCACTTCTCTCACGCGGCCCACGGGCTGGCCGAACAAGGCCGGCGGCTCGGTGAGCTGGACGACCACCACCTGGCCCACCTTGGCGGGGCCGGTGGCGCCCTTCGGGACCAGGACGTCCTGGCCGTAGCGCTTGTCTTCCGGTGCAACGAGCCAGATCCCGCCTTCGTGCAACAGGCGGCCGATGATGGGCTGCTCTGGCCGCTCGACGATCTCGACCACGCGCCCCTCGGGGCGGCCGCGACGGTCCTGTCGCACGATGCGCGCCTTGACGCGATCCTTGTGCAACACCGCGCGCATCTCGTTCGGAGGCAGGTAGATATCTGCCTCGCCGTCGTCGCGTTGCACGAAGCCGTGCCCGTCGCGATGTCCTTGAACAGTTCCTTCGATTTCATCCAACAAGCTGCTGGAAGTGACATTATTTTTGATATGATCTCCTTCTTTCCTGAAATTCAAAGCGTGGCTGCTTCTGCAGTCATGTGGGCCCAGATGGCGGAATTGGTAGACGCACTAGTTTCAGGTACTAGCGAGTAACATCGTGGAGGTTCGAGTCCTCTTCTGGGCACCAAGTTTAAACAGACCTTTACCAGGTCATCCGATTGAAGCCACCGGTCTCCGGTGGCTTTTTTCATGGCCGCTCGAAACTGCATCAAACGGGCGACGCGATCGTCAGATCGCACCCCTCGACGCCGGCCATGCACGCACGATCGCACCCACCCGCCTTCGGCAGGACACCCGCCGCACGAGCGATGTCGCGCAGAAGCTGAAATTTCGACACGCTCAAAAGAGCGCGCCAAATTTGTGTATATAATCGTAGTCTTTGCTGAGACGCAAAATCAGCCCAGATGGCGGAATTGGTAGACGCACTAGTTTCAGGTACTAGCGAGTAACATCGTGGAGGTTCGAGTCCTCTTCT